>JAEUSY010000039.1 GCA_016788295.1 Flavobacteriales bacterium
TTGACCAATATTCCTCACTGCTGCCTCCCGTAGGAGTCGGGCCCGTGTCTCAGTGCCCGTGTGGCTGGTCGTGCTCTCACACCAGCTACCCATCGTCGCCTTGGTAGGCCGTTACCCTACCAACTAGCTAATGGGACGCACGCTCATCCTTACCCAATAAATTTTTAATAGCTAAATGATGCCATTTTACTATCTTATGGAGAGTTAATCCGAATTTCTTCGGGCTATGCTCCGGGTAAGGGCAGATTGCGTACGTGTTCCGCACCCGTTTGCCGGTCGCCGCCAGGTATTGCTACCCGCGATGCCCCTCGACTTGCATGTGTTAAGCCTGCCGCTAGCGTTCATCCTGAGCCAGGATCAAACTCTCCATTGTAAATGTTTGTTTGATCTGGTTCGTTGACGAGGTCTCTCATGTTGATCTGTCGATCACAAGGACACCTGCTGTTCTCAGATTGGACAATAAGTCAAAGAACTGTATCGGGTCGGGATTTGCATCCCTATTCCGGTCTCGTTCAGTCTTTCAAGCTCCCTTACTTCGGGGTCACCCCCGTCGTTTGGGACGGCAAAAGTAGATGTTGTTTCGATATCTGCAAGTGGATGTTGAAAAACTTTTTCAGACCACCCTTCGCATCTGCCTCACCATCTCCCCTTACCGGGTCGCTTCAAAGAACGTTTTTCCGAAAGCGGCTGCAAATGTAAGGAGCTGTTCCACATCTGCAAACACTGGGGTAAGAATTTTTTGATGTGCCCCCCTCAAGGCGTGGTCACGGCCACAGGCAACACCTTGCCATTGAACAGCTTATGGCCGTTCAGAACAAATTCCGCCACGTACGCTCCCATCGCCTCGGCCGTTACCGGGGCCTTGAAACCGGGGAAGGCAGCCCGCAGCATATCCGTGTCCACCGCCCCCAAGGCCAGGCAGTTGCTCCGTATCCCGTGGTCCTTGAACTCCTCTGCCAGGCACTGGGCCAAGCAGGCCAATGCCGCTTTACTGGCACTGTAGGCCACCAGACCCGGGAACTTGGCGCTGTCCTGGAAGCCACCCATGCTGCCAATATGTACGATGTGGCCCGGCGGGTCGCCAGCGAGCTCGGGAACAAGTGCCTGTGATAGTTCCAGTGGCGCCAATACGTTCACGGCATACAGCTTCTCCAGGTCGGCACGCTTGTGCTCGCCCATGGGTCGGTTGTGGAGCAGCCCGGCATTGTGCACCAGCCCCAGCACCCTTCTTCCCGCCACATGGGCCTTTACCCGCTCAGCCGAATCGGGTTCCGCCAGGTCCAAGGCCAGGCCTTCCATGCGCCCCTCCCCTTCCGCAATGAGTTGCTTCAATGCTTGTTCATCACGCGCAATGGCCAGCACAGGTACCTTGTGTACCTGGCATAACGCCAAGACGGTGGCCCTGCCTACGCCCCGGCTCGCCCCTGTTACGATCACCATCCCTTCTCCTACGTGCCTCATTTCTTGACCCTTTTGACGTGAACCTACCTTTGGCGACAGCTGACCAGCGAACATGCGCTAAAGCGTCTGTACTGGTCATGCCAAATGTACCGGCATGGGTGGAACGCTCCTTCATACGTTGATCTGGAACAACAGTCTTGAACAATGGCTGCTCGCGCTGGCCTGGGCCGGGGGGGCCTGGCTGGCGGGCAAGCTCCTTTACTGGGTGTCCTCCTCGGTGCTCCGGAAGCTGGCGGCACGGACAGAAACCCGCTTGGACGACATCCTGATCGTGGCGCTGCGCGGCCCAGTGGTGGTATTGGTGACCGTGATCGGCTTCTACCTGGCCTACCACCAACTGGACATTCCGGAACGTTTGGACCGTTGGGCCGACCGGATCTTCAAGGTGGCGTCGGTGCTCACCTTCACCTGGCTGGTGGCCCGCATGCTGGATGCCTTGGTGGAGGAATACCTGCTACCGCGGGCCAAACGCGAACAGACCACCGTGATCAAGAGCCAGCTGGTACCCGTGGTACGCAGCGCCACGAAAGTGCTGGTCTGGGGCATGGGCCTGATATTGGCGTTGAACAATGCCGGATACAATGTGGGTGCGCTTCTCGCGGGCATAGGCATCGGTGGCCTGGCCATGGCCATGGCGGCCAAGGACACGGTGGCCAACATTTTCGGGGGCATCACGGTATTCGCCGACAAGCCGTTCCAGACCGGCGACCGCGTTCGGGTGGCCGGCTATGATGGCGTGGTGCAGGAAGTGGGTATCCGCAGCACACGCATACGCACGCTCGATGGTCCCATCGTTGTGGTGCCCAACTTCAAGTTCACCGACAGCGTGTTGGAGAACGTGACCAACGAACCTGCGCGTCGTATCCGGCATGAGCTCGGGCTCGTGTACCAGACCTCGCCGGAAAAAATGGAAGAGGCGCTGGCCCTGTTGCACAAGTTGGTGGACGACCATCAGGATGTGCTTGAGCAGGACCGTGTGGTCTCGTTCCATGCCTTCAAGGACTACTCGCTCAGCATCCTGTTCGCCTACCATATCCGCAAAAGCGCGGACATCATGCACACACAGTCCATGGTCCATTTGGAACTACTGCGTCGCTTCCACGCGGCTGGCTTGGAGTTCGCTTACCCAACGGCCGTGGAGCTCCAGGGTGATTACAAGCCCTGATGCACTTACTTCTTCCTGGCCTTGGCCTTTGCCTCGCGCTTGGCCTTGCGGGCCTCCTCCTTCTCGATCTTCTCCTCGCGCTTGCGCCTCACCTCGGGATCGAGCACATCGCCGATGTTGGCCATTTGGCGCACCACCCATTGCTGGCGGCTGCGGATGTAGCCTGATGGGCTGGTGCAGCTGAACCGCCGCGGGGCCGGCAAGGTGGCCGTGATCAGTGCCGCCTGTGAGGCCGTGAGCTTGGCGGCAGAGCGATCGAAACAATGGCGTGATGCCGCTTCAACGCCGAACACGCCCTTCCCCATCTCGGCCACGTTCAGGTACACTTCAAGGATCCGCTCCTTGGACCAGAGGAGCTCCATCAGCGCAGTGAACCAGGCCTCCAGCCCCTTGCGCACATACGTGCGGCCCGGCCAGAGGAAAACGTTCTTGGCGGTCTGCTGGCTGATGGTGCTTCCACCGCGGATGCGCTTCCCTTTCTTGTTGCGCTCCATGGCCTTGCGCATGGCCTCCCACGAGAAGCCGCTATGGAACATGAACCGCTGATCCTCCGAGGCCATCACCGCCAGCGGCATGTTCCTGGAAATGGACGACCAATCGACCACGGTGCGTTTGACGGCTCCCTGCTCGAACTTCTGCTGCACCATGACCCACGTGACCGGTGGTTCCACAATGCCCAACAGACCGACCCAGAGCAGGGAGACCACCACGAACCAGAGGAGGCCCGCGCCGATCCATCGGAACACATGGGTAATGGTGCGGCGCATGCGGGTGCCTACTGGCGAGCTAATGGCCGCGAAAGTAGGTGGCGGCCCAATGCCACGAAAAACAAGGGGCCAGCCCCGATGGACCAGCCCCTGTTGATCGACCGCTTCCGAACCTCAACCCTGTTGCTTGCGGCCAAAGAAGGCGTAGAAGAGCACCAAGGCCAGTCCACCGAAGATGGCCATGCCCACGAAGAAAGGCAGCGGGTTGTCATCGCCTACGGGCATGGTGGCGCGCTGGAACAAATGACCGGCCACACAACCCAGGCCCACGCCAATGAGCAACATCCCGTTCTTCAAGGTGCGCAAGTGATCGGCCATGGGGCGGTGCAGGCCGGGTGCGAGGCCCTTGTCGATCATGTTCATGCGCTCGCGGTGGCGGGTGGTGAAGTACATGTAGAACAGACCGAACACGGAGCAGAAAAAGAAAATGATGGTGATGGCTTCCTGGGCGTTCATGGCGGTGGAATGGTTCGTTACTGGGTGATGGCCCGTTGCTGTGGCCGTTGACCATCTGACGCAGCCGCTCACGGGCCGGTTACGATCCGTTCATCCTTCGCCGCTGAAGGTCATTACAGCGCTCCCTTACCGGTGGTACCAGATGCCTTTGTGCCGGGCCGCACGACGCTTCCCTTTGTAACCGAGCACCGGTATCCCTGCGTCCTATCCGCCACACGCCCGTGGACCACAGCACCACCATCCAACACATCCTTGCCGGCGACAGCAGGGCCTACGCGGAGCTCGTGCGGCATTACCAGCGCATGGTCTATACAGTCTGCTACCGCGTGCTCCGCAACACCGAGGATGCCGAGGAGGCCACCCAGGACAGCTTCGTGAAGGCCTACCAGCACTTGGCGGGCTTTGGTGGCAGTGCCAAGTTCAGCACTTGGTTGTACAGCATCGCCTACCGCACGGCCATCAGCCACGGACGGAAACGACGCAGCGACGAGACCTCGGTGGATGATCTACCAAACCACCCCGCCAGTGCGCCCGACACCACCGGCCAACGCCATGAACTGAGGAAGCTCCTGGACAATGCGTTGGCGCGATTGGACCCCGAGGATGCATCCATCCTGAGCTTCTTTCATCTGGAGGAACTGAGCGTGGAGGAGATCGTAACCATCACCGGACTGGGTGCGTCGAATGTGAAAGTGCGCCTGCACCGTGCCCGCAAAAAGCTGCTGGACGTGATACAGGCCACCTATGGTCCCGAAGCACAACGCCTAATTTTGGAACATGCCTGACCCCAAGGATGAGCTCCACCACCTGTTCCGGGCAGCGGGTCATTCCGGGCCGGACAGGGACCTCACGGACCGCATCATGGCCCGGGTGGCCGTTACGCCCATCCTTCGGCCCACGCCGGTCAAACCCATTCTTGGGCGCACTGCATGGATGGCCATTGGTGCACTTGCTGCTTTGGTTATGGTGATCGCTGTGGTGATTGGACAAGGACAGGAGAGCAAAGGCCTCTACACGACCGACCTGTTCAACAACCTCTCTACTTCACTACCGGCTACCGATAATTGGGCCATCTGGCTGGCCGGTCTTTCCGCCAGCCTGGTGGTGCTCGGTGCCTTGGACCGCATGTTGGCCATTGGCCGTCGATCGGCCTGAGCGAATTCCCCCGAAAAAGGAACGCCCACCCTGGTTGACCAAGGTGGGCGTTCGTGTGTTGGCAGGGTTCAGAGCAGACCCTTTGCCGCGTTCAATGCAGCATCGTAATAGGGTTCGCTGCCCAGTTCGGGAGTTAGCTCGTGATAGCGGATCACGCCTTCCTTGTCGATGACCCACACCGCGCGGCAGGTGATGGCCTGCATGGGACCTTCGGCGATGGCCGCGCCCCACTTCTCGCTGAGATCACGGTAGCGAAAATCGCTGCCCGTGTGCACGTTGGTGATGCCCTCGGTGTCGCAGAAGCGCTTCATGGCAAAGGGCAGGTCCATGCTCACCACGAGCACGTGGGCGCCAAGCCCTGCGGCCTTCTGGTTGAAGGTGCGCGTTTCGGTGGCGCATACGCCGGTATCGAGGCTGGGCACGGACAGCAGCACCACCACGTTGCCCTTCAGCGAGGCGAGGTCGGCGTCGGTGCGGTCCTGTTTTACAAAACGTAATTGCGGTGCGGTGGCACCCACGCCGGGGAGGGTGCCAATGGTACGGGGTTGAGCCATTTCTGTGTTGTGAAGGTTCGGTACGTGGAAGGAACAGCGGATAGCGCCTACTGTTCGTTCATGATCTTGGGGATGGCCTCTTCGTAGACCTTCCGGGCCTCGTCGATGGTGCCGAAACGCTGGTCATCCACCACCAATTTGCCCTGGGTCACGTGGCCGAGGAGCATGCTGGGCACACGGCTCTGGGCCATCATGTCCAGGAACTCGTCCTCGTTGTCCTGGTCCACCGTTACGATCACGCGGCCCTGTGCCTCACCGAAGAGGAAGGCATCCTCGCGCACTTCACTGTCGGTGACCACATCGAAGCCGAGCCCGCGGGGCAGGGCCATTTCCACCAGGGTGGTCCACACGCCGCCATCGCTCACATCGTGCGCAGCGTTGATGAGGCCCTGACGGATGAGCATGAGCAGCATGGTGTGCAGGCGCTTCTCCTCATCGAGGTTGAAGTACGGCGCCGGCGAGCGCTCGATGCCGTGGATGCGCGTGAGGTATTCGCTGCTCGCGATATCGTCCACCACCTTGCCGATCAGGAAAATGAGATCGCCCTTCTGCTTGAAGTCGAGGCTCATGCGCTTGCTCACATCGGGCACAATGCCCACCATGCCGATCGTGGGCGTGGGGAACACCGGGATGTTGCGCTGTTCGGTAACGGTGTGGTTGTAGAAGCTCACGTTGCCACCGGTAACGGGTGTCTCGAAGGCACGGCAGGCATCGCCCATGCCCTTGATCACCTGCGCGAACTGCCAGTACACCTCGGGATCGTAGGGGTTGCCGAAGTTGAGGCAATTGGTGACGCCGCAGGGCTCGCCGCCGGTGCAGGCGATGTTGCGCGCGGCCTTGCTCACCGCGATCATGGCGCCGGTGTACGGGTCGGCGTGCACGTAGCGGCCGTTGCAATCAACGGACACGGCCAGGCCTTTGCCCGTTTCGCGCACCAGCACCAGGCCGGCATCGCTGGGGGCGTTGGTGCTCATGTTGTTGGTGCGCACCATGGTATCGTACTGCTCGCTCACCCAGCGCTTGCTGGCAATGTTGGGGCTGGCCAGCAGGTCATAGGCCACCGCTTTCAGGTCGGCGGGCTCGTCCACATCATCGAGCTGGAACTTCTTGTTCTCGGCGAAGTAGGCGGGCTCCTTCTGCTCGCGGTCGTACACGGGTGCGCCACCGCCCAGCACCAGGCTTTCGGCAGGCACCTCGGCCACCAGCTCGCCGTGCATGTAATAGCGGATCTGGCCACCGTCCGTCACGGTGCCGATCTCCACACAGTTCAGGTCCCACTTGTCGAAGATGGCCTTCACCTCGGCCTCGCGGCCTTTCTTCACCACCACCAGCATGCGCTCCTGGCTCTCGCTGAGCAGGATCTCCCAAGCACGCATGCCCTCCTGACGCGTAGGCACGCGATCCAGGTGGATGTCCATGCCCGCTTCGCCCTTGGCGCTCATCTCGCTGGTGCTGCAGGTGATACCCGCCGCGCCCATGTCCTGCATGCCGATGATGGCATCGGTCATCGACAGTTCGAGCGAGGCTTCCAGCAGCAGCTTCTCCATGAAGGGGTCGCCCACCTGCACGGCCGGCAGATCGTCCATGCTGGTCTCGGTGATGTCCTTGCTGGCGAAGGAGGCGCCGTGGATACCGTCCTTGCCGGTGCTGCTGCCCACAATGAACACGGGGTTGCCCTTGCCGTGGCTGGTGGCGCTGATCACGCGATCGGTGCGTACGATGCCCACGCTCATGGCGTTCACCAGCGGGTTGGTGGTGTAGCAGGGGTCGAAGTAGACCTCGCCGCCCAGCACGGGCACACCGAAGGCATTTCCGTAATCGCCGATGCCCTTTACCACGCCGCGCATGTGCCAGCGGCTGCGGGATTCGGTGCTGATATCGCCGAAGCGCAGGCTGTTGAGCTGTGCGATGGGACGCGCGCCCATGGTGAAGATGTCGCGGTTGATGCCGCCCACGCCCGTGGCCGCACCCTGGTAGGGCTCAATGGCGCTGGGGTGGTTGTGGCTCTCGATCTTGAAGGCGCAGGCCCATCCGTCGCCGATGTCCACCAGGCCGGCGTTCTCCTGTCCGGCCTCGGCCAACAGTTTCGGGCCGCTGCGCGGAAGGGTCTTCAGCTGCTTGATGGAGTTCTTGTAGGAGCAGTGCTCGCTCCACATCGCGCTGTAGATGCTCAGCTCGGTGAAGTTGGGCTGCCGGCCCAGGATGCCCTTGATCTTATCGAATTCCTCGGGCAGCAGACCGAGCTTCTTGGCGGTATCCACGCCAGCGGGCGCGGTGTCGGGGTTGACGGTGGTGGTGGCCATGATGAGGGCGCAAAGGTAACCGGGGCTGGGACGTGGCGGGGAGCGCGCCACCCCCGGGCATCCCCCCACCCCGCCCCCGCGTCTACCTTCGGCCCGCCCATGTCCGGAGCCCTCCTCGCCATTGCCTATTGTGCCTTGTTCCTTTTCGGGATCCGGCGTTGGGCGTTCTTCAGGGCCGTACCCGGGCTGCCGGTTCGTTGGATCGGCGCCTTCTTTGTACTGAAAGTGCTGGCGGGCACCGCGCTCTGGGCCGTGTACACCTACATCCACCCCGACCGCGCCACGGCAGACATCTACAAGTTCTTCGACGATAGCGCGGTGATGACCAGCGCGCTCTTCGCCAAACCGGCCGATGGCCTGCGCATGCTGTTCGGCCTCGGCAACGACACGCCCTACTACACCGAGCACTACTACAGCGCCATGAACAACTGGGTGCGGCAGTACGAGAGCAATCTCTACAACGATGCGCACACCATGATCCGCTTCAATGCCTTGCTGCGCCTGTTCTCCTTCGGCCACTACCACGTGCACACGGTGTTCGCCAGTCTCATTTCGCTCATTGGTCTGGTGGCGCTGTACAAGGCCTTGGTGCCCTTTGTGCGCGGCATGGAGCGGCTGCTTGTGGCCGGCGTGTTCCTCTGGCCCAGCCTGCTGTTCTGGTCGAGCGGGGTGCTGAAGGAATGCCTGCTGATCGGCGGATTGGGCCTGTTCGTACACGCCGCGCTCAGCATGATCCACTCCGGTGCCGAACGGCGCGCACTGGTGCAAGGCCTGCTCGGTCTGTTAATGATGTTGTTGGTGAAGTACTACGTGCTGCTCTGCCTCCTTCCGCCGCTGGTGGCCTACGCGTGGCAGGTGCGGCGTGGCGGTGGTGCGTGGACGAAATTCGCCGTGGTGCATGGGCTTGCGGTGCTGCTTGTCCTAGGCGCCGCACGCCTGGGGTCGGGCACCGACATCATGTACCTGCTCAGCGTGAAGCAGCACGACTTCATCGGGCTGGCGCACTTCACCGGTAGTGGCAGCCATGTGGACACGCCCCTGCTGAAGCCCGATGCGCTCACCTTCCTGAAGGCCGTTCCGAGCGCCTTCCACATGACCTTCATTTCGCCTTTCGCCACTTGGCATCGCGGCGCCCTGGGGCTGATGGGCGCCGTGGAGAACCTGCTGATCCCACTGGGTACGCTGTGGGCGCTCTGGTACCGACGCAAATGGTCGGCCGTGAACCTTCCGATGCTCCTGTTCAGCGCGTGTTTCGTGGTGTTGCTCGCGCTCATCATCGGTTGGAGCATTCCCATTGTGGGCGCCATGCTGCGCTACCGCATCCCCTTGTTGCCCTTCGTGGCGCTCATTTGGCTGCTTGTGGCCGATCCTGCGCGCATTCCACTTCCCAAGTTCCTTCGCACGCCATGACCAGATCCCTGCTCTTCCTCCTGTTGCTCGCCACCGGCTGTGCCTTCCGCTCCGAGCCCGCCGACCTGGTGGTGCACAACGCCCGCATCCACACGCTGGACGAGGCCAACACCGTGGCACAGGCCATGGCCATCCGCGACGGACGCATCATCGAGATCGGGCCCGAGCGCCAGATCCTGAACAAGTACGCCGCCACCGAGACCTTCGATGCCGCCGGGCGTTCGGTGTACCCCGGTTTCATTGATGGGCATTGCCACTTCTTCGGCTACGGGCTGAACAAACAGAAGGTGGACCTGCAAGGCACCAAGAGCTGGGCCGAGGTGCTGGAGCGCACCGTGGCCTATGCGAAAGCGCATCCGGAAAAGACCTGGATCCTGGGCCGTGGGTGGGACCAGAACCTGTGGGACAATAAAGAGTTCCCCGACAAGACCGAACTGGACCGCCTCTTCCCCGACCGGCCGGTGCTGTTGCAGCGCGTGGACGGACATGCGGCCATTGCCAATTCCACGGCGTTGCACCATGCGGGCATCACGGCCAACACGCGCATTGCGGGCGGGCAGGTGCTGGGGCGCTTCACCACGACCAAGGGCGACACCTCGTGGACCGAGCCCGCCATGGTGGCCGAGATCAGGCAGATGGGCTACCCGTTCTGGGAACCCACCGGCGTACTGGTGGACAATGCCGTGAGCGTGTTCCAGACCATTTTCGATGAGGCCGATGAGGCCACCAAACGCAAGGCCCTGCTCGATGCCCAGGCCGACTGCTTCGCCGTGGGCCTCACCATGGTGGTGGATGCCGGGCTCGATGTGGGCACCATTGAACTGATCCGCCGCATGCAGCAGGAGGGCGTGCTGAAGATGCGCGTGTACGCCATGGTGGCCGATGCGCCCGATAACCTCGCTCACTTCGCGAAGGCCGGTCCCATTGCCGATGAACGCCTGTGGGTGCGCAGTGTGAAGGTGTACGCCGATGGTGCCCTAGGCAGTCGCGGTGCATTGCTGAAAGCGCCCTACAGCGACCAGCACGACCACCACGGCCTGCAATTGGCCAGCCGCGAGCACTTCGCCGAAGTGGCGCAATGGTGCAAGCAGCACGGCTTCCAGATGAACACGCACTGCATCGGCGACAGCGCGAACAAGCTCCTGCTCGATGTGTATGCCGAAGTACTTGGCGGCACCAACGACCTGCGGTGGCGCATCGAACATGCGCAGGTGGTATCGCCGCAGGACCGTCCGCTCTTCGCGCAATACAGCATCATCCCCAGTGTGCAACCCACGCATGCCACCAGCGATGGACCCTGGGCCGGTGACCGCTTGGGGCCCGAACGCGTAACGCACGCTTACGCCTACAAGGACCTGCTGGGCACCTTGGGCCTGCTGGCACTGGGCACCGACTTCCCGGTGGAAGGCATCGATCCGCTGCAGACCTACCGCAGCGCCGTGCTGCGCCAGGCGGCCGGTGGCTGGCCCGAGGGCGGCTACCAGACCAACAACGCCTTGAGCCCCTTGGAGACCTTGCGCGGCATCACCATCTGGAACGCGCTGGCCACCTTCACTGAAGCGGACCTCGGCACCATCGAGGTGGGCAAACGCGCCGACCTTACCGTGGTGGACCGCGACCTGGCCACCAGCACACCCGAAGGTTTGCGAAAAGCCAAGGTGGTGGCCACCTTCGTGAACGGCGAGCGCGTGTTCTGAGCGGCAGCCTTTCCACAAGGCACACGTCTTACCCGAAACCACCGCGCAACGAATGAGCAACAATCTGGCCTTCGAGTGTGATCAGGACTGGCATGACATGCGCCCCACGGCGAACGGCCGCCATTGTGCGCAGTGCGATCATGCCGTGGTGGACTTCACCCACTGGGACCGGCAGGCCATGCTGGAACACCTGCACGCGAACCCCGGCACCTGCGGCCTGTACACCACCGAACAGGTGGAGCCGGACCTCGTGCCGATCGCTGACATTGGCGGTGGACTGTTGCGCGGGGCCTTCGCTGCCATGGCCGCGCTTGCGTTGCATACGGCACACGCGCAAACGCCAACGCCCGCTCCAGCACCCACGGAACAGCAGCCCGTTGTGCAGCCCGGTCCGCGCGTGGAAAGCCGCGCCGAGAAGGACCCCGACGCCAAGTGCTGGATGGAAGAGCCCACGGAGGAGGCCGCACCGGTGCGCCAACACCGCCGCAGCAAGCTCTACGTCTCCAAGCGTTTCCCGTTCGTACACAAGCGGCGTCCGCGCCGGATGGGCAAACTGGCGCGCTATCTCTGAACCCATGGCCACACAGCACATCCACCAGCAACGCGGCATGCGCTTCACCTGCGATCAGCGTTGGGAGGCCATGCGCCCCGAAGGCACCGACCGCTACTGCGAGCAATGCGCCAAGCCGGTGATCGACTTTACGGCATGGTCGCGCACCGATTTGAAAGCGTGGTACGCCGAGCATCCCGAGACCTGCGGTATGTTCCGCATCGAACAAGTGGACCCTGGCCTGGTGCCCGTGCCCGAACTGCCTCGCGGACTGCTGAACAGCGCCATGGCCGCACTGGCCGCGCTCACATTGCACACCGCGCAGGCCCAGGTGCCCACACCACGCACTCCGCCCACGGAGCAAACGCCAGCAAGCACAACGACCACCCACCTCGAAACCGCTGTGGTCGACGAGAAATGCTGGATGGAGAAACCAGCCCCCGAGAAGGCCGTGGCGCCCAAACCACGGGCGCGGTATTATGTGTCCGGGCGCTTCCCCTTCGTACACAAGCGCAGGGCCTTCCGGACCATCGGGTGCCCTTCGTTCTGAGGTTCAAACCTCCTTTAGCACGCGGTCTATCTGCAGGAAGTGACGTTCCTGGTGGGCGATCGGGAAACGGAAGGCATCGCCGGCCTTGAACCGGATGATGGGGCCCAGGGTGCTGGTGACCTTCTCCCCTTCCAGCCCGCGGGTACGTGCCCGCTCCAGCAGGCCCATGAAACCGTGCAGCATCTCGCGGAAACGCAGCAGGGGCGCCAGCGCATCATCGGCGTTCACCGGCGCGGTGCGTGCGGGATCGAACATGCGCAGCGTACGCATCCGCATCGGGATATCGCCGTTGGACTTCGGTGTCATGGCGTTTACGGAATACTGGCCCAACAGGCCGGGCGTGAAGGTGGACCTGAAACGCAAGCCGTTGTTCTCGTTGGCATAGAGCCGCTGGAGAAGCCGGTGGTAATGTCCGCTGCTCAGGTTCATGTGCTGCACCACCTCCATCACGCTCCAGCGGTCGGGCGCTGGGCGCTTCAGCAAGCGTTCAGTTGGCAGGTCCAGCAGAGCATCCACGTGGGCCAGTTGCACACGCAGTTGCTGCTGAAGGGCATCGATCAGGGTGCGGGTATCAAGTGTCGGCATGGCGGTGCGAAACTACGCGGGTGGCCAAGGGCGGGCACTTGACCTGGATCAAGAACGCTCACCGCACCTTTGCCCGCAAGCGGCTGAAGGTCTCGGGCGTCATGCCCAGGTAGGAGGCGATGTCCTTCTGGGCCACCAGTTGCAACAGGTGCGGACTGCGTTGCACCAGGCGGCGGTAGCGCTCTTCGGCGGAGAGCGCCAGTTGCTCCACCTCGCGCGTGGCGCGGCCTGCGATCAGCTCTTCCAGGATCAGGCGGCCGAAGCGTTCCATGGCCGGCATGCGGTCGTACAAGCGGTAGAGATCGGCGCGCTCGATGCCCCAGAGCACACTGTCGGTAACGGCCTGCACCTGGAAACGGCCGGGGCGCTGCGACACAAAGGAATCGAAGTCGCCGGACCAGCTGTGGTCGTACGAGAAGCCCAGGCAATGGTCGTTGCCATCGTGCTCGAAATAGAGGCGCTGCACACCGCTCTCCACGATGTAGAACCTGCGCTCCACCCTGCCCGCCTCGGAAACGCGCCCGCCCTTCGCAAAGGTGTAGGTGTGCCAGCACGGCACCACCTCGGCCCACTCGGCATCAGTGAGCTTCACGTAACGTTCAATGGTGCGGCGGACCAGTTCCACGGCGCGAAGGTCCGTATTGTGCCAAGCGCCAGCAACGCCCGGCGGCCGTGAACGGCGGGCGGCTAACTTGGCAGCGATGACAGCACGGTCCACATCCCACAACGACCCGGCCAGTTGCACCCTGGTGCGCATTCTGGGCGAATCGGTGCGCCCCGGCGAGCACCGCACCCTGGACCTGCAGGTGGCCAAGCTCTACACCCGCACCAGTGTGGAGATCCCCGTGGTGGTGCACCGCGGTCCGCAGGAAGGGCCCGTGCTGCTGGTACTTGCGGGCGTGCATGGCGACGAAGTGAACGGCATCGACACGGTGCGCCGCATCCTGGCCGACATCGCCGAGCGTCCGTTGGAACGCGGCACACTGGTGGCCATTCCCATCCTCAATGTCTTCGGCTTCCTGGCCATGAAACGCGAGCTGCCCGATGGCCGCGATCTCAACCGCTTTTTCCCCGGCGCGGCCAATGGCTCGTTGGCCAGTCGCCTGGCGCATGCGCTGGTCACCGAAGTACTGCCCGCCGTGGACGTGGTGATCGACCTGCACAGCGGCGCAGACCAGCGCCACAACCACCCGCACCTGCGCTTCACCGAGGGCGACGAAGGTTCGTGGGATATCGCTCAGGTCTTCGACCCACCACTGGTGCTGCGCGCGCCCATCCGCGAAAAGTCGCTCCGCGCCCACCTGAACCACCAGGGCAAGCGCTACGTGCTCTTCGAGGGCGGCAAGGCGCGCAGCCTGGACGAGGATGCCGTGCGCGAGGCCTACCGCGGGGTGGCCCGCGTGATGGAGCACCTCGGCCTGTGGAGCGGCCCCTCGGACCCCACCCGCGGCACATCCATCCTCACCGGCTCCAAGTGGGTGCGTGCGCCGCTGGCCGGGCTCTTCCACCCCGTGATGGAGAACGGCTCGAAGGTGGACAAGGGCATGGTGCTCGGACTGGTGAGCGACCCCTACGGCGAGGCCGTGCGGCAGGTGCGCGCCCCTTTCCCCGGCCACATCATCTGCGTGAACACCGCCCCCGTGGTGAACCAGGGCGATGCGCTGTTCCATTTGGGGATATCGTGAGGGACGGCCCCATGCGGATCGGGCCGGTGCAAGCCCCTCAGCGCAACGCACAGGCAAATGCCTGGGGCTATGTGCGGGTGAAGCAACAGGAACCGCTTGGCTCTAATTATGTCCTTCCAGGCGTTGGGTTACCTTGGCAGGAATGGAACACCATGGTGAGACTTGGCAGTGCGGCGTTGAGGCGCAGGGTCCCCTGCGGGAGACCCTGCGGAGGTTGGAGACTGGTGGTAACCCAGTACGATGAAGAACACACTTGATCTTGTCGGAGGAGCGCTCTGGTGGCTGATGTTTTGCACGCCCCTAGTGTTCTTTCCGATAATATGGCGCACATCCAAGGCGGCCAGATGGAAGAAGGTTCTCATTGCCATAGTCTGCTCAGTCATCACATCAGCTGTATTCTATGCAATCAGTCTAGCAATCATCTTCTGTGATGGGATGGGACCATAACCCCCGCTAGCGCGGATGTAGCTGGGTAATGCACTTCCCGCAATTCAAGACAGAGTGCTAAAGCCAAAATCACTCACACTACAGCCTGGTGATAAAGGCAAACCGAAGCAATGAGACGTCATAGAACTTTCCTGTCATGGGTACTTATTACGTCCCTCGTACACCTTGGCTTTGTGGCGAGCGACTACTATGGCATTATTTCAGTAACTTCCTCGAGGGGGTGTGATGAATTGAAAAACATACTAATTAGTTTTCCTCAAATGATACCTGCGTACATCGACATATATTCAGGTAGTCGATATGGTGTAACATTCTTCGGAGTTGTTGGCCTCTTTCTTGCGTGGGGAATGCTTTTGGTCCCAATCCATCTCGGCGTTCATGCGCTAATTATGCTGATTCGGTCATCCATACTCCGCAGGCCCTAGTCGGGCGGCAATGTTTCAATCTAGGCCGGGGCTAGTTCCACGATGCTACCGGAATGCGGCCTTCGACCCCGCTCTCGCGAATCTTCCCTGATCGCTCCCGCGGATCTTCGATCCGTGGTCTTCTCCACATCCTCGTTCAAGGCAATAACGCTGCCGCCCTGCTACTCCCACGAGAAAGCCGGAATAACCGCTTCGAACCTAAAGGCCGGCAGGCAGGCTTTCGAAGTGGCCGTTCTGGGGTTCGGCATGCCATCGGGCAACAGATTTCTTTGAGTTCCGGAGATACCGGTGGGCAATTTTCGATCTGCCCGTTCGATGGTGGCGACCGTTCCGGATGCTTTTCGGGCATGGCCGGTGAAGTTCCTGGCCAGGTTTTCGGCCTTTCGGTCCTTTTGGCGGTCAGTCCCTGGTGCCTGGGCACAGCGAGCAGTTCACCTGCTTGTTCTCAGCAATGCGGATGGCCCGGGCTTGGCTGATGGCTTGCTGGCCATTCAAGGCTTGGTCCGGCCTGGTGTAGGCCTCCATGGGGATGATGCCTTTGAGGGAGCCGTGGGGTAAGCCCCCGCCCGGTCCCGCCATGCGGCGGGAGGCAGCGGCGGCTGGCCAATGGAACTGCCCTGCGAGGGCAAGGTTGAATGCATCTCCAAGAATGAATGGCCGAACTCGGGAGAAGCCGACACCACCTTTTCAGCGGAACGAACTTCGGTCGCGGATGTGTACCTTCATTGCCCAGCCCCCACTGCCATGGACCACACCCGTTACCTGCTTGCCGTATTGCTAAGCCTATCCACCGCCCTGCTGCACGGTCAGGAGTTCGAGCGGCTTACGGGTTGGCCTGTGTTCAACGGCCAGGTGCGGGCCATGGTGCTCGACGAGAGCGCCGATGTGCTCTACGTGGGTGGCACCTTCACCACGGTGAACGGGCAACCGAGGGCGCGTTTGGCGGCACTGAACAGCAATACGGGCGCCCTGCTGCCCTTCAACCCCGGTGCCGATAGCACGGTACACACACTTGCACTGCAGGGCGACATCCTGTACGCAGGAGGCGACTTTCTTCTGCTGGACAACACCCCCAGGCAGCGGCTTGGCGCCTTGGACAAGACCACGGGCACCCTGCTGCCCTGGGCACCGGCGGTGAACAGCACCGCACGCTGCCTGCTGGCACATGCGGGCGTGGTGCATGTGGGCGGGTGGTTCAGCCAGGCCAATGGCCAACTGCGCGCGCAACTGGCCGCGTTCAGTTCGGCCGATGGCACACTGCTGCCCTGGGCGCCGGCCACCAACGGCCCGGTTTTCGCACTGCTGTTGTCCGCCGATTCGCTGGTGGTGGGTGGGGCCTATACAACGCTGAACGGCCTGCCCCGTGGCCGGTTGGCACGTGTGGACCGCGTGAACGGCCAGCTTTCCCCATGGGCACCGAACGCCAACAACACGGTGACCGCCTTGGCATTGGAGAGCGGAGGACACCTGGTGGCGGGTGGCTCCTTCACGAACGTCAACAACCAACCGATGACCGGTGTGGTGCGCCTGAACACGGTTACCGGCGCAGTGGTGGATGGTGCCACTACCATCTCCGGGGCCGTTCAATGCCTGCAGGTAACGGACCAGTACATAATGGCCGGTGGGTTCATGCCGAGCATTGCCGGATCGGCCACACGGCACTTTGCTTCCTTCGCCAGCAACGACCTGGGCTTCAACACCGGTTCGCCGAGGCCCAGTTCCACCGTGTACGCCATGGTGGTCACCGCCGATCGGGTGTACTTGGGGGGCGCCTTCACCCAGGTGGAGACCACGTCCACCGGCCCCTTTGTGGCCTACTCCCACTGCACCCCCACCACCTGGTTCGCGGACAACGACCAGGACGGCTTCGGCAACCCTGCCATTTCCGTAAGCGCATGCACGCAACCGAACGGCCATGTGCCGAACGCACTGGACTGCAACGACAACGACGCACTGATCGGCCTTGGGCCCACGTGGTATCGCGATGCCGATGGCGATGGAGCAGGCGACCCGTTCAACACCCTGGCCGCATGCACGGCCCCGCCCGGCTATACCGACAATGCGCAGGATTGCGACGACACCAACGACCAGATAGCACCTGGCCTGGCCTGCAACGATGGCGACCCGTTCACCACCCAGGATGCCACCCTGCCCTACCCGGCCTGCGGATGCGCGGGTGTGCAGCTGCTGATCACCGCCAAGGTGATGCTCGAAGGCCCCTATGAGCCCAGCGCCGGGCTGATGCACGACCTGCTGCGGCAGGCCGGGCTGGTGCCATTGACAGAGCCCTACACCGCCCTTGGATACGACCTGGCCGGATCGCCGCACCAAGGAGGCGAGACCATTTCGCCATCCGTACTGCTGGTGACCGGACCGAACGCCATTGTGGACTGGGTGGTGCTGGAACTGCGCCAACAGAACGACCGCTCGGCCATGGTGGCCGCGCGCTTCGTGCTGGTGCAACGCGATGGCGACGTGGTGGACCTTGACGGCGTATCGCCCGTGCGCTTTGCGGTACCCTTCGGCAACTACCACCTGGCGGTAACGCACCGCAATCACCTGGGCGTGGTGCAACAGGCCCCGGGCTACCTGGAGGTGACCTCGTTGGACCTCACCTCCCCCGCAACGGCCACTGCGGACCCGGACGACCGTGTGCAGGTGGCCGGTGTCATGCTGCTGCGGCAAGGCGATGCCAGCTTTGGCGGCGGCGTGAAATACACCGGCGAGGACAACGACCGCGACCTGGTGCTGCAACGCATAGGCGGCACGGTACCCACCAATGCGGCCTATGGCTACCATGGCGAGGACATCAACTTGGACGGTGTGGTGAAATACACCGGCGAGCAGAACGACCGGGACCGGATCCTACAGGCCATTGGCGGCGTGGTACCCACCAACACACGCGCCGACCCCTTCGGCCGCCCGGCCACCGGAGGCCTGTGAAACCGCCCTGCTGATGGCCTCGTAGAACGGGGCATGTTCAAGTTCGGGACCGCCCTGCTCTTCACTTCGTTGTGCGCCACAGCGCTGGCACAACAGATGATCCCCGACCCCACCTTCGGGAACAATGGGCTTGTGCTGGTGCCCTTCTATGGGACCACGCCCGATTGCTACATCTCCGTGGTGCGCCCGCAACCCGATGGACGCGTGGTGGCCGTGATGCTGCGCACCGACCAAACGCCACGGCCGCTGGTACTGCGCCGGTACCTGCAGAACGGCAGCATCGACCCCACCTTCGGCCTCAATGGGGAAACCTCGCTGGTGGTGACCACGCCGGGCCAGGTGCCCCTGCTGGAGACCGCGCGGATCCGGCCCGACGGGCGGATCCTGGTGCTGCTGCGCGATGGCGGTCGCAACCTGCTTGTCCAATTCACCCCGCACGGCGAACTGGACCCTACGTTCGGCCAAGGGGGCATTAAGCTGCATGCCGGCGCACAGACCTTCGATACCTACAACCTGTACATCGACGAGCAAGGCCGCGCACTGGTGGTGGGCGCGCACGGACCCTATGCGTCCATTACACGCTATCTGCCCACAGGTGAACCGGACATGAGTTGGGGCACCAATGGCATTGCATCGCCCATGGCACCCATCTTCAGCAGTGCGGCGGTGGACCTGGCACCAACGCCCGAAGGCGGCTACGTGGTGGTGGGCACACAGACCGGCACCGTGGTAACGGCCTCGTGGATAGCGAAGCTGGACCCTTGGGGGCAACCGGTGAGCACCTTCGGCACCGATGGGTATGCCCTTATGGACCTGCTGCCCGCAAGCCTGGGGCCCAAGCGCGAGCAACTGCGGCGTGTAGTGCTGCGCGCGGACGGAAGCATTGTGGCGGTGGGCAATATCAGCAGCCTTTCCGTGAACCTGAACGTGATCCTGTTCGCCTTGACCGCGAACGGCCAATACGATACGACCTTCGGGAGCGGGGGTAACCACCAGATCATCCTGACCAATGGGCTGAACGTGCCCACACCGGAGATCTTCCTGCGCAACGATGGACGCGTGCTCGTGGCAGGCGTGCAGACAGGACCCTCACTGAGCGACAACCGCCTGGTGTTCCATGAATTCCTGCAGGACGGAACGCCCAACAGCGGGTTCGGTAGTGGAGGCACGCTCTCCTACGTGCGCCCGGCCATGGCGATCAACAGCTCAGGCGGGCTCAATTTCCTGCCCAATGGAACGCTCCTTGCCAATGTGGACCTTACGCACCTGGGCCAATACAAACTGGGCATTCTGCGTCTGGAGCAAGCGGACATCACCACCGGCATCGCCACCGAAGAAGGCAGCACTGCCCAACGGTTCGGCGCCTACCCGAACCCCACCAGCGGCACCATCACCCTGCAAACGGAAGCGCTGCACGGACCCGCGTACGTGCGGTTGCTCGATGCGATGGGACGTGAACTGCAGCACTGGGACCTGAGCGCGCTGAACCTGGCCCAAGGCCAGCCCGTGCAACTGCGCACCGACCTCCCCGATGGCGTTTACACCCTTCGCGTAGGGCTCGGTGCCGACAGCCCAACGGCACGTGTGGTGCTGCAACGCTGAACCAACGCAGCCGGGGAACTTTCCGAATGAAGGTGGCCACCGGGCCGTAGCGTTCTCGGCGAGAACCTCTCGGGGCTACTTACGCCTAACCAGGAGTTCGGTTATCTTGGCGGGAAAGGAGCACCATTGTGATGCTGGGCAGTGCGGCGTTGAGGCGCATGGGCACCTGCAGGAGGGCCTGCGGAGGTTGGGGAGCGGGGGCGATGAAACACCTCTTGCTCTTGGCCCTAACCGGTGTTGCCACGGTCTCCTTTGCTCAAAGTGATCGGGCAACATTCTTCTTCGTTGAGCATTCCCGAGAGTTGAGCCCTGGTATCATTGCCCGCCTCGACTCACTATGCTTATTGATCAACGCGGATCTCTTCCTCAAGGAAAAGGTGGTATTCAATGTCTATGGCTACGCAAGCCCAGCTGAATTGAAGGTTGCGCCATCTATCGATGAAGATCGCGCGCGTGCCGTTGCCCAATACATGATGACTCACTGCATTCCTGACTCGGCGATGTGGCATATAGTTGATGTCACGAATCTCCGCAAGGATCCATCTGGTCTTTCTGCAGTTGGCATCACGACAGGAGGCCGGAGATCCCCCCCCCCCCGCTAACGCGGATGTTCGCTGGTTCGGATCTGTTATCCGGACCAACGCATTGAAAGCCCCTTCAAGATCCGCAGCCACCTCTGAACGTTCTCCGAGCGCTTCCGCGGCTCTACGCTCCGCACTCCTCTCCACATCCCCGGCCACGACCGCAACGGTGCTGCCGAACAGTGCTCGGGGCAACAGTATCTTCGCTTGGAGTGGTAGTGGAGCCTCATCATTTCTGGTACTTCAGTGCGCGGGATGAAGCTTGACTATGGGAATGTTGAGACTTGAACGCATTTAGGGAGCGGGGATCACAGATCACGATCGAACATCGGCAACCCATGAAGCAGTATGAGGGATCCATGGAACGCAGATGTGCGCGAGCGTGGGTTTTTCTGTTCCTTACCTCCACCTTGCTTGTAGCATGTGCCTCTCCTGAACCGGAGGAACCTCCAACTGTCACCTTACGTGGCGACAGTTTGATGATTTCTCGATCACAGTACGTTAGCATGGTGAATACTTATCTCGATCATATGAGGTCTCAACCCGACCTCATTGATACGGCCGACTGTATTACCATGATCAGACTGTATAATACCATCGAGCTTGAACGAGGATCGGCAACAACGGACTAAATGGCGATTTATAACCAGATCTTCATTCGCTCTTATCTCAAAACTGCGATCCGCTTGACCAATGCGCATCTGTCGAAGGGTATGAGCTACTACTCGGACAAGTACAAGGTTTGCATCGGTGGATTCCCTGATGACAATAGCAGATTCTACATCTTGGACTGAAGTTGCCCCCAGACCTGCGCAGGCTCTGCCCCCCAGAAAAACACAAAGCCCCGACCAATGCCGGGGCTTTGCTCTGTAGTTGCGTTGCGCTCAAGGCAGCTTCACGAAGCGCTGCTGCCAGCGTTCGTTGCCGCGCTCCAGGCGCAGGGCGTAGGTGCCGGGTGCCAGGTTGCTGAGGGGCAGTTGCATCGTGCCTTCGGCGTTCACCGTGCGCTGCAGCACCAGTTTGCCGCCTGCATCCACCACGCTGAGGCGCACCGTGCCACCACCTGCGGGCAATTGCACCGTGATCTGCTCACGGGCGGGCGATGGCCACAGGGCGGGCGTGGCGGTGGTGCTGCCTTCGGCGAGCCCGGTGATGATCACCTGCACGGGTGCGCTCATGGCCGAGCAGCCGTTGGGCGCTTCGATCTGCACGGCGTAGGTGCCCGATGAACCGGCCACGAAGGTCTGCGCGGTGGCGCCATCAATGGGGTTATCGTTGTGGAACCACTGGTAGGAATCGCCGGGCGTGCTGGTGAGCTCCAGGCCGTTGGCGGTGATCACGGGTGCCGTGGGTGCGGGCAGCACCGTGAAGGTGAGCGTATCGCTGAAGGTGCGGCAGCCGGAGGCGTTGTAGGCGATCACGCTGAGCGGTCCGGCGCCCACGTAGGCCAGCGGATTGGTGTCGCCGCCATTGCTCCACTGGAAGGTGGCGAGGTCGCCGGGCACCAGCACATCAATTGGGTCATTGTCGCACATCTGATCGCTCTCGGCCTGCAGCGCCACGTTGGCCAGGTTGGTGGTATTGAGCAGCGCGAAGGCATCGAGCTTGCCGTAGCCGTGGATGTTGTTGGGAACGGCGCCCGTGAACTGGTCGGCCACGGCGGTGCTGTGCAGTGCGGCGATCACCTCTTCCACCGGGGCGGTGGTGCACTTCTGGAAGTAGAGCGCAATGGCCCCGGTGACCACGGGCGATGCGATGGAAGTGCCGCCGGCACGTGAGTGCAGGCCGCCCTGTGCCACCTTGTGCGGTTCAAGGGCGGTAAGGATGGCGAGGTTGTCGGCGGTATTGGCCGTGAAGGTGACATCGCCCGTGGCGGTGACGTTGGGTTTCTGCCGATCATCGCGTGTGGGCCCCAGGCTGCTGTTGATGGTGATGGCGCCGGGCGTACCGGGCACGGTCTGCGGGTTGCCGTTCACATCGATGTAGGACACCACGTTGTAGTGATTGCCCACGGTGACCACCTTGTCCGAGCAGGCCCAGCTGTCCACCAGGTGCTTGTTGCGGTCGGGCAGCACGTACTTGGCAATGGGTGGGAAGGTGGCCAGGGAGGGGATGTCGGTGACCATGAGGCAGCCGTTGCCGATCTGCAGGCTGCTCCACACATCGAAACGGCCGGTGCCGGTTGTCATGAAGCGGAAGTTGTAGGCGTTGGAATCGGGCTGGGCCAATACCACCTGCAGTTGCACCTGATCGCCACGCTGCGCCGCGTAGTATTGCACCACGCCGAGGCGCTGGCCGCTGCTGTTCTTCAGGGTATCCACGATGACGCCGCCCAGGTTGGGCGCAATGGTGCGGTAGGGCGTGCGCCCCCTGAACTGATAGCTGGGCGTTACGCGATCGGCACCCACGGCGTATTGCACATTGGCGAAGTCGGCCAGATCGGCCCACACCTCGAAGAACACGTAACCGTACTGCTGGCCGTTGAAGGTGAGGTTGGGGTTGTATCGGAACCAGGTGAAGGCGCTATCGGGCGTTACCTCGGTGCGCAGGTGGTAGGGCAGGAACTGGTTGCTGTTGCCGATGGCGCAGACCATGGCCCGTCCGCCGCGGGCGGTGAGCATGCTATCGATGAGCAGGGCGGCGGCGTCCTTGCCGTCGTGCGAGCCGTAGTAGGTGCCGAGGCTGGCGTTGATCACGGCCGGTTTGCCCATGGCCTCAGCCTCGTCCAGGATGTACTTCACCCCATCGGCCACCACGCTGCGCCAGTTGGGCGCGTTGAACTTGCTGCTGACCACGATAATGGACGCGCCGGGGGCCGCTCCTTTGTGCCTTCCGTTGGCCAGGCCGTTGCCCACGGCCGTGCCGGTGACCGTGGTGCCGTGGCCGTTCAAGCCGGGCTGGTCCACGGAGGTCATCTGCCCGTTGTTGATCATGGTGCTGTCCCACACCTGGCCGTAACCATAGGGCTGTGGGGTGAGCTGTGCGTTGAAGGGCAGCGTTTGGTCCCAATACTTCACGATGCGGGTGCGGCCGTCGGCATCCTTGAAGTCGCCGTGGGTGTGGTCCAGCCCGGAATCGATGATGCCCACCACCACGCCGGTGCCATCGTAGGCCTGCGGCAGGGGCGCCTGTCCGGCATGCACCAGGTCGATGCGGTTGCGAACGCGCATGGTGTCGTTGAGCACATGGCCGGGATCGAGGCTGAACTCGAAGCGTTCCACGGCCACCTCGGCGGCCAGGGCCTCCACCCGGGCCACGGGGATGCGGGCGCTGGTGATGCGGCCGGTGCTCATTTTCACCACACCCCCGTGGGTGCGCACGGCCTGGGCCACCGCAGCGGCCGTGCCGTGGATGAAGAGGTCCACCTGGGCATCGGCGGCGTGCACGCCATCGAGGTAGGCGCGCAGCACCAGATCGATCTTGGTGCGTTGTTGCGCGGAGAGCGGGGCCACAAGCACAAGGGCCGTGGCGAGCAGCAGGACGTAGCGTTGGAACATGGGCTAAAGGTATCGGTGCTCACAGGCCGCACATGCGGGCATGCGAGGGCATTTCAACCAAGAAATCCACACGACCGGTGGAATGTTCGACCCGGCAGCAATAATGCCGGAGGCCGTTGGTGACGAAGAGGTAAGCCACTTGGAACACGGTGTTGTAGCGCGCGGCCTGCTCGAAGGTGGCCTGGGTGATGCGAACCGAGGGGGCCTTGCATTCCACCAGCGCTATGGGTTCCCCGTGGTCGTTGTGTACCAGGATATCGGCCCTTTTGCTGAGCCCGTTCATCGTGAGCGAGCGCTCCACGGCCAGCAGCGACAACGGCACCTGAAGGTCGTATACCAGGAAATTGAGGAAATGCTGGCGCACCCATTCCTCGGGCGTTAGTGCCACCCAACGGCGCCGCACGGGATCGAAAACCTGAGGTCCATCGGGACCGTGCTTAGTTTTGACACCGTGGTCGGGCAGTTCCAATGTCGGGACGCCGGGCTCCATCACCCTACAAAAGTGCGCACCAAGGAGGACATCGTGAAGAACTGGCTGCCCCGGTACACCGGGCTTGCGCTGGAAGACTTCAAACCCCACATCCTGCTGACCAACTTCGACAACTACTTGGACATCTTCTGCCAGCAGACCGGGGCCACCATCCCCGTGAAGGACAAGGCGATGAAGGTGGCGGTGGCCGAGGACATGGTGATGATCAACTTCGGCATGGGCAGCCCCAACGCCGCCACGCTGATGGACCTGCTGAGCGCCATAGACCCCAAGGCGGTGCTGTTCCTGGGTAAGTGCGGTGGACTGAAACGCAAGAACGAGCTGGGCGACCTGATCCTGCCGATCGCCGCCATACGGGGCGAGGGTACCAGCAACGACTACTTCCCGCCGGAAGTGCCGGCCCTGCCGAGCTTCATGATCCATCGCGCGGTGAGCGGGGTGATCCGCGACATGGAACTGGACTACTGGAGCGGCACGGTGTACACCACCAACCGCCGCGTATGGGAGCACGACGAGGCCTTCAAGGAACGGCTGCGTGTGCTGCGCGCCATGGCCATCGACATGGAAACGGCCACCCTGTTCATGACCGGCTTCGCGAACAGCATACCCACCGGAGCGCTGTTGCTGGTGAGCGACCAGCCCATGGTGCCCTGGGGCGTGAAGACCAGCGCGAGCGATGCCAAGGTGACGGGCTCGTTCGTGGAAACGCACGTGCGCGTGGGGATCGAGGCGTTGCGCGAGATCATCAATGAGGGGCGGTCGGTGAAACACTTGCGGTTCGAGTGAGGAGCGAGGAAGGAAGGAGGAAGGAGGAAGAAGGAGGAGCAAGAATGAAAAATGTAGAATGTAGAATGTAGAATGAGGAAGGTCGATCGGGCTTGGATCTTGACAGCCTGATCCAGTGACGAACTGACACCTGACCACATCCTCCCCCGAAGAACGACAACCTCCCACCGGCATGGCCTCCACCATCGACGATTACAAGAAGATCATGCTCGACGTGCGGGCGGGCAAGTTCAAGCCCGTTTACCTGCTGCACGGCGAGGAGGGATTCTTCATTGATCGCATTGCCGACGAGATCGAGCAGTTGGCCCTGCAGGACCACGAGCGCGACTTCAACCAGAGCATACTCTATGGCCGCGATGTGGACCCGGACACGGTGAAGGACACCTGCCTCCGCTACCCCATGATGGCCGAACGGCAACTGGTGGTGGTGCGCGAACTGCAGAACTGGCGGGTGGACCAGTTGGACAAGCTGGAGGCCTACATGGCCAAGCCCACCCCCACCACCCTGCTGGTGCTTTGCTACAAGCACAAGAAAGTGGACGGGCGGAAGACCATCCTGAAGACGATCCAAAAGAGCGGTGGAATTGTGTTCGCCAGCGACAAGGTGAAGGACGACAAGCTGCCCGACGTGCTGATGGGATTCGCCAAGGGCATGAAGCGCAAGCTGGGCGCCGCTGAGGCCCAGCTGTTGGCCAACCACCTGGGCAGCGACCTGGCCAAGGCCGTGAAGGAAGTGGAGAAGCTGTGCCTGGTGACCGAAGAGGGCGGGCAGATCACCGCGGACGCCATCCAGCGCTTCGTGGGCATCAGCAAGGACTACAACATCTTCGAGCTGCAGAACGCCATTGGCAACCGCAACGCCGAGCGCGCCCAACGCATTGCCAACCACTTCGCGGCCGACCCCAAGGAATATCCGTTGGTGCTCACCATCGGTCTGCTCAACACCTACTTCGCCAAGCTGGCCGTGGTGCATGCCCTGCAAGGCAAGGGTCCGCAGGAACTGGCCGCCGGGCTGAAGGTGAACCCTTTCTTCATCAAGGATTACGTGGCCCAGGCGCGGAACTACCCCCTGCCGAAGATCGCCGAGATCCAGCGGTACCTGCGCCAATGCGACCTGCGCAGCAAGGGCTTGGGCGGCGATGGCAGCGACCACGGCGAACTGCTGCGCGAGCTGCTGGCCCGCATCATGGGCTAAGGGCCAGGCTTCCAAGGGCCAGTGACAAGGTGACCGGGGAACGGTAGTGACCACCCGCCGAACGGTGCTGCCACGATCAGCCCCCTTCCGCTACCTTAGCCGCCCTTGCAAGGAAACCCCCTATTGGACCATGGTGCGTAACGCCCTCAAGACCGGCCTCTTCTTTTTCCTGTTGCTCACCGCCCAAGTCGGCCTTGCCCAGTTGGGCACCATCCGGGGCTTTGTGTACGACAAGGCCACTGGTGAACCCATGCTCTTCACCAACGTGATCCTGAAGGGCACCACCACCGGGGCCGCCACCGACGTGAACGGTTACTTCTCCATCACCCGCATCACCCCGGGCAGCTACACCATTATGGTGACCGCGCTGGGCTACGACACCCTGCAGAAAGCGGTGACCGTGGCCCGCGACCAGATCCTTACCGAGAAGCTCTACCTGGTGAAGGGCGCCATCCAGATGCGCGAGTTCGAGGTGAAGGGCGAGAAACAGGAATCGCAGACCCAGGTGCGCACGGGCGTTACCAAACTGACACCACGCCAGATCGAACGCATGCCCGCCGTGGGTGGCACCGCCGACCTTGCCCAATACCTGCAGGTGGTGCCGGGGGTGATCTTCACCGGCGACCAGGGCGGCCAGCTCTACGTGCGCGGTGGTTCACCGATCATGAACAAGGTGATGCTGGACGGCATGGTGCTGTACAACCCCTTCCACAGCATCGGTCTGTTCAGCGTGTTCGACAACGACATCATCCGCAACGCCGACATCTACACCGCCGGTTTCAACGCCGAGCACGGTGGGCGCGTGAGCAGCGTAATGGACATCACCACCCGCGATGGCAACAAGACCCGCCTGAGCGGTAAAGTGAGCGCAAGCACCTTCGCGGCCAAGGCCATGCTGGAAGGTCCGCTGAAGAAACAGGCCGAGCCCGGCGACGGATCTTCCTCCTTCCTCTTCAACCTGCGCCACAGCTACCTGGACCAGACCAGCAAAACGCTGTACTCCTACGTGGACACCGCGGGCCTGCCCTTCGCCTTCACGGACCTGTACGGCAAGCTGTCGTTCAATGGCGCCAACGGCAGCAAGTTCAACGTGTTCGGCTTCAACTTCAGCGATGCGGTGAACTACCAGGGCGTGAGCGACCTCGGCTGGAACAACTTCGGTGCGGGCACCAACTTCGTGCTGGTACCCGCTGGCTCGTCGGTGCTGATCGACGGTGTGTTCTCCTACAGCAACTACACCATCGAGCTGAAGGAAGGCGACCTGCCCCCGCGCCTCAGCGAGATCGCCGGCTTCAATGGCGGTCTCAACTTCAAGTACTTCATGGGCGAGGACGAGGCCCGCTATGGCGTGGAGGTGCTGGGCTTCCGCACCAACTTCCAGTACTACAACAGCTTGGGCAACAAATACCAGCAGGAGCAGAACACCTCGGAGATCGTGGGCTACTTCAGCTACAAGAAGAAGTTCAACAAGGTGCTGGTGGAACCCGGCATCCACCTCCACTATTATGCTTCGCTGGCCGTGCCCAGTGTGGAACCCCGCATCGGCCTGAAGTGGAACATCACCGACGACCTGCGCTTCAAGGGAGCGGCCGGCATGTACAGCCAGAACCTGGTGGCCGCCAACAGCGACCGCGACGTGGTGAACCTCTTCTACGGCTTCCTGAGCGCACCCGAGGACCTGCCCAGCACCGTGCCCGTGCGCAATGGCGATGACCGCGAGCTGAAAGACCCCCTGCAGCGCGCCAACCACTTCGTGGCCGGTCTGGAATACGACCTCAGCGACGAGCTGACCGTGAACTTCGAGGTGTACCTGAAGGACTTCCGCCAGGTCACCAACATCAACCGCAACAAGCTCTTCAACGACACGCCCGAGTTCGCCGACAAGCCGGACGAACTGAAGAAGGACTTCATTGTGGAGACCGGACAAGCCTACGGTGCCGACCTGCAACTGAAGTACGAGAAAGGCAAGCTGTACCTGTGGGGCGTTTACAGCTACACCTACGTGGACCGTTTTGATGGTTTCCAGGAGTACAACCCCGTGTGGGACCGTCGCCACAACGTGAACCTGGTGGCCAGCTATGCCTTCGCCAAGTACGACTCGTGGAAAGTGAACGTGCGTTGGAACTTCGGCAGTGGCTTCCCCTTCACGCAGACCCAGGGCTACTACGGCTCGGTGCCCTTCAACGGCAACGTGAACACCAACTACCTTACCAGCAACGCCGACCTGGCCGTGATCTTCGGCCCCTTGAACCAGGGTCGCCTTCCGGCCTACCACCGCATGGACGTAGGCGTTACCAAGACCTGGAAGCTGGACGAGCACAAGCAGATCGACCTGGACCTGAGCGTGACCAACGCCTACGACCGCCAGAACATCTTCTACTTCGATCGCGTGCGTTTCGAGCGCGTGGACCAGCTGCCCCTGCTGCCCAGCGCCGGTATCAGCTACAAGTTCTAAGCAGGGCGAACAGCGGCCTGATCGGAAGTTCCTTCTCCACGATCGGCGGCAGTTATCCACAACGGCCACATCGCTCAGGTGTGGCCTGCGGCAAGGTGTTACCTTTACACCCCGTGATCGCCGGGCCAATTCCGGCAGGTCCCAAAGGCGATGACGGGTTCCACCAAGTACATTTTCGTAACCGGGGGCGTGACCTCCTCACTGGGCAAGGGCATCATCAGTGCCAGCCTGGCCAAGCTGTTGCAGGCGCGCGGCTTCACGGTCACCATCCAGAAGCTGGACCCCTACATCAACGTGGACCCCGGCACACTGAACCCCTATGAGCACGGCGAGTGTTTCGTAACGGAGGATGGCGCCGAGACCGACCTGGACCTGGGCCACTACGAGCGTTTCCTGGACGTGCCCACCAGCAAGGCCAACAACGTCACCACCGGACGCATCTACCAGAACGTCATCAGCAAGGAACGTCGCGGCGAATACCTCGGCAAGACCGTGCAGGTGATCCCCCACATCACCGACGAGATCAAGGCGCACATCCAGGCGCTGGGCCGCAAGGGCATTTACGATTTCGTGATCACCGAGGTGGGCGGCACCGTGGGCGACATTGAGAGCCTGCCGTATGTGGAGGCCATGCGCCAACTGAAATGGGCCAAGGGCAAGGACTGCCTCACCATCCACCTGACGCTGCTGCCCTACCTGGGCACCACCGGCGAGCTGAAGACCAAGCCCACCCAGCACAGCGTGAAGGAACTATTAAGCCTGGGCGTGCAACCCGATGTGCTGGTCTGCCGCACCGAGCACCCCATGCAGAAGGGCATGAAGGAGAAGATCGCCCTGTTCTGCAACGTGGACCCCGTGGCCGTGATCGAGAGCCGCGATGCGGAGACCATCTACGACGTGCCCCTGATGATGCAGGAGGAGAAGCTGGACGAGGTGGTGCTGCGCAAGCTGGGCATCAACAGCTTCCCCGATGCGGACCTCACGCACTGGAAGGACTTCCTGCGCCGCTACAAAGAGCCCAAGAGCGAAGTACACATCGGTCTCGTGGGCAAGTACGTGGAGCTGAAAGACGCCTACAAGAGCATCAAGGAAGCCCTGGAGCATGCCGGCGCCGCCAACGAAACGCGGTTGCACATCAAGTGGGTGCACAGCGAGAAGCTGAACGCCAA
The DNA here is from genome assembly GCA_016788295.1 of Flavobacteriales bacterium. Classification (GTDB taxonomy): domain Bacteria; phylum Bacteroidota; class Bacteroidia; order Flavobacteriales_F; family PHOS-HE28; genus PHOS-HE28. The sequence continues at coordinate 29,929 of JAEUSY010000039.1, forward strand.
GAACGTGGCCAAGCAACTGGCGGGGCTGAGCGGCATACTGGTGGCACCGGGCTTTGGCAACCGGGGCATCGAGGGCAAGGTGGAGGCCATCCGCTACGCCCGCGAGAACAAGGTGCCCTTCCTGGGCATCTGCCTGGGCATGCAGTGCGCGGTGATCGAGTTCGGTCGCAACGTGCTGGGCTACGCCGATGCCAACAGCACCGAGATGAACGCCGACACCACGCACCCGGTGATCGCGATGATGGAGGAACAGAAGACCATCGCCGACAAGGGCGGCACCATGCGTTTGGGCGCCTACCCCTGCAAGATCAGCGAAGGCAGCCTGGCCCGCAGCATTTACGGCCGCAAGGACATCACCGAGCGCCACCGCCACCGCTACGAGTTCAACAACGCCTACCTGGACGCCTACAAACAGGCCGGCATGAACGCCACGGGCATCAACCCGCAAGGCAAGCTGGTGGAGATCGTGGAACTGAAGGAGCACCCTTGGTTCGTGGGCGTGCAGTTCCACCCGGAGTACCGCAGCACGGTGGCCCGTCCGCACCCGCTCTTCATCGGCTTCGTGCAGGCGGCGCTAAATGCGGCCGTGCCCAAGGTGGCGAAAGCGGAAGCGTAGAGAGAAGAACATGTGGGCGTGTGCTCATGTGGACATGTGCTCATGTGACCATGTAGGCATGTGGACATGAGTGTCCTTAGGTCGCGGTGACCTGATGCGCAGATGGCGGGGCGGCTTTCGTGCGGTGGCCACATGCCCTTCCCCCCGCCCGGCTATCTTTGCCGCCCTTCGCGTGGGTGCATGAAGCCCGCGAGACCGACCCGACCTCATGGACCGTAATTCGATCATCGGCATTGTCCTTATCGTGGCCATCCTCTTCGGCTACACATGGTACACCATGCCCAGCGCCGAAGAACAGGCGCGCATGCAGCGCACGCAGGACAGCCTGGCCAGCGTGGAATTGGAGAAGCGTGCCCGCGAGGCCGAAGCCCAGTTGAATGCAGCGGCCACCTCCTCTGTGCAGGACACCACTACCGTAAGGGACACCCTTTCGCTGGAAGCCACCTTGGAGAGCGCCCTGGCCGACAGCGTGCGCAACACCATGCTGGCCAAGCGCTATGGCACCTTCCACCCTGCCGCCCAAGGCACCGACAGCGAAGTGGTGATCGAGAACGAACGCCTGCAAGTGGCCATCCGCACGCACGGCGCACGTCCTACGGTGATCCGCCTGAAGGAATACCAGACCTACCGCAAGACCCCGCTGCTGCTCGCCGATCCCGATAGCGGCACCTACGAGTTCCGGTTCTTCCAAGGCAACCTGGACCTGAGCACCAGTGACCTCTACTTCACCGCCGAACAATCCAGCAAGGATGCCGTGGTGCTGAAGGCCGCCACCACCGACCCTGGTACCTGGTTGCAGATCACCTACCGGTTGGACAGCGCGGGGTATTTCATGCACGTGAACACGGCCTTTGTGGGATCGGGCGCCAACGTGGATGTGCGCAGCCTCTTCTTCCGCTGGGAACTGCTGGGGCTGCACAACGAAAAGCACCGCGAGACCGAACAGCAGAAATGCGGCGTTTACTTCAAGTACTTCAGCGACGATCGCGACTACCTGAAAGAGACCGGCGACGACCAGAAGGAACTGGTGGGCCGCACCAACTGGGTGGGCTTCAAGCAGGACTTCTTCACCATTGGCCTCGTAAGCGAAGAGGGCTTTGCGGGCAGCGGTTCCGAGCTGGCCATTGCCACCCTCGCCGACAGCACGCACACCAAGCGCTACAGCGCCAAACTGTTCTTCGAGAAAGAGCGCGGTGCCGCGCCGTCCGTGGACATGCGCATCTACATGGGCCCCAACCACTACGGCACCTTGGTGGACACCGAGATCGCGCAGTTCGACAAGATCATCGACCTGGGCTGGGGCATTTTCGGTTGGCTGAACAAATACCTGGTGATCCCCATCTTCAACTGGCTCGATGGCTGGGGCTGGAGCTACGGCATCATCATCCTGGTGCTCACCATCGTCATCAAGTTGCTGCTGATGCCGCTCACGTGGAAGAACTTCGTGAGCAGCGCCAAGATGCGCCTGCTGAAGCCCGAGCTGGACGAGATCAACGGCAAGTACAAGCCCGAGGACGCGCTGAAGAAACAACAGGCGCAGATGGACCTGTACCGCAAGGCCGGCGTGAACCCCGCCAACGGTTGCGTGCCCCTGCTCATCCAAATGCCGGTGTTGTACGCCATGTTCCGCTTCTTCCCGGCCAGCATCGAACTGCGCCAGCAGGCCTTCCTTTGGGCCGATGACCTCAGCAGCTACGACAGCATCCTGGACCTGCCCTTCGTGATCCCCATGTACGGCGACCACATCAGCCTCTTCACGCTGCTGATGAGCGCCAGCACCATCGTGTACTCGCTGATCAACCAGCAGCAGATGCCGCAGCAGCCGGGCATGCCCAGCATGAAGCTGATGATCTACCTCTTCCCCATCATGATGCTGTTCTTCCTGAACAACTTCAGCGCGGGCCTGAGCTACTACTACCTGCTGGCCAACGTGATCAGCATCCTGCAGATGACCCTCTTCAAGCACCTGTTCGTGAACGAGGACAAGATCCGCGCGCAGCTGGTGCAGAACATGAAGACGCCGAAGAAGAAGAGCCGCTGGCAGCAGCGCTTGGAGGACATGCAGAAACAACAGCAGGCCGCCCGCCGCAAGTAAGCCAAGCTGGCACGCGATCCGCATCAACACCCCCTGCGATGAACAACCGCACCCATCTGATGCTCCTTCCCGCGATCGCCACACTGCTGTTGCTGGCCTGCAAGGACAAGGCACCTGCTGCCAACAACAATACCGACCAGGCGCCCGCCACCACAGTGGCCGCTCAGGACAAGGCCCCACAGTTCGGTGGCACTGCCAAAGGCGATTCCCTCTTCTTCTTCCTGGAACGCACACCCTGCTTCGGGCGGTGCAAGGCCTACCGCATCAGCGTGTACCGCAGCGGCTACGCGCAATACGAGGGTCGCCTGAACGTGGAGAAGGAAGGCCTGCATGAGGGCCGCATCGGTGCCGACACCCTGGCCCTACTGCTGAACGAGGCCGAGCGCATCGGCTTCTTCGACATGAAGGACAGCTACGATGCGGAGGTGACCGACCTGCCCAGCACCATTGTAAAGATCTACGCCAACGGCAAGGGGAAGCGCGTGCTGGCCCGCGTGGGTACGCCACCCGCCCTGAAAGCCTACGTGGAACAAGTGGAGAGCCTGCTGCTGCCGGTGCCCTGGAAGCCCCTGCCCGCCAAGGACTGATCGCTTGTCCGGGACCGTCCGTCCCGCATTGCCCCGCACATCACCCGCCACCTGAACGGCTGGGTTGAAGCTGCTACCTTTGCGGCCCCTCAAGCATCCGGTGCGCACCCATGTACCGGACCCAAACCAAGAACCCCTATTCAATGACCATGAAGCGTTCCCTTTCATTGCTCTTCGCAGCAGTGCTGGCCGTTGCCACCCAGGCCCACGAGGGCATGTGGCTGCTCACCAAGCTGAAGCAGGTGAACGAGGCCGAGATGCAGAAGCTCGGTTTCAAACTGACCGCCGAGGACATCTATGCCATCAACCGCAGCGGCATCAAGGACGCCGTGGTGCGTTTGGGCGGCGGATTCTGCAGCGGCGAGATGGTGAGCGCCGAGGGGCTCTTCCTCACCAACCACCACTGCGGCTACGACGCCATCCAGGGCCTGAGCAGTGTGGAGCACGACTACCTCACCGACGGTTTCTGGGCCATGAACCGCGAACAGGAACTGCCCGCCGGTTTCAACGTGAGCTTCCTGCAGCGCATTGATGATGTGACCGCCCAGGTACTGGCCGAACTGAACGACGCCATGACCGAGGACGAGCGCAACGCCAAAGTGCAGGAAGTGGGCGCCAAGCTGCGCGGCGAAGTGAAGGGCAACGGCATGAGCGCCGACTTTAAGGTGATGTTCGAGGGCAACGAGTTCTACCTCTTCGTGTACAAGACCTACCGCGACGTGCGCTTGGTGGGCACGCCCCCCAGCGCCATTGGCAAGTTCGGTGGTGACACCGATAACTGGATGTGGCCCCGCCACACCGGCGACTTCAGCATGTTCCGTGTGTACACCGGTCCCGATGGCGAACCCGCCGACTACGACAAGGCCAACGTGCCCTTCAAGCCCGCCCACCACTTCCCGGTGAGCATGCAGGGCGTGAAGGAGGGCGACTTCGCCATGGTGATGGGCTACCCCGGCAGCACCGACCGCTTCCTCAGCAGCCACGGTGTGAAACTGGCCCTCGACATCGAGCAGCCCAGCCGCGTGAAGATCCGTCGTGCCAAGCTGGACATCTACGACGAGTTCATGAAGGCCGACAACAAGGTGCGCATCCAATACGCCAGCAAGTACGCCAGCGTGAGCAACTACTGGAAGTACTTCATCGGCCAGCAGCGCGGACTGAAGCGCCTGCGTGTGTACGACAAGAAGAAGGCCCAGGAAGATGAACTGATGGCCTGGGTGAAAGCCAATGCAGACCGCAAAGCGAAGTACGGCGACATCGTTACACTGTTGGAGCGCGGCTACAACGAGCGCACCAAGTTCGAGAAGGCCAATACCTACATGCAGGAAGCCGCGTTCGGCAGCGAGGCCATCATCCTCGGCTTCCGCATGATGGGCCTGAAGAACCAACTGGCCACCGACCCCAAGGACGCTGCCAAGGTGAGCGCCATGGTGGCCCGTGTGCAGGCCGCTGCGGATGACTTCTGGAAGGACTACAACCCCGCCACCGACGAGAAGGTGACCGCCACCATGTTCCGCATGATGCACACCGATGTAGAGCGCGACCTGCAGCCTACGGTGATGAACACCATCGAGAAGAAATACAAGGGCAACTTCGAGGCTTGGGCCCGTGCGGTGTTCAGCACCAGCATGCTCACCGACCGCGCCAAGCTCGACGCCTTCCTGGCCAAACCGACGCTGAAGGCGCTGGAGAAGGACCTCGGCTTCCAGGCCTCGGAGAGCTGCCTGAACCACTACCGCAACGTGCTCGGCCCCGCCGTGGACGCCAGCCAAGCCGATCTGGACCGTGGTTACCGCCTGATGGTGGCCGCCATGCGCGAGATGGACCCCAACAAGAGCTGGTATCCCAACGCCAACAGCACCATGCGCCTCACCTACGGACAGGTTGGTAGCTACGTGCCCGGCGACGGCATGTTCTACAAGCATGTGACCACTGCTGCGGGCATCCTGGAGAAGGAGGACCCCACCAACGACGAGTTCATTGTGCCGGCCCGCCAGTTGGAACTGCTCCGCAAAAAGGACTACGGCCGCTATGCCGACGAGAATGGCGACCTGATCGTATGCTTCATCAGCAACAACGACATCACCGGTGGTAACAGCGGCAGCCCCGTGATCAATGGCAACGGCGAACTGATCGGTATTGCCTTCGATGGCAACTGGGAGGCCATGAGCGGCGACATCGCCTTCGAGCCCGCCCTGCAGCGCACCATCAGCGTGGACATCCGCTACGTGCTGTGGACCATCGACACCTTCGCTGGTGCCGGCCACCTGGTGAAGGAGATGACCCTGGTGGAGCGCAAGCCCGTGGTTGTGGAAGAGGTGAAGCTGGAGGCCGCTCCAGTGGTGCCCGCACCCGCTACGCCGGCGAAGAAGTAAGCGTAAGCGAACGCACAGCAGAACGGCGGCCCTCGGGCCGCCGTTCTGCGTTAGGCCGGTATGACCCGCTCAGCGCGCCACCTTCACCGCCTTCTTGACCAGAGGTTCACCCTCGAAGAGGAGCGTCACGTAGTAGATGCCCGGCGTCAGATCGGCCGTGCACCACTCGAAGCGGTGCTCCCGGCGGTGCGCTGGCCCTCGAAGAGCGTGCGCAGGTGCTTCGCATCGGCAATGTTGACCAGCAACTGGGCATCAAGATCCAATGCTAACTGGAGACCCAGGGCTCATGGAGGTTCAGGGTCCCTTTCAGGACGAGGCACAGGTCGATGTCCGCTCAATTCTGCGAGGCGCCCCGCAAAGGCAGTATCATGCACAGGAGCACAAGCCCTTGGAATCGCATTCTCCACATGGCCCTCAGTTTTTCAAGAAGCGGAAACCGCCGTGCCCGCCAACCCTGATCACATACACCCCGCTTGCAAGCCGGTGCGTTGAAAGTGCATTGCTTCGCCCGGAAATAGAAAGGAGGCTTCCTTGAAGGAGTTCCCTGCCAGCTTGGTCAACAAGACTGTAGTTGAATCGGCCGTCCGGCAATCCGATCAACTGCAACTGGCCATGCTCGATATTCACTGCAATGGGCGGCTCCGAAAGCTCATTCACCGACATCCCCGTCCCCAAGCTGCACGTGTCGGCGTAGGTGGTGTGCAGGTACCGCACGCCGCCGGAATTGTACTCGCCATCGATCCAGTTATTCCATGTCATCGCCAGTAGCGTGTCGCCTACGAACTCGATGTCATGCACCATCTGCAGATCGCTGCCGAGGCCGCACCACACAGCGCCATCCCAAACGGCTATGCCCTTCGCCGGTACATGGCCGGCGTAGCTGAAGCCGCCACCCACGAATAGTTTGCCGTTGTGTACCGCCAGTGCATGGATGTTCGGTGCTGAGTTGTAGGAGTCCGTATTGTCCGTGGTGCCAGCACCGAGCGGCTGCCAGATGCTGCCGTTCCAGCGCATGATGCACTGGCCGGCATTGCCCGCGCTGAGGTAGAAGCCTCCGCCCAGGATCAGCTCGCCGTTGTATATGATCATCTCCCATCCGCCGCTAAAGGTGCCCAGCAGGCCACCGCCCAATGGCCCCCACTGGCCGTTCTCGAAGATGTACACATCGCGGTAGCTCTGGCCCACGATGTCCATGTTGCCGCAGCACACCAACTTGCCATCGTACTTGATCACATCGAAGAGGTAGGGCTGTGGCACATTTCCGAAATCACCCACGGGCTCCCAATGGCCACCCACGCGCTTGGCGATGCCGTCGCAGGGCTGGCCATCGACCATGGTGAAGCCGCCAACCGCATATAACTCGCCGTCGATGACGCGCGTGCGATTGATGGTCAAGTTGAAATTGCCGTAGGGATGCCACCCCCCGTCATCCATGAAGGCGATGTGTGCAATTGGATTGCCATTGACACTCGAGAAGCCTCCGGCGGCTATCAGTGTGTCATTGTAACGCACCACATTGTAAACGATGTTCCCAAAAACCCCGATGGTATCCCAGCCGCTCCCCATCCTTCGATACACGCCTACTTGCCCACTGCCCGGCGCAATTTGATTCCAGCCAGTTGCATAGAGCGCTCCAGATGCAGGGTCAGTATAGAAGTCACCCCAATCCTGGAAGCTCCCAGGCAGGCCGATGTCCGCCCAATTCTGCGAGGCGCCGCGCAAAGGCAGAATCATGCACATGAGCACAAGCCCGTGGAATCGCATTCTCCACATGGCCCTCAGTTTTTCAAGAAGCGGAAACCGCCGTGCCCCTCCACCCTGATTACATACACCCCGCTCGCAAGCCGTAGTGTCGAAAGCGCATTGCTTCGCCCGGAATTGGAAAGGAGGCTTCCTTGAAGGAGCTCCCTTCCGGCTTTGTCAACAAGACTGTAGTTGAATCGGCCGTCCGGCAATCCGATCAATTCGATGGTGCCATCCGGATCTAGTATTATGCGTGTAGTCGGCTGAGTAGTTAATCTGGCGACCCCCACAGAAAGCTCTGAGCAGAAATAGGTGATGAAGGCATCGGAGAATTGGATGGATTGGCCCAAGTGATTGTACTGGTCATCCATCCAAGCGGTGCCGTTCCCATCGTCCAAGGGCCAGTAAGAGAGGATGTTCGTCCCTTTTTGCAGAAAGCCTGTGGCCATGACGCCGCCGTTGTACGGCGTTATCGACTTCATGTATGTCCAGGCGGTGGTTGCATCGCCGCCGAACCAGGTGCCATGAAGCAACTGCTGAGCGTCATTGAATCGAACGAGAAAGCCGCCATTGAAGTACTCAAACTGGGTTGGCTGATCGTACCAGCCTGGCAACGCTAGGTAGGGCAATTCGATGCCGTTTGAATAGCCAGCAACTGAGATCGTACCATCAGGAGCCTGTACGATCGAGGTGCAGACATCGGGATTCCCGCCACCTATGTAGGTGAGCCATTCCTCGGAACGGTCCGAGCCGCTGAACCTTGCGATGAAACCGTTATGGGGGTTGAAGGCAACGTTATCATACCAGTTCGGACCCTGCTCGATCGGGAATCCGTTCGCTGCGGAACCGCACAGGAAGACGTCACGTTCTGGGCCTATTGCAAGTCCATTCTCACCAATTTGGTCCAAGCCTGGCCCGCCGAGGTATGTGGACCAGAGAATATTGCCCTGATGGTTCAGCTCCACCAAGAGCACATCGGTGAAGCCTCCGAAACTCTGAGCGTATGCTCCGCCTCCGGGATCAACCAGGTCAATATCATCGCTTTCGGTGGTGCCAGCGAAAAATATCTGACTGCCGGAACCACGCACAGCATGGAATCCGTCCGTCAACGAGCCGCCGCACCAGCTGCGCATATACAACTGGTCGCTCATGTCGAAAAGCGCCATGAACCCATCCCAACCACCGGCGTGTGCCTGGTCGAGTTCGCCGGTCAATGGGTCGTATTGCTCGTCGGGCAAATCATCTTGTGCTTGACCGCAAATGGCAAGATGCCCCAGGCTCGGAATGATATCCATGCCCTCGATGTACACGTCGTGCTCGCCGAAATAGGTGGACCATTGGAGTTGACCAAACTGGTTGACCTCAGAAATGAAGCCCTTATACGTTGAGTTCGTGTTGGTGCCATCGTAATACGCGCCGCCATTGGGCAAGCCGAAAAAATCCTGCGCCTGCGTACTCCCTCCGAAATAGATCCGTTGCTGTGGGCTTTCCCTTATGGCGAGAGAGGTGGCTCCTGATACAGAGAGCAATGCGTCGCCGCCGATGAATACTGCCCAAGATGGTTGGAACGCACTGGTGAACTTCGATAGGAAGGCCACATGATTGCCCGATGAGGCGTTGATCAATCCCGGATCGGCAGGGAATTGCACTAGTGTGGAGGACGTTCGGCCGGTGATGTACACATTGCCTTGGCTGTCTGCCCTGATCTCTTCCGCATTGTCGGTGCCATCATCGCCCACGAAGGTGCTCCAACACAAGCCCATGCCCTCCTGTGACATGCCACCCATCGGCGGCGGCCCGATCAAGAAGACCAGCGGCTTCGAGGGGTCGTAAGCGTCGTAGTTGAGGGTTACGATGCTGCCGTTGCCCTGCGGCTCGTACTCCACGGCCCAGAGGAGTGGCAGTATGGTATTGCTCTGATCGAACTGGTAGGCCACGGGTTGTGGCAGCGTGATCCATTTGTCCTCCAACAGGATCTTCAGCCAGCCATTCACATCAATGCCCAGTTCGTTCTGGCCGGTGAACTCCAACTCTATGTCCTTGGGATCTGCGCCCGGCCACATCACGAACATCACCTTCTGTCCCAAGGTGCCACTGAAGACCCACAGATCGATGAGCGGATACACATTCGGATAGACGATGCGGTTGTAGCCCACCACATTCGTAACGCCCGTTGGTCCGCAATGGGGCAGGTAGAAATGCCGCTCTTCGATCTTGGCCGAAGAGCCAAGCGCATCGGGGTAAAGGGCTTCGGCGCCCACCACGGACATGTCGAGGCGGCGCAAGGTGTCCGTGCCGCCAAAGGCAGTGTCCAGCACCGCATGCGTGAAGGAAATGGTGGCGTCCTTGCGGATGAAGGTGCGCGGCAGTCCTCCTTCTGATACGAAGAGCACGTCTTCGCGGAGTTGGCTATCCGTGTCAATTACCCAGCCAGTATTCTGCCAGAGGCCGTAACCCTTCTGCTGCACATCGTTGCCTGGCACCGGCGGGAATTGCGGCTGCGCCTGCGCCAATGCAATGGTGCTTATGAGCACGACGGCTAGCCAGCCTAAGCGGCTAAGCGCGGTTCTGCGGTTCTGCGGTTCTGCGGTTCTCATGGCCCAAGGCATTGGTAGGCGGAAGATAATCACAGATAATTCAGATCGCTGCTTTCAGTTCACTTCATAGCTGCTCTGTGGTTGGTCAACGCGATAGTATGGCCTCCAAGAGTCGGGTGACGTAAAGGATGCATGGCAGCATACATCGTCAACCTTAGGGGCAGCCTGCGTCGCATACTTTCGGGATCACTTGAGCACTAGCCAGCAGAAACTGAAGGTATTATCGAATAGGCCTGTCCAATCGTCACTGCCGGCTCGACCGTCGACCTCAGGGCCGCCGTTCCGCGCTCCGGGACTAACTTTCCCAAGCCATGCACGAACCGCGCCTCTCTGAAGCCCTGCCCGAACTGCTGCGCGAAGGACTGCTGACGCCTGAGCAGGCCGAGCGCATAAAAGCCCGATATCAAACGGGCAGCGAGCAGGCGGGCAACCGGCAGTTACTGGTGTTCGCCATACTGGGCAGCTTGCTGGTGGGCTTGGGCATCATCCTCATCATCGCGCACAACTGGGACGATCTATCCCGGCCGCTGCGAACGCTGCTCGCCTTTGCACCGGTGCTGCTGGGACAGGTGTTGGTATGGTACACGTTGCGCCACAAACCCACGGTCACCGGCTGGCGCGAGGGCAGTGCCGTGCTGCTGGCCTGCGGGCTCTGCGCGTGCGTGGCGCTCATCAGCCAGATCTACCACATCAGTGGTGAGTTGAGCGGCTACCTGCTGACCTGTTCGTTGTTGATGGTGCCGCTGCTCTATATCCCGGGGTCGTACGTAGTGTCCTTGGGCTACCTGGCCATGGTCACCTGGTATGGCACCTTGGCCCGCGTGGACCACTGGAACAGTGGCGAACTGCCATGGCCTGCGCTGCTGTTGTTGGCAGGTGCTGTGCCCTTCTACCTGCAACGTGCGCGCACCCAGGGCGGGTCCATCGGCTTCTGGTGGCTCAGCCTGTTCATGGCCTTGGCACTGGGCAGCGTGGCACAGCTCTTCTACCGCGATTGGAGCGCCCTGCACATGGTGGCCATGGTGGCACTGGCTGCGGCCTACACGTTGGTACCTTGGCTGCACAGCGACAGAACACTGCGCACGTGGCCATGGGTGTTGGTGGGCGCTTCAACGCAGCTATGCATCTTCTTCGCCTTCAGTTTCCGGGAGGTGTGGCGGGAAATGATGGAGGAAATGGACCGAGGCATTGGCGAGGATGCTATTCCGCTCACGTTGGTGCTGGCCACCGGCGCGGCCATCTACGCCATTACTGCACAACGCAGGCGCATTTTGGAACGCTGGCCCTACCCCGAAGGCTTCCTGCTCTTTGTGGTGGCCTTCGTGGTGGCGCTGGTCTCGCCCGCTGCGGCCGCCATCCTGATGAACCTGGCCCTGTTGGGCATGGGCGTGGTGACCGTGCGGCATGGCATTGAGCAGGGATCCTTGAAGCGCATGAACCTTGGTCTCGCTGTGCTCAGCCTCACCATCCTGATGCGCTTCTTCGACACCGACCTCAGCTTTGTGTTGCGCGGCCTGGTGTTCATCGGTATCGGGGCCGGATTCCTGTACATGAACCTCCGTCTTGTGCGCCAACGCCAACGCCATGGGAACACGCATTAAGTGGCTCACCTTCGGGTTGATGGTGCTCTTTCAACTGGCATTGCCCGGCTGGATGATCATCGGGCACGAGCGCGTGCTGCAGCAGGGCGAAGTGTTCCTGTTCCGCACAGCGCCCATCGACCCCCGCGACCCCTTCCGCGGCGAGTATGTCAGTTTGGACTTCGAAGCAGAGACCGGCAACTGGTCGATGCCCGGCGCGACCACCGCCTATAAGGAGAACATGGCCTACGGCCTGCTTGAGCGCGATACGGATGGATTCGCGCGCATCGGCCAACTGCAAAGGGAAAAGCCAACGGAAGGTGCCTTCATCAAGTTGAAGTTCATGACCTGGGGCAATGATGACGTGCAACGCGTGTCGCTGCCCTTCGACCGCTTCTACCTGGAGGAAGGAGATGGCGCCACAACAGAAAAGATGCTGCAACCCCAATGGAGCAACGACACCTTGGTGCAACCGCTACCGGCCCATGCCGTGGTGCGCGTGCTGAACGGCGAGGCGGTGATCGAGGACCTGGTCGTAGGCGGAAAATCGATACAGGTATGGCTGGAGGAGGTGCCGACCGTGAAGTAGCAGAAAAGGACGGTCAGCGCCGAACCACCTGCTCGCGCGCTCTATCCTCCACCATGGCGATGCTGGCACCAATGGCGGCCATGGCCGGGGCGAACATCACGCCGAAGAAGGGCACTTTCATCAGCAGGCTGAAGAGCGCACCGTTGGCCAGCACGATGCCCATGCGGTCGTTCACGGCGCGAACGGTCTCGCCAATGCGCATGCGGCGTCGCTCGAACACATAGTCCACCATGGAGAAGCCATAGAAATAGGCCGAGACCAGGAACAACAGCACGAAGCTGATCGGCGAGAGAACAGGAACGAACAGCGTGGCAAGCCATATCCCTACTGTAAGGCCCAGTTCTACGAAACCGTTGCGCAAGGCGATGAGCGCACCTCGCAGGGCATCCTTCACCAGTTGCGTCATGCTGAAAGGGTGGCTGCGCCCGGTGAGCAACTCCTCCGTGCGTTCGCTCGCATAGGCCAACATGGGAGAAAGCAGGATGAGCAACAGGTACTTATTGACCTTGAAGAGCACGTAGAGCACGGCCACCTTGAGCAGGATGAGCACGAACAGTTCGCGGGCACCGTTCAGGAAGGCCTTCAGATCGCTCCAAAGCGAGGCTCCCGCAGGGCCAACCGGCAGTTCGAGCCATGCGGCGAGCCAGGCCGACAGCTCGTTCACCGGCCCTTGCACGGCCTGGAAGAACAGGTAGACCAGCAGCGCGAACAGGACGGTGGGCGCGATGAACATCCAGCCCATGCCGTGGCGCAGGGCGAAGCCGAAGGCCCGCAGGAAACCGGACAGTCCGATACGCAGATCATGCAACATGATGCCCAAAGATGCGCTGCCCGCGAACGCCACGCGACCAAGATCCATGAACGGCAACGGACATGCGGACCGCGCAAAGGCGACGGGCTACCTTTGTCCTTTGATGACGACCGAATGGAACTGGACGCCCTCACCGCCCTCTCGCCGATCGATGGACGCTACCGCGACCGTACCCGCAACCTGGCACGCTGGTTCAGCGAACAGGCCCTGATGCGCTACCGCCTGCGCGTTGAGCTGGACTACTTCAACTTCCTCTGCGAACTGCCCTTGCCCGAGCTCGCCGGCACCGATACGGCCCGCACACATGCGCTCCGCAAACGCATTGAGGACCTGAGCACCAGCGACGCCCAGCACATCAAGGACATCGAGAAAGTGACCAACCACGATGTGAAGGCCATCGAATACTTCCTGAAGGAACGGCTGGAGGAAGCGGGGCTTTCGGCGCAGAAGGAGTTCGTGCACTTCGCGCTCACCAGCCAGGACATCAACAACACGGCCCTGCCCTTGTTGGTGAAAGAGTTCGTGCAGGAGATGTACGTGCCCGCACTGATCACCCTGCGCGACCAGCTGCACGGGTTCGCCATGGATTGGTCCAACGTGCCCATGCTGGCACGCACACACGGCCAACCCGCCTCTCCCACCCGATTGGGCAAGGAGCTACAGGTGTTCGTGGAGCGTCTGGACCGCCAACTGAAACAGTTGCGCGACATGCCCTTCAGCGGCAAGTTCGGCGGAGCTACGGGCAACTTCAATGCGCACCACGCCGCCTACCCCGAGCTGGACTGGGTGAGGCTCGCGGACCGGTTCCTGGAAGAGAAACTGGGCCTGCGCCGCCAGCAGTTCACCACGCAGATCGACCAGTACGACGACCTCGCGGCCCTGTTCGATGCCATGCGGCGCGTGAACACCATCCTGATCGACCTGTGCCGCGATGTGTGGCAATACATCAGCATGGACTACTTCCGCCAGCGCATCAAGGCGGGCGAGATCGGCAGCAGCGCCATGCCGCACAAGGTGAACCCCATCGACTTTGAGAACGCCGAAGGCAACCTGGGCATGGCCAACGCCGTGTTCGGATTCCTCAGCGAGAAGCTGCCCATCAGCCGTCTGCAGCGCGACCTCACCGACAGCACGGTGACCCGCAACATCGGCGTGCCCATGGCCCACACCATGATCGCGCTCGATGCCATCCGCAAAGGGCTGGGCAAGTTGTTACTGAACGAGGCCGCCATCAAGCGCGATCTCGATGCCCAATGGGCCGTGGTGGCCGAAGGCATCCAGACCATTCTGCGCAGAGCCGGTTATCCGCAACCTTACGAGCGCCTGAAGGACCTGACGCGCGGCAAGGAGCGGATCACGCAGCAGGACATCGCCACCTTCATTGATGGCCTCGATGTTGCGGCCGATGTGAAGGAGCGCCTGCACCAACTGACCCCGCACAATTACACCGGTATCGACCTGCTGGGGCGCGTGCTCCCCTGAACACGATAGCGCCCATGATCGCACGCATGTGGCACGTGCTCTCGGCACGCTGGTTCCGGTGGGGAGCAATTTTGTTCACCGCGCTCACCGTCATCACCCTGTGGTGGTGCGATCGGCAGGTGAAGCAACAGACCAGCGCATTCCTGTACGACGCAGTTGATCTGGTGCCGCATGAACATGTGGGTGTCGTGCTCGGCACATCGGAGCGCGGCCGGGGCGGTGGACCCAACCAGTATTTCGTGCGTCGTATCGAGGCCGCTGCAGCCCTATACCATGCCGGCAAGGTGGATCACTTGCTCCTGAGCGGCGACAATCGGCACATGAACTACAACGAACCCTGGGCCATGCGCAAAGCCTTGATGGCCGCGGGCGTGGACAGTTCACGGATCACGCTGGACTTCGCCGGTTTCCGGACGCTGGATTCCATGGTGCGCGCCAAGGAGGTCTTCGGGCAGCAGCGGTTCGTTGTCATCAGTCAGCGCTTCCACAACGAGCGTGCGGTCTTCATTGCACGCGGACTGGGCATTGAGGCCATTGGCTACAACGCGCAGGATGTTGGCGCGGCATACGGACTGCGGACCAAATTGCGCGAGCGACTGGCCCGCGTGAAGGTGTACATCGATGCGCTGCTCGGTGTGCAGCCGCACTTTCTGGGCGAACCCGTGATCATTGGTGAGCAGCGGTTCGGAGGCGCCAAAGCGCCGATGGTCCCCGAGGCACAGGCCCGCTGATCAGATCCCGAACTCCACTTGGAACATGGCGGTCCAGGAGCTTCCCGGCGAATCCAGTTCCATGTGGCGCTGCTGCCAGCGATAACCGCCGTACAACTGGAGCTTGATGCGGTGTCCATTAAGGTACTTCGTGGAGCCGAGCAGGATCTCCTCGGTGGTCTTCACCAGGCTGCCGAGCGATGCATCGGGCACCACCTGCGTGTAACGTGAAGCGAGCTCGTACTTGCTGCGGAAAAGTTTGCTCAACTGCACATTGAAACCTGTTCCGACCTGCACGAACCGGACAGCATTGCTCTCCGACACCGTAATGGGGTCGTTGGCACTGCGGTCGAAATACTCGGCCAGAATGCCCCACCCTTGGTGCTTCAGCATCATATCAGCAATGAAGGTGGTCATGCTCCGGTCATCGTACAGCGTGGGGCCCAATTGTCCTCCGGTGCGATAGGCGCGATCGTTGTAGCTGTACGTTCCGGCCAAGCTCAATTTGGGGCGAGGCTCGAATTCCAGATCACCTTCTGAATAGTCTCCGCTCTTGGTGAACTTCCCCATAGGCAACCACTCCAACCGGCCCGTGTAGCACATGCCCGGATCACTCGGAGGCGCACCTCGGCCGTCGCCGGAAGTGAGTGCGCCCTTCAACTGGAATTCCTGCGATCCCGCTGGCAGTGTCCAATAGGCGAACACACCGAAATCGCGGTCCAACGTATATGCCGCGTTGGCAAGGGACCGATCAGGGAACTGCAGGTTGCCCGACGAGATCACGCGCTGACGGTTTCCCGGCAGCTTGCTCTGGCCGAAACCCAAATAAAACCGCTTGTTCAGGTGGTAGTACACCATGGCATCACGAATGATCTGCGGCGAGCCTGACTCCAGATCGATATCCGAACCAGCGAACGACAACTGGATGTAATACTGGAACCTACGCTCCAGCACGAACCCATCAAAACGCAATCGAAGACGACGCACCCTGGCATCCACCCTTGCAATATCCAGATCATCGCCGCCCTCGGTGGTCAACCCCATCCGGCTCTGCATCCGGAAGCGCAGGTTCATGAGGAACAGCGAGTCCTTGCGGATGCTCACGCCATCCTTGACCTCAAGGAGCGCACGTTCATCCACTTCGGTCTGGGCGCGTACAACGCCCGTGAGGCTCAACAGCATCGCTGCCAGCCCCCCAATGATCAGGTTACGGTACATCGCGCGGTAAATCTGTGAAGACTTTTCCAGATCAGCGCGCTGTCAGGGATCGCTGAAAGACGACCAGGTCATTCGCCGGAATGGCATCCACTCCCAGGAAGCGCATCTGCGAGATCAACTGCCCTCGATGCTGGGTGCTGTGGTTCAGGCAATGCAGCACCATCTGCCATACGGCTTGATCGTGCGCATTCCCTTTCAGATCACGGTAGGTGGCGAGCACTTGCATCCGATGCTCATCCAGCGCAAGCACCATATCGCGGAAGCGCTCGTTGATGGGCAGCAGTGATGCGATCGAACGGTCGGAAGAAGCAGGCCATGTTGTTGCATGACCTGTTATCCGCCCCCACCACGTGTTCTCCGCATCACGAATGTGGAGCAAGGTGGCGCGCATGGTGGGGAAACTACCTCCGGCATCACGGTCCAGCCATTCATCCGGCACCTGTAGTAGCCGTTGCACGTACCGTGTATTGGCCCATAGATCGTACGCGGTGAATTGATCGAGCAGTTCCTTCATGTCGGCGGGGGTGGATAACCTTGTTAAAAATAGGTGACCTACCTCCATCGATCAACGGAGCCGGTCCGTCGAACTTCGCGGGGACGACGACCACATGATCGCAACACTGTTCGGAAAGAAGAAGATCACCGAGGACAAGCTCGCGAACGCGTTCATCAACGCGATGCTGGAGCTTACGGCCGAAGGCTTCCCCACGGTCGCTGCCGAACTGAACGAATCACCCGAGTTCGAAGTATCACCGGCCATCAAGGACGATGACGATATCGCCTTCGCCCTGATCGTACTGGCGGCCAACCTCACCGAGATGCAGCGCATACTGGGCCCCGGCCTGGACAAACGCATGTTCGCTCTCTCCATTTCCAAGTTCGCGCAGGCCATTGATGGCGACGCCACCACCGTGGAACGCCGCGTGAAGGAGATCCAAGGCCGCATGGACCGCTTGAACTTCCCCAGCAAGAACACGGTGTACGCCATGGGCAAAGTGCTGTTCCACGAGTACGACCTGTTCTGTTTCCAGGACAGTTATTTCCGCGAGATGCGCGCCCCGAACCCCATCATCCTCAAACGGCTGAACAGCCTGATGGGCTACTTCATTTGGAGCTGGTCCGAAGTGGTGGAGCAGTACCGTGTGGTCTGACCACTTCTGCTACCCGCTTAGTTCGTTGTGAGCTCGCCAATGCGCAGCTGCTCTACGGCCATGTCCACGATCTGCTCGCCAATGGCCAGCGCTGCGGTGGCGGCCGGCGAAGGCGCGTTGAGCACATGGATGTGGTTGCCGCGACGCTCGATGCGGAAGTCGTCAACCATGTTGCCATCGGTTCCTAAGAGCATGGCCCTAACACCTGCACGACCGGGCACGATATCGTCCATGGTGAGCGAGGGCACAAGGCGCTGAAGGGTCTTTAGGAAAAGACGCTTGCTGAAGGCGCGGCGATACTCGTTGATGCCATAGCCCATGTTGCGGAAGAAGAGCTTCCAGGTGCCGCCGTACGTCAGTGCATCAGCGGTATCGCGCAGATCGAAGTCGGTCTTGCCGTAGCCTTCGCGTTTGAATGTGAACACCGCGTTGGGACCGCACTCAATGCTGCCATCGGTCATCCGTGTGAAGTGTACGCCGAGGAACGGGAATCGCGGGTCGGGCACCGGGTAGATCAGGTGCTTCACCTTGTGGCGGCCCTGTTCGCTCAGTTCATAGTAATCGCCGCGGAAGCCCACAATGCGTTCGGGGAAGGAAACACCATCGCCCTTGGCCAGTCGATCGCTCTGCAATCCACCGCAGAAGATCGCGTAGCGCGTGGAATGCTCACCCTTGCCGGTGCGCACTATGCTGCGGTCACCATCCTGCGAAATGCTGATGAAGGCCTCGCCCAGGCTCACCCGGCTCTGCGGCTGAATGCCCAATGCCACTTCGGCCATGCGTTCGGTGGCACCCCTGAAATCGATGATGCCTGTGCAACCAACGCGGATGCCGGCAATGCCTTCGCAATGCGGTTCGATCTCCTTGATCTGTGCGGCATCCACACGTGTCATGTCCTCGATGCCATTGGCCACGCCGGTGTTGTAGATCTTCTCCAAGCGGGGAAGTTCCTCGGCGTCGGTGGCCACGATCAACTTACCGCAGATGTCGTGCTTCACACCGTGCTGCTTGGCGAAGGCCACCAGTTCGCGCCGGCCCTTGACACAATTACGTGCCTTGAAGCTCCCGGGCTTGTAGTAGATGCCGCTGTGGATGACGCCGCTGTTGTTGCCTGTCTGGTGATCGGCCAAGGCACTCTCCTTCTCCAACAATAGAATGCGCAGACCGGGCTGTCGCGATTGCAATTTGTACAAGGTGGCGGCACCCACAATGCCACCGCCAACGATGATGACATCCCAATCCGAAGTTGCGTGCATGCTGGAGAACTAAGCGCCACGAAGGTACGTGGGCACCCGGTCACTCGTCATGCGGCAGCACGGCCACCTCTGCGCGTGGGACCAGTGCAAGGAGGATCAACCCCACTACGAAGAAGCCGCCGATGAAGATGACCGTGTTGCGCAGATCACCGGTCACTTGGTAGACCAGACCGTAGGCAAAGGTCCCGAGCACCGTGCCCACGTAATAACTCACGTCGTAGAAGGAGAAGTACGAGGCGTGATCCAGGGTATCGGGGAGGAACTTGGCGTATGTGCTGCGCGAAAGCGCCTGGCTTCCCCCCATGACCAAGCCCACGCCACAGGCGAGCAGGTAGAACTCCCATGCCCAGTGGATGCCGTATGCTGAAACGCAGAGCAGGATCCACACACCACAGCCGATGGTCAATGCCGCAAGATTGCCCCAGGCCTTGCTCATCCGCACAAAGAGCAAGGCCCCCAGAATGGCCACCAACTGAATGAGCAGGATACTGATGATGAGGCTTTGGTCGCTGATGGGCACCACGGCACCCAACGCATCATGGTCCTGGACCTCTTCCTTGGCATAGGTCACCGCCAAGTACATGATCGTCTGGATGCCCATGTTAAAAACGAAGAAGGCCATGAGGTAGCCCTTCAACCGGCGGGTCGAGCGCAATTGGCGCCACACCTTGCGCAGCTCGCGATAGCCGCTGGACCAAACGTCCCCTGTGGCCTTCAGACCGTAGGGATTATCGGGCAGCACACGGAACGCGAGCTGGGCAAAGCCTGCCCACCAAAGGCCCACGGTGAGGAAGGTGATGCGTGCGGGCAGGCCGTCGCGATCGGGTATTCCGAGCAAGGTGGTCTCTCCACCGTCCAGGTTCGTTACCATCAGCAGGTTGAGCACGAGGAGGATCACGCTGCCGATATAACCCATGGTATAGCCCCGGGCACTGATCCGGTCATGGTCCTCGGGAGCAGCGATCTCAGGCAGGAAGGCATCATAGAAAATGAGGCTCCCACTGAAACCCACACAGGCCATCATCAGCAGGAAAAGACCGATCCACAGTTGCTCCAGACCGAAGAAGAACAGACCCGCGCAGGAGGCCGCACCCAGATAACAGAAGCCTTTGAGGAAGGATAGCTTCTTGCCTGTATGATCGGCGATCCCGCTCAGCAAGGGCGAGGTGAGCGCGACAATGAGAAAGCCCGCAGACAGCGCGTACGAGTAGAGGGATTGCGCCGGGATTCCGTACCGCTGCAACACCAGGTCCGTGGTACCCTCATGCGTAATGGCCAGGTAAAAGACCGGAAAAACGGCCGTAGTAATGGTGAGCGAATAGACCGAGTTGGCCCAGTCGTAAATGGTCCACCCGCGAATGATGCGGCGGTCGCCCTTCGGCAGGCTCGACTTCGTCATGTCGGGGAAAGGTAAGGGTGCATTATGAATGCGGAAGGCGCCACGAGGGCGCCTTCCGAAAGAAGATGGGGTACGGGCCTTAGTTCAGGTCGATCTCCACACGCCGGTTCTTGCTCATGCCTACATCCGTTCCGGAAGCATCGGCAGGCTCGTCGGCACCTTTTCCGACCACGGTAATGCGGCCAGCGTCCACACCAGCCTCCACAAGTGCATCGCGCAGGGCTTCTGCGCGCTCTTTGCCAAGTTCGGTAAGATCAGGGCGAACGCGTGCGCGGTCCATTTCCGTCACATCAATATGGCCTGTGAGACGCACTTTAATGGTGGGGTCGGCCTTGAGGTCTGTGACCAGCTCATTGAACCATGAATCCATGGAAGGATCCATGACACGCTGGAAGCGCTTGTAGTAGAACACCTGCGCATCCACTCGCTGGGCAGGTTTCAGGCTTGGGTTTACCGCACCCTTCCGGCCAAAGATGAATTCGCTCTCTGCATCCTTCAGCTGCTCGCACGTGCATGCACCACGGTCCTTGATCGGGTAGACTTCCACGTTATCGATGTAGTAATAGGCCGAGTTCACCTGCATACGGCTCTCGCCCCGGGGGCGCTTGACCTTTTCGTTGAGGGTCTTCTCGGTGGCGGCGAAGTTGCCGATGATCAGGTAGTGCTCCGAGCCCTTGGCCTGGTAAACACCACATACGCCCTGCCAGCTGCTCATATCCTTATGCACCTTTTCACGGGCCGCAGGCACACTGATGTTGTAGGTCAGGCTGGCGTCGTCGCTCTTCACGACCTTTTGATTACCTAGCCATACACCCAGCTCTGCCACGCCATACTTGCTCAGATCGCCCAAAGTGACATAGAAGCGAACGCAATAGAGGGAGTCCTTCTTCATGCGTTGCTTCATCTGGGTCTGTAGGTAGGTACGGGGCTCCTGGTTCTGGTAGCTCCACGCACGGATCCCGGCGTAATTCGATCCGCTCAATGCCATTTGGTCACCGGCCAGGTTCTTGGGTGCGGAGACGTTGCTCTCCTTGGGGGCCATCTCGCTGAAGAGATCGGCCTTTTTCTCGGTGGGCGAGGACCAGCCGGCAGCGAGTTCAATGGCACCAGGGCGCTTCAGCTTCTTGGTCTCCACCTTTTCAAAATCGCCGTTCACCACCCAGGATCGTGTCGAGTCGATCTGCTGGGCGTAAGAGGCGGTGATACCGATCAAGGCCAGGGTACAAATGAGTATGCGCATTGGAGCGGAGATGGTTCGACAGTTAGTGGGGTTCGCCATGCTGGAAACCAGCGAAGCGCTGGCAAGTTAAGTGTCGCCCTGCTAACACCAACTTCATGCCATTGGTGTCGGGCCCAATGATGAACATGCTATTGCGACCATGTGATCCTGATACCACAAAAAGCGAGGCCCGTGCTTTCGCACGGGCCTCGTTATCGGAGTTTGTAAGCCGAGGCTTAGAAGCGCCAGCCGAGACGCAGACCGGCAGTAGCACCGAAGCCCGAAGAGCTGGACTTCTGCTCGGGGGTCGTGCCCGTGCTGGTGTCGCCGTCGATGGTCACAGTGGCGTCGCCTTCCTTCTGGGTGGTGGTGGTGCTTGCCCAGCCGAACTCACCGCCAACGAAGAGGTTCTCGGCCACGTAGAAATCCATACCGGCAAGCAGAGCGAAGCCGAAAGATCCCACAGGGCTGTTCACTTCTGCGGTCACGCCTTCAGCGTATCCACCGCCATCACCGAAATCAGCGTAGTTGTCCCAGGTCTCGGTGGTCTTACCGCTACCGAAGGCGATCGCCAGACCCAAGTAAGGGCTCAGACGGTCGGTACCTGCGAAGTGGTATTCGATACCAGGAGCAACATTGAAGTTGGAGGTCTTCACCTCGCGCGATCCGGTAGCACCGGTACCGTCGCCGTTCTCGGTCACGTTCTCCGTGGTCTTGGAACCACCGAAGCCCAGACCGAAACGGATGGCCAGGTTCTCGGACAGGAAGTAACGATACTTCAGAGCAGGGCTCACAACAGTGCTACCCTCGCCAGCGAGGTTCACCTGCACCTCCAGCGAGCTGGGGCTGCCTTCGGTAGGCTTCTGGGCCATGGCCAACGTAGTGGCACCGGCCAGCACAACGGTCATCAGTACTTTCTTGTTCATGTTCATGGTTGCTTGGTTTGCGGGCCGAAGGTAGAAGGATCTCTTAATCTCCGCCAAATCGACCCTGTTAATTATTGGTTCGCGACTTGTTAACAACTTGCATGCCAGCGGACTTACAGGCCTAACCATCCATCCCTGTACATGCAGCTTTGAAGGCCGGGGGCCGCCTTTGCAATCATCGTGCCATTCGCCTTGTTCGTCGACCCGGATCGCGAGCATGTCGCCTTGTAGGTCATCATGCGACAAACCATTAGCCCCCCATTCATGCACGAAGCCCTGCATTCACACGGAATGCAGGGCTCCACATGGGCGTATAACTTGTTCAGTTGTTCTGCTCAGCCCGGATGATGTTCAGCGCACTACCCGCCTTGAACCACTCGATCTGCTGGGCATTGTAGCTGTGGTTCACCTGGATGGTGTCACTGCTGCCATCGCTGTGCTTGAACACGAGCGTGAGGGGCTTTCCCGGCGCGAAGGCCGTGAGGTCCGTGAAGTCGATGCGATCGTCCTCGCGGATCTTGTCGTAGTCGGCCTCGTTGCTGAAGGTAAGGGCGAGCATGCCCTGCTTCTTCAGGTTGGTCTCGTGGATGCGCGCGAAGCTCTTCACCAGTACCGCTGCCACACCGAGGTGACGCGGTTGCATGGCGGCATGCTCGCGGCTGCTGCCCTCGCCGTAGTTCTGGTCGCCCACCACGATGCTGGCCACACCCGCTGCTTTGTAGGCGCGCTGAGTGGCAGGTACAGGTCCATATTCGCCGGTGAGCTGGTTCTTCACCTTGTCGGCCTCGCCATTGAAGGCGTTGATGGCACCGATGAGCGTATTGTTGCTGATGTTGTCGAGGTGACCGCGGTAGCGCAACCAGGGACCGGCCATGCTGATGTGGTCGGTGGTGCACTTGCCCTTGGCCTTGATCAACAGCACTGCATCGCTGATGTTCTTGCCGTTCCAGGCGGGGAAGGGTTCGAGCAATTGCAGGCGTTGGCTGTCGGGCTTCACCACTACGTTCACCGTGCTGCCATCGGCGGCTGGTGCCTGGTAACCCGCATCCTCCACAGCGAAGCCTTTGGGGGGCAGCTCCCAGCCGGTGGGCTCGGCCAGCTTCACCTGCTCACCCTTGTCGTTGGTGAGGGTGTCGTTCACCGGATCGAAGGTGAGCTTGCCGCTGATGGCGATGGCGGCCACCATCTCGGGGGAGGCCACGAAGGCGTGCGTGTTGGGGTTGCCGTCCGCGCGCTTGGCGAAGTTGCGGTTGAAGGAGTGGACGATGGAGTTCTTCTCCTGCTTGTCGGCCCCTTCGCGCGCCCACTGGCCGATGCACGGGCCGCAGGCGTTGGTGAAGATGGTGGCGCCGCTCTTCTCGAAGGTCTCGATGAAACCGTCGCGCTCAATGGTGTAGCGCACCTGCTCGGAGCCGGGGTTGATGCCCAGGTGCGACTTCGGCTTCAGGCCCTTGCTCACGGCGTCGGCCACGATGCTGGCGGCGCGGCTGATGTCCTCGTAACTGCTGTTGGTGCAGGACCCGATCAGCGCCCACTCGATGTCGATGGGCCAATCGTTCTTGGAGGCCTTGTCCTTCATCTCGCTCACCGGCGTGGCCAGGTCGGGGGTGAAGGGGCCATTGAGGTGCGGGCTTAGGGTATTAAGGTCGATCTCGATCACCTGGTCGAAGTACTTGGCCGGGTCGGCGTACACCTCGGGGTCGCCGGTGAGGTCGGCGGCGATCTTGTCGGCCATGGCGGCCACTTCCGCGCGGCCGGTGGCCTTCAGGTAGCGGCGCATGCTGTCGTCGTAGCCGAAGGTGCTGGTGGTGGCACCGATCTCGGCGCCCATGTTGGCGATGGTGCCCTTGCCGGTGCAGCTCATGCTCACGGCGCCGTCA
>JAEUSY010000023.1 GCA_016788295.1 Flavobacteriales bacterium
AGCTCGGCGTGCACACGATCACCGTGCCCTGGAAGCTGATGAAGCAGCTCACCGACAACCACTTCACGGCCATCGGCACCAAGCAGTTCTACGTGGACACGCGCCTCATCACCATGAAGGTGAAGGACGTGCTCTCGCGCACGAACCCGACCGTGAAGGACAGCGCCACCGTGAGTGAGGCCCTGGTGGAGATGACCAAGCATGGCTTCGGCGCGGTGATGGTCGTGGACGGCAAGGGCAAGAACGTCGGCGTCTTCACCGATGGTGGCCTGCGCCGCGGCATCGAGAAGGAGGGCAACAAGTTTCTCGCGAAGAAGCTGAGCACGCTGAAGTTCACCGCGCCCTTCACCATCAGCCCGGAAGCCCTGCTCGACGAGGCCCAGAAGGCCTTCAAGGAGCACAAGGTGGACACGCTGAGCGTGAGCGAGAACGGCAAGCAGCTCGGCATGCTCGACATCCAGGATCTGATGAAGGCGATCGCGGGGTAGGCTGCCCGCCGGCCCGGCACACGTTGCGTGTTGGCGTGTTACGTGTTGCGGGTTGGAACAACGCCGCAACACGTAACGCCTAACCCATCAACACGCAACGCATTCCCTTGAGCCGCCTCCAACCCTTCACCACCATCGGCCTCCACGTCATCGGCTCCGAGAAGGAGCTCCTGCGCCGCCTGGCCCGCACCAAGGCCGTGCTCTTCGACTGGGACGGCGTGTTCAACGACGGCTTCAAGGATGCCGAGGGCGGAAGTCCGTTCAGCGAGGTGGGCAGCATGGGCGTGAACCTGCTGCGCTTCGCCCTGTGGCTGCGCAACGGCCAGCTGCCCAAGGCAGCGGTGATCACCGGCCAGCACAACCCCTACGCAGAGCGCTTCGCCCAGCGCGAACGGCTGCACGGCGTGTACATGGGCTTCACCAACAAGCCCGAGGCCTTTGACGCCTTCCTCGCGAAGCATGGCCTGGAGGCCGATGAGGTGGCCTTCTTCTTCGACGATGTGCTGGACCTGCCCGTGGCTTCGCGCTGCGGCCTGCGGGTGATGATCGGCAGTCCGGTGACGGCATGGCTCGTGGAGCAGGCCATCGCGCGCGGCGAGGTGGATCTCGTCACGGCGAACAGCGGCGGGAACAACGGTCTGCGCGAGGCCACGGATGCGGTGATCGCGCTGCTGGCCAATGGCGCAGAGGTGATCGACCACCGCGTGACCTACTCTGAGACCTACCAGCGCTACCTCGGCGAACGGCAGGCGGTAGAGCCCGTGGTCGTGCGGAACGCGCGGTGATCAGCCTTTCATCTTGAACCTCGCGGTGGAAGTACCTGTACCCACCTTGAACGCGGCCTGCTCGAAAGATGGCGGGCCGAAGGTGCCCATGGCATCATTGCTGAATCCGTAGGGTTCCTTGGGAATACCCATGAAGTTGGTGTCGAGCTTGCCGTTGCGGTCAATATCGTGGAAGGCCTTGATCGCGTAGGTACCAGGTGCCACATCGTTGAGCACGATCCGCACCACACTGCCCTCGGCCTTCACCTGCACAAGGCGGCATCCCTTTTCACTCGCATAGGAATCTGCTGTGGGGCAAAGTACCAGGTTGAGCATCCCCCCTGCCGTTGGCTTGTTCAGCTGCACATCAATGATGAGCTGCTGCTGGCCATTGACAGATGTCAGAACAACTAGAGCGAAGAGAAGGACCAGGTTCCGCATGAACGATCAAAGGGTATCAGATGTACCAATGGCACGCGCCAGTTGCTCGCGAAAGAGGCTACGGGGGATCTCCATGGCACCCAACTGCTTTGTAAAGGGATTGATGTACTGGGTATCGAACAGGACGTAGTTCCGTTGACGCAGCAGATCCACCAGCGCATGGAACGCCACTTTGCCTGCGTTGTTCGCCCCGAACATGCTTTCACCGAAGAAAGCACGCCCGATCGCTACACCATAGATACCGCCTGCGAGCCGGTCGCCCTCCCAGCATTCCACACTGAATGCGAAGCCTGCACGGTGCAGCCCGATGTATGACCGGATCATCGGTTCATCCAGCCATGTCTCTTCCCGATCGGCACAGGCCCTGATCACAGCCTCGAAGTCCTTATCCACGGTTGTGCGATAGCGACCAGAGCGGATCACCCTGGCCGTCCTTGCGTCAGGCTTTATCGAGGCCAGATCGAACACTGCCCGCGGATCGGGATCATGGCTGTAGATCTTGCCATCATGGGCCATGGGGAAGCGCCCCTCACTGTAGCCTTGCACCAGCGAATCCACTGGTATGATGGGTATCGGACGCTGCGTACTCATTCCTTCACCACATGGGCAGCGTGCATGGTATGGCCGCTGCTGATCCTGAGCACGTAAACACCACTGTCCAATGCACGAAGGCCCGTCAACACGATACGCTCGGAACCCGCATCTCGCCCCGAAGTGCGCCATTGCACACGTCCAGCGGCATCGACCACCTCGGCGGTCCATGCACCTTGCACGGCCGCAGGAAGCAATACTTCGAGCCTATCGGCAAAAGGTACCGGTTGCACCTTCATGCGTGCGTTGTTCGCTTCTTCGGAAATGCTGGTGGTAGCATCGAGGAACAAGTGCGCCTGCATGAAGTCGGGGATCCCGTAGCCCATGGAATCATTGGGTGCCGTCCAAAGTGATGCACTGCGACGCACGGCGTCCATGATCTCCGTGGCGGTACGCCCAGGGTGCAATTGCCATAGGCAGGCCACCAGTCCGGCCAGGATCGGCGAAGAGAACGAGGTACCGCTGATGGGCACCACGAACTCACCGGCGGCATCGAGACCAATGGCGCCCCACCCCATGGCCATCACATCGGGCTTCACACGCCCATCAGCACTGGGTCCGCGGGAACTGAACGGGGCCGCTTGCTCCTGATCGCCGACCGCACCAACGGCCAGGATATTGATGGCATCGGCCGGAGCGCTGATGTAGTACCATTCGCTCTGACCCGAGTTGCCGGCACTGTTCACGGGCACCATGCCCTTCATGGCCGCAATGCCCGAGGCTATGCTGATGCGGGCGGTCAGTCCGTTCATGTCCGCGTACGCATGGTCCTGCGCCGGATCGTCGAACCGGGTGTAGCCCAAGGAGGTGTTGAGCACATCGCAACCCAAGCTGTCGCAGAGCTCTGCTCCGGCCACCCAATTGTCCTCTTCAACGATGTACTCCGTGGCGGCCTCTTCCGTGCGAACGAGCACATAATCTGCTGCGGGTGCTGTACCGATCAAGTAACCGGGCATTACAGCGGCCAAGCAGGAGAGCACGCTCCGGCCATGCCAGTGGTCCGCATACACATCACCATCGTGGTTGACCATGTCGCGCGTAAGCACGATGCCCTCGCGATTGCGTAATTCATCAAAGGCGTTGATCGTGTTGGCCTGATCGAAGCCCGAATCGAGCACACCGATGAGCATACCCTGGCCCTGCGCGTTCATGGCATGCAATTCATGCCCGTTGAGCATGGCGATCTGGGTGAACGATGCCCCGTAGTCACCACTTCCCCCACCCCGTTCTGTCGGGGTCATGGGCAGCGCGAACTTGTCCGGCGATACAGGCGTGCCGTGCAACTGCTGGGTGGAACGCAGTTGCTGAACGAATGGCAACTGCTGGATGGCCAGCAAAGCATCAGTATCCGACGTGCGAATGGTGATCGCGTTGAACCACTTGCTGCGGTTCACCAATTGCACATCACCCGTGGCCAGCACACCGGTGATGTAAGCCGGGTCCACCGGAAGATCAAGCTCATCGAGTGCGATGCCTTGTGCCTGTCGACGAGCAATTGCACGTGCCGAAAGGAACTGTTCCGGGGCATCCAGGGAGTACGGTGTGTTCGTTTTGTCGGTGAACTGCACCCAATAAGTATCAGGAGCGGTTTGTGCCTGCGACACCAATGAACAGAAAACAGCCACAAAGGCCAGTAGGAGCTTCTCGCGCAGCATGGTAAAAGAGCCGATCATTCAGTGCCGTGGTCCAAGGCCAACATGTTCAAACGGAACCCTACTTCTCGCACCAGTGGCGGCTGGTTCGGTGGATAGGTGGTGTTGCGGGTCATCTCCTCCCAATACTTGCACACCAACCCGACACCCTTGGCATAACGCTCCTCGTAGTTCCGCGTTTCGACCAGATTCGGCGGCATCGTGTTGCGCACCGTCACCGTTTCTCCGTAGGTGCGGCTTCCGCTGGACCAAGGCAGGCCCACGTTCCGATGGGCCACCAAGAGCTCATCATCGGTATTCAGCGCGTTAACGTCCCAACTGCGGGTCTCGCGCACCGGGAATGAGAGCTTCAGCCTGCGCTTGTTCTCCTCGGTCTGCTCTGCCGAAGTATTGCTCACGGTGAAGGTCCACACATCGCGGGGCGCCCAATTGCCTTCGTTGTCATGGACAGAGCGTAGCAGGCGGTAGGCTGTTCGTCCTTCCGTATCGGTGTATTGCTCCACCACTTCCTCCCGAAGAAGATAGCTCACGCTGTCCAGGATACCTGCCTGGTCATCGCGCCACAGCGAGTCCACTTGGAACACCACCCATGCACCCACCTTGGCCGGGAAATAGTCGTAGCCAAGGTCCACAGGTGCTGGCTGTTCCTCTTTGGCGCAGCCTGCGAGCAACAGGATTGCGACCACACCGATATTGAACCGCTTTTTCATGGTCAGTTGCTTTCGCGGTCGATGAAACCACCTCCGATCACATCGTCCCCATCATAGAAGACGGCGCTCTGCCCCGGAGCGATGCCTGCCACTGGAGCATGGAACTCAACATGCACACGCTCACCGTCCATGTTCAGGGTGCCCGGTGTGCCTTTGTCCTTATAGCGGATCTTGGTAACGGCTTCCATCTCCCCATTCAACGCGCTGATCTTCTGGAAGTTCGGCTTGCGCACCCACATGGAGACCTTGTTCAGGTCATCCTTGCGCCCCAGCACCACGGTATTGGTCTCGGGACGGATGTCGGTGACATAGAGCGGCTCGCCGGTGGCAATACCGAGGCCTTTCCGCTGGCCAATGGTGAAGAAGGGGTAGCCATCATGCTCGCCCAGCACCATGCCATCGGTGCCCACGAGCTTTCCGTGTGCCAATTGCGCGGTGGCCTCCGGCTCCTTCCGTTTCAGGAAACCCCGGTAGTCGTTGTCGGGTATGAAGCAGATCTCGTAGCTCTCGCTCTTGGTGGCCAGTTCGGGAAAACCGCTGTCCATGGCCATTTGCCGGATCTCGCTCTTGCGGAAACCACCAATGGGGAAGCGCGTCCGGGCCAGGTTCTTTTGTTCAAGTCCCCAAAGCACATAGCTCTGGTCCTTGCCGGGATCGAGCCCCCGGCTGACCACCCAGCGCCCATTCTCCTCCAATTGGCGGACCCGGGCATAGTGCCCAGTGGCGATCAGCTCGCAGTCCATCATGTCGGCCCGTTTGAGCAAGGCCTCCCACTTGATGAAGGTATTGCACAGTACACAGGGATTGGGCGTGCGGCCGGCCAGGTACTCACTGGTGAAATTGCCGATGATGGCATCGCCGAACTCCTCGCGGATGTCGATGATCATGTGGTGGAACCCTCGGCTCACCGCCATGTTCCGGGCATCGTTGATGCTGTCCAGGTCGCAGCATCCGGTAACGCGCTTGCCTCCGCTGGCATCGGCATAGTCCCAGGTCTTCATGGTCACGCCGATCACCTCGTACCCCTGCTCATGCAGCATCAATGCGGTAACGGAGCTGTCCACACCGCCGCTCATGGCCACCAAGATCCTTCCGTGCTTGCTCATTCCATATCCTGATTTCACAAGGTAGTTGGCCGAGCTTAATGTTGATCGCCAACTGCCGACCTCCAACTTCCTGTCCGCCTCCCAATTGATCGCTCCCCTCCGCTATCGCTGCTCCACACCGCCCACATAGCGGGTCACCTTCACCAGTTTGCCCTTCTCGTCATACTCCTTCACCTCCCCCTCCAGCAGATCATTAACGTAGGTGCCTTCCCGCTTTTTGGTCTGCCCTTCCAATACGCGCTGAATATCCGCCGGAGTGCCCATATTGGGGTCCGCGGGTACCGGCTTCATCAACCATGTCCCATTGTCGAAATACTCCGTGAACTTCCCTTCGCGCTTGCCCTTCACGTAGGTCACTTCGCTCATGAGCTGCTCGTCGTCGTAGTATTCCTTGAAGGTGCCGTTCTCCTTTCGCTCCTTCACCATGGTCCCACGGGCATAGAGCACCTGCAGTTGAATGGTACCATCGGCATTGAAGTAATACCACACGCCGTCGCGGTCCCCGTTCACCACCTGCCCTTCGATCTCCTTCTTGCCACTGGGGAAATAGAACGTCATGCGTCCCTCGGGCTGGCCTTTCACGTAGTTCGCCTCGCTCTTCAAGGTGCCGTTATCGAACCAGCTCTTCATTTCGCCATGAAGCTCGCCATCCACACGGTGCTCACGCTCCGCCAATTGACCATTGGGGTAATAGGTGATCTGCTCGCCGTGCAGGGTGCCCACCTTGAAGCGCTCCACCTTACGCAGTTTGCCATCGGCCGAATAGTAGTTCCACGTGCTGTCCTTGGTCTGCCCTACGTACTTACCTGCCGCCATTAGCGCACCATTGGGGTGGAAGTGTTCGGCCCGGCTCACCTTTCCATCTCCGGCGTGGCGCTGGATCGATGTGAGCTTGCCATTCTCGTCCCAGTGCTTGAAGGTGCCCACAGGCTTGTCGTCCGTGAACTGGCCTTGGTAGCGCACCTTACCGTTCGGCCACGTTTTGGACCATGCGCCCTGCTTGCGCCCCTTGGCATCGGTGGAATTGGAGGCCGCGGGCGGTTGCGCGAAGGTGAGCGCTGTGAACAGCACCGCGAAAAGGGTGAGAAGGATGCGCTGGAGCATGTGTGTGCAAAAGTACGCCACGCCTGCAAGGGCCATGCCCAATGCCAGGTACCCGTGGCGGGTTACCTTTGCAGCCAGCAGCACGACCATGAAATTCTTCATCGACACGGCCAGCCTGGCCCAGATCAAGGAAGCGCAGGACCTCGGTGTCCTGGACGGCGTAACCACCAACCCCTCGTTGATGGCCAAGGAAGGCATCAGTGGCCACGACCGGGTAATGAAGCATTACGTGGACATCTGCAACATCGTGGACGGCGATGTGAGCGCCGAGGTGATCGCCACGGACTACGCTGGAATGATCAAAGAGGGCGAGGACCTGGCCGCATTGCACCCGAACATCGTGGTGAAAGTGCCCATGACCCGCGATGGCGTTAAGGCGATCAAGTACTTCACCGGCAAGGGCATTAAAACCAATTGCACGCTGGTGTTCAGCGCTGGGCAGGCCTTGTTGGCCGCCAAGGCCGGAGCCACCTACGTATCGCCTTTCGTGGGCCGCTTGGATGATGTGAGCACTGACGGTGTGCAGTTGATCGAGCAGATCCGGGTGATCTACGACAACTACGGCTACGGCACCGAGATCCTGGCCGCGAGCATCCGCCACCCCATGCACATCATCCAGTGCGCCGAAGTGGGTGCCGATGTGGCCACCTGTCCGCTCAGCGCCATCACGGCCCTGTTCGACCACCCCCTCACAACCATTGGGCTGGAGAAGTTCCTGGCCGACCACAAGAAGGCCGCTACGGCGGTGAAGGCCTGACCACGGCATGCTGCTGAGCATCCATCCCAAGGACCCCGAGCCGCGGAAGATCCGCATCGCGGTGGAGAAGCTCAACGCCGGTGGAGTGATCATCTGCCCCACCGACACGGTGTATGCCTTCGTATGCAGCGCCCACCAGCCACGCGCCATTGAACAGGTGGCCAAGTTGAAGGGAGCCAAGCCGAACAAGGCCGACCTCTCGTTGATCTGCAACGACCTGAGCCAGTTGAGCACCTACGCCAGGGCCGTGGATACCGCGGCTTTCCGGATCATGAAGCGTGCGCTGCCCGGACCATACACCTTCATCCTGCCGGCCAGCAGCGAGATCCCCAAGTTGTTCAAGAACAACAAGCGCACGGTGGGTATCCGCGTACCGGACCACCCGATACCGCAAGCCATTGTGGCCGAACTGGGCCACGCCTTGGTGGTGACAAGCGTACACGACCCCGACAAAGTGGTGGACTACACCACCGACCCGGAACGGATCGATGAACACCTGGGCTATCAGGTGGACCTGGTGATCGATGGAGGTATCGGCGGGCTGGAGGGATCCACGGTGATCGACCTGAGCCAGGGTGAACCCGTGATCCTGCGCGAAGGCAAAGGCCCAGTGGAAGACCTCCTCTGATCAGGACCGCAGGTTCCGCCAAGCATCGGGCAGGTGGTCCGCGAGATCACCGCTGGTCATTCCATCCATGCCCAACTGCGAAGCGGCCAGGTCGCCAGCCAACCCGTGCAGATGAACGCCCACAACGGCGGCCGCCCAACTGGACATGCCTTGTGCCAGCAGACCGGTGATGAGCCCGGTAAGCACATCGCCACTACCGCCCTTCGCCATGCCGGGGTTTCCTGTGGCGTTGTAGTGGATGCTTCCATCCGGCGAATACACGGCCGTAGGCGCCCCTTTCAGAACAACAATGCAGCGTGTGCGCCGTGCCAGTTCGACCGTACGTTCCGAACGTTCAGCACTTGAGCGCGAGGGACTTCCCACCAACCGATCGAACTCCTTTGGATGCGGTGTGAGCACCGACCCGGCAGGCAGGAACGCAAGCCAAGTGGGGTTGGCCGCGAGCAAGTTCAGCGCATCGGCATCGAATACCACGGGGACCTGCGACTCTTGTATCAATCGCTTGACCACCAAGGAAGTATCGGCATGCGATCCAAGCCCGGGTCCGATCCCGATGGCCTGGAACGGTTCCAGCTTGGGCAGCCCGGTGATGCGGTCCATAGCGGGGTCGAGATCGCTCATGGCCTCGGGGGCAGCGGTCTGTATCACCTGTTCCCCTCGGCCAGGTACGCGCGTGGTCACCAATCCGCAACCGCTACGTAAGGCTGCCCGGGTGGCCAATACGGCCGCACCCATGTGCCCACTTTCACCGGCCACCAGCAGCGCGTGCCCGAAGGTGCCTTTGTGACCTGTTCTTGGGCGCGGCGGCAATAGGGCCAGCACATCAGGGCGTTGGATCACATGCCGTTGCGGGGCGATCCTGGCAAGGAACCCTTCATCAAGCCCGATGGGCACCACCTCCCAATAGCCCACGTTGGGAGCCTGATCGGCAAGCAACAGCGCCGGCTTGGGCACTTGGAAGGTAAGGGTGAACGTTGCTTTAACGATCCTGTCGGAGTGATCATTCGAATTCCCATCGGCGAGAAGGCCAGATGGCAGGTCGATGGCGAATACCGGCCTGCCACTTGTATTGATCCACCGAACGGCTTCAGCAGCGATGCCGGTCATGGTGTCGGTAATGCCTGTGCCGAAGATCGCGTCGACGATAACCTCCTGAACATCAATTGCCGGAAATCCGCCGACCTCCACCATATCATGCACCGGAATACCGAGCGCCTCGCAGCGCTTCAGATTGGTGGCATGGTCGGGCGAAGCGTTGTCGCGGTGCTTCACACGCACCACCCGCACGGGCTGCCCGCGTAGGTGGAGCAGGCGCGCGATCACCAGTCCATCGCCGCCGTTGTTGCCCATGCCCACCACCACCAGAAAGGGGGTGCGGACCCGGGGGTCCTTGGGCCAGCGGGCCACATGCCTTAGCAGGTGCGCCGTGCAACGGGTCCCAGCCCGCTCCATCAGATCAAGCGAACTGATGGGCTCATGGGCGATGGTGTACGCATCGGCCGCACGCATCTGGGTGGCATTGAGGACCGGCAACATGGTGCCCCAAGTTACCGAGCGTCGCGTCGGTTCAGCTGTCAGCCATCAGGTAGGCGTCACTTTGCTTTGTCGCCCAACATGGGCACGAAGCGGAAAGCGCCGAGGTCGCGTTGCTCAAAGGTGCCGTCGGCATTGCGATCGATGCACAGCATGCGTTGCACATCGCCTTCACCCACGGGGATCACCATGCGACCACCGGGTTTCAATTGGCCCAGCAGATCGGGCGGCACGAAAGGCGCCCCGCAAGTGACAAGCACCCGGTCAAAAGGCGCTTCCAAGGGTAATCCCTTGTAGCCATCGCCATAGGTAAGGCTGGGCCGGTAGCCCATGAGGGCAAGACGCTCCTTGGTGCGCAGGTAGAGCGGCCGCTGCCGTTCAATGGAATACACCTTGGCCCCGAGCTCGAGCAAAACGGCCGTCTGGAACCCGCTGCCCGTGCCGATCTCCAGCACCTTCGTTCCCTTGCCAACCCCGAGCAGCTCGGTCTGGAAGGCCACTGTGTAGGGCTGCGAAATGGTCTGTTCGCAACCGATCGGGAAAGCCTTATCGGCGTATGCCAGCTCCAGAAAGGCAGAATCGTCGATGAACTGGTGCCGGGGCACCCGGCCGATGGCCTGAAGGACCTGTTCGTTGCGAATGCCCTTGGTTCGGAGCTCCTCGACCAGCTTGCGGCGCAGGCCTTGGTGGCGGAATTCGTCCTTGAGCAGGTGCATGGCGGGGCGCAAAAGTAGAGGCTCGTCCCCTGCCCCATGCGGTACCTGTTATTTTCGCGGCCCGCCCGCAGGAAAGGCGCGGTCCACATGGCGAACCAACGTCCCATCCGCATTGGCGTTCTAGGAGCCGGCCACCTCGGCCGCATCCACTTGCAACAGTTGCTGGAGATACCTGAGTATCAGGTGATGGGCTTCCACGACCCGGACCCGGCACGCTGCGAAGTGATCCAACAGGAGTTCGGTGTGGCACCGGTGAGCGGCGGGCCGGAGGCCTTGTTGGCGATGGTGGACGCGGTGGACATAGTGACCCCCACCCTCTTCCACCACGACCTGGCCACCAAAGCATTGGAGCGCGGCCTCGATGTCTTCATAGAAAAACCCTTGGCCAATACCATGGACGAGGCCCGGGCCTTGGTGGCACTGACCGAACGCACCGGCAAGCGGGTGCAGGTGGGCCATGTAGAGCGCTTCAACCCAGCATTCCAAGCGGCACGGCCCTACCTGGCCAACCCCATGTTCATCGAAACGCATCGCCTGGCGCAGTTCAACCCGCGCGGTACCGATGTGAGCGTGGTGTTGGACCTGATGATCCACGACATCGACATTGTGCTCAGCGTGGTGAACAGCCCCGTGAAAGAGGTGCATGCCAGCGGTGTGGCGGTGGTGAGCGATACACCCGATATCGCCAATGCGCGTATCGCCTTCGAGAACGGTTGTGTGGCCAACCTCACCGCCAGCCGCATCAGCCTGAAGAACATGCGCAAGAGCCGCTTCTTCCAGCGCGATGCCTACATCGCCGTGGACATGCTCACGAAATCGACCGAGATCGTACGCATGCGTGCAGTGGAAGGCGAACCCGATCCCTTCGCGGTAACGATCGACCTCGGCAATGGAAAAGGCTCTCGCGAGATCAGCTTTGAGAAGCCCGAGGTGCCCACGATCAACGCGATCCGAGAAGAGCTGCGGGCGTTCGCCATGAGCCTCTTGAACGACACCCCGGTGGTGGTGCCCATTACCGATGGCGCCGCTGCCATGGAGACCGCTCACAAGGTGCTGGCTGGCATGCAATTACAAAAGGCGTGAAGGCACATACTGATCGCATACGAAGCAACGTTGAACGGTTCCGCACAATGATCGGAACCATACGGACCCCGTTGCTGGCATCACTTGTTCTGGTGGGTTGCACCAAAGGGGATCGTGTGCCGGCCTATGTGGAGGTGGCCCCGTTCACATTGACGACCACAACGGCCCAAGGCGCTGCAACCCACAAGATCACCGATGCGTGGGTATCCGTTGATGAGCGATTGATCGGCGTTTGGGAATTACCCGCCCGCATTCCGGTCCTTGGCGAAGGCCGGAAGACCATCAGCATTGTGCCGGCCGTGAAACGCAATGGCATGTTCGATGATCGGGTACGCTATCCCTTCCTGAACACCTACACCGGCCAAGTGGAACTGGTGCGGGAAGGAACCACCACTGTTGCGCCAGCCACCACCTACAAGAGCAACTCGCTGTTCTGGATAGAAGCTTTCGATGACCCCGATTTTGCACGATTGAACGTGCTTCCCGCCAGCGATACCACATTGGAACGCTATACCCCTGCATCCAACCCCGAACTGTTGTACATCGAGGACTCACCGTGTGGTGGATTCCACGTGGATGCCACTCGCCCCTACTTCGGGCTATATACCGATGAGGACTTCACCTTGGCAAGTGGAGCGGTGTTCCTCGAATTGGATTACCGCTGCGACATCATCTTCACCATCGGTGTGCTTTATACAAGCAGCAACATTTCCTCTTATGACCCGGTGGTCTTCGTTGCACCGACCGTGCGCTCCAATGGATTCATGCCTTGGAACAAGATCTATGTGGACCTGACCGGCTTCTTCAATTCACCGGGGCTATCCCAACGCGATATCTACATCGAGGCCCGCTCTTCCAATGGTACCAGCGGCTCAGTGTACTTGGACAACCTGAAGATCGTACGTTTCGGATCATGACAGGACGGCGGACACAGGTGGCCAAATATGTTGCTGCGGACCTGCTGGGATCCGCTGCCGCCTGGACACTGTTCTATATGTACCGCAAGGCCTATCTGGAGCCCATCAAGTTCGGCCAAGCCGTCCCCATCGAGCTGGATGCGAACTTCTACAAGGGCCTGGTGCTCATCCCCTTGTTCTGGTTCGGGCTCTACACGATCATTGGTGGCTATCGCGACATTTTCCGCCGTTTCCGCATCAAGGAACTGGGCCAGACCCTGTTGATCTCGCTGATCGGCGTGGTGCTCATCTTCTTCGTGCTGCTGTTGGACGACCAAGTGGCCGGCTACCGCTATTACTATCGGTCCTTCATGGCCCTGTTCGGCCTGCATTTCGCGCTCACATTCATCCCCCGGTTCCTGCTGACCAGCAGCACCGTACGCCGGGTCCACGATCGGCGCATCGGGTTCAATACGGTACTTGTGGGAGGGAATGAGCGTGCCTTGGCGATCTTCCAGGAGATCGAGGCCATGCCGAAATCGCCTGGCAACAGGTTCGTCGGATTCCTCCAAGTGAACGGAGGCGACCAGCTGCTCACCAGCGTTGGCCTACCGCGTCTGGGCAAATGGCACGAATTGCGGCCGATCATCGAGCAACAGGGAATTGAAGAGGTCATCATCGCAGTGGATTCCGGCGAGCACGAGCACATGAGCCGGATCATGAATGAACTGGAGGGTACAGGTGTGCGGATCAAGGTGATACCAGATATGTACGACATCCTTTCAGGCTCGGTGAAGATGACCAGCATCTTCGGCACCCCGCTGATCGAGGTGAACCCGGAGATCATGCCGGCATGGCAGTTCTCGCTGAAACGAATTGTGGACATCTCCGCGAGCTTCATCGCACTCCTGATCCTGCTTCCGGTGTTCGCGGTGTTCGCCCTATTGGTAAAGTTCTCCAGCCATGGCCCGGTGTTCTTTCGCCAGGAACGCATTGGCAAGTTCGGAAGGCCGTTCACCATCGTGAAGTTCCGCAGTATGTACTGCGATGCCGAGCGTAATGGCCCGCAGTTGAGCAGTACCAGCGATCCCCGGATCACCCCTTTTGGCCGCTGGATGCGCAAGACCCGAATGGACGAACTGCCACAGTTCTGGAACGTACTTGTGGGCGACATGAGCCTTGTGGGCCCACGCCCCGAGCGCCAGCACTTCATTGACGAGATCACGAAGGTGGCCCCGCACTACCGACACCTGCACAAGGTGCGCCCGGGCATTACCAGTTGGGGGCAGGTGAAGTTCGGCTATGCCGAGAACGTGGATCAGATGGTGCGCCGCCTGAAGTACGACATCCTTTATATCGAGAACATGAGCATGGCCGTGGACCTGAAGATCCTGGCATATACAGTTCTCATCATCCTGAAAGGTGATGGCAAATAAGAAAGGGCGGCCCGCAGGCCGCCCTTTCCAATGTCCGATCGTTTCGCTCAGTGCATGACCGTAACACTGCCGCGCAGAGCGTTGCTAGCTGATCGGTCACGCACCACATAAACATAAGAACCGTTAGGCAAGGCACCCACCTCGGCTATCGCGGTGGTTGAATTGGCGGCCACAGGCACGGTCATCACCAACCGGCCGGTGAAGTCAAGTAATTCTATTGCGACTGCATCGGTCGGCAAACCCTCGAACCGGAGCGAACCATCGGCAGGAACCGGGAATGTGCGCACTGAGCTTTGCGGCTGCTCCTGCACGCCGGTAATAATAACGCCTACACTGTTTGACTGCAACAGGCAGTTGGCACCCTGATTGGCGATCACGTAGTAAACCCCGGAAACCGTGGCCTCATAGATCTGCTCGGTGGCCCCGGGGATCAGGTTGCCATCCAAGTACCACGCATACCCCAGAGCCGGGCTGCTGGTCAGTGTAGCACCGTCGGCCGAGACCGTAGGCATGGGCATGGGGC
The DNA here is from genome assembly GCA_016788295.1 of Flavobacteriales bacterium. Lineage (GTDB taxonomy): Bacteria > Bacteroidota > Bacteroidia > Flavobacteriales_F > PHOS-HE28 > PHOS-HE28. Next base: position 14,429 of record JAEUSY010000023.1, read on the forward strand.
AGGCATCCTTTATCCGATATAAAATGCCCGAACTGTTATTGCCGGCGAAAAGTTCACCCGCAGCATTTTCCGCGATCACCGAGAAGCCCACTTGACCGGATGCCAGCACTTGCGCACGGACCCACGTTCCTTGGTCGTTCTGGCGAAGGGAGTAAAATTGGCCTCCACAGTAATCCGTGTAGATGTGCAACCCTGCCAATCGAGGATACTGCGACCCGCGGTACACGCGGCCGCCAATAATGGAGCACCAACCCTGCTGGCTTTGCTGATGCACGGTTATTGGAGCTTCATAGGTGGATTGTGTGGCACACCCGGATCCATTGTACAAAGTATTCGCCTCGTAGCAACGCCAGCCGAAATTGGGTCCACTATTGTCCCCGGCCGCCACATGGTCCATCTCCTCAAATGCGTTCTGCCCCACATCACCGATGAACAGATCACCCGTAAGCCGGTCGAAACCCATGCGATAGGGGTTGCGCAATCCACTGGCCCAGATCTCCGGCAGAGTATCATTTCCCAGCCCCACCCAGGGATTATCCGCAGGCACCTCCCAACCAGAGGGACCGCCCACATCAATGCGGATGATATCGCCCAAGGGGTCGGTGAGGTCCTGGGCATTGTTCTGGGGGTCACCAGCGCTACCACCGTCGCCAAATGCCACGTACAACAAGCCATCCAACCCAAAATCAAGATCACCACCATTATGGTTCGAGTAGGGCTGAGGGTAGGTGTACAGGATCTCCTGGCTGGCGGGATCGGCCACGTTGGGGTCCGAAGCGCTCACCGTGAACCGTGATATACGCGATACGCCGGGGCTAGTACCCGCCGTGTAGTACACATAAAAACGACCATTCTCGGCATAGGCGGGGTCGAAGGCCAGGCCAAGCAGCCCTTGCTCATTCCCCGATGACAACACCTGCCCCGAGATATCGAGGAACGGCGTGGGCAACAAGGTGCCATTGGGCTGAACGATGCGGATACGACCGGCTTGCAGCGTAACGAACAGACGATCGTCTCCGGCATGAGCGATGTCCGTTATACGGGTAAGACCGGTGGTCATTTGTTCCAAAGCCAGGGTCACCGGGCTTTGGGCACGCGCTCCGACCAAGGCCAGTGCGGCAAAAAGGGTAAGTGTCTTCTTCATGTTTCCGAGCAGGTTGTTCACAAACCTATGAACCGCAGACACATCGGCACTGTTCATTCGGCGAAGACCTATTTTCGCGGCCCCATCAACGGGACCCGCACGACCATGGGGCTTCACGAGGAGATCGCCAAGCGACGCACGTTCGCCATCATCAGCCACCCCGACGCGGGTAAGACCACGCTCACGGAGAAATTCCTACTGTACGGAGGTGCCATCCAAACGGCTGGTGCGGTCAAGAGCAACAAGATCCGTCGGGGAGCCACCAGCGATTTCATGGAGATCGAACGCCAGCGCGGGATCTCGGTGAGCACTTCGGTGATGACCTTCGAGTATGGTGGCAAGCTGATCAACCTGCTCGACACCCCCGGTCACCGCGACTTCGCCGAGGACACCTACCGCACCTTAACCGCGGTAGACAGCGTGGTGCTGGTGATCGACTGCGTGAAGGGCGTTGAGGCGCAGACCGAACGCCTCATGGAGGTGTGCCGCATGCGCAGTACCCCGGTGATCGTGTTCATCAACAAGTTGGACCTCGAAGGCCGCGATGCCTTCGACCTGCTGGATGAACTGGAAGAGAAGCTATCCATCAAGGTGCGGCCCATGAGCTGGCCGATCGGTATCGGGGCCACCTTCCAAGGGGTTTACGATCTGTACAGCAAAGGCCTGCGCCTGTTCGACCCCGGCAAGACCAAAGTGGAGCAGAGCAGCATTCAGATCGACAGCATACAGGACCCGCAGCTCGACACCCAGATCGGTGAAGATGCGGCCGCACAGCTCCGCGAGGACATCGACCTGATCGAAGGAGTGTACGACCCGCTGAACATCGCCGACTACCAGGCCGGTCGCATTGCACCCGTGTTCTTCGGAAGCGCATTCAATAACTTCGGTGTGAAGGAGGTGCTCGACGCCTTCACGGGCATTGCCCCTCCCCCTGGCCCGCGACCCACGGACCAAGGCGAAGTGGCCCCGGACGACACCAAGTTCAGTGGCTTCGTGTTCAAGATCCACGCGAACCTGGACCCCAACCACCGCGATCGCATCGCTTTCCTGCGCGTGTGTTCCGGTCGCTTCCAGCGCAACACGTACTACCACCACGTCCGGCTCGAAAAGCAATTACGGTTCGCCACTCCCACCAACTTCCTGGCCGCAGCCAAGACCATTGTGGACGAGGCTTGGCCGGGTGATGTGATCGGCCTGTTCGATACCGGCAACTTCAAGATCGGCGACACCCTCACCGAAGGCGCCAAGTTCCAGTTCCGTGGCATTCCGGCCTTCTCCCCTGAGATGTTCCGCGAACTGGTGAACATGGACCCCATGAAGACCAAACAATTGGATAAGGGGATCCGCCAGCTTACCGACGAGGGCGTGGCGCAGCTCTTCACCCAACAACCCGGCAACAAGAAGATCGTGGGGTGCGTTGGCGAGCTCCAGTTCGAGGTGATCGCCTACCGCCTGGAGCACGAATACGGCGCCAAATGCGCCTTCCAAGCCATTCCGGCACACAAGGCCTGCTGGATGACATCCACCGACCAGGCCCAGCTGGACCAGTTCATTCGCATGAAGGCCCAGCAGATCGTTCAGGACAAGGATGGCAACGCGGTGTTCATGGCACCCAGCGCCTACATGCTCGACCTGGAAAAGCGGAACAACCCGGCCATTACCTTCCACACCACCAGCGAGTTCAAGACCGCGGTGGCCGAGGCCTGAGCCCGTTCACAAGGCTTAACAGGTCGGCAGCGGTCGTTCCACACCGTTGAACCGTCCTTAGATCCGGAACGGCATTTGCCAGCACACGCCAGCCACGTATGGCTTCTACTTTTGCGACCATGATCGACCGCGTACTGCTTACCCTGCTCGCGACCGGCCTCACCGCCCTCACGCTCAACGCCCAGGACCACCCCAAGCGCACACTGGAGGTGCAGATCAATGGCACAGCCAAGGACACCGTTTACCTGGCCAACTACTACGGAAACAAGCTCTACTACGCAGATACCGCGGTGGCCGATGCCAAGGGAACGGCTGTTTTCAAGAGCCCAAAGGGCTATGCCGCCGGTGTATACGCCGTGGTGGTGCCCGGGCCCAAGTATTTCGAGGTGATCCTGAACGAAACTGTGGTACAGCTAGCAACGGACAAGGCCGACCTGTTGGGCAAGCTGCAAGTGAAAAAGTCCAAGGAGAACGAACTGTTCATCGGCTACATCCGCTTCCTGAACGACAAGAAACTGGAGGGTGATGCCTTGCGTGCGCAATTGGACGTGAACAAGGACCCGATCGCCCGCAGTTCCGTGAAGGCCAAGATGGAGGACCTGGACAAGGCGGTGAAACAGTACCAGCGCGACCTGATCACCAACAACCCCGGCACCCTTGCTGCCAGCCTGGTACGTATGGGCATGACCGTGGACCTGCCCGAACCAAGAAAGGCGGATGGCTCATTGGATAGCGCGGCCAGCTACTACCAATACCGGGCGCACTTCTGGGATAACGTGGACCTGAAGGACGATCGCATCGTTCGCATACCAGTGTTCGCCAACAAGTTCGACGAGTATTTCTCCAAGCTCGTTCCGCAGGTACCCGATACCATCAACCGCCTGGCCGATGAACTGATCGCACGCATTGGCAATGCCGAGGAGGTGTTCAAGTACGTGGTGCACAACATCACCTACAAGTATGAGAACAGTGACATCATGGGCATGGATGCCGTTTTCGTGCACATGGCGCTTACCTACTACTGTCCCCGCGACGGCAAGCCTGGACGGGTGACGTGGATGGAACAGGATAAGCTGGACAAGCTGTGCGAACGTGCCCGCAAGATGTCGCCATTGGTGCTGGGCCGGAAAGCACCCAACATCATCCTCACCGATTCCACGGAACAGAAGTGGATCAGCATGTACGACATCCCTGCGGAGTATGTGGTGATCATCTTCTGGGACCCCCACTGTGGCCACTGCAAGAAGGAACTGCCCGACATCCACAAGGTCTACTTGGAAAAACTGAAGCCCATGGGCATTGAGGTCTATGCCGTGGCCAAGGCCGTGGACGCATCGCTGCTGAAGGATTGGAAGAAGTTCATCCGCGAGAACGACCTGAAGTGGGTGGATGTGGCATTGACCCAGACCGTTTACGAAGAAGCGAAAAAGGATGCCCGCAAGTACATCCCCCGCTACACCACCTTGGAAAGCTTGAACTATGCCGACACCTACGATGTATACAGCACTCCGAAGGTCTTCCTGGTGGATGGTGAGAGGAAGTTCGTTGGCAAGTCGCTCAGCGCCGAGCAGATCGAGGACCTGGTGACCAAGCTTCGCGAGCGCAAGGCGAAGAAGTGATCGTCGTCCCTTGCGATCGAAGGTCTCTCACCGTTCCAGCAAACCCTGTTGGCCCTGATTTTGTCGGAGCGAGGAACCATGGTGGACCGCTGAAATGTGCCTCAGCTAAGCACATGCGATAGAGGACGACCAAAGACGTCGCTTTGTCGGGAACGGAAATGTGGCTCGACCCTGCCTGCTCGGCGAAATGCGATCTCCATGTCCGATCGCTTTTATGGGACCGGTCAATAAGGCACGGACTATCCCTCGGTCTCTTTGGCCCAGATGGCCTCCGTGATGCTTTGTCCGTTCTTGAAGTAGAACGTGCCCCACTTCGCGATCACTTTGCTGTACTCGTCAGCCTTGTTCCCGTTCACCACCACGCGGCGGATGATGACCTTGTTGCCTTCAGTGTAGCTCTCCTCCGTAACACCAGGGGGATACTCCTGTGCCAATTTGGAGCGGTTGTAATCCGCGAAAGCACGAGGCTGGTCCTTGGGAGTGCTTTCCAACTGGGCCTTGGCAGCAGCACGATTTTCCGCACTGGCCTGGGTATAGCGTGCCTCACGGGCCTGCTGGGCACGTTTCTCATCTTCCACGGACTGACGACCACCAGCCTGCTGTAATGCGCCACGTTGCTGCTGTTCGGCCACAGCTACGGCCTGTGCCTCGGTGGCAGCACGGGCCTGTTCCGTTCGGGCACGTCCGGCATCCGCTTGTTGGGCCTGTGTGGTCCGCACGGCCTCGGTGATCTGGGCCACCTCCTGCGCACGCGCGGCTTGTTGTTCATCCATGGCACGGCCGCGCTCCTCACGCTGAGCCTGCATGGCTTGCTGCTGCTCGTAGGTGAGACCCCGGGTTTGTGCGGCCCGCTGCTGACGTTCCGCTTCGGCACGTGCCAATGCCTCGCGCTGCGCCTCGATCGCATCAGCGTTCTGTTGGCGACGTCCTTCATCACCTTGGTACAGGCCGGCCGCTTGGTCCTGGGCCTGTTGCTTGCGCTCCACCCCTTCCATTCGGCGCTGTCCGGCCGCATCGGCATTGGCGGTCTCCTTGGCCTCCATATCGGAGCGGAACTTGCGAATGCGCTCGTACTTCTCAGCCTCCTCACGTTCGCGTGCTTCACGCATGAACTGCTCAGCTTCCTGCTCCTTCCGGAAGTCAATGGTCGAACTGGTGCGCTGTGGTGTATTGGTCTGCTCTTGGCGTTGGCGAGCTGCAAGCTCTGCCTCAGCGCGTTGGCGCTCCTGTTCGGCCAAATACTTGTCGATCTGTTCGATCTTGGAGATCGGATAGACCTCCTGCGGCTTCAGATCGCTGGCTTGGGCATAGAGCCCTCGCGCCTGCTGATGCTGACCAGCCGCCAATGCCTCATCAGCAGCGATGACGGCGCTTCTGAAGCTTTCCTCCAAGGCCTTTTGGCGTTCACGTTCGGCACGTTCACTTTCCTCTGAGGATCGCTTTGCCAGTTCAGCCTCTCTTTCCCGACGCAGTCGCTCCTCCTCCTGACGCTGACGTTCAGCCTCCGATGCCAAGCGCGCAGCTTCCGCATCCTGCGCAGCCTTTCGCTTGCGCTCTTCTTCCAGACGCCGCTGTTCTTCGGACATACGCGCAGCATCCTCAGCCGCTTTCCTGCGTCGCTCGATCTCCCCATCAATAGCGGCAAGCTTGTCCTTGGGATACTTCTCTGCGGGCTTTACGCCCAAGGCAGCATTGAATTTCTCCCGAGCGGTCTCCCACTCTGCTGAAGTGAAGGCGATATCTCCGGCTGCCACCAGTTCTCGATAACGAGCATCCACCTCGGCTGCTGCTGCGTTCCGCATGCGCTCCTCCTCGGCCAACCGTGCCTTCTCGGCAGCTGCGAGCTCTGCAGCGAGGCGGTCCGCTTCGGCCTTGCGTGCCTTTTCAGCGGCATCGCGTTCGGCAGCTTCCTTGTCCGCCGCAGCCTTACGGGCCTGCTCAGCCAGCAGGTTCTCGATCTCGTCCAAACGGCTCTTAGGGTGCTTCTCCTCGGGCTTCACCGCAAGGGCCGCGCTGTAATCATCACGGGCCTTGTCGTATTGCTTGGCCCCGAATGCTTTGTCAGCGGAAGCGACCAGGTCGCTATAACGCTTGTCGCGGTCCTGCTTTTCACGCGCCAGTCTCTCCTCCTCGGCCTTGGCCTTGGCGGCTGCGTCCAACTGGCCTTCAATGGCGGCGATCCGCTCCTTGGGATGCGCCTCCTGCGGCTTCAGGCTGGAGGCGTCCTTGTAGTCGTTCAGTGCTTCGGAGAGCTTTTGGCCTGCGAACGCCGCATCGGCCTTGGCCACCAATGCCTTGTATCGGTCATCCAATTCCTTGGCCTTACGCTCCTCCTCGGCCTTGCGGGCAGCTTCTGCCACACGGGCATCCACCTCAGCGATGCGGTCCTTTGGATACTTCTCCTCTGCCTTCAATGTCAACGCTTCTTGGTACTTCCCTTTGGCCGTTGGGTAGTCCTGCTTGTCGAAGGCTGCATCGGCCGCACTGATCACAGCCTGATACTTCGCATTCAGTTCCTCCTGCTTGCGACGAGCCTCAGCATCCGCCTTGGCCTTGGTGATCGCCGCCAGCTGGTCCTTCGGGTACTTCTCGGTCGGCTTCAGTGAACCTGCTTCGGTGTACTTGGCCGTTGCCGCATCCCAGTTCTCCTTTCCGAAGGCATCGTCCGCAGCAGCGATCGCCGCTTGATACTTGTCGTTCAATTCCTTGGCCTTCAATTCCTCTTCAGCCTTCTTGGCCAGGTCCGCCTTGCGCTTGTTCAAGGCGACGATCTGGTCCTTCGGGTATTGTTCCTTGGGCTTCAGTTCAGAAGCTTCGGTGTACTTGGCAATGGCGTCATCGAGCCGCTCACCGCTTGATGCGGCCATGGCTTCGGACAGCAACGCCTTGTAACGCTCCTCAAGTTCCTTGGCCTGCCGCTCCTCATCCGCTTTCTTGGCCAGCTCGGCAAGCTTGGTCTGAATGAGGGCCAAGCGGTCCTTGGGGTATTTCTCCTCGGGCTTCAGCGTCGAAGCCTCGGTATACTTGGCCGTGGCATCGTCATACTTTGCTCCGTTGAAGGCCATATCGGCAGCGGCAACAGCGGCCTGATACTTCTCGTTGATCTCCTTGACCTTACGCTCCTCCTCGGCCTTCTTGGCCGCTTCATCCTTCTTCAGAGCAATTGCGGCAAGTTGGTCCTTCGGATACTTTTCCTCAGGCTTCAAGGTGCTCGCTTCGGTGAACTTGGTGGTGGCCAGGTCCCAGTTGGATGCCTTGAAGGCCACATCACCGGCAGCTATGGCCGCCTGGTACTTCTCGTTCAGTTCCTTCGCCTTACGCTCCTCCTCAGCCTTCTTCGCCAGTTCATCACGCTTCAGTGCAATGGCCGCGAGTTGGTCCTTCGGATACTTCTCTTCGGGTTTCAGGGTACCCGCTTCGGTGTACTTCGTGGTCGCCTGGTCGAGGTTCCCCGCTTTGAACGCTGCATCGCCAGCGGTTATGGCCGCTTGGTACTTCTCGTTCAGCTCTTTCGACTTGAGTTCCTCTTCGGCCTTCTTGGCAGCTTCGGCCAGCAACCCTTCGATCTCTTTCAGCTTCTGCTTCGGGTAGGGTTCCTTATCCTTTACGTCAAGCGCTGCATCGTATTTGGTCTTAGCACCGGAATAATCCTTCTTGGCAAAGAGCGCATCGGCTTCCTTCACCAAGGCGGCGTATTGCTCATTCGCCTTCTTGTCCGCATCCGCCCCCTCCATGCGCATTTTCGCATCGCTCAACTTCGCGGTCGCCACCGGGTCGTTGGCCTTGAACTCCAAGGCGACCGTGAACTGTTCCACAGCCTTTTTATAATCGCTCACGGTCATGGCCGTATTACCGGCCTGTATGGCTTTGGCATACTCAGCCTCTGCGTTGGCCTCCCGCTTCTTGCGCTCCTCGTATTCCTTCATCAGGCGTGCCTGGGCATCGCGCATGCGGGCGGTATACTCCATATCCCACTCGAAATTGCCTGCCGCCCCCACGAACTTGGCCTTGCCGAAGGGTTCGTTCAGGATGGAGTAATCCACACCCTTGATCTCCACCATCATGGTGAAATCGATGTTCATACCATGGCCACCGGCCCTGTCCTCCTCAGGTACATTGCGCGTATCGATCGTGATGTTCTTGCCCACATACCCGGTCTTGACACACATCACCTTGTAGTCCGACCCATAATCCAGGTTCACCTCGTACTTACCGCTGGCGTTGGTCTGCACTTCCAGCAGTTTCGCTCCGTTCTTGTAGACCGTGATCGTCACGCCTTCCATTTTCTTGGCGCTCACGTTGTCCTTCACCGTACCGAACACAGTGACCACGTCGAGCTGGGCCATCGATGGCAGCGTGGCACAGAACAACACAACGGGTAGGATGAAGGCCCTGAAGGCCTTGCTGGGCAGGGAACTGATCACCACGCTCATTTTACGGGCCCGCAGGTCATGGGCCGAACGCCGCAAAATACGACATCTTTGGACGATGGCCGCTTCACGAAGAGCGACCTGCGCACAATGCAAAGCATCTGGGAATCGGGGCATTTCCATCGTTCGCCTCATTTGGCGGTGATCGGAGGGGGTATTGTAGGGCTCTTCACGGCCTTGTTCCATAAACGGGCGCATCCCCATCATCATGTGCTTGTTCTCGAGCGCGGTCCATTTCCGAGCGGTGCCAGCGTGAAAAATGCCGGTTTTGCCTGTTTCGGCAGCCCGAGCGAGCTTCTGGCCGACATGGACAATGAAGGCGCCGATGCCATGCTGGCCCGGGTGGAGGAACGGTGGCTTGGCCTGCTTGAACTGCGCAACGAACTGGGCGACGATGCCATTGGTTTTGAGCCAACGGGGGGGCATGAGGTGTACCGCGCACATGACCCGCTGTACACCCGGGTGGCCGAGCGGTTCGATGCCCTGAACGACCTGATCCGCCCTCTTTTCGGCAAAACCGTGTTCCACTGGGACGACCAGGCATTGGATCGAACGGGCATGGCCGGACTCGAGCATCTGGCCCGCACCGATCTCGAAGGCCCATTGGATAGTGGTGCGCTGATGAACACCCTCTTGCGCAAGGCCATTGCAGAAGGTGTTCTTTTCCGCCCATGCGCCGAGGTGGTCGGCTTCGAGGAAGGGTCCAATGCGGTTTTGATCCGCCTTGCGGACAGCGCGGAGATCCATGCCGCACGTATTGTTGTGGCCACCAATGCGTGGACCCAGGAATTACTACCCCAACTGGAAGTGGTGCCCGCCCGGGGCCAGGTGCTGCTCACGAACCCCGTTCCCGGCCTGAGATTGCGTGGCACTTACCACTACGACGAAGGCTTCTACTACTTCCGTGACCACGCAGGCGGAGTACTGCTGGGAGGAGGCCGTAACCTGGACTTTACGGGCGAGACCACCGCGCAGGAGGGTACCACCCCATTGATCCAGGATGCCCTGGTGCGGCTGCTGGACGAGGTGATCCTGCCCGGCACCAATTACACCATTGCCCGGCGGTGGAGCGGGATCATGGGCATGGGCAGCAGCAAGAGCCCGATCGTGGAACGCACCTCGGAACGGGTGGTGGCCGCGGTCCGTTTGGGCGGCATGGGCGTGGCCATTGGGATAAGAGTAGCACGGCGTGCTGCCGGGTTATTGCAGGAATGAGCCTGCACGGCAAGGATGCTATTCAAATGAAAAAAGGGACCACCAAATGGTGATCCCTTTCCGAGCCTCCTTTCGGATTTGAACCGAAGACCTGCTCATTACGAATGAGCTGCTCTACCGCTGAGCTAAGGAGGCTTATACCGCCCACTGCCACAAGGACAGCGGGCGGCAAATGTAAATAGCTCGGGTCGATCCCGAGCAAAAAGATCAGCCCTTGGTGAAGCGGAGGGTGCCCTGGCCTTGCACCTGCACCGTATAGACACCGTTCTGTAACGCGGCAATGTCAAGCTGCACAATGCCTTCAACGTTCACACTGGCGCGCTCCAAGACCACACGGCCCATGCTGTCGAACACACGTATTTGAGCGCCTTGGAGCACTCCTGAAAGTGCCACGGTCTCACTGGCCGGGTTCGGATAGAGGCCCAGCACTGGACGCTGCTGTGAGCTCACCGAAGTGCTCAAGCGAATGTCCATAGCGAGGTTGCCGGGTGAGACACCCACGGCAACTGTGGACAGCACATTGCCCTCCAGGTCCATGACATGCAGATCGCCCGTGGAAAAGAAGTCGGTGGTGGTGGCATAAAGCACCCCGTTCACTGGGTCCTCAATGAGCCCGTACACCGCTGGGCTACCAGCTAGCGTATCGGCCACCACGCCATTGTTCAGGTCGAACCGGGCCAGTTCGTTCTGTGCATACTCCATGTAGTACACACGTCCGTTGGCACCCACCTTGGCCGAAGCGGCGCAGCTCGAATTCGCTGACACGTTGGTCGTGTAGGCGATCGTCCCTGAGGAAACATTCACCCGACTGATGCTGCTGTGCGAGAAGTCGGTGTTATTGAAGGCAATGATGTCGCCTTCGTGCTCCATGAGCTTTTCGGGATTGGTACCTTCCGGGCCAAGGTCAACCTCGGCGCCATAGGTACCAGTAAGAAGATCGACCACACCGACACGGCCCACGAAATTGCCCCACTCGAAGGCATTGCCCACGGCCAGGTAAGCCTTGTCGCCCACCACTAGAACATCCTCCGCAGCGAACTGCAGGCCGTCCGCCGGTGTGATGGTGTATTGAAGGTCCAGTGTGTTCCGGTCACGTACTTCGAAGTAGTGCGGCAGTCCACCAAGCTCACCGCGAGTGATCAGCAGCTGGCCGTTCCACACGGCCAGTTTGCGCGCGCCTTGAACCATGGCTTCGCCGGTCTGTTGATAGGTGTCGGCATCAAATCGAAGTACACGGTCATCGGCGGCCACATAGATGTCACCACCGTCCACCAGCACATCGCTACCGAAGCGGGGGCCGGTAATGGTGGCAACTGTCTGGTAGATACCGGTAGTGGGATCATAACTACCCAGCGTTACCGGCACCAACTGGCCCTGGCCATTGAAGTAGTCGTAATAACCTTCATTGAGCACCACCACTTGATTTACGGTGGATTGTGCGCCAACGTGCAGCGCGAGGGCCATCAGGCCCGCTGAGAGTACTGAACGGTACATGGAAAAAAGGATTTAGTTGCCGCGTTCACCGCACGGCGTTAACGAAGTGAAACCCTGGGTTGAGCGGAAGGCCTGTACCGCAAGCCCTCTACCCTTTCCCAGGGCCGAGATCAACGGACCCGGATGAATAACCCGGGCCGCGTGGTGGCAGGTCTTCTGGCTTACCGCCCTACCTGTTGCGCCTTCCCGAGGCCCCAAAGGGCATCAGTGGCATTCGGCAACAGGCGTCAGCGGCTTACAGCTGCGGGAACAGCTCCCGGTTCGCACGGGATTCCCTCTTCACCTTTGGGAAAGCGCCCTTCGATCACTCCCGGGGCACCTCTCATCGGCTCGTTCGCACCATGGTCCAGATCGAGACTTGGAAAATGGTACAAGACCACTACGCGCAGCGAATGTAGCAGGCCCGATCAGAACCGGAACGCGAGAGACAGTTGCGCACCCAGGCCGCGGGTGCGAAGGGTGGCCTCGTAGCCACTGAGATCCACACTGGCTCCGTTCAGTTCATAGGCCCTTAGCGGCATGTTGGTGGTCATGTAGCGAAGCTGGAACTGCAAGGCCAGCAGGTCGCCGAGGCCAAAGGCGACACCCGTGCTCAATCCGAAGTTGCCCCCGCTGTACCGCGCATCGGTGGACACGAGCGCTTCAGAGCGTTCGATCCGTAAAGCAGATACCCCTAAAAGCACCGAAGCCATCCAAGCGAAACGGTCGTTATTCACCAGGTAGATACGGGGCTGAAGGCCTGCCAACAGGATCGCGTTGGACTCCGTAGCACTGGAGTCGAGGTAGGAACCAGGTTCCACATAGATACCGAGCGCAAAGCCCTTGGAAAGCCCAAAACCCAGCTCAAAGGGGAAGGTCACCGAAGCGGCACCATCGTCATTTGTATCGCTCAACCACTGCCCCAGGACCAATAAACGCTGCTCGTATTCGGTGGCATGGCCCGCAGCATGCACACCGAGCGAAAGGTGGAAGGTGCCCTTCCCGTTCATCTGGGCGGAAGCAGAGATCGGTGCGAACAGGAACTGGGCGGTGAGCAGAAGTAGGGACGGAACTCGCATGATCGGAGATGACTTGCCGAGCAAGATAACAGCGGCAAGCCCCGATCAGGAACCCAAGAAAAAGACAGGCCTGACAGTCATCGGCACTTTACAGCGGAATGAGATGATCCTATATTCGGCCCCTCACGTGAACAAGTTGCCTTGGGGACCGTTCCTATTGCAGCAGAGCACCACGAGCGAAAGACACCCATGGAACAGCGACCGGACCCCAAGACAGTAGCTGCCGTAAAGGAGACCGAACGGAACAGCGAGGCGCAGGAACCAACCTTTGGCACCTACTGCCCCGATAAGCTCGGTTTCAACCCAACGAAAGACCTGAACCTTCCAGGCAGCTATGATGAGGTGGTGAAGCGGTTCAATCGCCTTCAAGGTGATCGGGCCGTGGAAGTGCTGAACTGAACGCACTGAATGAGCTACAAAGCCCCACTTCGGTGGGGCTTTTTGCTTTGGGCCACCTGACGAAAGTCTTTTTTCCCCGCAGGCCCATGCCACTACTTTCGACCCATCCCCCGCGTGTCCCGTCCTGACCGGCGGATTGTGGAAGTTCCGAAGGTGATCGGACGAGACCTCCACGGTGGCATGAGACCCATGTTCCACTGTTCGCGCCATGGCCACCGGCAAGCGCACAAAACCCATTCGCCATGAACACCTTCGATGCAAAACACATCAAGAACATCGTCCTGCTGGGCTCCCACGGATGCGGCAAGACCACGCTGGCCGAAACCATGCTCTTCGAAGCGGGTCTGATCAAACGCCGCGGCCGTGTTGAGGACAAGAACACAGTGAGCGACTTCCACGAGTTGGAACACGAGCGGGGTAGCAGTGTGTATAGCGCTGTGCTTCACACCGAATGGAGGGACCACAAGATCAACATCATCGACACTCCGGGCCTGGATGACCTGGTCGGCGAGACCATCCCTGCCCTGCGCGTGGCGGACACGTGCGTGTTAGTGTTGAACGCCCACCATGGCGTTGAGGTGGGCACGGACCTGGTGTGGGAACACATGTCGCATTACGACCGACCTGTAATGATCGCGGTGAACCAACTGGACCACCCGAACGCCGATTTCGATGCCACGGTGGCCCAAGCGAAAGAGCACTTCGGGAATGCGGTGACCGTGATGCAATACCCGGTAGAGCAAGGCGACGGTTTCCACCGCATCATCGATCTGCTGAAGATGACCATGTACGTCTTCAAGGATGGCGGAGGCAAGCCTGAAAAGCAGCCCATACCCGAAGGCGAAAAGGCCCGTGCCGAAGCCCTGCACAAGGAGCTGGTGGAGAAGGCCGCCGAGAACGATGAGACCTTGATGGAGCACTACTTCGACAAAGGCGAGCTGGACGAGGACGAAATGCGCATCGGCCTGAAGCAGGGCATGATGAAGCGCACCTGCTACCCCGTGTTCTGCCTGAGCGCTCTGCGTGACATGGGCAGCGGTCGCATGATGAGCTTTATTGACAATGTAGCCCCCTGCGCCACGGAGATGCCCCCAAAACCACTTGAGGACGGCGGAACCCTGCCCTGCTCACCCGAAGGCCCAACCGTGCTGTTCGTGTTCAAGACCATGATCGAGCCTCGGGCAGGCCACATCAGCCTGTTCAAGGTGATGAGCGGCGAACTGAAGGAAGGCATGGAACTGATGAACGACAATACCGGGACCATGGAGCGGGTGAGCCAGTTATTTATTGTGGATGGCAAGGAGCGAAAGCCGGTGGAAAGGCTCGTTGCGGGTGACATCGGAGGCACCATCAAACTGAAGAACACCGCCACAGCACATACGCTACATATTCCCGGCAGGTCCATCAAGTTGCGTCCGATCGCCTTCCCCGAACCGCGGTTGCGGCAAGTGATCAAGGCCGCGGACCAAAAGCAAGAGGAAAAACTGCACGCCGCCCTGCTCGAGATACATAAGGAGGACCCGACCATTGTGATGATCTACAGCCGCGAGACCGGAGAACAGTTGGTCGGGGCCCAAGGCGAACTCCACCTCAGCCTGCTCAAGTGGAAACTGAACCATCATTACAAGGTGGACTGTGTGTTCAGCAGCCCCCGCATACCCTATCGCGAGACCATCCGCAAGAGCGCAGAGGCAAGCCATCGGCACAAGAAACAGACCGGCGGCAGCGGCCAGTTCGGCGAGGTACACTTGAAGATCGAACCATGGACCGAGGGTATGCCAGAACCTCATGGGCATAGTGTTCGGGGGAAAGAGGAGATCGATCTTCCCACAGGGGGCAAACTGGTATTCTACAACTGCATCGTTGGCGGCGTTATCGACAACAAGTTCATGCCCAGCATCCTCAAGGGCGTAATGGAGAAAATGGAACGCGGCCCGTTGACGGGATCACCAGCGCGCGACATCCGCGTGATCGTGCATGAGGGCAAGATGCATCCGGTGGACAGCAACGACATCAGCTTCAAGATCGCGGGGCTCCAAGCCTTCAGGGAGGCCTTCACCATGGCTGACCCACAATTGATGGAGCCCATACAGGAACTGGAGGTACGCGTACCTGCCGACCTGATGGGCGATGTGATGACCGACCTGCAGGGCCGGCGCAGCATGGTGCTTGGCGTTGATAGCAGTGGGCGTTACCAGATCATCAAAGCGCTGACTCCGTTGGCGGAATTGGACCGATACAGCACTACGCTACGCAGCCTCACACAAGGCCGAGGGACGTACACCGAGCGCTTCCACGCCTACCAGGCCGTGCCCAGCGAACTGCAGCATAAGCTGGTGAGCGGGTATAAGGAAGAGGAAATGGTCGCTTAGGCTGCTCCCTCGCTTGATCCCACTGAAAGGGAAGCCGGGGTCATGGCCTGATCATGCCCCCGGCCCCTTCCGGGAGTTCCACACGATCGTTTGAGCGGTCGGTGTCGGCAGTGCGCTGCAATGGGTCGATAGTCACAGAGACCAGCTTGGCCAAGGTACCTGGCACGGTGAACGTATACTGCGCGTTTGTCCACTGCCATGCAGGCAGCGTGGTGAACGTGTACCTATCGCCAACGCTCGGCTTATCGCCACGCATGAGGCTCAGTGGTACGTGGTAATAGTCTGTTCGACCATCGCGGTACTCCAATGCCAGATCCACGGGCATGAGCTGTTCACCCTTTCGCGAGATCGTGATCCGTAATGAATCACCCACTTGCAGCACCTCGCGAATGCCCATGTCCAAGGTGCGCGTGGTATTGATCCACTCATCGAAATACCAATCGAGCTCCACTCCGCTCTGTTTCTCCATCACACGCTCAAGGTCAATGGGTTCGGGATGCTTGAACTTGCATGCCTCATAATACCGCAGCATGCCTAGCGCAAGGGTCTTCTCGCCCACCACCGCACCAAGCTGGTGTACGAACAGTTCACCGAAACTGTAGGCAGTGGCCCCGTAGGCCCGGTTCGTATGGAAATGATCGGCGTGGATGATGGGTGATTCGTGCTTGCCGCTTTCCACCAGGTCAAGGTACCCTTCAATGGAACCTGCATGTGGGTCTGCTCCATGGGGGAACAAGTGTTCCATCACCTTGCTGCCGGCATACTCGGTCATACCCTCGTCCATCCACGCAAAACGGCCTTCATTGGAAGCGAGGACACCATAGTACCAGCTATGTACGCTCTCGTGTACGCTAACGCCCACCAGGCTGCCCAAACGACGCTTACCGGTGATCAGGGTGAGCATCGGGTACTCCATACCACCATCCCCACCCTGGACAAAGCTGTACTGCGGCCATGGGTACTTCCCGAAATGCTCGTTCATGTAGCGGAAACTGCGTTCCATGTAGGCTGGAAGGTCCTTCCACACCGCCTCCAGTTCGGGTTGGTCCTTGTAGAAGAAGTGCAGTTCCGGTCCGTCGGTCATGGGCAGGATCACATGCTTGAACTCACGATCGGCCGCCCAAGCAAAGTCGTGCACGTTCTTGGCCACGAAACGCCATGTGAGCTTGCTTCCCGATGGCCGCTTCAACGCTTTCTTGGATGGATAGCCGTGCCCCACCTGCTCGGGGTTCTGCAACACCCCGGTGGCGGCAACGGTATAGGAACTATCCACGGTCAGCGAAACGTCGAAGTCGCCCCAGACCCCATGGAACTCACGCCCCACATACGGATAGGCATGCCAGCCGCGGTGGTCGTACTCGGCCAGCTTGGGATACCATTGGGTCATGCTGTACGCCACCCCTTCGGTATTGTCGCGACCGGTGCGGCGTATCTGCACAGGCACCTGGCCCTTAAGGTCGTAGGCCAGCACGGTCGAACGGCCGGGCAACAGTGGTTTCGGCAGTATGACCTTCAGCACCGTGCCCATGGGGACCAAGGTGGCGGGCTTGCCTTCCTGTTTCAGCCCAAGTACCTGCAGGTCACCCACTTGGTCCGCGGTTAGTGCGGCAATGCGGTCACCCACTCGTGGATCAGGGTCTTCGATGGACCGCGAGCGTACGTCCATTTCGCTGTTCGGCTTGAACGCATTGAGATAGAGGTGAAAGAACACTTCGCGCAAGGTGTCAGGGCTGTTGTTCGTGTATTGGAGCAACGCCGCACCCGTGAACTGATGGCTGTTGTGGTCCAGGTCCACGGCCATGGTGTACTTCACGCGCTGCTGCCAGCGATCGCACTGGGCATTGGCCAGTAGTGAAAATGATGACGCGAGCACAAAGGCTCCGGAACGGAGGATCGAAAGCATGCCGCAAAGAAAAGGCGGGCCATGTAAGCCCGCCTTCAGGTTGATAGTCAGGGTATGTTCAGGACAACAGGCGCTGTCGCAGGGCGAACTCCAACTGTCGGTTGGCGTCCTCCAACCGTTGTGTATAGGCCGTGCGGTCCTCTTCGGCCTTGATCTCCTCATAGGCTTGTTCCACGGCCTTTACGAGATGTTCGTTGATCCAAGGCTTGGCGAAGTACTTCGTCACCCCACCACTGTTTATCGCTTCAATTATGGCTTCCAGATCGGCATAGGCGGTCACCAGCATACGACGCACGTGTGGGAACCGCTCCCGTACCAGTGAGAGCAATTCACTGCCCCGGGTGCCCGGCATGCGTTGGTCGGCGATCACTACGTGTACCGAGTGAGTGGACAGCAGCGACCATACCTCTTCGAGGTTCGATGCCGTGTGTACCTCCATGGCATGGCGGAACGCAGCCTTGAAGGCCTGACGGTTACCCGCATCATCGTCAACAAAGACCACAGAAGGTCGTGCGGCTTCGAGGGGAAGGATCTTCGCAGTGTTCATGACGATGCGGATTTGGTCCGGCGGTTCGTACGCATCGACCAATGGAAGGTTTCAAAATAAATTGTTGAAAACTTGTTAATAAGTCGAGGTTGACTACATTCGCCTCCGCAGGGCTACTTGGACCGTGACTCTGCGACCTCAAAATGACCTCTAAGCTGCAAGCGCTTTCGCGCGCTTCGGCAACCGACCGAGACAGCTACCGGCCGGAGTTCTTCCGCTCGAATTCGGCCTCCGACCGGGCCCGAATGGACGAACTGCTGAAGCGCGAACCCCAAGTACAGGTGTTCGACCAGTTGCACGGGCAATTGACCGAACTCGTGCGCTCGCTCAACCCTTCCATCCGTTACACACGGGAGGAATTGGATGTTGCGGCCCAAGCGCATCTTCAGGGTGCTCCTTCAGAGGATTACGGCGTGTGGGTCTTCTACCCCTGGTCGAACCGCCTGGTCCATTTGCTGGACGAGGCCGAATTCGCACTTGTACGCACCGACCGCAACCGGAACAAGATCACCCGGGAAGAGCAAGCCCTGCTCGCCACCAAGAAGGTGGGGGTCATTGGCCTCAGCGTGGGCCAGAGCGTGAGCCTCACCATGGCCTTGGAGCGCAGCTTCGGAGAGATCCGTCTCGCCGACTTCGATGCGCTTGAGCTGAGCAACCTGAACCGGATACGAAGTGGCGTGCATAACCTCGGCGTAAGCAAGGTGGTGAACGTGGCCCGCGAGATCGCCGAGATCGACCCCTTCCTGAAGGTCAATTGCTTCCACGAAGGCATCACGCGCGAGAACATCGACCGTTTTCTTACAGAAGGTGGCAACTTGGATGTTCTGGTGGAGGAGTGCGACAGTGTGGACGTGAAGATCTATGCCCGTCAGCGTGCCAAGGCCCTGCGCATCCCGGTGATCATGGACACCAGCGACCGAGGGCTTATCGATGTGGAGCGCTTTGACCTGGAGCCGGAGAGGCCCCTTTTACATGGTCTACTCGAAGGATTGGACCTCAGTCTCGTGGAACGACCGATGACCAATGCAGAGAAACTCCCGTTCATGGGACATATCGTGGGCATGGCAACGATAAGTGATCGCATGAAGGCCTCTCTTCATGAATTGGGGAGAACGATCATCACATGGCCGCAACTGGCCAGTGGCGTGGTCCTCGGCGGATCCATTGTTGCTGAGGTATACCGTAGGATCATGTTCAACGAACTCAAATGCTCAGGCCGTTGGTGGAATGACCCCGCCGATTCCATTGCCCCGACCAAAGGCATGCATACCGAACTCTCAACTACATCCAAGACCTAACCCGTGCTGCCATGGAAAAGATCACGCTCCGTGCATTCCAAGCACCAAGTGAACCAGAGCTCTGTCAGGAATTCCTGAAAGAGCATCGTCGCGTCCTCGAGGATTTCGGCATCCAGAACGTTAGCACGAACACCGATTCATGGATGTCCGACCCGAACGCCTATATCATCGTGGCACTGCACGACACGCTGGGAATGGTGGGCGGCATTCGTCTGCAGATCGCCTCGAAGACCGACCCACTCCCCATGGAAGAGGCCATTGGAAAGTTGGACCCCAAGGTTCATTGTGCGCTGTCAGAACTACAGCCCCATGGCAATGGCGAGGTGTGCAGCCTCTGGAATGCCAACCGCTATGGTCACATGGGAGTACCGATCCTGCTCAGCCAAGCAGTAACGGCCATGGCCACCATGGCCAATGCCAAACGAATGGTGTGCTTGGTAGCGCACTATACGAAACGTCATCCTAGCAGGAACGGCTTCATTGTCATGGAAGACCTTGGAGACCAAGGTGTGTTCAGCTACCCGATACCGTCCATTAAGGCGATCGCCATGGTCAATCCTGATACCATGACCTTGCCACATGCCACGAACTCGCAAAGGCAGTTGATCTACAGTATTCGTCTCCGGCCCAAGCAAGTGCGCATTGAAACGCCCAACAGCACGCCGATCGAGGTCCACTATGATATGTGCCTTCAGACGAACATCCTGGACCTCCATGCTTACCAGAGCATTGAATCAGACAAGTTGAGCCAGGTAGGTTAAAGGAGAACCCGACCGGGGCACTTTGCGTATCAGCGCGCAATGTTGCCCAAGATCACACTCTTTTGCCTTGTCCTTTGCCTGCCATTTCACGGCAGGTCTCAACCTGAGCATTGGTTCAATCCACTTCAACACGGAGCCTACATTGGCAAGGACCTTGAGGTATTGAAGGACTTGTCCGATGAATTGACCATTGACGATATTGTCGGTGCAGATGGTTTTATCCGGTCCACTTCGGATGTACCCAACCTTGGACTATCGGCCGGCACTCACTGGGTCAGGTTCAAGGTTGCGAACGGCTCAAGCCAGAGCGATCTTGTCCTCAATATTGCTCATGCTGATATCGACCTATTGGAGGTTTACTCGACCGGTCCCGACCAAGAGCATCAACTGATCGGAAGGTCCGGCCTTACGATCAGTTCCGAAAATCGCGTACACAGGGATGCTGAACATAGTTTTAACTTACATCTATCGCGAGATGGCTCAACAACCATCTACCTGAAGGTCAGGAGCAACAAGCAGCTCCAGTTGCCTGTCTGGCTGACCACATCAGCGCAATATTCCCAAGACCGCAGCAAGCGCAACCTCATCCTGGGAGGCTACATCGGCATCATGCTCGTCATGGCGTTGTACAACTTCTTCATCTTCCTTTCGATGAGGGACAAGAGCTACCTGCTCTATGTCCTCTACATACTTTCCGTAGCGCTCACACAACTCGCATTTGCTGGGGTTGCGCCGTTCTATTTCTGGCCGGAATGGACCTGGTTCGCACCCAAGGCTACTGTGCTATTGACCATTGCCACTGCAGTACTCGCATCCGAGTTCCTCATCGTCTTCATTCAGACCAAGGCCATTATCCCTAAACTCCATAAAGGGGTCCGCTATTTCTATATGACCCTTGGTCTCTGCGTCGCCCTTGAGGTAATGGAATTCCCGTTCCTAGCGTACAAGGCTACCCAGGTCATATCCGGAGCATTCGCGACCTACATGATCTTCATGGTGTTCATGGTTTGGAACAAAGGATCACGGCAAGCAGGTTATTTCCTGATCGCATGGTCGGTCTTCCTTGTAGGCACAGTAATGTTCGTAATGAAGGACATGGGCTTCCTCCCGTACAACTCATTCACACTGTACACCATGCCCCTCGGCTCCGCCATCGAAGGCGTGCTCCTCTCCTTCGGTCTGGCCGACCGCATCAACATCCTGCGCCGCGAAAAGGAACGGTCGCAGGCGGAAGCACTCACGGCACTGCAGGAGAACGACCGTCTGGTGCGCGAACAGAACGCACTGCTGGAGGACAAGGTGAAGCAACGCACGGCGGCCTTGCAGGAAAGCAATGAGCATTTGAAGCGCACCCAGGCACAGCTGGTAAGTGCCGAGAAGATGGCCTCGCTCGGTCAACTGACCGCAGGCATTGCGCACGAGATCAACAACCCGATCAACTTCATCACGAGCAATATCGCACCCTTGCGTCGCAACATCGGGGAGATCGTGGATGTGATGGAAGCCTACCGCCGCGTAACTCCGGAACAGGCAGCTGAACAGCTCACCGCGCTCAAGGCACAAGAGCAAAGGCTTGGCATTCAGGAATCGATCGATGAACTCGGCGATATCATTAATAGCATCGCCGAGGGTTCCTCGCGCACGGCGGAGATCGTACGCGGCCTGCGCAACTTCTCGCGTCTCGACGAATCCGACCTGAAGGATGCCGACCTCAATGAAGGCCTCCGCAGTACGCTCGCAGTATTACAACCCCAGTTCAAGGACAAGGTTGAGTTCGGCCTTGAACTTGGCGATCTTCCTAAAGTAGAGTGCTTCCCAGGCAAAGTGAACCAGGTGTTCATGAACGTGCTGACCAATGCGGCACAGGCTACCATGGAACGCATGGAAGGCCGGGCACGGAAGGTCAACGTGACCACGCGCCAGCTGGACGATGCCGTGGAGATCGCCATCCACGACACCGGCGTAGGCATGACACCGGAAGTAAAGCAGCGCATTTTCGACCCCTTCTTCACCACCAAACCCGTAGGCGAAGGGACCGGCCTTGGCCTCGCGATCGTGTTCGGCATCATCGAGGACCACCATGGCCAGATCACCGTGGAAAGTGAGCCCGGTGTAGGCACCACCTTCCGCATCATCCTACCTATCCGTCAACACCGCCTGCAAGAACTGCGCGCATGAACCTGAACATCGACAACCGTATCCGTGTGCTCTTCGTGGACGACGAAGAGGGCAACCTCAAGGCATTCAAGAGCACGTTCCGTCGAGATATGGACGTGCTGCTGGCCATGTCCGGCAGTGAAGCTTTGGAGATCCTGGAACGCGAGACCGTCCATGTGATCATTTCGGACCAACGCATGCCGGGCATGACGGGCGATGCCTTTCTGGCCGTTGCCAAGGAACGCTTCCCAAAGGCCATGCGCATGCTCCTTACAGGTTATGCGGACCTTGAAGCCGTGGTCTCCGCAGTGAACCAAGGGGGCATTTACGCATACGCCACCAAGCCGTGGGACGAGAACGACCTGCGCCTGCGCATACAGCAAGCGTACGAGATCCAACAACTGCGCGAATCCAAGGAACATTTGTTGAACCAATACCAGCAGGTGTTCGAGGTATCCGGCGACCCCATTGTGATCGTCGACCACAGCGGCCGGCTGATCGACGCCAACCCAGCATGTGCCAAGCTCCTCGGCAATGACCTGACTGAACTTCGCGGCATCACCTTCACCGATTACTTGGAGGACCCCAAGGCACTGGTCCAGTCATTACGTTCCAAGCGAAAAGGGAACGCGTTCATCAACGTGGACCTGACCCTACGCCTCCCCGAAGGAAGTGTTATCGACTGCCTCATGACCGCTACCTACCTGGGCCATCAGCGCCAAGGCCGTCAACTGTTCCAAGCGGTGATCAAGGACGTTACCGACCGTAAGGAAGAAGAGAAACGCCTTCGCCAGTTGAACGCCCAACTGGACCAACGTGTGAACGCGCGCACCGGCCAACTGCTGGAGGCGCTGGAGGACATCGGCTCGTTCTCCTACACCGTGGCGCATGACCTTCGCTCACCGCTCAAGAACATCGCGGCCATGAGCGAAATGCTTCGTGCACAAATGCAGGATGCCAGTGGCGTGGAGGAATTCGCCGAATTCGCTGAGCGGATCCACCGCAGCTCCGAACGCTTGCTCGAACTGGTGGATGACCTGCTCCGCTTCTCGCAGACCAACACCCGCGAGATGGAGAAACGCGAACTGGACCTGCACGAGTTGATCGGCACGGTGATCCGCGACCAAGTGTCTGAGGACAGGAAAGAACAGATCTCCGTGGATATTGAACAGGACGTGAAGATCATGGCGGATGCCCCCATGTTGAAGGTGGTGTTGCACAACCTGTTGTCCAACTCGCTCAAGTTCACCCGTACCCAGGAACGCCCCAGTATCACCATCGGACACCGACGTGAAGGGGAACGTGACATCCTTTTCGTTCGAGATAACGGCGTGGGCTTCGATGCCCGGCACAAGGACAAGGCCTTCGGCGTGTTCAAGCGGTTACATGGCAGCGATCAGTTCGAGGGCACTGGCGTAGGCCTGGCCATCGTGCACCGGATCGTCTCGAAACATGGCGGTGAGGCTTGGGCGGAAAGCGCTGTGGGCGCTGGTGCCACCATCAGTATTGCGTTACCACGCCATGCGTCCAGTAAAGAGTTCGCACCGTTCATCAAGGTGGCATAAGGGCAATATGTAACCATTTCCCGGCCACTCCCGTAACACGACCTGAAACATCACCAACCATGAAACAACGTACCCGCACCCTCGTACTGAAAGCACCCGGTTTCAGCCAGGAATGGTTGCTGCGCGGGTTCCTCTTGATCGGCACCTTGGGCATGGCCGCTATGCTGTTCGCCCAAGGTCGGCTCGTAGACCAGCGCGACCAGGCCGAAGGTTGGTATCTCCCGGTTCACGGCCACGTAATGATCGATGGCAAGAACGCCGAGGGCTTTGAACTGACCTTGTACAAGGACAACCAGCTGATCGGACCCGTGAAGCCCGGCAAGAAGGGCAAGTTCGAGCTGAGCCTGGACATTGACCAGATGTACACGCTCGTAGTGACCAAACCGGGCTACGAGATGAAAGTGATCTACATCGATGCCAGCCTGCCCAAGGACCTGGTGACCTACCCTGACTACGAGTGTTTCCTAAGCCTTGTACCGGTGAACGCACGCAACATCGATCCGTTCTACACGGACTTCCCCGGCGCCATAGTCCGCTGGAACCCAGAAATGAAAGGGTTCTACCACAGCGAACACTACCTCTCACACATCCAAACGCGGTTGGCAGGTTATGCCACTGCCACCTTCTAACGAAGGACGATCTCCTCTCCCGCCTTACAAAACACACGAACCAAGGCAGGGAAGAGCAACAAGGCGGGCCCGTAAGCCCGCCTTGTCCATTTCAGGTAATTGGTGTTCGCTCAGTGCTGGTCGTAGTCCACCACCACGCGTGCACTTCGGGGGTGCGTCTGGCAGGTCAGCACGTAGCCATCGGCCACCTCATCATCGGTAAGGGCGTAGTTCATGGCCATCTCGACCTTGCCTTCCACCACGCGGGCCTTGCACGTGCAGCACACGGCGCCTTTGCAGGCATAAGGCACATCGAGCCCAGCGTCCAAGGCCACATCCAGAATGGCATCGCCCTTTGCCGCGATCTGCAGCTCGTGTTCGCGACCATCAATGATCACCTTCACGTTGGCCATACCGGAGAAATCCGAGGTTGAGCCGTGGGAATGGTCGGCCTCTTTTTTTGCTTCCGGAGAGACCGGCGTGGTGAAAAGCTCGATGTGGATGTGCTTCTTGTCCACCCCGGACGCCTCCAACGCTTCGCTCACGTTCACCATCATCTGCTCGGGTCCGCAGATGAAGAACTCCTTGTCGAGCCCATCGGTAACGAACCGGGCCAGCAATTGGCGGGCCTTGTCGGTTGTGATGCGGCCGTTGAACAAGACATCTTCGTCCATGCCCTTGGAAAGGATATGGTGTACGGCCAGCCGTTCGCCATACTGGGCAGAGAGTTCCTGTAAGCGTGTGCGGAAAATGATCCGATCGGTATCGGTATTCCCGTAGAATAGGGTGAAACGGCTGTTCGGCTCGATGCGCAGCACGGTCTTCAGGATGCTGAGGATCGGCGTGATGCCACTACCGGCGGCGAAGGCCACGAAATGGCGGGAGCGGGACGCCTCGAGCGGAGTGGTGAAGCTACCCATCGGGGTCATCGCCTCGATGTGCATTCCCGGCTTCAGCTTTTCCACAAGCTGTGTGCTGGCGCGTCCTCCGGGAACCCGCTTCACAGCGATACGGAGATGGTCAACGTCCAGCGGGGAACTACAGATGCTGTACGACCGACGCAGCTCCTCACCGTTCACGGTAAGCTTCAGTGTAACGTATTGGCCATGCGAGAACCGGAAATCCTCACGCAGCTCAGCGGGGACCCTGAAGCCGACCACAATGGCATCAGGGGTCTCCTGGTGAACACTTTCAACTTCAAGGGAATGGAACCGGGCCATGCGTTGGGTTGTCATTGGGGCGGCGAAAATAGGGGTATGTACCTGAGCGGGACCTGACGTGAACCACGAAGCCGCCCGGATCGTTCATTCCTGACACGGATCAGTTCTACTCCACTGCCCCCCTCTATCTTAGCCACCCAAGAGAACGCCATGACGGACGTAAAGAACCTTGAAGAGCTCTTTCAATCCAAGATCGACGCAGAGCAGAAGATCGAGCCGAAGGATTGGATGCCGGAGAAGTACCGCAAGACCCTCATCCGCCAGATCAGCCAGCACGCGCACAGCGAGGTGGTGGGCATGCTGCCCGAGGGCAACTGGATCACCCGTGCCCCGAACCTGCGCCGCAAGGCCATCCTGCTCGCCAAGGTGCAGGACGAGGCGGGTCACGGTCTTTACCTGTACAGCGCCTGCGAGACACTGGGCGTTTCCCGCGAGCAGACCATCGACGACCTTCTGAGCGGCAAGGCCAAATACAGCAGCATCTTCAACTACCCCACCCTCTCCTGGGCCGACATCGGTGCCATTGGCTGGTTGGTGGACGGTGCGGCCATCATGAACCAAGTGATGCTGTGCCGCACGAGCTACGGCCCCTACGCCCGCGCAATGGTGCGGATCTGCAAGGAGGAGAGCTTCCACCAGCGCCAGGGCTACGAGATCATGGCCGTGCTGGCCAAGGGCACACCCGAGCAGAAGGAGATGGCGCAGGACGCGCTGAACCGTTGGTGGTGGCCCAGCCTGATGATGTTCGGCCCCACGGACGCCAACAGCCCGCATAGCGCCGAGAGCATGAAATGGAAGATCAAGCGCCAGAGCAACGATGAACTGCGCCAGACCTTCATCGACCGCACGGTGCAGCAGGCAGAAGTGATCGGCCTGAGCATCCCCGATCCCGACCTGAAATGGAACGAAGCCACCCAGCATTACGACTGGGGCACCATCGACTGGACGGAGTTCAACAATGTGGTGGCCGGCAATGGTCCCTGCAATAAGGAACGCCTGGTGGCCCGCAACAAGGCCCACGACGAAGGCGCCTGGGTGCGCGAGGCTGCGCTGGCCCACGCCGCCAAGAAGGCAAAACGCAAAGCCGCTTGATCGAAGCGCCCGTAGCGTCGACCCTCAGGGTCGACCTACCATACTGACAGAACCGGACCCAATGAGCAACAACCCGAACAACTGGCCTCTCTGGGAGGTCTTCATCCAGAGCAAACGCGGCCTGGAGCACAAACACGTGGGAAGCCTGCACGCTGCAGACCCGCAGATGGCCATCGAGAACGCCCGCGACGTGTATACCCGTCGTCAGGAAGGCCAGAGCATCTGGGTGGTGCCCGCCGGCGCCATCAGCAGCAGCCAGCCCGATGATGCGGCCATGCTCTTCGACCCCGCCGACGACAAGACCTACCGGCACCCCACCTTCTACACCATGCCCGAGGGGGCCAAGTACATCTGAGCGATGGCCGCATCCATGAGCCAGCAGGACGCCCTCTTCACGTACACGCTCCGCCAGGCGGACGACCTCCTCATCCTGAGCCATCGCCTGAGCGAATGGTGCGGGCACGGACCCGTGCTCGAGGAGGACATCGCCCTCACCAACCGGGCGCTGGACCACATCGGCGAGGCCCGCAACCTGTACACGTATGCCGGGCAGGTGGAAGGCAAGGGGCGTGATGAGGACGCCCTCGCCTACCTGCGCAACGAGCGGCAGTTCGTGAACACCAAGTTGGTGGAGCAGCCCAACGGCGACTACGCGCACACCATCGTGCGCAGCTTCCTGTTCGATGCCTACCACCTGCCGTTGGCCGAGGCCCTCACCAAGAGCGCCGATGCCCAGCTGGCCGCCATTGCCGCCAAGGCCGTGAAGGAGGCCCAGTACCACGTGAAGCACAGCAGCGACTGGCTGATCCGCTTCGGTGACGGCACGGAGGAGAGCCACCGCCGTGCCCAGGAGGCCCTGGACAACCTGTGGACCTACTCCGGCGACCTGTTCGTGATGGACGCGGTGCACCAGGACTTTGTGAAGGCCGGCATCGCGCCCGACCTCACGAAGATCAAGGCCGCCTTCGACGCCACGGTGGACCGTGTGTTGGCCGAAGCCACATTGAAGCGCCCCGCCGACGGCTTCATGGCCACAGGCGGCCGCCAAGGCAAGCACAGCGAACACCTCGGCTTCATCCTGGCCGAGATGCAATACCTGCAGCGGGCGTACCCCGGGGCCGAGTGGTAATGCTCACCGCAAAGACGCCAAGAGCGCGAAGCTTGCACATGGAGTGCCCTCCCTTCGATCTCCACTTAGCGTCCTTCGCGTCTTGGCGGTGAATGTCTTCCCATCATGATCACCAAGGACCGCATCCTCGAGCTCCTCGACTACGTGAAGGACCCGGAGATCCCGGCCATTAATGTGCTGGAGCTGGGCGTGGTGCGGCAGGTGGAGGTGGAGGCTGACGGCAAGGCCATCGTCACCATCACCCCCACCTACACCGGCTGCCCGGCCATGGACGTGATGGCGGCCGACATCAAGAAGGAACTGTTGGAGGCGGGCGTGCCGGCCGTTGAGGTAAAAATGAGCCTCTCCCCCGCCTGGACCACCGACTGGATCACCGAGACCGGCAAGCGCAAGCTGAAGGAGTATGGCATCGCCCCGCCCGAGAAGACCGCCGACATCCGGGCGCTGAAGGGCGAACAGCCCGTGGTGGCCTGCCCTCAGTGCGGCTCAACGAACACCGTGATGCTCTCTGCCTTTGGCAGCACGGCCTGCAAGGCACTGTGGAAGTGCAACGACTGCTTGGAGCCTTTCGATCAGTTCAAGTGCTTGTGAACGATCCAATGATCGGACGATCGGATGATCAGCTCATGAAGCTGGTGCCTGAAATGGTGGCGCTGGCGAACGAATGGTTGCACTTCGTTGATGAGCTGGACCCGGTAGCCGAGGAAGATCTTCTTCGACTCGAAGCAATTCTGGACAAGCTCAGCGTGGTAAGGCACGAGCTGGGGTCAATCTGGGCATTAGAGTTCATCGATGGAGCCACCGATCCTCCACGCGAAGACCCAAGTGCGATGCGTGCCAAGCTATCGAAGCGGTTTCCAATGTTAGGTTTTTACAATATTCCAGAGACAGTAACAACGGACTTTTCGAGGACTGGATTGATGTTGGGCGATGCGATCGACGATATCCTGGACATCACGAACGAACTATCCGTCGTGATCTGGTTGGTCGAACAGCAACGACCGATGGAAGCCTGCTGGAACTTTGGCTTCAGCTATGACCACCACTGGCGATACCATCTGCGCAGTCTGCTTTGGTACCTGGAGATGCGACGCTTCGAGGCTCCTTGAATAATGGTCCTCGCCCTAGGAGTTCCCATCATCTGATCGACACATCATCCGATCGACCGATCTTCGCTTCATGTCCTACACCAAGATCCTCTACACCGTCGCCGAGGGCGTCGCCACCATCACCCTGAACCGTCCGGACAAGCTGAACAGCTTCGACCGGGAGATGGCGCTGGAGACCATTGATGCGCTGGACCAGGCGAAGGACGATGCCAGTGTGCGGGCCGTGCTGCTCACCGGCGAAGGGCGGGCCTTCTGCGCGGGGCAGGACCTGGCCGAGGCCATCGCGCCGGGCACCTTGATCGAGGAGATCATCACGGTGCAGTACAACCCCATCGTGCGGCGGCTGCGCGCCCTGCCCAAGCCCGTGGTGGCCGCGGTGAACGGTGTGGCGGCCGGTGCCGGTGCCAACATCGCCTACGCCTGCGACCTCACGCTGGCGGCCGAGAGCGCCAACTTCATCCAGAGCTTCATCAACATCGGCCTCATCCCTGACAGCGGCGGGACCTACACCCTGCCCCGCCTGGTGGGCATGCAACGCGCCTTCGGGCAGATGATCCTGGCGCCGAAGGTGAGCGCGAAGGAGGCCGAGGCCCAAGGCATGATCTGGAAGGCCGTGCCCGATGCCGAGCTCATGCACGAGGCCACCGCGCTGGCCAAGAAGCTCGCCACCATGCCCACCAAGGCCATCGCCCTCACCAAGGAGGCCCTGAACCGCGCGCAGCACACCAGCCTCGACACCCAGCTCGACCACGAGAACGAGCTGCAGAGCATTGCCGGCCGCAGCCACGACTACAACGAGGGGGTCAAGGCCTTCCTGGAGAAACGGAAACCCGTCTACCGCGGCGAATAGGCCGATCGTTCGCACCTGTAGCGTCGACCCACCGGGTCGACCTATCGTGTATTGAACCACGGAGACACCCGGATGAACACGGATAAATGCTCCAACAGACCGTGCCGAACGCCATGTTCTGATCATCTCATCAGATGATCGTCCGATCATCTGATCCGTATTCGATCTTCGCGCCCACGCCTTCGCACCAGCTTCGGCGGACCATGCATGGATAGTTCGATAAAGGTCGCCGTGATCGGCGCAGGAACGATGGGCAGCGGCATTGCCCAAGTGGCCGCGCAGGCCGGGCACAACGTAGTGCTGTTCGACACCCGCCTTGAGGCCGTGGACAAGGCGCTGGCCGGTCTGCGGATGACGCTGGACAAGCTGGTGGAGAAAGGCAAGCTCACCGCCGGGCAGGCCGATCGCATCCACGGTCGCATCACCCCGGCCAGCGACCTCATGGACCTCGCGGGCAGCGGGCTGGTGATCGAAGCGATCATCGAGGACCTCGGCATCAAGCAGAGGCTGTTCTCGGAGTTGGAAGGCATCGTGGCCACGGACGCGATCCTTGCCACGAACACCTCTTCCCTATCTGTGACGGCCATTGCCGGCGGCCTGAAGCATCCCGAGCGCATGGTGGGCCTGCACTTCTTCAACCCCGCCCCCCTGCTGCCCTTGGTGGAAGTGGTCCCCGGGCTGGCAACGGATGAAGCGCTCGCCCCGCGCATGATGGCCCTGATGCAGGCCTGGGGAAAGACCCCTGTGGTGTGCAAGGACACCCCCGGCTTCATCGTGAACCGGGTGGCACGGCCTTTTTACGGTGAAGCCATCCGCATCTACGAAGAGGGCATCGCCGACATGCCCACCATCGATGCGGCCATGAAGAGCGCCGGGTTCAAGATGGGTCCATTCGAATTGATGGACCTGATCGGCAACGACATCAACTTCACGGTAACGAAGACCGTGTGGGAGGCCTTCTTCTATGACCAACGCTACAAGCCCAGCTTCACGCAGCAACGTCAGGTGGAGAGCGGCAGGCTTGGGCGTAAGAGCGGTCGCGGTTATTACAGTTATGATGCGAACGGTGCGGTCATCGCCCCGTCGTCCAGGACCTCCGCAGGGTCTCTCGCAGAGGACCCTGCGGGAACACGGGGCAAGACCGCAGGGTCCCTTCGTGCCTCAGGAGACCCTGCGGAGGTATCCCAAATGATCGTGGAACGCATTCTGGCCATGTTGATCAACGAGGCGGCCGATGCGGTGTTCTGGCAGGTGGCCAGCGCCACCGACATCGACTTGGCCATGACCAAGGGCGTGAACTACCCGAAAGGCTTGCTGGCCTGGGCTGGGGAAAAAGGGGCTGGCCACTGGCTGGGTGTGCTTGAACGCTTGCAGGCCATCTATGGCGAGGACCGCTACCGCCCTTCGCCCCAACTGCGTCGAATGGCGCGGATGTGATCGTTCCTGAACAGTGCAAAACGGCCGAGACCACATCGGTCCGAAAAGAATTTTCACGGGGTTTGTTTTCCATGGAACATTTCGTCTACTTTTGCGCCCCGAAACAACCACTCAACACGACCATGAAGTTCCAATCCCTCACCATTGCTGCCTTGGCAGCCTCCTTCCTCGTCGCCTGCGGCCCGAGCGAAGCCGAACAGAAAGCCGCCCGCGAAAAGGCCGTTGCTGACAGCATCGCTGCTGCCGCCGCCGCTGAGCACGCCTATACCCTCGACGCTGCCACCAGCACCATCAACTGGGCCGGCAACGTTACCGGTCCTGCTCCCTACGGCCATAAAGGCACCATCGCCTTCAACAGTGGTACGTTCAGCACCCAGGGTGGTTTCCTGAAGACCGGCACCTTCGAGGTGAACATGACCTCGATCAACCCCACCGACGATGCCTACCAACCCGAGGGCTCCAAGCAAGGCACCAAGTCGCAACTGATCGGCCACCTGAGCACCGCCGATTTCTTCGACAGCGCCAACCACCCCACCGCCAAGCTGGTGATCACCGAAGTGTCGGGTAACACCGCCACCGGCGACCTCACCATCCGCGGCACCACGAACAAGGAGAAGGTGACGGACATTGTGATCACTGAGAACGCTGACGGCACCGTGACCGCCACCGGCAAACTGACCTTCGACCGTCAGAAGTACGGCGTGGCATGGAAGCACTTCATGAAGGATGCCATCCTGGCCGACAACATCGACCTGGAGATCAGCCTGAACGGCAAAGCGGCTCAGTAAGCGACCGTTTTGGTGAAGAGAGGGGCGTCCACTTCGGTGGGCGCCCTTCTGCTTTTCAGGCCTACAGCTCCAATGCGGCCGCGAGGAACTCGTTCATCGGGCGCATGGCCTTGTAGTGGTCCATCAGCACATCCACCAGCTTGGGGTCGGTGACCATGCGCGGCGGCAGTTCGGCCATGAAATAGAACTGCTTATTGGCGATCAGCGGCTCCTGCACCAAGGCCTGTTTGAACTCCTTGGGCACCACCTTGTTCCGCTCGCCCTGGATCTCGCCGAAACGCTCCACGAACGCCTTGGCGGTGCGCAGCTTCTTGAACTGGGCAAGGTTCTCGGCAATGTGCTCACGCATCCGTTGCAACTGCTCTTTTTCCGGCATGTACTGGCCACCGTAGAAGGCCACGTTCTCCGGCCCGATCTCGAAGTAGATGCCACCGGTGCTGTGGTCCTTGCGGCCACCAGCGGCGATCACGGCGGACATACGCGATTTATAGGGCGCCTTGTCCTTGCTGAACCGAACGTCGCGATTGATGCGGAAGATGGCGTCACGGGGTGTTATCCGCACCTTCGGATCCAGTTTGGCCACGCGCTTGATCGCCTCGGCCACGAAGGCCTCGAAAGGCTCCTTCACGCTCTGCTCGTAGCGCTTGCGATTGGCATCGAACCACTCCTTGTTGTTGTTGGGCGTCAGATCGATGAAGAAACGGTTGAAGTCGGGCGTGAACCAGGCCATGGACGTTATTTTGTCCGAAGATATCCGGTCGGTCCTTCAGTACGGTCCACATGCACGAAGCACGGAACTCCCCTCCTCATTCGGCGGCCATCGATGGTCCGCTGGGCCGGGTGTGGGTGGCCAGCGATGGGGACGACATCACGCAAGTGAGCTTCACCCCATTGCCTGAGCGCGACACCGCACTGCCCGGCGTGCTTACCGAGGCCCTACGGCAATTGGAGGCTTACTTCCAGGATGGCCATGTGCGCTTCGACCTGCCCATGCGGCTTGATGGAACGGCATTCCAGCAACGGGTATGGAACCTGCTCAACACCATTCCCGTGGGTCAGGTGTACACCTATCAGCAACTCGCCAACCGCTTGGGTGGCAAGGCCATCGGCCGAACGGTGGGCAACGCCTGTGGCGCCAACCCACTGCCGATACTGGTGCCTTGCCACCGGGTGATCGGCGGCAACGGTTCGCTCACCGGCTATGTGGGCGAGCTCTGGCGCAAGCAGTGGCTCCTGAAGCACGAAGGGGCGCTGGACAACGACCTGTTCGACGGCCACTGACCGATACCTTTGGCCCGATGGACGCCCAGCAGTTGGCCCTTGCGGTCGTGGCCCGCATGTACGACAATGACCCCTTCAGCATCTGGCTGGGGATCGAACGTGTGGAGGTGGTGCCCGGCAAGTGCACACTGCGCATGACCGTGCGCAAGGAGATGCTCAACGGGTTCGCCATTGCCCACGGGGGTATCACGTACAGCCTGGCCGATAGCTGCCTCGCCTTCGCATCCAACAGCCATGGCATACAGGCCGTGAGCGTGGAGACCTCCATCAGCCACACCAAGCCGGTAAAGGAAGGCGACGTGCTCACCGCCACCAGCGAAGAGAAGAGCCTGACGCGCGGCACCGGCATGTACTACATCACCGTGACCAACCAGCGCAACGAGGCCGTGGCGCACTTCAAGGGGACCGTTTACCGCACCGGCAAGCCCTGGTTCCCCGATGAACAACCGAACCCCAACGCATGAACGCAGCCTACATCGTCGACGCCGTACGCACCCCCATCGGCAACTTCACCGGAAGCCTTTCCCCCGTAAGGGCCGATGACCTTGCCGCCCATGTGATCAAAGCCTTGGTGGACCGCCATCCAGGGCTGGACCAGGCCGCGGTGGACGATGTGATCATGGGCTGTGCCAACCAGGCCGGCGAGGACAACCGGAACGTGGCCCGCATGGCCCTGCTGTTGGCCGGGCTGCCCGTTACCGTGCCGGGCGAGACCGTGAACCGCCTTTGTGCCAGCGGCATGAGCGCCGTGGTGGGGGCGGCACGCGCCATCGCGGCCAAC
The DNA here is from genome assembly GCA_016788295.1 of Flavobacteriales bacterium. Lineage (GTDB taxonomy): Bacteria > Bacteroidota > Bacteroidia > Flavobacteriales_F > PHOS-HE28 > PHOS-HE28. The sequence continues at coordinate 48,393 of JAEUSY010000023.1, forward strand.
AATGGCGACCTCTTCATTGCAGGGGGCGTGGAGCACATGACCCGCGGCCCCTGGGTGATGAGCAAGACCAGCACGCCGTATGGCCGCGATGCACAGCTCTTCGACAGCAGCTTCGGTTGGCGCTTCGTGAACCCCGCCATGAAGGAGAAATACGGTGTGGACGCCATGGGCGAAACGGCCGAGAACCTCCTGGACATGCCCCGGGAACAGGCCATCACCCGCGAGGACCAGGACCAATTCGCGCTGTGGAGCCAACAGAAGGCCACGGCCGCGCAGAGCAGCGGGCGGCTGGCGAAGGAGATCGCACCGCTATCCATCCCACAGCGCAAAGGCGACCCGGTGCTGTTCGCACAGGACGAGTTCGTGAAACCGAAGACCAACTTGGAAGGACTGGCCGGTCTGAAGCCCGCTTTCCGCAAGAACGGCAGCGTTACTGCAGGCAATGCCAGCGGCCTGAACGATGGGGCCGCCGCCGTGCTGGTGGCCAGTGACAACGGGCTGAAAGCACATGGCCTGAAGCCCTTGGCACGCATCGTGAGCAGCGCCGTGGTGGGCGTTGAACCGCGGATCATGGGCATTGGCCCCGTGAATGCCACCAAGCTGGCCTTAAAGCGCGCCGGGCTCACGTTGGCCGACATGGACATCATGGAGCTCAATGAGGCCTTCGCAGCTCAGGTGCTGAGCTGCACACGCAGTCTGGGTGTGGCCGACAACGACCCGCGCATCAACCCCAACGGCGGCGCCATCGCTTTGGGCCACCCTCTGGGCATGAGCGGAGCCCGTCTGCTGCAAACGGCCGCCCTTGAACTGCAGGCCACCGGAAAGCGCTACGCCCTCTGTACTATGTGCATTGGTGTGGGCCAGGGATACGCCACCATTATCGAGCGTTGTTGAAGCGCGCTTAACGCCGGCGTAACGATCGATCGCTGCCGGTATTAGTTTGGTCCCCCATTTCAGTGAAGCCCATGGCCCCTCAGGAACAGATCAACCTCTACATCGCCGAACAGCCCGAGTGGCAGCGACGCCTGCTCGTGCGGCTCCGGCAGCTCATCCACGCAACGGATGACCAGATCGAGGAAACGTGGCGTTGGAACAGCCCCCATTTCGACCGGGACGGCATCATGATCGGCCTGCACGGTTTCAAGACCTGTGTGAGCGTGTGGTTCCACAAGGGTGCGCTGCTGAAGGACACCCACGGCCTGTTCAAGCTCACCGAGAAGGACGAGGAACGGGGCATCCGCAAGTACAAGATCAGCGAGGGTGAGGCCATCAACGAAAAGGCCTTTGCCGACCTGGTGAAGCAGGCCGTGAAGCTGAACCTGGCCGGTACCAAGCTAAGCGATGCCAAACCGGCCCGCAAAGCGCTGGTGCTGCCCACCGAGCTGGAGAACTGCTTGAAGAAGGACGAACAAGCCTCGGCCAACTGGGAGTCCTTCTCCTACAGCCACAAGAAGGAATACGTGGAGTGGATCTCCGACGCCAAGCAGGACGAAACGCGCAAGCGCCGCGTGGCCCAGGCCTTGGAGATGATCCGCGAAGGACAGGGCAAGGAGGACAAGCACCGGGTGTGATCCCGGACCAATGCCCATGAAAAAGCCCCCGGAGATGCCGGGGGCTTTTCGTTGGAACGATGTGCGCTCGCTTACTTCTCGTGGCGGGCATAACGCTTCTTGAACTTGTCCACACGACCGGCGGTGTCGATGAGCATCATCTTGCCGGTGTAGAACGGGTGCGAGGTGTGGCTGATATCCAGCTTGATCAGCGGGTACTCATTACCGTCCTCCCACTTGATCGTGTCCTTGGTGTTCGCGCAGCTCTTGCCGAGGAACATGTATTCGTTGGACATGTCCTTGAAGACGACCGAACGATAGTTGGAGGGATGGATATCCTTTTTCATGACAGCTCTTCCGTTGGGGGTGCAAATGTAAGTGGAAAGTCGGGAGTTCCAAATGCCCCCGCTACACCCATTTACAGGCCGTCGAAGGTAGCTGGCGGATGCGGTCTGAACGCCCGCCACACAATGATCCGGCCCGGAACGCGTACCATTAGCGCCCATCGGCCATCTTTGCACACCTTGAAACGCCTCCTCGCCCTCCTCCCCTTCGTGGTCGTGCTGCTGGCATTGCCGGGCTGCCGCAAAGAGGAGATGTTCTCCGACGACACGTCCATCCGGCTGAACTTCAGCCAGGAAGAGGTGCTCTTCGATACCATCTTCACCACGGTGGGCTCGGTGACCAAGCGCTTCGTGGCCCGCAACAGCTCCTCGAACGCGGTACGGGTGAACATCCGCTTGGAGGGTGGCAGCCCCTCCCCCTTCCGCATCAACGTGGACGGTGCGACCGGCACCACCTTCAACGACGTGGAGATCCTGGGCGGTGACAGCATCTATGTGTTCGTAGAGGCCACCCTGGGGCCCGGCGGCTCCAGCACACCCTTCATCATCGAGGACCGGATCCTGTTCAACACCAACGGGAATGAACAACCCGTGAAGCTGGTGGCCTGGGGACAGGACGCGCACTTCTTCTACCCGGACCGCAACACGCCGGGGCTCCCCCCCTACAGCATCATCGCTGGGTTGGACGACAATGGACAGACCACGTGCGAGACCGTGAACTGGCCCAACGACAAGCCCTATGTGATCTATGGCTACGCCGTGGTGGACTCGTGCAGCACGTTGAGCATCGACCCCGGCGTACGGGTGTACGTGCATGGCGGCGGCGGTCTCTGGATCTACCGCTGGGGCAAGGTGCAGGCGAACGGCACGCTGACCGAGCCCATCACCTTCCAAAGCGACCGCCTTGAACCCGCCTACGCCGGACTACCCGGCCAGTGGGACCGCATTTGGGTAAACGATGGCCCCACCGGGAACGACAACGTGTTCACCAACGTGATCATCAAGAACGCCTTGGTGGGGGTGCAGTGCGAGACCTGGCCACTGGTGCCCGATGCCCCGACCAGTGCTGCCAAGGTGGTGCTGAACAACGTGCGGATCCTGAACTGCAGCGCAGCGGGCATCCTCAGTCGCAATTTCAGCATCGAAAGCAACAACCTGTTCGTGGGCGATTGCGGGCAGTACAGTGTCGCGCTCACTGGCGGCGGCAACTACTTCTTCAACCACAGCACCATTGCCAACTTGTGGGGCTTCAGTGTGCGTCAAACACCGGCGTTCTACTTGAACAATCTTTACGCCGACATCAACGGGACAGTGCAAGTGCGTGATATCACGGCGAGCACCTTCCAGAACAGCATCATCCACGGCACGCTGCCCAACGAGTTCCAACTGGAGTTCAACGAGCTATCGACGCCGGTGCTGAGCTTCCGGAACATGCTCCTGAAGACCGACCAGAACACCAGTGGCGCGTTCTTCGATCAGAATACCATCTACCGGAACCAGAGCCCAGGCTTCGTGAACAGCGTTGAACGCGACTTCCACCTGACGGCCAATGCTTTCGCGAGGAACCTCGGTATCACCTCTTCTGCGGTGAACGACCTTGACGGCAACCTGCGCAACTGCGACGGAGGAGGTTGGGACCTTGGCTGCTACGAGTACTGCAACTAAGGTAGTCCCAGCAGGAACTTCAAGGTATCCACCCCATCGGCGTAGTCGCTCAGCTGAGGCTGTTGGGCCTGGCCGAACGGCACATGGCCATGGCCCACCCTGCACTGCACCTGCTCCGCCTGTTCGGCAAGGCGGGCATCGAGGGCGTTGATATCGCTGTAGCGTTCGTAGAACACGGCTGATACCGGGCTGGCCAGCGCGGCATCCTCCTTCAGCAGCACGAATCCGTTCTCCAGGAAGTCCACGCGGTCCAACAGCCAAAGAGCCCGCGTATAATCATAGTTGTTGCCGTACTTCTTGTGGTTCACAATGGGGTGCCACGGGTAAAGGCCCTTGAACACACGGTCCAGATCGAAGTCCTTCGGTACGAAGAGCTTGGCCACGTTGCGGCAGCCCAGCCCGAAATAGCGGAACACGTCCTCGCCCAGCGCCTCCAGTTCGGCCGCGGACTCGGTGCCATCCAGCACGGCCACGCTCACCCGGCTCTTGCGCACAATGCGCGGCAGGTGGCCGAAATAGTGCTCGAAATAGCGGGCCGTGTTGGTGCTTCCCGTGGCGATGACGGCATCCACCTCGCCCAGTTTATCCGTGCTGAAGTGGATCTGCTGCGCGGTGCCCGGCGCGAAGTGATCCAGCACTTGCATGAGCGCGGGGATCAGTTCGGGGTCCTGCGAGGAGGTCTTTACCCGGGCACGGTGCCCACTGATCCATACGCACAGCACATCGTGCAGGCCCACCAAGGGCACGTTGCCGGCCAGGATCAGGCCCACCACACGTTGGGGGGCGCGGGGCGTGTTCAACTCCGGGTAGGCCGCTGTCCAGGTCGCAATGGAAGTGGGCGTCAGCTGGGCGCCCCATGCGGCGAAGGCATGGCGAACGTTCTCCTCGGTGGCCCAGCCGTTGCGCACTGCGGCTTCGCGTACCAGACGATCGAGCCGCTCGTACTCGGTACGGTCGAGGCCGATCACATGCCCAGGCCACTCCTGCGCCGCACCCACGGCGGCCATCACCTTGCCCAGTTGGGCCAAGGCCGCGCTGCGCTGCTCCATGGAAGGGAATGCCGATCGAACCATCTCCGGTCCAGTGCTGTTGATGCTCATATCTTTGCCACGCCTTCGCTGCCATTCTGGCAAAGGCCCACAAAAGTAGACCGTACCGCCATGGCGATCATGATCACCGACGAATGCATCAACTGTGGTGCATGTGAACCCGAATGTCCGAACAACGCCATCTATGAGGGTGGCACGGAATGGCGGTTGTCGGACGGCACCTCGCTGAAGGGCGCCCAGACCACGCCCATGGGGAACAGCTACGACGCGGATAGCGCGCAGAAGCCCGTGGCCATGGACGTGTACTACATCGTTACCGACAAGTGCACCGAATGCACCGGTTTCCACGATGAGCCCCAGTGCGCCGCCGTTTGCCCGGTGGATTGCTGTGTGGACGACCCCGACCACCGCGAGACCAAGGAGCAGCTCCTCGCCAAGAAGGAGTTCATGCACCTCTGAGAAGCCCGTTGCCCGGTGCCCGCAAAGGGCACGCACTTTGTCGTTCCCGGAAGCGTTCGTTCAATATGCGGATCGCACTCCTCTTCTCCGCCTTCCTCTTCCTTCTGCAGGCGCGGTCGCAGGACAATTGGCGCATGGACCTCATCGCCAGTGCCAAAGGACTGCCGGCCGCCCGCAGCGATGACGAACGCGACTCCCTCGACCTGCGCATCAAGGCCGGGCTGAAGCGCCTCTTCGAGACCCCTGACCTGTTCACGGCCGACCTGAAGGACATCCCACTGAGCCGGGTAGACGCACCCGATGGCACCTTCCGCCTGTTCACCTGGAACCTGCCCAACGCCATGGGAGGCCACCGCTACGAGGGCTTGCTGATGGTGCAGCTCGGTAAGAAGCGTGCCCTGCACGAGCTCCGCGACCGCACCGCTGAATTGAACACGCCGGAGATCCCTGAGCTGGGTCCCGAACGATGGTATGGCGCGTTGTACTACCAGGTGGTGCCCGTGAAAAAAGGCGGCAAGACCTACTACACCCTGCTGGGCTGGAAGGGCTACAGCAAGGTGGAGACGCGCAAAGTGGTGGAGGTACTGAGCTTCAAGGGCGGCAAGCCGCGTTTCGGGGCGCCGCTGTTCGGTGCAGGTAAATTGAAGAAACACCGGCTGGTGTTCGGCTATTCCTTCCAAGCGAGCATGGCCTTGCGTTACGAGCCCGCCCAACAGCGTATCGTGCTGGACCATCTGGTACCGGCACGTGCCGATCAGGAAGGCCAATGGGCGTTCTACGGACCGGACCTGAGCTACGACGCCTATGTGTGGGACAAGGGCCAATGGCAGTACGTGCGCGACATCGATGCACGTGATGGCCAACGCGACGGCAAGCCCTACAAGGCCCCACCGAAGGCACCGAAACCTTGAACGGCGCGGCCGCCGCAACACGTTGATATCTGGTGTGGATCCTTCCGGCGCGCTCGGTCGCATCCCAATACCTTTGCCGCCCAGAAACACCCCAACAAGAAGGTCGCCACCATGAAAAAGGTCCACAACTACAGTGCAGGCCCCTGCATCCTGCCACGTGAAGTGTTCGAGAAGGCCGCACAGGCGGTGCTCGACTTCGAGGGCAGCGGGCTCAGCATCCTGGAGATCAGCCACCGCAGCAAGCCCTTCGAGGCCGTGATGACCAAGGCCCAGGCACTGGTGAAGGAACTATTGGGGGCGCCCGATCACTACCAAGTGGTGTTCCTGGGCGGCGGTGCCAGCATGGGCTTCCACATGATCCCGCAGAACTACATGAAGCCCGGCGGGAAAGCGGCCTACGCCAACACCGGCGAATGGGCAACGCGCGCCATCAAGGAATCGAAGATGTTCGGCGACACGGTGGTGGTGGCCAGCAGCGAGGACAAGAACTTCAGCTACATCCCCAAAGGCTTCGACATTCCCGGGGATGTCGACTACTTCCACTTCACCAGCAACAACACCATCTTCGGCACGCAGTACAAGCAGTTCCCGAAGAGCCCTGTGCCGGTGATCTGCGACATGAGCAGCGACATCTTCAGCCGTCCGGTGAACGTGGCCGACTTCGCGCTGATCTACGCCGGCGCACAGAAGAACATGGGACCTGCGGGCGCCACGGTGTACCTGATGGACCCCGAGAAGCTCGGCAAGACCGGCCGCAAGCTGAGCCCCATGATGGACCTGAAGAACCACGCCGACAAGGAGAGCATGTACAACACGCCGCCGGTGTATGCCGTGTACGTGAGCATGCTCACCATGGAGTGGATGAAGCGCATGGGCGGAGTAGCCGCCATGGAACAGCGCAACGCCGCCAAGGCCAAGCTGCTGTACGATGCCATCGACCGCCTGCCGATCTTCAAGGGCACCACGGCCGTGGAGGACCGCAGCATGATGAATGCAACCTTCGTGCTGAACGATGCGTCCCTCGAACCCGCCTTCGATGCCCTCTGGAAAGAGGCCAACATCAGCGGCATCCGTGGCCACCGCAGTGTGGGTGGATACCGCGCCAGCATGTACAACGCACTGCCCATTGAGAGCGTGCAGGCACTGGTGGACGTGATGGAACATTTCGCAACAACCCACGGATAGGAACGATCATGCGCGTACACGCCAACGACGGTATTGCGGCCACGGCCAATGCCGCCCTGCAGGAGGAAGGATTCAAGGTGACCACCGACAGCATTCCGCAGGAAAAGCTGGCGGACTACCTCAACGCCGAAAAGGTGGACGTGCTGCTTGTGCGCAGTGCCACCAAGGTCCGAAAGGACCTGATCGACGCCTGCCCCGGGCTTAAGCTCATTGGGCGCGGCGGTGTGGGCCTTGACAACATCGATGTGAAGCACGCCGAGGCCAAGGGCATCCCCGTGATCAACACGCCGGCCTCCTCCTCCATCTCGGTGGCGGAACTGGTGATGGCCCATCTTTTCGGCCTGATGCGCAACCTGCACAAGGCCAACCGCCGCATGCCCGGCGAAGGCCTCAGCAAGTTCAAGGAACTGAAGAAGGAATACGAGAAAGGCAGCGAGGTGCGCGGTAAGACGCTGGCCGTTGTGGGCTTCGGCCGCATTGGCCAATGGACCGCACGCTACGCCCTGGGCTGCGGCATGAAGGTGATCTACGTGGACAACCACGCCACTGCCGAGGCCATTGAAATGGAGATCGGCGGAAACACCGTGCGCGTGCCCGTGAAAATGGTGACCATGGACGAGATGCTGGCCCAGGCCGATGCCATCAGCCTGCACGTTCCGGCGCAGAAGGACGGTCGCGCCATACTGGGCAAGGCCGAACTGCAGCGCGTAAAACCCGGTGTGGTGATCGTGAACACGGCCCGCGGTGGCAGTGTGGACGAGGACGCCCTGCTGGAGGCCCTGAAGGACGGCCGTGTGAAAGGCGCCGCGCTTGATGTGTTCGTTGGCGAGCCCGAACCCCGTGCCGACCTGCTGGCACAGGACAACCTGAGCCTGAGCCCCCACATCGGGGCCGCCACGGCAGAGGCCCAAGGCCGCGTGGGCGATGAACTGGTGGACCGCATCCTCAGCTGGCGTTCGAGCGTTACGGTGAACTGATGATCGAGCTGCGTCCGTTCCGCGCCTGGCGTGCAGCGCCGGACAAGGCCCACCTGGTGGGATCGCGCAGCTATGTGTCGTACACGCCCGAACAGCTCAGCGAAAAGCTGGCCGGCAACCCGTACACCTTCCTGCACGTGGTACACCCCGACACACAGGGCAGTGCGCCGGAACCTGCCGACCGTCGCGAACGCTTCCTGCGTACCCGCCATGCTTTCAAGGCCTTCTGCGACGAGGGCATCCTGGTGCGCGATGCCGAGCCGTGCATTTACGTGTACGAGCAGACCGGACGCGGCAACACCACGCGGGGCATCATCACCGGCGTTAGCGTGGAGGCCTACCGAGACGGCCGCATCAAGGTGCACGAACAGACGCTTACGGCACGTGAGCAGCTTTTTGTGGACTACCTGCAACACACCGGCGTGAACGCTGAACCCGTGCTGCTGGCCACCCCCGATGGCACAGCTTGGGAAGCGCTGCTGGACCCCATCACCAACAGGCGACCCGACCACGATTTCAGCACCACCGACCGGGTGCGCCATCGCTTGTGGGCCTGCACGGACGTGAAGCTCCGCGAGGACCTTCAACGCCGATTCGCCGAGATACCCGCGCTATACATTGCCGACGGGCACCACCGCATGGCCTCCAGCGCCGGCCTCGCCGACCGCGAACAGGCCACCGACGTGGACCCCAAGGCCTGGTGCCTGGCCTACATCGTGCCGCGCCAGCAGCTCTACATCTACAACTTCGACCGGGTGGTGCGTGGCCTCAATGGCCACAGTATCGGCTCGTTCCGAGAGGCGCTTGCCCAAGTAGGCGAACTGCGGCCCGTGGCGGCACCTTGGGCCGGTCCCGGTTCCGTGGCCGTGTACCTTGCCGGCCAGTGGTACTCCCTCGCCCTACCTCATGCTGAAGGTGCAGCGGCCGACCGGCTGGATGCCGCGCGCCTCAACACCGCCGTGCTCGCGCCCGTGCTCGGCATCCACGACCTGCGCACCGACCCGCGTGTACACTTCGTGCCCGGCACCAGCGGCACCCACGAACTACAACGCCAGGTGGACAACGGCGAGGCCGACGTGGCCTTCCACCTGCACCCTGTGCAATTCGCCGAGCTGCAGGCCGTGGCGGACAGTGGCGGCATCATGCCCCCGAAAAGCACCTACATCGAACCCAAGCTCCGCAGCGGGTTCACCGTGTATTCGCTGGAAGATGTGTGAGTGCGAGATAGCGCGCTGAAGACCGAAGGCATGCCCATGGAACAGTCCCTTGCCGAACGTTATGCGGCCATCAAGGCCGGGATCCCTGGGGGCGTAACGCTGGTGGCCGTTAGTAAGACACGGTCCGCGAGCGAGGTGCAGGCGCTCTACGACCTCGGTCACCGCGACTTCGGAGAGAACTATCCGCAGGAGCTGCGGGAGAAACAGCCCGCGCTGCCCGCCGACATCCGCTGGCACTTCATCGGCCACCTGCAGCGCAGCAACGTGAAGTACTTGGCGCCCTATGTCCACCTGATCCACGGGGTGGAGGACGAGCGCCTGCTGGACGAGATCGAAAAACGGGCGAACGCCGCTGGGCGGGTGATCGACGTGCTGCTGCAGGTGCACATCGCGCAGGAAGAGACCAAGCACGGCCTTTCCCCCGACGAACTGCGGAACGCGGTGCGGTCCTGGCCTTGGGGCAGTTGGCCCCATGTGCGGGTGCGGGGCCTCATGGGCATGGCCACGCTCACCGACGACCGCGAGCAGGTGCGCACGGAATTCCGGGCCTTGCATGCGCACTGGAGTGAAGTACGGAACCTGGGCGCATTTCCGATAGCGGAATTCACCGAACTGAGCATGGGCATGAGCAGCGATGCCGACCTGGCGGTACAGGAAGGCAGCACCATGGTGCGCATCGGCACGGCCATTTTCGGCGACCGCGCGGCCCGATAGGATCCCCGTCCATCGCCTGATCCTTCAGGCAACCTTGGTTGAAACCGGCGTCTACATCATATACCTTTCGGAGGCCCGAACCGATCGCCCATGCGTTTCACTACCCTGCTCCTCACCTCCTCGCTCCTCTTGGCCCTTCCGCTCGCCGCCCAGCGCAATCTGGAAGTGGGTGTTGCAGTAGGCGCCACCAACTACCAGGGCGACCTCGGCAACTACGGCGGCGCCATCCAATGGAACGGCTTCAGGCCGGGCGTGCAGGTCTCGTTCCGCGACTTCCTGAACAACCCGAAGCGCTACGTGACCCGCTCGCTCACCACCGAAGTGCGGGCCGGCTGGTACCGCGTGGGCTACGAGGAGAGCGACATGATCAAGGGCATGGACGTGAGCGAACTGCGCAACTACAAGCGCGGCCTCGGTTTCCGCACCGACCTCGTGGGCGCATCGGGCCATTTGGTGCTCAACGCCTACCGCGAGCCCTACCAGCCGCTCTTCCAACAGCGCTTCTTCATGTTCTTCCAAGTGGGCCTCGGCGTGTACTACGGGCGCCCAAAGGCCGACCTGTTCACGGGCGACATCAACATTGCCAACCGTTACCATTTCTGGGAAGATGGCACCGTGCGTAATGGCCCCCGCGAGGACCCCAACGCGCAAGTGATCGAGCGCGATGGCAAGTACGAGACAGACCTCTACTCGTGGGTGACCGAAGGCTCGGGCACGGTGAGCGATGTGAACAACCTGAGCCGTCCTTCGCCCTGGCACGTGGCCATGCCCATGGGCTTCGGGCTGCGGTACATGCTCACCAAGAAGCTCAGCGTGGGCATGGAGTTCAGCTACATGATGTTCTTCGACGACATGCTGGACAACGTGAGCGAGCGCTACGCCACCTACGCCGAGATCGACACCTACTACATGAACGACCCCACCCGGCAGGAGCTGGCGCGCTACATCAGCGACCCCACGGGCTGGGGCACCGATGGCACCGTGAGCCGCATCACCAGCCGCAGGGGCAACCCCGGACTGCTGGACAACTTCAGCTACCTCAGCTTCGAGGTGAGCTACAAATTCAGGCGGCGCCCCGGACGGCGCAGCACCATGAGCCTGCGGATCTGACCGCGGCCCCTGTCAACGCCCGCCCTGCCCCACTGCATGGTGCATTGCCCCGCTGGTGCGACCTTTGCGCCATGAGCGACGCAGCACCCAAGAAGAGCAAGTTGGACCTGGCCTTTGCGGCCCTATTGAGCGATGACGATGCGCAGGTGCTGACCGCGCTGGCCCGTGTGGAGGAGCAGGGCGATGCGCGCGCCATCCGTCCGCTGCTAACGGCCCTGGCCAAGAGCCGCGATGCCAAGGTGCAGCAGCGCATCACGGACATGCTCTACCAGATCAAGGTGAAGGACGCCGTGCCCGAACTGATGGCCGCCCTGGACGAGCCCACCCTGCTGGACGTGCGCCGCACCGTGCTGGCCACCTTCTGGAACGCCGGCCTCGATGTGCGCGACCACCTGGAACGTTTTGTGGACCTGGCCGTGGAAGGCGATGCCGAAGAGTGCTTCGAGTGCTTCACCGTGATCGAGAACCAGGAGATCTGGCCCGAGAAAGCCGCCCGCCTGGGCCTCGCCAAGGCCCGCAAGGCCGCAACTGCAGAGACCGACGCCTACAAAGGCGCCATGCTGAACGACCTGGTGACCGTGCTGGAGGAACGCTTGGGCGTGGAGTGATCTGTCAGCCAGGCAAACGAGAGATCTGAGGTGGTTCACCTCCATGGTGCGAAATGGTGTCCATGGGTCATCATCCCCAATTGAGTACCGCTGTTGAGTGCGAAAACCAGGGGACTTGGAGATCATGGGATGTTGATGGTTAACTTGTTCCGTCAGCATGGACAAGAAAGTCGTCGAGCGCGAACGGGCCGTGAAGCTGGAGCACTTGGTACACAATGCCCAGCGGTGCATCGCCTTATACTTCGCCTACGACGCTGAGCTCGTGCATGCCGCGAAGCAGGCGGGCGCCAAGTGGAGCGCGACCCATCGCTGTTGGTGGACACCGAACGCGCCGGAACACCTGCAGGCCATCTTCGCCGCGTTCAAGGGCAAGGCCTGGGTGGACATGAACGGCCTGCGGAAGAAACCGGACGCAGTGCCAACCGTGCCGAAAGCACCTTCGAAACCAACGAGCACGGTAACTACGAGCAAGCCACCGACGCGGACCGATCAGCGAACGCAGCGCAAAGAGCCGCAAGCGGTGCCCCTTACCCCGGAGCACGAGAACGCCTTGGCCGCGATGCGGAAGAAGCTGGAGATCGCGCGGTACAGCCCGCGAAGCATCCAGGTCTATCTGAGCGCGACCCGGCAGTTATTCCAGCACTTTCCCCAAAAGCACCCGAACGACATCCGCACGGAGGACATCGAGGACTTCCAGCATCACCTGGCCACTGCGCGCAAGGTGAGCAACAGCTACCTGAACCAAGTGGTGAACGCGGTGCGCTACTATTACAAGGATGTGCTTGGTGACATGCACCGGGTGAAGTTCATCGAGCGGCCGCGGAAAGAGACCAAACTGCCCTTGGTGCTCAGCAAGGCCGAAATAGCGGCCCTCCTGAAAGCGCCGAGCAACCTGAAGCATCAAGCCATGCTCGCATTGGCCTACTCGGGCGGGCTGCGTGTAAGCGAGGTACTCGCCTTGAGGACCGATGACCTGCTGATCGACCGCGGGCTGATCAGGATCCGCGCGGCCAAAGGGAACAAGGACCGCACGACCCTGCTTGGGCGAAGCACCGCTGAATTGCTGAAGCGCTACGTTGAGCATTACCAACCGCGTACACTGCTCTTTGAAGGCCAGGGAGGTGGTGCATACAGTGCACGAAGCCTGCAGAAAGTCCTGGAGTCCGCATTGGATAAAGCCGGTATACAGAAGCCCGCCACCATGCACACCCTGCGGCATAGCTTCGCCACCCACCTCTTGGAGCAAGGCACGGACTTGCGCTATATTCAAGCCCTGCTAGGTCATGCCAGCAGTAAGACCACGGAGATCTACACGCATGTGAGCACACGCTACCTGCAAGGCATTGTGAACCCCATGGACAACTTGGATACTCCTTGACAGCTTCCTCGACAAAACCTTCGCAAAACCACCCGCAATTGCGCAATAGCACGAAGATCCGCCCCAGCCGACACTTCCGGCGATAAACGAAGATCTTCGTCTACCCAACGTTCTTGGCAAGCGAAAAGCGACAGGTCTACGCTCGATCCCCGTACATGCGCCAGTGCAGTCGCGTTCTACACTGTTAAGTGATGAACTCACACATGGACGGGATCCAACGCAGCCTATCGCTTCGCGCCCAAAAATACAGAGAACGCCTGCCAAGAACATGGCACCTATGCGGCATTCTCCCCACGCACGACCGATGCTCACGCCGCATAGCTGCTGTGACGTTGACCGCCATTACGCGCAGAGCCGCGTAACATCGGTCAACACCGAATGACCACCGCATTTAGGGAACACGCGCCCCTTGTGCTATCCCAAGTACTCTCCCACCGCCCGTTGCACCCGGGCATTGATGTCATCGGTGGGTGCGGGGTGGAAGGCCTGGCCGGTGATGCGCTCGTAGAGCTCCACATAGCGTTCGGTAACGCTGTGTACGAAGGCATCGTCCATGGGTGGCACCTGCTGGCCTTCCTTGCCCATGAAACCGCCGGCGATGAGCCATTCGCGCACGAACTCCTTGCTCAGTTGCTTCTGGCGTTCGCCCCTGGCCTGCCGCTCAGCATAGCCGTCGGCGTAGAAATAGCGTGAGCTATCGGGTGTGTGGATCTCGTCGATGAGCAGGATGCGGCCATCGGCGGTGCGACCGAACTCGTACTTGGTGTCCACCAGCAGCAGGCCGCGATCGGCGGCGATGCGGCTCCCCTCGGCAAAGAGCACCAGGGCGTAGCGCTGCATGGTGTCCCACTCCTGCGGCGTGCAGAGACCCCGCGCCAGGATCTCGTCCGGTGTGATGTCCTCGTCGTGCCCCACATCGGCCTTGGTGCTGGGCGTGATGAGGGGCGCAGGGAAACGGTCGTTCTCGCGCATGCCCTCGGGGAGCGTGGCGCCACAGAGGGTGCGAAGGCCGCTCTGGTAGGTGCGCCAAGCGTGGCCGGCGAGGTAGCCACGCACCACCATCTCCACCTTCACGGTGCTGCACGCCGCCCCGATGACCACATTGGGATCGGGCGAGGCCTCGGCCCAGTTGGGCGCCACATGGCGCGTAAGGCCGAGCATGTGCCAGCTGAGCTGGCTGAGCACCTGTCCCTTGTGGGGGATGCCACGCGGCAGCACCACATCGAAGGCGCTGATGCGGTCGCTGGCCACGAGGATGATGCGGCCGTCGGACAGGGTGTACACATCGCGCACTTTTCCGCGGTACACGTTGGTGATGAGCGGATGCGAGAGTTCGGCACGCATGAGCGTACCCGGGAGTGCGGTGGTCATTGGGGTCGGTCCTTCTTGTCGGTTTTCTGCTCCAGCTCCTTGAACGCGCCGAGCACGCGGGTAACGAGCTCGTGGCGGATGACGTCCTTCTCATCGAGCTCGATGACGGAGATGCCTTCGATGTTGCGCAGCATGTGTACGGCCGGCATCAGTCCGCTGGGCTGGCGGTCGGGCAGGTCCACCTGGGTGACATCGCCGGTGATGACGAACTTGGCGTTGCGGCCCATGCGGGTGAGGAACATCTTGAGCTGGGGCAGCGTGGCGTTCTGGGCCTCGTCGAGGATCACGAAGGCGTGATCGAGGGTGCGGCCGCGCATGAAGGCGAGCGGTGCGATCTGGATGATGCCCTCATCGAGGTGATCGGCCAGGCGCGTGGCGGGGATCATCTCCTTGAGCGCATCGTAGAGCGGCTGCAGGTAGGGATCCAGCTTCTCGCGCAGGTCGCCGGGCAGGAAGCCGAGGTTCTCCCCTGCCTCCACTGCAGGCCGCGTGAGGATGATGCGGCGCACCTTGCGTTCCTTCAGCGCCTTCACGGCCAGGGCCACGGCGGTGTACGTTTTGCCGGTGCCGGCGGGGCCGATGGCGAAGACCATGTCGCTGCCCTCCACGGCCTTCACGAGCTTTTGCTGGTTGAGGGTGCGGGCCTTTACGCGCAGGCCGGCGTTGCCGTAGACCAGCACGTCGGCATCATCACCGCCGGTGGCCTCGCCGCGTTCACCGGTGCCCATGATATCATCGAGCACCTTGCGGGGCAGATCGTTGTAGCGGGCCACGTGGGCCACCAGCTCGTTGAAGCGCTCCTCGAACAAGGCGATATCGGCCTCGGCGCCGGACACCTTGAGGGTATCGCCACGGGCAATGAGGTTGAGCTTGGGGAACAGCGGCCTGATGAGGCGCAGGTTGGCATCGTTGGCGCCCAGCACGGCCACGGGATCAACGCCGGTTATGGTGAACAGCTTCTCGCTCAATGGAAACTTGCGGTTGTTGAAACATTTTTCCGGAACGCGCTTATGGCCCGGAATAGTTTTGAGCGCCGAAGGTAGCCCACGCCCGCGCTCCCGCTATTGACCATGGCCATCATAACGCTCACCACCGACATGGGCCTGAAGGACCACTATGTGGCCGCCGTAAAGGGTGCGATCCTGACGCAGCAGCCGGGGGTGCAGATCGTTGACATTTCGCACCAGATCAAGCCCTTCGACAATGCCGGTGCGGCCTTTACGCTGGGCAACGTATGGCCCGAGTTCCCCAAGGGCACCATCCACATCATCGGCGTGAACCCCGAGGCCGACGCCAGGGTGCCGCACCTGGTGGTGGTACACGAAGGCCACTACTTCATTGGTGCCGACACGGGCATCTTCTCCCTGCTCTTCGACAAGAAACCGCTGGAGGCCTTTGAGCTAACGCTGAAGCTGGACGCCGACCACCGCTCGTTCCCGGTGAAGAACGTGTTCGTGAAAGTGGCCTGCCATTTGGCGCGGGGCGGCACACCCGATGTGATCGGCCGCCGCGTGGGCGGGATCAGGGGCATGATCGGCTTCCAGCCGGCCACCGACCCTTCGAGCATTCGCGGCAAGGTGGTGCATGTGGACGGCTACGGCAACCTGGTGACGAACATCACGCGCAAGCTCTTCGACGACATCGGCAAGGGGCGCGTGTTCGAGATCGCGTTCGCGAGCAAGGAGGATGCGATCAACCACATCCATGGCACCTACACCGATGTGCCCGACGGCGAGAAGGTGGCCTTCTTCGGCAGCACCGGCCTGCTGGAGATCGCGGTGAACAAAGGCGCCGAAGGGCACGGTGGCGGGGCGGCACGGCTGTTCGGCGCGCGCGAAGGCTCTTCGGTGCGGGTGGAGTTCGCCGAGCGCAGGTGAGCCCGCTGACAACACCAGACCCATCGGCGCAACGGAGCAAATAGATCCATGATCGTACGCATCGTCAAAATGACCTTCAGGCCCGAGGAAGTGGCCGTGTTCCAGGAACTGTTCGAGGGCTGGAAGCCGCGCATCCGCAGCTTTCCGGGCTGCAGGCACCTGGAACTGCTGCACGATGTGAACGACCCGAGGATCTTCTTCACCTACAGCCATTGGGACGCGGCCGACGACCTGGAGCGCTACCGGGTAAGCGCCGTGTTCGCCGATGTATGGCCCGTGGTGAAGGGCCTGTTCGCCGCCCCGGCCGAGGCCTGGACCGTGGACCGCGAGCACGTGGCCTAGGCCGCACCCAACACACTGACCGCCAAGGCCATGGCCTGCCGAAAGCGGGCCGTGCGATCTGGCACGATGCTTTCAATGGAGGCGCCCGCGTTCGCGCCCAACGCCCGATCGCCCGATATTCGTACCATGATGATGCGTCCGCTCACCGTATTGATCGCCCTCGTCCCCACCCTGTTGCTGGCCCAGCCGACACCTGCCGACAAGGCACAGGGGCATTTGGACAAAGCGCGCGTCGCTTACAAGGCCGATGAACTGGCGATCGCCCTGGTGTACGCCGACTCCGCCATAGCCGCGGACCAGACGGTGAACGGAGGCTACAAGCTGCGCGGCGACATCAAGCAGCGCCAAAAGAACCTGCACGGCGCGCTGGTGGACTACACCAAGGCCGAGAAATACACCCCTGACGATGCGCGGCTGTACGTGAGCCGTTCGGCGGTGTACATCAGCGAAGGCCGCGTGAAAGAGGCCATCGGCGATGCGGACAAGGCCATCAAGCTGTCCCCCAAGGATGCCGATGCCTGGTACAACCGGGCCTGCGCCAACTACCTGGGCCGCAACAACGACGCCGCATTGCGCGAACTGGACAAGGCCTTGGAACTAGATCCCACGAGTGCCAATGCCCTGTTCCTGCGCGGCGTGGTGAAAGGCGAACTGTACAAAGAGGACGCTGGCCTGGCCGACATCGAGGCCGCCTTGAGACTGGACCCCAAACTGGCCGGAGCCGCCATGAGCGCAGGTGTTCTGCTGTTCGAGACCAAGCGCTATGCGGAGGCCATTGAGCGCTTCAGCGAAGTGATCGCCGAGGGCGGCAGCGACATGAAAGAGGCCTACTACTACCGCGCCGACTGCTACTACCATTTGGCTGACAAGGACAAGGCCTGCACCGATTGGCGCCGGGCCGGCGAGCTGGGCGACAAGGACGCGCAGTTCATTGTGCGCAACTACTGCAGCACCGACGCGGACAAGATCCCGAAGAAGCCCGTTCGCGAGCGCAAGACGGTGATCGAGTTCTAAGTGCGGGCGGTCGCTGGCGAGGAACGGCGCGTGGTGGCCGGGAACGCCGGATTATCTTGGCGCCCCTTTCCGGCATGACGGCACTGATCCTCAAAGAGCTCCGGGGCTTCCTCGGCTCCCTCATCGGCCACATCGTCATTGTGGTCTTCCTGCTGCTCACGGGCCTGTTCCTGTGGGTGTTCCCGGACAACCTGCTGGACAAAGGGTACGCCGACCTGGGCCCCTTGTTCTTCATTGCGCCGTGGGTGTTCCTCTTCCTGGTTCCGGCGGTGGCCATGCGCAGTTTCAGTGAAGAGCGGCGCACGGGCACCATCGAATTCCTGTTGACCAAACCACTGACCGAACTGCAGGTGGTGCTGGCCAAGTACATCGCTGCGGTCATGTTGGTGCTGCTGGCGCTGCTGCCCACGCTGGTGTACTGGTGGTCGCTGGGCGAAC
Organism: Flavobacteriales bacterium; assembly: GCA_016788295.1. Classification (GTDB taxonomy): domain Bacteria; phylum Bacteroidota; class Bacteroidia; order Flavobacteriales_F; family PHOS-HE28; genus PHOS-HE28. The sequence goes on from JAEUSY010000023.1 coordinate 66,602, forward strand.
TGGCCATGCCCAAGGGCAACCTGGACACGGGCGGCATCGTGGGCTCGTACATCGGGCTCTTCTTCCTGGCGGCCAGCTTCACGGCCATCGGCATCTTCGCCTCGGCGCTCACTGACAGCCAGATCGTGGCGTTCCTCATCGCGGTGTTCGGCTGCTTCTTCCTCTACCTCGGCTTCGATCTGGTGGCCGACTTCCAGGCCTTCGGATCGTTGGAGGGACCGATCAAATCCATCGGCATCCAGGCGCACTACCTCAGCATGAGCCGGGGTGTGCTGGACCTGCGTGACGCCCTGTACTTCCTGGGCGTGATCGTGATCTTCCTGTTGCTCACGCGCACCGCGCTCCAAAGCCGCACGTGGTGATGAGCACGACCGCAACACCGAAAAAGGCTCGCAGTGTGCGCAGCGGCGACCTGCTGGAGCTGGGCATCGGCATCGGTATTGTGCTGCTGGTGCTGTACATCGGCAGCTTCTTCCGCCTGCGAGCCGACCTGACCAGCGAGAAGCGCTACACCCTGACCCCTGCCACCGAAACGCTGGCGGGCGGACTGGAGGACATCGTGTACGTGAAGGTGTACCTGACCGGCGAGCTGCCTGCCGACCTGCAGCGCCTTTCGCAGGCCACACGCGACCTGCTGGACGAGCTGCGCGTGCATGCCGGCGACAACATCCAGTACAGCTTCGTTGACCCCAGCGAGAGCACCGATGCGAAGACCCGCAACGAGTTCTACGACCAGTTGCAGAAGGCCGGGCTCACCTACAGCAGCATCCGTGTGCGCGAAAAGGCCGGTTACAGCGAAGTGATCGTGTTCCCCGGCGCGTTGGTGACCTACCGCGACCGCACGGTGCCGGTGCAACTGCTGAAGACCCAGTTGCGCACGCCCGATGCGGACATCGTGAACCGCTCCATCAACAACCTGGAGTACGAGCTGGCGAGCGCCATCCGCCAGGCCACCTCGGCACGCCGACCACGGATAGCGTTGCTGGCCGGACATGGAGAGGCCGGAGGCATGGCCGTGATGGACATGACCACCGCGTGGAAAGAGCTGTACGACGTGGAGGAAGTGCGCATTGAAGACCGGTTGGACGCCCTCAGCCGTAAGGTGGAAGGCATGAACTACCGCGTGAACGACTTCGATGCGCTGGTGGTGGCCAAGCCCGACAGCCTCTTCACCGGTCGCGACCGCTATGTGATCGACCAGTTCGTGATGAACGGCGGCAAGGTGCTGTGGTTGGTGGATGCCATGAACGCCAACCTCGACAGCCTGCGCAAGAACCAGTTCTCCATTGCCACGCCGCTTGACCTGGGCATCGACGAGCTGTTGTTCGCCTATGGCGTGCGCATCAACAAGGACCTGGTGCTGGACCAGAGCTGTGCGCCGATCGAGATCTACACGCAGCCCTACGGCAACCAGCGCAAACTGGAACGCTTCCCGTGGTACTTCGAACCGGTACTGATCCCGCAGGCCCAACACCCCATCGTCAGCAACATCGATCCGGTACACCTGCGCTTCGCCAGTACGCTGGACACCATTGGTACGGACAGCGTGCGCAAGACCATCCTGCTCACCACCTCGCCCCGCTCCCTGGCACAACGCAACCCGGTGCGCGTGAGCCTGAACATCGTGGAGATGGACATGGGCTTCGAGAAGCGCAGCACCCCGCACATGCCGGTGGCCGTGCTGTTGGAAGGTCCCTTCACCAGTGCCTACAAGGACCGCCTGCCGCCCAACTTCACGCAGGACCCAACGGTGGGCTACCGCGAACAAGGCAAGCGCACGGCACAACTGGTGATCAGCGATGGCGATGTGATCGTGAACCGTGTGGACCCCGCGAAAGGCATGTACTACATGTTGGGCTTCGACCGGTACGCCAATGCCAAGATCTACGGCAACCGCGAACTGCTGATGAACGCGATGAACTACCTGCTTGACGACCAGAGCCTCATCAGCATCCGCTCGCGGCAGATCACCCTGCGCCAACTGGATGCGGGCCGCATTGTGGAGGACCGTCTGCACTGGCAACTGGTGAACACCATAGTGCCGGTGGCCCTGAGCATTGTGATCGGCATCCTGTTCAACCTGGTGCGCCGCCGTCGCGCCAACGCCCCCAAGGCCAACTGACCCATGAACCGTCGCATCCTCCTGCTGATCGTGCTGCTGGCCCTGGGCCTGGCCGCGTTCTGGCTGTACCGCACCAACCGGCCCACCACCTTGGCCAAGCCCCTGAGCGATTTCGTAGTGGAGGACACCGCCGCCATCGACCGCATTTTCATTGCCGACAAACAGGGCAAGAGCGTCGACCTGCGTCGCACTGCCCAAGGCTGGACCGTGAACGGCGTGTTCGCGGCGCGCCAGCACGAGGTGGGCGTATTGCTGCGCACCTTCAAGCGCGTGGAAGTGAAAAGCCCGGTGCCCAAGAGCGCCGAGGCCATGGTGCTGAAGGTGATGGGTTCTGCGGCGCGCAAGGTGGAAGTGTACCAAGGCGGCAAGCGGCCGGTGAAGACCTGGATCGTGGGCCACGGCACCAAGGACCACTTCGGTACGTACGCCATTCTGGAAAATGAAACAGGGCGCAGCAGTGTACCGTTCATCCTTGGCATGACGGGCTTCACGGGGATCCTGAGCACACGGTTCCACACTGAAACGGACCTCTGGCGTGACAATGCGGTGTACCGCTACAAGGACCTGTACGAGCTGGCCGCCGTGGAAGTGGAGCAACCCGAACGCCGCGCCGGTCGTTACCGCATAGAGCAGGCGGAGAGCGGCCGGGTGAGACTGCTGGACGGGGAAGGCCGTGCACTGCCCATGGACACCGTGTTCGTGAAAGGCGCCCTGCTTCCCTTCCAGGAATTCAACTACGAATACATCGACCGCAGCCTGCGGCCCGCCTCGCGTGATTCGTTGTTGGCGACGCCGCCCAACTTCATTGTGCGCACGACGGACCGCAACGGCAAGGCCGGCACGGTGAAATACTGGCACATGCCCTACACGGGCGAAGAGCCTGAGTTCGGCATGCCCAAGCTGCTGCACGACCGGCTGCGTATGCGCGCCCTGATCCAAGACACCCTGCTGGTGGTGGTGCAGCGGCAATACACCGACCGGATCCTGCAGCCCGTGGAAGCCTTGATGCCGTAGGGCTGCACCGGGTTGTACACCGCTGTGGAAAAAGGGGCCTCCGTGTTGAAAACTAGGGCCGATGGCCCGGGGGTGCCCGGCTAACTTCGCGGCTTCATAAACATTGTACACCCCGATGAAATTCATCGTATCCAGCAGTGCCCTCCTGAAGCAACTGCAACTGCTCCAGGGCGTGCTCGCCAGCAGCAACACCCTTCCCATCCTGGACAATTTCCTGTTCGAGATCGACGGCAAGCAGCTTACCGTTACCGCCAGCGACCTGGAGACCACCATTACCGCCACCATGGCCGTGGAGGCCAAGGACAAGGGCAGCGTGGCCATTCCGGCGCGTATCCTGCTGGACACCCTGAAGGCCTTCTCCGAGCAGCCGCTCACCTTCACCATTGATGGCAAGCACCACGGTGTGGAGATCAGCAGCGAGCAGGGCAAGTACAAGATGACCGGCTTCAACGGGGCCGAGTTCCCGAAGAGCCCGGTGCTGGAGGGCGCCACCGCCTTCGCGCTGCCCGCTGGTACGCTGGCCATGGCCATCAACAAGACCATTTTCGCCACGGGCAACGATGACCTGCGCCCTGTGATGAGCGGCATCTTCTTCGAGCTGACCGAAGAGGATGTGCGTTTCGTGGCCACCGATGCACACAAGCTGGTCCGCTACAAGCGCACCGATGTACAGGCCCCGAAGGCCGCCTCCTTCATTGTGCCCAAGAAGCCGTTGAACCTGCTGAAGAACACGCTGGGCGCCTCCAACACGGAAGTGACCGTGGAGTTCAACGACAACAACGCCGCCTTCCGCTTCGACAACACGGTGCTGGTTTGCCGCCTGATCGATGGCAAATACCCGAACTACGAGGCGGTGATCCCGAAGACCAACCCGAACAAGCTCACCATCGACCGGGCGACCTTCCTGAGCTCCATCCGCCGGGTGTCCATCTTCTCGAACAAGACCACGCACCAGGTGCGCCTGCACATCAACGGCAGCCAGCTCACCATCAGCGCGGAGGACCTCGATTTCGCGAACGAGGCGAACGAGAAACTGACCTGTTCCTACGAGGGCGAGGAGATCACCATCGGTTTCAATTCGCGTTTCCTGATGGACATGCTGAACAACCTGGGCACCGAGCACGTGATGCTGGAGATGAGCGCCCCGAACCGCGCAGGCATCCTGCTGCCCGGCGAGGCCGGTGAGGTGGGCGAGGACATCCTGATGCTGGTGATGCCCGTGATGTTGAACAGCTGATCCGGCACGCGATCGGCAACGGTCCGTTCCGAAACTCCCGAAACGTCATGAAGAACATAGCACTGGCCCTGACGCTCTTGATCACCCTGAGCGCCAACAAATGCAAGAACGGTCCTGCCGAAATGACCTCGTTGCTCGACAAGAAGTGGGTGTTCCAGTCCATTGCGGGCAGTGCGCTGAGCCTGCCTGAAGGGACTGAAATGCCCTGGCTGCAATTGGCCGGCGACCAACTGCAAGGCTTCGGTGGGTGTAACCAGTTGATGGGTGGCTACAAACTGGACGGGACGGCCCTCAGCTTTTCGGACATCGGAAGCACCAAGAAATATTGCGAGGGCGTGCAGCCCACGGAGAACGCCATTACCGGCCTGCTGCGGCAGGTGGATGGTTACAAGATGGAAGGCGGCCTGCTGAAATTACTGGGCGGCGGCAAGGAATTGGCCGCGCTCAAAGGCCAGTAGGTCCGTTCAGATCGTCCCATGTTGTGGTGACCGCCCCGTCGTTCCGATGGGGCGTTCGCTTTAGGATGTCGCGCTCCCATGCCATGCGCGCTTCGTCCACCTCATCACCAGGGTCGGTGCCTTCGAGCGGAACGGGGTCCTCGTCCTCGGGATCATCGAGCACGATGACGGGGTCCTGCACGGCGGGCGGTACCTGCCGATGCACGAAGGCCAGCACCACCCCTACCAGTCCGCCGAAGAGATGGCTCTCCCAACTGATGCGTGGCACGATGGGGAAGATGCCCCAGATCATACTGCCGTACATGAACACCACCAATAGTGAAAGGGCCATGAGCGTGCGCTGGTTGCGGATAACGCCGGATGTGAACAGGAAAGCCGCCATGGTATAGACCACACCGCTCGCTCCAATGTGCCGATCGGGCCTGGCGACCAGCCACACCAGCACGCCAGTGAGCAACCATCCCATGGCCACCACGCGGCCGGCGATCCGCGGGTAGAAATAGAACAAGGCCCAGCCGAGCAGGAAGCCGGAGAGCACATTGTTGAGGAGGTGCTCAAGGTCACCGTGCAACAGGGGGGAGGTAAGGATGCCCACCAGGCCCTGTCCGGAGCGTGGCAGCAATCCGAAGCGTACAAGGCCCAGATCGAATGTGGCATTGAGCACGTGCACCGCCGCGATCAGCAGAACGATCAACGCGGGTGGTATCGCGGTGATCAGCATGCGCGACGGGCGGCGCTCCTGCTGGACCGGTGGGTGGACCTCTTGCATGGTGGCGGGCCTTTCAAAGATCGGGCCTCTGGAGCGGCACGGCCATTGTGACAGGCCGAAGGCTATCCGTTACTTTGCCTCACCATGTTGTACAAGGCCCTCACCACCGTTCTGATCATTGTTGTTGCCATGGCCGGTTGCTCCGCCGGAAAGACGGACAGCCCGATGGAAGCGGCGACCGTGGTGCAGGAAGTGGCCCCTGCCAGTGAGCTGGCCCTGCTGATGCGCACCATGGCCGCCCATGCCGATAGCGTGAAGGCAGCAGTGAACCGGGGCGACAAGAAACTGCCACCCTACCCCAAGGAGATCGAGAAGCTGTTCACGGCCACGCCCACGGACGGCATGCACATCGACCCCATCACCTTCCCCACCTTCGGTAAGGACTACCAGTCCAAGGTGGAAGCCCTGTACAAGGCGGCCAAAAAGGACCGAAAGCAGGCCTACAACGCATTGGTGCAGAGCTGCGCCAACTGCCACGGCACCCATTGCCCCGGTCCGCTGATGCGCATCCGGAAGATGTATGTGAAGGTCGATTGAGGACGGCCCTTGGCCGAAGCCGGGCAGCCCTACATCGAGGCCACCACTTTGCCACTTGGCGTACGGTGACCACCGGGATAAAAGGCGCCCACCTTCACCTTCGATTCCAGCAGGAACTGTATGATATCGAATGAAGGACGGCTATCCGTGGCGCGCAACACCAGTTCGGCCGTGGCCTCGGCATCGTTGCCTGCGCGGTGGTGCCTGAGCGGGATGCCGTGAAAGGCACACATGGGTCCAAGGCCGTAGGAAGTGCGGCCGGGCCACACTTTGCGGGCCATGCTCACGCTACAGAAATACTGGAAGGTGGGGTGCACCAGGCCCTGGCCTGCAAGCGTGCTGCGCAGCACGGACATATCGAATGCCGCATTATGCGCCACCACCACGTTCTCGTGCAACAGATCGGCCACCTCGTTCCAGATATCCCGCCAGCGCGGCGCCTGGGCCACATCTTGTGGCGTAATGCCATGAACGGCGATGTTGTACGGGCTGAAGAACGGCCACTGTGGTGGCTTGATGAGCCAGTTGCGCACCTCGCGCACCACGCCACCCCGCACGATGGCAATACCCAGTTCACAAGGGCTATCGGGCTGGGCCGTAGCGGTCTCGAAGTCGAGGGCGAGGAAGTCCATTAGCAGGGTGACCAAGGTAGGGACGGACGACCAACGAGAGAGTCCCAACAGAGCGATGGGAAGGACAGGTGACCGGATTGAAACACCTGCGGGAAATGGCCGGTGACAAGTGGTTGCGAGGGCTGCTGCTTCACCCGGGGCTGGGCATCACGCCCTTCGACAAGGACATCCACGCTGTGCCATTGAGCGCCTTGTGGGAATGGTAGGTGGCTGGAAATTCGCCATGCCATGGCGAATTTCCAGCCACTTGGCAGGCCTTACAACTTCACCACCTCCGCATCAGCAAGCGCCTGGTAGAGCTTCTTTGCAGTGCCTTCGCTGATGTTCACCAAGGGCAGGCGCAGGTGATCGCCGCAGATGCCGAGCACCTTCAGCACGTTCTTGATGCCGCCGGGATTGCCTTCCGCGAAGAGGAGATCGATCACTTCGATGAGGCGCAAGTGTTCGCGGCGCGCGTTTTCCAGGTCCCCTTTCAACGCGGCGTTCACCAGAGCGCTGAACTCGTTCGGCAGGGCATTGCCCACCACACTGATGACGCCAACGCCACCCATGGCAATAATGGGCAGGGTGAGCGCATCATCGCCGCTGATGAGCATGAAGTCCTTGGGCTTGTGCTTCAGGATGCGCCCCATCTGGTCCAGGTTGGCGCTGGCCTCCTTGATGGCGATGATGTTCTTGAAATCCTTGGCGAGCCGTAGTGTGGTCTCCGCCGTCATGTTACTGCCGGTGCGGCCGGGCACGTTGTAAAGGATGATGGGCCGAAGCGCCACTTGGGCCAAGGCCTTATAGTGCTGGTAGATGCCCTCCTGTGTAGGCTTGTTGTAGTAGGGGCTCACGCTGAGGATGGCATCCACACCGTCCATCTCGAAGCTGTTCAACGTCTCGATGACCTCGACTGTATTGTTCCCGCCACAACCGAGCACCACGGGCACACGGTTCCGCACGAAGCCGATGGTCTGGGCCAGCAGCTCGTGCTTCTCGGCCTTGGTGAGGGTTACGCTCTCGCCGGTGGTGCCCATGGACACCACGTAGTCCACACCACCCGAGATCTGGTGGTCGATGAGCTTCTCGAGGCCGGCGTAGTCGATCTGGCCATTGGAACGGAAGGGGGTAACGAGTGCGACACCAAGGCCGCGGAAACGATCATCCATGGGAATAGGCCGCCAATGGAGGCGGATCAGTTAAGTGAGGGTTCGGGTTTTGCGTTCACCATCATGAGGTAATGGTGCACCTGTTGGATCAACTGGGGCAGGCTTTGCGAGCCCGCCATATCGATCATCATGTCGAGGATCCTCTTGTTGCTCTCGCTCCAGCGCCCCACCTTGAAACGTGCCCGGCTCTTGGCCATGATGTATTGGATGGGCAGCCGGTCAGCGAGCGTAAGATCTATGATGATCTCGTACTCCTCGGCCATGAAGTTCTGCACGGTGTTGCCTTGGGGGATCCGGTACCAATTGAGGTCCTTATGGCAGATGGCGTCGAAATTGAGCTTGGCGTGCAGGTAGTGCGGCAGGGCTTTCTCGTCACTGTAGCCGAGGGCCATGATGGTGCTGATGCCCAGTTCCTCCTTGAGGCGCTTCACATAGTTGCGCACATGGTTGTGGGAAGCCTCATCCTCCACCACGTACACGATGGCCACCTTACGCGCCAGGCCGATATTCCGTGCAATAGGCTTACGGTCCTGCGGCAGATCGCGCAGGAGGCGGCGAATGCCCATCCATTCCTTGAGCCGGTCGAGCAGTTTCATCCTTCGATCATCCGCGTGAATTCCTCCTCTCCGATGACAGGCACTCCGAGCTGTTCCGCCTTGGTGCGTTTGGCCGGCCCCATATCGGCCCCAGCGACCACATAGCTGGTCTTGCTGGAGATGGAACCGGACACCTTGCCCCCATTGCGTTCAATGGTCTCCTTGATGCCGTCGCGGCTGAAGTTCTGGAAAACACCGGACACCACGAAGGTCAGGCCTTTCAGCTTATCCCCGACCTCCACCACCTCCAATTGGTCAAGTTCGAGGCGGACACCATGGTGCCGCAAGCGCTCGATGATGTTGCGATTGCCCTCTACGGCGAAGAAATCGGCGATGCTCTCGGCAATGACCGGCCCCACCTCATCAATAGCGGTCAGTTCCTGCTGCGACATGGCCGCCAAACGATCGATGCTGCCAACGGCCCTGGCGATCTTTCGGGCCACGGTCTCGCCCACGTGACGGATGCCGAGCGCGAAGAGCACCTGCTCGAACGGGATTTGGCGGCTTGCAGCAATGCCCTCCACCACTTGGCGCGCGCTCTTCTCACCCCAGCCCTTGCCAAGTGCCAGAAGCTGCTCCGCCCTCAGGTCGTACAGATCCGCAACATTGCGTATGAGCCCGGCGCGGAAGAGCTCATCAACCGTCTCTCCTCCGAGACCATCGATGTTCATGGCCTTGCGGGCAACAAAATGTTCGATGCGCCGCGTGATCTGCGGAGGGCAATGGTGCTCGTTGGGGCAGTAGTGCTGCGCCTCCCCTTCGAGCCTGATCAAGGGGGTCGCACATTCAGGACACTGCTCCGGGAAATGCACGGCGCGTGTGTGTGCGGCGCGTTGCTCCTTCTCCACGGCCACCACTTGCGGGATGATCTCACCCGCTTTCTCGACCCGCACCATATCACCGATATGCAGATCGAGACGTGCCAGCTGGTCGGCGTTGAAGAGCGATGCGCGCTTTACGATGGTGCCAGCCAGCAGAACGGGTTCCAGTTCGGCCACTGGCGTAACGGCACCGGTGCGGCCAACCTGGTAGCTCACATCGTTGAGGCGGGTGATGGCCTGCTCCGCTTGGAACTTGTAGGCAATGGCCCATCGAGGACTTTTCGCCGTGAGGCCCATTTCGGCCTGCACGTCCAGATCATCCACCTTGATCACCACGCCATCGATATCCACTTCCAGTCCACGGCGATGGATGTCCCAGTGATCGATGAAGGCCATGATGCCCTCAAGGTCCTTCGCCTGTTCGATGAAGCGCCGTTGGGGCTCGGGTGTCTTGAAGCCCCATTCCGCTGCCTTACGGATGTTGCCGAAATGGCTTCGCGTGGGCAGTTGATCACCCTGCACACCGTAAATGAAATTGTCCAGAACTCGGCGCGCTACCTCCTTCGGGTCCTGCAACTTCAGTGTACCGGCCGCGGTGTTGCGCGGGTTCATGTAGGGGTCCTCCCCGGCCTCGGTGCGTTGGCGGTTCAGCTTGTCGAATTGCTCGCGCGTGAAAACCACCTCACCGCGTACCTCGAAGCTTGCGGGCCAGTCGTTGCCTTGCAACACCAACGGTATCGTACGCACCGTACGGATGTTGTTCGTCACCTCCTCGCCCTTCTCCCCATCGCCGCGTGTAACGCCGCGCATCAACCGACCATTCTCGTAGGTGAGGCTGATGGCCACACCATCATACTTAAGCTCCATCACATAGGTGGCCTGTCCCACCTCCTTCTCCACGCGCGCCACGAACTCGGCCACGTCCTCACGGCTGTATGAATTACTGAGCGAGAGCATGGGATGGCGGTGCGCCACCGTAGGGAATGCCTTGGTGATATCGCCACCCACTCGCTGCGTGGGGCTGTTGGGATCGGCGAGATCAGGGAAGCCTGCTTCGAGCGCCTCAAGCTCCTTCAGCATCTCATCGAACGCCCTGTCGCTGATGACCGGTGCGGCCAGCACGTAGTACCGATGGTTGTGGTACTCGAGCTCGCGGCTCAGTTCCTTGATCCGCCTCGCGGCCTGTTCATGCTCCATTCTCCTTGTGGAATTCCTTGCGTGCCCGCTTGATCAGTTCGCCCACCCTGAGGCCGACCTTGAAGTAGTAGTTCCAATCGCTGAGGGTGATGGTGGCATCGCGATCGGCGGCCAGCACATACCTGTAGCCACCGCCCACACCCGCGAACAACCAGTAGAAGATGTTGTAGTCAGTGTGCAGCGAAAGTTCGATCGGCACCAGTTCGTTCACGGAGTAGGGCACCAGCTTATCATTCGCATCGCGGTAGCCACGGCGCAGGTTGCCCAGAGCGATGCCAATTGGCACACCGATCTGCCAACGCTTCGTATCGATCAGCAACCGCTCGTAGGAAATACCTGCAAAATCGAAATCGGTGACCACATCAACGTTCGTATGCGGCCCCAAGGTGGAGTTCTCCTGCACATAGGGATCACCGAGGCCATAGATGCCAACGGCGATGATGTCCTTGTTGCGCTGTGCCCCTAAGCGGAATCCATAGAACCGAACGGCCTCCGCGTTGACAAAGGTCCGCCGAAAGTCGAAGTTGAAGATCACCCTGAAACCCGCCTTGCGCTCTGTTATCCGTACCCCCTCCGTTTCAGGAAGCAGGACCGGACGGTGATCCAGTTGGGCGAACGCAGGCACCGCGACCCAGAAAAGAAGCAAGGCCAGGGCACCCCTCATCGCACAGCGTGTATGAAACGGTGATGGCCGGTGAGATCAGGGAGCACTTCCACGTCTGCAAAGGACATGCTCTTCAGCAGATCGCCCACTGAAGGTGTGTAACGGTGATGCCCCTCGAACCAGAGATCACCACCGGGTGGGAGCTGCTGACATGCAAGGGACGCGATGGTGCGATAGAACAGCAAAGGGTCATCATCGGCCACGAACAACGCCACATGTGGCTCATGGGCGAGAACGTGCTCGTTCATTTCGTTGGCATCCGATCGTGGCACGTAAGGCGGATTGCTCACAATGAGGTCCACGGACGAAACTGGTATCCGATCAATGCCGAGCACATCGGCGCGCACCCAATCCACCTCCAACCCGTTCGTACGTGCGTTATCACGGGCCTGTACGAGCGCAGCCTCGGATACATCAATACCAAGCACATGAGCTGAGGGGAACGCATTCTTGAGGGCCAATGCGATGCAACCGCTTCCTGTACCGACGTCCACAATTCTTCCCGGCACTTTTCCCGAACGGATGATGCGGTCCACCAGTTCCTCGGTCTCCGGTCGAGGGATCAGGACGCCGGGTCCAACGCGCAATTGAAGTCCATGGAACTCAACGGTGCCGAGGACATATTGCAGCGGCTCACCTGCACGGAGGCGCTTCAGGGGCATGTACACCTTCAGCAGCTCCGATTCGCTCAGCGCCTCGCCCCTCCGCAGGTCGAACTGGGCCATGTCCCAACCCAACCGATCGGCGAACACCGAACGCACGATCGCACGCACCTCACCTTCCTCGTAGCGGTCGGCGAGTTGGAGCCGGTATTGGCCCAGCACAGAGGATACGCGATTGTCGGCGGTACGCACGGTGCAAAAATAGCCCGCCGTCCGGGGCCTACGGGAGAAGGCTTCCCTTGGTGCAACTTTGCGCCCCGCCATGCACACCCGTTGGATGCACCGTTGTCTTGAACTGGCCACCCTGGGCGCAGGTGACGTGGCCCCGAACCCCATGGTGGGTGCGGTGCTGGTGCAGGGCGATCGCATACTCGCGGAGGGCTGGCATCGTGCTCTTGGCGGACCGCATGCGGAAGTGCATTGTCTAAACGCATACAGCGGTCCCATTCCTGCTGATGCCACGCTCTATGTGAACTTGGAGCCATGCGCGCATCATGGCCGAACACCGCCCTGCGCCGACCTGATCGTGGAACGCGGCGTGCGCAACGTGATGGTGGGCATGCAGGACCCCTTCCCTGCCGTGGCCGGGAAAGGCATCGAACGCATGCGCGCGGCGGGAATTGAAGTGACGATTGGCGTTCTGGAGCAGGACTGCCGTTGGCTCAACCGTCGCTTCCTCACTTCGGTGGAACAAGGGCGTCCGTATATCATACTTAAATGGGCGCGTTCTGCGGACGGTTTCCTCGATCGCCATCCGCGTGGTGCGCGGGAAGTGCAACGCATCAGTACACCGACCACGGACGTGCTAGTGCATCGTTGGCGCGCGGAAGAGCAGGCTATTCTGGTGGGCAGCCGCACGGTGATCAACGACGACCCGCAATTGTCCGTTCGCCACGTACCAGGCAGGCAACCGTTGCGCGTGGTCATTGACCGCACGGCATCAACAGCGGCCACCTCGAAGGTGTACGATGACAGTGCGCCGACCTTGCTGTTCACGGCAAAACATCGCTCGGGCATCCCCTGCGAACAAGTACTTGTCGGTGATGTGGACAACGTGCTGCAACGCGTGCTCGCAGAACTTCACCATCGGCAGGTACGTTCCCTCCTTGTTGAAGGTGGCGCCACGACCCTGAACGCGTTCCTGGAAGAAGGTCTGTGGGACGAGGCTCGTGTGATCGAAGGTGTCCTCCGGTTCGGGGCTGGCACACCCGCACCCGTGTTAATGACCAAACCACGCGTGCTGCTCGAACACTCAACTGACCGCATCGCACTGCATATTGATACGCGTGTCCTCGGCGAGGGCAGCCCAACTCCGACCATCGCATGGCCCTGGTGATCCTCGCGGCGCTGAGCATGGCGGCGCTGTTCCTGCTGTTCAAGATCTTCGACAAGCGGGGGATCGCGCTACTGCCCGCGATCGTGGTCAACTACTTCGTTGCGTTCACCTGCGGGGTACTGGTGGCTGCGCCATGGAATGCCGGGGACCTCACCCCCATCGCCCTTCCGGTGAGTGTGCTCGGTGTGCTCTTCATCACGCTGTTCTACCTCACGGGTGTGAGTACCCAGCGCGCCGGAGTGGCAGCGACATCCGTGGCCAGCAAAATGAGCCTTGTGCTCACCGTGCTCGCGGCAGTTGCACTGCATGGCGAACGGCCCGGCATCATGGGCTGGACCGGCATTTTGCTGGCGCTTGTTGGCGTGGTGCTCTCCTCCTGGGCAAGCGGTCCGCCCGGTGCGCGCGGTACTTGGGCACTGCCAGCGCTGTTGTTCCTCGGCAACGCGGCCATCGACATCACCCTTAATGCCACGCAACGGAACCTGCTCACACCAAGCACAGAGCCCGTGTTCGCCACCTTGATCTTCGGCGTGGCAGGCATTCTGGGCGTGGTATGGCTGTTGGCCGAGCACAACGCCAAGCTCCTATTGGACCCGCGCATTCTGATCGCGGGTCTCGTGCTGGGCACGATCAACTACGCATCGCTCTATTTCATTGTCGGAGCCTTGGCACGCAGTGGCTTCCCCGCAAGCAGTGTGTTTCCCTTGATGAACATTGGCGTGATCCTGTTCGGCACGGCGGCCTCCATCGCGCTCTTCCGCGAACGACTTCGTGCGGTGCAGTGGATCGGTATCGGTTGTGCCATCGTTGCACTGGTCCTCATTATCGGCTCCAACACATGACCGCCGACCACTACCTGACGCTCGCCGGGGAAAGCACGGCCATGCTTCGGGAAAAGGCCAGTCGGTTCATCGGCATCGCGTTCCCCATTGCCAACGAAGAGCAATTCAAGGAGCGCCTGACCACCGCGCAGAAGGAACACCATGCGGCGAGGCATTGGTGCTGGGCCTACGTATTGGGGCACCATGGCGAGGTACACCGCTCCAACGACGATGGCGAACCAGCGGGCACTGCGGGCAAGCCGATCCTGCGCCATCTGCAAGGGGCAGGGCTTACGTACAGCGCAGTGATCGTTGTGCGCTACTTCGGGGGCACCTTGTTAGGTAAAGGTGGATTGGTGCAAGCCTACGGTGAAGCGGCCCGCGCGGCCATTGAACAAGGAACCACTGATCAATGCGTTGTGACCGCCCTGGTACACCTTACTTGTGGTTATGCACAGTTCGACAAGTTGCGGAGCGAAGTGGCGGACCTTGGTGGATCGGTGATGGACAGTCGCTTCGATGCGCTTTGCCACGCAACGATCGCGCTTCCACAAAGCCGTGTGCCCGCAGCGGTGGAGCGATGGGTCCTTCAAGGCGTGCACGTTATCCCCCACGATCAGTCGAAGTAGCTCTTCATCCGATCGAGCAATTCCTGAGGAGCACGTCTCGGCCGCATGGTGGCACGGTCCACGAAGACGAGTGTGGTAGAGGCTTCAGAGAGCAGATCACCGTCCTCGTTCAACACCTTATAGTCGAACACAATGCGCACACCGGGGGGCGATATGATACGTGTCCGGATGGTGAGCACATCGTCATACCCAGCAGGGCGGTGATAGGTAATGTGGAGGTCGTGCACGGGCAGCATCACGCCCTCCTCCTCCAGCCTTTTGTAAGGAAAGCCCAAGCTCCGCAGGGCTTCCACGCGTGCCACCTCGAGGAACTCGGCATAGTTGCCGTAGTACACATAGCCCATTTGATCGGTCTCACCGTAGCGGACACGGATGATTGTTTCGTGGATGAACATGGCTTGGGCAAGGTAATCCGTTGACAATGACCGGACTCGTTGTGAAGCGCTTCGCGATGCAGTAACTTTCAACCATTCCCGACATCAGCGCGGGCATTGTTCATAGATCGTTCACCGAAGGTCCTGCTCACGTTCCACCACATCATGAAGCCGCATCCGCACCGTTGTGCTCATATCTTCGCAAAGCCGCGTGGGACAAGGCTTCGAGCACGGGCACAGGAATCACTTCCCCAAACAAAATTTTCCTTTCCGTCAAGTATCCCCCAGATTTTTTTTTCACTTTCTTCGATCCATATTTGCCACCCTTCCGAAAGACACTGTACCACCGTGCAGTGCGCGATCGAAAGGACCAACCACCGACCACCAACCCGTAACTCGCTGACCCATCCATGAAGAAGGACCACGAGAAGATCTGGGAACGGTGCCTGGAGGTGATCAAGGACAACGTTAGCCAGCAGAGCTTCAAGACCTGGTTCGAACCGATCAAGGCATTGAAACTGCAGGACCATGTGCTTACCATCCAGGTGCCTTCACAGTTCTTCTATGAATGGCTGGAAGAACATTACATCGGTCTGCTGAAGAAGATCATCCGCAAGGAACTGGGAGCCGACGGACGTCTGGAATACTCCATCATCATGGAGAATGGTTTCCAGAACGCGAACCCCTACACGGTGAAGGTGCCCACGAGCAATGCCCGTGAGACCAAGAACCCTGCGGTGTCACTGCCTATCGATGTGGCGAACAGCCCCATCAAGAACCCGTTCATCATTCCCGGCCTGCGCAAGATCAAGGTCGAGAGCCACTTGAACCCCAACTATTCCTTCGACAATTTCATCGAAGGGGACTGCAACCGATTGGCCCGCAGTGCCGGTTATGCCGTGGCCCAGAAGCCCGGTGGCACTGCCTTCAATCCGCTGTTGATCTATGGAGGTGTGGGCCTCGGCAAAACGCACTTGGCGCACGCCATCGGGATCGAGATCAAGAAGAACCATCCGGACAAGACCATTCTCTACGTTCCCGCAGAGAAGTTCACCCAACAGTTCATCGAAGCGGTGAAGAACAACACCGTGGGTGATTTCACGCAGTTCTACCAGATGATGGACGTGCTCATCATCGATGATGTGCAGTTCCTCGCTGGCAAGGAGAAGACGCAGGACGTGTTCTTCCACGTGTTCAATCACCTGCACCAGAACGGCAAGCAGTTGGTGATCAGCAGTGACAAGGCACCGGTGGAAATGGCCGGTATGGAACAGCGCCTGCTGTCCCGCTTCAAGTGGGGCCTCAGCGCCGACCTGCAAACGCCGGGTCTCGAAACGCGCATCGCCATCCTGGAGAAGAAGATGTATGCCGAGGGCATCGACCTGCCCAAGGAGGTGGTGGAATACCTGGCCTACAGCATCACCACCAACATACGCGAACTGGAAGGCGCCATGATCAGCCTCATCGCCCAGAGCTCGCTGAACAAGAAGGCCGTTACGCTCGATCTCGCCAAGCAGATGATCGACAAGTTCGTGAAGAACACGGCGCGCGAAGTGAGCATCGACTACATCCAAAAAGTGGTGTGCGATTACTTCAACCTGCCGATCGAACTGCTGAAGAGCAAGACGCGCAAGCGAGAAGTGGTACAGGCCCGCCAGATCGCGATGTACTTCGCCAAGAAGATGACGAAGAGCTCGCTGGCCAGCATCGGTGCGCACTGCGGTGGCAAGGACCACGCGACCGTGCTGCACGCCTGCCGCACGGTGAACAACCTGCACGAAACGGACAAGCAGTTCCGCAGCTACCTCGAGGACCTCGAGAAGAAGTTGAGCGTACATTGATCCGAACGCAACGAACAGCATGAAAGCCTCCTCCGGGAGGCTTTCACGTTTTAACGACCTTCGCGCCACAAACACAGTGTAGATGAAGGTCCTCACCGTATGCCTCGGTAACATCTGCCGGTCACCGATGGCCGAAGGCATCCTGCGCCACTTGGCCCGTGAGCGTGGCATCACCATCACCACCGATTCGGCAGGCACCAGCGACTACCACGTGGGTGAGGCGCCCGACCGCCGTGCCCAAGCGGCCATGTTGCGCAAGGGAATGGACATCAGCGACCTGCGTGCACGGCAGTTCACAGCGAACGACTACCACACCTTCGATGTGATCCTGGCCATGGATGCGGACAACCTGCGGAAAATGCGCGCACTGGCGCCGAATGCCGAACTGGCTGCCAAAGCACGGCTGATCATGGACCACGCACCGACGCACCCCTTACGCTCAGTGCCGGACCCTTACTTCGGTGGCGATGCTGGCTTCGACGATGTACATGCCATGCTCACCGAGGCCATTGATGCCCTCTTGACCGATGTTACACAACAGCGCTGAAGGCACCCTTTACCTGATGCCCGTTTGGCTGGGTGATCACGGTGGAATTGAGCAACTGCCACCGGAGAACATCACCATGGCCAGTGGCATTCACCTGTGGTTCGCGGAGAACGAGAAGACCGCACGCCACATGCTTCGGCGCATGATGCCCGACATCGACCTGCCCGGCCAGGAGATCCTGCGCTTGGACAAGGACACCACGCCACAGGAAGTGGAGCGGCTTCTGGACCGCATGCGCGGGCGCAACGCAGGAGTGATCAGCGAAGCAGGCATGCCCGGCATTGCCGATCCGGGCGCACTGGTCGTAAGGGCCGCACACCGCAGGCGCATCAAGGTACAGGCGCTTACCGGTCCGAACTCCATGATGCTCGCACTGGCCGCGTCGGGGTTGAACGGACAACGCTTCAACTTCCACGGGTACCTGCCCGTGAAACCACCTGAGCGCAAACAGGCCATCAAGCGGATCGAACAGGATGCCTTGCGCACCGGTGCGGCACAGCTCTTCATTGAGACACCCTACCGCAATGACGCACTATTCGCCGACCTCATACAGACGTGCGCACCGGGAACTGAGCTTACCCTCGCCATTGATATCACGCAACCGCACGGCAGCACGGTGACGCTGCCTATCAGCGAATGGGCGAAAGAGAAGCCCGTGTTGGGAAAACGCCCGGCCGTGTTCATTCTGGGGCGGTCCTAGGGAACAACGAGGTGCTACTTGCCTGCGTGCGGTTTCCGCTGCACGCGTTCCAACTTCACGGTGTAGCGCATCGCCGACCATGGATCCAAAATGCCCGGAACACCACGTGCACCGAAGGCATAGGCCGATGGGAAAATGAACTCGCCCGACTGCCCTTCGCGCATCAAACGCACGGCCACTTCCAATCCCTTCACCACCTGATCGGGATCGCCGTAGGTCCAACTGAACGTGCTGCCGTTCTTGTCCGTTGAATCGATGACCCGTCCGTCCTCGAGGACCAGCCCCTTGTAGGAAACGGTCACCTGATCGCCAGGTCGCACAGCGTTCGTATCCACTGCGGACCCGGTGATCAGGTAATGCAGATCGCTCGTGCCCCACCGCGTCCATGGCCGATCATCCCGTTGCACCCATGCTGTTATCAACCGGCGCTCAAAGCCTCCGGGATCCGCTTGCCGGTACCGGGCCTCACGCTCGCGCATTTGTTCGGGCGTGATGATCTCCAGCACGGAAAGTTCAAGCCTCACCATGCCCGTATCCTGTTCATTGCTGAGCGGGGCCGCCCCGAGCACGGACCATGGCACACGACCAGCGGCAATGATCACGCTCATACTGTCGCCCACATGCAGGCGGTCCATCACCACTTGAAAGCCGGTCCTACGTAGTTGGTATGCCGCATACATGCGCTGTGTGCTGAACTGCGAACCGGGCTCCTGCCCAAGTCGTGCCACGCGTACGCGCAAATGCACACTGTCACTGTCAGCGGCCACACGTTCACCATCTCCCAGCTTGTGCAGGTGGACATGCACATCGCCATCGACCTCTGTGAACCCTGCATATGGTGAGCCACATGCGACCAGGAACACGGCGAGTATTGCAGGGACCAGTAACCTCATTGCCCGCCGCCGCTAACCTTCACCAGACCAATGTGGTAGACCACGGTGCTCCGCATCGGTATCCGGTCCATATCGCCCACCAGGCCATGTGCCCGATAAGATGGAATGATGAACATGGCACTATCACCGGGCGAGAGCAATTGGATGGCCTCATGAAGGCCGCTCTCAACATCATCCATTTCAATGAGGAAGGACTCCGGACCATCGGATGCACTGGTATAGGCCGTGTCCCCGTTCAGCAGTTCCACCCGGTAATTCACTGCAGCCCATTGTTCAGGCCTGGCTGTCGGCCCTTCCACATCGCGGATGATCTGCACGTGCACACCTGTATTGGTGCGGAAGGTGTTGGCGCCGATCCGCTTGACATAGTAAACGATATCGCGGTCCTCCAAACGAACAGCGTCCCGGTTGCCGCGCATCAAGGTGTCGTCGCCACGCGCCGTGTCCTTCACGCGCACAGGCACGTAGCCGTCGCTACCATCGCAGGCGAACAGGAACAGTGCGAAAAAGAACAGGATCGCCTTCATGCCGGGTACTGCGCCAAGAATGCAGGCAACTGTTCCATGAACTTCCGCATGGCGGCCTCCGGTCCTTCGTTCCCTTGTCCGCCGGCGGCATTGCGATGGCCTCCCCCATTGAAATGCTCCTTGCAGAACAGATCGACCGGCAGATCGCCTTTTGAGCGCAGGCTCACCTTCACCACATCGGGCCGTTCCATGAAGAAAGCCGAGAGCCGTATGCCGCGGATGGACAGGCCATAATTGACGAAGCCTTCCGTATCGCCAGGTGCGAAGTTGAACCGACGCAGATCAGCTTGGGAAAGATGGAACATGGCAACACCCAATTCCGGCAACACCTGCATGCGCTCGGAAAGTGTGAAGCCGAGGAGCCGCAAACGATCTGCGGTATTGTCATCCATGATGGCGCCGTGCACGCGTTCCACCAACACACCGCGCTCCATCAGGTCGGCGGCCACGCGCATGGTGTGGGGCTTTGTGCTGCTGAACCGGAACGAACCGGAATCCGTGACCAGGCCGGTATACAAGCAGGTGGCGGCCTCAACGGAGATCTTCGAGGCCAACCCCAAAGCGCTCACGATATCGAACACCATCTGGCAAGTGGCGCATGCGGAAGTATCCGAGAAGACAACGCGTGCAAAAGGCTCCGGGTCCTGGTGATGATCGATCAAGACCTTATCAGGAACATTGCGCAACACTTCCTCAGCCTGGCCAACTCGGTCCTGCCGATTGAAGTCGAGGCACAAGACCAGTTCGGCGTTCTTCAGGGCAGCGGTCCCTGCCTCCTTGCTGCGATCAAAGACCAGCACCTCCTCGGCACCGGGCAACCAGTTCAGAAAAGGTGCGGGCGTATTGGGCACTACCACCTGCACTCTATGCCCTGCAGCACGCAGCACATGTGCAAGGCCAAGGGACGAACCCATGGCATCGCCATCGGGGTTGTAATGGGTGATGATGGTGAGACTACGCGGGGCGCTGAGAAGGGCGGCAAGTTCCGCTACGCGGTCTGATGGTGCTGATGGAAATGACATGGGGCGGCCCCAAAGGTAGCCGCCCCATGAGCGCTGTCGGTCAAAGCAGGATCAGAAGCCCAGGCCTGGCGTAGGCATGTGCTCGATGAGGATACCCACGCACGCGATATCCACCTCGGGCTTGCGTCCTTTCCTGCCCTCGGCTCCCACAGCGTTCACCTCAATGGCGATGCGCTTCGTAGCCGTGCAGGAGAATTCCACCTCCTGGACCATATCGTGTTCCGTGTTGTCCCACAGCACCTTCTCCACCTCTTCGTAGACACGTTTGGTGGAATCGGCAGTGGCAGGCCCCACGGGGACCCGCACCTTCTCGACCAAGCGGATGGCCAGGGTCTCACCGAGGATCTTCCGATCGTGGCAAACAACGATCCGATAGTCCTGCCCGCGATAAACGATCACGTTCAGTTCCGTCTCCTTGCCCACCTGGACCATGGCGCTCTTGCTCTGGCCGTTCAACGAAAAGCGCTTATCACCGGACCGTTCACAATTGAACTTATGGTACTCGGAACACGAGTATTGGGCTTTGCTGGCCAGTGGGGCGGCCAGCACGGCCAACACCAAGGAAAGCTTGAGGATGTGCATCTTCATGGGTTCAGGCATTGGTCGTATTCTCAGGTGCGGTCCATTGGTCGCGCAGGCGCTTCACGGCTTGTGCCAGTTCAACGAATTTCTCATTGGTCAGTTCCACGGTGATGTCGTCGCCGAGCACCATGCGCCCGGAGTTGGAGCGGCCTTGGTGAGGCACCCGTTTCACGTTCACGGCATCGTAGATCTCGCGTAGTGCGAGCAGTTCAGCACGCACAGCGGCCACCTCAGCATCGCCGGCCAGTGGTTCCATCATGCTAATGAGATGCTCCAAGGTCACTTTCTGTTCGGCCACCCGCGCCAACAGGGCATCGCTTTTCCCCAACATCTGTATCTGGTGAATGACCAGGTGCATGCTCTCGATCCAACCACCGGCCAATACCTGCACCAACACCGGCCCCATCTGCTCCTCCTGGAGCTTCTCGTAGGCACGCATGTAGGCGGCGTTGCTGATCACCTCCAAGGAATCACCCCGGGTCAGGTTCGATTCCAAGCGAACGAAATCCGCATCGGTGAACGCGGATGAAACACCGATCCCTTCGGCCAACTTCTTGGTGGTGAGGTAATAGCGGGCCACTTCAACATTCAGTTTGAAGCTACTGGCATACACCAGATCGGTGGCGTACACCCCGAAGTTGATGGCACGCCTACTTCGGCTCACGTACTTGTCGGCGTTGGAGGCAGGGCTTAGAAGCTGCTTGTGCCCATCACCAGCCAGCTCGCGCACCAGGCCGAACAGTTCGTTGGGCGTGGGCATCTGGTAGAGGTTGGTGGCAGAGGCACCCGCATCCTCGCCACCTATCACGAGCGTGTTGGCAGGTTCGGTGCCGGCATCGCCACCACCACAGGCAGCGAGCGTAAGGGCAAGCAACACAGGCGCGTTGCGTAAGGTCCGGTTCATGTTCAAGGATTGAAGGTTGACCGCAAGCAAGGTCGGTTTCGCCGCGGCAGTACGAAGGAATATCGTGTCACTCGCTCCCGCTTGCCCGCGACCCATTACTTTTGCGCCGCTTTTTCAACAACCACAATGGCAACCAACAGGACCTTCACGATGATCAAGCCCGAGGCAGTGGCCGCTGGGCACGCCGGTAAGATCATCGACATGATCACCAGCAACGGTTTCCGCGTTATTGCGCTGAAATACACCCGTCTTTCGGCCCAGGAGGCCGGCACTTTCTATGAGGTGCACAAGGAGCGCCCCTTCTACGGCGAGCTGGTGGACTATATGGCCAGCGGTCCCATTTTCGCCGCTATCCTGGAGAAGGACAACGCTGTGGAGGACTTCCGGAAGCTGATCGGCGCCACGGACCCTGCACAGGCCGAAGAAGGCACCATCCGCAAGCGCTTCGCCGAGAGCAAGGCCAAGAATGCCTGCCACGGCAGCGATAGCAACGAGAACGCGGAGATCGAAGGCAACTTCTTCTTCAGCGGCCGCGAGCGTTTCTGAGCTGAGGCTAGGATCCTCGGCACGACCTGTTCGCCGGAACGGTCCGATCAGTCCAGCACGATCTCCATTACCACGGGCCTTCCCGCCCGGTGGTTAAGCACCTCCTTCAGGGCTTCACGCATGTACGTGAGCTCCTGACGGAGCGGCGCGGAATCCACTTTCACGATCAGTCGTCCCTTGTTCAGGCGGACGGCCACGGTATGGCGCGCCACCATGGGACCCACAACCTTGTCCCATTGGGTGGTGATGTCCAGCTCGTCCATCTTCTCGCGCATGCCAAAGGCATCCACCAGGTGGTCGAGGGCCTGCTTAAGCGTTTGCTGGTTGGACTTCTTCAACGGTAATGGGGCTTCCGTAACGGAGGTGGAAGAAACGCACATCCAGCTGCAGGCCGTCAAGCGCGGTGTGCAGGCGGGCAGCGTCGGTGTCGGTGATCAGCACTTGGCCGAACCGCTGTCCGCTGAGCAATTGCAACAGGTGGCGCATGCGCTGGGGGTCGATCTTATCGAAAATGTCGTCCAACAACAAGATCGGCCGCACCCCGCTCCGCGCCCGGGTCAGATCGAACTGGGCCAGTTTCAGGGCAATGAGGTAGGTCTTCTGCTGGCCTTGGGAACCATACCTCTTCAGCGGCTGGCCATTGATGGTGAAGACAAGGTCATCCTTGTGGACACCCACAGTGGTATGAGTGGCGGACCGATCCCTTTCCCACGCACCGGTGAGCAGGTCCGCCAAAGGCACCTCGTTCAGTGATGAGCGATAGTCCAAGGCCACCTCTTCACGCGCGCCACTGATGCCTGCATAATGTTCCACCAGCATGGGCACCAGTTCCTGCAGGAAGGCTTTACGCGCCACATGCACAGCGGTTCCATACTGTACTAACTGCATATCCCACGGCTCCAGCACTTGGAGCGAACCTCCACCCTGTTCAGCAAAGCGCTTCAGCAGGATGTTCCGCTGTGCCAGTGCCCTGTTGTAGCGGATCAGGTCATCGAGGTAGCCTTTGTCGAACTGCGCGATCAACCCGTCCAGAAAACGTCGGCGCACCTCCGATCCGTCCAGGATCAGCTGCCCGTCGTAAGGCGTTATCATGACAACGGGATATCGACCCACATGGTCCGACAGGCGATCGTACTCCTTGCGATTGCGACTTAGCACCTTGCGTTGCCCCTTCCGGACCGTGCAGAGCAGGCCATCCTCGCCCTGTTCGGTGTGCATGGCACCCTGCACCATGAAATACTCCTCGCCATCGAGGATGTTGTGCATGTCCACCGCCTCGAAATAGCTCTTGGCCAGAGCGAGGTAGTGAACGGCATCGAGCAGATTGGTCTTGCCCACGCCATTGGGTCCCACGAAGCAGTTCACCTCGGGTCCCAGCACCACTTCGGCCTCCCGGTGATTGCGGAAGTGCAGAAGGTGCAATTTGGTGAGGTGGAACGACATGGGAACGCGTGCGAAGTTAGGTGCGTGAAGGCGGGCCTTCGCCAAGTCCCTTAAAACCCTATTTTTGCGCCTCGCTTGCGCGACCATGAGCCAGAAGCATACCACCGAAAACACTCAGGGCCAGGACCTTGACCTGGGTGAAGTGTACACCCGTACCGAGCTGTTCCTCGAGAAGAACAAGAAGAACCTGACCATCGGTGCCTTGGCCCTGGTGGGTGTGGTGGCCGCCGCACTGGCTTACCAGTACGGCTATGCCAAGCCCCGCGCCGCAGAGGCCAGCGAGCTGGTGTGGAAGGCCGAATACTACTTCGAGATCGACTCATTGGACAAGGCCATGAACGGCGATGACCAGTGGCCCGGTTTCCTGGAAGTGGCCGATAAATACAGCAACACGCCCAGTGGCAACTTGGCGCACTACTACCTCGGCACCATCTACATGAAAAAGGGTGAGTACGAGGCTGCGATCGCCGAGTACAAGAAAGCCGATCTGGGCGATGATGTACTGCGCGTGATGGCGGTGGGCAACCAAGGTGATGCATTGGTGGAACTGGGCCGTACGGACGAGGCCGTGAAGCTGTTCGAGAAGGCCGCAGGTATGGCGAACAACGACTTCACCACCCCGATGTACTTGATGAAGGCCGGGATACTGCACCAGCAGGCCGGCAAGTGGAAGGATGCCGCAAAAGCGTTCAACCGCATTGCCAAGGAATTCCCCACAAGCAGCGAGGCCAGCCAGGCGCGTAAGTACGCCGGTCACGCCGAGGCCATGGGTGGATAGTCCGTTCCGATGGCGACCGCCGAACATCATCTTTCGAACTATGACCCGACCAGCGTCCCCAGTGGCGCTGGTCGCCGTTTTGCCCTTGTGGTGAGCGAGTGGAACCACGAGATCACCGAGGCCCTGCGTCGCGGTGCACGGGAGACACTGCTTAGGCATGGCGTGGCCGAGGCCGACATCGTGGAGGAATGGGTGCCCGGCAGCTTTGAGCTGGCCAGTGCTGCACAATTCATCCTGGAGGGTGGCGGCATCGATGGTGTCATTTGCCTGGGCAGCGTTGTGCGGGGCGAAACGCCACACTTCGATTTTGTTTGCCAGGGTACCACGCAAGGCATCATGGCCGTGGGCCTCAAGTTCAGTGTGCCCGTGATCTTCGGCGTGCTTACCGATGACACCATGCAGCAAGCCCGCGACCGCAGCGGGGGCAAGCACGGCAACAAGGGCGTTGATTGCGCCGTGGCGTTGCTGAAGATGGCCGCGTTGAAGGCCCGCTACTAAGCGGCTGATCCAAAAGGGAGGCCACGGTCGTTCGGGGTCCAAGCCCGATATTCGTGCCATGCGCCCCCTGTACATCGTTGCCCTGCTCCTGCTGCCCAACCTCGCCACGGCCCAGTACATCCATGGCCCCCGGCTGGGCATGAGCCTCGCCACCCAATCGGTGGGCGGGCTGTTCCAGAACACCAGCGACCTGCTGCCCGGTGCGGTATTCGGTTACGGAATGGAGTTCGCACTACACCCGCAGTTCATCTTCATGCCGGAACTGCTGTGGATGAAAAAAGGCGCCGTGGTGCGCAATCAGGCCCAACTGACCCGTAGCAAAAGCAGCTACAACTACCTGGAGATGCCGCTGATGGTCAAAGTGGGTACCGATGCCAAGCCGGGCGGGATCTTCCTGACCATAGGCCCATCGCTGGGTTACTACGTTTCAGGGCGCTACCAACAGTGGTACAACGGCGACCAGCAGATCGACCAGAAGTACGACCTCACGGCAAGCGACAATCGGTTCCAGTTCAGCGGTGCCATAGGCATGGGCACCGATCTGAAGCGCACAAGTTTCGAGTTCAGGGCACAGACCAGCTTTACGCCGTTCAGTGCTACCATTAAGGCACAGAATATCGTTTACCAGCTCACTTTCGCTTGGCGGTTCCTCCCCAAGGAGGACAGCGGGAAACGGAGCGAATAGTACAGGGCATTCCCCTGCCGCACTGCTGCATGTGGCGTGGTTACCTTGGCCACATGGCACTTACCACCGCATCCTCCACTGAACGAGATCCATTCGTTTCGAACCGGCTGCTACAAGCCTACGTCGGGGCATTCCTGCTGTTCTGGGCATGGACCTTCGTTGGCACTACCGATCGGGCCAACTGGTTCACGGAGAACGCGCTCACCGTGCTCTTCATCGGTGGGTTGGCCTGGACGCACCGACGCTTCATGTTCAGCGACCTGAGCTACAGCTTGATGTTCGTGTACATCCTGCTGCATGTGTATGGCGCCATGTACACCTATGCCGAGAACCCGCTCGGCTATTGGCTGCAGGACCTCTTCCACACCGGGCGCAACCACTACGACCGCATCGTGCACTTCAGCTTCGGGTTCCTGCTGGCCTACCCCATGCGCGACTACTTCCACAACCACTTCAAATGGCCCAATTGGGTGTGCTGGGTGCTACCGGTGGAGATCACCATGAGCTTCAGTGCAGCCTACGAACTGATCGAATGGGCCGTGGCCGATATCTTCTTCCCAGCCCAAGGACACGCCTACCTGGGCTCACAAGGCGATGTTTGGGACGCCCAGAAGGACATGGGCCTCGCGTTCAGTGGCGCGGTACTGGCCATGCTGCTGATCAGCTCACTGAAGCGGGCATTACGGAATTGAGCTTCAGCGCTTCGTCCGCACCTTGTCCCAAGCTTTCACCTGCCAAGTGATGGTACCTGTGGCCAGGTGATTTCCGGCCTTGTCGTGCAATTCGACCGTGCTGGCGTAATCCACAGCCTCGCGGTCATGCAGGGGTTCCACCACCAGTCGTTTGATGTCGGCTGCCAACGGTACGCAAGTGGCCCAGCTTTTCTGCTTGGCCTGATAGTGATACTGCATCCGCAGCTCACGCATGATCAGGCGGTATTTCCTCGGATCGAGCTGTTCAAGCAAGGAAAGGCCACTGCACATCTCTGCCGCCGTGGCCAATGCGCAGGCATGGATGCCCTTGATGTGATTGCGGTTGATCCGCCAAAACGGTATCTCCACGCGGATGCCCCCTTCGCGGAGCGGTACCACCCTGAAGCCATGTGGCCGGTTGAACGGTATCATCAACGGCAGCATGGCGTTCAACAGCCCACGCTGCAGCGCTGAAGTGCGGGCCTTGTTCAATAGTGTTGGAAGGTGCATGAGCAGGAACGCTTTCGCGCAATGGGATTGGAACGTGATCCGGACCTAACTACCAGGATCACTTGGACAGTATCGCGTCGATGTCGGGCTTGAAATAGCCCGGGCCCTTCATCACCTTGCCATCCTCGCGGTAGATGGGCCTGCCATCGGCCCCGAGCTTGCTCATATTGCTGCGCTGGATCTCGCGGAACACCTCATCGATCTTGTGCTCCAATCCATGCTTCAACAGGGTGCCGCAGAGGATGTAAAGAATGTCGCCCAAGGCATCGGCCACCTCCACCAGATCACCGCGCAAGGCCGCCTCCAGGTATTCCTCGTTCTCCTCGCGGATAAGCTTGTAGCGCAACAACGCATCGCGATCGCCGATGGCACCGGCGGGCGCCTCCGCATTGGGTATCCCGAAAGCATCGTGGAACGCGCGAACATGGGCCGTGGCCTCGGCCAGTGTGAGGGGTTGATCGGTGTGTGACATGGTGCGAAAGGTAGCAGCCACGGCGGGTGCATCGAGGGGATGAACGGTTAACACTCTTTAACGGCACTTTCCAGCCAGTAGCAACGGGCACCCGGCACCTTTGCGTTCACCTTTCGGCCTTGGGCCGAGCGAAGGAAAGAACCATGGAGAACAACGCGACAACAGCCCAACAGGCCGTTACCCCCGAGAGCATTCGTTTACTGAACGAACGCATACAGCAGGCCAGTGCCTTCGTGGACCTGATCGATCAGGAGATGTCGAAGTCCATCGTGGGGCAGAAGGACATGGTGCAGAAGCTGTTGGTGGCCTTGCTCGCCGACGGCCATATCCTTTTGGAAGGGGTGCCCGGACTGGCCAAGACCATGGCGATCAAAGCGCTGGCACGCACGGTCGACGTGGATTTCAGCCGTATCCAATTCACTCCCGACCTGTTGCCTGCCGACCTGATCGGCACTCTGATCTACAGCCAGCGCAACGAGGAGTTCAGCGTGAAGAAGGGGCCGATCTTCAGCAACTTCGTGCTGGCCGACGAGATCAACCGCGCACCCGCGAAAGTGCAGAGCGCTCTGCTGGAAGCCATGCAGGAGCGGCAGGTCACCATTGGGGCACAGACCTTCAAGCTGCCAGAGCCTTTCCTGGTTTTGGCCACCATGAACCCAATTGAACAGGAGGGCACCTATCCCCTTCCCGAAGCACAGACCGACCGTTTCATGCTGAAGGTGGTGCTGGACTATCCGCGCAAGGAGGAAGAGAAGCTCATCATCCGCATGAACGTACGCCCCGACGGGCAGCCCCAACCACAGAAGGTGGTGCGCCCAGAGGAGATCCTCACCGCGCGCAAGCTGGTCCGCGAGGTGTACATGGACGAGAAGATCGAGCAGTACATCGTGGACATTGTGTATGCGACCCGCAAGCCCGATCAATACAAGTTGGCCGACCTCACCTCCATGATCGGGTTCGGTGGAAGTCCGCGCGCGAGCATCAACATGGCGCTTGCTGCCAAGGCGCTCGCTTTCACCAAACGCCGCGGTTACGTGATCCCCGAGGATGTACGTGCGGTTTGCCCGGATGTGCTGCGGCACCGCATCGGCCTGACCTATGAGGCAGAGGCGGAGAACATCACGGTTAACGAGATCATTGACCGGGTGCTGAACACGGTGGAAGTCCCATGATCGTACGCCTCAGTGCCCATGCGATCCGGCGCCAATGGCGCGGTAACAGATGACCACGAGCGCCAACGAGCCGACCCGTAAATGAACAGCGCCCAACATACCAAGGAGCTCCTGAAGAAGGTGCGTCTCATCGAGCTGAAGACACGCGGCTTGAGCGAGCACATCTTCAGCGGGGAGTACCACAGCGCGTTCAAGGGGCGCGGCATGACCTTCAGCGAGGTGCGCGAATACAGTTCCGGCGACGAGGTGCGCACGATCGATTGGAACGTAACGGCCCGCTTCGGACACCCGTTCGTAAAGGTGTTCGAGGAGGAACGCGAACTGTCCGTGATGCTGGTGGCCGATGTGAGCGCATCGGAGGATTTCGGCACATCGGAGCAACTAAAACGCGAGCTCATCACCGAGGCCTGTGCCACCATCGCATTCAGCGCCATTCGTAACAACGACAAGGTGGGCCTGATCCTGTTCAGCGACCGCGTGGAGAAGTTCATTCCGCCGAAGAAAGGCCGCAGCCATATTCTCCGCCTCATCCGCGAGCTCATTGAGTTCAGGCCCGAGCATCGGGGCACCAATATCACCGAGGCCCTGCGTTACCTCAACCTCGTGATCAAGAAGCGCAGCATCGCCTTCCTGATCAGCGACATGATGGACGATGGCTACGCCGATGCCCTGAAGATCGCCAACCGCAAGCACGACCTGGTGGTGTTGCGCACACACGACGCACGTGAAGCGGAACTGCCGAACATGGGCCTGGTGCAATTCACCGATCCGGAGAACGGCGCCACACGTTGGGTGAACACGGGCAGCAAAGCCATACGGAATGCCTACCGAGCCGCAGCGCTGAAACACCAGCAACGCACGCGAGATATCCTAAGGCGGTCAGGCGTGGACCATGCCACCATCTCCACACGCGAGGGCTACGTACGCCCGCTGATGAACCTGTTCAAGCGGCGCGAATCGATGCGATGAGAGCCATTGTGGCCATAGCCTTCACGATCACCCTTGCAGCACAAGGGCAGAACGCCTTCGTTTCGGCGGACACGTTGGTATTGCGCATTGGCGAACGGGCGAACATCACCTTGGGCATCGACCTTTCCGGAGCAGCCACCAAGGTGAACTGGCCAGCGCTTAACGACACGCTCGCACCGCATTTGGAGGTCATCCGCAGAGGTGCGATGGACACCCTGCGCAGCGAGAACGGTACCATAGCACGGATCAACCAGCGCCTGGAGATCACCTCTTTCGACACCGGTTTCTGGGCGGTACCACCATTCACCTTTACTGTGGATGGGCGAAACCTGGAGACCGCCCCCCTGCTCTTCGAAATACGGGGCGTTGCGGTTGATGAAGGCGGAAGACCGCGAGACCTCTCGCCGTTGTTCGAACCACCTTTCGACCTGGGGTATTGGCTCCGACAACATTGGATGTGGATCACCGCAGGTATTGCACTGCTCGGACTGATCATTGCGATGATCATCCAGTTCCGCAAGCCGCGCAAACCAAAGGCCAGCACACCTGCACCAGTTGCACAACGCCCCGTTCACGAGCGCTTCCTTGAACTGCTGGACCGCATCGAAAAGGAACAACTATGGCAGGCCGGCGATCACAAAGCCCACCAATCACAAGTGACCGATGCGGTGCGGGGCTACATCGAAGAGCGCTATGATATACCTGCCTTGGAGCGCACCACGGACGAACTTTTGCAGGCCATACGGGTGACCACACTTAGCCCGGAACAACAGCAGTTGTTGGCCAACATGTTGCGCGCTGCCGACCTGGTGAAGTTCGCCAAGGCCGTACCCTCGCCTTCGGAGAACGAACAATTGTTGCGGTCCGCGCGAGACTTCATCCGTGCAACCATCACCCATGGGTAAGGACCGCCTGGCATCCATTTTCTGGGCGCTGCTCGCGGTGGCGGGGGTGGCCTATGCCGCATGGTACATGGCAAGCCACTTTGATGTGGCGCATCCTGAGCGATGGTGGCTGCTCTTGGCGATCGGCATTGTTGCATTGCTTCACATCTGGCGGGCGGCACGTCGTTCGCCCATGGTCGTCCTGCCCACGTTCAGTGCATTCGCAGGCGTTCGGTTCGATCTGCTGGGGCTCTTCAGGCATCTACCATTTGCCCTCTCAATAGCGGGTCTGGGGTTATTGGTGCTCGCGCTGAGCCGCCCACAGAGCAAGGACAGCTGGCAGGACGTGAAACGCGAAGGGATCGACATCGTGATCGCGATGGACATTTCAACCAGTATGCTGGCCAAGGACCTGCGGCCCGACCGGTTGGAAGCGGCCAAGCGCGTAGCGAAAGAGTTCATTGATGGTCGTTCGAACGACCGTATCGGTCTCGTCGTGTATGAAGGAGAAGCCTACACGCAATGTCCGCTCACCACCGACCACCGTGTGCTCAAGGACCTGTTCACGCAGGCGCGACCGGGGCTGATCACTGGAGGAACAGCGGTGGGCATGGGCCTTGCCACGGCACTGAACCGGTTGCGCGAAAGCGAGGCCAAGAGCAAGGTGGTGATCCTGCTCACCGATGGCATGAACAACGCTGGCAGCCTGCAACCGATGGATGCCGCAGCGATCGCCGAACAATTGGGCATCCGTGTTTACACCATTGGCGTAGGTACCCGTGGCAAAGCCCTTACCCCGGTGGCCCTGTACCCCGATGGCCAGTACCGCTACGACATGCAGGAAGTGGAGATCGATGAGAAAGTGATGACACAGGTGGCCGACCTTACCGGAGGCCGCTACTTCCGTGCGACCGATGCGGATCGGCTGCGGGAGGTCTACGCAGAGATCGATCGTTTGGAAAAAACGCGGATAAAAGTGACGGAGCACAGTCAGCGCAAGGACGAGCACTACCCCTTCACCCTGTTGGGCGGATGCCTGCTCCTGTTCGGCTGGACCTTGGACCGGAGCCTTTTGCGCAGCATGGCATGAGCAGGCCGGGCACATATCCATTGGGCCGCATAACGGCGATCACCATTGTGGTGGAACTGCTTCTTTGGGCGGTGATGCTCGCTGCTTGGTGGGTACTAAAGGACCAAGTGCCCGGCTTCCGCTTCGGAAAACCGGAGCTGCTGAAGGCACAGCTGATCGGCCCTGCAATGGTGCTGCTGCTCCTCCTTGACCTGGGCTGGCGGAACCGCGCACTGAAGCGCTTTGCACATGATGGCACCCGTGCACGCGTGGTTCCCGGTCTTTCGGGAACACGGGTGTTCCTGCGTTTCCTTTTGCTACGCGTGGGTCTGGCCTCGGTGATCGTGGCAATGGCCGCCCCCCTGTATGGTACACGCGTGGAAGAAGTGAAGGCCAAGGGGATCGATCTGATGGTCTGCGTGGACGTGAGCAACAGCATGACCTGTGAAGACCTTAAGCCGAGCCGCATGGAAGTGGCGCGCCGGGCCCTATCACAGCTCATCGACCAGCTGCATGGAGACCGGCTGGGCATCGTGGTCTTTGCGGGTGAAGCGTTCGTTCAGCTACCGATCACCTCCGACCGCTCCGCTGCGAAACTCTTCCTGAACAGCGTGAACACCGATGCCGTGGGCACGCAGGGCACCGCCATTGGAGCCGCGATCGACCTTGCGCGCGAGAGCTTCGACCCGAACACGACCTCAGGCAAAGCGATCATCGTGATCTCTGATGGTGAAAATCACGAGGATGATGCACAAGGTGCTGCCAGGAAGGCGACCGAACAGGGCTTTGTGGTACACACCGTTGGCATGGGTGCCCCCCAAGGCGGACCGCTGCCGATACGGCGCAACGGACAAGTGACCGGCTACCGCAAGGACCGCAACAACAACACCGTGATCAGCCGGCTCGATGAGAGCATGCTGAAAGAGATCGCAGCGGCAGGCAATGGGCTCTACGTGCGGGCCACGGAACGATCAGCGGGCATGAACGAGCTACTGGCCGAACTGCGTACCATGGATGCCCAAGAGGTGGGCACCTATCGGTTCGCATCGCTGGAGGACCAATTCCAATATCCGTTGGGCTTCGGCCTGCTGCTGATGACCATTGGTCTCTCGTTCGGAGATCGCAGGCATGTTCGGCCCATCATGGAATTACCGGCATGAGAACACGCCACCTGATTCCCTTAATGCTGCTCACCGCCTGTGGCGATGCGGACCACCATGCCGTGCTGCGTGCCTTGCATGAGGGCAATGCACGGTATCACCAGCAACGCTGGACCCAGGCCGACAGCATTTATTCAGCCTCACCGGAGAACGGCATGCTCAGTTTCAACAGTGCACATGCGCGCTACCGACTTGGCGACCTGAACGCAGCCATTGAGCAAGCGACCCTGGCCGACCAATTACTTGATAGCGCGCGTTGGCGAGCCTATGCCCGTTATGACCTTGGCAATGCCTACCTACTGCAGGCACTTCAGGCAGACAGCCTTTTAGGCCTCATGAACAAGGAGCTGAGCGAACTACGTGTGGACGCCGCCGACATTCCCACCCGACTTCGCCAATACGTTCTTCGCGATTCGTTGCAGCGACTGGTGAATCGCACCGACCACCTGATCGACTCGACCTTGACCCAAAGCACGGAGGCCTATCGCAATGCCCTGCGTTTGGAACCTGCACTGGAAGATGCGCGGCACAACCTGATGATCGGGCTGCGGAAGATCGCCTCACGCCCAAAGGCAGAACCCGCGAAAAAGGGCGAAGGCAACAAGAACGAACAGAACGCCCTGTCCGAAAAGGCCAAGGCATTGTTGGCACAAGCAGATGACCTTGTGGACCAACATAAGTTCCAAGCGGCGTTCGACCTGCTACAGAACGGATTAAAGCAGGAACCAACACTTGGCCAGCGCAAGGACTACATGGACAAGCTGGGCCTTATCACCTCCATATTGCGAACGCCATGAAACATGTGATAGCGCTCGTAGCCTTGATGGTGTCCGCATGGTCTGCCTCACCCTTGTGCGCCCAGACCGCAACGGCGAGCGAGTGGTTCGATCGCGCAGCTCAACAGTTCGTGCAGCAGGACAAGATCACGGCCTTGCGGACCCTCGACCAAGGCCTTCGCGAACATCCGAACGACCCGCGCCTGACCAAACTGGCCGAGGCATTGCTGAAGGAGGACAAACAACAGCAACAGCAGCAACAACAGCAGCAGCAAGGCGGGAACAACGACCAACAACAACAGCAGCAGTCGCAACAGCAAGCGCAGGAGCAGCGTTCGCAAGAGCAACAACAGGCCGAACAACAACAAGGCACCGCAGGTCAAGAGAACCGTAAGGCCGGACAAATGGACC
Organism: Flavobacteriales bacterium; assembly: GCA_016788295.1. Classification (GTDB taxonomy): domain Bacteria; phylum Bacteroidota; class Bacteroidia; order Flavobacteriales_F; family PHOS-HE28; genus PHOS-HE28. The sequence continues at coordinate 100,703 of JAEUSY010000023.1, forward strand.
CGCGTGATGCCAAACGTCTGCTCGACGCATTGCAACGCGGAGAAAAGGATGTGCAACAAAAAGTACGGCTACGACAACGCCCTGCCCAACGCGTAACCATCGACAAGGATTGGTGACATGAAGACACTGGCATACATCATCGTGCTGCTGGGTCTCCTGATGGGAGCCACGGAACAGACACTGGCCCAGGAGATCACCTTCAAGGCCAGCGTGGACAGGAACAGCATTGCAGCGGGCGAACATATGAAGTTCACGATCTCCCTATCCAACACACTGGAGCGTTACACTGCACCTGACCTGGGCGGATTGGTGATCGTGCAAGGCCCCTACGAAAGCAGCAATCTGAGCAACTACAATGGGCGCATGAGCAGCACCATCACGCGCACCTGGTTGCTCACTGCGGCACAGCCCGGGCGCTACACCATAGGTCCCGCAAGAGTGAAGGTCGGCGGCGGGTATATCCAAACGGACCCCATTACCATCGAAGTGACCAAAGGCACTTCCCCCCCGCCCAACGACCCCAATGCGACACTTGGCCAACAGCGCGACCCGAACCTCTTTACCACCATCAGCCTCAGCAAGAACAAAGGCTATGTGGGAGAGCAGGTCATCGCCACATACATGCTCTACTCGCGTTACAATAACCTTCAGTCCGTAACGAAAGAGCTGCCAAAGATCAGCAACGCATGGACCGAAGAGGTGGACCTGGGCGAGTTGCACTGGGAGGAGAAAATGCAAACGATCAATGGAGTCCCCTACCGGGTGGCCGTGTTACGAAAGCAAGTGCTCTTTCCACAGCGCAGTGGCAAGCTCCGCATCGAACCGTTCGAGCAGACCTGTGTCATCGACCGCTCCTTCTTCAACCCCGGACGTAACGTGGAGGTGCGCAGCAATGCCGTGGAATACACCGTGATGGACCTTCCCCCTGGCGCACCAGCGGACTTCAATGGAGCTGTTGGCGAACTGCAAATGACCGTGACCACCTCGCGGAAGCAGCTGCGGGAGAACGAATCCGTTGACCTCGCCATTCGATTCAATGGTCGCACCAACCTGAAGTTGCTGGAAGCTCCTACGTTGGGCCTACCGAATGACATAGAGACCTTCGACCCCAAGACCGTTGACCGCATCAGTGTGAACGGCAGCGGCATGAGCGGTGGTCGCGAGTTCCAATTCCTGCTTATTCCGAGGCACGAAGGCAACTACGAGCTCCCCCCCATCACCGTGAGCTATTTCGATACGCGTACCGGCACCTACAAGACCTTGACCAGCGAGCCTATCGAGATCGAGGTTCTGCCCGGTGATGGCACCGGATCCAGCAACCTGCCTCAACGTCCTGCGCAGTCGGACATCCAAGTGCTTGAAAAGGATATCCGGCACATTCGCACGGGGGATCTTCGACTGAAGCCGTTAGGGCACGAGCTGTTCGCATCACCAGCATGGATCGCTGGGATGACCACCCCGGCGGTCGCGTTCATCGTGCTGCTGGCCTGGAGACGCAAACAAATGCGTGATGCGCAGGATGTGGTCGGTAGTCGACGAAAGGCAGCGGACCGCACTGCACGTCGTCACTTGAAAGCGGCAGAGGAAGCGCTCAAAGGCAACAACCGCGAGGGCTTTTACTCAGCGTTGAGCAAAGCACTGGTCGGCTACATGGCGGACAAGTTCGGGGCAGGCATCAATACCAATGTAGGCGAGACCATTCGCAAAGCCCTCGCCGGTTCGGCGGACAGCGAACAACTGGCCAATACCTATCAGCGATTGATCACGGCCTGCGACATGGCCCGCTTCGCACCGGTGGAGGAAGTGCCACGCGAAACCCTGTATGCCGAGGCCGCAATGCTCATCGGAATCATTGAACAGCATACCCGATCATGAAGCACAAGGTCTTCCTTCTCCTAGCACTATTCACGGCATCGTTCAATGGAAGTGCGCTTTCCGTGGCCGATGCGGATTCATTATCAGCCCGCGCCGCCCGTGCCTATGCCAGTGGTGATGCGGCCAAAGCCCTGGCACTTTACGACTCCGTAGCTACCCACTACACATCGGCCACCCTGTTCTACAACATGGGTAATTGCCACTACCGCACTGGTGATATGGCCATGGCCGTCCTTAACTACGAAAGGGCCCATCGCCTCGCACCCGGCAACGAGGACATCCTGGCCAACCTTGAACTTACGCGCTCGCAGCTCAAGGACCGTATTGGTGAACTCCCCTCCTTCTCACTGGGCAGCTGGTGGGAGGCATTCCGCGGAGGTGCCGATCCCGACCAATGGGCACGTCGTTCGTTGTGGTGGTGCGCTGCGTTCTTCGCATTGCTCGGAATGAGCCTGTACATCCGGGGCGCAGGCAAGCGTAAAGGCGTGCTCGTTGCAAGCGTCACCACCCTTGTTGGTGTGTTCATTTCGCTTTTTATGGCATACGGCCGCCATACCGATCTGAACGACCGGTCATCGGCCATCATCATGGAAGCCAAGGTTGATGTGCGCAGCACGCCATCCGCCAAAGGCCCGGTTCTCTTCATGCTTCACAAGGGCACCAAGGTGAAGCTCTTGCAGCAGCAGGAAGGCTGGCAGGAAGTAAGGCTTACGAACGGATCCGTAGGCTGGATGCCGGAAGGCGCACTCGAACGGATCTGAACCGATCAGGGAAGTTGGGCGGCTCGCACGGTCGTAGGTACCACACCTCCGATGATCTGTAACACCACATCACGGTCGTTACCAATGCCGGAATACTTCACCACACCATCCATGTTGATGTCGTAGCGGTTGTATCCAGTGGTCGTGTTGGTCGGCACAACACCGCCCACTTGGTTCAGGATGGGGTCACGATCATTGTCCTGTCCGGTGTAGCGCACAGTGCCATCCATGTTGGTATCCCCGGGCCAAAGCGCCCTTCGAGCCCCGTTCACCTGGGTGGGTTCTACACCATAGATCACCGTTGACGTCTGCGTGAAGTCGACTACCTGTCCATTCACCCCGATCGGGCTTTGCGCTACCACCCCAAGATGATTCCTATGGCGTACCACCAGGAACTTGCCGGCCGTTGTGGTGGTGAATGGTATCTGTACGGACCCATCCACCGCCGTGACATCACCATTGGCGCGGAGCAGTGCGGCACGACGTTCGGCCACCGTGTACCCCGCATTGTTGTTCCGGAGTTCCAGTACCACCCAGTCCACCACTGCTTGTGCACCTGTGGTCTGCAAGGTCGCCGCTGGCACTGTGGCACCCGCATTGGCAACGGTAAGTCCGAGCGCCGTATAGGGCTCCGAGGTAGGCACCAGACCAGCAGCACGCAGGTCATCGCGCATGGTCATCGTGGTCCAGTTGATGGCACCACCGAGGAACATCTTGGCACCCACCGTATTGGCCACGGGCACCGAGCAACCCGCACCCGTAACGCGGTAGACGACCCTTGACATGTACGGTTGAAGGGTGATGGAAGAAGGTTGCAACGTACCGGTGACATCATGCCAGCACCCTGCCGGCAATGCAACGGTCTGGGCGGTCGCCTGATCGTTGTAAAGCAGCACATGGTCCTGTGTAGGATCCAAAGGAGTAACCGTCACCCGGTGTAACTGGACATTGTCCAAGTAGTACATGGGCATCAGATAGTTGTTGGTGAACTGCAGCAGGGCCTGGTCGGAAAGGTTGCTCTGGAAATAGATCTCCAGATCACGGCGTTCCGTGGAGAACGGGATGTCGCGCTGGATGATGGTGTTCGGGCCGGTCAATTGGGTAACACCTTTAACAGCGGCCTGTAGGATCCCATGGTTCGGTGCCACAATGGAGAACCGCATGCGGTACCATTGCCCGTTCTGCATCTGGAACTGGTCGGGGTTGCGCAGGTTGTACTCGTAATACACCGAGTTATTGGGAATGAATGCCCTTAAAGCCCCGTTATCAAGGTGTGTGTTCACCCATGTGGCCGTTGCGTTATTGGGCCAGCCCGCCCATCCGGTCACGTTCGTGTTGAATGTGCCATTGATGATGAGATTCCCCGACAATTCGGATGCCGTGGCCATGGCGCTCTGGCGCAGCGGACTGCGCGTGGAACCCACATCCTTGCCGGTGACCGACTGCCAACGCTCGAGGGTGTGGTACTCCCAGAACCCGGCGAAGGTGTTGAAGCGAAGGATGCTCAGCTCGTTGTATGGGTTGAAGTAGCGGTTGTTGGTGAACGTTCCATAATCCACCCAGTTATTGCCGTACACATGCAGCTGCTTCATGCACAACTGGTCCTTGGTGAGGCAGTACAACACGTTGCCAGAGTAGATGGTATTGAAGGCCTGCACGTGGAAAGGTGCCGTGGCGCCGGGGGTATTATAGTTCGAGAAGTCCGAGATGGACAATTGCACGCCGTTGTTGTACAGCACGTTGTCCTTCACTTGGTTGCCCGTGCTCACCATGGTATGGTCCACATGGATGCCACTGCTCTTGCAATTGGCCACTGTGTTCTGTTCCACCAAGGTGTTCTTGATGCTGATGTTCCCGAAGTAGATGCCATGGCTGATCGGGAAATAGCTCGTGTGCTGAGGTGCCACGCTCTCAAATTCGCCGATCATATCCATCACGATGTTCTTTCGCATCACCATGCCATCGGTGTTATCAATGGCGATCCCCCCCCCATCGTTCAGGATCTGCAGCCCGTATCGCACCACGTTGCCTTCCACCAGTGCATTGGCGGCCAAGGCCATGGCGATGTAGCCCACATGCTCCACACGGTTATCGCGTATCACCATACCGGTGCCATTGGTGCGCAAGGCGAAGTAGCCCCAGTTGTTCTCGCCCAGACCGGGATGCAGGGCGATGTCCGTTAGCACGTTGTTGTTGAACTGGGAATTATTGTCCAACAGATACACCGCCGTATGGAAGGTGCGCGCGAAGGTGTTGTGGTGGAAGTTCTGATCGGACCCCGTGCTGTAGATCGCACGCTGGGTATCGGTGATGGTGCAGTTCATCACCTCCACATTGAAGGTGCCCGACATGCGGATCGATGCATCCACCTGGTGCTTGAAGGCCAGATCAGTGACCAGTACGTTGTTGCGCTGCCAGCCGAAGTAGATACCGAAATCGGTCACGGCCGCTTCGACCAATTGTGTGTTCGGGTTGGCATTGGCAGGGCACCAGAAATACAGAAAGCCCGAGGAAGGCTCGTAATACCACTCGCCCGCCGCATCCAACAAGGCCAGTTTGTTGCGCAGGAAATAACCCCACTGCTGGCTGCCCAGGTTGTTACCCGTGGCCGTGTGCGTGAGCACCCCTGAATTGAAGGCCGTTACGTAGGCCGTATCGTAGCTCCAGTTGGTGGTGCGGATCACCGCCGTGGCACCCACCCAGTAGCCCGAGGCCTGGTTGAGGTCGGAGTCGGTGGTGGATGTGCTGTTGGCCACATCCGTGCGCAACCAACCAGTGTTCGGGAAACGCGCCTGGGTCTGCATCTGGTCGTTGAAATAGACCTGATGCACCTTCTGCCCCACCTGAGCCCGCCAAATATTACCGCTGAACTGTACCCAGTTGGTCACCGCCAAACTGCCGCTGATCACCGGTGCCGCGCCGGTACCGTAAGCACCGTATACGATGCGTGAGGTGGTGGTCCCGTTGTCGTTCACATTGAGACGACCACGGTAAGTGCCACCGCGCTGGAACAACACCTGGTCCCCGGCATTGATACCGGCACCAAGGGTGTTCACCCGAGCGATGGTTCTCCAAGGCGTAGCTTGCGACGTACCATTGTTCGAGTCATTGCCCGAGGGGGAAACGTAGTAGACAACTGCATGGCCAAAGAGGGGAACCAGCAGGAAAATGGCGGCGAGGGTGCGAGCGAACAGTTTCATGGTCCTTGCAGGGATCATTTCGGCGGCGTGAAGATGGCACCGAAGTCCCTGTGTGAACGGCCATTAGAACCTCAGGTATTCAACATTTCGACCAGCGCGGACCGTTGCCCGATGGATCACACTCTTGGCGGACCGACCCCTGTCAAGCGGAGGGTAAAACGCATGGACAGACCTTCAAACGATCGTTGAAAACCACCGACGTTCAAGCGGATACGGTTCCCATATGAGCACTCCATTGCAGATGCGCTGGAAATGAACGGTCCTGTTATATTTGCCGCCCCGCCGACCGTGGCGGACACCTCTTGGAGAGGTGGGTGAGTGGCTTAAACCAGCAGTTTGCTAAACTGCCGTACTGGGTCAACCGGTACCGGGGGTTCGAATCCCCCCCTCTCCGCCAAGGAAAAGCCTGACCACGAAGTGGTCGGGCTTTTTCATTTCCCGACCAAGCCAAGCGCAGCTTGAGCGAGGTCGGTCAATGAAAAAGCCCGTTAGCGCGAAGCGATAACAGGCTTGGACTTGAAGCACCCCTCCTAAGGGATGGCGCTTCTTTGCGCAATCCCCTTATCCCAAGCGCAGCTTGAGCGAGGTCGGGCAATAAAAAAGCCTGTTATCGTCCCGAGGCCTCGGAACGATAACAGGCTTGGACTTGATGCCTCACTCTAGTGGATAACGCTACTTAGCGCGCCCCCTAGTTCCAAGCACAGCTCGATCGAAGGCGCGCATTGTCGGGCCGGAACCGTATCCGCGGCCCGAAACATAGACCATTGGTCGGGGCTTCACCCATTCAACACCCCCGAACGAAAGAGGCCACCCTTTGCAAGGTGGCCCTTCGGTCGGGGCGGCCAGATTCGAACTGACGACCTCCTGCTCCCAAAGCAGGCGCGATACCGGGCTACGCTACGCCCCGAACGTGAAGGCCGCAAAGGAACGGAAATAAGTGGAACTCCGGGAACGACCACGAAAGGCCCTCCCATCATACGTCCTTCCGCAATGCGGACCATGGTTTTCAGCAGCTTTCAGCCATGCGCTCGTTGGCGCATCCGTACCTTCGCGGCCCTTCGATCCCGTAGCTCAGCTGGATAGAGCATCTACCTTCTAAGTAGACGGTCGCTGGTTCGACTCCAGCCGGGATCGCCGATCTCAACCGGGCTAATTTTGCGCCCCTTAAATCAGAACACCTTTCCCATGGCCACTGAAGTCGTCATCGTATCCGCCGTTCGTACCCCAATGGGCAGCTTCGGCGGCAGCCTCGCCGAAGTCCCTGCCACCCAATTGGGCGCCACTGCCGTGAAAGCCGCCGTGGAACGCGCAGGCATCAAGCCCGAGCATGTGCAGGAAGTGATCATGGGCACCGTGCTTCAGGCCAACCTGGGGCAAGCTCCCGCCCGCCAAGCGAGCAAGTTCGCTGGCCTGCCCAACGAGGTTACCGCCACCACGGTGAACAAGGTGTGCGCCAGTGGCATGAAGGCCATCATGATGGCCACACAGGACATTCTGCTCGGCGATGCCGATGTGGTGGTGGCCGGTGGCATGGAGAGCATGAGCCGCACCCCCTTCTATCTGGAGAACGCCCGCTATGGTTACCGTTTCGGCAACGGCCAGTTGATCGATGGTATTGGCAAGGACGGCCTCACCGATGTGTACGACCAGACCGCCATGGGCGTCTGTGCCGAGTTGTGCTGTAGCACGCACAACATCACCCGCGAAGAGCAGGATGCTTTCGCCATGGAGAGCTACAAGCGCAGTGCCGCAGCCTGGGCCGCCGGCAAGTTCGCCGATGAGGTTGTGCCCGTGACCGTGAAGACCCGCAAGGGCGACGTGATCGTGGACCACGATGAAGAGTACAAGAACGTGAGCTTCGACAAGATCCCTTCATTGAAGCCCGTGTTCAAGAAGGACGGTACGGTGACCGCAGCCAACGCCAGCACCATCAACGATGGTGCCGCCGCACTGGTGCTGATGAGCGCTGCAAAGGCAAAGGCCCTCGGCCTGAAACCCCTCGCCAAGGTGCTGAGCTATGCCGACGCCGAGCAATCGCCAGAGTGGTTCACCACAACGCCCGCCAAGGCAGTGCCCCGTGCCGTTGAAAAGGCCGGCCTTCAAATGAGCGACATCGCCTTCTTCGAACTGAACGAGGCGTTCGCAGCCGTGGGTATCGTGAACACCCGCATGATGGGCCTCGACCCGGCCAAGGTGAACGTGAACGGTGGCGCGGTTTCCCTCGGACACCCGCTCGGTTGCAGCGGCGCCCGCATCATTGTCACCCTGATCAACGTGCTGAAGCAGAACGGCGGCAAGTACGGTGCGGCCGGCATCTGCAACGGTGGCGGCGGTGCAAGCGCGATGGTGATCGAAGCCCTCTGAGCCGACCACCGGATCGCCCGCGTTGCGTCTTGACGCATTTCGTGTTGCGAGTTCCGAAGAACGCTTTACGAAACGTACAACTGTCCTAAACGTAACTGGTCATGTTCGCCGTCATCTGCCCTCTCTCCATCGTACCTGTGCGTTCAGAGCCGAGCGACCGGGCCGAAATGGTCACGCAGTGGCTCTTCGGGGAGACCGCTGAAGTGCTTGAGACAAAGGGCAACTGGAGCCGACTGCAGTTCGACCATGATGGGTACGAAGGATGGGTGGACAACAAACAAGTGGCACCGTGCGCCACGCCCAACTACGATCCGGACCTGCGTGTGATCGGTCCGAACAGCATGGTGGACCTGGGACACAGGCAGGTGATGCTACCGTATGGTGCAGTGCTTCCGTTCTATGAGGAGGGCACCATTCTGTGGCAGGAGCGTCGAGTTGACGTGCAGGCCGTAACCAACCACCGCCCTGAACTGGAGCGCGCCGACCTGTTGGAGTTTTACCTGCACCCGTTCCTTGGCGCGCCTTACCTCTGGGGTGGCCGCACACCTTGGGGTGTCGATTGCAGCGGGCTCACACAGATGATCTTCATCCTGATGGGGATCTACCTGCCGCGCGATGCCAGCCAGCAAGCCACGGAAGGCGATGCCATCGAGCTGCTCGACCTCTGCGAGCCGGGCGACCTTGCCTTCTTCGAGAACGAGGAAGGCCGCATCATCCATGTGGGCATCATCCTGACCCGCAATGAGGAAGGCGACCTGCGCATCGCACACGCCAGCGGCCGTGTGCGCATTGATAAGCTGGACCAGCAGGGCATTTTCAACGCGGAGATCGGTAGCTACACGCACAAGCTGCGGATGGTGCGCAGGGTGCTGTAGCACCTGATCTTCGAAGCTGCACCATCTTCTCCGCATATCCCTGAATTTCGATCGGTCCGGGCTCAGCGGATGAGTTGCAAATAACCCGTATGGTCCAGGTTACTGCCGTCCGTCCCGAACAGACGAAGCACATAATAGTAGGTCCCTTCCGACAAAGGTTCGCCGCTTGCTCCGTGTATGCCACTGAACGCATGGATGGACGGATCGCCCTCCCAGACCACTGCTCCATACCTGTTGTACACAGTTAGCTGGGCCGATCGCACGGTCCCGCGATCAATGCTCCAGAGATCGTTCGCTCCGTCGCCGTTCGGGGTGATGACATTAGGCATTACCGGATCACAAGGCTCCCAGTTCAACACGACCTCATCATACACCACACAACCTTGCACGTCGGTGGCCCAGAGGCCATAGGTGCCGGGCTGCACCACTTCGATGACCGATGTCTGAGCACCGGTGCTCCACAGTGGATCACTGAACCCGCTGGGTACCTCAAGAACGATCCATCCACCTTGGCAAAACGTGGTGTCGCTACCGATGAACAGTGGTTGCGGCACCAGCAACTGCACCGTGGCCCAAAGCGTATCACCCAAGCAGGGGCCGATCGCGGGTACCACCATGTAGGTTCCTGCATGCGCCTCCGTGGCCTCTGGCACAAATACCTGCGGGCCCATGAACGGTCCCATAGGCGTTGTCCAATAGCCCGTCGGTTGTTCGGAGCCTTGAAGCTGTATGAGCAGCTCAGTGCTCTCGCATACTGCGGAAGGCGCCAGCAAAACAGCATCCATGGGCATTGGAAGGACCACGAGTTCCAAAGGCTGTGCGTTCGAAACGCAAGGACCTTCCGCTTGTGTTATGTGATAGATCGCGCTGACCGGAGGGGAAGCAAGTGACCAACTGGCACCCGTATGTACAGCCTGTGTCAACTCGGTATCGGCGTACCAGGTGAGCGTACCGGAACCCATAGCAAGCAGCGTGGTAGAAGCTCCGAAGCAGATGGTGCTACTTGAGGTGACCAGCGGTTGTGCGAACGTGAAGACCTGCACGTCGGCGGTATCCGAGCTCAAGCATCCGTTCGTATCCTCGGCGTGCAGCCAAACTGTACCGCTGGTGGTGGACACATATTGCAAGTCGGTTCCTCCGTCATGCCAGACCGGTGAAGCGAAGTCATCAGGTACTTGGAAAATGGCCATGCCACCCGGACATATCAACGTATCGGCACCGATGGAGAGCGGTTGAGGCACCAGGACTGTAAGGAGGTGCGGCAGACCCATGCTGGAACAACCACCCGCTGTGGCGTTCACCATGTAGCTGCCGGCAGCACTGGGTCCCACACTGTTGAGGGCCACTTGCGCTCCCTGTACCGTGCCGGCAGGCGTGGTCCAGGAGTAATTCACACCCGGCTCTTGCTGCACGGCAAGCACCAGATCAGTGCCTGCACAAACGCTGTCAGGGGCCAACACTTCGGGCGCGGTAGGCGGCGCAACCACCAGTACTGACAAGGGGTTCGCATCCGATGTGCAGGTACCCTCCTCCTGTTGCGCATACACCGTCATACTTTCCTGCGGAACACCGAGGTCGAGGATGGGCCCGTTCGCCAACAAGGTGCTCATCCCCTCATCCGCGAACCAACTGATCACACCGGAACCTGCAGCGGTAAGGACCACAGGTGTCCCAAGGCATACCGCTGTATCCGATACGCTGATGGTCTCTGTCCAATCGAGCACATCCACCACCACATGGGTCTCTTGCTGGCAGCCATTGGGATCGATGGCCACCAAGGTGAACGTGCCTGCGCCTGGTACGGCGAATTGGGGTGCGAATACCGGCCCCGGCAGCCAATAAGTGACCGCATTGCCTGAAGGTGCGGTCAGCAAGAGGTCATCATCCGGACAGATCGTAAATGGGCCGGGGTCGGGTAGCGCAGCCTGGGCGTTGTTACCGAAGACCTCCACGCTCAGCACGTGCGTGATGCCGCACGCGTTCACCGAACAGGTGTATATGCCCGGCTGGTCCACTATCTGCTGCAGAGCGCTACCACTGAGCGGTGCCCACCATTGCAGGGAGCTCTGTCCGGTGGTGACCACTTGCAACGTGGTTGTTTCACCCGGCTCGCACAGCACATTGTCCGGAAGCACGTTCAGGAAAGGGGTGGCGAAATCGTTGATGAGCGCTACGTTGCTGGTGACCGGGCAACCCAGCATATCCACCATTTCCAGGTAGTAGAGGCCAGGCTGAGAGGTCACCAGTGAATCGTTGTCCACACCCAAGGGCCCCAGCGGCCCGTACCACTGGAAATCGCTGCCTTGGGCAGTGGTAAATATGGTCGCGGTGCTGTCCGGGCAAATGATGCCGTCGGAAGGGATCAAGCTCAACAAGGGGTTCGGGTTCCACTGAATACCATGATAGGAATCGGCGTAGGTGGTACATCCGTTCGTGTCCACGTATTGGGCATACACGTAGTAGAGTCCGGGTCCATCCACCACCACTTGGTCCTGCAGGTTTGTCACGATATGTGGCCCGGACCAGTTCCAAGTGCTGCAGTTGGTGCAGGTCAGCTCGATGGTTGCGGTTGTGCCTGGGCACAGTAACAGAGGCCCGCTGAACGCGATATTCGGCGTCAAGACCGGATAGGGGATCACATAGATCGAATCAGGTGCAAGGTCGAAGAACACGGTATCCTCGCCACATGGCGCATTGGTGATTAGCAGGTCCATGTCGAACACATACCAACCCTCCTCGGTGATCTGTTGCTGCCAGGCGATCGTGGGCCATGCGTTCTGCGCGTTGCTCCAGCCTCCGTCGTTCAAGCGGACCATGGGCTTCAGCCCCGGTGGCAACGGGAACGGCTGACCACCATTGAAGAGCTGGAACGCTGCGGAAATGGACAATTGCACGTTCATGCAGATGCGCACCGTGTCGTCCATGTCCGTATCCTGCGGGAACGTCAGGGCTATTTGTGCATCCAATGCTGGAACGGGTGCATTGGGCAGTATCGTCACGTTCAGGAGGTTGAACTGCAGACATCCCTGCGGCGTAGAGACCGATACCCCATATGGCCCGGACAGGGTGGCGTGGATACTGTCACCCTGCACCACACCGGGTGGCCCCGACCATTGCACGCTATTCACCGGATCCATCCCTGTGACCCAGAGCCAGGGCTGCTGCGGTGCACAAACGGAAATATTCAGCGGCGCAGGGCTTGTTGTGTTCACCACGACATCATCACTGATCAAGGGGATCGCCGGCAGTGGATGTACGGTGATGTAGAGCGAGTCATAACGCTGCCAGCACCCGGCCTGCGAAGTGACGAGAACATGGTACCAGCCGCTGGTATTCACCGTGATAGCGGTGGTGGTGTCGCCCGTATTCCACAACACCTGCAGATGAGGTGCGGTATGGCGAACACTGGTGTCCTGGGAAAAGGCCGTGTTGGTATGAACGGACAACGATCCTTGGTTACAGAAAGAGAGCGAATCGGGACCGACCTGTCCTTGCCAAGCATACACGATCCGAACGTCGCCCTGCGGTCGTTCGCAAGGGCCATCAGATCGTGCGAAGATGTCGTATGGCCTACGCCCTTCCACGAAACCTTTGGCCAGGAACGCATCCATGAGCGAACTGCCCCTCAGGCCCACATAGCTGCCGTAGTGATCATCATCACAGAAAGGCGACGGTACCGAAGGTGCTGTAACGCCGTTGAAAGCCGGATACGTGGTGAACTCTTCGGCCCCGGTACTGGGGAATACGAGAAGACGATCATAGGAACCGCCGAACACCAGTTCGCCATTCGGCAAATGCCCGATACCTCCCGGCACCTTATTCCGCTGCCCACCGAACTGCTGGGCATCCTTCAGTTGAAGGTCTTCCAGTTCGAAGCGCGCTACATACAGATCATGCTGACCCGTGGCAAGCCAGGTGCCTTCCCCGTACAATGCGCTGAAGCCTGTGAACTGGCACTGGAACCTGCCGTACACGGCCACCTCATCATCCTTGACACTGAGGGCGCGCGTGTTCACCACATGCTGACTGCCCCAGGTGGTCTGGCGGATGAACTCCCCATCGAAGCCCACCTCCACCAGAAAGGAGGAGCGCGGTTCCGTTGCGGTGAACAGGTCGGGCTCGTTGTCCAGGAAGATCACGGTGCCTTGTACATCGCCCACCAGCATCAGGCGCGCCTCCTCGATCATAGTGAGTGCGAACACCTGGTTGTAAGTGCCCCCGCCGAACGCACGGAACCATTCCTCCTCACCATCCGGCGCAAAGCGCACGATGAAGACGGCACTGAACATCTGGTTGAAATGCGTCTGATCGATGGTGAGCGTGTCGCTGAACTGCCCGGTGACGTACACGTTGCCTGCAGGGTCGTGGGCCACGGCCAACCCGCGGTCGGCGAACTTGGCCGCGCCATGCTTCAGCCAGAGCGCATCGCCATTGGCCGCGTAGGCCGCCACGAAAATGTCCACACTGGGCAGTCCGGTCAGTGGATCGGTCATGCTTGTCAGCGTACCTGCATCGAACACGGCCGTGCTTCGGAACTCACCAGTGACCACCACCGAACCATCGGGGCCAACGGAAACCGCATTGGGCTGGTCCACCTCATCGGCACTGCCACCCTGCTTCGCCCATAACACCGAACCGCTCTGTGGATCGATCCGAAGGATGAACACATCCTGCGAGCCACCTTGCGAGGTGAGCGTCTGCCCATCCAGTTCAACGGTGCCCATGAACTGGCCCACGACCACCAGTTCCCCGTTGGGCCCAAGCGCTACCGCAGAAGCGCGATCTAGTCCCAGGCCTCCAAAACGACGTATCCATAGCAGGTCCCCGTTGGCGTTATACTTGGCCACCATCGCGTCCAAGCTGCCGTTACTGGTGATCGTCCCCACAGACAACGGAATGGTACCGCCGAACTCACCGACCGCGAAGGTCTGGCCGGCCCCATCGATCACGACATCATTGAACGCATCATTGCTCCATGCACCCACGCGTACCGCCCAATGCTCTTGGGCCAGCGCTGGCAAGCGGAATACCACCAGTAGAAGGAAGATGAGTGATCGCATCATGATCATTAGAGACCCATCCCACTGATCCTCCTCAATGACAAGATAGGTCGAAAGTGGAAAACGCTGCCTAAGCAGCACAACCATGTTCCATGGCACCATTTACCCGACAGATCGTCCCGAACAAATTGACCATAAGCGACTTAATTGCAGTTCTACCCGATCTCGCCTGCCACAATTTCCTGCTCATTGGAACGGTTCATCCTTTGACAACGGCAAAGCGGCTCGATTGACCAGTCTCTCAAGACCAATAGACTCACCATGGACCTCAACAAATTCACCATCCGCTCCCAGCAGGCCATCCAACAGGCGCAGACCATCGCCACTGGATACGGCCAACAGATGCTCGAGAACGGCCATCTGCTGAAGGGCATCCTGGAGGTGGACCCCGACGTCACGCCCTTCCTGCTGAAGAAGCTCAACGTGAACGTGCCCGCGATGACGCAGGCGCTCGACCGCATCGTGCAGAGCTACCCCAAGGTGAGCGGTGGGCAGATCAGCCTCTCCCGTTACAGCAGCGATGCGCTCACCAAGGCCCTCGCAGCGCTGAAAGAGTTCGGCGATGAGTTCGCCAGCGTGGAGCACATGCTGATCGGCATCCTCGACAGCGGCGACACGGTAAGCCAATTGCTGAAGGACAACGGTGTGACCAAGAAGGACCTGATCGCGGCCATCAAGGACCTGCGCAAGGGCAGCAAGGTCACCAGCCAGAGCCAGGAGGAGACCTACAACGCGCTGAACAAGTACGCCAAGAACCTCAACCAGCTCGCCAAGGACAACAAGCTCGACCCGGTCATCGGCCGCGACGAGGAGATCCGCCGCGTGCTGCAGATCCTCAGCCGCCGCACCAAGAACAACCCGATCCTGATCGGTGAGCCGGGCGTGGGTAAGACCGCCATCGCCGAAGGCATCGCGCAACGCGTGGTGAACGGCGACATCCCCGAGGACCTCAAAGGCAAGCAGGTCTTCAGCCTCGACATCGCCGCGTTGATCGCCGGCGCCAAGTACAAGGGCGAGTTCGAGGAGCGCCTCAAGGCCGTGGTGAAGGAGGTCATCGCCTCGGAAGGGAACATCATCCTCTTCATCGACGAGATCCACACGCTGGTGGGCGCGGGCGGTGGCGAAGGCGCGATGGACGCCGCCAACATCCTGAAGCCGGCCCTCGCACGCGGTGAACTGCGCAGCATCGGCGCCACCACGCTCAACGAGTACCAGAAGTACTTCGAAAAGGACAAGGCGCTGGAGCGCCGCTTCCAGAAAGTGATGGTGGATGAGCCCTCCCGCGAGGACGCCATCTCCATCCTGCGCGGCCTGAAGGAGAAGTACGAGAGCCACCACAAGGTATTGATCAAGGACGCCGCGATCATCGCCGCTGTGGAGCTGAGCACGCGCTACATCGCCGACCGCTTCCTGCCGGACAAGGCCATCGACCTCATCGACGAGGCCGCCAGCAAACTGCGCATGGAGATCAACTCCAAACCCGAGGAACTCGACGAGATCGACCGCCGCATCCTGCAGCTGGAGATCGAGCGCGAGGCCATCAAGCGCGAGAACGACGAGGACAAGCTCGCCGAGCTGAACAAGGAGCTCGCGGAACTCAGCGGCCAGCGCGATGGCTTCAAGGCCCGCTGGGAGAGCGAGCGCCAGCTGGTGGAGCGCATCAACAGCGCCAAGGACAAGATCGAGGAGCTGAAGCACCAGGCCCAGCAGTACGAGCGCGAGGGCGACTTCGGCAAGGTGGCCGAGATCCGCTACGGCCGCATCCAGGAGACCGAGAAGGAACTGGCCGCCGCCAAGGACGAGCTGCTGAAGCTGCAGGCCGAGAGCAAGATGATCAAGGAAGAGGTGGACGTGGAGGAGATCGCCGCCGTGGTGAGCCGCTGGACGGGCATCCCCGTCACCCGCATGCTGGAGGCCGAGCGCACCAAGCTCCTGAAGCTGGAGGACGAGCTGCACAAGCGCGTGATCGGCCAGGACGAGGCCGTGCATGCCGTGGCCGACGCCGTGCGCCGCAGCCGCGCCGGCATGGGCGACGAGAAGCGGCCCATCGGCTCATTCATCTTCCTCGGCACCACGGGTGTCGGCAAGACCGAATTGGCGAAAGCGCTCAGCGAGATCCTCTTCAACGACGAGCACGCCATGACGCGCATCGACATGAGCGAGTACCAGGAACGCCACAGCGTGAGCCGTCTCGTTGGCGCGCCTCCGGGCTACGTGGGCTACGATGAAGGCGGCCAGCTCACCGAGGCCGTGCGCCGCAAGCCCTACAGCGTGGTGCTGCTCGACGAGATCGAGAAGGCCCACCCCGACGT
>JAEUSY010000028.1 GCA_016788295.1 Flavobacteriales bacterium
AACACAAAGTCGGGCCAAGGACCTGTTTTGACCATTACATCTCTTGTGGCGATCCCATCTTCTACGTAGAGTCGGTAGCCATCAATGGTGCCTGGAGGTGGTACGGTGCCGATGCCCACTTTGCCATGGATCGATATTCGTATACGCTCAACATCATTGGTGATGATAGAGAGTGGGTGGGAGGTCTTCGTGCCAAGCACGGGTTCTTCCTCCGGACAAAGCAGTGCGAACGAGTTACCCCGGGTTTCCCAGTAAGGCCAATACTCCAACTGACGACAGGGGCCGGAAACAGGAGGAAGAACAGGGAACCCACTGCGCAACACGCCATTGCCGTCGAGGTATACGGGCCCGCTATGCAATAATGGGCTGGATACTTTGAGGTCTCCTGTGGAAAGAAGCCTTAAACGTTCCTGCCCATTACTCTTGAACACCACATCCTGCGCGTCGGCCGTTCCGATGTAGTGGGTGGCCGGGTTGGTGCCCGTGTTCCCGTTCATGGTCCAGTCGCTGCGCTCGGGTTGGGTTAGCAGCAGCTTCTGCGAAACAGCCTCGCAGCCATTGGCATCGGTAACCAGCACGGAGTAGGTGAGCGCACCCAGGGCGCTGCGGTCCTGTGTGGTGGGTCCGTCGTCCCAGGAGTAGCTATAAGGTGGCACACCGTCGGTAACGGTCACATCAATGCTGCCATTGAAACAGTTGTGGCAGCTGATGTTGGTGCCTGCGGGATACTTGAAGGGTTCGGCCAGCAGGGCAAGTGCTTGTGGCTCTACCAGGGTGATGTCCACCACCACCATGGTATTGGCCGCATCCACCACCTTTAAGGAGTAGTAGCCAGACGCCAGGTCCGCGATATCCTCGGTGTTGAGCCCGTTGGACCAGGAGTAGGAATAGGGTGGGGTGCCGCCACTAACGGTCGCATCAATGCTGCCGTCCTTCTTACCGAAGCACGAGATGTTGAACCCGTTATAGTTGGAGGCGGCAAGGTCTACGGTAAGCTGTGCCGAGGTGACCATGGCCAGTAGGGTGGCGAACACGCCCAAGGCAAGGCGTTCAGCGCTTAGCGGCGTGCGGCGTGCGGCGTGCATGACAAGCTATTTTGCATAAGAACGAATATCAGTCTTGGCGGCCGCATTTCCAAATGACGATCGTCAGGTTTGTTGCGCTCCCTGTGCGCGCGGTGTTGGTGCCAGTCCGTTGCGGGATATGGTGGGTCGCCGTTCGGCGTTCTTCCATCGGTTGTTTCAGCTTCCACAGTGGTTCCTCCGCACGCCCCCTCTTTTGCCTCGCATGCACCGTTCATTGTTCCACTGTCCCGCTCCCTTGTTCCGCTTGTCGCATCAATTTCTTCCCTTGCCGCCTGACAAGATCTCCTCACCCCTGAAATGACGTCAGTTCACGCGGCGTGAACGCGGGTGTATGTGTCGTGTTCCAAGGTTGCCGCCTCGTGTGTTCGGCCGCGCGCCTGACAAGATCTCCGTGCACCTGCAATGGTTTCAGGCGCACAGGTCATTTCCGGGTCCAACGCATCGTGTGTTTCCCTCGCCGCCCTCTTGGGTCCCGCGATCGGCGCGGATCCGTGGACAAGGAACCGGCGAATGACACACCGTGAGCTTGGCTGAATGGAAGGGCCTCGGAGGTCGTTCGCACAAGCCACTGCATATCCATGCCGGGTACCCACCCGTTCCGGCGGCATGCCGCCAAAAGATGCTGGTCGCCCGTCTCTGAGGGCCAATTTGTGGCACCCAAGAGGCCACCCCACCCGTTGACCCAACGGCCGGATCGCCCAAAGATCCTACATTTGCGGTCCTCTTCCCGCGAAGGGGGTGCAGGCATGGACCCACTGAAGGACCATACGATCCAATTCTCCGGCCTTAAGGACGGTGCGCACGAGTTCCAGTTCGAGCTCGGCGACGACTTCTTTGCCGCGGCCGGCGAGGAGGAGTTCGAGGGTGGCCGGGTGAACGTGCTAGTGAACCTGCACAAGAGCGCCACCATGCTGGTGACCAACATCCACGTGGAAGGCCCGGTGAGCGTGCGTTGCGACCACTGCAACGCCCCCATGGACCTGGTGGTGAAGGGAGATCAGAGGCAGATCTTCCAACTGCATGGCGACCCCAGCGAGGACGATGATGAACTGGTGACGCTGGAACCCGCGGCGCACAGCATCAACCTGACGCATTACATCTACGAGTGCCTGCGCCTTTCGCTCCCTGCGCGCAAGGTGCATCCCGCCGGCCAGTGCGACCCCGAGGTGGAGAAAGCCCTGGGCGACCTGGCGGTGGAGCATGAACCCGTGCCCGACCCCCGTTGGGACGCCCTGAAACAACTGAAGACCAAGCGGCCATAAGCCACAACGACGACCGACCATGCCAAATCCGAAGCGCCGATTCTCCAAGACCCGCACCGCCAGCCGCCGCAGCACCTACAAGGCAACGGCCCCCACACTGAGCGTGGATGCCAACACCGGCGAGATGCACATGCGCCACCGTGCCTACAAAGTGGGGGACGACCTCTACTACAACGGCAAACTGATGGTGTCCGGCAGCGATTCCGCTGAGTAAGGCCCCGTTCACTTGACCGCCCGCCCCCTCACCCCATGAGGATCGGATTGGACATCATGGGGAGCGACCATGGACCGGTCGTTCCCATCCGTGGTGCCGTACTGGCCGCTCGTGAGCTGCCCAGCGAAGTGCGCTTGGTGCTCATTGGCGATGCGGAGGCCATTGCCCAAGGCCTGAAGGCCGAGGGTGCCGACCCTGCCGCGTTCGATATCGTTCCCAGCCAGGACGATATCACCATGCACGACAACCCCACGAAGGCCCTGCAGACCAAGCCGCGCAGCAGCATCAGCATCGGGTTCCACCTGTTGAAGGAAGGGAAGCTCGATGCCTTTGCCAGCACCGGCAACACGGGCGCCATGCTCGTGGGCAGCATCTTCAGCATCAAGCCCATCCCGGGCATTATCCGGCCCTGCATACCCACCTTGGTGCCCAAGGAGAAGGGCGGGCTGGGCATCCTGCTGGACGTGGGCGCCAATGCCGACTGCAAGAGCGATGTGCTGGCTCAGTTCGGGCTGTTGGGCTCGCTGCTGGCCGAGCACGTGTACCATATCCCCTCGCCCCGCGTGGCCCTGCTCAACATCGGCGAGGAGGAGAAGAAAGGCGACTTGCTGCGGCAGTCGACCTACGAACTGATGAAGGAGCAGACGCAGTACCGTTTCGTGGGCAACGTGGAGGGGCGAGACCTCTTCAACGACAAGGCCGACGTGATGGTGTGCGACGGGTTCACGGGCAACGTGGTACTGAAGGTGGTGGAAGGCTTCCACGACCTGCTGGAGGCCCACGGTGTGAACGACCCCTTCCTGCACCGGTTCAACTACGAGAACTATGGCGGCCTGCCTGTGCTGGGTGTGAACGGCAACGTGATCATCGGGCACGGCATCAGCAACGAGGTCGCCATCAAGAGCATGGTGATGGCCACGCACGAAGTGGTCATCAGCCGATTGAGCGAACGCATCCGCGAAGCCCTTACATGAGCAACCCCACAGCGGCGATCACTGCCGTGAACGGCTATGTGCCGGACATGGTGCTTTCCAACCACGTGCTGGAGACCATGGTGGAGACCAGCGACGCCTGGATCACCGAACGCACCGGCATCAAGGAGCGTCGCATCCTCAACGGAAAGGACCAGGGCCTCAGCGTGATGGCCATCGAGGCGGTGAACGGCCTGCTGAAAAAGCGCGGCATCGGCCCCGAGGAGATCGACCTGATGATCGTGTGCACGGTGACGCCCGATCGGGTGTTCCCCGCCACGGCCAACATCGTGTGCGATGCCATCGGCGCCAGGAACGCCTGGGGCTTCGACCTCGGCGCGGCGTGCAGCGGATTCCTCTACGGCCTCACCACCGGTGCGCAGTTCATCGAGAGCGGCAAGCACAAGAAAGTGGTGGTGGTGGGTGGCGACAAGATGAGCTCCATCATCGACTACGAGGACCGCGCCACCTGCATCATTTTCGGCGATGGCTGTGGCGCCGTGCTGCTGGAGCCCACCACAGAGGGTGTGGGCATCATGGACAGCATCCTCCGCAGCGATGGCAGCGGCTGCCAGTACCTGCACCAGAAGGCCGGCGGCAGCATGCGTCCCGCCACCGAACGCACCGTGGAACGCAAGGACCACTACGTGTACCAGGAGGGCAAGGCCGTGTTCAAGTTCGCCGTGACCAACATGGCCGATGTGAGCGCGGAGATCATGGAGAAGAACGGCCTCACCGCCGATGACGTGAGCTGGCTGGTACCGCACCAGGCCAACAAGCGCATCATCGATGCCACCGCCCACCGCATGGGGCTGGATGACAGCAAGGTGATGGTGAACATCGAGAAGTACGGCAACACCACTAGCGGCACCATCCCCCTGTGCCTGTGGGAGTGGGAGAACCGCCTGAAGAAGGGCGACAACATCATCCTTGCGGCCTTCGGCGGCGGTTTCACCTGGGGCGCCATTTGGATCAAGTGGGCCTACGGAAGCTGATCCATCGGGCCTTGCCCTGTATTTGGCCACATCACTGACAGTCCTACCTTCGCTCCTCGTCAAAAAAGCACCCGGCAAGGAGGAGCGAGCTTGAAGCCGGCGAACCAAGATCACGACCGATGAACCTTACCCAGATCCAGGACCTTATCAAGTTCGTTGCCAAGAGCGGCGTGAGCGAAGTGGAGATCGAGCAGAAGGATTTCAAGATCACCATCAAGACACCCGCCGGCAAGAAGGAAGTACAGGTGATCGCCGCACCCGTGGCGGCCCCTGCGCCTGCCGCACTGCCTGCTGCCGCACCTGCGCCCGTGGCGGCCCCGGCTCCACCTGCAGCGCCCGCCTCGGCACCTGCCGCCGACAGCAAGTACATCACCATCAAGGCACCGATGATCGGCACCTTCTACCGCGCTGCGGGCCCCGGCAAACCGGTGTTCGTGAACGTGGGCGACGAAGTGAAGCCCGGCAAGACCATCTGCATCATCGAGGCCATGAAGCTCTTCAACGAGATCGAGAGCGAGGTGAGCGGCAAGATCGTGAAGGTGCTGGTGGACGACGCCAAGCCCGTGGAGTACGATCAGCCGTTGTTCCTGGTGGATCCGTCCTGATCACCGCAGAGACGCTGAGGCGCAGAGCCCGCTGGGTTTACCATAACGTCCCACGAACCGGAACCGCACATGAGTACATCGCTTACGCAGGGTGCCCGCAAGGCATGATCGCCTTTGCGTCCTTAGCGACCCTGCGCCTCTGCGGTGAACCCCTTACCCCATGTTCAACAAGATCCTCATAGCCAACCGCGGCGAGATCGCCCTGCGCGTGATCCGCACCTGCCGCGAGATGGGCATCAAGACGGTGGCCGTTTATTCCACTGCCGACAAGGAAAGCCTTCACGTTCGCTTTGCGGATGAGGCCGTTTGCATCGGCCCGCCCCCGAGCAAGGACAGCTACCTCAACATGGTGCGCATCATCGCTGCGGCGGAGATCACCAATGCGGATGCGATCCACCCGGGGTACGGCTTCCTGAGCGAGAACGCCAAGTTCAGCAAGCTCTGCCAGCAGCACAACATCAAGTTCATCGGTGCACTGCCCGAGCAGATCGAGGCCATGGGCGACAAGGCCACGGCCAAGAGCACCATGATCGCTGCCGGTGTGCCCTGCGTGCCCGGTACCGAGGGCCTGGTGACCGACCTGAACGTGGCCAAGAAGGAGGCCAAGCGCATCGGCTACCCGGTGATCCTGAAAGCGACCGCCGGTGGTGGTGGCAAAGGCATGCGCCTGGTGTGGAAAGAGGAGGAGTTCGAGGAGGCCTTCGAGAAGGCCAGCCAGGAGGCCGGTGCCGCGTTCGGCAACCCCGGCATGTACATGGAGAAGTACATCCTGGAACCCCGCCACATCGAGATCCAGATCGCGGGTGACCAGTACGGCACCTTCTGCCACATGAGCGAACGCGACTGCAGCATCCAGCGCCGTCACCAGAAGCTCGTGGAGGAAACGCCTTCGCCCTTCATGACCAAGGCCTTGCGCAAGAAGATGGGCGAGGCCGCCATCAAGGCCGCGGCCAGCGTGAACTATGAGGGCGTGGGCACGGTGGAGTTCCTGGTGGACAAGGACCGGAACTTCTACTTCATGGAGATGAACACCCGGATCCAGGTGGAGCACACGATCACCGAGGAAGTGATCGACTACGACCTGATCCGCGAGCAGATCAAGATCGCTGCCGGCATCCCCATCAGCGGCCTCAACTATGAGCCCACGCGCCACAGCATCCAGTGCCGCATCAACGCGGAGGACCCCTTCAACAACTTCCGTCCCACGCCGGGCAAGATCACCAGCTACCACAGCCCCGGTGGCCATGGCGTGCGGGTGGATACCCACGTGTATGCGGGCTACACCATTCCGCCGAACTACGACAGCATGATCGGCAAGCTGATCGTGAGCGCGCAAACGCGGGAGGAGGCCATTACCAAGATGGAGCGTGCGCTGAGCGAGTATGTGATCGAAGGGGTGCACACCACCATTCCCTTCCACCTGCAGCTCATGCAGAACGAGAAGTTCCGCGCCGGCGACTTCACCACGAAGTTCCTGGAGGACTTCGAGATCAAGAAGCCCTGACGGTCACGACCCCCTAAAGGTCCTCCACATGTTCGTGCAGGAGCCCTTCGGGCGTTGGGCGGAAGATGACGCCCTTGTGCAAGCCGCGCTGGCGAAGAAAGCGCAGCGCCTCCTCGCTGCTGTTCACCTGAATGATGTGGCGCTTGGCGTACCAGAGCACCTGCGGTTCGGGTGCCGGGCCTTCGAAGAAGAGCACCTCATTCACACGCGCCTCGCGACCAATGGCCTCGCCCAGATCGCGCTCCTTGGCATAGCGGCCACCATCGTACCCCGGCAGGGGGTTGGTGCGGTAGAAATACAGTACACCGGCCACACAGGTCGCCACCAGCAAGGCATAGGCTGATCGTGCGGGCAGTTGGTCCAGTAGCAGTCCTCCAAGCCCGCATAGCAGCAGACCGCCCTTCAGCGCCGCGAAATCGTGCTCGGCGTAGGGGAGCAGCACCGCATGGTCCAACAGCACAGGCAGGCCGGTGAGCACAACGAAGAGCAACAGGCCCTGGTCCGCTCTCCATGTGGTGTCCCTCCGCTTCAGCTTGTACCATACCACCAAGCCCAGCACCAACAGGATCACCGGCAGGTAACCGATGCGGTAGTTCAAGAGCACCAGATCGCGCAACGAGCCCACTAGATCAACGTCCGTTCCGGTGGTGCCACGTACCTCGAAGCGCGAAACGAAATAGCCCAACAAGGCATCGAGGTCCACGAGCCGGGTGTAGCGCCAAAGCGTGAGGCCGAGCGCTGCCGCAGTGGCCAGCGCTACAACAGCAAGCGTCCGCAGCCAGCGTGGATCGCGATCACGTTTTGCCAGCCACAGAGCCAATGCGCCACTGGCCGCACCGGCGAACACGCCCAGCCAGCTGGTGTACACCGCGAGGAAGAGCGTGAGGCCGAAGAGCGCTAGGCGTTGCCGGTCGGCGGGATCGCGTCGATGGAAGTACACCATGGCCGCAAGCACGTGCAATGCCCAGGTGTTCTGCACGAAGATGTCGCCCATGTACGCGTTGCTGTGGAACCAGAGCGGAGCGGGCATGAAAAGGTAGAGCAGGCCTGCGAAGAGCGGGGCCAGTGAACCCTTGCCGGCGAACTGGTGCAACGCGCCGTAGAGGCACAGCGCAGTGACCAGGTGGAAGAACACATTGAACAGCTCGAGCCCGAGCGCATTGGGGGGTGTGCCCGTGAGCACGAACAGCGCGTACGGCAGGTCGAAGGCCAGGGGAGGGTGCGAGAAGTAGTAGAGCGCCAGGGCCTGTGCGTTGGCATCGTACTGTGCGGGCGGCAACAGGTGCTTGGCCTCGTTCACGAACACGCCGGTGGGGGCGCCGGCATGTGCGGCCACGCCATCGGTCCACCAGTTGTGCAGGGTGATCAGTGTGATGGCCGTGCAGAACTCGTGGTGGGCGCTCAGCGGCCTGTTGAGCAGCGGCGCGCGTAGCAGCACACTGAGCCCGAAGGCGGCAAGGAGCACGAACAGTGCGCGACGATGCATCGGGGCGAACTTACGCCGTGCAGGCGGCTAGCTTTGGCACCGATGGCCCTCAGACCTTATTTCCGCAAGTGCTGGTGGGAACCAGTGGTGCTGATCGTGGCCGCGTTCGTACTGTTCTGGCCCACACTGGGCATCGGTCTGCTCAGCGACGACCACGTGGCCGTGTGGCGCACCGGTGTGCTGGGGCAGCCGTGGCGCACGGGGTTCTTCCGCCCGCTTTCCGACCTCAGCATCGCGTGGGGCCATGCGCTTCATGGGCCAGGTGCATTGGGCTACCACGTGTTCAATGTGGCGGTGCACGGGGCGAATGTTTGGCTGGTGCTGCTGCTGGCCCGCCAATGGTTATCGGCCTTGCACGGTCCGGTGGTAGCGTGGATGGCGGCGCTGGTCTTCCTCGTGTACCCTTACCACATTGAATCGGTGATCTGGGTGGTGGGGCGCGAATCGGCGTTGGCCACGTTTTTCTGCCTGGTGGCGCTGGTGCTGCTGGCGTCTGGTTGGCCCGAACGGCGACGTGCCTGGGTTTCCGCGGGCGCCTTCCTGCTGGGCACGTTGTGTTACGAAAGCGCGTTGTTGCTGCCTGTGCTCCTGTTCCCCTTGGTGGCCGCGCGGCGCCCGGTGGCTTGGCCGAGGTTCGGCAAGTGGGCGCTGGCCTGGGGCACAGCCTTGGTGGTGCATGTGGCGGTGCGTCCCTGGAGGGCCGATGTGGCCGAAGGCGGCTACGGCGCCGGGTTCTTTGCCCATGGTCCGTGGAATTACGTGCTGAACATCCCCAAGGTGGCCGGTCGCTTGTTCCTGCCACCTTCCGCCGATCCGGGTGATCAACTCGGGCGATTCGCGCTGTTGCTCGCCTGCGCGTTGGTGGTCACCATCGCCTGGGGTCGTCGCTCGCGGCGCAGTCCGGGCAGCATGGAACCCGTGGAGGCCCTGCTCTGGTCGTTGGCCGTTACCTGTGTGCTCGCCGTGCTGGGCGGCGTGAGCACGCGCACCATGGAGAGCGATCGGTTCCTCTACATGCCTTCGGTGTTCCTGGCCCTGTTGATCGCCTTTGCGGTGGTGCAGTTCAGGAACACGGTGGTGCGCTACATGGTGTTCGCTGCTGTCATTGCCACTTCGGTGCACTTGCTCTGGAAGGGGCAACACGCATGGCAGGAAGCGTCACGCTTGTCCCAAAAGGTCATCGCCGAGCTGCCTGCAGCACCAACCAACGGTAGGCTGTTCGTACACGATCTGCCGGACCACGTGAACGGCGCGTTCGTGTTCCGCAATGGCTTTGCCGAGGCGTTGTTGTTGGCGAGCCGGGATACGGCCAGGATGGTGCTTGTCCGTGATCCACAGGCCGTGGAGACTGGCCCCGAGGACCTGCTTTGGTCGCCCGGTAACGATCAGCACTAGTTCGCGCTGAGCGTTCTTCCCTGCGCATGTCCGCTGGCACCAGGAAGAGTCACGAAGCCTCAAAAGGCCGATATTGCAACACCTGACGCACCTATGGCGTTGGGCATACAAGGCCCACTTGTTCACCATGCGTCAGACCCTTTCGCTCCTTGTGCTGCTCCTGTTCAACCTGTCCGCAACTGCGCAGGAGCGCGACGAACGCACCCTGCTGTGGCGCATCAGCGGCAACGGGCTGAAGCAACCGTCGTACCTGTACGGCACCATGCACGTGAGCGCGCGTGTGGCCTTCAACCTCACGGACTCCTTCTTCGTGGCCTTGGACCGCAGTCAGGTGGTGGCCACCGAGCTCGACCCGGACACCTGGCTCACCGAAATGCTCACCTCGGACCTGTACCGCCTGGCCGAAGGATTGGAGCGCCCCAATTCCAGTGGCGACCTGTACCGCGAGCTGTTCCGGTCCGATGGGCTGGACCGCGAGAGCCTGTATGCCGCATGCACCCGGCGGCCCGATCTGGTGGACCACCTGATGTTCCGCAACGAAGAGGCTGACCTGGACTATGCGGAATCCACCTTTCTGGACATGTTCCTCTACCAGGCCGCGCGCAAGCTGGGCAAACAGACCATCGGACTGGAGCGCATGGACGACGTGGTGTCGTTGAGCCTGATGGCGAACATGAGCGAGGACGACGACGAGGACCCGGCAGAGGAGGAGCGTCGGCGCATTGCGGCCGAACGCATGCGCAAGGACGGACGCAGCATGTGGCAGCGCATGGAAGAGGCGTATCGGCAGCACGACCTGGCAGCGATCGATACGCTCTTCGACATGCAGAGCAACAGCCGTTACAGGCACTTCTTCATTGATGAGCGCAACCGCAACATGGTGGAGGCCATGGTGGCCGTGATGGCCACGAAGTCCGTGTTCTCTGGCATTGGGGCCATGCACCTGCCCGGCCCCAACGGCATGATCGAACTGTTCCGGGCGCGCGGGTACACGGTATCGCCGGTGCTGTCCAAGTCCAGTTCACGCTCCACGGCGCGCAAGCAACGCATCGATGACATGTACCTGCCACCCGCGGTACGCACATGGTGGAGCAGCGATTCGCTGATGACCATGGAACTGCCCGGTGTGGCGCACGAAGTGCCCGAAAGCCTGGAGCCCTGGCTCGGCACCCTATGTACCGATCAGGTGAACGGCACCTTCTTCTCCGTGAGCCGCATACCCACGGGTGCCGAAGTGCTGGGCCGCGATGCCCGCAGCATCATGGCACGGATAGACAGCGCGCTCTTCGAGGTGATCCCCGGCCGCACCATCAGCCACAAGGAAGTCGTGGACCCTTCAGGTCATCCCGCGCATGTGGTCACGGCAACCTCCGTGCGCGGCGAGCGCATGAACTACCGCATCCTCGTAGCACCATCGGAGGTGATCGTGGTGCGTTCGGTGTGCCGCGATGAAGCGCGCGTTGTGAAGGATACGGACCGGATGATGGCCTCGTTCCGCTTGGTGAAACGCAATGGCAGCAGTGGTGCCGAGGGCTTGGTGGAACTGCCGGGCTGCAGTGTGCGCATGCCTGCGGGTACTTCCGTGCGCACCTCCAAGCCCACACTGGCGCTGTCCTTCGGTGCGGTGCCGTTCCGCCATGTGGAGGCGCACGGCCTCGATGCGGGCGGTCGTCTCTACCAACTGCGTAGTGGGGCGTACAACGATGTGCTCTACCTGGAGAGCGACACGTTCGAGCTGGGCCGTTTCCGCGAGAGCCTGGCCGAGGCCCTGAAGACCAATGCGTTGCCCTTTGAGGCCGAGGTGCCCAGCGGGTTGACTGCGCTCGCGGCGAGCTTCGTGCGGGCCGGTGGTGATACGCTGCATGCCATGTGGCTCGTGCGTGGCGCGTACTACTACGAACTGGTCAGCACTGCGCCTGCTCCTGCGGCCCGTCGCTTCTTCGCATCGTTCACCCTGCGCGACCTTCCATCCTCCTCGGATGGCGCATCATTCAGCGACCCGCGCGTGGCTTACCGTGTCACTGCCGACAACGTGGCCGCGACCTACGGGGAGGCGTTCCAAAAGGTGAAGCGCACCAGCATGTACCGGCCGGTGAAGAAGGACGAGCCCGATCCGTACGGCACGGAACGGTACAACGACATGCTGGTTTCACGCGAAGCACCGGAGGCCGTGCGCGTGGAGCTTTTGGTGCACCACCTGTACTACTCGGTGAAGGACATGAACACCTATTGGGACCTGCGTGTACGTGATCTGCTGGACCGTAACGGCACCACGGAAAGGCATCGTCGCGTCTTCGAACACCAAGGCCTTCAGGCGTGCGATGTCATGCTGACCGACAGCACCACGCGCCGCGCGATCATGGTGCGCATGGTGTTGAAGGAAGGCGCGCGGCACACCCTGCTCACTACGGTGGATACGGTGCTTGGTCCCAGTAAATGGCAGCAATTGGTGTTCGACTCGTTCATGCCGGCCGACACCGTGTTCCGCCTGCCGGTGCTGGACAGCAAGGCCGCCCTGTATCTCGGCGATCGGTCCAGTGAGGAGAAGAAGGTGAAGGACCGGGCCAAGGAGTCGCTCAATGTGATCATCTTCAGGGACCCCGATGCGGATGTGCTGATGGAACATTTGGAAGGCGCGGCTTTCCGCAAGGAGGAGCTGAAGGAGCGTGCAGCCATGTTGCGCGAATGTGGCGCGGTAAAGAACGAACGGATGCTCCCGTTCCTGGAGCGTGCGTACATGGCGGCGGGGGATACCGCTCAACTGCAGATCGCCGTGCTGCGCGCGCTTTCAGGCCAACGCACCAAGGAAGCGGCGGACCTGTTCGCGCGGCTGATCTATGTGGAGACCCCGCTGGTAAAGGATGAGAATGAGATGCGCAACGTGTTCGGACCGTGGTTCGATACCCTCGCGGTGGCCGCAACGCTGTTCCCACGGGTGCTCGACCTTGCACGCTTCCCGGAGTACCGCATGCCGGTGTACAACCTGCTGGCCGCCTGTGTGGGCGAGGGGTTGGTGAAGCCGTCCGTGTATGAGGGCGAAGTGCCCATTCTGGTCACCGAGGCCACCATCGAACTGAAGCGTGCCCTTAGCCAGAATAAACGTTCCACAGGGACCAACGACAGCTATACGTCCGAGGGGGCCATGTTGCCCTACGTGCCGCGCCGCAACCAGAACCGCGTGCTGGAACGCAATGTGAACAAGGAGCCCGCGCCGGACAACGACCTGTTGCTGCCCGGTAGTCCGCTGGTGTTGTCCTTCGCGCGTATCCTGCTGCCCTTCCACGCCACCCGGCCAGAGGTGCAGGCCTGGTTCAACAAGGTGCTGGCGTGCAGCAACGATCGCCTCGTGATCGAAGCGGCCGGTCTGCTGCAACGCGCGGGCCGTCCGGTGGACAACGCCGTTTTCGCGAAGTACCAATCGCGGGACAACACGCGCTACTGGACACAGGTACGCTTGAAGCACATTGGTGCACCAGCGTTGTTGGACAGCACCGCCAGCGACACGTTGGCCCTGGCCCGCGCCTTTCTGTTCGCCAACCGGTACATGGAGGATGGCGATAGCATCCGCTTCATGGAAAAGCGCATGGTGAACGGTAAGCTAGGCCCCACGCACATGTACTTCTTCGCACTGAAGAGCAAGGATGCCAAGAAGGACGAGTGGCGCATGGGCTACACGGCCTGGGTGCCGAAGCAGGGTGGTGGGCTCCTGGAAGGACGGTTCTTCTTCAACTGGGACTACAACGCACAACCATTAAGCGTGAACCGGATGCGTGTGGAGGACCGCGTGAAGAGCGTGCGCTTCATGGGACGCAAGCGCTACCGTTCAGAGGATCGTCGCTTCGATTGAACGCTGAGCGTGCACCTGCCGATCGTCGTAGCTTGGTATCGTGAAACAAGCGCTGACCCTGCTGTTCATCGGTTCCACCGTGATGCTATCCGCGCAGCCGGTGATCGGAGAGCGTGCGGTGGCCACGGCGGGCACGGTGTACGGCTATCGTGATGTGCCGTGGGTGAAGGTACCGCTGCAAGGTGGCGAGAACGCCAAGTGGGACCTGAGCGGGCTGCCGAACGGCTCGCTGGTGGCCTACCGATGGACCACCACGGACATTGCACCTGGCGCGGGCGCCTTTCCGGCGAACGCACTGGTGTTGCAAGTGCCCGGTGAGCCTGCCGCCTACTACCAACGCGGCGACACCGCCCTGTACTGGCTGGGCACCTACACCGAAAGCGCCTTGGTGCGGTTCGATCCGCCGTTGGCCGTCCTGGACCTGCCGTGCGGCCTCTATACCACGTGGCAGGACACTGGATTGGCCGTGGTGACCGGCGCGGGCCGGATCGACATGCGGGTGACCACGATCTCTGCACGCGCCGATGCGTTCGGCACATTGGTGATGCCCTACGGTGTAGTGAAGGATGTGCTGCGTGTGCGCCATGAACTGCGTGTGACCCCGCGCAACGAACCCGACAATGTGTTGCTGAGCGAGGTGCGCCTGGCCTGGTACTCGGACCGCACGCCGATGCCGCTACTGGTGGTCACTGAGCGCACCGGCTGGGAGCCTGCGCACACCCTGCGTTGGTTGGACGGATCATGGCAGGACGATCCCGCGAGCATCTTCCGACCGATCGCCCTGCGTGCCTTTCCGGACCCTTGCGATGATGTCACCTACATCGACCTGCCCGCCTCAAAACCAGACCGTACGGTGCTGCAGCTGGTGGACGGCAGTGGCCAGGTGCGCAAACAATGGCCGGTGGAGTTCAATGCTCCCCAGACACGCCGATTGACCTTGGAAATGAACGACGTGCCCAGCGGCCACTACACCTTGACATGGATCGGCACCGACGGTACCATTGGGAACGCGCGGCTGCAAAAGCGATGATCGGCCCAGGGGTCGCACCCCATGGTCTTGCCCCCTGATGGCCATGATCGGCACGCGATCCGCATGGTCCGGGAGCATGGGGCGTTTCCTGTTCGTGCTGGCGACCATGGTGCATGCCTTTGCCGTGTTCGGCCAAGTGACCCAGCCTCCAGTGATCTATAACGGGCATGCCTATCCGGTAGTGCTCATCGGCGACCAATGGTGGTTCGCGGAGAACCTGCGTACGGAACTCTACCGCAACGGCGACACCATCCCCTCCCTGCCGCAGGCCAAGGACTGGCGTAATACGCCGACGGGTGCGCAAGCCGTGTATCGGAGCGACCCTAGCATGCTGGCCGAGCATGGCCGACTTTACAACTGGTACGCGGTAACCGATCCGCGGGGCATTTGTCCCCAAGGTTGGCGTGTTCCTGAAGCAGTCGATTGGGCGGCATTGGCCCTTGCCTTGGGTGGCGACAGCATCGCTGGTGGGGCGCTCAAGGACACCATTCGTTGGAAGGGGCCCAATACGGGTGCCACCAACGCCAGCGGCTTCAACGGCCGTCCTGGCGGGGCGCGCTCCAACCGTGGCGAGTACTTGTTCGAAGGGGCCTACGGCTATTTCTGGAGCAGCACCCCGGATGGACCGGACAAGGCCGTGTTCCGCTTCCTGGGCACCTACAATGCGGACCCTTATGGGAACAGCAGCGAACCGCAGGACGGGTTCTCCTGCCGATGCGTTAGGGATTGGTGAGTCTTAGGCGATCGCGCTCTTCCTACCCTTCCGTTCCCCCAGCATCTCCTTCACCGCCTCGATCACCGCGATGTCATCGATGCCGCATTCGCGATAGAGCTCAGGTTGCGTTCCGTGCTCGATGAACTTGTCGGGGATCGCCAGGCGCTTCACGTGCGCGGCGTAGCCGTGGTCGCCCATGAACTCCAGCACCGCGCTGCCCATGCCGCCGTGAAGGCCGTGGTCCTCCACGGTGATCACGTGCTTGAACTTGCTGAACACCTCGTGCAGCAGCAGCTCGTCGATGGGCTTCACGAAGCGCATGTCGTAATGCGCCACGCTGTAGCCTTCGGCCTCCAGTGCGTCGATGCCTTTGGCTGCGAGGTTGCCGATATGGCCGATGCTCAGCACGGCGATGTCGGTACCCGAGCGCAGCTTGCGGCCCGTGCCCACCTTGATCGCCTTGAAGGGCGTCTTCCATTCGGTCATCACGCCCTCTCCGCGCGGGTAGCGGATGCTGAACGGTCCTTGGTCCGGCAGCTGGGCCGTGTACATCAGGTCGCGCAGCTCCTCCTCGTTCATCGGTGCGCTCACCACCATGTTGGGGATGCAGCGGAAGTAGGCGAAGTCGAAGTTGCCGTGGTGCGTGGGGCCGTCGGCACCGGCCAGTCCACCGCGGTCCAGGCAGAACACCACGTTCAGATTCTGCAATGCCACATCGTGCACCACCTGATCGTAGGCGCGCTGCATGAAGGAGCTGTAGATGTTGCAGAAGGGCACCATGCCCTGCGTGGCCATGCCGGCGCTGAAGGTCACGGCGTGCTGCTCGGCGATGCCCACATCGAAGGCGCGGTCTGGCATGGCCTTCATCATGATGTTGAGCGAGCAGCCCGATGGCATGGCGGGTGTTACCCCCACGATCTTCGGGTTCTTCTCGGCCAGTTCCACGATGCTGTGGCCGAACACGTCTTGGTACTTGGGTGGCTGTGGGCTCTTGGGCACCACCTTGATGATCTCGCCGGTCTCCTTGTTGAAGAGCCCGGGAGCGTGCCACACGGTGGGACTTCCGGCCTCAGCGGGGCCGTAGCCCTTGCCCTTCTTGGTGATCGTGTGCAGGATCTTCGGGCCGGGGATGTCGCGCAGGTCCTTCAGCACTTTCACGAGGTGGTCCACATCATGGCCGTCCACCGGACCGAAGTAGCGGAAGTTGAGGCTCTCGAAGAGGTTGCTCTGCTTCAGCAAGGCGCTCTTCATGGCGTTCTCCACCTTCTGCACAATGGCCTGGGCGTTGGGCCCGAACTTGCTCATCTTGCCCAGCAGGTTCCACACCTCGTCCTTTACCTTGTTGTAGGTGTGGCTGGTGGTGATGTCGGTGAGGTACTCCTTCAACGCACCGACGTTCGGGTCGATGCTCATGCAGTTGTCGTTGAGGATCACGAGCATGTCGGTGCCCGCGCCGCCCGCGTGGTTCAGCGCCTCGAAGGCCTGTCCGGCCGTCATGGCACCATCGCCGATCACGGCCACCATCTGGCGGTCTTTCTCGCCTTTCAATTTGCTGGCCACAGCCATGCCTAGTGCGCCACCGATGCTGGTGCTGCTGTGCCCCACGCCGAAGGTATCGTACTCGCTCTCGCTGCGCTTGGGGAAGCCGCTGATGCCCTTGTAGATCCGGTTGGTGTGAAAGATCTCGCGCCGGCCGGTGAGGATCTTGTGCCCGTAGGCCTGGTGTCCCACGTCCCATACGAGCTGGTCGTAGGGCGTGTTGAACACATAGTGCAACGCCACCGTGAGCTCCACCACGCCCAAGCTGGCGCCGAAGTGGCCGCCCTTCACGCTCACCACGTCGATGATGAAATCGCGCAGCTCGGTACATACCTGCTGCAGTTGGTCTTCGGGCAGGGCGCGCAGGTCGGCGGGGAACTGGATGCGCTCCAGAAGGGGGAAGGCCGTGGGTTGTGACATGGTCGGTGGGGCAGGGTACAACGTAACGAACAAAGGTAACGGGCGGAAAGTTCGGGGAGACGCGAGCCTCGAACGGGTCCGGAGTCCTCGTATTGCGGTGTGTTCAGGAACTTTGTCCTCCGCGGTAGTTGTGGTGAAGATCAAGCGCCGAGCTTCTCGAACCGCTCCTTGTACGCCTGCTCCAGTTCCTCTTGGTGTTCCGGGGCTGCGATGCCGATCAAGGCTTTGGCCCGGTGTTGCAGGTTCTTGCCGTAGAGGTAAGCTACGCCGTGCTCGGTGACCACGTAGTGCACATGGGCCCTGGTGGTGACCACGCCGGCGCCTTGCTTCAAGAAGGGCACGATCTTACTTGCGCCCTTGCCGGTGGTGCTGCACAGGGCGATGATGGGTTTTCCGCCCTCGCTGAGCGCGGCACCCCGCATGAAGTCCATCTGGCCGCCCACGCCGCTGTACTGATAGGTGCCGATGCTGTCCGCGCAGACCTGTCCGGTGAGGTCCACCTCGATGGCGCTGTTGATGGCCACCACCTTGGGGTTCTCGCGGATCACCTTGCCGTCGTTGACGTACTGGGCGTCGAGGAAGGCGAAGAAGGGGTTGTCGTCCACCAGGTCATAGAGGCGGCGCGTGCCGAAGGCGAATGCAGTGGCCACCTTGCCGCGGTGCTTCTTCTTGTACTTGTTGGTGATGATGCCGCGCTCCACCAGATCGATGATGCCGTTGGAGCACATCTCGGTGTGAATGCCCAGGTCCTTGTGGTGGCCCAGCGCGCCGAGGATCGCGTCGGGGATGGCGCCGATGCCCAGCTGCAGGGTGCTGCCGTCCTCCACCATGGCGCTGACCAGCTCGGCCACGCGGCGCTCCTTCGGTCCGATCTGTGCGGCGTAGTCCACCTCTGGCAGGGGGTCGTTCACCTCCACCAACGCGGCGAAGCGGCTGATGTGCACATGGCCGTCGCCGAGGGTGCGGGGCATGTTCGGATTGACCTGTGCGATCACGGTACGGGCGTTGCGCACGGCGCTGCGGGCCACGTCCACGCTTACGCCCAGGGAGCAGAAGCCATGCTTGTCGGGCGGCGACACATGCACCAGGGCCACGTCCAGTGGCAGGATGCCCTTCTCGAACAAGCGCGGGATCTCGCTGAGGAAGACCGGCACATAGTCGCCGTATGGGCCATCTACCGTGCTGCGCATGTTGGCGGATACGAAGAGCGAATTGAGGTAGAAGGGGCCTTGCACCTCGGGCCGGTCGAAGCCCAGGTCGCCGAAGGTGCTGATGGCGGTGAGCTCCACATCGTGTAGTTCGTTGTGGCGGTCGAGCAATGCACTGACCAGGCGCACCGGCGTGGCGGCACTGCCGTGGATGAAAACGCGGTCGCCGCTTTGCACCAGGCGCACGGCCTCGGTGGCGGCCATCCAAGGGAGGGTGGACATGGGCGCAAAGGTGGGGCGGGCAAAGGAGACGACCGGGTAACGGTCGTCAGCTTCGCGCTCAGGGCACTTTTTGGAGCAGTGGTTGGTGGGGCTTGAACTTGGGTTTGCAAGCATGCGAATATTTCCCTTGCATTTATATTCCATGGAACATAAATTTGTGCCGTCAATGGACGATCGTACCCCGGATAGCTGTTCCGTTCACGCGACTCCGGCCCCTTCGACTCCGCTCAGGGAGGGCCGGAGTGACAAAACACAAGCACCCATGGACCGCAAAGACTTCCTCCGCAAGAGCCTTCTGGGAACCGGCATGCTGGTGACCACCGCGGCATCGGCCAAGCTGATGAGCAACGACATTGATGAACTGAAACCCCTGGAGCCGGTAGGCTTCGATCACCTTCCCCCAACACCCCCCGAACGCATGGGCAACATGATCCTGCACCGCGCCAGTGAGCGTGGTACCGCCGACCACGGCTGGCTGAAGGCCAACTTCAGCTTCAGTTTCGCCAATTGGTACGACCCCACCCGCATGCACTTCGGCGTGCTGCGCGTGATGAACGATGACATCATCGCCGCAGGCAAGGGCTTCGGCACGCACCCGCACGACAACATGGAGATCATCACGATCCCCCTGAAGGGTGCGCTACAGCACAAGGATAGCATGGGCAACACCAGCATCATCAACGCGGGCGATGTGCAAGTGATGAGCGCCGGCACGGGCATCCTGCACAGCGAGTTCAACCCCTACAACGACAAGGACGCGAACACGCTGCAGATCTGGCTCTTCCCCAAGAAACGGCAGGTGACCCCGCGCTACCAGCAGATGACATTGGACCCGAAGGACCGGATCAACAACTGGCAGCAGGTGCTGAGCCCCGACCCGGACGATGCCGGCGTATGGATCCACCAGGACGCCTGGTTCCACATTGGCAACTGGGATGCGGGGCGGAAGACCACCTACACCGTGAAGCGCAAAGGCAATGGCGTGTACGCCTTCATCATCGAAGGCAGCGCCACCATCAACGGCCAGCAGCTGGGCAAGCGCGATGCCTTGGGCGTGTGGGACACCGACAGCCTTACCGTTGAGGCCGGCCCCAAAGGCGCGGAGATCCTGCTGCAGGATGTGCCCATGCAATTGAGCTGAACAGCCTCACCGCAAAGGCGCAAAGCACGCCATGAGGACCAGGAGAACGGGCGTGGCAATTCCTTGGCGCACTTAGCGTCTTGGCGGTGATCAAGCACAATAGGATTCAACTAGATAACCCTCAACAACCATGGAAACAGCAACAGCAACCACCACCCAGTGGGCCATCGACCCCAGCCATAGCGAGATCCAATTCAAGGTGAAGCACCTGATGATCAGTACGGTCACAGGAAGCTTCAAGGAATTCGGCGCTGACGTGGAACTTGAGGGCGATGACCTCAACAACGCCAACGTGAGCTTTTGGGCGAACACCGCCAGTGTGGACACCAACAGCAGCGACCGCGACAACCACCTGCGCAGTGGCGACTTCTTCGAGTGCGAGAAGTTCCCCAAGCTCAGTTTCAAGAGCACCCACATCGAAGGCAGCGGCAGCGACTGGAAAGTGACCGGCGATCTCACCATCAAGGACGTGACCAAGCCGGTGACGTTGAACGTGGAGTGGAGCGGTGTGGCCAAGGATCCCTGGGGCAACACCAAGGCAGGCTTGAACCTCAGTGGCAAGATCGATCGCAAGGAGTTCGGCCTGACATGGAACGCCGCGTTGGAAGCCGGCGGCGTGCTGGTGAGCGACGAGGTGCGCATCCTCGCCGAAGTGCAGCTGGCGAAGCAGGGCTGAGCACGACCCGACGACCAGATCAACGCGAAGGGCCTGCTCCGAAAGGGGCGGGCCTTTCTGTTCCTGGTAGGCTCACCGCGCACGGATCAGCGGAACGGTTAGCTTCGTGTGGCCTCGCTGAATGTTCGGCGAACCAAACACCACTGCCATGAACGAGATGGAAGCACAATTGGACCAGGCCAGCGCCTGGACCATTCGCATGAAGGACCTCGCCGTAGAGCTCGCACCCAAGTTGGTGGCCGCGCTCCTGGTGCTCTGGATCGGCTCACTGCTTATCCGCCTGTTCGCCAACATGATGGGCAAGGTGCTGAAGAGCCGTGGTGTTGAGCCCACGCTCCAGCGTTTCCTGCACAGCCTCCTCACCATCTCGCTGCGTATCCTCCTGCTCATCACCTTCATTGGTATGCTGGGTGTGCAGACCACCAGCTTCGTGGCCATCATTGGTGCGGCGGGCCTGGCCATCGGTCTGGCCTTGCAGGGTACGCTCGCCAACTTCGCCGGTGGCACGCTCATCCTGCTCTTCAAGCCCTATAAGGTGGGCGACCTGGTGGAGGCACAGGGCCATGTGGGCAATGTGAAGGAGATCCAGATCTTCACCACGGTGCTCCTCACGCCGGACAACAAGACCGCCATCATTCCCAACGGGGCCATGGCCAACGGCAACATCGTGAACTACACAAAGGAAGGCCGGATCCGTGTGGACCTCACCTTCGGGCTCAACTATGCGGCTTCGTTGCCCAAGGCACGCGAAGTACTCGTAGGCGTGATGAGCGCGCATCCGAAGGTCCTGAAGGATCCCGCTCCGAGCGTGAACATTGCACAACTGAACCTGGAGGGTGTTCAACTCGCCGTGCGTCCTTACGCCGCGCCAGAGGACTACTGGACCGTGTACTTCGAAGTGTATGAGCAGGGGCTCTGGGCCTTGCAATCGGCCGGAGTGGCCGGTCCGCAGCCCAGCATGCGCGTGATCACGGACGCGAAGGCCTGAGCGGAGATCAAGAGGAGGAACGTTCGGTCCCAGGTATTGGCGGCGATCGGCACAGCGGTCATGCGGTGACGTAGATCATCCGCGCGATCGGGAAGGCACAACATCTTGCGGCATGCACGAACTGCGCACTGAAGAGATACTGACCCTTCGTCGCACACTGGTGCGCACTCAGGGTGAAGACCGGATCAAGCTGTTGCGGGAAGCCTGTGGTCGTTCCATCCGCTCGCCCAAGGCCCTACGCGAATGGCATGATCTACTGTTGTTCCTGCTGGCGCATCCGGCCAACATGGACGAACATGCGTTGGCCACGGCGGAGCTGGAGCGTGTCGTTGGTTTGTCCAAGGCCATGGTCGGTGGTACCGAGCGCACGCGTTACGGACTGATCAATAGCGGACTGGAGGGTGCACCGCTACAGAGCACGTACACGCATCGCCTTACGCGCTGGATGCTGGAGCGCTGGGGGGCGGCATTGGAGCTCTTTTCCGTGGAAGCCCCGCTGGAGGAGTTCCGGGAACTGCTGCGGCTCCTGCTCTCGCCCGCGGAATGGGAGACGGTGGACCAGTCGTATACGGACGTGTACGAGCTGCTCAACTGCACCTATGGCCCATCGCGCGCGATCCAACTGCAACGGCTTGTGCAGGCGCTTACGGCCTTGCGCTGTGACGAGCGGACACGCGAACACCTATGGTCGCGCATGCAGGTGTACGTGAAGGCGGAAGGCGCCGTGGGCTGCGGAACGACCTTGGCCCGCGCCCCCATTGATGCCCCGGTTTGCCTGCCCAATGGCCTGCAACGCGGCGTGGACCTGATGTCCGCGGTGAACGAGCCGGTCGCCGCCCCCGTGCGACTTTCAGCGTTGCAGCAACAGGCGCTTATCGATACCGCACGCATCGTGCTCGCCACGTTGCACCGCGAGACCGATCCCGTTACGCATGCAGGAGCCGTGGAGCTCTTCGATATGGGCCGCGGGCTGCGCATCGCGCTCTACCACCTCGATGTGGAACACCGACTGCCCTTCGATAGCTACGTGGGCTTCATGGCCTTCCGCAATGGGGTGCCACTGGCCTACGGCGGTGCATGGATCTTCCCGGGCCGCAGCAAGGTGGGCATCAATGTGTTCCCCGCGTTGCGCGGTGGCGAGAGCGCGTGGTTCTTCGCACAGCTGCTCCGCTTGTACCGTCAGCGCTTCGGCGTGGACCGATTCGAGGCGGAGAACTACCAGCTGGGCCACAACAACCCCGATGGCCTCAAGAGCGGTGCGTACTGGTTCTATTATCGGCTCGGTTTCCGGCCTGTAACGAAAGCACTACAACGCATTGCGGAAAACGAGTTCAAGAAGCTCTCCTCTCGGAAGGGCTACCAGGTGCCGCTGAAACTGCTGAAGGAGTTGGTGGAGCAGGGCTTGGAGCTGATCATCGCATCGAACCATACGCCCATCATCGACACGGCCGCGCTCACCACGGCCGTGCAACAACATGTGGTGGTGCGCCATGCGGGCGACCGCACCCTGGCCATGCGCCGCGCGCTGGATCGACTCGGCAAGGCCTTGCCCTTGGGCGATCTGGCAGAATGGTCGCCGGAGGAACGTGCCGCGCTGTACCTGTGGGCGCTGCCGCTGGATATGATCGGGGAGTTGGAAAGCTGGCCAGCGGGTGAACGCAAGCGTTTGGTGGCCGTTATTAGGGCGAAGGCGAAGCCGACCGAGACAGCACACCAGGCGCAGCTTTCAGGGAGCGACAGGCTCCTTCAGGCTTGGTCCCGTTGCTGCTGAAGTGTGAAGCTGCATCAGCGCTTGGTCTTGCTGACCGCCTTCGAAGGGGCCACCTCCTTCGGCTTCCCCAGGTAAAACTCGCTCTCGATGCCTACGTCCTTCATTAATGCGATGCCGTACTGGCGCAAGGTCTCGATCACCGGTATCGCCCGCTCGCCGCGCTTGGTCAGCGCGTACTCCGTGCGGGGAGGCACCTCGGCGTACACCTTGCGCGACACCAGCCCGTGCTTCTCCAGCTCGCGCAGCGTGGCCGCCAGCTGCCGGTCGCTGATGTGCGGCATGCTCTTCTTCAGCTCACTGTAGCGCTGCTTCTCCTTCTTCAATCGGTACAGCACCGGCGCCTTCCACGTGCCGCCGATAAAGGCCATCGCGAACTCGAAGGGGTTGTAGTAGACGTGGCCATCGTGGGTGAAGTCGGGCATGGTCGATCATATGATCGGATGATGAGACGATCAGACTCTGATCTCAGCATCCGAGCGGTGTTGGTTCATTGATTGGCCGCCTTTCGGGCTGTCCGCTATGGTCCCGCCAGGCCGGCCTGCGGCTGCTCGCGCTGCGGTGGCTTTCCGCCGTACGGCGGATCGCCTCCTCGCTGCGGCATCCGCATGGCCTTGCCTGTCGGGAGCTGCCGCTTCCATCCCGGGCGGGTCAAAGATCGCCGCAAACCCTTGTGCATCACAATGCTTACCAAAACGTAAGTACCTCACGATCGATTGCTACCCGCAGAAAATGCCTGTATACGCTGAAGGTTTGCAGCCGCAACAGCAACGACGCAACGAACCGACAATAACCCATCAACAGGCAGGGTGCCTGTTGGACGAAACACGACCCCATGAGCGCAGCACTCAACCTCATCGACCCCGCGAAGCCCAAGCGCATCGCCCTCATCGTCGCCAACGCCTCCACCAGCAAGCAGACCGGCTGGCCCATCGGCTTCTGGTGGGCTGAGCTCACCCACCCTTACTGGGAATTCACCGAGAAGGGTTACCAGGTGGACATCTTCAGCCCCGATGGCGGCGACCTGATGGCCGACGGCTTCAGCGACCCCGAGCACGAGAGCGGCTACAGCGCGGCCGACATCCTCAGCCTTGGTTTCAAGAAGAGCCCCAAGCATGCCGAGCTGGTGAAGAACACCAGGCCCATGAGCGCGATCAAGGTGGCCGACTACGATGCCGTCTTCCTCACCGGCGGGCAGAGCCCCATGTACACCTTCATCGACAACACCAGATTGCACCAGCTGGTGGTCGACTTCCACGAGGCGAAGAAGGTGGTGGGCATCGTGTGCCACGCCACGTGCATCCTGTTGAAGGCGAAGACCGCCGATGGCAAGTTGCTGGTGGATGGTAAGACCTGGACGGGCTTCGCCGATGCCGAGGAGCAGTTCGCGGACAACTTCGTGGGCCAGCGCATCCAGCCCTTCTGGATCGAGACCGAAGCGAAGAAGCTGCCCAACACCAACTTCATCACCGGCGGCATGTTCAAGGCCTTCGCCGTGCGCGACGGCCGCCTGATCACCGGCCAGCAGCAGTTCAGCGGCGCCGTCACCGCCCGCATGGTGATCGAGGCCCTGGGGGCGTGA
>JAEUSY010000057.1 GCA_016788295.1 Flavobacteriales bacterium
CATAGCGCAACCCGGCCATGTACTCGTAGTCGCTGTTGCCCATCAGGTCCAGCCGTAGCCGGGGCGTTAGCGGGATGTCCTCGCGCATGAGCTGCGCGCGCAATCGCCCATCGGTGTCGATGCGGGCATCCAGCACCAGCAGCATGGGCAGGGTGTATTGCAGACCGATGTGCGCCACGCTCCGGCTGTTCTTGGTGTTGTCCTGCTGGAACAGGTTTTCTTCCGGGTCGTTGCCATGCCCGTCGCGCGTGCGCCAGTCGATGCCCACGTTCAGGAACCACCACTGCATCTTGCCCAGGTAGCGACCGAAGTGCGTTTCCACTTCCTGGCCGTGGACTGCATTGTAGCCCAAGCGCCATTCGCTTTGCAGCGCCCAGCGCTTGTTCTGTAGCATGGCCTCTCCATCGATGCCGTTGGTGGCAAAGTCGCTGGTACCCATGAAGTGCCAGGCCTTGTCGTCGCGGGCGAAGAGGCGGGCAGCGCGCCGCGCATCGGGCAGCACCGGGTTCGGCACCGAAGGCGGGTTGGTGAACACACGGCCCATCCCGCTCATCATGTGGTAGAGGATATGGCAATGGAAGAACCAATCGCCTTCCTCCGTGGCGGCGAACTCGATGGTGTCGGTTTCCATCGGCATGATGTCCAGCACGTTCTTCAGCGGCGCATGGTCGCCCTGGCCGTTCACCACGCGGAAAAAGTGGCCGTGCAGGTGCATGGGGTGGCGCATCATGCTGTTGTTGTGCAGGATGATGCGCACGTTCTCGCCTTTGCGGATAAGGATGCGGTCCGTCTCGCTCACGGTCCTGTTGTCGATGGCCCACAGGTAGCGGTTCATGTTGCCGGTGAGCTCGAAGCGCATCTCGCGCACCGGGCCGGGCGGCAGCGCGGTGCGTTCCACCGACCGCAGCATGGCGTAGTTGAGCGTGACGATGTCGGAGAGCGCATTGCTGTTGTACTGATCTTCTCCGTGGTCATGCCTGGCGCCTTCAGTTGCGGTCGCTTCTTTCGCGCCGGTGATCTCCGGGTACATCACCACGTTCATGTCCATCTGCTGCAGGCTCATGTTCATGCCCATGTCGTCGAGGTCGCCGCTCATCTTCATCATGTCGTTCATCATCTTCATGCCGGCGAAATACTTGAGCGGCGCGAGCGGCGCGGCGAGCTGCTTGATGCCCGAACCCAGCCACACCGAGGTGGAGCGCACGCGGTCCTCGCTGGTGGCGAGCAGTTCGTAGGCTGTGCTATCGGCGGGCAGCGTCACTAGGATGTCGTAGGTCTCGGCGACGCCCATGATGAAACGGTCCACCTCCACCGGCTCCACATCGATGCCGTCCGTGGCCACCACCGTCATCTTCCCACCACCATAGGTGATCCAGAAGTAGCTGCTGGCGCCGCCGTTGATCAAACGCACGCGCACGCGGTCGCCCCCTTTGAACTGCGGTGCCTCATCCACCACACGGCCGTTGGCGAGCAGGCGGTCGTAGTACACATCGCTCACGTCCATGGCGTTCATCCGCTTCCACTCGTTGGTGAACTTGATGCCGAGGGCGCCGTCCTTGATCGCATCACTGTAGCTCTGCACGGTGCCAGGGCGCACCCGATGCTTCTTGATGGCGCTCCAGTCGTTGGCCGCGTGCAAACGCCGATGCACTTCCTTGGGCTTCATGTCCGTCCACTCGCTCAGGATCACTACCTGTTCCGGTGTCTTTTCGGCGTTGCGCTTGTGGATGATGAGCGCGCCGTGCATGCCGTTCTGCTCCTGAACGTTGGTGTGCGAGTGGTACCAGTAGGTGCCGCTCTGCACCAGCGGGAATTTGTACACCTGCGTTTCGCCCGCTTTGATGGGTGCGGTGGTGAGGTAGGGCACACCGTCCAGATGATACGGAAGGATGATGCCGTGCCAATGCAAGGAGGTCTCCTCACGCTCCATGGCGTTGCGTACCACGATCAGGGCCGTATCGCCTTCGGTGAATTCCAGCGTCGGCATCGGGATGCTACCGTTCACTGCATAGGCCTTGCGCACCTTGCCGGTGTAGTTCACCAGCGTGTCGGCGATCACCAGATCGTAGCGCGTGACTTTCGGTGTGTAACCGTTGCCGGGCAAGCTCGTGCCGAGCGGCCGTGGATCCACCTGCCCGTACGATGCGCACGCCAGCAGGAGCCCGACACTTACGCCGAGCAGAATGCGTTCACCCATCATGCCGCTCAGTGATGCCCGGGCGAACCACAACCTTCCTTCTGGCAGCAACCGGGCAACTTCGCGAACGCCTTCGCATCGGCCGGTTGGTCATCAGCCGAGTAGCCGAGCTTCGTCAGCGCCGTGCGCAAATGCGCCGGATCGGTCTTACGCGGGTCATAGGTCACCATCACCATGGCCGTGGCCAGGTCCACCTCCACCTTCTTCACGCCGCGCTCGTAGATCAGGTTGCCTTCAATGGCGGTTTCGCACATGCCGCATACCGTGCTGCTCTTGATGCTCACCGTTTCGGTCTTCTTCGCTTTGCCCCCATCGTTGGCTGCGGCCATCAGGCTGCTTCCGATCATCAGCGCGGCAAGGATGTTCTTCGTTCTCATGGTCTGTGTTATAGGTTATCGTCCGACGATGGTTTCTTTCACGCTGCCGCAACTGAGCATCATGCTGCCGTAGAACGGGTTTTTGATGCCTTGCTCCTGGCTCAGCCAATCCGACCCTCCGTTGTACATGGGGCAATGGTCCACGAAGATGGCGCTCGCTTGCGGGGCGGCCTTGGCCAGCTTGGCCATGGGTGCGGTGAGCATCGCGAAGAGCATGCGCTGCTGTTCCAATTCGCCGCTATCGGATAGTGGATGCAGGTGCGGCATCACGCCTTCCATCACCTCGGTCCATACGGTGCGCGCGGCTTCGGGAAGCTTCTCGGGGTCCACGCTGTGCATGGCACCATCCAAGTCGCCGGCCTTCTTCATCGCCACCTTGGCATTGGAGGCCACCAACGCATCCTTCAGCGCGAAGTAGTGCATGAATACCGCGGCGAGCGGGTCATCGGCGAGCGGTGCGGCCTGCTCCGAGTGGCCTTGGTGCGTGCCCGCGACTTCCGTGGCGGTTGCATCGTGGTGCGCGTGTCCATCGCCCTCGGTGTGCGCGTGGCTTGCGTGCGCATCGTTTGTTCCTGTCGTGACCGCCGCGTCCTTGTCTGTGCGCTCATATTGGCAGCAACCGGGCAGGGCGGCGTAA
Organism: Flavobacteriales bacterium; assembly: GCA_016788295.1. Classification (GTDB taxonomy): domain Bacteria; phylum Bacteroidota; class Bacteroidia; order Flavobacteriales_F; family PHOS-HE28; genus PHOS-HE28. Next base: position 3,212 of record JAEUSY010000057.1, read on the forward strand.
GCGGCATCGGGCGCCAGGTACTTCTCGCTGTCGTAGCCCGCTTGCGCGATGCGCTGCAACACGGCATCCAAGGTGGTGCGCACAGTGTCGTAGGTGATACGCGCGGTCTTGGCGTCCACATCCCAATCGGCTTCGGCTTCGCCTTTCACGAAGGCGGCTTTCTCGATGCGCGGTTCGCACATGCCGCAATCGCCGTTCACGTGAACTGTGACGGTGTCAGCGTGCTTCATCTGCGCGTTACATGCCGTAAGGGCGAATAGGGCAGTGGTCAGGATCAGTTGTTTCATGATGTTCGGTATGCGTTCCGTCGGTTCAGTTCAGTGCGTGGACCCGCTCCCCGGCTTTGGTGGTGCAATTTCCTTGCCAGTACGCTCGTAGTGGCAGCAGTGCGGCAGGTCGGCATACACGGTGTCGCTGGCCAGCGCCTTCTCGCTGTCGTACCCGGCCGCGGCAATGCGCGCAAGCACAGCATCCACCGTGGTCCGGGTACTGTCGAAGGTGATCAGTGCCACACGGGTCTTCTTGTCCCACTCGGCCATGGCCACGCCCTCCTGCAAGGCTGCTTCTTCTATGGTGGCCTTGCACATGCCGCAGTTGCCGTTCACACGCACGCTCGCGGTCCGCTCGTTGTCGATACTGTTGCCGCATGCGGTGAGCATCAGCGCCGCGAGCAGATTGATCGTAGTTCTCATGGTCGTGCAAGTTCGGTATAGGAAGGGTTCATGCGTTCAGCCGCACCCAACGCAGCCGTAGACTATTGCTGACCACGCTCACACTGCTAAGGGCCATGGCCGCACCCGCTATCATGGGGTCCAGCAGGAAGCCGTTGATGGGGTAAAGCAAGCCGGCGGCGATGGGGATGCCGAGCACATTGTAGATAAAGGCCCAGAAGAGGTTCTGGCGGATCAGGGCCACGGTCTTGCGCGAGAGGGTGATGGCGCGCGGTATGGCGTTGAGGTCGGTGCTGATCAAGGTCATGCGTGCCACGTCCATGGCGATGTCGCTCCCTTTCCCCATGGCAATGCTCACATCGGCCTTGGCCAGGGCCTCGCTGTCGTTGATGCCATCGCCCACCATAGCCACTACTTCACCTTGCTGTTGCATGCTTTCGACGAAGGCAGCCTTGTCCTTGGGCAACACTTCGCTGCGGAAGTGTTCAATTCCCACTTCCCTTGCCACGGCCTGTGCGGTGCGTCTCGAGTCGCCGGTCTGCATGTACACCTTCACCCCTGTGCTCTTCAGTCGCTGGATGGCCTGTGCCGCCGAGGGCTTGATGCGGTCGGCGATGGCGATCGCGGCCCGCACCCCTTGTGCATCCGCTACCCACACCACGGTGCGCGCGGCCTCCTGCCAGGTCTTTTCGCGCTCACGATAGGGGGCCTCCATGGTGATGCCGTTCTCCTCCAAGAGGCGTTGGTTGCCCACATACCAGGTGGTGCCGCCAACGATTGCCTTCACACCCTTGCCGGTGAGACTCTCGAACGCTGCGACTTCCGCCGCGTGGTGGGTGCCCGAAGCGTGCAGGTGCTTGGTCACGGCCTCTGCAAGAGGATGCTCCGATCGGGATTCGATGGCCAGCAAGGTAGCGGCCACTATGTGGTCTTCGAGCCCTACGGTTTCTACGACTTCCGGCTTCCCTTCGGTAATGGTGCCGGTCTTGTCCAGCACAATGGCCGTGACCTTGCGCGCGCGCTCCAAGCTTTCCGCGTCCTTGATCAGAATGCCATTCTCCGCACCCTTGCCCATGCCCGCCATGATGGCCGTAGGCGTGGCAAGGCCCAATGCACAGGGGCACGCGATCACCAGCACGGTGACCAAGGCTAGTAGACCTTGTGTGAACGCATGCTCGCCGCCGAGCACCCACCAGATGATGGCGCTGACTAATGCAATTCCGATGACAATAGGCACAAATACCGCCGCCACCTTATCCACCAGTTTCTGCACGGGCGCTTTGCTGCCTTGCGCATCCTGCACGGTGCGTACGATCTGTGCGAGCAGCGTTGCAGCGCCAACTTTCTGTGCGCGCATCTGCAGGCTTCCCTTCTGGTTGATGGTCCCCGCCAGCACCGATGCGCCTGCGGTCTTCGCAACGGGTATGGGCTCGCCGCTGATCATGCTTTCGTCCACGTAGCTCTCCCCGCCGATCACCTTGCCATCCACTGCGATGCTCTCCCCCGGGCGAACGAGCAGGACATCATCCACGTTCACATCGGCGATCGGCGTTTCGTGCACCTGACCGTCGGGGCCTTCGCGCATCACCGTATTGGGGCGCAGGCCCATCAGCTTCTTGATGGCGCTGCTGGTGCCCGCCTTGGCGCGTTCCTCCAGGAATTTGCCCAGCAGGATGAAGGTGATGACCACGGCAGCGGCTTCGAAGTACACATGCGGTGCCAGTCCGCGCTCGGTCCAGAATCTCGGATACGCGGTGTTGAATACACTGAAAACATAGGCTACCCCGGTGCTCAGCGCCACCAGCGTATCCATGTTGGCGCTGCGGTGCCGGGCCTGCTTCCACGCGTTGATGAAGAACTGGCGACCGAATACGAGCACCACGGGCGTGCTCAAGGCCCACATCACGAAGTTGGCCCAAGGCTCGTGCATGAGGAACATGCCGATGATCACCAGCGGTATGCAAAGGGCCATGGACGCGAGGAGCCGCTTCTTCAAGGAGGTCATGCGCTCGCGCTGTAAGGCCTCCAGGTCAGCGGTGGCGTCCTTCTCTTCACCGATGAGCAGGTCGTAGCCAATGCTCTGGATCGCCGCGCGCATTCGCCGTTCGTCCACCACGCCGGGCACGTATTCCACCTGCACCGTGTTGGTGGCGAGGTTCACGGCCGCCTTCAGCACACCGGGCGTGGCCAGCAGCATGCTTTCCACACTGGCCACGCAACTGGCGCAGGTCATGCCCGTGACAGGGAAGGTGCGCTTCATGGTAGGCACATCGTAGCCATTGTCCCGGATGGCCTTCACGGCATCCCGCACGGCGTCGACCGGCGTGGTGGTCTCCACCACGGCACTGCGGTTGTTCAGTTCCACGCGGTGCGCACCGATGGAAGGTACCGTGCCAAGCGCCTTGTCCACGATCAGTGCACAATGCTCGCTGTCCATGTTCTCCACGGGCAGCACCAGCGTGTTCTTTGCGGTGGCCATGGTGTTCAGGCTGCCGTAGGCAGAAGGCCGTAACCGGCGGGCTTCAGCGCTGCCATGAGTTGCTCGGCGGTCACTTCGCCCGTTCTTATCTCCACGTCCACGGTCTTCCGTAGCACGTCCACTTCCACATCGGTAACGCCGGGCAACCGGCCCAGGATGGTGCGCACGCTGTTGGCGCAGCCGCTGCATGTGATTCCGGTGGAACTGAAATGCAAGCGTTGGTTGTTCTTTTCGTTCTGGTCGCTCATGGTAGGGTGTCTTGTTCGGTGATGCAAAGCACCGCCAACATTGCGCCATGTGTGTTGCAGAAGTCTGGGAACCATTTACATCATTCCGGCGATCGTCCGCGCCACCTTGCAGCAGCATAGCTCTCTGATCGCCCGGCTTCATCCGCTAAGTGCCCACTTTATCCAAGCCGACCCTGCGCTCCGCACCGATCCGCTTGAAGTGCGATGGGCTGAAGCCCACATGCTGGCTGAACTGGTTGCTCAAGTGCTGCACGCTGCTGTACCCCAGCATGTCCGCGATCTGGCCCAGGCTCAACTCATCGTACACCAACAACTCCTTGGCCCGCTCGATCCTGTGCAGGTTGTAGTAGCGCTCGATGGTCACCCCCGCGCTGGCGCTGAACAGCTTGCTGAGGCTGGAGTACTCCATGTGGAGGTCATTCGCCAATTCCTCGGATAGTTTCTTACGGTCGCTTCGGTCTCCCTGGTCCGATCGCACCCTGTCCATCACCAGATGCTTCACCCGCTCCACCACCTTCTGTCGGCGGTCGTCGAGCCGCTCAAAGCCGGCTTTCACCAGCGCAAAGTCCAGCCGTTGCAAGGTCGCAGCATCAACAGCCTTGGCCAGGCTCACTTCACCGAGCTGTATTTGCTTGTATTCAATGCACAAGCCATCCAGCACGGCGCGCACCGATGAGATGCACCGGTCGCAGACCATGTTCCGGATGATGAGCTTCTTGACGCCTGCCATAGCTGATGGATTGTTGATGGCGATGCCCGCGCGACCGGGAGGATGAAACAAGGGGGGGAGCAAGGGCCGCGCGAGCGATCACCATCAACGTTTCATTTCACCTATTCCAACACCAACCGTGTTTGGGAGCGCGCGCCGCCTTCGCCGGTCAGCACCAGAAGGTAGCTGCCGGATGCCATTCCGCTCAAGTCCAATCCCATCGTCGCACCCGCTGCGGCCGACCATTGTTGACGGGAAACCATGCGGCCATCCATGGCCACCACACGCACATCCGTGTTGGCTGTTACTGTGGATGTCCGCACTTGGAACAGGCCGGTGCTCGGGTTCGGGTACACCTCAAAGCCCGCAGCGATCAGTTCACCTACGCTCACCACGCCGCCCACGTTCACGTCATCGATGTACACGTTATTACCGTAGTTGCTCTCCGACTCGAACATCAGCAGCACGTCGGCCTCGCCGACCACCGTGCTCAGGTCCACGCTCTCGGTCCGCCATTGCGTCGCGGTAGGTGTAAAGGCACTCGTTCCAGCTGGCGCGGTGCTCAAAGTACTGCCCGCTTTGTCATACACGGTGCTCCAAGTGCCCCCGCAATCCGTGCTCACTTTCACACGCAAGCGATCATTGGAACTGGTGTTGTACTGCCGGTGCGCAACGGAAAACTGCAATAACGTCCCGGTGGGGGCGGCGGAAAGGTCCAAGCGTGGTAGCATCATATAGTCCAGTTGGCCGGTGATGTCCATATCGCCGGAGAAGTGGTCCATCTTGGCCGAACCCGTTCCATTGCCGTAGCCGCTCACCGTGGCCCGTGTGAACAAATTGTTAGGATTGAAGTGCACGTAGTTCCATCCCGTTGGCGGAAAGGTGGTGCCGCTGAAATCCTGTGCGTACGGAAGGCTCAACACCGGGTCCACCACGCGATAGCTACCGTGCAGTTCATTATTCAGCGGGTTCATATCGTCCATGCCGTTGGGCATCTCGGTCCACACGTTCAGTTGCTGTGCTCCGTTCACCACCGTTACCGAGGGCAGGGTCACATCCACTGATGCGCCGGGCGCGAGCAACCCGCTCCAACTGTACATGGTTGCAGTTCCACCATCGATGTGTAAGTGGATCTCCACCGAGGTGAGGTCGTTGATGCCCGCATTGGTCAAGGTCACCACCGGTGCAAGGCTGCCGGCGCAAACGTCATAGGCCGGTGAAAAGAAGTTGCTCGTGGTGGTGGTCACCACGGGGCTCACGATGGCCGTTATGGCGGCGTCATCCGGCATGGGCAGCGGATCGATCCGCACCACCTTGTTGCCCGTGTAGTTCGCGAAGTAGATCCGCGCATCGGGGCCGATCTCCAGGCCCATGATGCCCGGCTGGCCCGTCGCGATAGTGCCCAGCAACGTCGGCACGCCGGTCACATCGTACAGTTTGATGTCTCCCGTCGTGTTGTCGCTCACGATCAACCGGCCGTCCGTGTAGTCCATACCGCACGGTTGCCCGCTAGTCCAGGTATCCACGACTACCACTATGGCGCCTTCCACTTTCTTGTAGCTGGCCAGCGGTTCGTTGCTCGTCGCGGGTACCGTCAAGTTGCCCGTTTCCGCGCCGCTGTCCATGGCCAATCGACGGATCTGCTTGGATACACCATCGATGTAATACAACCACCGGTTCTCGTGATCAATGGCCATGTGGCTCGGTTTGCCTGCTACGCGTGTCACCGGCACGTCGATGTAGCGCCAGATCTTTCCGGCGCCGTGGTCATCATAACCCGGTCCGTGGTCCTCCACGAAATCATAGCGCACGATGTTCCCGAAGTGTCCGTCCATCACCCAATACACCTTCGCACTGTCGCTCGCGATCCCCATCGCGAACGGGCTTTGATGGAGCATGTCCAAATGGCTGCCCAACGGCAGGCCGCTCACCCAATTGTTCTGGAACACCGTGGCGAACAACGCGCGATCCCCGCTCCAAAGCGCCGGACCCATGAACGTACTGTTGCCGGAAGAGGTGTTCTGTATCTCGCTCACCGCCCCCCACTCACCGTTCTCCGAGAAGGCCATCGCGCTGGCCTCCACCATGAAGTGGCCGCTGTGCGTGTCTTTCTTGTAAACGTCGGTCTGGTTCGGCAAGCCGGTGTTGCTCACGATCACCATGCTCCCGCCGTTGTTCGTTCCCTTGTTCATCACCCACAGCTCGTTGCTGTTCGGCTTGAAATCGAGATCGCACGGCATGCTCACCTGGTCGGTACTGGTCACGATGTTGGTGTATGTCAGCGGATCCGTTAGATAACGGTCCAGGCATTCCATCTGGCCCATGGCGCCTTTCCAGACAACAAGGGCTACTAGTGTGAGAGTGCTTTTCATGGTACTTGTTGTATTGAAGTAGTGTGCCTAGAACGGATCTGTTCGTCAGAGACCTATCGTGGCTGGTTGCGGAAGTTGTCTATTCTAGTTGCCAAAGCAGCGAAGCCCGCGCGACGGCGAACCTGGTACGCAAGGACGCGTGCCGTTCGCGCGGGACATCGCCACACTCGCTTTATTGCTTCACGAAACGTCCTGTTGATCTGGCGTTATCCGGACCGATCAATTGCAAGGTGTATTGACCGGGCGCTATACCCGTCGCATCCAGCGTGCTCTTCCCTTGTAACGCAACTTCCAACGAGACACGGCCCGTTGCGTCGATCACACGTGCTGATACGAAATTCCCGTTCAACTGTATCTGGTCCTTGACCGGGTTGGGGAATACACTGATAGCTTGCCCATCAATCGATTCGTTGATGCCAACCCCGGCCGACAGAGCCGATTCGATCGCTGCGATGATAGCAGGGTTGTCACTTGCGCTATGGCCTAGTTCCGTGTAAAAAACACTATGGTCCGCTCCACCAACGATCGCCAGTGTAGGCATACCCATGCCATTGTAATGCGTCGTTTGCGCGCTCATCCCGGCGTACACCGTGTGGGTGAATCCATTCGTGGTCTTCCAATCGTTCATCTGCGTGCAGGTGATGCTATTGGTGAACCCAATGCTGTAGAACTTTACGCGGCTGGGGTCGCTCGTATTGGGTAATACATTGTTCTTGATGCTGGTACCTGCCGTGACGCACGGCTGGCATCCCATCATCACTAGTTCGATGATGACCACATTGCCCTCATCTAGTTCAGTGAAGAGGTCGTGTGGTACACCATCACAATCATTGGCTGTAAAGTTCAAGGCCGTGGTTTGGGCATTGAGCGCTGTTGATAGTAGCAACGTCGAAAGAAGTGTCGCTTGGTTTCTCATGTTCAGGTGTGTTGGTTGGTTTCAGGTTCATTGTGTGATGAGAGATGCGGTCCGCACGGCAGCACGGCCACTGGGGTCGATGAAGCTCACGACATACGCACCTGGTACAATTCCCTCCAGAGCGATCTGCCAAGTATCCTTCGCAATCTGCCGTATACTAGGAGATAGCGCTCTACCAAGTGCATCGGTCACGGTGATATAAGCACCGGCAACATAGTTAGGGGCCCTTAGGGTCACAAGACCATTCTGGGTGGGATTCGGCCACAGAGCGATAGAAGGTTCGCTTGGCTCGGTTTCATTCACAGAGTTCGGGTCCACCACAAGGAATTGACCCATCATTCCCTCATCCTCGTGCATGAGCAGATGACAGTGGTACATGTACGGCATCTCCGCATCGGCAAAGTCATCGAACCTAGTGATCACACGCACTACGCCCATGGGTGGTACGTGCACCACATCCTTCCAGCCGGTTTCCCAAGGCTCCGGTGCCAATCCGTTCCGGTCAAGTACGTTGAACTGGATATCGTGGATATGGATCGGATGTGCGACCGGGGTGTTGTTCTCGATACGCCATATCTCCGTGCTGCCAAGGGGAACGGTCAGGTTGATTACATCCATGTCCATCAGCGCATCATTGATCAGGAAAGGGCCCTCGATCATCTCCATCGGCCCCATGTTCTGTGGCCTTAATTCAAGCGTTCGTGTGACAGTGGCAGCAGCTTCAGCATAAGGTTCTGTCGGCACCAGGGTTTGAGGTATGCTCATTATCGGCTCAGAGGTAGGCGCACCGACGGTGAACGTGATCAAGTCGAAGTCTGCACCGTTGAGAGCATTCTGGTCATATCCGTCCAGTGTGGCCATTCCATTGCCCACAGCAGCAGACCCAATAATGCCGTTGGGTAATTCGGAAGCATAGCTTCGCAATACGACCTGTTCCCCTTCCATGCCGCTTAGATCCAGCAATAGTTCCGCGCGCTCGCCGGGCATGAGGGTCATTCTGGTCAGTTGCACAGGTGCACTGAGCAAGCCACCATCCGTCCCGATCACATGGTACGGCATGTTGTTGCTAAGTCCCAAATTGAAGGTGCGTTCACTTGCACCGTTCAGGCAGCGTAGCCGCACCACCTGTGCTGGTAGTTCTTTGAAGGCGTTGCGCACGCCATTGGCCAGAATCACACTGTCCAATCCGGTATGTAGCATGATCTGCCCTTCCATGATGGCCTTGGCCTGGAGAATAAGTGGGATGTCGTCCACTCCATAATCTCTTGGTAGCGCTAACGCAGCCTCTGCGTCGTCACGCACGATGATCATCCCTGCGGCGCCCATGCTCACTTGATAGTCCGTGAGCCCGTGACCGTGTGGATGATACCAGAAAGTGCTCGCCCGATCAAGCACTGTGAAGGAGGGCGACCACGTTGTATTTGGCAGGATCAACGAGTGTGGCCCGCCATCATCTTCGGGTGGTACATGGAGTCCGTGCCAATGCGTTGTTGTAAGGTCTGGTAAGAGGTTGGTAACGTTCAAGGTCACCACGCTTCCCCTTTGCAACTCCAATGTAGGCCCTAGCTGCGCTCCATTGTAGCCATACGTAGCAACTGTCTGTCCAGGGAAAAAGTCGTTCGTGCCTTCCTGTAGGAGTAGGTTGAACTCGTTTCCAGTCAATAACTCGGGGATGTGGAGTGGGGCTTGTGCTGCGCAAACTTGTGTTGCCAATGCAAAGCATGCACCAACGGGCGTTCTCATAGCTTTAGGTTTGAGTGAAGGAAAGACGGACGGTAGCAGCTGTGTCTGCTTACGATCGACTAATTCTAAAGTCGAAACCTACCCCAAAGCGAAAGTGCCTTTCGCGATGACAACATTTGTCTGTCCGGTCGCAAATGCCAGAAACAATTAGCTTCCTTCTTTAGTTGTGGGAGGCCAAAGACAATAACGCTGCTCATAGGAGCCGATTCAATCTCGGAAAACTCTTCACTGCGTTCCAAAGTTGCAGTTTGAGGCTCCACATGTGCATGTGAAACATTACAGCAATTCAATTTTATCTCCGGTGAGGCATTACTCTCGGTCGCTGACATGCACCACGCGGCGCTAAACCAAGTGGTTTGCGTGCGACTGGTGAAGGTGCAAGACATCTTCCATAATGGCGGGAGACATATGGTTATACAGAACCAAGTGGCAAGTACTACTCGAAGAGTTATATGTACGACGCCGTTTCTCACTTGTGTTGCGCAAGCTAAAGGTTCAAGCCAACTCGGCTTCAACGAACTATCAAGCTAGATTGGAGTTCTATGATGAAGCGTTGTTGCTTTCGGTCGTCACTTTTGCATTGTTGGTATTGAACTTCTCTTGGTTGCATCTGTGTCACCCGTGCCCAAATGGTCATCGTCGAACAATACTCGACTATCACTGGCTTGAAAGTCTTGTTGGCTTGGGTTTTTCGCTTGTGGGTCAATTCCCGAACACCTTCCTGAGCAGGTCGCTGGTGCGGGCCATGGGATCCTGGCGGATCTTGGCTTCCTCTTGGGCGATAAGGGCGAAGAGACCATCGATGGCCTTTTGGGTGATGTAGGCGTCCAGGTCGGGATCCACCGCCTTGGCACCGGTGAAGGCACCGGCTTTATTATAGCTGGTGGCCAAGGGTGTCCAGTAGTTGGTGAGCGCCACCTTCTTGGTGCTGTTCGCCACGATCGGTGAGAACTTGGCGCGGAGCGACTCGCTGGTCTGCTTGATCAAGTAGTCAGTAGCGGCCCTTTCACCGCCTTTGAGGATCGCGAAACCATCGCCCACGCTCATGCCGGTGACGGCATCGCGCAATATGGGAAGGGCCTCCTTCGCGGCATCCTCCGCCGCGCGGTTCATGGTTTTCTCGAACTCGTCCACCTGCTTGGTCATGCCGATCTTGACCAAGGTGGTCTTCATCTTTTCCGCCTCAGGCGGGAAGGCGATGCGGATGAGCTCGTTCTTCCAGAAGCCGTCCAGGGCGGAGCCTTTCAGCGCGGAGCTCTCGGCACCTTTACTCAAAGCCTCCTTCAGGCCGGAGATCACTTCCTCGTTGCTCAGGCTTCCGGTGCCACTGGTCTTCACCTTGTCGGCGATGCCTTTCAACGATCCTGGGATCTGTGCCGTGGCGGGAAGTACGATCAGAACGATGAGGAGGACGAGCAGCTGTTTCATAGGTCGGGGTTGAGTTGTTCAGTGGACAAAGAACGTGCCCTGCTTGGGCATGCGCTCTCCTTGTGTAGCTCTCCGTGTTTGGGGGCAGGGATGTAATGAAGAACCCCGGCGCTGGGCCGGGGTCCATTCACGGTTCATCGATCAGGGATCACTCTTTGATGAAGCTGCGCTTGAGTACCCTGTCCGGTGTGGTGAGTTCAAGCAAGTACACTCCGGGCTCCAGGTCGGCGATGGCGATGGTGCTAGCTCTCACGACTGTGCTACGCACCAATTGACCGGTGCTGGAGAAGATGCGCGCTGTACGGTTGTTCACGTCCGCTCCGCTCACGGTCAGCTGATCGGTCGCAGGGACCGGGAAGAGGGCGAGCGCGACCGCGGGCTCTTCGGCGATGGTATTG
>JAEUSY010000001.1 GCA_016788295.1 Flavobacteriales bacterium
GGACAACTACTTCGCCGCGCTCAACAGCGCCGTGTTCAGCGACGGCAGCTTCTGCTACATCCCGCCGGGCGTGCGCTGCCCCATGGAGCTCAGCACCTACTTCCGCATCAACGAGGCCATGACCGGCCAGTTCGAGCGCACACTGCTGATCGCCGACGAGGGCGCGTACGTGAGCTACCTCGAAGGCTGCACCGCCCCCATCCGCGACGAGCACCAGCTGCACGCCGCCGTGGTGGAACTGGTGGCGTTGAAGGACGCGGAGATCAAGTACAGCACCGTCCAGAACTGGTACCCCGGCGACAAGGAGGGCAAGGGCGGCATCTACAACTTCGTCACCAAGCGCGGCCTGTGCCTGGGCGAGCGCAGCAAGATCAGCTGGACGCAGGTGGAGACCGGCAGCGCCATCACCTGGAAGTACCCCAGCTGCGTGCTGAAGGGCGACAACAGCATCGGCGAGTTCTACAGCGTGGCGGTGACCAACAACCGCCAGCAGGCCGACACCGGCACCAAGATGGTCCACATCGGGAAGGGCACGAAGAGCACCATCGTGAGCAAGGGCATCAGCGCGGGCCTCAGCAACAACAGCTACCGCGGCCTGGTGAAGATCGGCCGGGGCGCGAAGGGGGCGCGCAACTTCAGCCAGTGCGATTCACTGCTGCTCGGCGACCGCTGCGGTGCGCACACCTTCCCCTACATCGAGAGCGAGAACCCGAGCGCGATGGTGGAGCACGAGGCCACCACGAGCAAGATCGGCGAGGACCAGATCTTCTACCTCAACCAGCGGGGCATCGAGACCGAGAAGGCCGTGAGCCTGATCGTGAACGGCTATTGCAAGGAGGTGCTGAACCAGTTGCCGATGGAGTTCGCGGTGGAGGCCCAGAAACTGTTGGCGGTGTCACTTGAAGGTAGTGTTGGATGATGCTGCGTGTTGGCGTGTTGCGTGTTACGCGTTGCTGAACCAGAACCATCAGAACCATGGCTACCGTCAAACAGTTCGAAGACCTGGATGTCTGGAAGGATGCCCGGGCATTGAACAAGAAGATCTACACTATCACACGACGCAAGGTGTTCAATGAGGACTTCGACCTGCGGAGGCAGATACGCAAGGCCTCGGTTTCGATCATGTCCAACATCGCAGAAGGATTCGAGCGGAACAACAACAACTCCTTTATTCAATTTCTGACCATCGCAAAGGGCTCCTGTGGTGAGGTCCGTTCACAGCTCTATTGCTGCCTCGATGGCGAGTTCATCTCCGAGAAGGACTTCGAGCCCCTGAAACAAGAGGCCAAAGCTCTAGGTGAGCGTATCGGCAAATTCATCACCTACCTCGACGGTTATCAGACCCAACAAGGCGGGAAAGCGCGGAACACGGTCGCGAGCCGAACACGCAACGCGTAACACCCCAACACGCAACGCACACTCTACCAATGCTGAAGATCGAAAACCTCCACGCCAACATCGACGGCAAGGAGATCCTCAAAGGCCTCAACCTGGAAGTGAAGGCCGGAGAGGTCCACGCCATCATGGGCCCTAATGGCTCTGGCAAGAGCACCCTGGCCAATGTGCTGGCAGGACGTGAAGAGTACGAGGTCACCGAAGGCTCCGTGACCTACCTCGGTGAGGACCTGCTGGAGCTGGCCCCGGAGGAGCGCGCCTGGAAAGGCATCTTCCTCGCCTTCCAATACCCGGTGGAGATCCCCGGCGTGAGCAACATGACCTTCCTGCGCACCGCGCTGAACGAGACCCGCAAGGCCAACGGCCTGGAGGAGCTCGGCGGCAAGGACTTCCTGGCCCTGGTGCGCGAACGCGCCAAGTTCGTGGAGATGGACGCCGACCTGATGAACCGCAACCTCAACGTGGGCTTCAGCGGCGGCGAGAAGAAGCGCAACGAGATCTTCCAGATGGCGATGCTCCAGCCCAAGCTCGGCATCCTCGACGAGACCGACAGCGGCCTGGACATCGATGCGCTGCGCATAGTGGCCGGTGGCGTGAACAAGCTGCGCAGCAAGGATAACGCCTTCGTGGTGGTGACGCATTACCAGCGCCTGTTGGACTACATCGTGCCCGACGTGGTGCACGTGATGGCCGATGGCCGCATCATCAAGAGCGGTCCGAAGGAACTGGCGCTGGAGCTGGAGGCGAAGGGCTACGATTGGGTGAAGGAGCACGCGTGATGAGCACGATGACCGCCACCGATCCCAAGGCCACCGTGCTCCCGCAGCTCGAGGGAAGCACCTGGCCCGGCGCCGCCGAAGCACTCGCCCAGGTGCACGCGCTGCCCGTGCCCACCAGCAAGACCGAAGCGTGGAAGTACACCCGCGTGGGCAAGCTGTTCAGCCAGCCCTATGCTGCACCGACGGGTGATGCGAACGTGGCGTTGCCCGCCCGCCTTCCCTTCAATACCACGCGTGTGGTCTTCGTGAACGGCCACTTCCGCGCGGACCTCAGTGACGACCTGAAAGGTCAGAAGGGTGTCGTTATCGACAGCCTGAAGCACCACCTCGCCCACGGCCCGGTGAAGGAGCACTACGGCACGCTGGCGCCCACCAGCGAGCGGCTTTTCACCGCCATGAACACCGCCGCTCCCACCGACGGCCTTATCCTGCTTGTGACCAAGGGCGTGAAGGTGGAGCGTCCGATCCACGTGCTGCACATCACCACGTCAGCACGCCAGCTGGTGCAGCCGCGTGATCTCTTCATGCTCCATGAAGGAGCGGAGGCGGAAGTGATCATCGAGCATACAGCGGCGCCCTTCGACTCCGCTCAGGGAACGCCGCAGTCACTCGTCAACAGCGTGCGCGAGTGCGTGGTGGGCGAAGGTGCGCGCCTCACGGTCCACAAGCTGCAGCACGAGATCGATGGCCCGGCGAACATCAGCTTCGAGGGTGTACGCGTGGCGGCCAAAGGCCACTTCAGCATCAGCACCACGACACTGGATGGCGCACTGATCCGTAATGAGGTTAAGGTGTCGCTGGCCGGTCCGGAGGCGCATGCCGAACTGAACGGCGTGTACCTGCTGAACGGCACCACGCACTGCGACAACCACACGTATATCGGTCACGATGTGCCGGACTGCACCAGCGACGAGCTCTACAAGGGCATCGTGGCGGGCAAGGGCACCAGCGTGTTCAACGGCAAGGTGTACGTGAAGCAGGACGCGCAGCGCACACGGGCCTACCAGAGCAACGCTAACATCCTGCTGGGCGACGATGCCAAGGTGTACACCAAGCCTGAGCTGGAGATCTACGCGGACGACGTGAAGTGCAGCCACGGGTGCACCATCGGTCGCCTCGACGAGAAGGGCCTCTTCTACCTGCGCAGCCGCGGGGTGAGCGAGGCCGAGGCGCGCAAGCTGATGGCCCATGCCTTTATCACCGAGGTGGTGGAGCGGGTGCAGAACGAGGAGTGGAAGGCGGTGTTGACCAGTCTCATCGACGCCAAGCTCGCAACGCTATGAGAGTTAACCGCTACGACGCAACGACGCGACGTGAGCTCACTGAATGCAGCTCCAGCAGCGTAGTTTGCATTTGCGTTGCGTCGTCGCGTCGTCGCGGTTCAATACACTCGCATTCATGAAAACCGCAGCGGTCAAACCAGCCTTCGATGTCGCCGAGATCCGCGCGCAATTCCCGATCCTGAAGGAACTGGTGCACGGCAAGCCGCTGGTGTACTTCGACAACGCCGCGACCAGCCAGAAGCCGCGCCGCGTGATCAAGGCCGAGAGCGCCTATTACGCCACGATCAACGCCAACGTGCACCGCGGTGTGCACACATTGAGCACGAAGGCCACCGAGGCCCAGGAGGCCGCGCGCGAGACCATCCGCAGGCACATCTACGCCAGGCATGCCCACGAGGTGATCTTCACCAGTGGCACCACAGCAAGCATGAACCTGGCGGCGTTCAGCCTGGGCCAGCTACTGCTGAAGAAGGGCGACGAGGTGCTCATCTCTGGCATGGAGCATCATGCGAACATCGTCCCCTGGCAGCTGGCCTGCGAGCGGCATGGCGCGAAGCTGAAGGTGATCCCGATCACGGATAGCGGCGAGTGGGACCTGACACACGTGCCGTTCTCCGATAAGACGCGCGTTCTGGCTGTTTCGCATGTGAGCAACACGCTGGGCACGATCAACCCCGTTAAGCAACTGATCGCCGAGGCGAAAAAGCGCGGCATCACCACCGTGGTGGACGGCGCACAGGCCATCGCGCACCTGGATGTGGACGTGCAGGACCTCGGCTGCGACCTCTATGCCTTCAGCGGGCACAAGGCGTATGGTCCCACAGGCACGGGCGTGCTCTATGGCCGCGAGGAGCTGCTGGAGCGCATGCCCCCCTGGCAGGGCGGAGGCGAGATGATCGACACGGTCACCTTCGAGAAGACCACTTACGCCAAGTTGCCTTTCAAGTTCGAGGCAGGCACGCCGCACATCGCCGGCATCATCGGGCTGGGCGAGGCCATCCGCTGGATGGAGGACTACGATAAGGCCGCCATGGCCGCTTACGAGCACACGTTGTTGGAGCACGCCACCAAGGTGCTGCTCACCATCGACGGCCTGCGGATCATCGGTACGGCGAAGGAGAAAGTGGGCGTGATCAGCTTCGTGATCGACGGTGTACACCACTACGACCTCGGCACCCTGCTCGACCAGCAAGGCATCGCCGTGCGCACGGGCCACCACTGCACCCAGCCGCTGATGGAGCGCTTCGGGGTGAGCGGGACCACGCGGGCGAGTTTTGCGTGCTTCAATACGTTGGAGGAGATCGACTCAATGGTAGCGGCCACGAAAAAGGCCGTGAAGATGCTGCGATGAGCACCACGACCACATTGGCCCAAGCGCAACAAGAGGTCGTTGACGAGTTCGCCCTATTCTCGGACTGGCAGGACCGTTATGAGCACCTGATCGAGCTGGGCAAGGACCTGCCCGTCATCGCACCGGAGAAGAAGACCGAGGAGAACATCGTACGCGGCTGTCAATCGCGCGTATGGCTTAGCGCTGAGTACCGCGCTTCGACTCCGCTCAGCGCTGGTACGGTCCACTTCACCGCCGACAGCGATGCGATGATCACCAAAGGACTTGTCGCGCTATTGGTCCGTGTCTTGAACGACCGTACACCGCAAGAGATCCTGAACACGCCGCTCACCTTCATCGATGCCATCGGGCTGCGCGAGCATTTATCGCCCAACCGCAGCAACGGACTGGTGGCGATGCTCGATCAGATGAAGCGCTACGCACTCGCCTATTCCTCCAAGTCATGACCCCCGAGGAGAAGAAACACCTGGAAGAACGCGTCATCGACATGCTCAAGAGCGTGTATGACCCGGAGATCCCCGTGGACATCTATGAGCTGGGGTTGATCTACGAGGTGAACATCGGTGATGATGCACATGTGGGCATCAAAATGACCCTCACCAGTCCAGCATGCCCCGTAGCCGGTACCCTGCCCGGCGAGGTGGAGCAGAAAGTAGCGAGCGTGCAAGGAGTGAGCAGTGCCAAGGTGGAGATCACCTTCGAGCCGCCGTGGGACCGCACCATGATGAGCGAGGCGGCGCAACTTGAACTTGGCTTCATGTAATTGAACCGCGACGACGCGACGGGAACGCAACGAAAGCCATGAGCGACGAGAACCCCATCATCAACAAGGTCGCCTCGAGCGGGATCATCACCCTCGATCTGGAGGAACTGTACCCGGCGGGTGAGCGCCTGATCTTCGACCTAAAGCCGCTGCTGTGGCAGGAGATCGCGCTGAAGGAAGATGACCTCCGCGCCTTCTGCAAGGAGCACGATTGGGCACAGTACCAAGGCAAGTTCGTGAGCGTGCATTGCAGCGCCGATGCCATCGTGCCCACCTGGGCCTTCATGCTGGTGGCCACGCACCTGCAGCCCTTCGCAGCGTTCATCACGCAAGGCGATGCCGATCAGCTGGAGCGCGCAGTGTTCACCCGCTTCGTGCAGCAGCTGGACGTGGAGCCCTACCGCAACGCCCGCGTGGTGGTGAAGGGCTGCAGCAAGCTCCCAGTGCCGCTCAACGCCTATGTGGAGCTGAGCGCGAGGTTGTTGCCCTTGGTGAGGAGCCTGATGTTCGGGGAACCGTGCAGTACGGTACCATTGTATAAACGGCCTAAAGCTTAGCGCGACTCCGGGTCAGGCCTGGAGTGACAAAGAGCGGTGAAGGGCTTGATGTTCGGCGAGCCGTCGCACGGTGCCGCTGTACAAGGCGACGAAGGCATAGGCACTACCTTCGGGACATGCGATACTGGCTCCTATCCCTTCTTCTGCTTACATGCGGAACGAGTTGGGCACAACCGGATACTACCAGCCTGCCGCATAGCAGCTTGGGCTGGTCGCTCTCACCACACGGCACCATTCGGATACTGCTCCTTTATGTGGAGATAGACTGGGACGTGACCCCGGAGAAGGACCCACAGGCCAATGGTGCCGAACATTGGGAGAAGGGGCGGTTGCCAAAGTGGAAGGATGAAGTGTTCGACCCGCATCCACTGCGGCCATACAAGGGACAGGTCACGCAGTACTATCACGATATGTCCCTGGGGCGTTACACCGTGCTTGGGGACTACATCGACAAGCTGCTGGTATTAAAACAGAGCGAGTATCCCACGGTTGGTCAAGCGCACAGCGTTGGGTCCTTGGCAGTGAAGGAAGCGAACAAAATGGGGTCATTGCAGACCCGGCATGGGCTTAGTACTGCGGACTTCGACCTGTGGCAACGCGGCGGGCGGGCTGGTATGCCCAAGCAGCTTGGTGCCGACCAGCCACATAGTTATGATCACGTGATGGTGATCGTGCGCAACAACGGTCTCACCCACAATCAAGGTAGTGTTGACAACGGAAGTGCAGGTAAGTTATTCGGCTTCGAAAGCGATTCACAAAGTCGCTTCGGTGGCATGAACGCCCTGCCATTCGAGATCCTCCAACACGAATTCAACCACCTGTTGCTGGGCGGGAACAACTTCCATAGTGGCGGCGGCAATGCATCACAATTCCAGAGCTACTTCATTGCGCTACAAGGTGGCTGGAGCATGATGGGCGGATCGAGCAGTTCCTTGTTGACCTGCTCCGGATGGGACCGCTATCGGCTGGGATGGACACCGCAAGACAGCCCCTTCGCCATACGTGCTACAACCATGGACGGCCTCGCCATGAACGGCGATCTTGATCCCTTGAATAGGGACACGGGTCTATATGTGCTCCGCGACTTTGTGACCACCGGCGATGCGATACGTATCCGGATGCCATACCTCAACAAGGATGAATACCCACAATTCCTGTGGCTGGAGAATCACCAAGGATGGAAACGGAACGGCGTCCGATCGGATCGCTTCCACTACGAACTGGAAATGACATGCGTGAACGGGGTGGTTCCCGGTATCTATGCTGCCATGCAGGTCGATCGGGAGAACCGCTCGGGCAAGGACCTGTACGGCGGTCATGCGGATTATTTGCGCGCCCTGCCGGCCAGCGGGTTCTACGACATGGAACCACGTGGCGACACGGTGATCAACCAGTGCCTGTGGGGATCGCGTATGCGCCCCTTGGTGGTGAAAGAGCGTTGGAACAATCCTTTGGCAGGTGCAAGTGAACTGGAGATCCCCTTGTTCGACCCCGGCACCTCGGATCGATTGTTCCGTGCGAAAGATGGTGTGATACCACGGATCGAGGAACGTGATGGCCGCTACGTGGATGAGGCGATGTTCTTCGGCCATTCGCGGCAGGCGTTCACCCCTTCTGGCAATTCCATATTGAACAAAAGCAGCAATCCACCGCTGGCGAACATGACGACAATGACCAGCACTTCGGGACGTAGTCTTTACAAAGGGAACAAACCGGATAATCGCATCATCCACCTCAGCGACTTCCGCATCACTGTGCGCGAGCAACGAGCGGACGGATCCATTGTGGTTCATGTGGGTCGCAATGATTTCCTTGTGGACAGGGATGTGCGATGGTGTGGCGACAGCATCGTACTACACCCTCCACTGGATACAGGACGCTATGCCATGCTCATCGCAAAACATAGACATGTGCGCATCGACCGATCACGGACACCTTCCCGGATAGAGGCTCCGGACACCGTAGGTCGGGCACGTTTCTTCAACGACCCGACCACGCTCGTCCTACTTGATGGTGTGCGCATGCGGCTCGAAGAAAGCGCTGTTCTGAGCCTGGAGAACGGCAGTACCATGCATGTGATGCCCGGTGCTGCCCTTGAACTGCACCCGAAAGCCCGCTTGGTCATCGATCGTACGTCGTGCATCGTGCTGCATGGCGATGCACGTGTGTTGGCCACTCCCAAGCAAATGAAGCGTTTACGGAAAGCTGGTCGTTCCAAGCGGATACCATGAAGATGCAACACGGGCGATCGTCACTGCTGATGGTCCTGCTGCTTGCTACGGTTGTCCTCGTCGTGACTGTCCGAGTGCGCATCATCGGTGACAATGGGGTTGCTTGGCAGGGTGCGATCAATAGCGATGGCGAAGGCTATGTGGCCTACCTGAACGGCCTCATCATCCATGGCGATCTGCGATCGGCAGAAGCGGCAGAGCAACACTTTACACCTGCTGGCCATCGCCACGTGATCCAGTATTACGCAGGTACCGCCCTTCTACAAGCCCCCTTCTTTTTCATCGCCCATGTGGTTCAAAGCGCTTCCGGGTCGGTACAGGACAAGGGATATGAACTGCCCTACCAGCTTGCGATCATCGTATCGTCATTGTTCTATTTCATTCTGGGGTTGCACTTCACCAGGCTCACACTATCGGCATTGGGCCTGGCGGATCGCACAGTGGCCTTGACCCTGTTGATCATCGCATTGGGAACGGGATTACCCTATTACGCGATCATCTCTCCGGCCATGTCGCACGTTTATGGCTTCGCAGCGATCGCATGGTGCATGTACGAAGCTCGGCGGGCCTGGACAGACCGACCATACGCGCCTGAGCGGCTCATGCTAGCCTTGGCCATTACACTGCTCATCCGCCCCACACACGTATTGATAATCCCTTTGCTTCCAGTGGTGGCGTATGGCGATGGAAAACGCGTATTGAGCTGGATACGGCACCAGCGACCCGCACCATGGTTCCGCGCAGCACTGATCGGCACTGCTGTGTTGCTGATCCAACCACTGGCATGGCACGCACAGTGCGGCCAATGGTGGGTTGATCCTTACGCCACCGAAGGATTCCACTGGTTGCAGCCCCGCATCTGGTCCGTGCTGTTCGGCGCGCGAAAAGGGCTCTTCTTCTATTGGCCATTACTGCTCCTCCTGCTACCCGGTATCTGGTTCCTTTTTCGCAATAGGAAGGACACAGGCCTCTCCTTCGCGATCGGGCTCATCGTCATCATTTACCTAACCAGCACCTGGTGGAGCTGGTACTACGGCCATGGATACGGCATGCGTCCTTTCTTGGACCTTCTTCCGCTAATGGCCGTGCCGATCGGCCTATGTATCCGATACCTTCCAAAAAGGTCCATGCCAGCGGCGTCTGTTGCGATAAGTGTATTGGTCGGCTTGCAAGTATTCCAATCTTGGCAATACCATGTCGGCATCATCCACCCGTTCAATATGGACCGCGAGAAATACCGCATGATCTTCATGAACCCTTCCGTGGAAATGAGCGGGCGGATCGGTTGGGCGAACATGGCTTCACCCTACGCACCGCATGGAATGGAAGTACTGAAAACCGCACATCTAAAAGAACCTTTCACGGGGAGAGATACCCTGCACCTTGATACCGCAAAGGCATTTTCCCCGGCCATCACACTAAGCGCCGCAGAGCTGCCCCAAGGCCGTACACTTTGGGTGGATGTGAGCGTGGAACGAAGTGCCAGTTCCATTGGCGCATCGAACACCGTGGACATGGTCTATACCCTACGCCACAATGGAAAGGACAGAGCATATGGAGCCTTTCCACTGAACGATATCCGATCGGACGACGATCGCCCATGGCGTCGGTGGAAGCATGGCTTTCTTATCCCCGCTGCAAGATCCGGCGAAGAGCTCGTAGTCTACTTGTGGCAACACGGCAACGGCACGGTACTGATCAGGGACCTGAACATTACGATATCGGCCGTGCGCGAAAGACCGGAGTAGTTCCCCTGCTCAGTAAGCCCGCACGTTCTTGCCCTCCACGTAGTTGATGAAGGCGCGGTTCACCACACGGTTGCCACCCGGTGTGGGGTAGTTGCCAGTGAAGTACCAATCGCCACTGTGCTCGGGGCATGCGGCATGCAGCCCTTCGATGCTCTGGAACACCAGCTTCACCTCGGCATTGATGTCCGTTGGTGTGAGCAGTTCGGCGATCTTGTCACTGACCTGCTGCGCGCTGAACGGCTTGTAGATATCCTTCACCACGTTCTCCTGCTCGGCCAGCGGGCGGCCCACCATGGCACGTGCACGGTCGTAAACATCATCGATGATGTTCTCCTGCTTGGTCTCCTTCAAGAGCGCGATGGCCGCACGGAAGGCAGCCAGGTCGCCCATCTTCGCCATGTCGATGCCGTAGCAATCGGGGTAGCGGATCTGGGGCGCACTGCTCACCACCACGATCTGCTTGGGCCCGAGGCGGTCCAGCATCTTCAGGATGCTCTGCTTCAACGTGGTCCCGCGCACAATGCTGTCGTCGATCACAACCAAGTTGTCCACGCCGGGACGCACAGTACCATAGGTGATATCGTACACATGGGCCACCAGATCATCGCGATCATCATCGTTGGTGATGAAGGTGCGCAGCTTGGCATCCTTGATCGCCACCTTCTCCAAGCGTGGACGCAACGAAAGGATCTTGCGCAGTGCAGCGGGATCCGGGTCGGTACCAAGCTCAAGGATACGACGCTCCTTCACGCGGTCCAGCTCATCCTCCATTTCCTTCAGCATGCCATAGCAAGCCACCTCTGCGGTGTTGGGGATGAAGCTGAAGACGGTGTTCTCCAGATCGTGGTCCACTGCATCGAGGATCGCAGGGCATACCGAACGGCCCAATGCAATGCGCTCCTTGTACACATCGCGATCGCTACCGCGACTGAAGTAGATCCGCTCGAAGCTGCATGAACGTTTCTCCAGTGGTTCGCGCACCAGCTCCTCGCTGAAGGTGCCGTCCTTGCGGATGATGAGGGCGTGCCCGGGTCGAAGTTCCTGCACCTGTTCGGTGCGCAGGGCGAAGGCCGTTTGGATGGCGGGTCGTTCGCTGGCCACCACCACCACTTCGTCATCGGCGTACCAATGGCAGGGGCGTATGCCCGAAGGATCGCGCAGCACGAACGCATCGCCATGGCCCATCATGCCGGCCAATGCATAACCACCATCGAAATCGAGCGCGCTGTTCACCAGGATCTGGCGCACGTCCAGCTTCTCGCTGATCACCTTGGTGATCTGGCGGTCGTTGTAGCCCAACTGGCGGTGGATCTGCGCCAGTCGATCGTTCTCCACGTCCAGGAAGTGCCCGATCTTCTCGAGCACCGTCATGGTATCGCTGCGCTCCTTGGGGTGCTGGCCGATGGAAACGAGCAGGTCGAACAGCTCGTCCACGTTGGTCATGTTGAAGTTGCCCGCCACCACCAGATTGCGCGTCATCCAGTTATTGAGGCGGCGACGCGGGTGGCAATTCTCCAGGCTATCGCGCCCGAAGGTGGCATAACGAAGGTGGCCCAACAGCACCTCGCCCATGAAGGGCATGGACTCCTTCAACCGGGAAGCGTCATCGGCCACGGCGGGATCCGCTGCGAGGGCATCCGCGTAACCCTTGTTCACCTTGCCGAATATCTTCTGGATGGCCTGCTTGTCGGTGCTGCGCTCGCGATCGATGTAGTTAAGCCCCGGCGTTGGGTCGATCTTGATGGAGGCGATACCGGCGCCATCCTGGCCGCGGTTGTGCTGCTTCTCCATCAGGAGGTACAGCTTTTTCAGGCCGTACAGGGGCGACCCATAGCGCTCCTGGTAGTACGAAAGTGGCTTCCGGAGGCGGATGAGCGCGATGCCGCACTCATGCTTGATGGCGTCGCTCATGCTTTTCAGCCGGATACCCGGCAACGGCTGCAAAGGTACAGAACCGCGCCCAGGGGCATTCGGGGCCTTCCGGCAAGCAACTTTCGGGGCCGGAAGCTTGTCTTAGGGGCGTAACTTGGCGAACAGGTCCGCAAGAACGTGCTCAGGCTCTTGTCCATATGGTGTTTGGTAGCCGCATTGCCGGTGTGGGCGGCACCCTCAAAGGCACGGTTCACGGAGAACCGGGGCCAATGGCCGGAGCAGGTGCTATACCGTGCTTTGGTACCTGGTGGGGCCTTGTTCGTGGAGCGTTCGGCCTTCACCTTCGTATTGAGCACCGGTGGCGCACGGGAACACCATCCGCACGATGACGATGGCGGCACCGATCACGAGCCCTTGCGCACCCATGCCTACCGCGTGCATTTCGTGAACGGCAGTGCGCAGGAGGCCATAGGCCGCCATGATCAAGGGTCCTATGAGAACTACTTCCTGGGGGACGATCCGGCACAGTGGGGCACGGGCTGCAGAGTGTTCGGCGAAGTGCTGTTGAAGAACGTGTGGCCAGGCATCGATCTGCGTATCGACGGCAGCCAAGGCATCAAGTACGACCTGGAAGTTTCACCCGGGGCGGACCTGAACCTGATCCAACTGCGTTATGAGGGACAGGACGCACTCGGCCTGAAGGACGGTGCGCTTCACGTGCAATTGAGCAATGGCAAGGTGGTGGAGCGTGCTCCGGTGAGCTTTGTTGAGCGACAAGGCATTTCCAAGGAAGTCGCATCGGCCTATGTTCTGAACGGGAATACCTTGGGCTTCCACTTCTGCGGCCGCAGCGCCGTGCGGTCGGGGGCCTACTGCCTGCAGTCAGGGGACCGGATCACCATTGATCCAACGCTGGCCTTTTCAAGCTACAGCGGCAGCACGGGCGACAACTTCGGGTTCACGGCCACCTACGATGCGGCGGGCCACTTGTATGGAGGTGGCATCGTGTTCCAAACCGGGTACCCGATCACGCTGGGGGTGCTACAGGGCGCCTTGGCCGGAGGCACCATTGACATTGGCCTCTCCAAGTGGTCGCAGGATGGTTCGCAGTTGATCTGGAGCACCTACCTCGGCGGCAGCGCGAACGAAACGCCGCACAGCCTTGTGGTGAACGATGCGGAGGAGCTTTTCGTGATGGGTGCCACGGGGTCCACGAACTTCCCTGTGACCCCGGGTTGCTTCGACAATACCTTCAATGGCGGAATGAGCGTTGATGCCGGTCTTGGTGGATGGGTGGGCGTGAGCGGCGGATATGGCTTCGGTCATACAGGCGGCACGGACATCCTGCTGGCCCATTTCAACGCCGCGGCTACCGCGCTGATCGGCTCGACCTACATCGGGGGTTCAGGTAACGATGGCTTGAACAATACGGCAGTGCTCTCGAACAATTACGGCGATGCGTTCCGTGGCGAAGTGATCCTCGATGCCAGCGGTGCGCCCATTGTCTGCACAAGCACCCAAAGCACCAACGCGCCGGTGACCGCAGGAGCGTCGCAACCTGTGTTCGGTGGAATACAGGACGCCTACTTCTTCCGGATGGACCCCACCCTGAGCAACCTGCAATGGGCCACCTATCACGGTGGGAACTGGGGTGATAGTGGCTATGGCGTTCAGTTGGATAGCAACGGCGAGATGTTCTTTTCCGGTGGCACCAATAGCGACGACCTCCCACTGACCGGACCCTCGTTCATCAGCGCCCCGCTTGGCTCTGCCGATGGTTTCGTGGTGCGATACAGTACCGCCGGCACTTTCTTGTCCGGCACACGTCTGGGCACATCCGCCTACGACCAGTGCTACTTCATCCAACTGAACGAGGCTGATGAAGTATTTGTGGTGGGCCAGTCCATGGGATCATATCCAGTAACTCCGGGCAAGTACAACAACCCCAACAGCCTGCTCTTCATCCACAAGCTGAGCCACGACCTCGACGCGTCCATTTGGAGCACCCGTGTAGGCAATGGCAGCACAACGGTGAAATTCTCACCAACGGCTTTCCTCGTGAGCAACTGCGACCAGATCTACGTGAGCGGCTGGGGCGGCTTGTCTGGCACGGGCGTACAGGGCATGCCCCTAACTCCCGATGCCTTCCAGAGCACTACCGATGGCGCCGACTTCCACCTGATGGTGCTGGAGGCCGAGGCCATTGGATTGAACTATGCCACCTACTTCGGCGGCGGCGCCAGCGATGAGCACGTGGATGGTGGCACCAGTAGGTTCGACAAGAACGGCACGGTGTACCAAGCGGTGTGCGCAGGCTGCGGCAGCAACGACGATTTCCCCACCACGCCCGGGGCCTGGAGCAATACTAACAACAGCTTCAACTGCAACTTGGGTGTGTTCAAGTTCAGCCTTGGGCAGCCACAGGCCGTGATCGGCATTTCCGGTCCTTCCACTATTTGCTTGGGGCAGGTGGCACAGTTCACGAACAACAGCGTGGGCGGCACGGAATACGACTGGGATTTCGGTGATGGCAGCGCAGGTTCCACGGACGAAGAACCCTCGCACACGTTCAGCGCACCGGGCACATATACGGTGAGCATGGTCCTGGCCGACCCAACAGGTTGTGGCGACCCGGATACCGCCAATGTGGTGATCACCGTGATCGCCGGACCCATTGCACAAGCGGAGCCGGTCCCCACGGTGTGTCCCGGTGCGCAGATCCAGCTGCAGGCCAGTGGGGGCACCACCTACCAGTGGACACCTGCCACCGGCCTTAGCGACACCAACATCGCCAACCCCACATTGAGCACAAGCACCGCAGGTACTTGGACCGTAGTGGTCGGCACCAGCTGTGGGAGCGACACCGCAACGGTGGATGTCACCTTTTTCGCGCCCACATCATCTGCTATTGGGGACACCACGGTCTGTGAGGGCATCAGTGTTCAATTGAGCGCAACAGGTGGAGCCACCTATGCTTGGACCCCGGCCGAAAGCCTCTCGGACCCCACGGCGGCAGACCCGATCGCATCACCCACGGCATCTACGACCTACACGGTCGTGATCACCACGGCAGAAAATTGCGTGCTCGAGGAGCAGGTCACGGTGAACGTGTTCTTCGCGCTGCCCGAACCGGCCTTGCAGGATACTGTGATTTGTCTCGGTGATACAGTGGTGCTGGCCACAGGCGCTGCTAACAGCTACGCATGGGAACCCCGGCCCGGTATAACCGCCCTGAACGTGCAGGCGCCCTCCTTCCACCCCACCACGGCCACCGAATATGTGGTGACCATGAGCAACTCGTGCGGATCGGTTCAGGACACGGTCTTCATTGATGTGGTGAGCGTGCAGGCCGATGCTTGGCCCAATACGATGGTCTGCCCCGGGATACCTGTGCAATTGGGCGCGAGCGGTGGCACGACATACACGTGGACACCGGCCACGGGTTTGGACAATGCAAGCAGTGCCACTCCTATTGCGACACCGACCGTGAGCACCACGTACTCGGTGCTGGTGTCCAATGACTTGGGATGCACGGATGCAGCTGAGGTAACTATCTCACTTCGCCCGTTGCCCTACGTATCAGCGGGCCCGGACATGATCATCGACTTCTGGGAACCCGTAGTGTTGTATGCGGAAGGGAACGGTACGCTCAGCTGGTCACCGACCACGGGACTGAACGACCCCACCAGTGAACGTCCGACAGCACGACCGGAGGAGAGCATGACCTATGTGGTGACCGTTACAGATGCGGATGGTTGCACGGCCACCGATATGCTCACCATCATCGTGAACGGATCACTGTATGTGCCGAACACGTTCACCCCGAACGGCGATGGTGCGAACGACCTGTTCGGTGCCGAAGGCAAGGATATCGCCACGTTCCGGATGTCCATCTTCAACCGGTGGGGGCAGGAGATCTGGAGCACGAACTCGCTTGCCGGCAGATGGGACGGGACATACAACGGTGTGCCCTCACCCATCGATACGTACGTTTGGAAGTTGGAAGCGACGGAGCTCAGCGGGCGGACGCGCGATGCCATTGGGCATGTGAACCTAGTGCGCTGAGGCTCATCACTGGAACCGCTCGCGGCCAAGGTCGAGCCACTTCAGGGCAGCGCCGCTCAGCAGCATTTCCTTGGTGGCGGCATCATAGGGCATGCTCTTGATCAACTGGCCCGGCTCCAGTTCGCCAAGGGGGAAGGGGTAATCGGTACCCATGGCCACCTTGTCAGCGCCCATTTGGTCCACCACCAGCTTCAGTACGGTAGGGTCATGCACCAACGCATCGATCCAGAACTTTCCGAGGTATTCCCGGGGGTTCACATTGTTGTCCACCGCACACAGATCCGGGCGCACAAGGAAACCGTGCTCTATCCGGCCCAATGTTGCCGGGAAAGAACCGCCGCCGTGTGCAAAAGCCACACGCAGCTTGGGCAACTTCTCGAAAAGCCCGCTGAAGATCATGCTCACAATGGCAGTAGTGGTTTCCACGGGCATGCCCACCAGCCAGGGCATCCAATACTTGTCCATCCGGTCGGCACCCATCATGTCCCACGGATGCACGAACACGGCCATGCCCAGTTCCTGGCACGCCTCGAAGACCTGGAACAACCGAGGCTCGCCGAGATTCAGGCCATTGATATGCGTTCCGATCTGGATGCCCACGAGCCCGATGCGCTTGCACCGCTCCAGCTCCTGTATGGCCAGTTCGGGGTCCTGCATGGGAATGGTGCCCAGACCCACGAAGCGTTTTGGCCAGCGATGCACAATGCCAGCGATGTGGTCGTTCAGGAACATCGAGAGGTCCAGCGTATCGTGCGGTTTCGCCCAATAGCTGAACATCACCGGCACCGTACTGAGCACCTGTACGTCAACGCGCTGCTGATCACACTCACCAATTCGTACCGCAGGGTCCCAGCAATTGGCCTGAACCTCACGGAAGAACTTGTCATCCATCATCATCCGCGCACATCCGGGGCGGTGATGGTCCAGGTGGATGAAGCCCCTATATCCGTACTTCGATCCGAAGTCCGGAATGTTCTCCGGCAGGATGTGCGTGTGGATATCAATGGAGAAGAACTCGGCCATGCCGCAAGAGTTACACGAAGCGGGGGTCGGTCTCCATCACATGCCCGCACTTCTTGCAGGTGCGCATGTCCTCGCTACCATAGAACTCGCGGAAGCGGGGAATGAAATCGGTCTCGATGTTGTGCAGCACGAAGCGGTACTCGTGCAGCATGTTGTTGCACTTTTCGCAGTACCACTGCAGCCCGTCCTGCATCTGGCGATCGTCGCGTTTGCACTCGATCACCAGGCCCACTGTGTTGGGTCCGCGACGAGGCTGGTGGGGCACATTGGCAGGTAGTAGGAACATCTCCCCTTCCTTGATCGGAATGGTCACCGCCCTGCCGTCCTCCTGAACGCCCACTTCGATATCGCCCTCGACCTGATAGAACAACTCCTCCGTTTCGTTGAAGTGATAGTCCTTGCGGGCATTGGGGCCACCGACGATCATTACGATGTAGTCCCCGGCCTCCTTGTAGAGGTTCTTGTTGCCCACGGGCGGCTTCAGTAGGTCGCGGTTCTCTTCGATCCAACCTTTCAGGTTAAAGGGTCTGCGGATGGCCATGGGTCAGTGGTTCGGAGGCCTAAAGGTAGGCGGGCACCGTGGAATGACGAAGGCGCCCACTGGAAGCGGACGCCTTGGTCTATGGTGTATGTAAGTGGGGTTCAGTCCTTGGTGGTGCGGCCTGCCTGAAGCAAAGCCGCTCCGTTCGCCCGCATCATGCCTGCGGTGTATTGTTGATCTTGTACGAAGGCCATGGCCTGTTTGTTCCAGCGCACAATGGCGAAGGGGAAATCCAGCACATCGGTGTCACCGCCTTCATACTTGGATTCGGGAAGCATGCTCATGGCCATTTCCAATGGTGGTATGCCGATCATTTCGACAGGGACCTTGGCCCTGGTGTCCACCAGTACGCGCTTTGGAAGGAAACCTTCCTTCTGGAAAACAAGCGCGAACTCCTTGTTAAGCCCCAGGCCCAATCCGAAACGTCCGTTCTTATCAGTCACCTGGCGACCCACGACCTCGTTGCCTTCATAAACGACCACCTCACATCCAGCGAGCTTCTTTTCGCCATCAGTTATGCGGCCCTCGATCTCCAGGATACGTTCATCGTTCGCGGCCTGTGCAAGAAGCGATGGCGCTGTCGCGATGCATGCGGACAGGGCAAGGGTCTTGAGGACGTTGCTGTACATGGCCGTCTTTACGCAAGCATGGACCTGATAGTTGCGCTAGTTAGGATGTGGAAAAAGAACGGGGCAGGAAAACCTGCCCCGTTCCGGATCATCTCAGAATACGCTCAGCGCACCACCACGCGCAGGTTGGTAACCTGCTGGCCCGAGGTGAGACGCACCGTGTACATGCCCGGGGCGAAAGCACCGAGGTCCATGGTGTGGCGTTGTCCATTGGTCATTGCGCGGCCATCCTGGGCCACCACACGACCACCCATATCCACCACTTCAATGTTCACGGTCGTATCGGCACCGCGGTAGTTCAAGGTCACCAGACCCTCGGTGGGGTTCGGGTAAATACCCCAGGTAAGCTGATCGGCCTCTGCAACACCAATGCAGATCTCCACGGTCACGGTCACGAAGCTTGCGCTCAGCTCAAGGCAGGTGCCCGTGTTGGTCACGCCAGCGATATCGGCCCCAAATTCGGCACCCACCAGGCTACCATCGTAAGAAATGCCCCACACCTGATAGGTTCCGGCTGCCGCACTGTTGAAGTCGAGTGCGTTACCAGCGAGCAAGGTCACAATGCGACCATTGTCATCCGTGAGCGCGTAGGTGTAATTGTTGGTGGATGTGCTGGTGGTTGCGAAATCAATGACATCCGCTTCGCTATCCTGGCAGATGTTCACTGAAGTGGCCCCATTAGCCGTAGTTACGTCGCCACCCTCACAGGCCACACAGACCTGCACAGTGAAAGGAGCACCGACCACATCGAGGCTGGCGCAGATCTCGCCACCGCCTTGGATCAGCAGGGCGTTCACATCGAAACCGGTGGTCACACCGAACTCAACGAGGCCGAGATCAAGGGTGTTGGGGTCGTACACCAAGGTATGTATGGTGTAGCTGCCTTCGTCATTCACCATGAAATCGGGGCTGCTGGCTGCATCAACAATGACCAGGTCCACACCTTGGGTGAGGACGAAGATCGTCTCGAAGCCATCGGGTATCACAATGTCGCCATTGGGTGTTGCCGTCAGCACGGCCATGTCATCCACAAAGCAAACGAAAGAGGCATCGGCAGTGATGGTTCCGGCCACTGCATCGCACTGGATGCACACTTGTACGGAAACCGGGGCACCTGCCACATCGAGGCTACCGCAGATATCGCCACCGCCCTGGATCAAGAGGGCGTTCACATCGAAGCCCGTGGTCACACCGATCTCGATGATACCGAGATCCAGCGTGTTAGGGTCATACACGAGGGTGTGGATGGTGTAATCGCCAATGGCGGTCACCATGAAATCCGGGCTGGGAGCTGCGTCAATGATGACGAGATCCTCTCCTTGCGTAAGTACATAGAGCGTCTCGAAACCTTCGGGGACAACGGAATTGCCATCGGGAGTTCCTGAGAACATGGCCATACCCTCTTCAAGACAAGCCACTGGTTCGGCAGAGATGGCTCCGGCATCGGCATCACAGGTCACGCACTCTTCCACGGTCACTGGAGCACCGGCCACATCGAGGCTACCGCAGATATCGCCACCGCCCTGGATCAAGAGGGCGTTCACATCGAAGCCTGTGGTCACACCGATCTCGATGATACCGAGGTCCAGCGTGGTGGGGTCATAGACCAGTGTATGGATCGTGTAGGCATCAGCCGATGTCACATCGAACGAAGGCGTGGCGCCCGCATTCACGATGACCAGGCCGGGGCCCTGGGTCAACACGTATACCGTCTCAAAATTCGCAGGAACGTTCTCATTACCGTCGGGCGTTGCCGTCAGCGTCGCCGAACCCTCCACCAAACAGACCGTTCCGGCATCGGCGGTCAGCGTTCCGGCATCAGCATCACAGGTCACGCACTCTTCCACGGTCACTGGTGCACCGGCCACATCGAGGCTACCGCAGATATCGCCACCGCCCTGGATCAAGAGGGCGTTCACATCGAAGCCCGTGGTCACACCGATCTCGATGATACCGAGGTCCAGCGTGGTGGGGTCATAGACCAGTGTATGGATCGTGTAGGCATCAGCCGAAGTCACATCGAACGAAGGCGTGGCGCCCGCATTCACGATGACCAGGCCGGGACCCTGGGTCAACACGTATACCGTCTCAAAATTCGCAGGAACGTTCTCATTACCGTCGGGCGTTGCCGTCAGCGTCGCCGAACCCTCCACCAAACAGACCGTTCCGGCATCGGCGGTCAGCGTTCCAGCATCAGCATCACAGGTCAACGGCTCAGGACCCAGAATACAGATCTGCAGTCCAGAATTTGCAGGCACGTTGGAACCGAAGTGGTAGACCCTGACATAGTAGTTCTCCCCGATGGTGAGACCGGTGGCATTGAGGTTCTCTATCGAATTGCTGCTGACCACATCAACACACTGAATGCTGGTGCCATTGCAGGCACCGGTGCGGAGATCGACCACTGCGTCGAACCCGCTCAGGGTTGCAACGCGGACCGTGTGCTCGTCAGACGTAGCAGTGAAGCGGAACCATACATCATCGTTCGGCGAACCACCGCAGCTAGTGGCCGGTGCTGAAAGGGTGGCTCCCAGGATGGAGCCCGCAGTAGGGTTGCAAGTGGGGTTCGGCACCAGCTCTATGGCGCCGACACAGTTATCATTGGGCGGTACAAGGGAAGGCCCTACGCAAATGGAAAAGGTAGTTGTGGCAGGCACAGAGGCGGACCAATGGAACACCCGAATGAGGTATTGCTGACCTATGGTCAACGCGGATACATCCAAGATCTCTACGCCGCCGGCGCTCACGATATCCCGACAGATAATTGGGGATCCATTGCAAGCACCTTCCAGGAGTTGGATGACGGCGTCAAAGTTCGGGCTACCCTGCACACGTATCTGATGAACGCTCGAGGTGGCGGTGAACTTGTACCAAACATCATCATCCGGCGTGGCGTTGAAACCATCGCACAACACTGTACCTGGCAGACTCGCTGTGGCACCAGCCACGGTGCCTGAAACAGGAACACAGGAAGCGCCGGGAAAGAGCTCAATGGCGCCTGCGCAGTCGTCATTGGCAGGCTGAGCTTGTGCAGTAAGCGGTGCCAGCAGGACCGCCAGGAAAAGACCTAGTAGTGAAGTGTAATGTCTGAGCATGTTGACCAAGAGAATAGTTCCGACCGTTCGTTCGGGCGGGACGGGTGCAAAATTCGCGCAAGCACGGACACCAGTGCATCCATCGATGGTGTGAATTATTCACGATCGAGTTCGGGGTTATTCCAATTCGACCGACCAGAAACAAGAAGGGTGGACCTTGTGGTCCACCCTTCCAGTATCCAATGTCGGTTCCGATCAACGCACAACGATGCGCTGTTCGGTGCGGCCTTGGTCACCGCTTAGGCGAAGCACGTAGGTGCCCGCAGCAAGCTTGCCGGCCAGGTTCAACTGCACCTGTGCGCCTGCACTTACAGGGAGTTGCTCGCCATGTACCAGGCGACCGGTCATGTCCATCACCTCGAACTGTACGAGGCCTTCGATGGAACCCGTTCCGATGGTCAAGTCGCCATTGCCCGGGTTGGGGAACACCGTAAAGGCCATGGTCTCACTGGTCGTAACGCCGGTGATGACACCCTGCACAAAGACCGTATAGTCCTCCACCTGCCCATAAGTGCTGGTGCCGCAGGGGGTCGGGTTCGGCGTGTTGGGGTACTCGGTGCCGTCATGGGTGTCGTGCAAACGAATACGCATGCGGGTGTTACCAGCCACAGCGGTCAGAGGAATGCTGACCGAGCCCGTGTGCGGACCCGCGCCAACGGCGCTGGTGAAGACCAGTTCGCCCGGCTCGAACGAGTCGCTCTGGTCGAAGTCGATCCACACCAGGACCTGATCCTCCGGGAAGCCACCGTCGAGAGTTACTTCCAAGGGATAATCCACACCGGCCGTCACAGTGGCCACCACAGCGGTCTGGTCATCGTAACCAACAGCTTCGGTGGTGGCATTATCAATATCCGCGAAGAGCACGTTTCCAACTAGTTCAAAGTTCGGATTGGTGGCGCTTGCAGAACAATACACACCCACTGGGCAGGCCGAGGCGGTCACTGTCAGGCTATATTCTCCTACCGGGGTCAGGTCGGGGTCCACCAATACAGGGATGTAATACGTACCAGCAGGCACCTCCAGGAAGCTCAGTGTGCACTGGTCCGTGGACACGGTGCCAGTGAGCAGACCAGCAATGAAATCCGGGCAGCCCGAAGTGATGTTGATGAGGAAATCACCGAACTCGGAGCCTGGAACGCAATAGCCAATGTCGATGTTGGTGCATTCCGTTGTAGTGAAAGCCTCCCAAACGATGACGAACTCGGTGGGTGCGTCCAGCGTAGCACCCGTATTGTTCCCCGAGAGGGTAATGGTGCTTCCGGCAGCGAGGTTCACAGGAACGGCACCCGTGCAGTTGTCATTCTCAGGAGCTCCGCCATTCGAAATAACGACCACGGTGTAGTCCTCCACTTCGCCATATTCAGCAGCGCCGCATGGGCTGGGGTTGCCCGTGTACAACATGCGAACACGCATGCGAGTGGAGCCCAGCGTGGCACCCGCAGGAACTGCAATGTTGCCCGTGAAAGTAGCGCCACCGTTAGCGGAGGTAAGGACATAGGCTTCACCAGCATCAAAGAAGCTCTCGTTCTGGTTCCAATCGAACCAGGCAACGACCTGATCATCAGCATAGAAGTCAGGGCCGTTCAGGACCGTCATGGGCACCACAGCTCCTTGGGCGACCGTAGTGCTGATCGAAGTAAAATCTACAAGCTCACCATCGGCACAGTCCGATGCATTGTTGATGGTGCCGAACGCCACGTTGGCAATGAACTCATCGCAGGTTGTGCCGAATGCGTCGCAGTAGCCGGCGGGGCAGGCCGATGCGCTCACTGTGATGGAATAGGGTCCTTGCGCTCCGGGCTCCGTCAGCACTGCATAGTAGTACGTACCGGCAGGCACGTATTCGTAGAAGATGGTCACATTGCCATCGGGGCACGTGGTCACATCGAAAGCGGCGCTCTCCACGAATCCATCATAAGGGCAACCTGTGAAAAGGTTCAGGAACGCATTCTCGAATGCAGGGTCCGTGCCGCAGTAGCTGAGCGTAAGGCTGGTGCATTCGGTCGTGGTAAAGGCATGCCAGACACTGGCAACACCAAGTCCCTCGGTATCCAAGGCACCCGTGTTATCACCCGTGAAGTTCACCGATCCACCAACAGCAAGCGATACAGGTGTTACTGCATTGCACTGGTCGTTGGCAGGAACACCGGCCGGGGCGTAAGCACAAATGGTAAAGCTGGAAGAGACCGGCACTGGCGACCAGTAGGAATAGAGACGAACATAGTAGGTCTGGCCAGCCACTGTGGCGATCGGGAACACCTCCAACGTGGAGTTCGGAGGAAAGGTCGCATCCATGCAGCCGATGCTCTGAAGGGCGCCACACGTACCAGTGAAGGCCTCCAGAACGGCGTCATAATCATTCACGCCGTTCACTTCAACAGTGGTCACTGGGCCATTGGCCGTAAAGGTGAACCAAACATCGTTCGCTGCAGGGGAGGTATATCCATTACACAGGATCGCAGGTTGCGATTCTGTTGCTCCGGTGGAGGTCAGCGACTGAGGCACGCAACTGGTACCAATGACCAGCGTGGTAGCCGAAGAGCAGCCGTCATTGGCAACACCTCCGCGTTCACTCTCGGTGCGTGCAGCACGCTGATGGACCGAAGGAGCAAGGGTAGATGGGCGCATGGCCGGCTTGACCGGTTGTGGCTTGTAGGCTTGGGCGCCTACGTCCGTGGCGGTCCATGCAAGAAGGGCCACGG
This sequence comes from Flavobacteriales bacterium, assembly GCA_016788295.1. Lineage (GTDB taxonomy): Bacteria > Bacteroidota > Bacteroidia > Flavobacteriales_F > PHOS-HE28 > PHOS-HE28. The sequence continues at coordinate 24,035 of JAEUSY010000001.1, forward strand.
TCAATGGAAGGTAGAAGTTCCTCATTTGTTGGTGTTATGGATTCCGGTTGGTCCGAGAGTAGAGGGACAAACTTATCACCATCACGCGGGAAGCCGGTCGTGATCGTGTCGAGTTATTCACCATCCGTCACTTACACCGGTGGTCCAATGCACCACGCTTCACCCGTGGGAGGAATTCATGGGTCTACTTTTACCCCATGGAGCAGACTTTGATCGGCCAGCATGCACTGGTCTGTGGGAGCACGCAAGGGATAGGTAAAGCAGTGGCAATAGCATTCGCACGGCATGGTGGCACGGTCACACTTTTGGCCAGGGACCCCGATGTCTTGAGCCGCACACTGGGCGAACTCGACCGGGGCCAAGGGCAGGAGCACCTGATGCTTCCTGTTGACATGTCGGCGACCCAGACCTTGGCCGAGGCCATAGCGCAGCATGTGCATCAACAGAAAGTGGATATTCTAGTGAACAATACGGGCGGCCCCCCTCCCGGTCCGGCGCACGAGGCGGATATTACAGCGTTCGAAGCGGCGTTCCGGTTGCACCTGCTCAGCTACCAGACCTTGGTGCGCGCCATTGTTCCGGGCATGAAGGCTCGCCAGCACGGCCGCATCATCAATGTGATCAGCACCAGCGTGAAACAGCCGCTGCCCAATCTCGGCGTCAGCAACACCATCCGGGGTGCCGTGGCCAACTGGTCGAAGACCCTCGCGACCGAACTGGGGCCGTTCAACATTACGGTGAACAATGTGCTTCCCGGCGCCACCAGCACCGAACGTCTGGCCGCCATAATACGCAACAAGGCAGTAAAGAGCGGCATCAGCGAAACAGAAGCGAAGCAGGAAATGATAAACGAGATCCCTCTTCGTCGGTTCGCCAAGCCGGAGGAGATCGCCGCTGCTGTCACCTTCCTTGCTGGTCCCGGCGGGGCCTATATCAACGGCATCAACCTGCCGGTGGATGGCGGACGCACTGCCTGCCTTTAAGCACCGGTCATATCGTGCGCACCCGCAGGGGGATCTGGTAATACACTGGTACCGGTACACCGCCCTGGCTGCCCGGGACAAAGGCCGGGAGCGCACGCAGTACACGATCGATCTCGCGTTCCACCTCGGCATTCACGCGAGGAGCACATACAAGCTTGCCGATCCGCCCCTCACGGTCGATCTCGAAGGTGACCGTGGTGCGTACCTCCCCACGAATACCAGGGGGCACCTTGAACTGACGCTCCAAGTGCTTTTGGATACGATGCTCCGTGCATTCGTCCAAGTTGCTGGGCGATCGTTTCAGGCAATCCATGAAGTAGGGCCTTACCCCAACAGAACCCCATGTGAACATTTCTGGCAGAGCACCTTCATCGGGTCCACGAAGGATCTCGGGGGCGGGATCAACGGGGTCCCCTGTTCCGTCTGTTCCGGGAGCGGGTGGTTCCGCGGGGTCTAATGAAGGCTCCGTCGCATCCACAGGGTTGACCACACCAATTGTACTGGCCACCCGAGCGCGCGGTTTCGGTGCTGTTGATGATACGGGATCAACGACGCGAATGACCACCACGTGGTCAACAGGGTCCTCCAAGGCACCGTCCCAGTCCTCGTAGGTCATCACGTGCGGTGTACCGGTGCGCCATTCGAAGGCCACCAAGGTGAGCGAGAAGGCGACCATCAGCCCCAAGGCCAAACGCCTTGTGCCATTGCGATGTACCGAATGCCAAGAATGTGCTGCGCGTTCCATGGGTCCGTATTTGTTTACAGAACCCCGGCCCGCAAGGGATCATTGCCCCTCGCCAGCGATCAACCGGAAGCCTTGGCCATGTACATTAATGATCTCCACGGAAGGGTCATCGCGTAGGTATTTCCGCAGCTTGGCGATGTACACATCCATGCTGCGGCCACTGAAGTAGCTGTCATTTCCCCACACTTTCAGCAACGCCTCCGAACGTTCGAGCACCTTGTTCCGGTGCAGGCACAGAAGGCGCAACAATTCCGATTCCTTGGTGGTAAGGCGGCGCTCACCCGCAGGGGTACGCAGCACCTGTTTGCGCGGATCGAAGGAGGAATCGCCGAGCGCGAACCGTTCGGGCTCGGGTTCCGGGACGGTCACCCCATTGGTACGGCGCAACACGGCATTCACGCGCAGGATCAGCTCCTCCATGCTGAAGGGCTTGGTGAGGTAATCGTCGGCACCGCTCTCAAAACCCATCAACGTATCCTGCTTCATGCTCTTGGCCGTGAGGAAAATGATGGGCGTTGTCGCATCCTTCTCCCTGATCTCACGCGCCAGGGTGAATCCGTCCTTCAGCGGCAACATCACATCCAACAGCAGCAGGTCGTGACCGCCGCGGTCATAGGCTGCTCTTCCGAGCGCCCCGTCAGTGCACAACTCCACCTGAAAGCCTTTGGCCCTTAGATAATCGGTCAGCATGGTGCCGAGGTTGGGGTCATCCTCGACCACCAATAGCTTCTTGGCTTGCGACATGTTCAAATGGTAGGAAGATGTGGAAGGTACTGCCCTTTCCGGGAGCGCTGTCCAAGCGGATATGACCACCATGGCGCTCCACAACGGTTCGCACATAGCTAAGACCAAGGCCGAACCCCTTGGCATTGTGCACGTTGCCTGTAGGTATACGGTACAATCGCTCGAAGATCTTGCGCTGCTCCGATGCAGGAATGCCGACGCCATTATCGGTGACACTGATGGTCATGCCCTCCGTATTGCTGGAAGTAGCTATGGTGATCCGCGGCTCCGTGGCGGTGTACTTCACGGCATTGTCCACCAGATTGTACAACAGGTTCGTAAGGTGGATACGATCGCCCATGACCACATGGATCTCCGCATCCAAGCGCGTTCCTATCCGGCCATTGCCCTTGGCCACTCTTATGCTGCTGCCACGCACCACCTCCTCAACCAATTTGTGCATGTCCAATTCCACCGGCTTCAGCAACATGCGGCCTTGCAGGAGCACGGCGCTTTGCAATACATTCTCCACCAAGGCGCCCAGCCGCTTGTTCTCCTCGCGGATCATGCTCACATAGGTGCGCACCTGATCCTCGGTCTTGGGCATCGAAGGGTCGGATAATGCTTCGCAGGCCAAACCGATGGTACTGATCGGTGTTTTCAGTTCGTGGGTGAGGTTGTTCACCAGGTCCGTGCGGATCTCGCTGAGCTGTTTCTGCCGTCTGATCGTGCGCAGCGTATAAATGAACGCCAGTATGATGATCAGCGTGAAGAGCACGGCAGCGAACAACATGATCCCGGTGCCGCGCAATACAATGTCGCGCTGATCGGGCATGCTCACATGCAAAAACACCGGCAGGCCGCTGATATCGTGTCGGAAAAGACGCTCCTTGTAGGGCGACGGCTGCAGCATGGGCACCGCAGGTTCGTGCCCTCCCAGCAGCAACGGCTCACCCACGTTTGTGAACACACCATAGGCCGTGGGTGCGGGAAGATCCATGGCTATGAACTCAGCATTCAGTAGGGAGTCAAGCAGATCGGCATCAATGCGGTCGCGTGGATCACTTTCCGCACTTGAGCGGAGGATGTCGCGCACTACGTCCGTCACCAAGGCTTCATGATCCGCATCGGTGAGCCCTGTTGTTGACCCAAGATCCAGGAGCCCGGGGGCCGGTTGCGCATGGAGCGAATCAAGATGCTGGATCAACTGCTGACCACCGGCATGGCGCCGCAAGCGGCCGATCCGCTCCTGCAGTTCCAGCCGGTCGCTCACGGCGAACAGCGCATTGTCCACGGATTGCTCGTACTGCGAGCCACGCAACGCGATGGTCCTGCTGAACCACACCACCTGAAGGGACAACAGGCCGACCAGCGCTGCACAGAGCGCCACGAGCAATAGGACAGACCAACGTTTATCCACGCAGCGAAACTACCGGTGGCCCATGGGAGCGCCCACCCCTTAACGCATGTTAACGTTCGTTCTCAACTGGTTAACAGAACCCCGTGTTTTACTGCCGGACCTTTGCCAATGCGATACCGCACCACGGTGAAAGAGCGTTGGGAATGGCGGTATCGATAATACCGGTGGACGGTAGGGTTTAGTCCTGTAAAAGGGCAACAAGGGGTTGAAAGGCCCCCGCCATGGCGGGGGCCTTTTGACTTGGCATACGCTCCGTCACCGACCTACAGCCGCTACCTTCGCCACGTACCATGGAAGACATCCTCAATCTGGTCGGTGGCGACCTTGTCCCGGCCACAGGCAACACGTGGATCGATGTGCACGAACCATCCACAGGCAAGGTTTACGCGCGACTTGCCGATAGTGATGCACGGGATGTGGAGGCGGCCGTGCAAGCGGCTGAAGCGGCATTCCCGGCTTGGGTGGCCATGGGTCGCGAAGGCCGCAGCAATGTGCTGCTGCGTCTCGCCGCACTGATCGAGAAGGACCTCGAGGGCTTTGCCGAGGCCGAATCGCGCGATAATGGGAAGCCGGTGCACCTGGCACGCAAGGTCGACATCCCCCGGGCGGTGGCCAACTTCCGATTCTTCGCAACGGCCATCCTGCATTTCAGCACCGAGGCCCATGTAATGGACGATGTAGCGGTGAACTACACCGACCGCAGCCCCATCGGTGTGGTGGGCTGCATCAGTCCTTGGAACCTGCCGCTCTACCTGTTCACTTGGAAGATCGCGCCTGCGCTTGCTGCCGGCAATTGTGTAGTGGCCAAACCAAGCGAAGTGACCCCCATGACCGCTTACCGGATGGCCCGACTTTGTGCAGAGGCCGGCATGCCGCCCGGTGTGCTGAACATTGTACATGGCCTGGGCCCCAAAGTGGGTACCGCCATCACCGAACACCCTGCGGTGAAGGCCATCTCCTTTACGGGTGGCACACGAACGGGCCAAGAGATCGCGCGTGTGGCGGCTCCCCTGTTCAAGAAGATGAGCCTGGAGCTTGGGGGCAAGAACCCGGTTGTCATTTTCGCAGACTGTGATCTGGAACAGGCGTTACGCACCACCGTGCTCAGTTCCTTCCGCAACCAAGGCCAGATCTGCCTGTGCGGTTCGCGCATCCTTGTGGAACGCCCACTGTACGAACGCTTCCGCGATGCTTTCGTGCAACGTGTGAAAGCCCTGCGGGTTGGAGACCCTCGTGATGCTGCAAGCGACCTTGGCGCCGTGGTTTCGGAAGGGCATATGGAAAAGGTGCTGTCCTACATCGACCTCGCCCGGGAGGAAGGTGGCCGTGTGCTGTGCGGCGGCAAGCGGGTGCAATTGGATGGCGAACTCCAAGGTGGCTGGTACATCGCGCCTACGGTCATCGAGGGACTGGGACCGGCCTGCCGCACGAACCAGGAAGAGATCTTCGGGCCGGTGGTGACCATAGCGCCTTTCGACACCGAGCAAGATGCGCTCAGCGCTGCGAACGGCACCCCTTATGGGCTGGCCGCGGTGCTTTGGACCAGCGATGTGAAACGGGCCCACCGCATGGCGCACCAGCTGGAGTCGGGAATTGTGTGGGTGAACTGTTGGATGATCCGTGACCTGCGTACCCCGTTCGGCGGAATGAAGCAGAGCGGTGTGGGGCGCGAGGGCGGTGTGGAGGCGTTGCGTTTCTTCACTGAAGCGAAGAACGTCTGCATCAAGCTCTGAAGCTCTCTGCACCAGCGCGGTCCGGAGACTTCATCCCGTTGGTGAAGAACCAACCGAAGTGCGTATCGAACCACTGTTCGAAGCGGCCCAAGGCTTGAAGAAGTTGATGAAACAGGATGAACATGCGCCTTTGGGGTTGGTTCCGTTCTAACAACTCCAAGGTCATGCCGATCCGTATGTGGAGTGGCGAACGGAGCGAGGAACGGTAGGTGGGAAGAGGGCAACGTGGTCTACAGGCAGCTCCGCACCATCAGCCAGGACTTCCCTTCCGACGGACCCGCTTCCACCACCAGTGGTTCGGGGCATAGACGCGCCATGTCCAACAGGCCAAGGAACTGGCGGGGCAAAGCCTTTTCACGGCCCAGCAATGTATCGCGGTACAACTTCTGCCGCTCGGCCGCACTTGCATCGCGGAATATGGCAGAGTTATCCATCGTTTGTTCCATCGTGGAGTGACCCAGTGGTATCCCTAGCACCAGTGAGGGCATTCCTGCGCAACGGGTAATGGCTACCATGGCGTGCTCATTGGAGGCTCCAACATCCCGTATCCACTCAAAAGCGGCCAACATCAGGGCCTGCGTTCTTTCGGTACTGAAGACCTCTTCTTCCAACTCCTTGGGGACCACCCGCAATAGAACATGCTTCATTGGGGTCGTAAGGCGGCCTTGAAAGGCCATGATGACATCCTCCCGCGCGACCAGTTCGTGGACCTCCTTTGCCTTGGAGCGAAGTGTGCTTTCTGCGGGTGCGTCACCCAGGACAACTGACAGCAGGAACAATTGGTGGTCGGCGTCGAGATCGAAGAACACGTGCCCCAGTTCATGGCCCGAACGCCTGGTCATTTCGATGAGACCGAGGCCCGCACCGCCCCGTTCAGAACGCGATACGCCCTGCAGCCCGCGCAGGAAAAGGTCCTTCAGTTGGGCAATGTCGAGCCCCTTGATCTGTTGGAGCGACTTGGCCAGTGCAATGGCCTCGGCACGCAGTACCGGGTCCATGGCGATGACCTGAGCACCCTGGCCTTCGTGCTGGACCCAGAAAAGGCTTCGACCGGCGCCCTGCTCCGTGATCTTGGGCAAGCGCGCACGATGACGCACAATGTTCTGGTAGGCCTCCACCATGATGAACGCCAGCTTATTGCGCTGAGTACGATCATCATCACGGCTCAATAGACCCTCTGCCAAGGAGACCAGGCTCGCGGTAAGTTCATCATCGAAAAGGCCACTATAGAGGAACGCGGTGTGCCCTACCCCAAGGGCCTGCCAGAGTCTATGCGCGTTGGCTGCGTCCATACAAGGCCCGATGATCAAAGATAGCGGGAGCAACGCCGCAGTGGGTCAGGTTATCTTCGCCGCCACCCATGATCAACGAGCGACTGCTGGAGAAAGCGCGCCTGCATGTAAAGCGGTGGTTCGCGGCGCGCATGCCCCGCCACATGGTGTTCCATGATCTGGAGCACACTCTTTCCGTAACACGGGCCGCCTTGGGTATTGGCAGGACCATGGGACTCACGGCCCGGCAAATGCACCTGCTTGAACTGGCGGCCCTTTTCCACGACAGTGGGTATGCACTGGCGTATACAGGCCACGAGGAAAAGAGTGCCGAACTGGCCGAGGTATTCCTGAAGAAGAACGGTGTGGCCACGCGCGACATCCGAACGGTGAGGTCGTTGATCATGGCCACGCGCATGGGTGTTTCCCCACGAGGGGAACTTCAGCGCATCATGCGCGATGCGGACTCATCCAAAGCGGGCCAGATCGACTTCCAACAGAAGAGTGAACGACTTAGAGCAGAGCTGGGCGCCGTAAGGGGAAAGAAGCCCTCCGTTGCGGAATGGCTCAAGGAAGACCTCTCCTATTTGGAGGGGCATCGCTTCCATACATCACAGGCTGAAACGCGGTATGGGGCGCAGAAGCGCATCAATCTGGAAGCGCTCCATCAGCGTGCACGAACGGCGGCCAAGAAGAAGCCTCGCATTCGTACCAAGGAGCTTTTTTTCGATCGCGATCTCAGCTGGCTGAGCTTCAACGAACGGGTGCTGCAAGAAGCCAAGGACCGCACCAACCCCTTGTTGGAGCGGATCAAGTTCATGGCCATTTACTCGAATAATCTCGACGAGTTCTATCGGGTAAGGGTGGCTTCGCTCCGCAGCTTGGCCAAGCTCCGCAAGACCTACCGCACCGCTCTGGAGGTTCCGCCAGAGAAACTGGTGGACCAACTGAACCGTAAGGCACTGAAGCAACAACAGGAATTCGGCGCCCTGTACCGGAACGTGCTATTGCCCGCATTGGCAAAGGCCGGAATTCGGCTGTTGCGCGAGGATGCCCTGAACAAGAAGCAACGGACACACCTGTTCGCCCACTTTCGCGAGCATATTGCTCCGCTGCTGAGCACCGCCGCGATACGCACGGGCAATGCCCCGTTCATTGAGGACCGCAAGCTCTACTTCGCTTGCAGGCTGCGCACCAAGGGCCGTATCCGATTGGTGCTGCTCAATATTCCCAGTGATGAACTGGGGCGCTTCGTTACGCTGCCGGGGGCCAAAGGCAAGCAGGACATGCTTTTCCTGGATGATGTGATCCGCCTATGCATCAACGATCTGTTCACGGGGCACACCGTGCTCGGTTGCTATGCGGTGAAATTGACGCGCGACGCCGACCTGCATCTGGACGAGGAATTCGCGATGAGCGTGAAGGACAAGGTGCAAAAGAGCCTGCGTAAACGGCGCACAGGTGTGCCATCGCGGTTCCTGTATGACAGTGCCATGCCCAAGGGACTGTTGCGGGCCTTGCGCACCCTGCTCGGGCTCACCAAGCAGGACACGGTTGCCGGAGGTCGGTACCACAACTTCAGCGACCTGTTCACCCTTCCGGTAGAGGGGCACGCGGAGCTACGGGAAAAACCCTGGCCCGCGATAGCACACCCTGCCTTGCTGGGCGCCGACCCGTTCAGTGCCGTTGCGAAAGGGGACATCCTGTTGCATTTCCCCTACCACGACTTCGGTCAGTTCGTTCACCTCCTACAGCAGGCGGGCAAGGACCGGCGTGTGGAGCATATCGCCATCACGCTGTACCGGGTGGCAAGCGGATCACAGGTCTGCGAAGCGCTGATCCAAGCCCTGCGGAATGGCAAACGCGTAACCGTGTTCGTAGAGGTGCAGGCCCGGTTCGACGAGGACTCGAACCTGTTCTGGGGTGCGGCACTTGAAAAGGCCGGTGCGCGGGTGCTTTACAGTTATGAGGGCCTGAAAGTGCATTGCAAACTGTGCCTGATCGAACGGCGGGAACGCGGCAACTTGAAGCGGTTCGCGTACTTGGGCACGGGCAACTTCAACGAGCGCACGTCGCGGATCTACTCTGACCTCGGTCTTCTAACCGCACATGCCGGGACCACCGCTGATGTTGCCGCTGTGTTCGCCCATTTGCAGGATCGCCGATCCAGGCCCCGCACAGCGCAATTGCTGGTTGCCCCCATGGACCTGCGTACCCGGCTTGAGGCCTTGATCGACAAGGAGATCGAACATGCCCAGTTGGGACTTCCGGCGGGGATCACCGTGAAAACGAACAGCCTGGAGGATCATGCCCTGATCAGCAAGCTATACGATGCCAGCAACGCCGGGGTATCGATCCGCTTGATCGTGCGTGGCATTTGTTGCCTGGTGCCCGGTGTGCGGAACATGAGCGCCAACATAGCAGCAGTAAGCATCATTGACCGCTACTTGGAGCACGCCCGGTGCTTTGTTTTCGAGAACAAGGGCACCCCGCTCGTGTACCTGGCCAGCGCCGACTGGATGGGGCGGAACCTGGACCGCCGCGTGGAAGTGGCCTTCCCCATACTGGATACGCAGCTGCAGCGCCAAGTGCGCCACTTGCTTGAACTTCAATGGCAGGACACGGTGAAGGCGCGGATCATTGACCGCGACCAAAAGAACGTACACAGAAAGGCCGAACGGGGAACCACCCCACTTCGCTCACAGGAAGCCACCTACCGGTTCATCAAACGGGTCCGGTAAGGCCTTCGGTTGAAAGGGGGGGACGGGCACCCTGCCTATCTGCCGGTCCACGTGGTGGGCGACAGTCCCTATTGCTCCAAAACCAGCCCATCCCCACCCCTTCTAACCAATTTCCCGGCCTCCCGGCCAGTTTCTCCTATTGGTTGAACCCCGAAGGCGGTGGATCATTGTGAGATCAACGTTCTTTCACATTTGCCGGGCACACTACAGGGGGGTCTTGTGGGAGATGGTTGATATTGGACATTTGTATACTTTTGCGTCCCCATCCACGAATGGGTTGACATTTTGGGGAATTAGCTCAGCTGGCTAGAGCGCTTGCATGGCATGCAAGAGGTCACCGGTTCGACTCCGGTATTCTCCACACAGTAAGGCGGCCCCCAAGGCCGCCTTTTCTGTTGGGCGCAACTTCATTCCTGCAACTCCTCAAGATCTGGGCGGTGGTGATCGGCTACTTTCCCCGCCCTATGTGAAAGCGCTCTGGTCCAATGTTCCTGCCCGGCACTTTGATCGAACGCGTATGTGAGGACCTGAGCCGCCATCTGGGCCAGTTCGTGGATGTGGAACTGGCGGCACCCGTAGGTGGTGGGAGCATCAACGATGCGTGGCGTCTGGAGACCGATGCCGGAAGATTCTTCCTGAAGACCAACCATACGGACCGGTTCCCTTCCCTGTTCGCGGCCGAAGCGCATGGACTTGCCCGACTTCGTAGAGCGGGGCCAATGCGCGTGCCCCAGTTGATCGCCACCGGCGAAGACCACGATGACAGCTACCTACTGCTGGAATGGGTGGAAAGCGGGACCAAAGGGCCGGGTTTCTGGGCAGAGTTCGGAAGGAACTTGGCGCAACTTCACCGGCACACACAGGAAGACTTCGGTCTGGAGCGCGACAACTACATCGGCAGCCTCGTGCAGCGGAACAAGCAAGAGCCCGATTGGCCCTCCTTCCTCATTCACCAACGCTTGGAGCCACAATTGAAAACGGCTTGTGATCACAATCGCGTGGAGGCGGGCACGGCCTTTCGTTTCGAGCGGCTCTACCGTCAACTGGGCAACCTTTTCCCACCGGAACCGCCCGCCTTGCTGCATGGCGACCTCTGGAGCGGCAACTTCCTTTGCGACCGCGAAAGCCGGCCTGTGCTCATTGATCCAGCCGTGTACTACGGTCACCGCGAAATGGACCTGGCCATGACCCGGTTGTTCGGTGGCTTCGATGCGGAACTGTACCGCACATACCGCGCCGAGTGGCCACTGGAAAAAGGCTGGGAGGAGCGTGTGGACCTATGCAACCTATACCCGCTGATGGTTCATGTGAACTTGTTCGGTGGCAGCTATGCGGATCAAGTGGGACGCATACTCGCGCGATTCGTTTGACCACTTTGATCAAGGCAATTGCTGCGGGCGTGTGCTCGTAGGTGTAGTACCTCCGATGTTCACCAGTATGATGTCGCGATCGTTATTACTTCCCGTGTATTGCACAATGCCGTCCATGTTCACATCCTCCTGTCTGTAGCCCATGATCACAGCAGTGGGTATTATGCCTCCAATAGCGTTGAGAATGGGGTCGCGATCGTTGTCGGTGTTCGTGTAGCTCAATTGGCCGTTGGGCATCACGTTTCCTGCCCAGAGCGCCATGGCGCCATCCACCGGTTTGCGCGCCTCGGAACCGAAGGTCGGTGTTGCTTCATTGCGCAGGTCGATAGCGAGCGGTGATGCGGAAAGCGCTTGTGGGCCGGCCGTCATGACCCCAAGATGATTCCGATGCCTCACGGCCACATGATAGTTGCCTTCCACTACGCAGAAGCGTAAAGGGGAAACACCATCCTGCTCAACAATGTCGCCATCCCTTTGCAGGAGCGCGGCCCTACGGCGCAGCACGTTCGAGGGCACATTGGCATCGCGCAATTCGACCAGTACCCAATCGACGATTGCGTTGGTGCCGGACCACTGAAGTGCTGCCGCTGTGGTGGCGGTGGTATCGTCCAGCCAGAAGCCCATGGCCCTGTATGGATCATCCAAGGGCAACAGGCCACCGGTGCGCAACAGGTCGTGCATGGGAATGAAGTCGCCGGTATACGCTGCTTCAAGGAAGACTTTGGCCGCCACCGAAACACCGGCACACGTTGGCTTCCCGTACTTGGCGGTGAACGCATCCTGGCCACCCACTGGACCAAGGAGCGTTACCCCTGAACCAGGGTCCATGTCGATGGTCTGGCGGAACTCGCCACAGATGTGGATCTTGCTCGCTGGCCCTAGAGCAACAGCGTTACTGATATCATTCTGGGCGCTGCCAATGCCCGAACCCCATTGCAGGTTGCCCCCAGCGCTGTAGCTGAGCAGGAACATATCGCTGCCCCCGAGGCCAACGATGTTCGTTGTGCCCGCCCCGGGATCGATGTCCATAGTGCCACCAAAGAACCCAGTGACATAGACCTCGTTCTGGTTGCCCGTGCGAATCCCCAGTCCCTCGCAGAGAAACCCGTTCAACAGAAAGGCCCAGACGAAGTCGCCATTCGCGTCGAGTTTCAACACGTAAGCTGGTTCGTTGAACGCACCAGCGAGGGTGAAGACACCGGGGCCGGGGTCCATGTCGGATGGACTGTTGAGCACACCGGTGTACACAGTAGCACCAGCAAGGTCCACCGCGACGCTGCGTGCACGTTCGAAACTGGTGCCACCTGTGCGCTTGGCCCAAACAAGTGTACCACTTGCTGAAAGCTTCAAAGCGAACATGTCCGCATCGCCAGCGGATACGAGCGAAAGCACTCCGGCACCGGGGTCCATATCGGCAGTGCCACGGAACTCGCCAGTAATGTGCACCTCGCCGTTCCCGCGCAGCGCGATGGCCCAGCCGATATCATTGCCGCTACCGCCCACAGCAGCACCCCAAACGAAATTCCCGTTGGCATCCATTTTCTGCACAAAGACGTCCTGCCCGCCATTGCCCCCAGCGTTGTTGACACCTGCACCGGGATCAAGATCAGCGACCGCACCAACAACTCCGGTAGTGTGCACATTGCCATCGGCATCCACCGCGATACCGTTACCAGCATCATTGCTGTTTCCCCCGAAAAGGCGCCCCCAAAGGAAATTGCCGTTCGGATCAAGCTTGATCACAAATACATCGAAGCTGGTGTTCGCACTGGTGACCATGAACACGGCTTCCGAGGGGTCCAGGTCCACTGTGCCACTGACCTTGCCCGTTACCAACACATTGCCGAAGGCATCCACGGCCACGCCCAACCCCTGGTCCGCGCCGCCAGCTCCTATGGCACGTGCCCAAAGGAAGTTGCCATCCACATCGAGCTTCTGAATGAACACATCCGAACTGCCATTACTGGTAAGGTTGCTCACACCTGCGCCCGGGTCCATATCGGCCGTTAGTGTGAAGGAACCTGTAGTTATCACGGACGCTTCGGCATCCACGGTCACCGCAAATGCGATCTCCTGTAGTGTTCCACCAGCTGACCGTGCCCATTCCAACGACTGCGCACTGTTTGCTACAGGTGCCATCAGAAGGACCAAGATCAGGGTTGCCCTCACCGGGCGTAACAAGTTCATGTGCTCCATGGCAAGGGGTGTTGTGCAATGCCAAGCTAACACACTCCGACGCGCATACAACATGCGAGCCTTCGCCCAGCCCGCACTAGTGATGGACCGTGAGCGATCCAATGCCCAAACTGTTCACCACTGAGGCCTTACGGGAGCATTGTTCAACACGTTCTCGATCTTCTCCATGACAGCCGGTGTCAGCAGGTCCTGCGCCTCGCTGGCCTTGAGGTTCTCCTTTAGTTGTGTTTCCTTGCTCGCCCCGAGGATCACCGTGCTCACATTGGGGTTCTTCAGGCACCATGCAAGGGCCATCACGGGCAGTGAGAGGCCCAGGCCATCGGCGATCTTGTTCAGCTTCTCCACGGTCTTGAGGCGATCGGGCGTGAGCTCGCGTTCACGCAACCAATCGAGGCCTTCCATTGTGAGGCGCGTACCCTTGGTGGCCTTGATGTCGCGGTGCTTGCCGGTGAGGATGCCACTGGCCAGCGGGCTCCAGATGGTGGTGCCGAGGCCTACGGTCTTATACACCTGCCCGAACTCCACCTCCACCTTGGCGCGGTGGAACATGTTGTATTGCGGCTGTTCCATCACCGGTCCGATCAGGTGGTGCTGCTTCGCCACCATATGCGCCTCCATGATCTCCTGTGCGCTCCACTCGCTGGTGCCCCAGTAAAGCACCTTGCCGCTCATGATCAGTTGGTGCATGGTCCAAACCGTTTCCTCGATCGGTGTGTTCTTGTCCGGCCGGTGGCAGAAGTAGAGGTCCAGGTACTCCACCTGCAGGCGTTTGAGCGCATCGTTGCAGGCTTCCACCACATGTTTGCGATGGAGCCCCACCTGCGTGGGCAGTTTGCCACCCGCACCGAAGTAGGCCTTACTGCTCACGATCCAAGTGTCGCGCGACCATTTTTGCTTCTTCAGGATCTTGCCCATCACGCGTTCGCTCTCGCCGCGGGCATAGATCTCGGCATTGTCGAAGAAGTTGATGCCGTTGTCATAAGCGGTCTTCATCAACTTCTCCGCAGTAGCGTCGGTGATCTGTTTGCCGAAGGTGAGCCAACTTCCGAGGGAGAGCTCAGAGACCTGTAGACCGGAAGTGCCGAGGCGACGGTAGCGCATGTGGTTACTATTGTTCGTTGGAAAGTGGGGTCGTGGAACCCAGAGGGAACAAAGATCGACGCCAATGGTTGTTGATGGACAGTGGAAAAACCGCACACTGCGTCCACCAACACTTCACATGGTCAAAACGTCTTAGAGACGCAAGCCAACGAGTTTCGCAAATACCGCAACGGATCGAACATCCGAGCACCATCATGGAAGATGGTCCTTGAGCAAAGGGCCATCGCGACCCTCACCCCAACGATACCCGGGAGGGTATTGCCCACCAATATCGGCGGGGCTGGTGATCGTCGCCTCCTGTGCGTCGGATGAAAAGTGGAAGGAGCCCCGGGGACGGGGCTTCTTCGTGTGGTGAACCTTTGGTACGTTGTAGCACCTTTGCAGCATGAGCAGCATTTCCAGCAACAAGGCGCCCGAACCCGTTGGCCACTACCCGCATGCCCGCCGCGTGGGCGATCTGTTGTTCCTGAGCGGTGTGGGACCCCGCGAACGTGGCACCAAGAAGATCCCCGGCGTGGAGCTCGACGAGCAGGGCAATATCGTGAGCTATGACATCGAGACGCAGGTGCGCAGCGTGTTCCAGAACGTGCGGTGGATATTGGAGGATAGCGGCTGCAGCTGGGACAAGATCGTGGACGTGACGGTGTACCTCACCAACATGAAGGCCGACTTCCCCACCTACAACAGGCTTTGGAAGGAATACTTCGAGAACGATCCGCCCTGCAGGACCACGTTGGAGATCAACTGCCTTCCCACGCCCATTGCCATTGAACTGAAGGTGATCGCCGCGATGTGATCATCCATCACGCGAGGTCCTTGAGCCGAGGCCACTGGAGCCGGAGCTTTGAACGCGACAAGAGGTCTTGGCCACGAACGCTCGGCTTGCCAACAACTGGACCTGCCGAGGCTTCACCAGCCGAAGAACAACATCAGCAAAAGCACCCCGATCAGGTCCATCCACACACCGGCCTTCACCATTTGACGCATGGGAATGCGGCCGGTACCGAACACGATGGTCTGCATGGGCGATGCAACGGGCAGCATGAAGCCCAGGCTGGCGCCCATGGCCGCTGGCCACAGAATGCTCTGCGGGTCCATACCCCAACGTTCGGCCATGGCTGCGAGAATGGGTAGCGTAAGGCTTGCAGTGGCGGTGTTGCTGCCCAATTCACTTAACAGGCACACGATAAGGGTGGTGGAGCCGATCAAGAGCATCATGGGCAACGAACCGATGCCAGACATGGCCTCACCGATGATGTTGCTTAGCCCGCTCTTGTCAACACCCGATGCGAGCGCGAAGCCGCCACCGATAAGCAGCAATACACCCCAAGGCACACGGTGCTCAGCGAAGCCCCAGCTCATGAGCGCATGGCCATCCTCGTGGGTGGCGTAGGCATCCTGCGGTTCGCGCTTGTGCTTGCTGGCGGGCAACAGGAAGAGAATCACCGCGCCGAACACGGCCACGGCCGCGTCACTCACTTCACCCAGCGATTCCGAATGTTCACGCCAACCTTTGAACAATACCAGGTCATCTTGTTCGATCGAATCCCCGGTCATCCAAAGCAGGGCCACCAATGCGAACACGCAGCCTGCGATCCACTCGTCGCGTGAGGGACGGCCCAGCGCTTTCAGTCGCTCCTGCACGGCATCGGACGCTCCCAACGTATCGCCCTTCAAATCGAACACCACGCGTGTGAGCAACACCCATGCAAAGGCAAGGTAGACCGCGGCCAAGGGCAGACCGGTGGCCATCCATTGCCCGAAACCAATGGCCGACTGATCCGGATAGAGCTGCTTCCATAAGGCAATGAAGACCAGGTTGGGCGGAGTACCCACCGGTGTTGCCAACCCACCTACTGTGGCGCCGTAGGCCACACCAAGCAACAAGGGGACCGTGAGCCGCTTGCGCGCTTCAGCCGGCGCATCGTCATCATCGATCAGGCTAAGGGCGATGGGGAGCATCACCAGCGTGGCCGCCGTGCTGTTGATCCACATGCTGAGCAAGGCAGTGGCGGCCATGATACCCAGCACCAGGCGTGATGAAGAGCTGCCCATGCCCGACATGATGCGCAGTGCTATGCGTCGATGCAGGCCACAACGCTCGATGCCCAAGGCGATGATGAAGCCCCCCAGGAAAAGGAAGATGATCTCCTTACCGTAGTGGGAAGCGGTGCCCGGCACCGAATCGATACCAAGCACCGGGAAGAGCACCAGTGGCAGTATGGACGTTACCGGGATCGGCACGGCCTCGGTGATCCACCAAGTGGCCATCCATGCCACCAGTCCGGCCATCAATGCGGGCAATGGCCCATGGTGAAGCATGAGCGCATAGACCACGGCGCCAAGGGCAGGACCAGCGATGCGGAACAGGATCGTCCTCAAAAGCGGAGCGGCCCCCTTTAGAGGCCGCTCCCAAGATAGCTGCGACCGCGTGATCAGATGGTCACGGCAGCGGTCTTGCCCTCCACCATGAATGGCCTCGGTGCTTTGGTCCTCGACTTGCCGAAGCGGAACTTGACCTTCATCAACACAAGATACATCAAGGGTACCACCACCAGCGTGAGGAAGGTGGCGAAGGTGAGACCGAAGATCACCGTCCAGCTCATGGGGCCCCAGAACACCGTGTTGTCACCGCCCAGAGTAAGCTGCGGATCCAGCTGCGAGAAGAGGGTGAAGAAATTCACATTAAGTCCGATGGCCAGCGGTATCAGGCCCAGCACTGTGGTGATGGCCGTGAGCAGCACAGGACGCAGACGACGTGCACCAGCATCCTCAATGGCCAAGAGTATCTCGGACATGGGCAAACGGTCCTCCTCATCAAGGCCCAGTTCCGCCTTGCGGCGCTGTTGCAGCAGCATCATGAAATCGATGAGCACGATGGCATTGTTCACCACCACACCTGCGAGCGAGATGATACCGATCATCGTCATCATGATCACGAACTCCATGCGGAAAATCACCAGGCCAAGGAACACGCCAATGAGGCTGAAGATCACTGAGAACATGATGATGGCCGGCACGCTGCTGCTGTTGAACTGCATGACGATGATGAGGAAGACCAGGCAAACCGCGATCAGCAGTGCAGTGCTCAGGAAGCTCATCTGCTTCTCCTGCTCCTTCATCTCACCCGTGAACTCGTAGGTGTAGCGTGGGTCCTTCTCGAAGCCCTGCATGGCCTCCTGCACTTTGCCCACCACCTCATTCGGATTATAGTCGCCGAGCACATTGCTCTGCACCTGCACCATGCGCTTCAGGTCCTTGCGCTTCACCGCGCTATACGTACTGGTGAACCGCGTAGTGGCCAGCGCGCTGATCGGCACCTGCCGCATCTGCCCATTGGTCTGGTCGCGGAAGGTGACGCGCATGCCTGTGAGCACTTCAGGATCATAGCGATACTCATCCTTCAGGCGGAGGTTCACGGGGTAGTCGTCCTCTCCCAGCTTATACGTGCTTACCTCGCGGCCATAGAGCGCGGTCCGCAAGGCATCGCCAATGGCAAATGTGCTAACGTTATAGCGACGGGCCTTGGCGCGGTCAATGTCCAACGGCATCTCCGGTTTGCCGAGCTCGATATCAAGCTTCAGCTCCTCCACACCGGCAATATGCTGGCCGATGAGGAATTGGCGGAGACGCTCACCTTCAGCGATCAATCCGTTCACATCATCGCCCTTGATCTCGATGTTTATTGGTTTACCTGCGGGCGGCCCTGCGGCATCCTTATCCACAGTAACGGTCACACCTGGCACACCACGTACGGCTTCGCGAACGTCCTCCATCACATCCAATGTGTTGATGCCTCGACGCTCGGCATACTTCACGAAGCTCACCTGCACACGGCCTTTGTGCGGCGTGGCGGCCAGCGATGGCCCTGCAGCGGGATCACTGGTGCCTTCGCCAACCTGGGCGATCACACTGCTCACCAGGAAGTTGACCGTGTCGGCTCGCACCGAGCCATCAGCCAGCGTATCGTACACCACCGTATTGTATTTCGGTGCCGCGAGCACCCTGAACACCCGCTCTTCAATGAGACGCGTGGTGGCATCGGTCTCTGCGATGTCCGTGCCAATGGGTTTTTCGATGAACACGTTCACATACTGTGGTTGGTTGATCGGGAAAAACAAGGTCTTCGGTGGGAAGACACCCAGCAGTGCGAACGATGCGAACAACATGCCCACGGTGCCCAAGAGCACGTAACGCGGACGCTTGCCTTGTAGCACCCACACCAGGAACGAACGGTAACGCTCCTCTACCTTGGGCATGGTCACGTTCTGGAAACGCACCGACCACGGGTAGAGGAAATAGTGATTGATGAAGCCGAACAAGCCGAAGGTCAGCGCCAGGTTGCCCAATGTGAACAGGAAGGGTAAACCAGCAAAATGGCCGATCAAGCTGAACAACAGACCAAGGCCTGTGACCCATGGTCCAACAACAAACGTCAGGAAGCGCGTAGGCCCATCCTGTTCCACCCGCATGAAGCGGGCGGCAAGCATGGGGTTGATGACAAGGCCCACGAACAATGAACTCGTGAGCACCACCATGAGCGTGAGCGGCAGGTACTTCATGAACTCACCCATGATACCCGGCCAGAACATGAGCGGGATGAACACGGCAACGGTGGTGGCGGTGCTACCGATGATGGGCCAGGCCACTTCGCCGACACCGTTCTTGGCGGCGCGGATGGCGGACTGGCCTTCACTCATCAAACGGTGGGTGTTCTCGATCACCACGATGCCGTTGTCCACCAGCATGCCCAGTGCAAGCACGAGGCTGAAGAGCACCATCATGTTGAGGGTGATGCCCATGGCATTCAGCACAAGGAAGCTCAGCAGCATGCTCATGGGAATGGCGATACCCACGAACAACGCGTTACGCAGACCCAGGAAGAACATGAGCACACCCACCACGAGCAGTATCCCGAAAATGATGCTGTTCTCCAGTTCATCGACCTGTGTGCGGGTCTGGTCGCTCATGTCACCGGTAAGGCTGACGTTGAGGTCCTTGGGGAAACGATGAGCCGTGAAATCGGCGAGTATGCTCTTGATGCTATCGCTGGCCACCAATAGGTTGCGGCCGCTGCGCTTGATCACGTCGAGCATCACTACGGGTTGGCCGTACTCGCGTGCATAGCTCTTGGGTTCCTCGTAGGTGAAGGCCACATCGGCGATCTCGCCCAAGCGGACAATCTCCAGGTTCTCCTGTTTCACGATGATGGAGCGCACTTGGTCCATATCGGTGAACTCTCCGTTCACGCTGATGCTCCGGCGCAATCCATCCACCAGCACTTCGCCACCGCTGATGCTCACATTCTCCTGTTGAATGGCCGCGGCCACATCGTTGAAGGCCACCATGCGTGCCTCCATCTTGGGCAGGTCGAGGCTGATGCGTACTTCCTTTTTCGGTACGCCACGGATCTCCACCTTATTGATCTCGGGCAGGTCCTCAATGCGGTCTTCCAGCTCCTCGGCCCACGCGTTCAGCTGGTCCATGCTGTAATCGCCGCTGAGGTTGATGTTGAGGATCGGCATCATCTCAGAGAGGTTCATCTCAAAGATGTTCGGCTCAGCGGGCAGGTCGGTGGGGAAGTCGGGATCGGCCTTGGCCTTGTCCACGGCATCCTTCACCTTGCGTAGCGCCTCGGTGGGGGTAACGTTGAAATCGAACTTCACCTGAATGGTGCTGTAGCCCTGCACGCTCGTGGAGTTGATCTCGTCAATGCCCGTGATGGTCTTGATCTCCTTCTCCAGCGGGCGCGTGATCAGTTTTTCCATATCGTCCGGCGCATTGCCGGGATAGGGGGTGCCCACGTAGATCTCGGGGGTCACCACTTCCGGAAAGGCCTCGCGCGGCATGGTGCTGTACGCCACCAGTCCCGTTAAGGCGATCAGCACGGTGAGCACCATCACTGTTGCCCGGTTCTCCACCGCCCAGGTGGACAGGCCGAAGCGCTTATCGCTGGTACCGCTTTGTCCGTTGTTGCTTGACATGTTCGTTGGTTCGATGGCGACCCGTGGGTCTCCGTTCATTCATTCATCAGTACCGGCTCAGGCCCCTTTCAACACCTGTACTTCCTGCCCGTCCACCACCAGGCGCGAACCCTGGTCGATGAGTGTTTCGCCACCCTGGAGGCCTTCCTGGCCGCGCTCGATAAGCAGGTCACCCGCCTGCATGCTAAGCACCGTCACGAACTCCTTGCGGGCCTTTGCCAGTCCATCTTTCTGCTCCAGCACATACACATAGCTCAAGCCCTGGCCGTTCTCCATCACCAGGCGCGCGGGCACCACAAGGGCATCCTTGGCCTCCTTGTCGCGGATGCGCACATTGGCCAGTTGGTTGGGGCGCAGTTGCTTACCATCGGTAACACGTACGGTGATGCGGAACGTGCGGTTGTTGGGGTTGATGAACTGTCCGATCTGATCGATACGCGCCTCGAACGATTCGTTGCTCTCAGGCAGTACCACTTGCACTGGATCGCCCTGTTTCACCTTCCTCAACAGGTCCTCGGCCACATCACACTCAATGCTCGCACGGCCCAGGCTCACCACGCGCGCAACCGGCTGCATGGGGGTCGTCATGTCGCCCACACTGGGGAAGATCTCGTCCACCACACCATCGAATGGCGCGATCACCTGTGCATTGCGCAGTTGCTCCTTCAGCGCGGCCAATTGAGCCTCACCGGCCTCCTTGCGTGCCTTGGCCTCCAGGAATTGCACCTCGCTGCCCACTTTCTGTTCCCACAACCTGGCCTGCCGCTCATACACCGTGCGGGCCAGTTCCACATTGGCCTCGGCCTGTTGCACGTTCTTGCGCAGGGCGTCGATATCGATGTCCACGATCACCTGGCCTTTGCGCACCGGCGAGCCCGCCCTCACAACAATGCGGCGTACCTCGCCACCGGTGGAACTGAACAACAAGGCATTGTCGTCAGCCTTCACGTTACCGTGCACTTCGGTAAAGTGGGAGAAATCACGCGGGGCCAACGGAAATACGGTGACCATTGGCAACGCACGCGCGAGCTCGGGATCGTTCTTCGCCAACCAGCCCTCCACTTCGGCAATGGCCGCATTGATCTTCTCGCGCTCAGCCTTCAACGAATCGCGTTGCGCGCGCTTGGTCCTCACCTCGCCGCTGGTATCGGGCGCAGTGCCACAGGCGGCCATGAGCGCTGCAAGAATGAAGACGGAAACTGACTTGTTCATCGGATGAATGTGTGTTCGGTTCAGTAGAGGTCGAGGGCGAGGCGCAGCTCGGCGCGGGCATTGGCAAGACGGGCTATGCTTTGCACAAAGCGCTGTTGCGCAACGAGCAGGTTCGATTGCTCCTGGGTGAGCTCAAAGCTGGAAGCTGCGCCATTGGCGAACTTGAGCGCAGTGCGGTCCACGATCTCGGTGGCCAGGTCCAAATTGCGTTGTTCGGCCAGCAGGTTCTCGGTGGCCGTGCGTACGTTACCACGCTGACGTTCAAGTTCGGTGAGCAACTGTTGCTCAGTGAAGGTCCGGTTCACTTCGGCTTGTTGCAGGGCCTGGCGCGCCTGGGCAACCCGGTGGTAGCGCATCCCGCTGCTGATGATGGGCACACGCAGTGTCAGCCCCCAGAGGGTGGTAGGATAGAACTGGTACTCGCCACCGGGATCGAACGTGGGACCGTTCCACACCTGTTGGTGGTTGAAGAACCCGTTCAGTGAAGGCAACTGCTTCACCTTTTCGTTCCGCAGGCTCAACGATTGCAGGCGCACGAGGTCATCGGCGATCACCAGATCGATGTGGTTATCGCGCACGAAAGGCTCCTCCACGAGAGCGATCTCCGCCGGGTCGCGCAGCAGGGCGGCCAGCTCATCGGTAAGCACCATCGGCGTTCCCTGCGGAAGACCGAGCGTAAGGGCCAGCATCATGCGGGCGATATCGGCCTGGCGGCGGAACTCGCGCTCCTGCACCCGCGCTTGCTCCAGCTGCACGGTCACGCGGTCCACATCGGTGCGTTCCATGAAGCCTGCGGACAGCATGGCCTGAGCCTCCGCAAGGCTCTTCTCCAACAAGGGCACGCCCTGGCTCACCAACCGCGCGCCCTCATCGGCCGCCAACGCGCCGTAGTAGGCCTTGGCCGCTTGGTTGCGCGCATCAGTGCGGGCCTTCTCCAGCTCGTCCTCACTGCGCTTGGCCACCGCCCTCGAAGCCTGCAGGCCA
Organism: Flavobacteriales bacterium; assembly: GCA_016788295.1. Classification (GTDB taxonomy): domain Bacteria; phylum Bacteroidota; class Bacteroidia; order Flavobacteriales_F; family PHOS-HE28; genus PHOS-HE28. The sequence continues at coordinate 46,498 of JAEUSY010000001.1, forward strand.
ACGATATAGCTGCCATCGAACAGGAGCTGGTTCAGCGAAAGGCTGCCGGTCATGGAGTGCGGCACACCGAACTGCACGGGGATGTACGCAGGCCCCTCACCAATGAAGTTCGGGATGATCTGCGTGGGCACATCGATATAGTTGGTCATGCTGCCCTCCCCATTGATCTGGGGCAGGCCCATGGCGGTTATCTCCTTCACTTGGTGGCGCGACTTCTCCGCCTCCAGTTCGCTGTTCTGCACCGTGTAGGCCTGCTTCGCCGCCATGTCCAGCGCTTGTTTCAGCGAAAGGCTCACAGGGCCTTGTGCGCTGGCGGCCGCTGTGGCCATGGCCAGCACCGCGCTCCATACTGTACGCATCTTCATTTCGTGGACGTCGTTGTACCCGACGTGGTGTTTCGTTCCTTCTGGACCTTCTTGATGAGGTATTTCACCCCTTTGTCGCTGGCTATGCCGCGGATGTGGTAACGGAACATCTCCCAGATCACATCCTCAAAGTGATACTGGTCTTGAGGGAACAACTCACCATCGAACGTGATATCGAAGCGGGAGATATAGATCCGCGCGATGACATCAATGTTGAGGTCCGGTCGGTAGAGGCCTTCGCGGATGCCCTTCCGCATATTGTCGCTCACGCACTGGTAAATGTCCGTGCGGCTGGTGGTCTGCAGGAGCTGCCACGCCTCGGGGTGGTACTTCTGCATGTCGAAGTGCACGCTCGGGTGCATCTGCCCCACCTGTGAGGCCACGAAGCGGGTGATCTCGAAGTTCTCGTCGATGGCGTTGTGGCCCTTCGCGCAGATGCCGAGGATGCAGGAATGGTGCTCCTGGGTGATGTGCTTCACGGCCCGTTGCACCAGTTCGTTCTTGTCCTTCACGAACTGATAAAGCGTCTTCTTGCTGATGCGCAGGTGCTGAGCGATATCGTCCATGTTCACGCTGCGGATGCCCAAGCGCATGAACACTTTGGCTGACTGATCGATGATCTGTTGCTCGCGTTGTTCCATTTCGGGGCGCAAATCTAAATGGGTTCAACACGTCGGAAACGTTCCGTATGTCATTTTGTTTCCACCGTTTATCACATTTCCGCGCCGTTCACCCCTGGAGCACCATCATGGCGGGCATCGTGGGCTGCGTGCGCCTTCGTTCCTTTGCGGCCTGATGACAGTCGGCGGCAGGCAATCCCATTGTCTGACCCTCTGATCACCTGACCTTCTTACCCATGACCTCCATCAAGCAAGTCCTCGACGACACCGCCCTCACCAACACCACGGTCACCGTGGCCGGCTGGGTGCGCACCTTCCGCAACGACCGCTTCATCGCCCTCAACGATGGCAGCACCATCCGGAACCTGCAGTGCGTGATCGACCAGGAGCAGGTGGATGCCGCCACGCGCGCCCGCTTCACCACCAGCGCTGCCGTGAAATGCACCGGTGTGATCGTGGAGAGCAAGGGCAGCGGCCAGCGCGTGGAGATGCAGGTGACCGCCGTGGAAGTGCTGGGCGACAGCGATGCGGAGAAGTACCCCATCCAACCCAAGAAGCACAGCCTGGAGTTCCTGCGCGAGAATGCCCACCTGCGCTTCCGCACCAACACCTACAGCGCCATCTTCCGCATCCGCCACCAAGTGAGCTTCGGCATCCACGAGTACTTCGACCAGCAGGGCTACAACTACTTCCACAGCCCCATCATCACCGCCAGCGATGCCGAGGGAGCTGGGGAGATGTTCCGCGTGAGCACGCTGGATGCGAAGAACCCGCCACTGAACGAGGCCGGTGAAGTGGACTTCAAGGAGGATTTCTTCGGTGCCGAAAGCCGACTCACCGTGAGCGGCCAGTTGCAGGCTGAGCTGTCCGCGCTGGCGCTGGGCAAGGTGTACACCTTCGGCCCCACCTTCCGCGCCGAGAACAGCAACACCGCGCGCCACCTGGCCGAGTTCTGGATGATCGAGCCCGAGGCCGCCTTCATGGACCTGAAGGGCGATATGGACCTGGCCGAAGGCCTGTGCAAGCACCTCATCGCCCGCGTGCTGCGCAACAGCATGGACGACCTGCAGTTCCTGGATGCGCGATTGAAGGAGGAAGAGGCCACCAAGCCGAAGGAGCAGCGCAGCGAGCTGGGCCTCATCGACCGCCTGAAGTTCGTGCTCGACAATCCCTTCGAGCGGATCACTTACACGGACGCCATCGAGATCCTACTCCGCAGCAAGCCGCACCAGAAGAAGCAGTTCCAGTTCCCCGTGGAATGGGGCATCGACCTGCAGAGCGAGCACGAGCGCTACCTGGTGGAGAAGCACTTCAAGAAGCCGGTGATCGTCACCGGTTACCCCGGCAAGATCAAGGCCTTCTACATGCGCACCAACGGCCCCGGCGACTTCGGGTACAGCGACAAGGGCACCACCGTGGCTGCCATGGACGTGCTCTTCCCCGGCATCGGCGAGATCATCGGCGGCAGCCAACGCGAGGAACGGCTGGATGTCCTCGAAGCACGCATGAAGGAGATGCACGTACCCGCCGACGAACTCTGGTGGTACCTGGACACGCGCCGTTTCGGCACCGTGCCGCACGCGGGCTTCGGGCTGGGGCTGGAGCGCTTCGTGTTGTTCGTGACGGGCATGGGGAACATCCGGGATGTGATCCCCTTCCCACGGACGCCGAAGAGTGCGGAGTTCTGAGGTGCACTCGCGACCTTCGCAAGGTGGCCACCACCTTTACACCACCCCGCTTCCTGCCATGGGCGCTTGTGTTCGCGTTCACACGTGCAGGTGACCTGTGGAGCACCAGCTTGTTCATGCTACAGCCTGGCGGTGCGGCCGGTGAGATGAACCCGCTCACCAGTGTCCTGGGACTCAGCTATTGGCCACTGACAGTGGTCAACATTCTGTTCAGTGCGCTCCTGCTCTACGGTCATTGGCATTATTGCACCTATTTCGGACAACGCACCTTACCGGGTGTACCATCTAGTCGTTCCGACTACGTCTCGCTCCTCTTCTTCGGTCGGACAGGACAAGCGTGGAAGGCACTATACACCGAAGAGCGCAACAAATGCCTGCACTACAGCCAACTGGCACACGTCCTTGTAATGACCCTCGCCTGTGTAAGCGTTCTGGCGGTGACCCACAACCTCGGGCAAGTGTATGGATGGCGCTTGAACGACCTAACGCGTGAATTCCTTGTTCGTCCTTCCCTGGTCTACTACGGACTGTGCTTGCCGCTCGTGGTCTTCTTTGCGCTGCGCATGATGGATCGTGAGTTCAGGATGTGGCGGCAGAAGACGTCCGTACGAGCTTGAACACCACGCTCACTTCCGCCGCCACACGCTCCCGTTCCGCGTATCCACGGAAGTAAGCACGCCCTTCGCTTGGGCCGCCTTCAGCTGCGCAACGGCCGTCTCATGCGGTATGCCCAGCATCACCGCCACCTCTTCCGCACACCACGAGGCGTGCACATCGAACAGCGCATCCAGTGTGGTCGGAACGGAGGAGGCCTGTACATCGGGCTTTAGCACCTTCACCGCCGCCTCGAACTGCGCATAGGGTCGCGCCCCATATACCAACTGCCGCTCGCCCGCCGCGTTGCTGAAGATGAACGTGGGGAAGCCCCGCACACCCAGTGACCGCGCCAAGGTCAGGTCGGCCTGGAAAAGCGCGTTCGCCGCACCGGTGAAGTCCGTGTGCAAGCGGGCGGTATCCAATTGTGCGAATACAGCCGCCGCTGCGATCACCGGCCACTTCGTGATGTTCTTCTTCTCCACCAACACCTGCTCGCGCATCCGACGCAGGAAGACCAGTGCCTTCGTGTGATCCTGCAGCTCTGCGGCTTTGAAGGCGACGCTCGGCGGATAGCTGCTGGGTAGCGGATCCTCCAACCACACATCGCCGACGATGGGCATGCGGTAGTGCGGGCTCACTTCATCCCAATGCCCGGCCACATCGCTGGGCTTGCTGATGCCGCCACTGTTGTACACGTCCCACGAAGGCAACAAGCCGCCCATGTGGTACTGGATGTCGATGGCATCGCCGTACTCCAACTTCAAGCGGCGCAACTGTGGCTCAGTGCCCCAACAACTGCTGCAGATGGGGTCGGTGAAGTAGAGCAATGTGATGGGCTTGGCTGCGGAAGGCAGCACAGCATCCGCACCATCCGCGTGTGTATGCACCGGGGAACCGGGCACCGCACAAACTGCGGAGTCGGGATCACAGAGCAAGGGGTTGGACGCCCGTTGCTCCGGGGCTTGGGCACAGGCTCCAGCGTACAAGCTGGCAACGAGCAGTGGGGTCAGGAGCGCCTTCATGGAACGGTTCGTGCAAAGGTCGGTGCTCTGCAGGGGTGCCGATGCGCACAAATTTTGTCCTTCGTTGTTCATTCGGCACTGCAACCGACCATGAAGATCTACCACCTCGCCAACTGCGGCACCTGCCAGAAGATCCTGAAGGACATTCCGAAGATCAAGCGCTTCGAACTTCAGGACATCAAGACACAGGCCATCACACCGGCCCAATTGGATGTCATGAAGAAGCTGGCCGGCAGCTATGAGGCCCTCTTCAGCCGCGTGGCCATGAAGTACCGCAGCATGGGCCTGAACGAAATGGCCCTCACCGAGAAGGATTACCGCAAGTACATCCTGGAGGAGTACACCTTCCTGAAGCGGCCCACGATCATCATCGGAGAGCAGATCTTCATCGGCAGCGCGCCCAAGACGGTGAAGGCGATGCTGGAGGCGGCGGGGAAGTAACAATGACCCGTACACTCCTTCACCGAGCAGGAAGGTAGCGCGGACGCTGTTCCGCCAATGGACCCATGTGACCGGGGGCCTATCGCTCAAACATGAATATCGTTACCTTTGGTATAGATATTCTTCCATGATCTCGCGGTCGGACTACCTGCACCAGATACGCATCGCTTTGGGGCGCAACCCGGTGGTGATGCTGTTGGGGCCCCGCCAGATCGGGAAGACGACACTGGCCAGAGAGCTTCTTCCGGCCGGTTCTGCGCACTACTTCGACCTGGAGCACCCCGTGGTGGCCCAGCGTTTCGCCGATCCGCTCACCGCCCTGCAGGACCTGAGCGGACTGGTGGTGATCGATGAGGCACAACGTGCGCCTGGCTTGTTCCCCGTGTTGAGGGTGCTCGCTGACCGACAACCCAACCCAGCGCAGTTCCTGCTCTTGGGCAGCGCCTCGCCAGAGCTGTCCCGCCAGGCCAACGAATCCCTTGCGGGCCGCGTGGAGATGATCGATGTGTCCGGCTTCACCACCTTGGAAGTGGGCCATGCACAAGCCAACACGCTCTGGCTCCGTGGCGGCTTCCCGCGTTCGTTCCTTGCCGCGGATGATGCGTCCAGCATGGCCTGGCGCGACAACTTCATCCGCACCTTCCTGGAGCGCGACATGGGCCTGCTGGGCTTCGGCTACGCCCCTGCCGTGATGGCCCGGTTCTGGACGATGCTCTCCCATTACCACGGCCAACTCTGGAATGCGGCCGAGCTGGCTGCCTCCTTCGGCGTTACAGCACGCACCGTGAACCGCTACCTGGACGCGCTCGAACAGACCTACATGGTGCGTCGCCTGCTGCCGTGGCACGTCAATGTGGGCAAGCGCCTGGTGAAAAGCCCCAAGATCTACATCCGCGACACGGGCCTCTTCCATGCCTTGCAGCGCATCGGTACCATGCACGACCTGTTCCACCATCCCAAACTGGGGGCTTCGTGGGAAGCCTTCGTGCTGGAAGAAGTGATGAGCGTGCTCAAACCACGGGACGCGTACTTCTACAACGTGCACGGTGGCTCTGAACTGGACCTGTTCTTCCTACACCAAGGCAAACGCATCGGTGTGGAGGTGAAGCGCGAAGATGCCCCGCGGATGACGCGCAGCATGCACGTGGCATTGGCCGATCTGGAACTTGACCACCTCTTCGTGATCTACCCTGGTACGCTGCGCTATACGCTTAACGACCGTGTGGAGGTGCTGCCTTTTGCGGAACTGAGCACCTTATCGAACGTTTGGAAGTGATGCGGACCCCGTGGGTCGTGCATGAACGAACCCTGTGAGAGAACGAGCGTGTGCCGTGTCATGGAATACGCGACCTGTACCACAGCACTTGTTCGATCACACCTCAAGCCTGAACGCCCCCTCCGCCATCACCCGCCCGTTCACCTGCACCTCCACCATGTGCTCGCCCGGGTAGTGCTTGCGCGTGCTGAAGTCCATGATGCGCTGGCTCTTGCTGAGCGATAGCACGCCCTTCGCGGGAAGCTCTACCTCCTTCAGCTTGAAGACCTTCCGGGATGTTGCGCCGTTCGCCTTGCGGTAGTGGATGGCGTAGTCGATAGCGAGCTGCTGGTCGCGTGCTGCTTCGGAGACCACGATGAAGGATAAGGTCATCCGGTCACCGAGCCTGATGCGTTCCGGCGATACAACAAGATCGTCCACACGCACCTTCACCTTGGTATCGAAGGCGAAGAGTGCAAGTGCAGTAGGGTCGCCGGCCTTGATCAGCGTGCGACTGGCATGCTTCGCGATCCACGCGGTGTACGGATGCGTTCTGTCCCAACGATCGAGCAGCGCCACCATGTAGGCCGGATGGTCCTTGCTGAAGTCGTTGAGGTGGTTGGCCACGGACTTGCGGACGTAGAGCGCGTCATCCGCACGCAAACGCTCCAGGATCGGCGTGGTCAACGTGGGATCCCTCACCACGGCTTCCAAACGGAAGGACCACGGCAAGCGCGGACGACTTCCCTCCGAGGCCAAACGCCGAACGTGTTCATCCTTATCCTCGGACCAGTTGCGCATCACCTTCAGAGTGCCCTGTGCATCGCGGCGGAAGAACTCACGCACCGCAAATTCGGAGGAGCCGAAGCCGGTGAAGTAGCGCAGCGCTTCCAAAGAGAAAGCGGGTTCATGCAACCCATGTACACCCACGAAGTCGGGATAGAGCAATGCGGTGTAGCCCTTCGGCATGCGCGGCGCCAGGTCCTTCAACACATGCACGGCTTTGCGGTAGTCGGTGGGCAGGTGGCTGCGCAGGGTGATGGCCGCGTGGCGCATGCGGGCGTTCAGTTCGCGCCTTTCGTTGCCATGCTGCACTGCCTTCAGGAACGCCGCACGCTTCAACGGCGGATGCACCGCTTCCAACTCCTTCGCCAGGCGCTCGAAATACGCCCGGTTGAACAACTCTTTCAACGGCTCGGCCATGGGGCGAAGATCGATTTGCGAACGTTGATCACTGGTTCACTTCAACATGCCTTCGATCTCGGCCTTCATCTCTTCGTAGTCAGCGTCGTTGCGCGCATGCCGGTCCTGCACCTCCCGTGCCTTCAGCAAGCTGGCCCGTGCCGCACCAGGATCCCTGTCCATGAGCGCCTGCCCCAGCCACGCGTGGAAGTAATACTCGTTCGGATACAGCGCGATCGCCCGATGCAAAAGCGCCACCACGTGGTCCATGTATCCGCTCGACTCCAGGCGCGAAAGGAGTCCGTTCGCCTCCGCCAGGTCCCACGGAAGGGTGCCATCGAGAAAGCCCCAGGTGCCTTCCAGTTCCTTCACCAGTTGGTCCGGTGGCGGTGGGGCCTGCACCAGCTTGTATGCATCATCCACCGCAGCCAGCGTATCGCGCAGCGCATACGGTGCGAAGAGCGTGGCCAGTAGATCGGGGAAGGCGATGATCGGGAGTGCCGTATGACCCGCACTGGGATACTCGCGGAGCTGCAGACGTCCCTCGGTACGGGCAGGGGCAGCACTGCGCATGGCGGCGGTCAGATCGGCGTGGTGGCCTCCATCCTTCAAGCGCTCCGTGCCGCCCACCGCCACCAGTACACGCTCATCCTTCACCCGCTGCAAGCGGTCGGCGACCAGCGGCAGTGAGCGTTCTACCAAGTGCAGGGGCGAGAGCGCGATGACCGCATCGAAGGCCTCGGGCGCCGTCAGATAGGCATACAGCGCAAAGCTGGCCGTGAAGGAATGCCCCACCAGAACAGTGATATCGCCGGGGTTGTAGGGCTCCAGCAGCGGTGGAAGCTCTTCGGTCAGCAGCTCCAGCAAGGGCATCGCGGGTTGGTCGATGCTGTCCGGGGCGCTCTCAGCCACACGGTCACCATGCGGCACCGTGACCACAATGGCTTGCGGCACCTCGTGCGTGTACTGCAGGAAACGGATGTCGTTCAGCAGCGGATCGATGAACCATTCGTGCTGCCCATCGAGCAGGATGATCACCGGCATGCGCACCTGGGCACTGGCATAGCGCTGGAACTCGGGCAGGTGAACGACCACCGAACGCTCCGCGCCGAACGCGGTGGAGTGGAACCGAAGGGTGTCGGTATGCTGTGCCCGGCCCGCGATGGGGCACAGGAGCAGGACAAGGAGCAAATGGGTGAAGGACATGGCGAAATCTAGTGCGCGTTCGTTCCCCATCGTGTAGGGGCTCGACGGTCGGTGGACCGATCAGCCCTTGCTTCCGGTGCTCCGGCGTCCCAGGGCCTCGACCACGTCCTGCCTGCGCCGGTCGGAAACGGGCACCTCCTGTCCATCACGCAGCAGCAGCGTGCCGCCGTCGCGGTGCAGGTACATCTTCACCTGCGCCATGTTCACCACGTGGGAAAGGTGTACGCGCATGAAGCCGAAGGCGGCCAGCTGCCCCTCGAACTCCTTCAGTGTGCGCGATGCCAGCACCCGCTCACCATCGGCCAGGTGGAAACGGGTGTAGTTGCCGTCGCTTTCGCAACGCACGATCTCGTCCGGCGCGAACACATGGAAGCCCACGGCCGTGGGCACCGTGATGCGGTCCAGCAGTGCGCGGCGCAGGTCCTTCACCTCGTCCACGGACACCGCGCCTGCGGCCTTGGCGCGTTCCATGGCCTCCTGCAGATCGGCACGGACCACGGGTTTCAGCAGGTAGTGCAGGGCGCCCCGCTTGAAGGCCGTGACCGCATGGTGGTCGAAGGCCGTGATGAAGACCACGCGGGCGCTACGGTCAGCCAACTGGTCCAGGACGTCGAAGCCCGTGCCGTCGCCGAGCCAGATGTCCAGCAGCACCACATCGGGCTTTACGGCATCCAGCAGGCTGATGGCCTCTGCGACGCTGGCGGCCTCGCCCACCACCTCCATCTCCAGGGGTATGCCGGCGAGCGCTGCACGCAGGCTGGCCCGCGCAGGGGCCTCATCATCCACGATCACCAGGCGCAGCATGCTCGGTCAAGGTTTGTGGACGAAAGCGCAGGGTGACGGTGGTGCCACCGGCCGTGCCGTCCGGGTGAAAATGATCTTGGACCAGAACGGCATCGCCGCGCCTGGCATGGCGATCGAAGAGCAGGATGCGCTGGAGGACAAGGTCGATGCCCAAGGAGTGGCCACTGCGTCGCGAAGGTCTTGTGGCGGCGGCCATCCGTCCGATGCCGTTGTCTCGCACTTCGATGTGAAGCACGCTGCCGGCGAGGTCCACCAGCACGCTGAGGTGACCGCTGGTCGCGCCGCTCAACCCATGCTCCAGGGCGTTCTCCACCACGGGCTGGATCAGCATCGGGGGCACCGCCAGGCGCTCGGTGCCCACGTAGGGCATCACCTTCACCTCCCATGTGAAACTGCCGGGCCTCCGGTTGGCGCTTATGCGCAGGTAGTGCTCCACCAGCTCGATCTCCTGGGCCAGGGGAATGGAACGTCGCCGGCTGGTCTCCAGCACCAGACGCAGGAATTTGGAGAGGTGCCCCACATGGTCATTCGCCGCTGCCGCATCACCGCCTGCATAGAGGCCGGGTATGGTGTTGATGGCATTGAAGAGGAAGTGCGGGTCCATCTGCAAACGCAGCGCCTGCTGCTCCAGATCGGCCTCGCGCTGCAGGGCCTGCGATCGGTTGCGCTGGATGATGGCCCAGCCCAACGCGACCAGCGTCAAGGCCAGCACACCGATGCCGATGGCGATCCATTTCTGCCGCTCAGCTCGCAGGTTAGCGCGTTCCTTGTCCATCCGAAGGCGGTCGTTGTCACGCTCCTTCCGCTCCACGCCATAGCGCACCAGCAGCTCGTTCATCTTGTCGTCCTTCTCACTGTCCAAGAGCGAGTCACGCAGCTCGTAATAGCGCTTCATGTGAAAGAGAGCGGCCTGTGCATCGCCGACACCCTCACGCTGCCGGGCTATGGAAAGGTGGGCCTCCTTGATATCCTCCAGGGAATTGAAACGCCGGGCTACGATGAGGCTGCTGTCCATGAAGGGAGCGGCCTCCCTGAACCGGCCCTGACCGATCAGCACTTCGCCGATGCCGTACAGGGCATGTACCTCCGCATCGGTGTCACCCACCCTACGGGCTTCATCCAGGCTCAGTCCATAGTAAAACAGTGCACTGTCCGGCACCCCGCCCTGCTCAAAGGCCAGGCCCAGGTTGGAGTGCTGGACGTGCCGACCGATCCCGCTCTTCACCCGGTCCAGCCATTGCAGGCTCTCGTGCAGCACGGCGATGGCCGTATCGTAGCGCTTCTGTTCTGTGAGCAGCACCGCCAGACCATTGAGGCTGCTTGCCAACGTGAGGCTGTCGCTCGTCCGCTTGAGCGTGATGCTCCGTTGCATGGTGGAGATGGACTCCGGCAGCCGGTCCATGTGCCAATAGAGCATGCTGATGTTGTTCAGCACCCGGCTCTCGCCCTTTCGGTCACCCAAAGCCTCCTTGATGGCCAGTGCGGATAAGGCGGCGTTCAGGGCCTCCACGTATCGGCCGGTCTGCTCATGTGCGGTGCCCATGTTCAGCCACATGGTGCCGAGCAGGGCCGTGTCGCCCTTCGACTCCGCCAGCGCCATGCCCCTGTGGAAATAGCCCAGCGCACTGTCAGGTTCAGAGCGCCGAAGGTGTATCACACCGATCTGCGCCAGTGCGCTGGCATGCTGTTTCCATTGGGACGGCACACCCTGCGTGCGCGCCAGCACCGACCGGGCAAGTACGTTGGCCTCGTCCATCGCCCCGCGGTCCGCCAAGCGTTTGGCGCTGTCCAGCTCGGGCCTGAAGGTGAGGGTATCGAGCGACAGACCCTCGCGTACAGGCTCCACACCCGACCCTGGGCTACAGGCGACCAGCACAATGGACATGGTCAGCAGGAACAAGGTCGAATGACGCATGCGGCAAAGATGGGTCAGGGGTGGGGTGTCGAACATCAGGCGAAAGCAACAAGGACCAGAAGACAACCCAGGGCCAGCACCAGCATGATGGTGAGCACGGTGGAGCGTCTACTGTGATGGATGGACCTTTGCATGGGAAGGGAGGCACACGCCATTGTCCGGATGGTAAAGGACCCGCTCTTCGCGGGAACCTCCTCAGGCCAATGATCTCCTGTTGCCCGCGGATGAGCCAAGAGCACAGGCCAGCGATCTCGCGTAGCATTACATCATACGGATATTGGCCCTTCCGTTCATGTCCGGGTCCACGAGCGCGCACATGTCGGCATTGCATCCCTACCGAATAGATGATCAGTGTATTGTCGCTTCCGCTCATACGGCCCGGACCCTTCAGTGAAGTTGACCAAGGGGATTGATGAGGTAGCGGGTATTTTTGTTCCCGACATGCTCAAACAAGGCCTTTATCAGAAGCTCCAGCAGAAGCTCTCCCCGCAGCAGATCCAATTGATGAAGCTGCTGCAGGTGCCCACAGTGGAACTGGAGCAGCGCATCAAGCAGGAGATCGAGGAGAACCCGGCGCTGGAGGAGGGGGATGACCAGGTGGATGAGGATGTGCCCACCGAGGAACAGGCCATTGCCGAAAGCTCCGAAATGGAGGGCAACGAGGAGAACGAGCGCGACGATTTCGACCTGAGCGACTACTTCCAGGACGACGACACGCCGGACTACAAGCTGAGCGTGAAGAACACCGGTCCGGACGAAGAGGAGCGCGAGATGCCACTGGCCGGCGGCACCACGTTCCAAGACAACATGCGGTCGCAACTGGGCCTGCGCGACATTGACGACCGAACCGAAATGCTCGCCGAGCACCTGATCGGCAACCTCGATGAGGACGGCTACCTGCGGCGCGAACTGGACGCCATTGTGAACGACCTGGCCTTCACCCAGAATGTGCTGGCCACCAAGGCGGAGCTGGAGAAAGCACTGCACGAGGTGCAGGCGCTGGACCCCGCTGGTGTGGGTGCGCGCGACCTGCGTGAATGCCTGCTGTTGCAGGTGCGCCGACTTCCGCACAGCCTGGAGCAACGCATCGCTGAGGCCATCTTGGACAAGCACTTCGAGGCCTTCAGCAAGAAGCACTACGAGCGCATCCTTGACCGGCTCGAGATCGATGAGGAGGCCCTGAAAGGCGCCATTGAACTGATCGTGCGACTGAACCCCAAGCCGGGGAACACCATGCGCGAAACGGATAAACCTGTCCAGGAGATCATTCCCGATTTCTCGGTGATGGCGATCGACGGTACGCTTGAGCTTTCGCTGAACAGCCGCAACGCACCCGAGCTGCGCGTGAGCCGTACGTACCGCGACATGATGCAGGAATACGCGCGCAACAAGAAGGACAAGGACGCCAAGGAGGCCCTGCAGTTCATCAAGCAGAAGCTGGACAACGCGAAGTGGTTCATCGATGCCATCAAGCAGCGGCAGCACACACTGCTCGTGACCATGGAGGCCATCATGGAGCACCAGCGCGACTTCTTCCTTACAGGCGACGAGACCAAGATGAAGCCGATGATCCTGAAGGACATCGCCGAGCGCGTGGGCCTCGACATCAGCACCGTGAGCCGCGTGGCCAACAGCAAGTACGTGCAGACCAACTATGGCACCTTCCTGCTGAAGTTCTTCTTCAGCGAAAGCCTGAGCACCGACAGTGGCGAAGAGGTGAGCACGCGCGAGGTGAAGAAGATCCTGAAGGACGCCATTGAGGCCGAGGACAAGCGCAAACCGCTGACGGACGATGAGCTTACCGCCCTGCTGAAGGAGAAGGGCTACAACATTGCCCGTCGCACCGTGGCCAAGTACCGCGAGCAATTGAACCTGCCCGTGGCGCGTTTACGGAAAGAGCTTTAGCCGTTCAACGCTTCACCTGCGCGTGTACTCCGTGGCCCGCTTCCTCTCCATTGTGCTGCATCCGTTGCTGATGCCCACGTACACGCTTTGGCTTGCCCTGCATGTGGACCCGCGGTTGGGCTACTTCCTCGGGGAACAAGGCATGCTCGTTCTGCTGGGCATGGTGGCGCTGATGACGGTGGCCTTCCCACTGACCAGCACATTGCTGCTGCTGCGCGCCGGGTTGATCAACAGTCTGGAAATGCCGACCCGCAGCGAGCGCATTGCGCCCTATGCGATGTCGTTGCTCTACTATGGCATGACGTGGTACCTGCTCTCGCGCACGCCGCTACATCCGGCCGCTGTGCTGCTGGTTCCAGGCGCATTGATCGCGCTGCTGTTCACCACGCTGATCACCCTGCGCTGGAAGATCAGTGCGCACATGGTAGGCATGGGCGGAAGCCTTGGCGCACTGGCGGCGCTGGGCTACATTCACCGCTGTGCAGTGCTCGAACCGATGAGCGTGCTGATCGTGCTGGCGGGTGCATTGGGTACGGCGCGCCTGCTCACCAGCGACCACACACCAGCGCAAGTGTACGCCGGCACCGCGCTCGGGTTCGTCAGTGTGTTCGCCACGCTCTTGCTACGGCCCTCTTTGCCGTTCTGACGGAACACAGCAACTTCGCAGGAGCTGAACATGCGCCGCACGCTTCAACTCCTGCTGATCCTGCTCGGTACGTTGCCATGCTTGGGGCAGGACACCGTGCAATACTTCTGGAGCGGCGCCCTCACTTCAACCAGCATCCACATACGGGCACGTGTGAGCGCATCCAACGCGAACGTGCGCGTGATGGCCTGCGCCCTCCCCTGCGACCAGCCGCCGATCTGGTCGTCTGTGATAAGCCCCTTGGACGTGCACGACCGTGTTGCCCCTCTGGTGCTCGAAGGGCTTGAGCCGGGCACCCCGTATCAGTACCGCTTCGAGGTGAACGGAACACTCGACAACTCACCACAGCACACGGGATACTTCCGCACGCCTCCAACTGGGCCTGCCTCCTTCTCCTTCGTGGTGGGCTCGTGCAATGGCTCCGGCGCGCACCCTGTTTGGCAGTCCATGCGCGCACGCGATCCGCTCTTCTTCCTGAGCACCGGCGACCTGCACTACAACGATCCGAACAGCGAGGACGTGGAGATACACCGCGCACCCTATCGCGATGCCGTGCTCTCGCCCACGCCCATGACCGCGCTGCTGCACGAAGCACCGATCGCCTACGTATGGGACGACCACGACTTCTGTGGGAACACTTCCGACGGTAGCGCCATCGGCAGGTCGAACGCTGCACAGGCCTACCGCGAATACATGCCGCATTACGCGCTCCCGGACAGCGTGTCCATCGACCAATCGTTCACCATTGGTCGCGTCCACTTCGTCCTGAGCGACCTGCGGAGCAACAAGAGCCTGGGCGCCATGATGAGCCCTGCACAACACGACTGGCTGCTGAACGAGCTGCTCTATGCCAAGGCCAATGCACTGGTGGCCTGCTGGGTAACACCGCTCACCTGGAACAGCATCGCTTGGGAAGAGAACTGGGGCTGCCAGCCCTTCGAGCGCAACATGCTCGCCGATGCACTGCGCGACCTTGGCATCGCGGACCTCTTCATACTCGCGGGCGATGCGCACATGCTGGCGATCGACGATGGCACCAACGGGGATTTCAGTACGGGCATGAACAACCCTGCGCGCTACCCGATCTTCCAGGCCGCTGCCATCAACCGTTCGGGTTCGTACAAGGGCGGAACCTTCAACCAAGGTGGCGTCTTCCCGAATCCCGATGGTTACAGGGGGCAGTTCGGTGAAGTGATGGTGGACGATGATGGCGAGCAGGTCTGCATCACCTTCAACGGATGGCGCACAGACAGCATGAGCGCGGCCATTTCACTGGTGAACACCTACACCTTCTGTCGCGCACCCGGGTCAACCTCCAGCGCGAACACGGCCCCCAATGACCGAACACAAGCCACTGCGCTGGTGGATGAACATGGCCTACAACTTCGTTGGCCGGGCGCAGCGGGACCAGGCACCATCAGGCTCTACGACAACGTTGGGCACCTGCTGTATGAACACCGCGTGATGTGGCTGGATGGACGCGCCGAATTGCCGATGACCGACCTTCCAAACGGACCGCTCATTGTGCGCATGACCCATGCCGAAGGTGCGACAACCGTGCGGATCATTGCGCGATGAGCCCATTAGTTATCTTGATCCGTATGCTGCGCCACACAACAGTACTCTGCCTCTTCCTTATTTCCACGTTGGCCATTGCCCAAGCCCCCTATGTGGCCCCCACCGACACAGCCGTGGCCTCCAAGCTGGAACGGTGGAAGGACCTCAAGTTCGGCCTGCTGATGCACTGGGGCCCCTACAGCCAATGGGGCGTGGTGGAGAGCTGGAGCATCTGCCCGGAGGATGAGGACTGGTGCAAGCGCAGGCCCGAGCACGGCGCCACCTACAACGAGTACGTGAAGAACTACGAGGCGCTCCAGACCACCTTCAACCCGGTGAAGTTCGACCCGGACAAATGGGCGAAGGCTGCGAAGGATGCCGGCATGAAGTACGTGGTCTTCACCACCAAACACCACGACGGCTTCTGCATGTTCGACACGAAAACCACGGACTACAGGATCACCTCGCCGCAGACGCCCTTCCACAACAGTCCCCGCGCCAACGTCACCAAGGAGATCTTCACCGCCTTCCGCACCCAAGGCCTGTGGACCGGCGCCTACTTCAGCAAGCCCGATTGGCACAGCCCCGACTACTGGTGGCCTTACTTCCCGCCGAAGGACCGCAGCGTGAACTACCTGCCCACCAAACATCCCGAGCGCTGGCAGGCCTTCAAGGACCACACCTACGCGCAGATCGAAGAACTGATGACCGGCTACGGTCCGGTGGACATCCTCTGGCTCGATGGCGGATGGGTGCGTCCGCTGAGCACCATCGACACGAGCGTGAGCTGGCAGAAGGCCATCACCATCGAACAGGACATCGACATGCCGCGCATCGCTACGATGGCCCGGAAGCACCAGCCCGGCCTGCTCGTGGTGGACCGCACCGTGGGCGGTGAATACGAGAACTACGTGACACCTGAAGGCCATGTGCCCGATGCGGACCTCGGCGTGCCCTGGGAGACCTGCATGCCCATGGGCACGAGCTGGAGCTGGGTACCCAACGAGCAATACAAGACCACCGACGAGATCATCCGCACGCTGGTGAGCGTGGTGACGCGCGGGGGAAGCCTGCTGCTGAACGTGGCGCCGGGGCCGGATGGGCAGCTGGACTCAACGGCCTATGTGCGCCTGAAGGAAGTGGGTGAATGGCTGAAGGTGAACGGGGAGGCGGTGTATGGGACGAGGGCATCCAAGTACAACGCTCCTGCAGCTTCGCTGGGGGCATCGGAGAGCTCGAAGACCACGAAAGGTGGAAAAGAGCAGCACTTCATGTACATCTTCCTGGATGGTTCGGCCACAGAGATCCGCATGGACATGCACGCGCTACGAGGAAAGACCGAGGTGAAGTTGCTGGGCTCCACAAGCCCACTGAAGGTTCAGAAGACCGTGGATACTGGTGTGGTCCAGATACCTGCTGACCCAGGATCGGCACGTGTACGTGTGCTGCGCATAAGTGCACGACTACCGATCGGTATGAAGAAGCTGTGATCTCACTCCTTCAGGGGTCTTCGCCTCGGGATCCTGAGGCCGGTAAGTAGCCATCCTTATCCGAACGCCATTCTCTCGGCGCCTTCGACAAGCCCTTGTTTGACCCATTTAGGACGATCAGGACCTGGTCAATATGCCATCGCTCCACTGTACCTTCGCCATCATGAAAGGCGTCAGCATCATCGAGGACAAGACGAAGAAGCGTCGCTACGTGCAGATCGACCTGAAGGCCGTGAAGGACGACAGGGAGTGGATCCAAGATGTCTTTGACCTGATGATCGCCGAAAGCCGCAAGGACGAAAAACGTGTGCCTTGGTCGACCATCAAGTCAAGGCTTAAAAAGGAAGGGCGTCTGTGAAGTACACGCTCGTCTTCGCCCGCTCGGCAGAGAAGGAACTCGACCAGCTCACGGGCGGCAACCTGAAGAAGGTCGTACGCAAGCTGAACGAACTGGAGAACGACCCGCGACCGCCTGGCTGCTTGAAGCTCAAAGGCGCCGATGAGAACATCTGGCGCGTGCGGGCTGGCGACTACCGGATCCTCTACGCCATTGAGGACGTGCTGCGCATTGTGGACATCCGGAGGATCGGCCATCGAAGCGATGTGTATGACCAATGAGCATGGCCAGCATTCCTCTGCGTTCGCTGCAGCTCAGTAGTTCGCTTGTATTAGCGCTCCTCTCCCAGGCGCAGTCTCCCTTCTCCTTCCGGATGGTCTTCACCCACCCGGCCACCGACAGCGCCTACGCAGCCGAGCACCGCATCCGCCCAGTGATCAAGACCCGCGACAGCGAGGACCCCGACTGGGGCCTCTGGGTCCACACCATGCACCGCTTCGTACCGCCCGCACAGTTCGAGAAGCATCCGGAGTACTTCGCGGAACGCAACGGAACCCGCGTTCCCGATCAGCTCTGCCTGAGCAACCCGGAGGTGCTGCGCATCACCGTGGACAGCCTGCGCGCGATGATGGGCCGCAAGCCCGCAGCGCGGTACTGGAGCGTGAGCCAGATGGACAACTTCAACCACTGCCAGTGCGCGTTATGCCACCGCACCGATAGCATCGACGGCGCACCCAGCGGCACCATCCTCCGTTTCGCGAACGCCGTGGCCGAACGCTTTCCGGACAAGGTGATCAGCACCCTGGCCTACCAGTACAGCCGCACTGCACCAAAGCTGACAAAGCCGCGGCCGAACGTGAACATCATGCTCTGCAGCATCGAGGAGGACCGCAGCCGACCCATCGCGTCGCGCGATCAGCCCGGTTCGTTCACGGCGGACCTGCGCGCGTGGTCCTCGTTGACCCACAACATCATCGTGTGGGACTATGTGATCAACTTCTCGCACCTGGTGATGCCCTTCCCCAACTGGAAGGTGCTCGCGCCCAACCTGCAGCTCTTCCGCGACAATGGCGTACCGATGATGTTCGAGCAGGGGCTCTCCTCCCCCGGCGGTGAGATGCCGGAGTTCCGCACCTACCTGCTCGCCAAGTTGCTCTGGAACCCTGACCTCAACGTGGACTCGCTGCGCACGGACTTCATGAACAACTTCTACGGCGATGCAGGCGTGTACATCGATAAGTACACCCGCCTGCTGGAGGAGGAGTTGGACAAGAGCGGTAAGGCCCTCACGCTGTACGAGCATCCAAGCGCACACAAGGACGGCTACCTCAGTCCGGAGAACCTGGGCAAGTACAAGATGCTGTTCAACAGCGCCGAGGCCGCGGTGATGGACGAGGACACCATCTACCAGTGGCGCGTGGAGGATGCGCGGCTGGGGATCATGTACGCCGAGCTGGAGATCGCACGCGCCATGCCTCATGCACCGAACGGGCTCTTCGAGAAGGACATTGTGGGACACTGGCGGGCCAAGCCCTACTACGTGGAGTTGCTCGACACCTTCGTCTCACGGGCGAAGAAGCATGGGCATGTGCTACTTCACGAGACACGGAACACACCGGATGAATACTTCAAGGAGTTCAGCGCACACCTGAAGAACGGCGCGCGATCCCATCTGGCCGTCGGCAAGACCATCACCTTCGCAACGCCACCGGATGATCGTTATCCAGGCGGTGGACCTGATGCGCTGATCGACGGCTTCACGGCAAGCACCAACTACCAGTTCGGCTGGCAGGGTTGGTACGGGAAGGACATGGTGGCGACGATCGACCTGGGGCAGGTAATGAGAGTGGATTCTGTTGAGTTGAGCTTTCTACAAGACCAACAGAGTTGGATATTCCATCCGGATAGTATAGTGGTGGAATTCGCGGAAACCCCTGACCTCTTAGGGTGGCGCTCAAAGTGGAAAAATTCCACAAGCCAAGAAAAGGGTGAACCTGCCAAGCTCGTGCAACGACACCTGGCACCCAAGCACATGATCACGTACACTCGCTACATCCGCATCACCGCCAAGAACATCGGCGATCTCCCCGCATGGCACGGCAGCAAGGGGCAGTGCTGGCTGTTCTGTGATGAGATCGCGGTGTACGGCCACTGACCGCATAGCACGCACTTCGGTAAACTTGCGCTCCCGCTTGAAGCGGGATGTACCACATGCCCCGCGTCTTCGTCTCCGGTTGCTTCGATCTGCTGCACAGTGGGCATGTGGCCTTCCTGAAGAGCGCAGCCGAACACGGTGAGCTGCATGTGTGCATCGGCAGCGACCGCACCATCCACGGCATCAAGGGGCGCTGGACCGTGAACGATGAACAGGAACGACGCTACATGCTCGAAGCCTTGGAATGCGTGCATGCCGTGCACATCGGCTCCGGGAGCGGCCTGCTCGACTTCCTGCCCGAGCTCGAACAGGTGAAGCCCAATGTGTTCGTGGTGAACAGCGATGGGCACTCTGCCGAAAAGGCCGCGCTCTGCGCCGCGAAGGGCATCCGCTACGTGGTGCTGGAGCGCAACCCGCACACCGGTCTGAAACCACGCAGCACCACGGCGCTGCGCGAGGCCTGCACCATCCCCTACCGCCTCGACCTTGCCGGTGGCTGGCTCGATCAGCCTTTCGTCTCGAAGCACCATCCCGGCAGTGTCATCACCATCAGCCTGGAGCCCACGCACGACTTCAACGCGCGCAGCGGGATGAGCAGCAGCACCCGCGAGAAGGCCATCGCCCTCTGGCGCACCCACCTGCCGCACGGTGATCGCGAACAACAGGCGCGCATCCTCTTCAGCTTCGAGAACCCGCCCGGCACCACGGAGGTCAGCGGCTCGCAGGACAGCATCGGCATCGTATACCCCGGCGCCAACCGCCTGCACTACAACGGCGGCTACTGGCCCACCCACATCGCGGAGGAACACCGCGAAGAGGTGCTCTCCTTCATCGAGGACCACCTGTACCTGGTGCCGCTCGGTCCGCGCAACGATGGCTACAGCGTGTTGCAGCACACCCGCGTGGATGCCGCCGGTGCCATGGCCCTTGCCGATGCCGCGGATGCCTGCTGGAACGCCCTTCAACACCGGGACGCCAAAGCCTTCGGAGCCGCCATGCGCGCGTCCTTCGAGGCCCAGGTGGCCATGTTCCCGCACATGTTGGATGACGCCATCCAACACCGCATCGAAGCCTACAGTTCCCAGGCCCTCGGCTGGAAGCTCAGCGGTGCGGGTGGTGGCGGCTACCTCGTGCTGGTATCAACGACCTCCATTACCGACGCACTGCGGCTGACCATCCGCCGCAACGACCTGTGAGCATGGAGCCGCGCAGCACCCGCCTCGCCATCGTCCTGGTCACCGGGCTGTTCTTCCTTTGGGCCCTCGCGCACAACCTCAACCCCATCCTCATACCGCATCTGCGCCGGGCGTTGCAACTGACCGACCTGCGTTCCGCGTTGGTGGATTCGGCGTTCTTCATTGCCTATTTCGTGATGGCCCTGCCCGCCGGTGCGTTGATGGCGCGCTTCGGCTACCGCAGCGGCATCGTGGGCGGACTACTGCTCTTCGCTATCGGTGCGCTGCTCTTCTGGCCCGCGGCAACCCTTCGCTCCTACCCCTTCTTCCTCAGCGCGCTCTTCATCATCGCCAGTGGCCTCACCTTCCTGGAGACAGCGGCCAATCCCTACATCACCGCACTCGGCGATCCAACCACCGCGCACCGCAGGCTCAACTTCGCACAGGCCTTCAACGGGCTAGGCGCCGCTCTGGCCGCGTTCTTCGGCGGACGCTTCATCCTCAGCGGCGAGGCACCCAGCGAAGAGGCGCTCACCGCCATGGCACCGGCCGCGCTCGATGCCTTCCTGGCCCAGGAGGCGCTTGCCGTGCGCGTGCCATACCTCATCATCGCGCTGGTGGTGCTGCTCGCGGCCGTCCTCTTCCTACGCGTGCCGCTGCCCACGATCCATGCACATGATGCGGCGGACCCGGCTGAGAAGCCCCGCACCATGCGTCGCTTGTGGGCTGCAGTGGCCGCGCAGTTCTGCTATGTGGGTGCCCAAGTGGGTGTGGGAAGCTTCTTCATCCGCTTCGCGGGAAGGACCGCCGCGGTCGGCGAGCAGGAAGCAGCCTATCTGCTGAGCATCGGACTACTGCTCTTCATGGCGGGACGCTTCATCGGCACCGCGCTGCTCCGTAGCATGCACGCCACCACCCTGCTCGGTGCGAGTGCGGCCATCGCAGCGATGCTTGCCGGTGTGGCGGTACTGGGGAACGGTGTGGTGGCCGTGGTCATGCTCATCGCCCTGCAACTGTTCATGAGCATCATGTTCCCCACCATCTTCTCCCTCGGCATCGAAGGGCTCGGCAGCCGCACCAAGCTGGGTAGTTCGTTGCTGGTGATGAGCATCGCTGGTGGTGCCGTCATTCCTCCGCTCGTGGGCGCCATCAGCGACCGGCACGGCATCCAGCTCGCCTACCTGGTGCCGCTGGGCTGCTTCCTTGCGGTGCTGTTCTTCGCTCGCACTGCCAAGCGCCTGCCCGCATGATCCGCCACTATGCCCTCGACCTGAAGGACGATCGCGAACTCATCGCTGAGTATGAGGAATGGCATCGGCGTGTATGGCCCGAAGTGCTGGAGCACCTGCGCCGGAGCGGCATCACGCGCTGCACCATCCACCGCGCCGGCAACCGCTTGTTCATGGCCGTGGAGAGCAGGACCGGGGCAGCGACCGATGGCGGTGGCGCGGCACTTCCACCGCGGGTGCAGGAATGGGAGGAATTGATGGACCGGTTCCAACAGCGACTTCCCTTTGCGCAGCCGGGACAGAAGTGGGTGCAACTGCACACCATCTTCGATTGGCAGGCTGACCGATAGCAGCCCTCAGTACCCACCTTCGCCGCGATACAACTTCACCGGTCCGTCCAGCTTCACCTTCAGCACGGTCATCCAGGGATCATCGTAGCCTTCGGGAATGTCGATGAAGACCAGTCCCGGCACCTTGCTCCAGCTGATCTTGCCCACCACACGGTGCGTCAAGGTCATGGCATCGCCCCTGTTGGCATCACTGCCCACGATCTCCGCGGAGATGATCTTGTTATCGAGCCCCTTGATCTCCACGCTGCCGCTCATGCCATTGGCGAGGAAGAGATAGAGGATGGTGCTGTCGGGCGAGAGTGTGGAAGGCCCGAAGAAGTGGCCGTTCGGAAGACCGGCGCGCGTGCCGTAGATCGCTTCGGCGTGCTTCTTCGTCCAGATGCCCAGATCTTCCAAACGCGCGACCTGCCCCGGCGTGAAGGTGCCATCCTCCTTTGGGCCGACACCCAGCAGCAGGTTGCCGCCATGACCGATCACATCGGCGAAGATGTGGATGAGGTCGTGCGTGCTCTTGTAGTTGGTGTCCTGCGGCTGCCAGCCCCACTGCTCACCCAACGTCATGCACACCTCCCACGCGGGCGTCCTCGGCGTTTCCACCGGGATGTTCTGCTCGGGCGTGGCGTAGTCTCCATAGCCTTGGAGCCGCCCGTTGATGATCGCCTTCGGGTTCTTCCCCAGGATCATCGCGCGCACCTTGGCCGCTTCCCACTCCTCCGCGCTGTGCTCCCAATCGCCATCGAACCACCAGAGGTCGGGGTTGAGCTGCGTGGCGATCTCGGTGATCTGGCCTTGGTAGAAGCTGCGGAAGCGTTGCCAACGGGCAGCATCGTCCTTGATCGTGTAGCGTGTACTGTCCTTGGTGAATCCGGGGTAATCGAAGTCAGGCCAATCGATCAGCGAATAGTACGCGCCGCATCGAAGCTCTCTCTTCTTCATCTCAGCGAAAAGGTCGGTAATGAGCTTATTCTTCAATGGCACTCCTGCATACAGAATACTGCGTGGGTGTGGATCAATGATCCGCTTACCCCAACCCCACCCACCGATGAGTTTTGTGTCATACATCGCCACCCCATCATGGTGCTTGGTGGTGATCACCGCGTACTTCGCACCGCTCCGCTGGATCAGGTCCGCCCATGCCGCCGGATCGTACTTGCTCGCCGTGAAACCGCGGAGCTGCATCATGTAATCGGCATGGGACATCTTCTTGTTGTAGAAGGCCCAGCTCTCATCCACGCCGTTCACGCTGTAGATGCCCCAGTGGATGAAGATGCCCAGCTTGGCGTCCTGGAACCAGGCAAGCTTCGAGGTATCCGCGGGCTGTTCCTGTGCGTTGCCGCTCTGGAAGCTGCCCAGCAACACCAACGCGAACAGGAGCGACAGTAGCCTCATTGCATCAAGTGCTGCTGCCATGTCCATGCATCGCGCAGTGCGGTGCGCAGATCAAGCTCGGCCTTCCAGCCAAGGATCTTATTGCTGCGCGAGGTGTCGGCGAACACCTGTTCCACATCTCCGGGTCGGCGCGGCCCGATCACGTAGGGCACCTTCACGCCGTTCACCTCCTCGAAGGTGCGCACCACCTCCAGCACGGAGTTGCCTTTGCCGGTGCCGATGTTGAACACCTCGCAGATGGGCGCCTCGTGCGTGTTGGCATAGGTGAGGGCACGCAAGTGCGCCCTGGCCAGGTCAACCACGTGGATGTAGTCGCGGAGGCAGCTGCCATCAGCTGTGTCGTAATCATCGCCGTGTACCGTAAGCGCTCCGCGAATGCCAGCGGCGGTCTGTGTAACGAAAGGCACCAGGTTGTTGGGCACGCCGAGCGGCAGTTCGCCAATGTATCCTGAAGGATGCGCGCCGATGGGATTGAAATAACGCAGCATCACCACCCGCAGCGTTGGGTCGGCCACGTGCTGATCGCGCAGCAAGCGTTCGCACACCACCTTGGTGAATCCATAGGGCGAACTGGCGTTGGCATCGGGCGCCGATTCGCTCACTGGTAATTGTGCAGGCTGTCCATACACGGTGCAACTGCTGCTGAACACCAGGTCCTTCACACCATGTTGCGCCATTACCTCCAGCAACACCACCAGCGAGCCGATGTTGTTGTGGTAGTATTTCAGGGGATGGGTCACGCTCTCGCCCACGGCCTTGTCGGCCGCGAAATGGATCACGCCTTGCACGGGTCCCTCCTCGCGGAACACACGGCGCAAGGCCTCCCGGTCAGTACAATCGATGCGGTGAAAACGCGGTGCCCGACCGGCAATGGCCTCAATGCCATGCAGCACTCGTTCCTGGCTGTTGCGCAGGTCATCCACGATGATGGGCTCCAGGCCGGCCGCCATCAGTTCCACCACGGTATGCGAACCGATGAACCCCGCCCCCCCCGTTACAATGACCTTCTTCATGGATGCATGCGCCCCGGAGGCGCCCGACGAAAATAGCTTACCCGCCGAAAGCGGTGCCCAGGCGCTGGTGTATCGCGCAACGAGTGCCATCTTCACGCGCCGAAATGCTGCGCCGATCGTCACCCTCGCTCCTGGTCGTTCTGCTGGCCGTGCTGGTCACGGCCGTGGTGTCTGTCAATGGCCTGTGGATCGGTGAAAAGGGCGATGGCTGGAAGGGCGTGGTGCGCAGCGATGTGAAGGGTTACTACGGCTACCTGCAGTCCCTCTTCATCCGCGGCGACCTGGGCAACGAGCCGTTCGTGTGGGAATATGTGCGCTACACGGATGATGGACGCACCGTGAACAAGTACTTCTGCGGCACCAGCGTGATGATGGCACCGTGGTTCGGCATCGGTCACGCCATTGCTTTGCGTGACCCCGAAGCCCCCAAGGATGGACTGAGCATCCACGAGATGCGGGCACTGAGCATAGGCGCATGGGTGTACCTACTGATCGGCCTGTTGGCACTGCGGGCGCTTTTGCTGGGCATGGGGGTGCGCGAAGGTGCCGTGGCATGGACACTTGCCGCCTTCGCCTTTGGCACGCAGCTCATGCAATATGCCGCGCTACAGCCGGGCTGGTCACACATTCATACCTTCTGCATGGCGAGCGTGTTCCTGTTGGCCGTACATCGGCTGGCACATGGGGGAACGGTCAAGCTATGGCTTGCGGCGGCGGCCCTGCTGGGGCTGGTGGTGCTGATCCGCCCGGTGAACGGCCTCTTGCTCCTCGCCATTCCCGTGGTGGCCGGAAAGGATACCTGGGCGCTGCTTCGCGGCCTGTTCCAACGGCCCTTGGTACTGGCCGGTGCGGTGCTCATCGGTGCAGCCGTGGTGGGCATACAGCCACTGCTCTGGCATGTGCAGACCGGCCACTGGTTCGCTTACGGTTACCAAGGTGAAGGCTTCCATTGGGACAGGCCCGAGGTGTTCAAGGTGTTGTTCGGCTTCAGGCGCGGCCTCTTCCTCTGGGCACCTGTGCTATTGCTGGCGGCCTTGGGAACACTGGCCTGCTGGCGTAGCGACCGCCTTCGCAGTGGGGGCATGCTGCTCTATTGGGCAGCCAACACCTACGTGATAAGCAGTTGGTGGATCTGGTATTACGGCAGTGGCTTCGGCAGCCGGGTGTTCGTGGACCACTACCCGGTGCTGGCGATCCCCATGGCCTTGTTGCTCGACCGCACGCACGGACGTTGGTGGTCCCTGACACGTGCTTACATCGTGGCGTGCATCGTGCTGTTGGGGATACAGATGTGGCAGTATCATGTTCACATCCTGCATCACGAAAGCATGGACCGCCGCAAGTACGCCTTTACCTTCCTGCGGTTCGGCGAGGAGTACCGGCACCTGCTCGGCGGCAACTACCAGTCAGCGCCCTTCAACCCGAACGGCATGGACGTGGTTCTGGAGGAAAGCTGCGACCTGGAACGCGAATGCACGTGGTGGAAGGGAGGCCGCATCGAGGAACGCCCGGAAGCCTTCAGTGGCCGCCGGGTCTGCGTGTTCAACGACAGCACAGAGTACGGCATCACCTTCGTTGCCGAACCGGGCGGTCTTCCAACCGGCCGTGCGCTGTTCCTTGAAGTGGGACTGCAGCGCTACGAAGCGTCGGCCGGAGCGTCGCACACCCTATTGGGCATCACCGAGGTGAAACATGCCGACGGCAGCAGCGGGTACTACGAACCCTTCCAGATCAACCCGATGCCACCCGTGCCGGTGCAGTGGGAGCAGGTGGAATACCGTATTCCCGTGCCGCCCTTGGAAGAGGGCGACCGCCTGAGCTTCTACTTCTGGAACAAGGACCGCGACGCGCACGTGCTCATCGACGATGTGTTCATGCGGGTGAGCGCCGTGCGGCCTTACTGAAGGGGGCGTTCCCCTTCGAGAAATCGATCCGACTTCGCTAATGCATAGGCGGAAGCTTGCCCGACTTCGCCGAGGCGACGTCGGCCGCTGTGGGCCCAGCAGGATTTGAACCTGCGACCAAGGGATTATGAGTCCCCTGCTCTAACCGCTGAGCTATGGGCCCATTCACGGCGACGTGCCGATTCTGCATCCGCCGCGCACCCGCGACACATACCGCAAGGGCTCCGATGCCCGCAAGCGAAGGGTCCGCCGAATTTGGAAATCGGGAGCGGCTCCGAGTTGGGGTCCGTCCCTCACCTCCCTGGTCGGGGTCGCCATCGGTATCGGGATCGAACGACCATCCATGGGTTCGATGTCCGAGGAAACTGTGACTGAGGGAATCCGGCCAAGTCGGAGACCAAGTCAGCTTCTCGATTCCGATTCCGATTCCGACCCCGAACGGTGCATCACTGAATCTCAACTGCCTTCACTCTCGACTGGTTTCGTAACTTTCCCATAGCGTGCTGAGGTTCGGTTATGTCCGCCCCCCTTCCCATCCCCAAGGTCTTCCTTTGCTACGCGCGGGAAGACAACAACGAGGAGGATAAACTGAGGGGTGGACCGTGGTTGAAGCGTCTGCGGCAGCGGCTCAAACCTTACGAATTGGAAAACCAATTCGCGGTATTTTCTGACCTCCAAATCCCCCCAGGCGACGCTTGGGATGCGGAAATCCAGAACCAACTTCAACAGGCCAGCATCGTCGTTGTTCTGGTCTCCGACGCGTTGCTGGGTTCGGAGTATGTTCGCCATCGTGAGATGCCCCTCATCCTGTCGAGGGTCGAACGAGGTGAAGTGAAAGTCGTTCCAGTCATTCTCAACCAGTGTGAACCGGACCAGATCGGATTCCCGTTCACGGATTCCCACGGCACAACTAAGCGACGCTACCTCACCGAATTTCAATGTCTGGGAACGCCGGAGGCACCGCTCCTGGGTCGGGAACTCGCCCAGCAAGACATCCTCCTGGCCCAGGTCGCCAAAGAAGTCAGCAAAGAGGCTCGCCGCATCGCGTCGCCACCCAAGCCGGCCACGCCCGCTCCAATTCCTGATCCTGGGACCAACCGCGTTTCGTCGACCGCCGAGGTCGTCTTTGGACCCCATACAGCCCCCAGGTTCAACACTCCGACCCTCATCAGGGCCACCATCGGCGTGGTTGCCTTGGTCGTCCTAGGAATCCTCCTCCTCCGGAAGCCTGGTCCTCAACCGCATGGACCAGATTCGAGTCTTACTAACAGCCTTGGGATGGTCTTGGTTCCCATCGCAGGCATCAAAGTCTGGTTCTGCGTATGGGAGACACGGGTGAGGGACTATGAGGCGTATGCGAAGGCAAACCCCGGTGTGGACGGAACGTGGAAAGATCCGGAATACCAAGGGGTGAAAGTGACACCCGGACCGGATCATCCGGTGGTGAATGTAACCTGGGGCGACGCTCAGAAGTTCTGCGAGTGGTTGACGACAAAGGAGCGTAGGGAAGGTCGTCTGAAATCCGGACAACGGTACCGTCTGCCGACGGACTTGGAGTGGAGTTGGGCGGTGGGATTGACGAACGAATCCGGGGCGACGGCCAAGGATCGAAACGCAAAGCTACCTGACGTGTATCCGTGGGGCACGAGTTTCCCCCCCGGAGACGACACCGGCAATTTTGCCGACGAGTCGACGCGTGGGGGGGGGATATTTCGCGTGGGGTTGGATTGGATTGCAAACTATCGGGATGGGTACGTCACGACTTCCCCCGTTGGTTCCTATCCAGCGATGAGGAACGGTTTGTACGACCTGGCCGGGAACGTCGCGGAATGGTGCGAGGACTGGTACGACGCCGAGCAATGGGGCCGCGTGGAGCGGGGCGGTTCGTGGGGCGACGGTCATCCGGGCAACCTGCTCTCTTCCGCTCGCAAGTACTGGGATCCCGAGTTTTGTAACGTCAGCACCGGGTTTCGGGTGGTGTTGGATGGTGATGGATCCGCCCGCTAGGTGGTCTCGGGATTCTGCTTTATCCTTTGGTAAGCGGTAAGCGGAGCACATCTGTTCGGCGGCCGACGGAGAGTGTCAGGATGGTTGGGTGATACAGGAACGGGATGGATCAGGTTCTGCCGTGCTGCGGGAGGAGCGCGCACGCTGGGTAAGGCGGTATCGCGAAGGCGGCGTGGGGTTGAAGCGCTTCGCCGAACGGCACGGACTTCGGTACTCGCAACTGCACTACTGGATCTACGGTGGCCAGGCACGCGCCCAGCGTCGAACAGCGGTGGAACCCGGGGGTTCGGCACCGGTGTTCCGGGAACTTATCGTCCCCCCAGATCCGAGCGTGAGTGGGCGGCCGAGATTTCGTTGCCCGACGGCACCAGCCTGCGGTTGGGACGTGGAGCCGATCCGGTCTGGGCCGGCGCGTTGCTGGACCAGTTGCGCCGGCCATGCTCGCGCTGAGCGCGACCACCCGGATCTTCGTGGCGGTGGCGCCCGTGGATTTGCGACGGGGCTTCGACGGTCTGTCGGCCTACGTGCAGACGGTGCTGGATCGCCAGGTCCTGGAGGGCGGCCTCTTCGTTTTCACCAACCGGCGGAAGAACCGGCTGCGCCTGTTGTGGTGGGACGGTAGCGGGTTGTGGTTGGCGACCAAGCGGCTGGAACGAAATTCGTTCGATTGGCCCACCGCCGACGGCGCTTCGGTGAGCTTGCGAGCGGAGCAGTTGAGCGCGTTGATCTCGGGCTTGGAGGTGCGGGAGAAGGTGGGATGGTATCGGCGATGAGGGGGATCTTTTTCTGGCTGGACTCTGGACCGCACCCTCGGCCACCCTTGGCCCGGTGAGCGAAGCCTGCGTTCTTCAAGGACGACGGATCGAACCGGCCGATGTGCGGGCGGTCCACGATCTGGTCAACGCCCACCCTCAATGGAGCCGGTACCGGCTGTCGCGGGAGTTGTGCGCCTTGTGGGATTGGCGCACCGAACGCGGGGTGTGGAAAGACATGGCGGCGCGCGCGCTTCTGTCGAAGTTGCACGAGCGGGGCTGGATCCAGCTCCCCCCACCCCGGGGTCCGTCTCCCAACCGGCACCGCCTGGTGGCGCCACCGCCGCGCGCCTGGGACTCGACGCCCATCGCCGGAAGCCTGCGGGCCCTGGGATCTCTGGCGGTCGAGGAAGTCAGCCAGCGGCCGACGGATCGGGAGGAGGTGCGTTCGGCCTTGGCGAGCTTCCACTACCTGGGCTATCGCGCCCCGGTGGGCGAGAACCTCCAGTACACCGTGCGCGACGGAGCGGGCCGGCTTCTGGCGGGGATGGTATTTGGCGCCGCGGCGTGGAAGTGCGCGGCGCGAGATCGGTGGATTGGTTGGGGGACCCGAAAACGTGAAACGGGGTTGGGGAAGATCGCCAATCATAGTCGATTCCTGATCCTGCCCTGGGTGCAGGTTCCTCACCTGGCCAGTCATGTGCTGGGAGCGGTGGCGCGGCGGATTGGCGGGGATTGGGAGCGCAAGTACGGGCATCCGGTGGTGCTTCTGGAGACCTTTGTGGAAAGCAATCGCTTCCGGGGCACGTGTTACCGGGCGGCCAACTGGCAGGCCTTGGGAACGACCACCGGACGCAGTCGACAGGACCGGGAGCGCACGCTGCGCGTCCCGGTGAAGGAGGTGTTCGTTCTGCCGTTGCGGGCAACGTTCCGGGAGGAGTTGCTGGGATGAGCGAGTCGGATCCGGCCGGCCA
>JAEUSY010000013.1:0-72500 GCA_016788295.1 Flavobacteriales bacterium
GCAACGGCTTGACTCCCAAATGATGATGCCATCGTGCGCCGTCTGCATGCCGTCCGCATCGATCTTACCCCCAAGATTTGCTTGATCAATATTGCCATTCAGCTCCACATTCCGAACTGCAATGGAATCGCAATGCCGGAAGGTGAACATGGTGCCTACTGCGGCGTGACGCAAATTGAGATCAAGAAACGCTGGTAAGTGCCATTGCTCATCGCAGGTGATACAGTTCGAGAGCGTGACCGGCGCAATGATCGTGTCCTCGTCGGAAATCGTCTGCACCCACAAGGTCGTGTCCTGTGCCGCAACTGCGCTCGAAACGACTCCTGTCTGCTCATCGCGAACGAAGGTGCCGTAGTACAAGCAATCCCGGTAGCGCACCCGCGTATTCGCGCCACCTTGTATCGTGAAGTTGAAGCAGCTATCGAGCATGAAGCCGTCTTGCCAAGCCACCAGCGCCTTGCACTGAGGTGTAACCCCTGAAGGATAGCCATATGTGTTCCAACCAAGGCCGGGCGGCGGATCATTTACATTCCGGAATTGCTGTACCCCCATGATGTATTCCCCATCTTCCAAGATCAACGTACCATAGCCGTTCCGTGCTTGGAAGTACGCCGCAGCATCAACGAAGGCCTGGTGGTCGTTGATCTCATCGTCCGGGTAACCACCACCACCCGGAGTGGCGAAGTCGTACAGATGTTTGGTGACCATCGGCGGCGTTTGGGCGCTCGCCGAATGGACGCAGGCCACACAAAAAGCCCACGCGATGAGTTGCTTATTGATGTGCATGCGATAGGCTTTGTAAGGTTGGTCCCGGTAGGTGAAACTAATCCGCCTCTGGGGTAATTCCAAGCAGGGCGGCAATGCACGCATCGGACGTCCACTAAACCAAGACGACGAATAGCATGGACGGTCCCTGCCCTGCGCCGAATGGCGAAAGCACTGAATAGGTGCGTATTTCAGACGGTCAACCTCCGACTTGGCCCGACCCGGATCGGCCCATACAGGATATTGGACGCGTGAGTACCAAAGCACGCTGCGGAGGCTCCTACCCCCTCAGCACATTCCTGCTGATCACCAGCTTCTGGATCTCGCTGGTGCCCTCGCCGATGGTGCAGAGCTTGCTATCGCGGTAGAACTTCTCCACGGGGAAATCCTTGGTGTAGCCGTAGCCACCGAAGATCTGCACGGCCTCGTTGCTGGCCCACACGGCCACTTCGCTGGCGAAGTATTTAGCCATGGCGCTCTCGGTGGTCATGGGCTTGTGGCGGTTCTTCAGATCGGCGGCCTGCAGCGTGAGCAGCTCGGCGGCCTCGATGCGGGTGGCCATGTCGGCGAGCTTGAAGGCAATGGCCTGGAAGTTGGCGATGGGCTGGCCGAACTGTTCGCGCTCCTTGGCGTACTTCACACTGGCCTCATAGGCGCCCTTGGCAATGCCCAGGCTCAGCGCGGCGATGCTGATGCGACCTCCGTCCAGCACCTTCATGGCCTGCTGGAAGCCCTGGCCCACCTGGCCCAAGATATTCTCCTCGGGCACGCGGCAATCCTCGAAGATCACCTCAGCGGTCTCGCTGGCGCGCATGCCGAGCTTGTTCTCCTTCTTGCCCGCCTTCAATCCGGGTGTGCCCCGTTCGATCACAAAGGCGGTCATTCCCTTGCTGTCCAGCAGTTCGCCGGTGCGCACAATGGCCACCAGCACATCGCTGCTCTTGCCGTGGGTGATCCAGCACTTGGTACCGTTGAGCACCCATTCATTGCCCTCCTTGCGGGCGGTACACTTCATGCGCATGGCATCGCTGCCGGTGTTCGGCTCCGTAAGTGCCCACGCACCAAGCCATTCGCCGGTGGCCAGTTTCGGCAACCACTTGCGCTTTTGTTCCGTGCTGCCGAACTGCAGGATGTGCCCCGTGCACAGGCTGTTGTGCGCGGCCACGCTCAGGCCCACGCTGCTGCACACCTTGGCCACTTCAACAATGGTGGTGATGTACTCGAAGTAGCTGAGGCCGGCGCCACCGAATTCCTCGGGCACCAGCACGCCCAACATGCCCGCAGGACCGAAATGCTGTTTCAGGAGATCCACGGGAAGGTGCTGGGCCTCGTCCCAATCCATTACATGCGGACGCAGTTCACGCTCACACAGGTCGCGCACGGCCTGTGCGATCATCAGCTGGCTTTCGGTCGAAGAGAATTCCATGGGTTCAGTACTTCAACAAGGTGACAACCTTGGCATTGTATTGTTCAAGACGCTTGAGGCCTTCCAGGAAGGAAAGCTCGATCAGGAAAGAGAAACCGGCGACCGTGCCGCCTTGCATGCGCACGAGCTCGGCCGCGGCCACAGCGGTGCCTCCCGTGGCCAGCAGATCATCGTGCACCAGCACACGCATACCGGGGCGCACGCTGTCCACGTGCATTTCCACCTCGGCACTGCCGTACTCCAGATCGTACTTGTAGCTCACGGTGCGCCAGGGCAGCTTCCCCTTCTTGCGCACGGTAAGGAAGGGCACGCCCAAAGCCAGCGCCAGTGGCATGCCGAAGAGGAAACCGCGGCTTTCGATACCGGCAATGGCATCGATCCGGATCCCTACCAGGCGCTCGCGGAAGCCTTCGGTGATGCTCTTACCGAGCGCGGGGTCTTCCAGCACGGGGGTAATATCACGGAACAGAATGCCCGGCTTGGGGAAATCGGGTACCGCCCGTATAGCGGTCGACAAGCGTTGTTCCAGTTCCGTCACTCCACCCTGAGATAGGGCGCAAGTTTACGGAAGACCGCCTCATCGATCAGGGCGCAACCCCGAATGTCCGCCACGGTCCGGAAGGGGCCATGCTGCGCGCGATAGGCCATCAGGGCCTTGGCCACCTTCCACCCAGCGTACGGATGCGCGGCCAACTGTTCCACTTCGCAGGTATTGATGGGAATACGCACCACCATAAGGGTGTCCAGCACCAATAGCTCGTTCAGTCGGGCCAAAGCATCAGGCTTATCGCGCAACACGTACACCTCGGCCAACTGCTCCATGGAGCGATACCCGCCCAAGCGATCACGATACTTCACGATGCCGCGAGCAAAGGCTGGACCGATGCCCGGTAAGGCGATCAGTGCAGTGGTGTCGGATGTGTTCACCTCCAATTTTCGGAACTCCTTCCGTTCATAGCGTTCCTGGTCCTGCTTGGGGTAGGATGTGCTTGCCGGCCATGTGCGCTGCGGGGCTTGTTCCCGATGTTCGCGTTGGCGCTTGGGCAGGCTGTCGGGCAACAGGATGTACGCTTCCCACATGGCATAGCGCTCAGGCGTTACCGCGTAGAGCTTGGCCACATCCTTCTTCACGCGGAACCGACCTCCCTTTGCCAGGTAGCGCTCCACTCCATCCACTTGGCGATCCGTAAGGCCAAGTGCCAGCCATTCCCGGCGTTCAATGGTGTTCGGGTCGAAGGGAAAAAGGCTGTCGACAGATGCAATTGAGGGTTGCCCGTGCTCATCGGACCGGGCCACCCATTCACGCATTTCCTCCACATACTTCGGATCGATTTCAGTAAGGTGGAACTGGAACCACTGAACATAGGCCACCCTGATGAAAAGGATGGCGACCAGCGCACCCATCAGCTGTATCGCCCCGCTCCGCTCCCCCTTGTGCAGGTGGAACAAGGCCTTCAATTGCTGCACGAAGGGCGACCGGTCCTTCTTCATCGCTACCGGATTGAGAGCGGTTCGAGGAGAATGCGGCCTTTAGTCGTTCTCGCTGTAGCTGTCGGGCTCGGGCCTGGGCGGTGTGGTGAGCACCCGGTAGAAGAAATAACCGGTAATGCAGATCACGGTCACCTGCGTGATCACCATGAGGGTCAATGCGGCGTTGTTCATGCGGCAACACGTTTGGAGGTGGAACGCAACCGGCGTAGACCGGCGAGGTAGACCAAGAGCGAAAGACCAACGAAGGTGAGCAGCAACAGCATGCGCGCCATGTTGGTGTAGAACAAACGGTCCGTAAGGCGCTCCACATCGGCAGGTGTGGTGGCGGCCGCCAGTTGCTCATGCAGGCCGGAATTCGTGATCGTCTTGATGATCGAACTGTTGTCCAAGGTCCAGCCTTGCCCGTTGAACACCCCCTGCAATGCACCGGACCAGTCGTTACCGACCGGGGTGAACAATGCGCCCATGAAGACCAGCAACAGCAGCAAGGGGGTGATGTACTTGATGATGAACTTGTAGATGGTGGGCACCTTCAGATCGGAGCCCGACAGCAACTCCTTCCAGCCTTTATCAATACCAAAGACCCAGGAGAACAAAATGGTCTCCGCCAGTGCGAACACCACCAGTGCCACGGTACCGGCCCAGTAATCGTACTCGTCGAAGACCCCTTGTTGGAAGAAGATCACTGTGGGCAGGCCGAGCAACAGCACGATGAGGCCGAAGCTCCATGCGCCCTTGTTACGGCCCCAACCGAACTCATCGCGCATGAAGCCCATCCATGGTGTGCCCATGGCCAGGCTGCTGGTGATGCCCGCGAAGAAGAGGAGGCCGAACCACATGACACCCGCTGCCGCGCTGAGGAAGGGCCCCCACTTCTCGAAGAGGAAGGGCATGGTCTGGAATGCCATGCCGAAACCAGCATTGGCCTTCACCCAATCGAGGCCCAGATAACCGGCCGCAATGGGTATCACGATCAGGCTTCCGAGCACCACTTCAACGAACTCGTTCATGAAGCCCGCGCTCACAGCGTTCAGGGCGATATCGTCCTTGCTGCGCACGTAGGCCGCGTAACAGTGAATGGTCCCCATGCCCACGCTGAGCGTGAAGAAGATCTGTCCGGCCGCAGCAAGCCACACCTTTGGGTCGCTCAGGCTGCTGAACTGCGGTGTCCACAGGAAATTGAGTCCATCCCAAGCGCTTGCACCCGGCACCTCAGCACTTGCTCCACTGGTGCCCAACGTGATGCCACGCAACGCGAGGAACACGCCGAAGAGGATCAACAAGGGCATACCGATCTTGGCCGCGCGCTCTACACCGGCAAGTCCCCGGGAGAGGATCCAGGTATTGAGCAGGAGGCAGAGGATGTAGAACACAATGGCCTCATGCGGGATACCGGTGTGGCTCACCGATACGTCCACATAATCCGTGAAGAACTTGGCTACCTGTGTCTGCGACAATCCATCGAAGGTGCCGGCAATGCTGTGCCACACGTAGCTCATGGTCCAACTCTCTATGTAGCAGTAATAGGCCGCTACGGCAATGTTGGTAAAGATGCCGAACACGCCGAAGTACTTCCAGAAGGCACGCTTGGTCATCGTATCGAGGATGAACGGCGTGCTGTGGTTCCCATTCCGCCCACCGAACCGTCCCATGCTCCATTCGATCCACAACAGTGGAATGCCCATGAGCAGGAAACAGACGAGGTAGGGAATGATGAACGCGCCACCGCCGTTGTTCACGGCCTGCACCGGGAACCGCAGGAAATTGCCGAGGCCCACGGCATTTCCGGCCATGGCCAGAATAAGGCCAACACGAGTGCCCCACGATTCTTTTTGCGCTACGCTCATCCGTTCTGGTTCAGGCAGGCCAAGATAGAAGCTTCCACGAATGGCCAATGCGCACGATGCGAATCCGAATAGCGACCGTCCCCAAGTGAATACGTTAGCGATCTGTGCTACGTAGTCAGTTGCTTGGCCAGCACCGCAAGCCCCTGCTCGAAACCATGGGGCGCGTAGCCCAATTCGCGACGGGCTTTGTCCAGCACGAAGCCGGTGTGTGGCGGACGTTTTGCTGGCTGGCCCAGTGTATCGCTCTTCACCGGGGTGACCACGGATGTGTCCAAATGGAAGAACGCGCCAACACGCTGAACAAGCTCCAGGATGCTCATGCCATCCGGACCGGACAAATTGAAAATGCCACAAGCGCCACGCTCAGCAATACGGATACAACCATCGGCCAGGTCCTCGGCCAGGGTGGGCATACGCCATTGATCATCCACCACCTTGATCGGCTGGCCATTCTCCAATGCGCTCTTGGCCCAGAGCACCACGTTGCTGCGGCTAAGACCCGGTGCCACACCGTACACGATGATGGTTCGTGCAATGGCCCATTTCGCGAGCCCGCTGTTCATCACGACATGCTCTGCATCGAGCTTGCTCTGGCCGTAGATACTGAGCGGGGCAGGCACATCCTCTTCCTTGTAGGGACCTGCAGTTCCATCGAAAATGAAATCGGTGCTGAGGTGAATGAAATGGCTGTTGTGCCGTTCGGCGGCGTTCACCAAGTATTCGGTGGCGACAACGTTCTGTAGGCGACAGGCCTCGGGGTCCTGTTCGCAGGCATCCACGTTGGTCATTGCCGCTGTGTGGATCACCACATCTGGCCTCACCTTGTCGAACACTGCATCCACCTCGGTCTTGTTGGTGATGTCCATGGCCATGTAGCGCTCGGCTAAGGGCTCGGGGCTGCGATCGGCACCACGTGAAGTGGCGACCAACTCCACAGATGCATTGTTCCGTAAAGCGGCCACCAACTTCTGGCCCAGCAGGCCGTTGCTACCTGTGATGAGTATCTTCATGGGAATGCGAAGAAAGCGCAGGGTCCGACACCTTTGTCACTTTCGGCCCAGCTCGTTGAAATAGCCCTTATTCCCACCCAGGTTGAAAAAGCTGATGAACAGGGCGATGTAGCTGAGGTAGAACAGGGACTGCAGAGAGACCACCAGCTTACCAAGGCCCGATATCGGATAGTACTCGCCGAAACCGATGGTGCTGGTGACCATGAAACTCACATAGATGGCATCCGTCCAGTGGGACAACGGTTGATTCAAGTAATTGCCGGCCATGTGGATGACCGCAAAGCTGAAGACCACCTCCAAATAGTTGAGGAAGATGAGCAGCTTGGAGCGCCTGTATGATCTTGGCGAAGGGAAACTGTCCGAAGCAAAGATGAGCGTGGGGATGTAGACAATGGTCTCGGCCATGAGTCACATCACCAGGAACACCACGAACCCGTTCTGCCACCATCCGAAGTACATCACGAACAACGGGAACAAGGTCTTCAGCACCACGAAGGCCTCAATGGCGAAATCCTGGTATAGCGGCCCCTTTCGCCAGAACAGGTGTTTGATGTACATGCCCGGAAAAAGGAACTGGCTTACCGCCAACGATAGTCGAACGAGCTTTTCCAGACCGGCGTCCTCATCGTAGGTATTGTTCCAAATGGCGTGCAGGTTCTCCATGCGCCGTGCAATGGTGGAATGCCGATCACCATCCCGTTGTCCCTTGCCTACAATAAGCTTTCGGAGCGTGTCACGCATGGATCCTTCCCGAGGGTTGTGTGGGAAAGGTAGAAGTGCCTTGGTTACTGAAAGGCGACCAACGTCAGTCTCGTTCGGGCCTTACAGGTCCCAAACGGTACGGCGCCTGCGGAAGGGCTGCTTGATGCGCTCCTTGTGCTTGAGTACGAACGCCATTACGAGATAGGCCACCAAGTGTACACCTGCCGTGATGAAACTTAGGTAGATGAAGCTGAGGCGGACCTCCTCGGTCTTCACATTCAGCTTCTGGGCCCACCATTCGCAAACGCCGAAAGCCTGCTGCTCAAAATAGGTCTTGATACTGGCGATCATGGTCGTTCCTGTTGCGGCTGATGGTCAGACGGTCCTTTTGAGCAATTGGTTGCCAATGCCGCAAGATAAGCAGCGCTTTGCCGAACAGTACGAGTTGCGCAGTTCGATGAGGGCCTGGCCCCGTGCTGCGGAATCGGCCCGCAGACCCAATTCGGCCCAGCCATCAAGTACGCGGTTGTGTTCCGCAGGCAATTGCTCCAGCAACGAAATGGCCCGTTCGACAAGCTCTTCGCGGCCTTGCAACCGGCCTAATGCAAATAGAGTGGGCACCAAAGCATTGATGATGAGGTGATCGCCCCCTGCCCTGCCCAGCCGCTTGGGACATGGAGCGCTTTCGCGGTCGAACATGAAATGGGTGCTCCAGTACGGACCAGCCTCCACATCGAGCAATTGATGCAGCGAACAGACATCCTCTGCCTGCAACAGGTCGGCGAAAGAGCCATCCAACCGCATGAGCAGGCGGGCCAGCTGGGCAATGCGCACGGTAGGAAAGTTGACCGGACGCATGCGACCGAACTTCCATGCGGCCACGGGTGCGGGGCGCAGATCGTGCAGGCGCACCAGGTGTGCGTGTTCCGCCTGTAGCGCCCGGGGATGCTCGTCCACGAAATCCACCTGGAGCAGGCCCGCCTGGCCGAAGAGCAGTGACTCCATGCGCAGGGCATCATCGCGGTAACGCTGAAGGATCCGCAACGGAAGCGCATTGGCCAACATGCCAAAAGGCTCGGCGTTCACCTTCAGACCAAAGGCCCTGCACAGCATGTGGAACAAGGTTGCCGAAGGATCACCATCCAACTGGACATACAATTGCTCCACCTCCAATGCCTTCCGCTCCGAGCGTTCGATCAGCACGCGCTCCAGCCAAGTGCCCGTGAGGCTATGATCAATGCGGCCCAATTGGTTGGCACAGGGCACAAAGCCCTTTCCACGCATCAACGCATGGTGCATGGCGATGCTGTCGGTGCTCACGCGCGACATCAGTTCGATGGTGGGCAACACCCTGCCTTGCAACGTGCGTACCTCTACATCGTGCTCATAAACCACATGCAACACCACGTTCTCATAGGCCGGATCGTACTGATGACCGTGCGCGTTCCATTCGCTACTGCGCAAGTGCACCTCCACGGTACCGGCCCAGAGCTGCCCTCCTATGCGCACCTCCGCACCAGATAGGTCGGGACCACTGTTCTGTTGGATACGCCCCGGCCGCAACACTTCCACCTCGCCCCCTGTGGTGGTGCGTAAAGCATGGTGGTCGAAGAGACGCTGTTCCCATATGTACTGCAAAAGCTCCTCCCCATACGGGAAGCCGGGCTCCAGCAACTGGTCCACCGATCGACGAAGAACCGTTCGATCACGGACAATACGCAGTTCGGGGTAGGCGGTACGCTGGGCCGGGCTGGAGGCGAGAGCGGTGTTCATCATGGCGGCGCATACTGACGATTATTTCGTCATTCGTGCGACGCATAATATATCAACAAGTCCGAGCTTGTACCAACTTCCCTAAAAACGTTCGGCCATGGCCTGTTGCAGTTCCATTGCCGCAGTGCGAGCGGCAGGTATGGCCGATTCTCCTTTACCGGCATAGAGGATCCCCCTGCTGCTATTGATCAGCAGGCCACCATCTGCGGTCCAGCCGGCATCGAGTACCGCGTTGAGGTCGCCGCCTTGGGCCCCTACACCGGGTACAAGGAAAAAATGATCGGGAGCTGCCCTGCGCGCCTCAACCAGGGTCTCTGGCCGTGTGGCCCCGACCACGAACATCAATTCATCAGGCGTGCCCCATTCGGAGCATCGCTCCATCACAACTTCGAACAACCGCTTCCCGCCATCGACCCGGAGGAACTGCAGATCCTCGGCGCCTGCATTACTGGTAACGCCCAGCACTATGCCCCACTTGCCGGGGCGCCCCATGAAGGGACTGATGCTATCACGACCCATGTAAGGTGCGAGCGTCACCGCATCCACATCCAACCGGTCGAAGAAGGCCTCGGCGTATTTGCGCGCGGTGTTGCCGATATCGCCGCGCTTGGCATCAGCGATGATGAAACAATCGCCCTTGCTGCGAATGAAGGCGATGGTGGCCTCAAGGTCCAGCCACCCCTGATCACCAAGGGCCTCGTAGAACGCAAGGTTCAGCTTGTAGGCCACGGCAAGATCATGGGTGACCTCAACAATGGCCTCGTTGAAGGCGCGGACCGGGTGACTTTCCCCCTTGAAATGCTCAGGGACCAAGTGTTCCTCGGTATCGAGGCCCACACAAAGCAGGCTCTTTTTGCGACGGATGGTGGCGACCAGTTCGGTGCGTGTCATGGACCGCAAAGGTCAGACGATCGGCGCAACGACCGGACCGGGTCGGCAATGAATTCCACTGAACAAGGTGGAGTTCGCGGCTTCTCCCAGTTGATCAGATACCTGCCTCGGCCTTCAGTTTCTCGGTGCGCTCGGCAAGCTGCAGGGCGTCGATCATCTCCTGTAGATCGCCGTTCAGGACCTGCGGCAAGTTGTGCACGGTGAACTCGATCCGGTGATCGGTAACGCGGCTTTGCGGGTAATTGTAGGTGCGGATCTTGGCGCTGCGGTCGCCGCTGCTCACCTGGCTCTTCCGCTGGGCGGCCACGGCGGCCTCCTGCTCGCGCACCTTATCCTCATACAGCTTGGTGCGCAGCATCTGCATGGCCTTCATGCGGTTGCCCAACTGGCTGCGTTCGGTCTGGCACATCACTACCAGCCCCGTGGGGATGTGCGTGAGGCGCACCTTGGTCTCCACCTTGTTCACGTTCTGCCCTCCTGCCCCACCGCTGCGCGCGGTCTCCATCTTTACGTCGCTTTCTTTCAACTCCACATCGGTCTCTTCGGCCTCAGGCAGCACGTTCACGGTGGCGGCACTGGTGTGAATGCGCCCACTGGCCTCGGTGGCCGGCACGCGCTGCACACGATGTACTCCCGCCTCGAACTTCAAAACGCCATAGGCCCCTTCGCCGATCACGTTAAAAACCACTTCCTTGTAGCCACCCACGGAGCCCTCGCTCACATCGGCCACTTCCACATTCCACCCGCGGTCTTCACAGTAGCGGGTGTACATGCGGTAGAGGTCGCCAGCGAAAAGGCTCGCCTCATCGCCACCGGTACCCGCGCGCACCTCCACCGTACAATTGCGCGCATCGTTGGGGTCCTTGGGCACCAGCATCAGGCGCACCTCCTCTTCCATTGCCTCAATGGAGCCGCGGCTTGCTTCCTTCTCCGCACGCGCCATCTCCAGCATTTCCGGGTCGCGCTCGGAACGCAGGATCTCGTCGGCACCAGCCAGATCGTCGTGCAAGCGCTTGAAGCGGAAGAAGACCTGCTCGATGGGCTCCAGGTCGCGGTACGAGCGGTTCAGCTCAACGAACCGTTTCTGGTCCGCGATCACCGAAGGGTCCGCGAGCTGCTTGCCGATCTCGGTGCGGCGGTCGTGGAGTGCGGAAAGCTTGGAAAGGAGGTCTGACATGGGAAGGAGAGTCTCTCGCGGAGGCGCGGAGAACGCAGAGGAAATGGTCAGTGATAGGTAAAGGTGCCGTGCGGACCGGTGAGCATCACTTCCTTGACCGGAGCGTCCTCAACCCTGCCGATCACTTTGGCCTCGATACCGAAGGCGGTGGAAATGGCGATGATCTCTGCGGCGCGAGCGGGTGGCACATAGAACTCCAACCGATGGCCCATGTTGAACACCTTGTACATCTCTTTCCAGTCGGTGCCGCTCATACGCTGAATGGCTTCAAAGAGCGGGGGAACAGGCAGCATGTCGTCCTTGATGATGCGCAGGCCCTCGACGAAGTGCAGCACCTTGGTCTGAGCTCCACCACTGCAATGCACCATACCGTGGATGTCCGGCCGCATGGCCTCAAGCACTCGCTTGACCACAGGTGCGTAGGTACGGGTGGGCGAGAGCACGGCCTTGCCATGGTCAAGCGGAGTACCTACCAACGGTTCAGTGAGGCCCGCTTGTCCGCTGTAGACCAGATCGGCGGGCGTGCCCGGATCGTAGGTCTCGGGGTACTTGGTGGCCAGTTCCTTGGCGAAAACGTCGTGGCGTGCGCTGGTGAGGCCATTGCTGCCCATGCCCGCATTGTAGGCATTCTCATAGGTGGCCTGCCCATAACTGGCCAAGGCCACGATCACATCGCCGCCCTTGATACGCGCATTATCGATGACCTCACTACGCTTCATGCGGCAGGTCACCGTGCTGTCCACGATCACGGTGCGCACCAGGTCGCCCACATCAGCGGTCTCGCCTCCGGTGCTGCGGATGCCGATGCCCAACGCACGCATACGCTCCAGGAAAAGCTCAGTGCCCTCGATCAAGGCGCTTACCACTTCGCCGGGCACGAGACGCTTGTTGCGACCGATGGTACTGCTCAGGAGAATGTTGTCCGTGGCGCCCACACAGAGCAGGTCGTCCAGGTTCATCACGATGGCGTCCTGCGCAATGCCATGCCACACGCTCAGGTCACCGGTCTCTTTCCAGTATGCGTAGGCCAACGAGCTCTTGGTGCCTGCGCCATCGGCGTGCATCACAATGCAATGGTCCGCACTGCCGGTAAGGTCATCGGCCACCACCTTGCAGAAGGCCTTGGGGAAAAGGCCTTTGTCCAAGGCCGCGATGGCCTTGTGCACATCCTCCTTGCCGGAGGAGACACCACGCTGGGCGTAACGATCGGAGCTCATGGGGCGAAAAAGAAGAACGAGCATCCACCTGCAGCGGTGAATGCTCGTTCCATAGGGGTTATGGCTAATTCTTCGGTGCCTGTGGAGCGGCTCCACCGGGCACATAATCCGTTCTCAGCACTTTGAAGTCGGTGCGGCGGTTCCTCTGGTGCGCTGCCTCTTGCTCCTCCTTCGTCGCCATTTTCTTGATCTGCTCCATTGTCACCACCGGCTCATCAGGACCCATGCCCACTGGCACCATGCGTGCAGGATCAATACCCTTCTCGACCAGGTAGTTCACGCAGCTCTGGGCACGATTCTGCGAAAGCTCCTTGTTACCGCCTTTGTAGCGGCGGGTCGGACGGGCATCGGTATGCGAGCGGAGCTCGATCACGATGTTCGGGTTGTCTACGAGGGTCTGGTAAAGGGTCTCCAAGCTGTCCTTGGCTTCCGGGCGAAGGAAGAACTGGTCGACATCATAGAGGATCTGTGGCAATGCAATGGGCCCTCCAGTAGGCTCAAGGAAATACTCTTTCACGAAGGTGGTGCTCTCGGTGAGGCCCACGGTGGTGATCTGGTCCTTCACTACGAGATAGCCTTCCTTCTCGGCGATGATGCTGTAGCTCACCCCTTCCTTGATGTAGCGGTCCTTACCGTTCTCAACGAAGCTGAAGCCGCCGTTCTCATCGGTGATCGCACTGAAGTTGCTACCGTTGGTACCCACCACGCTGATCTTCACGCCGGCCAGCGGGGTGTTGGTCTTCTTGTCGTACGTGGTACCCTGCAGGGCGAACACCATGTCGGGCATGTAGAAGCGCCAGATATCATCCTGGCCTTTGCCACCGGGACGGTTACTGGTGAAGAAACCCTTGTCGTTCTCACCATCGAACACGATGGCGAAATCATCGGAAGCACTGTTCAGCGGGGCCTTCAGGTTCTCCACCTGGCCCCAAGTGTTGTCGCCGGTCTTCTCAGCGCGGAACATGTCCATGCCGCCCATGCCAGCGTGGCCGTTGGAAGCGAAGTAGAGGCTACCATCGAAGCGCACGAAGGGGAAGAGCTCGTCCTTGGACGTGTTCACATCGGCACCGAGGTTCACCGGTTGACCAACAGGCTTACCGTCCTTGTCGATCTTCACGACATACAGGTCCTTGCCACCCTTATGACCGGCACCCCGCCAGTTGGTGGCGAACACCAGTGCGTCCTCGTTGGGGGTTAGGGCCGGATGACCTACAGTAATGGTATCCTCCTTGCCAGGTGCGGGCTTCAGGGCCAGCATCACCGGCTCGCTGAAGTTGTTGCCCACCTTCTTGCTCACCCAGATGTCGCAGGCGAGGACCTTCTTCTTTTCGGAAGGGCAACGGGTAAAGAACATCAGCGTGCGCTTCGAGTTGAAGATCGGCGCGCCTTCGTTGCCTTCGGTGTTCACCTCC
Organism: Flavobacteriales bacterium; assembly: GCA_016788295.1. Lineage (GTDB taxonomy): Bacteria > Bacteroidota > Bacteroidia > Flavobacteriales_F > PHOS-HE28 > PHOS-HE28. Next base: position 13,712 of record JAEUSY010000013.1, read on the forward strand.
AGGCCCAGTTTCACGGGTTCGCTCCACTTGCCTTGGCGGTCGCGGGTGCTGGTGAACAGATCGCTGAACGCATCACCAATAATACCATCGGTGTTCGCGCCAGTTGCTGCAGGGCGGGTGCTGGTGAACACCACTGACTCGTTCTTTTTGTCAGCGAACGCAGGGGTGAAATCGTAGTTCGGGGTGTTCAGGAGCACCTCGGGATCAACCGAGTAGCGGGTGGGACTGTCCTTCCACTTTTGTGCCATCTGGCAGGCAGCGATCCCAGCGTCAGCGCGCGCATCGGCAGGCTTCTTCTCCTTGTACTTGTTATAGGCGGCAATGGCATCAGGGTATTTGCCCTGCTGCTTCAGCATTTCGGCCACGTAGAAGTACGAGATGGGATCGTCGTACTGTGCCTTATTGGCCTTCTCGTACCACACCTGCGCCTGCTGTACATCACCCAGGGCGCGGTAGCTCTCGGCCACTTTGAAGATAAGCTCGGCCTTGGTGCTGGCCTTCTTCTCCACCGTGTAGGCTTTCTTGTAAAGCTCGATGGCATTGAAGTAGAAACCCTTGCTGAATGCCTGGTCGGCCTCTTCGGCCAAGCGGCTTTGGGCAAAGGCCGCAGTGGTGAACAACAGGCTTACAAGCAGGCTTCCCAGGATCTTCCGTGTGATCATCTCGTTGGATCTAGATCTGTTCCGGTTACTAACGTGGTCCGGGCGAAGATAAGGAGATCCCCCAATGGCGAAAGTCCAACAGTGAATGAACGGAAAAAGGGCCCATTCGGACCCTTTCCCCTTGGACGCTCAGAAGACCTATCAACGCGTGAACATCAGCTCGCGCATCTTGGGCAGGGGCCACAGTTCATCGTCCACCAACAGTTCGAGCTTGTCGGCGTGGTAACGGATCTTTTCCAGGAAGGGCTTCACCTCATCGCAATAGGCAATGGCCTTGTCGCGGGCATCTTCCAGGTTGTTGGCGCGCTTGCGGGCCTCGATCATATCATCGACCATGGTCACGATGGTGGCAATGTGCTCACTGATCTCCTCGATCAGTTTTACCTGCACCGCAGTGGCCTTTTTGGCCTTTTCAGGTGCCAGCACTTCACGCAGGCCGCGCACGTTCTCGATGAGGCGGTTCTGGTAAGTGATGGCGGTGGGAATGATGTGGTTCTGAGCCAGATCGCCAACCACACGGCTTTCGATCTGCACCTTCAGCGTGTAGCTGTGCAGTTCGATCTCGTGACGTGCCTCCACTTCCACCGGGCTCAACACTCCCATTTCGGCGAAGAGGGCCTTGGTCTCCTTGCGCTCCCAAACGTCCAGCGCGCGCGGCGTATCGCGGATGTTGCTGAGCCCGCGACGGGCAGCCTCCTTCACCCACTCCTCGCCGTATCCGTTGCCCTCGAAACGCACCGACTTGCTGCTGGCGATCAGGTCGCGGATCACGCGCAGGATGGCCTCGTCCTTCTTCACGCCCTTGTCGATCAAGGCATCCACGCTCTTGCGGAAGCTGCGCAGCTGCGCGGCCACTATGGTGTTCAGCACCGTCATGGCACCGGCACAGTTGGCGCTGCTGCCCACGGCCCGGAACTCGAACTTGTTGCCGGTGAAGGCGAACGGACTGGTGCGGTTGCGATCGGTATTGTCCAGCATCACCGATGGAATGCGGCCGATATCCAGCTTCAGTTCGGTCTTGCGATCGGGCGTCATGGCGCCTTTGATGTTCTTCTCCAGACCATCGAGCAAGTTGCTCAAGTGCTCGCCAATAAAGGCGGAAATGATGGCCGGGGGGGCTTCGTTGGCACCCAGGCGATGATCATTACCGGCGCTGGCGATGCTGGCGCGCAGCACATCGGCATACTGGTGGATGGCCGCGATGGTGTTCACGAAGAAGGTGAGGAACTGCAGGTTCTCCTTCGGCGTTTTGGCGGGACGCAACAGGTTCTTTCCCGTGTTGGTGGCCAGGCTCCAGTTGTTGTGCTTGCCGCTACCGTTCACGCCGGCATAGGGCTTCTCATGCAACAGCACCCGGAAGTCGTGCTTGTGCGCCGTCTTCTCCATGATGTCCATGAGCAGCACGTTGTGGTCTACGGCGAGGTTCATTTCCTCGAACACAGGGGCACACTCGAACTGGTTGGGGGCCACCTCGTTGTGGCGGGTCTTCACGGGAATGCCGAGCTTGAGCGACTCGGTCTCGAAATCGCGCATGAATGCACGCACGCGATCGGGGATGCTTCCGAAATAGTGGTCCTCCAATTGCTGGCCCTTTGCGGGAATATGGCCGAAGAGCGCACGTCCGCTCATCATGATGTCCGGACGGGCGAAGTACAGGGCCTTGTCGATCAGGAAATACTCCTGCTCCCAGCCCAGGGTGCCGATCACCTTGGTCACATCCTTGTCGAAGTACTGGCAAACGGCGGTGGCCGCCTCATCAATGGCGCGGATGGAGCGGAGCAGCGGCATCTTGTAATCGAGCGCCTCTCCGGTGTAGCTGATGAAGATGGTGGGGATGCACAGCGTACGACCGATCACGAAGGCCGGACTGCTGGGGTCCCAAGCGGTGTAGCCACGCGCCTCGAAGGTGTTGCGGATGCCACCACTGGGAAAACTGCTTGCATCGGGTTCCTGTTGCACCAGCATGCTGCCATCGAAACGCTCGATGCTACGGCCATTGCCCACAGGCTCGAAGAACGCATCGTGCTTCTCTGCGCTGAGGCCCGTGAGCGGCTGGAACCAGTGGGTGTAGTGCGTGGCCCCTTTGCTGGAAGCCCACTCCTTCATGCCGCTGGCCACCTGGTCGGCCAATTTGCGATCGATGCGCTCGCCATGCTGCACCGCCTGGCGAACGGCGTAGTAGGCCTCCTCGGTGAGGGACATGCGCATGGCGTCCTCATTGAAGACATTGGTCCCGAAGTAGTCGCTGATGCGCGCACCGGGCGGGTCAACGAAATGGGGCTTGCGGTCCAGTACATCCTCAAGGGCCTTCAGTCGCAATTGGGGGGTAGCCATGGAAAAAGTGTGTTTTTCTGGCGCGAAGGTATTTATTCGAAGGGGGTGTTACCAAAAATGACGCATCATTCTTTACCAACACCCCCTGAAAAATCGGACCACATCACCAAGAAGCTCACAGCAAGCCCATTCATGTCACCACGCATGAGGTCAGGAGCAGAGATAATTGAAGATGTGATCAGCCGCGCTGAAGTACCAGCACCACAAAGGCCACATAAGCCAGCACCAGCAGGGCTCCTTGCCAGCGACCCACTTTATCGCCAATGCGCATCAGCGGATAAAGCGCCAGGGAGATGACCAGCATGGCCATGATATCCAGTACGAACCCGGACCGGTCCACATTGATGGGCATCACCATGGACGAGATGCCGATGATACCAAGCAGGTTGAAGATGTTGGAGCCGATGAGGTTGCCCAGCGAGATATCGGCCTGTTTGCGCATGGCGGCCAACAGCGACGTGACCAGTTCGGGCAACGATGTGCCCACCGCCACCACGGTAACGCCAATAAGCTGTTCGCTTACGCCCATTCCGCGGGAGATGCCTACAGCGCCCTCAACGAACCAATCGGCTCCCTTGGCCAGGCCCAGGATACCGAACACCAACATGAGCAGCGCGCCCCAGAGCGGATACTTGGTGGGCACCTCCACGGATGTTCCCGACCTGGCCGAAGCACGGCGCGAGGCGATGATCATCCAGGCCACATAGGAGACCAGCAGTAAAAAGAAGAACAGGCCTTCCATGCGCGAGAACTGATCGTCGCGAAGGAATACCCAGAACAGGATGGAGACCACCATCATCACCGGCCAGTGGATCCGGCGGGCATCGCGGTCCACCTCAATGGGGAACACCAGTACACAAGCGCCAAGGATGAAACTGATGTTCACGATGTTGGAACCCACCACGTTTCCGACCGCAATGGCGGAACTGCCCTTCATGGCCGCGATCAGGCTTACAAGCAGTTCAGGCGCGGAAGTCCCCATGGACACCACTGTCAGGCCAACGACCAGCGGCGAGATGCGTGCACGGAACGCGATGTCGACCGCACCGCGGATCATCACCTCGGCACCGACCACCAAGGCGACAAGACCACCCAGAGTGAGCAGGATGTCCATCATGGCTTCTCGGAGAGTTCATTTCCGGCCGAGGTGGTAGTTGGCGCGTCCTCGGCTGTTGGCCTCTGCTGCTCGTATTGGTCCTGCAGTGTCCGCCGCTGTTCCTCCACGGTGCGCCGCACATCATTGGCCCCACGCTGGATCTCCCGCTGCACTTCGTTGCTTGCATCCCGCACCTGGCGCATGGTCCGGCCCAAGGTGCGCGCAATATCCGGGATCCCTTTCGCACCAAAGAACATCAGCACGAACAAGAGGATGACCATGAGCTCTCCCCCACTGATGTCGAACAATAGAACAATGTGCATGGCCGGGCCAAAAGTAGAAAGTCCTGCCGCGTGGCAGGACTTTCCAAATAGAACGTGGCTTAGTGCTTAGGCCTTGGGTTCCTTCTTGTGCAGGTCGACCACGATGGAACCGGCCACGAACACCGAGGAATAGGTACCCACGAGGATACCGATGAGCAGTGCGAACACGAAGCCCTTGATGGCGACACCGCCGAAGAGGAAGATGATGAACAGCACCAGCAAGGTGGTCAACGATGTGTTCATGGTACGGCCGAGCGTGGAGTTGATGGCCTTGTTGACCACCACACCGAACTCATCGCGCTTGTGGTCGCGAACGTATTCGCGGATGCGGTCGAACACCACCACGGTATCGTTGATGGAGTAACCGATCACGGTGAGAATGGCGGCAATGAAGGCCTCATCGATCTCCAAGGAGAAGGGCATCACCTTGTACAGCAGCGAGTACAGACCCAGCACCACCAGTGCATCGTGCAACAGTGAGAGCAGGCCGGCCATGCCGTAGCGCCAGTCGCGGAAACGCACTGCGATGTACAGGAAGATGAGTGCAAGTGCGATGGTCAGTGAAGTGATCGCATTGGTCTTGATGTCATCGCTGATGGTCGCGTCCACTTTGCGCGATTCGGTGATGTCGTAGGCGTTGTTCAAGGTGGCCAGACCTTCGTTCAAACGGCCATCCACTTTTTCGTCCGTGGCCGTACCTGTCTCGTTGAACAGGTAGTTCGTCGTGATCTTCACCTGACGGGCACCACCGTAGGTCTTCACGTTCACGGTGCTCTTCACACCAGCATCATCCACGAAACGGGGCTCCAGTGCAGTACGGACGTCATCCACACGCACATCCTCTTTGAACTTCACCACATAGGTGCGACCACCGCTGAAGTCGACGCCCCAGTTGAAGCCTTGGGTGAACATGGAGCCAATGCCTATGGCGATAACGATACCGCTCACGACATAGAACATCTTGCGTTTGTTCATGAACTCGTAACGGGCGTTCACGAAGATGTCCTTGCTCCAGTTGTTCCATACCTCGAAGGACTTGCCCGCATCCAGACGCCCCGTAATGATGAGGCGCGCCAGGAACAAGGCCGTGAACAATGAGGTAAGGATACCGAGACCCAATGTGGCAGCGAAGCCTTGTACAGGACCTGAACCGAAGATCAACAGGATCACGGCCACGATCAAGGTGGTGACGTTGGAGTCGATAATGGCAGAGAGGGCGCCCTTGTAACCGAGATCCACGGCCGACTTCATCATCTTGCCCGCACGCAATTCCTCGCGGATACGCTCGTAGATCAGCACGTTGGCATCCACGGCCATACCCATGGTGAGCACGATACCGGCGATACCGGGCAACGTAAGCGCGGCTTGGAGCGAAGCGAGCGAACCGATCAGCACGAACAGGTTCACCAACAGGGCCAGATCTGCGACCCACCCTGCACGAGCGTAATACAGCGCCATGTACACCATGACCAGCAGCAGGGCCACCGCGAAGGAGATCATCCCTTTGCGGATATTGTCCTCACCCAGTGAGGCACCCACCACGGTCTCGTCGATGATGCGGGCAGGCGCAGGCAGCGCACCGGCCTTCAGGATGTTCGCAAGGTCCTCCGCCTCTTGGATCTGTTTGTTCAGATCGCCGGTACCCAGCGTAATGCTGGAGCGACCACCAGCGATCTCGCTCTGTACAATGGGAGCGCTGTACACCAGTTCATCAAGCACGATGGCCACGGCCTTACCGATGTTGTCACCGGTCATCACCTTCCAGACCTGGGCGCCTTCGGCGTTCATCTGCATACGCACTTCCACAGAACCCTTCATGTCGAAGTCCTGATCGGCGCCAACAATAGCGCTACCGTCCAACTTGGGCTTACCTCCGGGAGGAACACGCAATGCGTATAGGTTCAATACCTCCACATCTCCATTGGTTCCGGTCATTACCTCGGGCTTTGCGGCCCAAGCCAGCTTCACATCGCCGGGCAGGGAGGTCCGCACCGTCTCCATGCGGAGATATCGGTTAACCTGAGCGGTATCGGCCACGCGGGCGCTACCTACCACTGGACCTTGGGCGAGATTGAACCCACCATCACGGGCCGGAGCATAGGCCGGGGTCAGAACAGCGAACAGGGGGTTTTTCTTGGTGAACTCGGCACGTTCCACCTCCGGGTCCTTTACGGCCGTATCGCCCGCGAGGGTGTCATTCATCGTGCTATCCACCACCGTCGTATCGGTGGCTACGGTCGCCAGCGAGTCAGGCTTCGCCGTCACCGTGGTATCCACTGTCGCAGTATCTACGGCGGTGGCAGCTTGGGCCGCATCCGGGTTCAGCAGTGTTCCGAGACGGGTGTTGGCCTGCTCCAGTTGGGCATACACATCCCGGTTGTCGAAGGTCTCCCAGAACTCCAGGTTCGCCGTGCTCTGCAGCACTTTACGTACGCGCTCCTTATCCTTCACACCGGGCAGTTCGATCTGGATACGACCGGTGAACTGTTGCTTCTGAATGCTGGGCTGCGCCACGCCGAACTTGTCGATACGGGTACGCAGGATACGCTCCGTATTGTTCAGCGCGCTTTCCGCTTCGCGACGCAGGGCATTGAGGTAATCCTCATCCGAGCCCTCACGGTCGAACATATCCTTGCGATCGGGCGAATAGAAGATGGCGGACAAGGGACCATGCCCCTCCACCTTGGCGAACTCCTCTCCGAAAAGGGTGATGAAATCGGCATCGCTGCTCGTCTGGCGGGCACGGGCCTTTGCCATGGCGGTAACGAATGCTGGATCAGTGCTGTTCTCGCTCAGGTTCTCGACCAGTTCAGGGATGCTTACCTCCAAGGTCACGGCCATGCCGCCCTTCAGGTCAAGACCAAGGTTGATCTCCTTCTCCTTGCATTCGGCGTAGGAGTAGCCCAGTACGGGATACACCTTGTCACCTGCATGTTCACGGAGGTACTGGTTCTCGTATTGGAGTTCCAGGGCCTGCATGTCCACCTCGGAGCCGCGGCCGAGCGCGGTCAACGAATCGGAAGCGGCCTGGGCCAGGACCTTCGCTTCAGCGCTGGCCTTACGCTCCAGACCTGAGGTGAATACGGAGAAGGACAACTGGTAAACACACGCGAGCGCCAACAGGACGGTGAAGATCCAAAGCGCGCCTCTATTCTGCATGACGAAGGGTTTTCAACAAAGAAGGCGGCAAATATAGCGTTGTTGGCCTACCCCCAAAGACCGGGACGCAGATGGCACCGGACTATCTTTGAAGCATCGTCCGAAAAGGGTGCTGACAGCCCCGAACCAATCCTGCGCAACCATGACCATGTGCCTATACCAAAGGTCCTCAAGAACAGTGCTGCTCGCCGCTTTATTGGCTCCGGCGGTCAACTTGGCCCAATGGGACCTTCAATTCGACCCTACCGTACAGGTCATCAGACAGGAGAACACTCTTGACCTGGCCTGGGCAGGAGGCTTGAATTCCCCTCAAACGGGGACCATTGACCTTAACGGAGACGGGTTGAAGGACCTGCTCCTTTTTGACCGCATTGGCAACAAGGTGGTGACCCTCCTTCGCACTAGCGCAACCGGCACACAAGGCTACCAGTTGACCCGCGCCTACGATGATGTGTGGCCGTTCCGGGAACTGCACGATTGGGTGTTGCTGCGCGATTATAACTGTGATGGCAAGGAGGACATCTTCAGTTACTCACAGGCCGGCTTTTCAGTGTACAAGAACATCAGCACGTCGGCCGGTCCTGCCTTTGAACTGGTCTCCTTCCGGGTGAACTCCAACTATGTGTCCCCATCAGGGGCGGGCTCGGTGGCCAACCTGTTCATCTCACAAGTGGACCTGCCCGGCATTGCCGACATGGACGGCGATGGCGATATGGACATCCTGACCTTCAGTCTTCTGGGGTCCTATGTGGAATACCATCGCAATCTGAGCATGGAGTTGTATGGCACTTGTGACAGCCTCAAATACGAGGTCCGCAACAAGTGCTGGGGCTTCTTCACGGAGAACTTCAACAACAACTCCGTTGCGTTGAACACCCCTTGCAACTTCAACGTACCAAATCCCGAGATCGGCCTTGAACCCGGTGGGGTTGCACGCTCAACTGATAACGAAGGAAGGCCTAAAGCGCATGCGGGCAGCACCCTTACCCAACTGGACCTGAACGGCGACGGCCTTATGGACCTGCTGCTTGGCGACATATCCTACCAGAACGTTGTGGGCCTTTACAATGGAGGCTCGGCCGCACAAAGCCTGATGACCGTTGAGGACACGCTGTTCCCCAGCTACAATACCAGCGTGGACCTTCCCTTGTTCCCTGCAACTTTCTTCGTGGACCTGGACAACGATGGTAACCGCGATCTGCTCGTGAGCCCGAACGCCACATCGCTCACCCAGAACTACCGGAGCATGTGGTACTACAGGAACACTGCCACGGATGCGGCACCCTACTTCGAAAAACAGAGCGAGGACCTTTTCCAATCGCGCATGATCGAACTGGGAGAAGGCGCCTATCCGGTTCCTTTCGACCACAATGGCGATGGCCTCATGGACCTAGTGGTCTCCAACCATGGATACTACACTCCGGGCGATCTTTACGTTGGTAAAATGGCGCTTTTCCAGAACATTGGGACCGCCACCGCACCATCGTTCCAACAAGTAACGGACGACTATATGAACCTGTCCACCAGCGGCATCGGCTGGAGCATGTATCCTGCATTTGGCGATCTGGATGGTGATGGTGACAAGGACCTGCTGATCGGCGACCTGCAAGGACGCTTACACTTTTACAGGAATACGGCAACCGGGGCTGTTGCCCAATTCCAGTTGGTTCTACCCAACGTAACGGATGCCACCGGTGCCGTGATCGATGTAGGACAATTCGCCACCCCGCAATTGGAAGACATGAACAATGACCAGTTGCTGGACCTGGTGATCGGCGAACGGAACGGCAACCTGAATCTCTATATCAATACAGGTTCCGTATCGGCCCCGGTGTGGACGCTGCAGAGCGAGACCTTGGGTGGTGTGCAAGTAGCCGAATGGTGGAACGTGACCGGTCATGCAGTGCCCGTGATATTCCGGAACACACTCGGCGAGCGGGAACTGCTTTGCGGTTCTGAATCAGGCTGGCTGTACCACTACGTGAACGTTGAGAGCAACATCGGCGGAACATGGACCTTGGCCGACAGCACCTTCCTTGGGTTGTACGATGGCCCCAGAAGCGCTCCCTGCCTCTATGACTTCACTGGTGATGGAGAACTGGACCTGATCGTTGGCAACTACCGCGGTGGCCTTAGCTTCTGGCGCAGCGATGAGGTACAAACAACCCTTGAAAACAATATCCCGCGCCCCAGTTTTCTGCTCACCCCGAACCCGTCCACCGATATGGTGACCATTCAGATCAGTGACGCCATTCCACCCTCGCCTTGGACCCTGATGGATGCAGTGGGCCGTATCGTAATGACAGGCAGAACACAAGGCCAGCGGACCACCTTGGACATCAGTGGAATAAGCGAAGGCAGTTACGTGCTCTGGCTTGACCTGCCCACGGGCCGCGCAACAGAGCGCCTGATACATGCGATCGGCAGAAAGTAGACCAGCCTACAAGAAAGAAGGGCCGCGTTCTCAACGAACGCGGCCCTTTTGCTTGATGAATGTTCTTGTCCTGCGTGAGATCAGGCGCCAACGCTCATATTGTCGAGCACGTCCATGACCTCCTTCACCGCCTTGGCGCTGGCCTTCACCAGTTCCATTTCCTCCGCAGTGAGCTGAAGCTCGATGATGCGCTCAACACCCTTTCGGCCCAGGATCACAGGAGCACCCATGTAGATGTCCTTCAGACCATATTCGCCTTGCAGCCAAACACAGCAGGGGAACACGCGCTTCTGGTCACGCACAATGGCCTCCACCATTTGTGCTGCGGCCGTACCGGGAGCATACCAAGCACTGGTACCCAGCAGGTTCACGATCTCGCCGCCACCCTTCTTGGTGCGTTCCACGATCGCATCCAGTTTCTCCTTGGAGATGAGTTCCGTTACGGGGATGCCGCCAACGGTGGTGTAGCGAGGCAGGGGTACCATGGTATCACCATGCCCGCCCATGAGCACGGCCTGGATATCCTTGGGGCTCACGTTCAGTGCTTCGGCCAGGAAGGCGCGGTAGCGGGCGGTATCGAGGATACCGGCCATACCGAACACACGCTGGCTGGGGAGCTTGCTGTTGATGTACGAGCAGTAGGTCATCACATCGAGCGGGTTGCTCACGATGATGATGATCGCGTCCGGAGAGTGCTTCACCACGTTCTCGGTCACGCTCTTCACGATGGCTGCATTGGTCGCGATCAGATCATCGCGGCTCATGCCGGGCTTGCGGGGCAGGCCACTGGTGATCACCACCACATCGCTTCCGGCGGTCTTGGTATAGTCGTTCGTCGAGCCTGTGAGGCGCGAATCGAAGAGATTGATGGGCGAGGTCTGCCAGATATCGAGCGCCTTGCCTTCGGCAAAACCTTCCTTGATGTCCAGGAGGACCACTTCGTTGGCCAGTTCCCAACGGGCCACGGCATCGGCGCACGTAGCGCCAACGTTACCGGCCCCTACCACAGTGACTTTCATTGCTTTACGCAGGTTGTAAGATTGTTGTTCGAAGAAAGCGGGCACGAAAGTAAGCGATCCCCAAGGCCCGTACCTGACGATCGTTAACGGCGGGGCCCGGAAGAGAATTCTCGAACTCCGGAGGCATCCTTTTCAACCGCTTTTCGTCAATTGGACGGACATGGCTATCTTGACGGCTCCCAAACAACGCCCAGTGGTCTCCGATCCTGCATCCGGCCCTGCTTCCCCGCGCCTCACCCTTTCTTGGGTGAACACCGATGCGGCAGAACAGGTCTACGCCCCGCTGATCGATGGCTGTACGGCTGGCGACCGGCGTTCACAGCGCAGGGTGTATGAGCTGTTCTATGGCAAGATGATGGCCGTGTGCATGCGCTACACCAAGAACACCGACCAAGCGAAGGATATCCTCCAGGACGGGTTCATCAAGGTGTTCGCCAGCATGGAGAAATTCAATCGTGCGGGCTCCTTCGAGGGCTGGATCCGCCGGATCGTGGTGAACACGGCCATAGACCATTTCCGTCGCTCCAAGAACGCCTATCTGCTTCTTGGTGAGGAACGTAGCATTGAGGACTTCGGTGACCAGGATGAGGAGGACGTGATCGCTGATGAGGAGGGGGATGAGGAATGGGAGGTACGACCAGCGGACGTGATCAACGCCATGCAGAAGTTGACACCGGCGTACCGCACCGTGTTCAACCTCTATGTGTTCGAGGAACTTACACACCAGGAGATCGCCAATATGCTCGGCATCAACGTGGGTACTTCCAAGAGCAATCTTGCCAAAGCGAAACATAATCTGAAGAAGTTGCTTACAAAGGGGCAAAAGCTCCGCTAACGGCATGACGAACATGAAGGGATACGATCCATTCGAGCACTCCATCCGGGAGTCGTTGGGGTCCTATGAGGTCCCCTATAACTCTGCGGATTGGACGCAGCTCGAGCGCCGGATGGACCAAGGGGGGGGCACAGGACGGTCACTATCCGCCGGTCTCATCGCGTTGCTCTTCGGTGGCACCTTGGCAGCTGGCAGTGCACTTTGGCTTATGCTGCAGACCTCACCATCGGTTGAGGCGGACCATTCCGATGAGCCGACACTGGCCGAGGTAGTTGAAAGAGGTGAGGCTCTCGGCACCTCGGAAGTAACTATGACCGATGGTTCCGAGCAGGACCTTGATGCAGAGCGAACATCCGCAGTGTCGCCAAACGCGGTATCAACAGGTCATACTAGCGCAGGCAGCTTCGCCCAACGGGCAAACGCTGGCGTACAAAGCGAAAACAACGGACAACCCTCGAACACTTCGACCGAGCGCCCAACCCCCCCGGTCAATAAGGAAGTTGCCATCCGGCCCAGCATTACTTCCGGCTGCCCTGGCACCACAGTGAACTTTGACGCTCAGAACCTTCCCGAAGGCGGCATTTATCTCTGGAACTTCGGAGATGGATCATTCTCGAATAAGCCATCCCCCAGCCATACGTTCTCTAAATCAGGTGTTTTCGAGGTCATGTTATCCCACTCATCCATGGGTGGTGGTAACATCTCCAACAAACCAGCTTCCGACCGGATCGTTATACACGAGGTCCCCGAAGCCTCTTTCAACACCCTGAAGCAGGAATACGACAATACGGTGCCCTCGGTACATTTTGAGAACCGTAGCGTGGGTGCCAAGAGCTACACGTGGGACTTTGGTGATGGCACCACATCCAGCACACCGCACCCGGACCATGTTTACAAACAAAAGGGCGCCTACCATGTGATCCTTACAGTGACCAATGCCAACGGTTGTTCGGACCGCACTGAACGCACTGTACGCATTGATGAGGATTATAACCTACTGGCACCCAATACGTTTTCCCCAAACAATGACGGCGTGGAGGACACCTTCATGCCTGAAGCGCTGAAGTCTCTGGGCGTGAAGTTCAACTTGACCATACATGACCCACGTACTGGGCTGCTCGTTTTCGAATCCACCGATGCCCAGCGCACATGGAATGGACGCATGGGCGGCAAGGGCGAGTTATGTGCACCTGGAGAATACGTGTGGATGGTAGAGATGAAGGACGGCGAAAAGCTGGGCGGGACCTACAACGGTAATGTAAGCTTGGTCCGGTGACTGTTGACAAACGCACCTCGTTAATGAGCCCGGCCCCAGCCGGGCTCATTATTTTTGTCATCAGGCAACCAAAACAGTCGCCGATCCATCATTCTTCCACGCGAGCTTTCCAGTGGGAGCGTGACTCCTCTCCAGGGTCTTGTTCCTAACTTGACAATTACGCACAGTCCTTCCTTCCAAGCGATCGATCTATCTCATGATCAGCAACTTGCACAACTTCATCCGGCTGGCTACCCTGTGCTTGGCATGTGTCTTGAGCACGCCCCAGGTCACCTATGCCCAACAGTTCAGCATAACTGCAGGTAGTATCACCACTTGCGCAGGAGTTCTTGAGGATAGTGGTGGTCCTGCGGGGCAATACGGCAACGGGGAAAATTACACGGCCGTGATCTGTCCGGACATCCCCGGAGATGGCATCTCCCTGCTCTGGGCCGTGTTCAACCTGAGCAATACCGGCCCCAATCCTGTGGACCGCATACGGATCTGGGATGGCAATTCCACGGCAGAGACTTTTCTTGGCGAATACACAGGAACGGCATTGCAGGGCTTGATCGTTTCCGCCACCACCTTTAACAGTTCAGGTTGCCTTACTGTACAGTTCATTTCGAATGCGAACGGGGTTGGCGACTTTGCCGCTGCCATTACGTGCTTCACTCCGTGCGAGCGTCCAGTGGCGGTCGCTACCATGACCGAGGCAAGTCCAGCATTGGTATGCATTGGCGAGACCATTGATTTCGATGGCATGGCGTCCTATGCGGCGGCAGGCTTCAATATCGTTTCCTACACATGGGATTTCGATGACGGTACTACGGATAACTCTCCGGTCACATCGCACGCTTACTACGAACCAGGTGAATACATTGTCCAGTTGAACCTGATCGATGACAACGATTGTGTGAATGCCAACGTGGTGGACCTTCAGATCTTGGTGAGCACGACGCCGATATTTGCCGGAACCACGGAAAGTCTGGAAGTCTGTTTGGGGTCGACCGTTGACCTTACCGGGGTCGCCGTTCCTGTAACGTGGACAGGCATTCCAGAAGCGAACTTTGGGAACGGGGTATACTTGCCCGATGACGTGGGCACACCATTTTCAAGCGAGCTGACCTTTGCTCAATTCGAACCTGGCCAGACGCTCACGAATGTGAATGACCTGCTTTCCATATGCATCAGCATGGAGCATTCATTCATGGGTGATCTGGTGCTCTCCGTTACGTGCCCGAGTGGACAGGTCATCATTCTGCACCAGCAAGGCGGAGGAGGAACCTACATAGGTGGCGCCAACGATGGTGATGGGAATACGAATCCTGTTCCCGGCACGTGCTGGGATTACTGTTGGTCGCCGACCGCCACCTTGGGTACATGGGTGCAAAGTGCAGCCTTCGGCACCTCCCCGAACGTGATGCAGGGAGGTACTCCGCCCAACAATGCCCTTATTCCCGGCACATACACCTCTCTACAACCTTGGAGCAACTTGGCAGGTTGTCCGCTCAATGGCACATGGACATTCACCTCGCTGGATCTTTGGGGCGCGGACAATGGGTTCCTCTGCAACTGGTCGCTCAACTTCAACCCTGGCATCATTCCGGATGTCACACAATTCACTCCGGACCTCGGCTTGAGCACGTTGGATTCGACCTATTGGATCGGACCCTACGGAACGCCTGACCCGAACAACCCGACCGAGCTCAGCTTCACGCCGGACCTGCCCGGTTCGTATAACTACACCTACCTGGTAACGGACAATTTCGGCTGTACTTACGACACTACCATTACCGTGACGGTGGCGGAACAAATGGTGATCGATGCCGGACCGGACATTATCCTTTGCAATGACCCGCTACCCATGGCCGGCCAGATCGTGGCCAACGGGCCTCCGACCAACTGCACCTGGGTATTACAACTCCTGGAAACGTTCGGGGATTCATGGAACGGAGGGGCAACATTGGCTGTCATCATTGATGGGGCACAAACCAATTATTCCATCTCTACGAACGGCACACTTCAGCAATCGATAAACCTTAGTGTTTCCACAGGGTCATCGATCATTCTACAGTACACAGCAGGAACGATCTTCAATGGCGAGAACTCCTTCCGTCTGTATGACGACCTTGGTAACATTGTCTATCAATCGCCTCAAGGTCCTCCCACAGGTGTGGCTTGGTCCGGTACGATCTCTTGTGACGGTGGCACCTCACCAACTGTATGGGAATGGTCGCCGACCGGAGGCCTCGACGATCCTTCCGATCCGTTGACCAATGTTTTCACGACCCAATCCACATGGTACGTTCTCACAGCCTATCCTGCTGGCAATCCGCAGTGTGCCGTTGTGGACAGCGTGAACGTTAGCCCCGACCCATCGATCAACGCCGGACAGAGCAATGCACTGATCATCTGCGCCAGCGAACCCGTTTTCCTGATGACCGACTCTCTATTAGGCACACCCGATCTGGGTGGCGTATGGACGGATGCGGCCGGCAACGTTATGCCCGACACGTTCGATCCGGACAATGGCGTTACCGGGGTATACACCTACACTGTAACGAGCGCTGCGGGCTGCCAAGCCACCTCGACCTTGGACATTACAGTGATACCCGCCGACGACCCGACCTGTTGCGGTGTAGTGGATGCTGGTCTGCCTGCCTTCTCCTGCAACCTATCCATCGCACTAAGCGCTACTCCCGGCAATACAGGTGTCGGAAACTGGGTTGGACCTGTTGGGGCCATTTTCGCTGATGCCTTCGCCACACAGACCACGGTAAGTGTGCAGCCTGGCATGGGCGGTTCGCACTGGTTCTATTGGGTCGAGGACGATGGAGCGTTCTGCTACCTGATCGACAGCGTGCAGATGACCTTCACCGACACGATCATCATTTCCTTCACCCACACGGACGCCATCTGCTTCACTTACTGTGATGGCACAGCGCAATCCACCATTACCGGAGGGAATGCAGCCGCGGGGTTCAATTATACCTGGAGCAACGGCTCGAACGGAGTTAACGTGGATGCCGTGACCGGCCTATGCGCGGGCACCTACACACTGACCGTGACAGACGACAATGGATGCACTGGTTCCAATACCGTTGTGATCAACGAACCGATCCTACTGGAGATCGATTCGCTTGCCACACAACCGGTCACGTGCTCAGGTGATTGCGACGGTCAAGTGGAGGTCTATGATCCAGAGGCGGTCTGGTACAGCTACGACGACGGTGCCACATGGACGAATTCCTCGGTGCTTGTTGATGCTTGCGAAGGCATTTACCCGATCCGCATCCGGAATGCCGCTGATTGCATTGGCACAGGAGCGATCGCCGTGACAGGCCCTCCTCCAGTCGTTGCTGCGTTCGAGTGGGCACCCATTCCCGCCGACGTGAACGACCCCACGATCTACTTCAATACCACCTCGACCGGTTCAGACCATTACTACTGGGATATTGCCGGACTAACAAGCAGTACACTACCGAACCCCTCCTACACCTTCAACAACAAGGAACCGGGTGTTTACAACGTTTGCTTGACCGCTTTCAACTTCAATGAATGCCCGGATACGATCTGCCACGACATCATTATTGACGATGTGCTTTTCGTGTACATCCCGAACTCCTTTACTCCGGACGGCGATGGGCTTAACGAGGTTTGGGGCATGAGCACCAATATCCCCGCGATCACCAATTTTGAGATGTACGTGTTCGACCGTTGGGGACAGGTGGTGTACAACACGAACAACCCTTACGCGACCGGCTTCTGGAATGGAGCTTACCAAAACAGCGGCTCCGTGCTGAAGAGCGATGTTTACGCTTATCGGATCACGTATGAGATAGCGGCGACATTGGTTCGCAAGGAACTCATGGGCCATGTGACACTCTTGAAGTAAGTCCAAAAACCCTTAACAAGAGCGGCGACCACTGGTCGCCGCTCTTGTTTCCGACCGTTTGGGCGTTCAACAGCTGGCCCTTTGATGGCGGAAGGAAAGGTGTACTTGTCCGATCTTTGACAGTGGTCAAATAAGGATCAGTGCGCACAATGAACAGCCAGGGAACTTTTCACGGCGTTCGTGCGTCATCATCCCGACCGCACCGCTCAACCATGATGCCGACCTCCCATTTCGTGTATAGGTTCACTCGCTTTGTCTCTTTGATGCTCGCTTTGGCTTGGTTCACACTGGCCCAAGCCCAAGTGATCCACAACATTGCCGATGGTAACCTTAACGCATGCGATGGTGCCATTGTGGATAGCGGCGGGGAAGGTGGGCCCGGCTACGGCAACAACGAGAGCCATACTGCCACGATTTGCCCGGGCACACCCGGCGAAGGGGTCAGCCTCAACTTCATCATGTTCAACCTGAGCACTGCCGGGCCAGCACCATTGGACCAGCTCACGGTCTTCGATGGCGACAACACTGGAGCACCGGTGATCGGCACCTACACAGGCACTGAACTACAGGGACAGATCGTCTTTGCATCAGCGACCAACCCAACAGGTTGCCTCACTTTGTTCTTCACTTCCAACGACAACGGAACGGGTACGTTCGCGGCTTCCATCACGTGCTACACACCATGTATTCCGCCTGATGCGGTGGCACAAATGAGCGAGCCTGCACCCGCCTTGGTCTGCGTAGGTGAGGACGTTACGTTCGACTGTAGTGCATCAACCGCGGCTGCAGGCTTCAACATCGTTAGCCGGGTCTGGGACTTCAATGATGGCACAACAGATGAGGGCGCCGTGGTGCAACACAACTTCTCAGAACCGGGCGACTACCTGGTACAGTTGACGTTGACGGATGATAACGGCTGCACAAATACCAACCTCGTGGACCTGCTGGTGCTTGTTGGCACCACGCCGCTGTTCAACGGCACTACGCCAAGCCTGACCGTTTGTGAAGGAGCCACGGTAGACCTAACGGGTATTGTGACACCGGTGATGTGGACAGGCATTCCCGAGATCGATTTCGGTGACGGGGTATATCTCCCGGATAATGTGGGAAGCACGTTCACAAGCCAAGTAAGCAACACCTATTTCTCTCCTGGAGCAACGCTGACCAACGTGAATGACCTTTTGTCCATTTGTGTGGACATGGAGCATTCGTTCATGGGCGACCTTGTCATCAATCTCACCTGCCCCAACGGACAAAGCGTCGTGCTGCACCAACAAGGTGGAGGAGGCACCTTCCTGGGAGGCGCGAACGATGGGGATGACAACAACCCGCAGCCTGGGACCTGTTGGAACTATTGCTGGGCACCCAATGCGCCCAACGGCACCTGGGTACAATCGGTCGGTGCAGGACTGACCATGCCTTCTGGCACTGGCGGCAACGCTTTGCAACCAGGCACCTACTCCAGCGTTGGTAGCATGAACAACCTGCTCGGCTGCCCGCTGAACGGTACATGGACCATCGCCTTCACCGACCTCTGGGGCATAGACAACGGTTTCCTCTGTGCTTGGAACATGGACTTCAGCCCATCGCTCTATCCTGACCTGGTCCAGTTCACTCCCGTGCCCGGTTACAGTACCACGGACTCCATGTACTGGTCCGGCCCGAACGTGGTGATCAACCCGGCCGACCCGCTTACAGGCTCGGTGACAGTGAACGATCCCGGCGTGTTCAACTACACGTTCAACGTAACGGACAATTTCGGGTGTGTGTACGACACCACGATCACGATCACAGTGACGAATGCTCCGGTCGTAGAGGCCACCATGACCTTGGGTGCGGGCTGTAGTGATCCCGCCCAATTGGACGCGACCATCGTGGCATTCCCCCCTCCCCCGCCGCCATGCAACTACACGCTCACACTTTACGACTCGTTCGGTGATGGATGGAACGGGGGTGCGAACGTGCAGGTAGTGATCAACGGTGTGGCAACGACCTACTCGCTTCCACCCGGCGGGAACTCAGCATCGTATCCCATTAGTGTGCAGACCGGAGCTACTATCTCGCTCGTATTCACGGCCGGGAACATTTGGAACAACGAGAACTCGCTGGCCCTTTTCAGCTATTCCGGAGCCACATTGTACACGTCACCGGCCGGCCCTCCCACATCCACGCTTTGGACAGGAACCGGCAACTGCGGCCCGAACAGTGGACCCGTGGTGTATGCATGGACCCCGGCCGCTGGCGTTGTCTCCCCAACAAGCGCAAGTACCCTCACACAGATCACTCAGCCCACGGAATTCGTGGTGACCATACACCCACCTGGCCAGCCGTGGTGCAACACCACGGATACCGTTCTAGTGGCGCCTCCCTCATTCCTTGAAAGCGACAGTATCGTTACGCATGTGCTCTGCAACGGCGGGGACGGTTCGATCGAGATCATCAATACTGGCCTTGGCGGCCCATGGAACTACCTCTGGACGAACGACCAGGGCGCAACTGTAAGTCAGGTGAACGGCGCTTTCGGGAATACACTTACTGCTCCTGCTGGAACGTATACGGTGATCGTGACAGAAGGCGGGCCTGCGGCTAATGGATGTGCGGATACCCTAACGACCTCCATAACGGAACCAGAACTGCTGTTGTGGGACGTGCTGCCAGTTGATACCACGATCTGCCTCACCGGCATTGCCCAACTTGCTGCCACCACCACCGGCGGTACTGGCAACATCACCATAGTGTGGACTCCGGGCCTCGTGGGTAGCGGCCCCCACAACGTCAGCCCCGCGAACACCACAACGTACGCCCTGCAGGCCACTGACGCCAACGGTTGTGTCATCGGTGGTGAGCAGGTCACCGTGACCGTGCTTCCTGCATTATCATACCTCCCGCTACAACCCGATGCGGAGTGCTTCGGTATTCCGGTGGATTACTTCGCGGTTGGTGTAAGCGGCGGTGATGGCGCCTACCAGTACGATTGGGGGCAGGGCCCACAACCGAGCCCCACAGCAACTTTCACATTGCCAGTTACCGGTACTGTTTGCATGACCTTGAGCGACGGCTGCGAAACACCACCGTTGACCACCTGTGCAACACTGGAGATATTGCAGACACCGCCCTTAGAACTGGTGGCCGACACGGTGTTCGGATGCGCACCTTTTACGGTGGGCTTTGCACTAACGGACACAACAGGTGGAGCACAAGTGCGATGGTCATTCGGTCATGGACCTTCCGTGCAAGCACCACCGAACACCATACACGTGTATAATGTGGCCGGCAACTATACAGTGGGGGTTGAGGTGACCTGGCCGAACGGCTGCATTACGGACACGAGCATCGCACAAATGATCCGGGTGATCTCCGTGCCTATCGCGAGCATGACCTACAGCCCACGCCCGCCCACAGTGAATAATTCAGAGGTGCAGTTCCAGGATACGTCCATACCCAATGCGGTCTCATGGTTCTGGGATTTTGATGAGCTGGGTACCAGCACAGAGCAGGATCCCGTGGTGGAATTCCCCAACGAAACGAGTGGTGTTTACCCCGTGCTTTTCGCGGTTGCCAATGAACTGGGATGCTCCGACACGTTGCGCACTTTGGTCGAGGTGCAGGACGAGTTCCTTGTTTGGGTGCCGAACACCTTTACACCGAACGATGACGCACATAACCAGACCTTCTTCATCAGCGGGAATGACATCGCCACAGACGAGTTCGAACTGATCATCTTCGACCGCTGGGGACATGAGGTGTTCAACACTACCGATCCATACCTGGCATGGAACGGCACCCACATGAACAAAGGAGGAGAGATACTTCCCACCGGCATCTATAATTGGCGCTTGAGCGTACGATCACAGTCCACACAAAAGGAAAAGATCATCTACGGTCATGTGAACCTGCTGAAGTGACCGGCTCGATCTTCATTGCGAAGGGCTGATGGCGATCCATCGGCCCTTTTGCTTTTCGCATCCATTGGCTTGTTCGTGGGTGATAATCAGACGTTCGTCCAAAACACGACCGCAAAGGCGCCTAATATCCGCAAGGCTGCTATTTTCATCGCTGAACCACCCGAACGATCGTCCTTAAGGGGGTCGTCGAGAACCAACACGCAGCATGCCCCTGCGCTGGACAATATTCTTGGAACGGATATCAAGCTTGGGCTTGACCCGCATGGTGGTGGCCATGCTGATCGTGCTGCTTACATCGGGCGTTGTTAACGGCCAGGCCTATTCCATTTTCAACGGGACCACCAACGCATGTACAGGGGCATTCCTTGATAGTGGCGGACAAGGAGCGAGCGGCTACGGAAACAACGAGAACTACACCTACACCATTTGTCCCGATGTTCCCGGTGGTGCCATTTCGCTGAGCTTCCTCACATTCAACCTGAGCACTGCCGGAGCCGCGCCGATCGACTTCATGACGATCTATGATGGCAACACCACGGCAGCACCACAGTTGGTCAATTGGACAGGCACGACAGGCCAGGGACAGGTCGTGAGCGCAAGCGGGGGCAATCCAACGGGTTGCCTCACCATTGTGTTCCGAAGCAACAACACTGGTACAGGCGTCTTTGCAGCCACTATTACCTGTTACCAGCCCTGCAGCCGCCCCACGGCAGCAGCCACCCATGGCGCCACCAACCCGCAACGCATCTGTCCGGGAGAAAGCGTCACGTTCAACAGTTCGGCGAGCACTGCGGCAGCGGGAAATAGCATCGCCAACCGACGTTGGGACTTCGGTGATGGCACTATCCTGAACAACGCGCCGGCCAATGTGAGCCATACCTATGCGCAGCCCGGAGGCTACATGGCGCAACTGACCGTGTTCGACAACAACGGTTGCGCGAGCACCAACCAAGTTGACCTGCTTGTGCTCGTTGGCACGCAACCCACTTTCAACGGGACCGGCGGCACGCTGACCGGCTGCGTTGGTGAAACATTGTGTTTGAACGGCGCAGTGCAAGGAACCTCTTGGACCGAGTCACCCAACCCCAACCTCGGCAGTGGTGTATTCCTGCCGGACATCGTGGGCGAGTGCTTCGAGAGCACCATCACCTACGATCAATTCCCTCCTGGGGCCACACTTACCAATGTTAATGGGCTGCTCTCCATTTGCATGGACATGGAGCACTCGTTCATGGGCGACCTCATCATCAACATCATCAGCCCTACCGGACAGACCGTTACCATGCACCAACAAGGCGGCGGCGGAACTTTCCTGGGAGTACCCGTTGACAATGACCTGACGCCGAACGCGCAAGGCACTTGTTGGAACTATTGCTGGAGCCCAACGGCAACGAACGGCACATGGGCTGACAACGCCACTGGCACACTACCGGCAGGAACGTATGAGAGCCTCAACCCGCTTTCCGGACTCGTCGGATCACAGCTTAATGGCACTTGGACCATACAGGTGTGCGACATGTGGGCGTCGGACAACGGCTTTATCTGCAACTGGAACATCGACTTCAACCCCTCTTTGTTCGATGACCTGATCGAGTTCACACCGGTGTACGGCGCGCTATGTGACAGCAGCTACTGGACCGGGCCGAACATCACCGGCCAGACCGCGAACTGCAACCAGGCGTGCGTGACCCCGCCCGCACCAGGGAACTACAACTACGTATACCACGTCACCGACAACTTCGGATGCACTTACGACACGACGTTGACGGTGAACATCATTCCTGGCCCGCAAGTGAACGCCGGACCCGATGCAAGCACCTGCAACACGCCCGTGCAATTGGGCGCAACGATCACGAGTGGCGGCTTCCCCACCACCTGCACCTACACGCTCACGTTGTACGATTCCTTCGGCGATGGATGGACGGGGCTCTTCGGCGGATCGAACGGATCCAGCGTGACCATCACCGTGAACGGCACGCCTTCATCATGGACACTACCGACCGGATCGCAGGGCAGCACAACGATCACAGTAGCCACAGGGAGCACCATTCAATTGAGCTACACAGCTGGCAGCTTGTACAATGGTGAACAATCGTTCACGCTGTTCAACAGTACCGGCGGAGTGGTTTACGCATCGCCCACTGGCCCTGGTGGAGGCGTGGCCTGGAATGGCGCGGCCAACTGTCCGGGTGGCGGTTTCGTCTACAGCTGGTCGCCTGCTGCGGGGTTGAACAACCCGAACATCGCTGACCCGACGGCAACGGTCAGCGGGACCACGCAATACTGTGTAACGGTCTACCAGGTCGGTCATCCATCGTGCACGAGCACGGATTGCATGACCATTACGGTGGACAACCAGGTGGATCCCGGCACCAATACCAATGTGGCCGCATGCAGCAACGGGGGAGCGATCACACTGTTCGCGCAACTGGGCGGCACACCAACGGCAGGTGGCACATGGACGGCTCCTGGAGGCGGAGCGCACAGTGGATCCTTTCAACCGGGGGTGGATCCACCAGGTGTGTACACATATACCGTTGGTGGTGCAGGTGCCTGTGGCGCGCCGCAAAGCAGTACAGTGAATGTTACTGTGAACCCCTTGCCGAACGCGGGCACTTCATCGAGCATGGCAGCATGCAGTACCGATGCCACGCAATCGATGTTCGCACTGCTCGGCGGCGGTGCACAAGCAGGTGGCACATGGAACGGACCATCGCCAGTGGTAGGTGGGAACTACAACCCGGCCACCATGAACCCCGGTGTTTACACCTATACGGTGAACGGAACGGCGCCGTGCCCGAATTCGACGGCCACCGTAACAGTAACGGAGAACGCTCCACCGAACGCAGGCAACGATGCAAGCATTACGCTTTGCAACACAAGTGCGCCCGTAGTGTTGGTAACCCAACTTGGTGGAAGCCCCAGCGGCACTGGAACATGGACCGCCCCTGGTGGTGGCACCGTTAGTGGTGGCCTTGACCCCGCAGTGGACCCATCCGGTGTATACACCTATAACGTGGACGGTACGGCACCCTGTCCGAATGATCTGGCCACGCTGACCGTTGCGATAAACCCAGCCCCGAACGCGGGAACTCCCGGAGCGATCACGCTCTGTTCTTCTGATGCACCGGCCTCGCTCTTCGCACAACTCGGCGGAACACCTGATGTCGGCGGCACGTGGAGCGGGCCTTCACCAGTTGTAGGTGGTATGATCGATCCGGCGACGATGAACGCCGGTGTTTACACCTACACGGTGAACGGCGTTGCGCCTTGTCCGAGCGAGAGCGCGACAGTGACGGTGACGATCAACACACCGCCTGTGCCAGGTACGCCCGGCGCCATCACGCTGTGTTCATCGGATGCACCAGCATCGCTGCTCGCACAACTCGGTGGAACGCCTGATGCGGGAGGCACGTGGAGCGGGCCTTCACCAGTTATTGGCGGCATGATCGACCCCGCGACGATGAACGCCGGTGTTTACACCTACACGGTGAACGGCGTTGCGCCTTGTCCGAGCGAGACCGCGACTGTGACGGTGACGATCAACACGCCGCCAGATCCAGGTACGCCCGGCGCGATCACACTGTGTTCTTCGGATGCACCGGCATCGCTCTTCGCACAACTCGGCGGAACGCCCGATGCAGGAGGTACATGGAGCGGGCCTTCGCCTGTGATCGGTGGCATGATCGATCCGGCGACGATGAACGCCGGTGTTTACACCTACACGGTGAACGGCGTTGCGCCTTGTCCGAGTGAGAGCGCGACAGTGACGGTGACGATCAACACGCCGCCAGATCCAGGCACACCCGGCGCGATCACGCTGTGTTCTTCGGATGCACCGGCATCGCTCTTCGCGCAACTCGGCGGAACGCCCGATGCAGGAGGAACATGGAGCGGGCCTTCACTAGTTGTAGGCGGCATGATCGACCCCGCGACAATGAGTGCGGGCGTGTATACCTACACGGTTGACGGTGTGGCGCCGTGCCCGAGTGAGAGCGCGACAGTGACGGTGACGATCAACACACCGCCAGATCCAGGCACACCCGGCGCGATCACGCTGTGTTCATCGGATGCACCGGCTTCGCTCTTCGCGCAACTCGGCGGAACGCCCGATGCAGGAGGTACATGGAGCGGGCCTTCTCCAGTTGTAGGTGGCATGATCGATCCTGCGACGATGGACGCCGGTGTTTACACCTACACGGTGAGCGGCGTTGCGCCTTGTCCGAGCGAGAGCGCGACAGTGACGGTGACGATCAACACACCGCCAGATCCAGGTACGCCCGGCGCGATCACACTGTGTTCTTCGGATGCACCGGCATCGCTCTTCGCACAACTCGGCGGAACACCTGATGTCGGCGGCACGTGGAGCGGGCCTTCACCAGTTGTAGGCGGCATGATCGATCCTGCGACGATGGACGCCGGTGTTTACACCTAAACGGTGATCGGCGTTGCGCCTTGTCCGAGCGAGAGCGCGACAGTGACGGTGACGATCAACACGCCGCCAGATCCAGGTACGCCCGGCGCGATCACGCTATGTTCTTCGGATGCACCGGCATCGCTCTTCGCACAACTCGGCGGAACACCTGATGTCGGCGGCACGTGGAGCGGGCCTTCACCAGTTGTAGGTGGTATGATCGATCCGGCGACGATGAACGCCGGTGTTTACACCTACACGGTGAACGGCGTTGCGCCATGTCCGAGCGAGAGCGCGACAGTGACGGTGACGATCAACACACCGCCAGATCCAGGCACACCCGGCGCGATCACACTTTGTTCTTCGGATGCACCGGCATCGCTCTTCGCACAACTCGGCGGAACGCCTGATGCAGGAGGTACATGGAGCGGGCCTTCACCAGTTTCTGGAGGCATAATCGATCCGGCGACGATGAACGCCGGTGTTTACACCTACACGGTGAACGGCGTTGCGCCTTGTCCAAGTGAGAGCGCGACAGTGACGGTAACGATCAACACGCCGCCTGTGCCAGGTACACCCAGCGCTATCACGCTATGTTCTTCGGATGCATCGGCATCGCTCATTGCACAACTCGGCGGAACGCCTGATGTCGGCGGCACATGGAGCGGGCCTTCACCAGTTGTAGGCGGCATGATCGATCCGGCGACGATGAACGCCGGTGTTTACACCTACACGGTGAACGGCGTTGCACCGTGTCCGAGTGAGACCGCGACAGTGACGGTGACGATCAACACGCCGCCAGATCCAGGCACACCCGGCGCGATAACGCTGTGTTCTTCGGATGCACCGGCATCGCTCTTCGCACAACTCGGTGGAACCCCTGATTCGGGTGGTACATGGAGCGGGCCTTCTTCAGTTGTAGGTGGCATGATCGATCCGGCGACAATGAGCGCGGGGATATACACCTACACGGTGGCTGGACTTGCACCATGCATGAGCGCGTCATCCACCGTCAGCATCACCATCAACACGCCATCGAACGCGGGCAACAATGGCAGTCTAACACTTTGCACGACCAGTACGGCCACATCGCTCTTCGATCAATTGGGAGGCAGTCCTCAAGCTGGCGGGACATGGAGCGGACCGAGCACTGTAACCGGCGGCATGATAGACCCGGCGACAATGAACGCGGGCAACTACATCTACATGGTGGCAGGGACTGCACCATGCCCCGACGTCGCCGCAACAGTGGCGATCGCGATCAATTCAATGCCCAACGCGGGGATCGATGGCGGCCTTACGCTCTGTTCATCGAGCCCGGCCACAACATTGATCAGCGGCTTGAACGGCACACCGGACAGTGGAGGCAACTGGACAGCACCCGGCGGTGGCGCATCGAACGGCACCTTCACTCCGGGAGTGAGCGTGACCGGCATCTATACCTACACGGTGAACGGCATAGCTCCGTGCCCTGCCGTTTCCGCGACCGTGGATGTGAACGTGGTAACGAACCCGAATGCGGGCCTGCCCGGAAGTGTTACGCTGTGCGCTACTGATGCGGCGACCCTGCTCTTCGCGCAGCTTGGCGGAACGCCCGATGCTGGTGGCGTATGGAGCGGACCGAGCGCGGTGGTCGGCGGTTTGTACGACCCGGCCACGATGAACCCCGGCGTGTACACCTACACCATCGCTGTTCCTCCGCCGTGCGTGAACGCCAGCAGCACAGTGACCATCACCGAGATCGCACCGCCCAACGCTGGTACCGACGGCGCGCTCACCATGTGCATCAGCAGTCCGGCAACATCGCTGTTCGCGCAGCTTGTTGGTGGTGCACAAGCCGGTGGAACGTGGAGCGGACCTTCTCCTGTCGTAGGAGGAATGTTCAACCCAGCGACGATGACGGCGGGTGTGTACACCTACACCGTGAGCGGTACCGCGCCCTGCCCTGCTGATCAAGCGCAAGTGACGGTGAGCGTGGTGGCCGCACCGAACGCTGGTACTCCGGGAAATGCAACGCTTTGCGCAACTGACAATGTCCTCAACCTCTTCGCGCAGCTTGGCGGAACGCCCGATGCTGGTGGCGCATGGAGCGGACCGAGCGCGGTGGTCGGCGGTTTGTACGACCCGGCCACGATGAACCCCGGCGTGTACACCTATACCATCACTGTTCCTCCGCCGTGCGTGAACGCCAGCAGTACAGTGACCATCACCGAGATCGCACCGCCCAACGCGGGCAACGATGGCGCGCTCACCTTGTGCATCAGCAGTCCGGCAACATCGCTGTTCGCACAGCTTGGTGGTGGTGCACAAGCAGGTGGAACGTGGAGCGGACCTTCTCCTGTCGTAGGAGGAATGTTCAACCCAGCGACGATGACGGCGGGTGTGTACACCTACACCGTGAGCGGTAACGCGCCCTGCCCTGCTGATCAAGCGCAAGTGACGGTGAGCGTGGTGGCCGCACCGAACGCTGGTACTCCGGGAAATGCAACGCTTTGCGCCACTGACAATGTCCTCAACCTCTTCGCGCAGCTTGGCGGAACGCCCGATGCTGGTGGCGCATGGAGCGGACCAAGTGCAGTGGTCGGCGGTTTGTACGACCCGGCCACGATGAACCCCGGCGTGTACACCTACACCATCACTGTTCCTCCGCCGTGCGTGAACGCCAGCAGCACAGTGACCATCACCGAGATCGCACCACCCAACGCAGGCACCGACGGCGCGATCACCTTGTGCATCAGCAGTCCTGCGACCTCGCTGTTCGCGCAGCTTGGTGGTGGTGCACAAGCCGGTGGAACGTGGAGCGGACCTTCTCCTGTCGTTGGTGGCATGTTCGATCCAGCGAACATGACCGCCGGTGTATACACCTACACAGTGAACGGAACATCGCCCTGCCCCAACGACCAGAGCATCGTGACAGTGACCGTGGTAAGCGAGCCAGACCCCGGTGGCCCCGGCTTCCTGACGATCTGCGCAACGGATGCGCCCGATGACCTCTTCAGTTACATAGAAGGCACACCGGACCAAGGTGGCCAATGGACAACGCCAAGCGGCACAACGACCTCCGGCGTGTTCGATCCGGCTACCATGGCGTCGGGCGTATACACCTACACCATCAACGTGCCTCCGCCTTGCGTCAGCGTGAGCAGTACGGTTACCGTGGATGTGATCACTGCACCGAACGCGGGACTGGATGGCGCAGCTATGCTCTGCCTCACTGGCGCTCCGCTCGATCTCTTCACTACGTTAGGCGGATCACCTGATGCCGGTGGGACCTGGACCACGAGCTCTGGCTTGCCGTTCAGCAGTACGTTCGACCCCGCGGTGCATTCTCCCGGCGTGTACAACTACACGGTGAACGGCATTGCGCCATGCCCAGCGGATGTTGCGAGCGTGACCATCGCGGTTACCCAACTGCCGTATGCAGGGAACGACGCGATCCTGAACCTCTGCGTTGTTGGTGATGCGGTCGATCTTTTCGGCGCATTGGGCGACGCGGATATCGGCGGCACTTGGAGCGGACCCGGTGGTGCTTCAGCAGGTGTGTTCACGCCGGGCAACAGCATTGCTGGTAACTACACCTACACCGTTGCTGGCTCGCCCCCCTGCCCGTCCGCATCAGCCACTGTTACGGTGAACGTCTTGAGCAACGCCGACGCAGGAGGCGATGGCGGCACCACCTTGTGCGGAAGTGATGACCCATTGTCGCTCTTCGATCTGCTGCAAGGAAGCCCCGACGCAGGCGGCACATGGTTCGCTCCCGGCGGCTCCACAATGAACGGCATATTCAACCCGGCCAACAGCGCTCCGGGCGTGTATACCTACATCCTCTACGTACCTGCGCCATGCCAGAACGACACGGCACAAGTGGTCATGAGCGTTGTGGCCCCCGTGAGCGCAGGCACCAACGGAAACGCGACCCTGTGCTCCAACGATTCTCCCGTCGCGCTCTTCAACTTGCTGAACGGCGCGCCGGACCTTGGTGGTTCCTGGACCGCACCGAACGGCGGCCCATCGGAAGGCAGCTTTGATCCAGGTGTTGACATGACCGGTGGCTATGTGTACACCGTCTACGCCATCGCACCTTGCACCGACCAAAGCGCCACCATAGCGCTGGGCGTGAACCCATTGCCCGATGCAGGCACCAATGGATCTGCCACGCTCTGTCCTGAAGCAGCGCCCATTTCGCTCTTTGCGCTGTTGGGTGGTTCGCCCATGCCCGGGGGCACATGGACCGGCCCCAACGGACAGCCGAGCAACGGCATCTTCGATCCGGCCAGCAGCCCACAAGGTGCATACACCTACACTGTTACCGGTTTGGCCCCGTGCCCGAACGCGATCGCCAGTTCAACGGCCACAGTATACCTCATCGCTCCGCCCAATGCAGGCCCCGATGCGGTATCCTGCACACTGGAGTTCACGCTGAACGCCACGGGCAACTGGGCCAGCGGCACGTGGAGCGCAGCAGCCGGCATCACCTTCGGCGACAGCAATTCGCCGACGAGCACCGTTACAGCTACCAGTGGCGGCGCATACACCTTCACATGGAGCGTGACCAGCAACGATGGCTGCGCGACGCAGGACCAGGTGACCATCACCTTCACCGATGCGATCGTGCCTGTTGTCGCCACCACCGATGCCATATGCAACAGTGCATGCGACGGTACGGCCAGTGTGCAGGCAACGGGCGGCAACGGCACCTACAGTTATGCTTGGTCCAACGGGATCGCAGGCAACACGCAAACGGCATCGAGCATCTGCGCGGGATCGTACACAGTGACCGTGCTTGATGTGAACAACTGCTCGGCAGCTGCGCCCTTCACCATTGGCGAACCCGTGGCACTGGTGATCGATGCCATCACTGCGGTGAACGAGACCTGCCCCGGAAGTTGCGATGGTACCATCACCATCTCCGACCCGCAGGGCGCACAATACAGCATCAATGGTGGAAGCAGCTACCAAGCGGGCGCCTCCTTTGCCAGCCTTTGCCCAGGCCAGTATGCGATCGTGATGATGGATGGGAACGGGTGCACGGCCTCCGGGATCGCAACCATCACATCACCCGCACCCGTTACAGCCTTCTTCACGGTATCCCCGGACAGCCTTATCGCCAGCGATCCGGAAGCGCAGTTCAACAATCTTTCGAGCCCCAATGCCACGGCCTATAGCTGGGACTTTGCCGGGCTCGGCAGCAGCACGGCCACATCGCCCACCTACTCTTTCCCCGGCGTGCTGGGCGGCATTTACACCGTGTGCCTCACCGCCACCGATGCCAACGGCTGCCCCGATACCTACTGCGCCCCGGTGCAGGTCTTCGATGCGCTGCTGGTGCACGTGGCCAATGTGTTCACGCCCAACCACGATGGCATCAACGAAGGCTTCGCGCCGGTGTTCAACATGGACTGGGCCGTGAGCGATTACGAGTTCCTCATCTTCAACCGTTGGGGCGAACTGCTGTACGAGACCCATGTCGTGGACGAGAAGTGGAACGGCATACACGGTGGTGGTACGGTCGAGACCGAAGTGTTCGTATGGAAGCTGCGTTGCCGCGACAAGCTCACCCGAAAGTGGATCGAGCGCATCGGGCATGTGACGGTGCTGAAGTGAGCACTGATCAAGCACTCTGTCGCGTTTATTGCAAACTGTGCTTTATCGGATGCGTATTCTCTATTTCTCCTGGGCTCTGTGGGGTCCTCTGTTCATAAGTGCGCAACCGAACACCACCTACGGCCCATACTACGGATGGCGTTGTGGGATAGTTGGCGCACCACCACTGCTTCGGCATATGATAGAAGAGGTCATAGCCACACGGGATACCGCAGTAATTTTCATGTGGTTGAGAGACAGCGGTCTGGTTCGGCAAGCATATGCCGCAGAGGCGATCATCCGGACCCAAAAGGCAGGCGTGGTGCTTCCAGACTGGTCGACAATAAAAGCTAGAGATCTTCGGAGGTCAAGAACTCCAGTGATGGCTTGTAGAGGTTGTCACATGGGGTTGATCCCACTGAACAAGATCATGCGTCTCTGTCTCAAGCAAGCCAAACACGCTCGAGGAGGCCGCTCAAGCAGGAACAATGACCATCTGTTCTGAAAGAGAAAGCCCGGCTCATCGCCGGGCTTCCCATTCCTATACCACAAACGCAAGCTGCTCGTGGCGTCTTACACGTCGAGCTTCGCGTAGATCGCGTTCTTCTCGATGAACTCGCGGCGGGGAGGCACCTCATCGCCCATGAGCATGCTGAAGACGCGGTCGGCCTCGGCACCGTTCTCAATGGTGACCTGGCGCAGCGTGCGGCGGCTGGGGTCCATGGTCGTCTCCCACAGCTGCTCGGCGTTCATTTCACCAAGACCCTTGTAGCGCTGCACACCCACGCTGGCGTCCTTGCTGGCACCTTTCATGCGCTCGATCACGGCGTCGCGCTCGGCCTCGGTCCAGCAGTACACATGCTCCTTGCCCTTCTTCACTTGGTACAGCGGCGGCGTGGCGATGTACAGGTAACCCTGCTCGATCAGCGGCTGCATGTACCGGAAGAAGAAGGTCATGATCAGCGTTTGGATGTGGCTGCCGTCCACGTCGGCATCGCACATGATCACGATCTTGTGGTAGCGCAACTTCGACATGTTCAGCGCCTTGCTGTCCTCTTCTGTACCGATGTGCACACCCAGCGCCGTGTAGATGTTGCGGATCTCCTCGTTGTCGAGGATCTTGTGCTGCATGGCCTTCTCCACGTTCAGGATCTTCCCGCGCAGCGGCAGGATGGCCTGGAACTCGCGGTTGCGGCCCTGCTTGGCGGTCCCACCGGCGGAGTCACCCTCCACCATGAAGAGCTCGCTCATGCTGGCGTCCTTGCTCTGGCAGTCGGCCAGTTTGCCGGGTAGTCCACCACCGCTGAAGGCGCCTTTGCGCTGCACCATCTCGCGGGCTTTCTTGGCCGCGTGGCGGGCCGTGGCGGCCAGGATCACCTTGTCCACGATCTGCTTGGCATCGCGCGGGTGCTCCTCCAGGTAGTTCTCGAGCATTTCGGCCACGGCCATGTTCACCGCACCGCTCACCTCGTTGTTGCCCAGCTTGGTCTTGGTCTGGCCCTCGAACTGGGGCTCCTGCACCTTCACGCTGATCACGGCCGTGAGCCCCTCGCGGAAGTCATCACCGGCGATCTCGAACTTCAGCTTCTGCGTGGCACCGCTGGCATCGGCATACTTCTTCAGCGTACGCGTAAGGCCCATGCGGAAACCGGCCAGGTGCGTGCCCCCCTCGTGGGTGTTGATGTTGTTGACGTAGGAGTGGATGTTCTCGGAGTACGAATCGTTGTACACCATGGCGATCTCCACAGGGATGCCCTGCTTCTCGCCCTCCATGTAGATCACGTCCTCCATGATGGGAACGCGGGTACCGTCGAGGTACTTCACGAATTCCACCAGGCCCTTCTCGCTATAGAAGGTCTCCGTGATGTAGCTGCCATCCTCGTTGGTGCGGCGCTCGTCGGTGAGCGAAAGCTTGATGCCCTTGTTCAGGTAGGCCAGTTCGCGCAGGCGGGCGGCCAGGGTATCGAAGTTGTACTCGCCCACCTGGAAGATGCTCAGGTCGGGCTGGAAGGTGACGATGGTGCCCCGGTAATCCGTGGTGCCCACCTCCTTCACGGAATACTTGGGCTTGCCCTCGCTGTACTCCTGCTGGTACTTCTTGCCGCCGCGGTGTACCTCGGCCAGCAGCATGGTGCTCAGCGCGTTCACGCAGCTCACACCCACTCCGTGCAGACCACCGGACACCTTGTAGCTGTCCTTGTCGAACTTGCCACCTGCGTGAAGCACGGTCATCACCACCTCCAAGGCGCTCTTGCCTTCCTTGGCGTGCATGTCCACGGGAATACCGCGGCCGTTGTCCTTCACGCGGATGCCGTTGGTGGGCGTAATGCTCACTTCCACCGTATCGCAGTGGCCGGCCAGTGCTTCGTCGATGGAGTTGTCCACCACTTCGTACACCAGGTGGTGAAGGCCTTTAACGCCCACATCACCGATGTACATGGCCGGGCGCTTCCTCACCGCTTCAAGGCCTTCCAATACTTGGATACTATCGGCCGAATAGCTCGATGCCGCTTTCTTCTGCTCGCTCATTTCCACTGCTGTCTCAGACATGGTTCAGGTCGGTTCGCCCTCCCGTTCCGAAAGGGCTTGCGAAGATACCCGATCCACCCCGGTCCACAGGGTCTTTTTCCCAACAATGACGCGGGCTTTGTTGATAATTAACAGTGCCACTGATGAGCAGTATCCGGCACATGGTCGAAGCGCTTGGTCAGACCGCTTCGGCAGGCCCCCTTCCAAGCAACTTGACCAATGCGGTAACATGCGCCCAGAGGACCGCTGGGACCAGTATGGCAGGCAAAAGCACCCAAGGCGCAGAGATGACCAGCACGTTCGGCTGGTCGAAAGCGAAGCGCTGAACAGAGGAAGGAATGCTAAGTACGGCGGTCATAACAACGTTGACCAGGGTTAAAATGCCGATAGAATTCCAGACAACAAGGACCCAACGGCACGGCTTACGCGCCGAAAGTGACCATGCTAACAGGAATGCAGCGCTGAGTCCGATGAGAATATCGAAGTTGTGCCCGCTGTAGGTCATACTGCGAGGTACCATCCCTTCACGATATGCTTCATGTAACACAAGTTCCACCGGTACCCGAAGGATATGAATAGCAGTAAGAGCGACCATATCGGATCGGTACAGCCAACGTCTCCCGAGGGGCCATACAATGAAAAGAAGGATACACAGCAAGGCCGGTGCCAGCAAGGCGATCTGAGGCGGGGGGAATGACGTTGTGTTCTGGTAGAAACCAATTTCCGCTAAGATCAAGTGTACTCCGCCTAGCGTGACCAATACCAGTGGAAGCCGCCAACTGTCCGTCGCCCGAGCCGTCCAGAACAAGCACCACACAACTGCAAACCCGAAAAGCAGGTAGCTTGCTGCGCTCATAAGCGTTAACCTCTTTCGGTCAGAAGGCGTACGTGGCCCCGCCCATCAACAGCGAACGCTGCACCGGGTGCTTGTACCAGCGCTCATACTTGCTGGCGCTGAGGTTGCTGAGGTCCATGAACAGACTGAGGCGCTTGTTGTAACGGTACTCGATACCCAGGTACAGGTCGAGGAAACCGTCCAGGTCAACCTGCTGTACAGGGTCCACGAGCTCTCCGTTCTCCAAGGGGCCGGCCACCCGGTAGGCCGGGCGCTTGCCCAGGAACTGGGCCTCGGCCTTCAGGATCAGCTTGCTGCGCATATCGTACCGCGCCATGAAGGAAAGTGCGTAGGGGGGTAGGTTCCACGCCTCCTGCTGCACTTTGGTGGCGTAGGAGTACACGTCCAACCGGGCGGTAAGCGACAATTGCTCGCTCTTGCGGTAGTTCAGTTCGCCGCTCAGGTCCAGGACATCCACCTCGTCATAAACCACGTCCATGCGGTCTCCGAAGGGCTTGTTGGGCACGCTCACGTAAAGCGGCATGTCCTCTGTGCGACGCTTGCTCACACGCACATCGAAGCCCAGGTCGCTGCTGAAGCTGCCGCGCAGACCGGCATAGGCATCGTACATTTTACTGGAGTTGCGCAGACGCGGGGCCCCGGTAAGCCAGGGGTTCTCGCGCGTGAGGCTGCGGAAGCTGTTCCGTTGGCGCTCGCCCTCCAGACCCACATAAGGCACCAGGATGTTGTCGAACAGGCTGTAGTGCGCGTACACCTTGGGGAAGAAGTGGAAGGTGGTCTCGCCCTGCGAATCGATGTACATGCCTGCACCAACGCGGATCATGTACGGCGCTTTCCCGGTGCTTACCATGGGCGTAAGGCCGATCAGCGTTCCGTTCTGCCTGAACTCGCCCAAGGCATCGCCCAGGTTGCCCAGGTAAGCGTTGTTATCGATCAGCAGATCGCCGCTGTAGGTCTCGCTGCCCTCGGTCTTGCTCACCGTGGCGTTCACACGCATGTTGGTCTCGCGGCTCTTGCTGAGGTTGCTGTAGCTATGCACTTCCAAGGCCACATCGTGCGCAATCTTTGAACTGTCGGTGTACAGGCTGCGCAAGCGGCCCGCGAAACCCAGGTCGTTGTAGATCTGTTTGCGGTAGTCCTCCGGCGCTTCAAGGGCGTTCAGGGCATCCTCAATGCTATCGTTGCTGGCATAGCCGTAGTAGTTGATCCGGCGACGGTCGTAGATGAACCTTCCCGATGCCTCGTGGTCCGGCAGGAAGTGCTTGTAGAACGCATCCACGTTATTGTAGCCGTAATCGCTGGGCCCCACGTCGTCCAAGCCACCGTTACTGCTGAAGTGCTTCAGGTGAAGGCCGAACCCGTTCTTGCGCGACCGGGTCTGGTCGTAATAGAGCTCCCCGAGCGGGGTGGTGTACAGACCGAAGCCTGCTTTCACATAGCCCTTGTACAGCCGCGATTGCGGTGACATTACGCTCAGCTTGGCGGGAGCTATGCTGTCCACCTTGGCCGGGATCTCCGCCTTGGTCGGCAACAGTTCGTAGCGCACCGGCAGCTCGGGCAGAATGGTATCAATGGGCTCTGGGCGCAGATCGATCTTCGTTGCGTCCTTCAAGGTGGGGCTGTAGATGCCCTGTACCACGTACTCGTTACCGGGGGTGGTCACCTGGGCCGAAGCGACCGCGGACAAGAGGCCCGCGGCCAGGATGAGGATGTTCTTCTTCATGGCGTTCACTGGCCGTTGGTGTTATCCGGAACGGGCACGATCAGTTCCTCTTGTGGTGCCGGGGTGATCTGCTGTATTTCGCTGGCGTTGATCGCTTCCAGCCGTTGGCGTGCCTGCGCCACCAGGTCGGGTTCCTGGCAGTGGTCGATCACGCTCTGCAAGGTGGCCTTGGCCTGGAAACGGTCGTTCAATTGCACGTACACATCACCAAGCAGGATGAATGCGCGTGCCTTCCAGTGGTCATAGCTGGGATAACGCTTCACCAGATCGAAGACCTCCGTTTCGGCCTTGCGGAACTGGCCCTGCAGGTGGCGCACGTAGGCCATGTAGTATTTGGCCTCTGCCCCATAGGCATTGGTGCTTCCCGCGCTGATCGCCTTGAACTTGGTGTAGGCCCCTTCGGTGTCGTTGCGTGCCAGCAGTCCGTTGGCAACCAGAAGGCCTGCCTCGGAACGCATGTCAGCCGTGGCACTGCTGTTGGCGGCCACCTTTTCGGCAGCTACCGCGGCCTCTTCGGCACGGCCCAGTTCCTTCAGGCAACGCATGGCGCCCACCTGTGCCTTCAACGTGTTCTGCGGCGTACTGGCATAGGTCTCCAGCTTGCGGAAGTGGTCCAAGGCCCCCTCCCACCGTTTATCCCGGAACAGGATGTCGCTGGCACCGAAGAGGGCATTCTCCATGAAGTCGAGCCCATTGCGCTGGACCACGGCCTCCAGATCGGGCAGGGCCTGGTCGTACTGTCCGGCGCGGTAGTGACAGTCGCCGCGATAGAACAAGGCATTCAGCGCATAGGCCCCGTTGGGATACTTGTTCAGGTAGTCGCCGAACGCCCCAATGGCTTGCGGACACTTCTCGTCGAAGTAGAGCTTCTCTGCACTGCGGTAGTACTTCTCGTCCAGGTCCAGCGTGGAGGGGTCCACGAACTTCAGCCCCCTCACGTAGGCCTCGTATTCGCTCACACGGCCTTGTTCCACGTAGATGCTTTCCAGGCCTGCCAACGCATCACGCGACCCGTCCATCGTCGGATACTCAGCAACAATGGCCTTGAAGCCCGCAATGGCCTGGTCCACCCGGCCCTGACGCTTGTGGATGAGCGCCATTTGCAGCATGGCCTGGCGAACGTGCGGGCTTTTTGCATGCTGTGTGGTCACCTGCTCGTAGTAGCGCATGGCCTCGGCATCGTTCTCCAGGTTGATGTAGGTCTCACCCAGTTGGAACTTGGCATCAGCGGCGTAGCGCGAATCAGGCTTTTCGGCGAGCAGCGCTTTCAGCGTGGTGATCTTCTCGTTGAACTGGCGCTGCAGGCCCTGGCAAACGCCTTTCTGGTACATGGCGTAATCGCGATCGGGCGATCCAGTGCGCATGGCATCATCGTACCACTTCACGGCCTGCGCATTGTCCTTCATCACGAAGTAGCAATCACCCACACGCAGCATGGCATCGGCGCGTTGGCGCGATTCGCCCTTCCTGGCCCCAACATACCTGCGGAACGCCGTTGCGGCCTCGTCGTACTGCTTCAGCTTGAAGAAGGTGTAGCCCATGCCATAGCCGGCCTGTTCGTACAGTTCCGTGCTGTAGGCACCCGGCGAATTACGGAGGTCGTCGTACTTGCGTAGTGCGGCCGGCAGGTCGTTCTGGCCGTAGTAGCTCTCGGCCATCCAGAAGTGGGCACGGGCGTTCACCTGCTGGTTCACGGGGTATTTCAGCGCCCGCTCGAAGAACAGTGCGGCATCGGCGTACTTGCGGCCTTCATACAGTTCCACACCACGGTCGTAGGCCAGTTTCTGGTAGGCCTCGCGCAGGCGCAGGTCCTTGTTCTTGATCTCGTCCAGCGCGGCCAAGGCGTCCTCGTAGTTCTTGGTGCGCAGGTACACGTTCAGCAGGAACTCATAGGCCTCGTCCTTGCGCGGGGTATCGGGGTAGGTGCGCAGGTAGTTGCGCAGGGCGTTGATAGCCTCGTGGTAGGGGTCGAAGCTCAGCTCGTAGCTCAGCTTGGCGTAGTTGAAGAGCGCGTCCTCCTTGACTTTCGGGTCCTTGCCAATGTCGAAGGCCCGCTTGAAGGCATTGCGGGCGTAGTTCTTCTCGTTCAGCTTCAGGTAGCAGTCGGCCATGTGGTAGGTGGCCAGTTGCGCAATGCTGTCCTCTCCGGTGGCCACCAGGTTGAACTCGGCCAAGGCCTTGGTGCAATCGCCGGTGCGGTAGTAGGTGTAGCCCAGGATGTAGCGATCACCGCGCTCAACACCCACTCGCTGTGCGCTCTTTTGCAGGTAGGGCAGTGCTTCGGCATAGTTGCCGCGCCGGTAGTTGGCCTCGCCCGCAAGGCGATTGATCTCGTTGATGCGCTTGGTGCCCGAGGGGTCTTCGAGCAGGGGCTTCACGTAGTCGTTCAGCTCATCGTACTTGCCCTGCAGGAAGAGGACCTCGGCGATGTAGATAGGCACCACCTTCCCGAAGTTCTCATCCTTCTCCAGTGCGCGGAACCCGGTGAGCGCCGTTTCGTAATGGCCACGCTCGTAGTGGATGTGCGAAGCGTAGTACTTCGACGGCACGGCATAGGGCCCGGTCCCGTTCTGCACCTCAGCGAACTCGCCCAAGGCGCGATCGGGGTCCTGCTCCTGGAAGAACGCATAGCCGCGCTTGAAGCGGTATTCCTCCAGGTCCGAGGGCGAAAGGCTGAAACGGTCCACCTGATCG
Source organism: Flavobacteriales bacterium (assembly GCA_016788295.1). Classification (GTDB taxonomy): domain Bacteria; phylum Bacteroidota; class Bacteroidia; order Flavobacteriales_F; family PHOS-HE28; genus PHOS-HE28. Next base: position 52,431 of record JAEUSY010000013.1, read on the forward strand.
CTCCAGGCCAGGGCATCCTTCCATCTCTTCTGCGAGAAGGTGTGCTTGAACAGCTCGAACCGCACGGCGCCCACGTGCAGGTCCTCAGGGTGCTCGGCAATGAAGGTGAGCAAGCGGTAACCGGCGTCATCGTTGAACAAGCGCACAGCACAGAGGGCGCTGTAGAACTCGGCCTCCACGCGTGTGGGATCATTGCGGTCGCTGATGCGCGCCACCACTTGCGCCAGTTCATACTGGGCGGCGCCGTATTTGGCCTTGCTGAACAGGTCCATGGCGTTGGCCATGTCGGCGTTGCGGTGCTCGTAGTGGGCGGGGCGCTGGGCCAGCACACCCGTGAAGAGCAGCAGGGCCATGGGCAGGGCCAGCAGCACGCGTTGGTGCATCATCGGAAAAGGGGTCTTCATCAAGTGGTCAAAGTTCTTGGGGGCCATGGCCGGGGGCCGGTGGCTGGCGGTCTACTTATCCACGCGCGCGTGTTCACCTGGCGCAGGGCGGGCGGAAGCACACCAGCACCGTGCCGAAGTCGATAACGCGGGCCATCCTTCGGGAATTATGACCTTTGGACCGAGGCGCACCGGAAGCGCGTTGTAACGGACCATGACCGACTCCCCTATCATCCTCCTGCACGGTGTGCGCATTTTCCAGCGCGAGAACCTGGTGCTCAACAACGTGGACTTCACGGTCTACAAGGGCGAGTTCCTCTACCTGATCGGTCGCACCGGCACGGGCAAGAGCTCGCTGATGCGCACCCTTTACGGCGATCTGCCGCTGAAGGAGGGCGAAGGCCATGTCTGCGGCTTCGACCTCTCCAAGCTGAAGCGCTCGCAGGTACCCTATCTGCGGCGGAAGATCGGCATCGTGTTCCAGGACTTTCAGTTGCTGACGGACCGCACGGTGAACGACAACCTGCTCTTCGTGCTGAAGGCCACCGGCTGGGTGGACCGCAAACGCATGGACGAGCGGGTGCAGCAGGTGCTGGAGAAAGTGGGCCTGGCGAACAAGGGCTACAAGATGCCGCATGAGCTTAGCGGTGGCGAGCAACAGCGCGTAAGTATTGCCCGCGCCCTGCTCAACGACCCCGAGCTGATCCTGGCCGACGAGCCCACCGGCAACCTCGACCCCGAGACCACCGGCGAGATACTCGACCTGCTTTTCGCCATCAGCCAAACAGGCCGCAGCGTGATCATGGCCACGCACGACTACACCCACATGAAGAAGTTCAATACGCGTGTGGTGAAGTGCGAGGAAGGCCGACTGCTGGAGTTGAGCGCGGTGGGCGCCGCTTGAGTTGAAGTTGGCGAGTGCGGCTCGTCAGATATCAGCCCAACAACTCCACGATCCGCTCGGCATTACGGCGGTTGCTGAAGCGCTGCTCCAGCACTTCGGCGCGGCGTTCCAAGGCCTGTCCGTTGGCGGGCTTGCCCATGCAGGCCAGTATGCTCGTGCGCATGCCCTCGGGATCATCGTGCACATGGCACAGTTCGGCCAGTCCGGTGCCTTCCACCATGGGCGTGTTGCACACCACATGGCGGCCTGCGAACAGGCAGAGCAACAACTTCAACTTGATGCCCGTGGCCTGGAAGGAGGGCAACACGTTCACCTGTGCTTCGCGCACCAGGCGATGTATCTCTTCCGTATCGATGTTCTCACGCAGTTGCACGTTGGCGGTGCGGGCCACCTCGCGGCGCAGTTCGCTGCTGGCATCGCTACCGGCGATCACCAACCTCACCGGCAGGCCCTTGAAGACCTTGCGGACCAGGAAGAGCGCCGCCTGGTCGTTCTCCGGAACACCCAGCGCGCCATGGTAAAAGGCGAAATCGCCCAAGCCACTGGGCACGGCCACCTGGTCCATGGCATGGAAGGCCGGGATGTGCACCACATGGTGAAAGTGCGAGCCGAAATAGGCCTCGTCCTTGGGCGAAATGGCCAGCACGTGATCGGCCTCGGCCAGCACAGGCTCGAAGCGTTGCAGTTTGTGCGCCTCGTTGATGAAGTAGGTGCGCCGGAACGTGCTGGTGGCGGCCTTCGCCAAAGCGCCGTAGTAATCGTGCTCCACATTGTGGGCACGCACCAACCGAGTGCGTCCGTGCAACCGCGGATCGCCAAGGGCATAACAACAGTGCAGGCCCTCGAACAGGATCGGATGGTCGTCCTTCAAGAGCCGTTCCATCATCGGCTCGCTGCGGCGGCTCACCACCACATAGGGCAGGCTGTTCAGTAGCTGCAACTTCCCCGTGCGGCGCGGGTAGTAGTGAACGCTGGCGCATAGGGCCTCCAGGTCCTTGGCCTTGGGGCGGCCATATTGGAAACAGTGTAGGTGCACCTTCACGCCCAGGTCGGCCAGGGCCTTCACCTTGTAGTACACATCGATCACCCCGCCATAGCTGGGCGGCGAAGGGACATCGAAGCTGACGATATGCAGGTGGCGATCAACCAATGCTCTGGAACAGGGCCGATAGCACGGCCTTTTCGCGCTCGCCATCCAGCGAAGCGGCCGCGAAAATAGCGTTTTGGCGCAGGGCCTTCCGACGTTCGGGATCGGCCTGCAGTGCCCTTACCTCGGCGGCAATGCGCGCGGGATCTGGCGCAGGCAGCACCACCCCGGCATCAAAACGCCGAACAATGCCCGCCACTTCGGGCAGGTCGGTGACCAGCGCGGGAATGTGTGCCCGGAAATAATCGAACAGCTTGTTGGGCAGGCTGTAGCGGTAGTTCAGGTTGGTGTCCTTGTCCAGCGACAACCCCAGATCGGCGTTGCGCGTGTACTGCATCATGCGCTCGTAGGGCATGCGGGGCAACAGGCGCACGCGGTCCTGCAGTCCGTGCTCGTTCACCAAACGCTCCAGCACAGGCCACGCATCGCCACCACCCACCAGCAAGAGCAGGCTGTCGGGCAGTTCGCGCATGGCCAGCACCGCCTCTTCCGCCCCGCGTTGCACATTGATGCCACTGCCCTGCAGGATCAGCAGGAAGCGGTCGGCAGGCAGGTCCAGTTCGGTGCGCGAAGGCAAGGGACCGAGCTCTCGGTGCATTGGGATGTTGCGCACCACGGTGATAGCGTTACCGTAGCGTTGCCGGTATTCTCGCGCAATGCTGTCGTTCACGGTGATCACGTGCCGCAGCTTCGGGAAGATCCACCGCTCGATTGCTAGCCAGACGCGGCGCACGGCGCGCCCCTGTAGTTCGGGCACCTCGGTGAAGAACTCGTGGCTGTCGTACACCAGTTCGGCCTTGGTCCTGCGCATTGCAAGGTGGGCCGCGAGCAGGGTGTCCAGGTCATTGGCCACCACCAGGTCGGCGTGTTGGCGTAGTAGCAGGAAGAACAGGCGGAGATTGTATTCCGCATAGAACAACGCTCCCTTGCGGAACCACAACTTCATGCGGAGCGTGCCATAGGGCCTTTGCAGCGGAAGGCTTCCCGGCAGTTCACGCCCCACCAGCAGCACCTCCCACCCCAGCTCGCGCAATACCGCGCAGGTGCGGTGTACCCGGTTGTCGGTACTGAGGTCGTTGGTGACACAGACTATGGCGCGGTGCATGGCTATCCTCGTGCTGCTGTGTACAAGACACGGCGGCGGGCGGTGAAAGTACAGGACGGCTGCCGGTAAACTTGCCCCGCACGACCATGGCCATGCACATCATCCGGAACGCCGACCTTCATCCGTTCAACACCTTCGGCGTGCATGCACAGGCCGATGCGCTGGCACGTTTCAGCGATGTGGACCAACTACGCACGCTACTGGCCGCGCCAGAATTGGCAGGCATGCCGCGCCTGTTCCTGGGTGGTGGCAGCAACGTGCTGTTCACCCGAAACTGGCCGGGCGTGGTGCTGCTGAACGAGATCCCCGGCATCGCCATGGAAGCGGAGGATGAGCACCATGTACTGGTGAAGGCCGGTGCGGGTGTACCCTGGCACCAGTTCGTGCTGCATTGTGTGGACCATGGCTGGGGTGGCGTGGAGAACCTGAGCCTGATCCCCGGCAAGGTGGGCGCTGCGCCCATGCAGAACATCGGGGCCTACGGCGTGGAGATAAAGGACTCCTTCCATTCACTGGAAGCCTTGCGCATCAGCGATGGCACGATGGTCACCTTTGATCGAGAGGCCTGCCACTTCGGCTACCGCGAGAGCTTCTTCAAGTGCGAAGGGCGCGATCGGTTCGTGATCCTGTCGGTCACGTTCAAGCTGAACAAAGCGCCGCATGTGCTGAACACGAGCTACGGCAACATCCAGCAGGAACTGGACCGACAGGGCATTTCCACGCCCACCATCAAGGACGTCAGCAATGCCGTGATCGCCATTCGCCGCAGCAAACTACCCGACCCGGCCGTATTGGGGAATGCAGGCAGCTTCTTCAAGAATCCCGTTGTGCCCGCTGAATTGGCGGAAAGATTGAAAGAGATGCATCCGGACATGCCCTCCTACCCGGCGGGTGATGGCCAGGTGAAGCTGGCCGCGGGCTGGCTGATCGAACATGCCGGCTGGAAAGGACACCGCGCCGACCACCACGGCGTACACGACAAACAAGCGTTGGTGCTGGTGAACCACGGCGGCGCCACCGGGCAGGCCATTTACGTCCTGAGCGAACAGGTGCTCCGCAGCGTACACGAGCGGTTCGGGGTGGAACTGGAGCGAGAGGTGAACATCCTCTGATCCGCCGGGGAACGGCATTCCAAGGAACAAGGCGATCGTGCGCATGGGCGAGCACTTCCGTGGGGAAGCGATGCCGATATTCGCCAGCATGTCGTGGACACGTACCGCACCGCTCCTTCTCTGCGCCGTGGTGGCCTTGAACGCCTGCCGCAAAGATGCCAGCAGCGATACCGACCAGACAGGCGGACCCACAGGCCCCACGCCGCTCACGCTGCAAGTGCCCTCGTGGTCGGTGGATACAGCGCATGCGCTGAACCTGCCCTACGATAATCCGCTAACGGTGGAGGGCGTTGCGCTGGGCCGCAAATTGTTCTACGAAAAAGCACTATCGAACGACTTCAGCATGTCGTGTGCCACCTGCCACAGGCAGGAGAACGCCTTCAGCGACCCGCGGCAATTCTCAGTGGGCACCGATGGCAGCCTGGGACGCAGGCAGGGCATGGCCATCATCAACACGGCCTGGGACCACTTTTTTTTCTGGGATGCACGCGCGTTCAGCCTCGAACTACAAGCCTTTGGACCGGTGAGCAACCCCATTGAAATGGCGAACAGCTGGCCGGTGGTGGTGCAGCGCCTGCAGCAGCATCCGGAATATCCGGAATTGTTCCGAAGAGCCTTCGGCAGCGCCACCATCGACAGCCTGCACGTGGCCTACGCCCTGGCGCAGTTCGAGCGGACCTTGATCTCCTTGAACTCCCGCTTCGACCGTTACTACTACGGAGGCGATGCCACCGCATTGACCGAAGAAGAGGTCCGCGGCAAGGACCTCTTCTTCGGCAGGGCACACTGCGACAACTGCCACATGCTGCCGCTGTTCCTGGACCACGGCGTGCGCAACATCGGCCTCCCACCCGGACCCGACCAAGGGCTGGCTGAAGTATCGGGCATTTCCGACCACCGCGGACGGTTCAAGACAACGACATTGCGCAACATTGAAGTGACAGCGCCTTACATGCACGATGGCCGCTTCGCCACGCTGGAGGAAGTGGTGGACTTCTACGCCGATGACGTGGTACTGACCACGTCCAACCTGGACCCGCACATGTTCCCGTGGGTGAATGACGAAGTACACCTCAGCGCGCAGGACCGTCTTGACCTGGTGGCCTTCCTGAAGACCCTGACCGACGAAGGTTTCCTGAACAACCCGGCCTTCAGTGAGCCCCAGTGAGCAAGAGACCACTTCCAACGCTTTCGATCATATTCGCAACCCATATCCCGGACCGCTTCATGTTGCGCATCATCCATCGCCTGCTGTTCTCTGCACTGCTGCTGATCACCCTTCCGCTGGCCGCACAGCAACAACTGCTGTTGCGCGATGCCGTGCTGAAAGCGGGCACCGACCTGGCCCCGGACCGCATGCGCGGCCTGCAATGGATAAAAGATGCGGCCAACTACAGCTATGTGACCAAGGAGAACGTGCTGATGCGCGGCGCCCTCGGTAAATCGATGGACGGCCCCATCACCGACCTGACCAAGCTGAACAAACAATTCCCCGATAGCGCCCAACTGAAAGCATTTCCCGCGATCACATGGGCCGATGCCACGCACTTCCGCTTCATGCACATGCAACGGCTGTATGCGTACGACACCGGCGATGGCACAGTGAAGCCACTGACGGTGCTTGTGAGCGGCACGGAGAACGAGGATGTGGAACCGAACACGGGCGCCATTGCCTTTACCAAAGACAACGACCTCTACATCAAACGGCCCGGCGTGGGCAAGAACCTGCCAACGCGCATCACAACGGATGGCAGCGACGGGATCGTGAACGGGCATAGCGTGCACCGCCAGGAATATGGCATCACCAAGGGCACCTTCTGGAGCCCGAAAGGCAACCTGCTCGCCTACTACCGCATGGACGAAAGCATGGTAACGCCCTACCAACTGGAGGACATCAGCACCCGGCCGAGCACTTTCAACAAGATCCGCTACCCCATGGCCGGGCAGAACAGCCACCACGTGACCGTGGGCGTGCACGACCTGCAAACTGGCAATACCGTGGTGCTGAAGACCGACGGTGCCGCGGACGATTACCTCACCAACATCAGCTGGAGCGCCGATGAACGGTATGTGCATGTGGTACACTTGGACCGCAAGACCGAGAACCTGCGGCTGGTGCGCTACGATGCGCGCACAGGAGCAGCACTGGGCACCTTGCTCACCGAGCATGACGCCAAATACCTGGAACCCGAACACCCGGCCCTGTTCCTAAAGAGCCGTCCGGAACAATACCTGTGGATAAGTGACCGCAACGGCTGGGACCACGTGTACCTCTACGATGCGAAGAAAGGCCTGGTGCGCCAGCTGACCGATGGTGCTTGGAACGTGAAAGGGTTCATTGGACTGGACCCGCAGGAAGGAACTCTTTACCTGGAAGGCACGGGCACCATTGTACCCGGCAACCCGGTGGGCGCCACTGAAACGCACCTCTACCGCGTGGAGCTGGCCAGCCGCAAGACCCAACGCCTCACCACCGAACCAGGGACACACCACGGCATGCTGAGCTACGATGGCACGGTGCTGATCGACAACTGGAGCAGCACCACCGTACCGGGCCGGATCGAGCTGCGCGATGCACGTACTGGAGCCACCACCAAGACCCTGCTGAACTCGCGCGATCCGCTGAGCGGCTACACCGTGGGCACCATCGAGACCCTGAACATCCTGGGCGAGAACGGTGACCGCTTGGTCGCACGCATGATCAAGCCGAGCAACTTCAACGAGAAACAGAAATATCCCGTGCTGATCTACGTATACAACGGTCCGCACGTGCAGTTGATCACCAACTCCTTCCTGTCCGGAGCATCTCATTGGATGCTGGAAGCCGCAGAGCGCGGATACATCGTGTGGACCGTGGACGGGCATGGCAGCGGCAACCGGGGCAAGGCCTTTGAACAGGCCATCCATCGCCAACTGGGCATCACAGAGGTGAAGGACCAGATGCGTGGTGTGGAATTCCTGAAGAGCCTGCCCTATGTGGACGGAGACCGGATCGCGGTGCACGGCTGGAGCTTCGGCGGCCACATGACCACCGCCATGCTCACGCGCCATCCCGGCGTGTTCAAAGTGGGTGTGGCCGGCGGCCCGGTCATGGATTGGGGCCTCTACGAAGTGATGTACACCGAACGCTACATGGACACCCCGGCCGAGAACGCCGATGGCTATGCGGCCACCGCACTGCCTCCCATGGCTGATAAACTGCAGGATGATCTTCTACTGATCACCGGCGGCGCCGATGATGTGGTGCTACCCCAGCACAGCCTGTCATTCATCAAGGCATGCGTGGCGAAGAACATCCCCGTGGATTTCTTCGACTACCCCGGCCATGGTCACAATGTGCGTGGCAAGGACCGGCTGCACCTCATGGAGAAAGTATTGCGCTATATCGATGCGCGCATGCTTCCCCAACGATGACACGACTGATCAAAACACGAACTCAAACACTCCCTACGTACATGAAACAACTCGTTACTCTTCTTTTCTGCGTGCCCTTCCTGGCACAGGCCCAAGTGATCCACAACGTGCAGGTGGGCGGCAGCACCGCGGGTGGAACCCCTCCGTTCTACAACCCACAGAACCTCACCATCAGCGTGGGCGATATCGTGCGCTGGACGAACACTTCGGGCACGCACAACGTGAACGGCAACACGTCGTTGTTCCCCGCCAATCCACAGAGCTTCAGCTCAGGCAATCCGCAGAGCGGTGGATGGACCTTCGAGTTCACCTTCACCATTGCCGGTGTGTACAACTACCATTGCACCCAACAAGGGCACTCGGCCACGCAGTTCGGCAGCATCACCGTCCTTAACCCTACTGTTGTCGAAGAGAATTCACAGACCGAGGACATCCTGCTCTTCCCTGTGCCTGCCAATGACCAACTGACCGTGCTCTTCGGCACCCAACGTGTGGACCGCGCTGAGCTGATCGCACTGGATGGACGCACCATGCTTTCGGTGAACACCGCCGGCACCGACCGCGCCGTGCTGGCCACAAGCGCGCTCTCCTCCGGCCACTACATGCTGCGTCTCTACACGGCTGAAGGGACGATGATCAGCCGCGCGTTCTACAAGGACTAAGGGCTCAGGGTGTACGCACTACCCGCACCACCTCGCGGTGGCCGGGGCGATCGAGCACCACGGCGTAGGTGCCGGGTGCCACACCCTCCAACGGAATGCGGAAGGCCTGCTTGCCCGGTGCGAGCAGGCCTTCGTGCATCAGGGCCACTTCGTGACCAAGTGCATCAACAAGGGCGATGCGGACACGGTTGTGTTCAGTGGTCTCCACCCAGAGCGTGCTGCTGGCTTCCGTTGGGTTGGGATAGGCCGATAGCCTGAACAGGGGCGCGATGGTCATCTGCTCCACACCTTGCGGGACCTCCACAGGCACGGCCAATGTGGCCAATCCGCCAACAGCCAGCTTGGCCAGCTTCTCGAAATACGGCACATCGAAATATTCCACCCTGTCGTTCGGCGTGTGATAGTAGGGATTACCATCGTTGCCGAAATCCTCGATCACCAGAACGGCACCATAGCCCTCGTTCCAAAAGGAGGCATGGTCGCTGTAGGTGGCGCCGGGGTTGGTCAGCACCAGGTCCAGATCAATGTCGTAGTGGGCTTTCACAGCAAACAGCGTATCGCCGATCTCAAAGGAGTTGCCCACGGGACGCACGTGCACACGGGCCCGTTTATCGCCATTACCATCCCATGCGATGGCATCCATATTGATCACACCCCTTAATAGCTCGTCATTGCTGGCAAGACCTGCTGCCTGATAGGCACTTCCAACAAGGCCCTGCTCCTCCTCATCCCAAAGCGCGAAAATGATGGTGTGCTCGAACTGAACATCGTGCAGTACACGGGCGGCCTCCAACAAAGCGGCCACTCCGCTCCCATTGTCATCTGCCGCAGGGGCGGCTACATTGCCACCGGGCATGGCATCGTAGTGCGCACCAAGGATCATGGGGTACGCACCCGGCACGGTGCCCGGCTTCGTGACCAGGATGTTCTTTCCGGAACTGCTCCACATTTGAACCGTGGGCGTGTAGCCGAACTGGGTAAGCTTGCGCTCAAGCCAGGCCTGTGACAAGGCATTGCCTGCGTTGTTCTTGTGCCGGCTCACTATGGTCTCAGGACCAGCGCCAAGATCGATAGGCACCTCGCCTGTGAGCTCGTTGACGTACACCATCATCGAGTCGATGCGCATGGCATCGAGCACGGCCTGCACAACGGGGTTCTGGGCAGAGACCGCCAATACGGTCGACAACGAAATACCGAGGGCGGCAGCACGGAGCATCATGCCTCAAATGTAGCCAAGCGCCCGTGGCACCGCAGTACCCTAAAGCACCACCACCCGCTCCACGAAGTTGCGCGATGCAGTGCGCACTACCACCAGATACGTGGCACTTCGCTGGGGCAAGGTCATCTGCCAGTTGCGCGCACCGCTGGGTACGTACTTGGCCACGGATGCACCCTTCATATCGAACACCTCGATACCAGTAATGCGGTCGCTAATGCCTTCTATCCGCAATTGGCCATCACGTACCGGGTTCGGGAAGATCCGCACACCCAGTTCGCGCAGGTCATCAATATTCACCGACAGGTCCGTGAGCTCCACTTCCTTCACCAGTACCGGAGTGCCATCCGCAGCTTCGAACATGGTGCGGAACGCATCGATCTCAGGCGTGTTGAACGCGAACATTTCCTCCATCCAGCGCGGCGGTGCACTTTGGTACCACACCTTGGCGGTAATGGTGATCAGTCCCGTGTAGCCGTTCATGGGTACCTGGTAGTGAACGATGTCGGTGCCACTTCCCTCGGTGCCGTTGACATAACGGTTGAAATCAACATCGGTACCCGGCACACCAGCGATCACCGTGGTATCGTAGCTCAGGTGGCTGGTGGAGAAACCCAATGGGGCCAGACGATTATCCTTCAGCGGGGTCTTGGCGCGCTCCAACACGGTGGTCTTGTTGTTGTTCACATCGCCCATCACCATTTCATAGATCTGCGCCTGATCGGGCGATGTGATCACATCGTGGTGCGGCTCCCAGTCCTCGTCATGGCCCACCACCTCGTACGTTGGGTCCCAATTGCCACTGCGGAAGAGCGTATTTCCCGCCGCATCGCGGACATGCAGTTCAACGAACGCACGCCGAGCCGGATAGCCCGATGGGAATTTGTGACCGGCCAGGTTGGTCAGCTGCACATCAATGGAAGCGAGATCGGCGGAACGGTCCACCACGGTGGCATCCAATAACAAGGTGTTCTGCTGAAGCAACTGCTCGGTCCAGGTAATGGAGCTGTCGAACTGGGCACTGGTGGCTTTAAGGCCCAAGGCCGTGCTGTTCTGCTGCAACAGTTTCAGCATGAAGCTGTTTCCCCCTACCATTTGGTGCAGCCCATATGGCGAACGATGGAAATCCGGGTTCGTCACCAGGAAGTCGTACAAGGCACTAATGGCGATGCCTTCATAGAGGCGCGGCATGTGACACCCCTGGCAAGTCACGCCGTTCTCGGGATCAGCATCCGTGTTGAAAGAGGAATTGAGCCACTCATGATAGGTGGCCTGTTCCACGAAGTGATCACCGGTAAGGTTGCCTTCCAGATCGGCGGTCTCGGTGATCAATGTGTGGCAGCCCGCACACAGGCCGGCCCGTGTAACGTGCGCACCATACACGGGATCATATCCGACAAAATTCGACATGGGCGCACCGAACAGGTTCTCTGCATCGTAGGGTCCATAGACCACGTTGTTCGTATCGAACTTCAGTGCTCCGGAGAAGATCAGCCCTGCACTGTCGGCCCCTTGCATGTGGCACGCCAGGCAGCTCACACCATCGAGCGCCAAGGGGTCCTGCTCCATTTCGGCAATGCTGTAGTGCCCGCCGTTGCTCAGGAACTTGTCATAACGGCCCAAGGGAGCATGACACGAGGTGCACTTGTCCTCCAGCCCGGCCTGATGCCCTGGGTTCACGGACACCTCATGACTCACTTTGGCGCGCCAGAAGGGATCCTTGGCCGAATTACCCATCATTGATGAGCGCCATTGGTCGGCGGGGTTCACATCGACACCCGCTGCAGTGCGGTTCGCGTAGGGGAAGGTCTCGTCCTTTCCATGGCAGCCGCTACAGTTCCCACTTGCCACGAAAAAGTTATTGGTCCCGATCGGCAGATCAAGTCCTGCTCCACGGAACTCCTCCAGTTCCTGTGCGCTGTGGTAGGCATGCGCATTGGGCACACGACCATTGGTCCAAGCAACAAAAAGCCCCACGGTACCAAGCACTCCGAAGAGAATGGCGGCCTTGGAAGCGAGCGTAAAAGACTTCAACATGGGATCTACTTGCAGGTTGCCCGCAATGTACAGCAAGCGGTAACAGCGCTGCTGACCAACATCAGCGACATCCTCGCAACCCCGGAACAAAAAAGACCCGACCGAGGTTCGGCCGGGTCTTTCAACTTGATTCTTTAAAGGCCTAGCTGCCGCGCTGGGCGCTCTTGCGCATGGTGGCCGCCTTGGGCTTCGATCCAACGGCTGCCTTGGGCGCAGCGGCCTTCTTGGCCACGGCATCAGAGGCGGCCTTCTTCGGCGCACCTTCCTTGGCGGCCTTGGGCTTGCCCTTGGACTTATCCTCTGCTTCGGCAGGCTCTTCGGCCTTGGCGGCCAACAGACCGGCCTTCTGCAATTGCTCGTACCAGCCAAAGAGTTTGCGCACATCGCTGGGGTAGATCCGCTCGCGATCATGTTCGGGCAGCACTTGGCCAAGTTTGGCGAAGAGTTCATCCACTGTTGCCGTTCTGGCATCCAGGCTCGGGCCACCCTTCTCCAGTTCGAAGAGCCCTTCGAGCACTTTCGACAAAGGCACATCATCGCCCGTGGTGAACATGCTGATCTCGTCCAACGCGCTCACACGAACGCTGGCGTGCACAGGCGTGCGCTTGCCATCAAGGAGCGATTCCACGATCAGTGCTTGGCGGCCTTGGGCCACAACTCGGTGCAGACCCTGGCGGCCTGCAATGGTGATGATCTTACTGATGTCCATTCGAAAGGTTCGGTGGTCAAAGCTAACACACGGGCCGATCAGGTCTTCTGTTTCCGCTTGCGTGCCGCCGGAAAGAGGATGTTGTTCAGGATCAACCGGTATCCGGCCGAGTTGGGATGCAGGCTCAGGTCGGTGGGCGGATCGCCTACCATGTGCTGATAGTCCTCCGGGTCGTGGCCCCCAAAAAAGGTCCACTGGCCCAGGCCGAACTCACCATGGATGTATTTCACAGTGCCCTGCGCCTTGTTCTCGCCCATCACCGTTACGCCGGGTTTCACCAGGCTTTTACGGAATGCCGTGGTCTGGCCCATGAAACCACGCACCACCTGCTCATGGCTTTGGCACAGCATGGTGGGCACGATGTCCCACTTCGCGCTGAAATCGAACAGCGTGAAGAAGTCGCGCATCTGCCCGATGTTGGCATGCAGATCCGTCGCATCGATGTTGCTGAACTCGTACACATTGGGGTCGGTCACCAAGCGGAAATCACGGAAGGCGAACGTTCGCCCGAAGTCGATGTGCTGCTGTGCCGCGGGATCAATGGGGTCGTGATCGAACTCGGGGGTGCAGATGTCCACACCTTCGGCGGCCAAGGCAATGTCATAACTGTCCGTACCTGAGCACATGGTGAAGAGGTAACCGCCACCGGCCACGTAATCGCGGATCTTCAAGGCAACGGCCAGTTTCATCTGGCTCACCTTCGCGAAACCCAGCGACGCGGCCATAGCCTCGCTTTCGCGCACTTGCGCTTGGTACCAAGGCGCACTGTTGTAGGCGCGATAGAACTTGCCGTACTGCCCGGTGAAGTCCTCGTGGTGAAGGTGCAGCCAATCATATTTGGGCAGCACACCCGCAATGATCTGTTGGTCGTAGATGCGCTCGTACGGGATCTCCGCGTAGGTCATCACCAAGGCCACCGCATCGTCCCACGGTTGAAAGCTCTCTGGCGCATACACCGCGATCTTCGGTGCTTTCTCCAACTTCACCACTTCCATGTTCACTTCGGGATCACCGATCTCTGCAAGTATCGCAGCCGCCTGGCCATCGGCGATCACCTGGTAGGTGACCCCCCGAATGGCGCACTCCTGCTCAATGGTCTTGTAGTGGTCGATCAGGAAGCTGCCGCCCCGGTAGTTCAGCAACCAGTCAATGGTCACCTCTTGGGACAAGGTCCAGAACGCCACCCCATAGGCCTTCAGGTGGTCGCGCTGGCTGCCATCCATGGGGATCAGCAATTTGGTGGCGAACGCAGGAAAGAGGACCAGTGCGAAGAGCACCGTCCACACCGCGCGCAACCCGCTCTTAGAAGGGCGCGAACTGATCGTCTGCGTCGTTGTCATCGTTCATTTTGCTCGGCCGGGTGATGGTCCGGAACGGATTGCCCAGGCCATCATCCGATCCCATGCCATCCCCGCCATATCCCATCGACATGGTCTCCAGGTCAGCGAATTTGGCCAGGTCGGCAATGAAACGCAAGCGCACTGTGTCCACCGCACCGTTCCTGTGCTTGGCCACGATCACTTCGCCCACACCGGCCGTGCTGCCGTGCTCGTCCTCATGTATCTTGTAGTACTCCGGGCGGTAGAGGAAGCAGACGATGTCCGCGTCCTGCTCGATGGCACCCGATTCACGCAGATCGCTCAGCATCGGTTTCTTGTCGCCACCGCGGGTCTCCACGGCACGGCTCAGCTGGCTCAGTGCTATAATGGGCACGTCCAGTTCCTTGGCGATGCTCTTGATGCTCCGGCTGATCTGGCTGATCTCCTGCTCGCGGTTGCCGCCCTTGGTATCGCCACCGGCGGTCATCAGCTGCAGGTAGTCGATGATGATCAGGTCCACATTATGCTGGCTCTTCAGACGGCGGGCCTTTGCGCGTAGTTCGAAGATGTTCAGGCCGGGGGTGTCGTCGATGAAGATCGGCGCGTTCGTGAGGCGCGAGATGTGCTGGTGCAGGATGTTGAACTCCGCATCCGATAGGTCGCCCTTGCGCAGCTTCTCGGAGCTGATGCCCGCTTCGCTGGCGATCAAACGGGTGACCAGCTGGGTGCTGCTCATTTCCAAGCTGAACACAGCCACGGCACGCTGGTGTTCCACAGCGATGTTGCGGGCCATGCTGAGCACGAAGGCCGTTTTACCCATGGCCGGTCGCGCGGCAACAATGATCATATCGCTGCGCTGCCAACCTGCCGTGAGCTTGTCCAACTGAACGAAGCCGGTAGGAATACCGCTGACACCGCCGGTCTTGTTCTTCGCGCTCTCGATCTGGTCAATGGCCCCCTGGATCAGCTCGCTCATCGGCTCGTAGTTCCGCTTGAGGTTGCCACTGGTGATCTTGTACAGACCGTTCTCCGTCTTGTCCAGCAGGTCGAACACGTCGGCCGTATCATCATATGCATCGCGCATGGTCTCGGCACTGATGCTGATGAGCTCGCGCAGGATGTGCTTCTGGCTGATGATGCGCGCGTGGTACTGCACATTGGCGCTGCTGGCCACCTTGTTGGTGAGCTGGCTGATGTAGAAGGGCCCGCCAACAACGTCCAGCTCGCCCTTGCGCTTCAGTTCTTCGGTAACGGTCAGGATGTCGATCGGCTGGTCGTTGCGGAAAAGGCCGAGGATCGCATCGAAGATCTTCTTGTGCGCTTCCACATAGAAGCTCTCGGGCTGCAGGATGTCGATGGCCTCGTTCACGGCATTGCGCTCCAGCATCAATGCACCGAGCACGGCCTGTTCCAGTTCGGGGGCTTGCGGTGGAAGCTTGCCCGCTTCCAGGGCGGTATCTACAAGGGACGCGGCAGGGCGCCGTGCCGTCGCACGACGGGTGTTCGGGAATTCGGCCATGATGGGTTCCGGGTGCGCGTTGGACCGATGGTACGGGCTAAGCCCATTTTATCACCGTTCGTTCACGCTGGTCGGGGGACAAAAATAGACGCACCGTCCAGCCGGGCAGATGTAGATGTGAACAACTCGCCCCCAGCCCATCAACAATGGCAGTGTGGAGAAGCCCTGCGCGGGTGCGACCATGGCTAATTTGGCGCCATGAACGCAAGTCGTGCCCTGCTGTATTTGGCCGCTGTTCTCCTGGTGTTCAGCTCCTGCCGAAAGGACAAGGACGACCAGGACCCACCGACCGTGAGCTTTATTGCCCCGATGGAGGGAAGCACCCTGGCCGTGCCCGACACCTTTTTGGTTAGCGTAAGTGTAAGCGACAACAAGGAGGTGCGTTCGGTTTCCGTGCAGCTGCTCAATTCCAGCGGAATTCCCGTGCTGCCCACCGTTACCCGCTCTGTTAACGCCGCTTCGGCCTTGGTGAGCGTGGCCATGATCCTCACGAGTGAACAACTGGTATCTGGCACCTATTCCTTGGAAGTACGCGCAAGCGATGGCTCCAACGATGGGCGTGCGTTCCGGACCATTTACATACAGGGCGCACCATGGCGGCTCAGGTCGGTATACATCACCTCACCCATAGGAGCGCCGGGCAACGCATTGATCTCTTGCATCGACAGTGTTGGACAACTTTCCACCTGGTCGCTTTCACCCGAGCTTGGCGGTGCGGCCATTGATGCACGTTCCCAATTGCTCTTCACCTGCGGCACCTTCACTGGCGCGCTCATGGCCCAATTGGTAGGACCGGGAGGCGCCGGGTGGACCACACCCAACCTGCATAGCGGGGCGGGTTCCATCCCCTACTTCCTTGGCCTGCGGCTGGACCCCAGCGATGGTCGGCTATACACCGGCACCGAGGACGGACGTATTCGCGGCTGGACCGCCGAAGGTTCATCCACCTTCAACGCCACCACGGTCCCCGGCAATCTTAGCCACGCCACGGCCGTTGTTGGCGGAAAGGTCATCAGCGAACAAGTGGGCACGGGATCAGGTCTTCGGGCCTTGGTCACCCACGCGTACTCCAGCGGTGCCTTGTTGGGCCAGTTCGCGCTGAACATGGACGTGTTGGAGATATATGCCCGCAACGACCAGAACGCTTTGCTCTTCGGCACCCGTGATGGCTTGGGCGTGATACAGGATAGGAACGTGGACCTCGGTGGCACCTTCGAGATCCGCGAGTTCGCTGAAGGCCCGATACATGCCGTGGCGCAGTTGAACACCAACACCTACATCATCGCGTACGGCGATCGGCTGGCGCGGTGGAGCTACCAGACCGACGACCTGTCCACCTTGGCCACCGGCATCACGGCGCAAGCGCTTGCCTACGAACCGGCCACGGGTGCGCTCTACGTGGGTGTCGGGAACGAACTACGCCGCATGGACCCGAACACAGGTGCATTGGTGGACGCCACCAGCTTACAGCACCCTGTTGGAGCGATACTGCCCCTGCGGAATCGTTAGGACTTAGCGGCCTTGCGAACGGCGGCGGCTTTCTCCACCACGCCCATATCGCAGAACTTCCTGATCCGGCGGTCCACCAATTTGTCCGCGTCGGTCTTTACCAGTTTGTTCAGGTGCTTGATCACCTCGGCCTTCACAATGCGGCAGGCTTCATCCGGATCGGTATGTGCACCTCCGAGCGGCTCGGGGATGATGCCATCGATCAGCTTGTTCGCCAACATGTCCGTGGCGGTCAACTTCAGGGCCTTCGCTGCCTGCTCCTTATAGTCCCAGCTACGCCACAGGATGGACGAGCATGATTCGGGCGAGATCACGCTGTACCACGTGTTCTCCTGCATCAGCACTTTGTCGCCGACCCCAATACCAAGCGCTCCACCAGAGGCACCTTCGCCAATGATCACGCAGATGATGGGTACACGCAGTTGGCACATCTCGAAGATGTTGCGCGCGATCGCTTCACCCTGCCCACGCTCCTCGGCCTCCAAGCCCGGGAACGCGCCCGGTGTGTCGATCAAAGTGACCACGGGCTTGTTGAACTTCTCGGCCAGCTTCATCAGGCGCAAAGCCTTTCGGTAGCCTTCCGGATTGGGCATCCCGAAGTTGCGGTACTGCCGCATCTTGGTATTGATACCCTTCTGTTGGCCGATGAACATCACGGTCCGGCCTTCCAGCAGACCAAAACCACCAACCATGGCCTTGTCATCCTTCACAGTGCGGTCGCCGTGCAGTTCAACGAACGAACCACTGGACAACACATCGATGTACTTCAGCGTGTACGGGCGGTCGGGATGACGGCTCACCTGCACCCGTTCCCATGCGCTCAGCTGGCCGTAGACCGTTTTTCGCGTCTCGGCGAGCTTGTTCTCCAGGTCCTTCAGGGTACCTGTCACATCCACTTCGCTGCTGGCCGCCACTTCCTTGAGCTTTTCGATCTGCTCAATGATGTGCTGTACCGGCTTCTCGAATTCGAGGAACGTCTGCATCGGTGCTCCGTTGGGGAGGGCGAAGGTAGAAGGAACTGGCAACGACACCACCCGATCCTAACTTAGCCGTCGCTCATGATCGTATTCCCGAACGCCAAGGTCAATTTGGGGCTCAACGTGGTGCGTCGTCGAGAGGACGGCTACCACGATATCGAATCCGTGATGGTACCCGTTCCGCTAACGGATGCATTGGAGGCGATCGTTGATCTTGAGCTTCCTGCCGGCAAGGTCGTATACACCCGTTCCGGGCTTGCCATTCCCGGGCCCTCGGATGGCGACCTCTGTATGAAGGCGGTCGATCTGCTGCGCCAGAAAGCGGAACTCCCTGGTCTACGTATCCACCTGCACAAGGTCATTCCCATGGGTGCCGGCATGGGCGGAGGCTCCAGCGATGGCGCAAACATGCTCCTGGTGTTGAACGATCTGCTGCAGCTCGGACTTTCCAGAACGGAGCTCAGCAGCATGGCCGCGCAGTTGGGGAGTGACTGCCCGTTCTTCATCAACCCAGGACCCCAGCTGGCTTTGGGGCGCGGCGAACGACTTTCGCCGATCGACCTGGACCTTTCCGGCCTGTGGTTGGTCCTTGTGAACCCAGGCATTCATGTGCCCACACCATTGGTGTACAAGCACACGGTGCCCACTGGGCGGCTGCTCGGTCTGGATGAATTGTTGGCCACCCGTGCCATCGAGGATTGGCAGGAACGGATCCCGAACACCATGGAACGTTACGTGTTCGAGGCATTCCCGGAAGTGGGTGCCATCAACATGCAACTGAAGGAACAGGGCGCGATCTATGCGGCCATGAGCGGATCGGGATCTACGGTCTTCGGCCTGTTCCGCAACGAGCCCGGTCCCATGCCGAACCGCCCGGGCTGGGCAACCTGGAAGTTCCGCCTTTGAACGCTCAACGGAGCAAGCCCTCAAGCAGCTCCCGCAATTCCTGGTGATCGTAGGGTTTGGCCGCGATCACTCCGGCACCATCCACCACCACTAGGCTTGGGGTCGCTTTGATGGCAAATGCCTTGGCCGCGGGCGAACCCCAGCCCAAAAGCTCCGTGTAGCAAGGGAAGGGAAGTGCACGCTCCGTGATGTTCGCCTCGAACTCTTTCACATCATGGTCCAGCGCAATACCTACAACGGCAACACCCTTGCGCCGAAGGTCCGTGTAGATCTTACTGAGCCCGGGCATTTGCTCGTGGCAGTGGTCGCAGGTACTGGAATAGAAAAAGAGCACGGTATACTTGTTCCTGGCCACCACATCGCTCAGGCGTACCACATCGGGAATTCCTGGTCTGGGCAGGAGCACGTCCGGCGCCCGCGCCCCCACGGCCACCTTGAGCTGCTCTGCCACCATGTCCATCAGTTCCGCATCGGCCGGAACAAGCGCACCCGGACCGATCACATAGCGGTCCACGAGATACTGAACCGCATCCGCAGGACCGTACTGAATGAAGAGATCGATGAGCACATGCCGGGAAAGCTCCCAGCAAAAGGCATCGGGCGCGGTCCAAGCGAGAATGGAATCGCTGGCGGCCATCAACTGATCGGCCGTGGCCGGCGTGGCGCTTTGAAGGATAGCCATGATCCCCTTGGGGTAGATATTGCTCCTGGCCAGCGAAGCATCCGTCCAATCCACGGAATCCCGGATGGCTTGCGGGCCTTTCCGGGAATTTAATGCGGACATCAAGCGCATGTCGGCCTTCACCACATGCCTGAAATAGCCATCGTTATCCTCATTGATCAACTCCTCCAAAGCACGCTGCTTGGCATTAACCACCGCTGCGGACAGACTATCCAAGGAGCGCAACAACTTCGTATCCATCGGTGAAGCGACGATCCGCTGGTCGTTGATCTCGCGAAGCGCCATTTGGGATTCACGACTGACCTGCTTGTAGGCCCATAGTCTGCGGTTCTCGGCGGATGCGATCACGCGGATGTGCTCCTGCACAGGCACTCCCCAAAGCTCCACCTGTACACTGGTCTCACGTGGATCAAGGATGAGGTCCACTCGGTCGCTATCGTTCACGGCCAGTTGATAGAACCCTTTCGGG
>JAEUSY010000014.1 GCA_016788295.1 Flavobacteriales bacterium
CGCATCGCGCAGGAGGAGATCTTCGGCCCCGTGCTCGCCGTGCAGACCTTCCGCACCGTGGACGAGGTGATCCAGAAGGCCAACAACACGCCCTACGGCCTCAGCGCCGGCGTGTGGACGGACAAGGGCAGCAAGATCTTCAATCTCACCAGCAAGCTCCGCGCGGGCGTCATCTGGGCCAACACCTACAACAAGTTCGATCCCACCTCACCCTTCGGCGGGTACAAGGAGAGCGGCTATGGACGGGAGGGAGGGGTGCATGGGTTGGGGGCGTACTTGAATTTGAATTGAGCGATGCACGGCGCAATGAGTGCGATCATGTTTTGGGCGTGCCCCGGCTCAAATGCAGCCGGGTCGCGCTTTCCGCTGCAAGTCCGCACTCGTCGTTCCTCCTCGCTTGCGGGCTTTCCGCTTCAATCGCTCACGCGGAATGCAGGGTCACCTTCGTTGATCTGATGCATGAACAGCAGATAATGACGTACCTCAAAGCGGTAGCACTTGTGACAGGGCTGAGTTGTCCTGCCCTGTTCGGTTTTGGACAAGAGCCGGTCACTGCCACTCGTGAGTTGCCGATGGTCAATGGGGTTCCCTATACGGTGGTCTTTCAGCCTGTGATCGCCGATAGCACGTCGCACTTTCTATCGAAAGATCTTGTCTGCCGATGTGCTTATCGGGAAGAGCTCCCTTGGATCGAGTGGTACAAAGCGGACTGGGCAATGGTCCGGAAATGCGAGTGTGCGAGTGAGCTTTACCGTTTGGAGTTTATTTGGGATGACTTCTTCAAGCGTGGAGAGTACATACCCAGGCTGATTGAGCGTGACATTCGGTCAACGTTGACCCGCGCCTCGGATACAACGTTCATCTATGTTGAAGTACCCCGCGAGCAACATCCGATGGACGTAAAGGAGAGCCTCTTCCTTTTCGATGTGAGAAAGGTGTTACAAAGTGACTCATCCTATTTCGAGGATGCGGATTTGCGAATGATGAAGTTGACCGTGGAGAAGATGGTTGAACTGAAGAGGCTCCCGAAACCTCGCTAAGGGCGCGTGCCAATTGCTCGCCGGGGTCGGGCTATCCGCAGTAGTCCTCAATCGCAAAGCCTCGCTGTGGGCTACTTGCTTCTATCCCTCACGCAAAATGCGCTACGAGTCCGTCCTTGATTTCGGAAGTGGTTCGATGTAGTCTGCGATAATCTGAGGCCCAGACCGTCCGGCAAGAATGTCGTCAAGCATCTTCTCTACATCATCGTCTCTTTCATACCTGTTCAGCTGAGAGGTTTTGGGAACGAGCAAGAAGTTGTAAGGAGTGAGGTAGCGAGTGCGTCTTTCGGAACCCTCAACACTTATGATCTCACCGTCTTTCTCCATGAATCCATCGTCATAGAATTCAGGCTTGAAAGCCTCGCCATTTAGCCATCCGAACTCTTCGAACGCATATGATTTGCGCTGTAGCATTCTCTGGATGTATCCTTCATCCAAGTCATTCGCGCCTGTTGGATTCATTCCGGCAGCTTCGACATATATGAAAGCTTTATAGTACGCGGACGAGTTGTACGCTGCAATTCGTGTAATCTTCAGTTCGTCGTGATTCAATACAGCAAGACCCTCCTCGGGTTGTGTAGTGAATCGGTCCACATGCATATTTCTCGGACCCCTTGTCCACCATATTGGATCGATTTCGCTTCCAAATCCGCGGAACTCTTCGAAATGCACAGGAGTTCGGAGGAACCTGGCCAATCTGCTCAGTGCAGTCGTAGGGTCGTCAATAATTCGCAGGCCATTCAGTCCCGGAAAGGTGCTTGCCATGCGATCGGAGAAGAACACTGTCGGAGCACCAGTGATGACGTACTTGCCCTGTGCATCTTTAAGGACGCTGTACTCTACTTTTTCGAAGTTCCGTTCAGGAAGTGTAGAGACTTGTGCCTCCTCAATCTTTTCAGGTGCCACATTCACGACTGGCTGTCGTCCTTGTGCGACTGCCAACTCCCAAAGGCGCTTGTACTCTCTTATCTGAGAAGCGTTAAGATGCCTGCCAAACCCTCCTTTCTTTTGCGTGTCGTTGTGATGCTGCAAGCAAAGCGCCGCCAAGTTGCTCAGGTCGTTGTTGCTTGGGTCATCGTCAATGTGGTGAATCTGAAGGTCCAACCTGGGTTCACGACAGACACAGCATTTGCGATCTGATGCAATGAGAACAGCAGTTGCAATGTCATCCGGTATTGTGACTCGTTCCTTCTTCTTAGCCATACCTCAAAGGAAGGGAAGGGAGTCAAAAAGCACCCAACTTTGATCTGCAATCATAGCCACTACACCCCGCCCCATTGTCCACGGTTTCACCATCTCGCTCGCGTCATCGCCGTGTTCTACTCGAACACCTTGAAGTACTCATCGAACCGGTACACGCGTCCCCACTTGCTACCGGTGATCTCGCGCAGGATGTCGGCCATCTCGAGGCCAGCTTTTCAAATTTTCGCCCCGGAACTATAAAAGCTCTTCCGGCTTTTTAAATCCTTGAGAGGTTGGTCCATCAAACAACCATCAAGAAACTGAGCGGCTGTCTATCAGTTGGTTAGGTTGTTGTCGCCGTCCGCCCGATCCTTCCCATCAAACAAACGGACGGGATGGGGACAGGCGCCCGAGGCAACATCGTTTCGTTTGTTTCGTTTAACTTTGCAGCACCTACACGGTCACCATGCCAGCGATCGAGACCATCACCGCCAAGCCGACGCGCTCCGAGCAAGAGGCTGCGCGTAGATCGTTCCCCGCTCTGGAAGAGTCGCTGAAGAGTCTTTCAAAGAAGAAGGACACGACCGAGATTGAGATCGAGGAGACGGCGCAGAAGATCATTGTGCCCACGATGGCACTGCAGCTGCTCTCGCGCATCCTGAAGGACTTGGGTGAAGGTCGTCCGGTGCAGATCGTGCCCATCGCTGCGGAAATGACCACACAGGCCGCCGCGGAGCTGCTCGGCTGTTCCCGTCCCCATGTGGTGAAGCTGTTGGAGCAGGGCAGGATCCCCTTCACCAAGATCGGAAAGCACCGCCGCGTGAGGTATGAGGATGTGATGAAGTACCGCAAGGCGATGAAGGAGGCGCAGCGGCAGTTGCTGAAGGACATGATGCGGGACGACGAAGAGGCGGGTCTCTATGATACATAGCGTCCGCTTCACGTGTGTCCTGGACACCAACGTCATTTACCCGGTGAACATCCGGGATCTGTTGTTGTGGTTCGCGCACTACGACCTCTTCACCGTGAAGTGGAGCAGCAGTATTTGCGATGAATGGGCCAAGGTGATGCGCGAGAAAGGGATAGCGGAGCACGAGATCGCCAGACGCATCCAACGCATGAGCGATGCGTTCCCGGATGCACTGGTGGAGAACTACGATGGTCTCATCGAAGGCCTGCAGTTACCCGACAAGGACGACCGCCACGTGCTGGCAGCGGCCATCAAGGCCAACGCCAACCTGATCGTCACCAACAACCTGCGCGATTTTCCCGCGGAGGAGCTGGCGAAGTATGGTCTGGAGGCCAAGAGCGCCGATGACTTTCTCACCGACATCATCGACCTGAACCACGCCCGTGCGCTGGAGGCGTTCAAAGAGCTGGTGGCGAACCGACGTTCACCGGAGCTCGATGCTTATCAGGTGCTGGACCAGTTGCGAAAGGTCGGCCTGAAGGATACGGCCGACTACCTGCATGCGCTGTTGTGAGCGACCGCTTCCACGCCGAGATCGACTTGCGTGTCCCAAACCCACTCTCCCTTAATTTCGCTCCGTGCGCACCCTCGCCGCCTCCCTCTTTCTGCTCGTGCTGCTGGCCAATCTGGCGGCGGGCGTGGTGGAGTGCCTTCCCCTGGGCACCGATGCCTGCGGCGCCCAAGGCTGTTGCGCGGCCGCCCCGATGCCCGAGCCTGATGGCTGCGCCGATGGCGAAGAGGATCCCTGCGAGGGCCCCTGCTCGCCCTTCATGGCTTGCTCCACCTGCGCAGGTGTTCCTGTGACGCAAGCTGTCTTCCTGCTGCCCCCGGCGGTGATGGAATTCCCGCTCGGTGCCGAGCCGCTGCTCGCGCTGCCGGGTAGGACGCGGTCCACGGTGTGGCAGCCCCCCCGGGCCTGATCGTTCCCTGCGGCCGCGGCCGCCGATCGATCCTGTCACACCCCAAAGACCTTGTTCCCATGAAGAAGTTCGTTGCGGCCCTCGCGGCCGTGTTGTTCAGCACCCTGTCGTACGCCCAGGTCCCGGAGGATAGCACCCGGGTGGCCGAGGTGCGCGTATCGGGCATCACCTGCGCCGGTGACCTGCCCATCATCCAGAAGAAGCTCGTGAACGCCGAGGGCGTGGACGAGGTGAACTGGTCGCCGCTCGAGAACGGTGAGTCGGTGGCGCGCATCACCTACCACCCCGCCTTCATCCAGGAGAAACAGCTGCTGCAGCTGGTGGAGGGCGCGCCGAGCTGCGACACCCCCGGCGAGTTCCCGTACCGCGCCAAGGCCATCCGCAACCCCTAGCGCATGCGTATCGGATCATGGGCATTGGCGGCGCTGCTCGCTGGTGCCGCGCTGCCCGGCATGGGCCAGGTGCTGAAGGGCAAGGTGCTCGGCGAGGAGGAGGGCGGCCGCACCGCGCTGCCCGGCGCCAGCG
Source organism: Flavobacteriales bacterium (assembly GCA_016788295.1). Classification (GTDB taxonomy): domain Bacteria; phylum Bacteroidota; class Bacteroidia; order Flavobacteriales_F; family PHOS-HE28; genus PHOS-HE28. Next base: position 4,638 of record JAEUSY010000014.1, read on the forward strand.
TGCGCTGGATCGGTACCGCCGTGGGCACCACCACCAACGAGAACGGCGTGTTCATGCTGGACAGCGCCGCCATCGATGACCGGCGCGTCGTGGTGTCCTTCATCGGTTTCCGCACGGACACCATCTCCGCAGCGGGGCGCACCTATGTGAGCATCGTGCTGCAACGCGACGCCACGGTGCTGAAGGAGGCGGAGGTGACCGGCGAGCGCGCAGGCGCCTACCTGGATCGCCTGAGCGTGGTGAAGACCGAGGTGATCACGCAGAAGGAGCTCACCAAGGGCGCCTGCTGCGACCTGGCGGGCTGCTTCGGCACACAGGCCAGCGTGCAGGCGCAGACCACCAACGTGGTCACCAACACCAAGGAGCTGCGCGTGCTGGGCATCGCCGGCGCGTACAACCAGCTGCTCTTCGATGGGCAGCCGCAGTTCCAAGGCCTGCCCTTCACCTACGGCATCAGCAGCCTGCCGGGCACGCTCATCGAGAACATCTACGTGGCCAAGGGGACCACCTCGGTGGTGCAGGGTCCCGAGGGCATCAGCGGGCAGATCAACGTGGAGCCGCACATGCCCGACCGCACCGACACCGTGCTGCTGAACCTCTACACCAACACCTTCGGCGAGCACCACATCAACGCCAACGGTGGGGTGCGCCTGGGCAAGCGCAAGCGCTGGAGCACCCTGCTCGCCGGCCACATGGTGCGCCCGGCGGGCATCTTCGACCGCGATGCGGACACCTTCCTCGACCTGCCGCAGGTGACGCGCTACATGCTCTACAACCGCTGGAAGCACGGTGACGAGCGCGTGCGCGGGGCCTTCGCGCACATCGGCCTGCGCTACTGGAGCGAGGAGCGCGTCGGCGGCCAGGTGGACTTCGCCTCGGGCGACGACCCCACTGCCTACGGGCAGACGGTGGCCATCACCCAGCCCGAGCTCGTGGTGAAGACCGGCTACCGCTTCAGCCCGAAGCACCTGTTGAGCGTGCAGGCCAACGCGCTGCACCACGACCAGCGCTCCCTGTTCGGCGCGCTCGATTACCGCGCCACGCAGGCCACCGCCAACATGAGCCTGATGCACCAGCTCAACTACGGCGAGGGACACACGCTCAAGAGCGGCCTCAGCTACCGCTACCAGGACCTCGACGAGACCATCGGCTTCACGCTGGCCACCGACCCGCGCACCTATGCGGGCCGCTACGCGAGCGACCGCGACATCCCCGGCGCCTTCGTAGAGAACACGCTGCATGCCTTCGCGGACCGGCTGATGTGGATGGCGGGGCTGCGCATCGACCGGCACCAGCGCTTCGGCACCTTCCTCACCCCGCGCACCATGCTGCGCTACGCGATCACCGAGAACCACATCCTGCGCGCGTCGGCCGGCACGGGCTGGCGGCAGGTGGAGCTGTTCAGCGAGAACGTGAACCTGCTGGCCAGTTCGCGCGATGTGCGCTTCACCGGCGACATCGGTCCCGAGGAGGCCTTCACCTGGGGCGTGGACCATACGGTGCAGCTCACCAAGGGCCGGGTGCGCGGCACGATCAACCTCGACTTCTACCAGACGCGCTTCCAGCGGCAGTTCTTCCCCGACTACGACACGGATCCCACGCTGGCGATCATCGGCGAGGCGAACGGCACGGCGCTGAGCAATGCCTTCCAGGTGGACCTGAACCTGCGGCCTGCGAAGGGCCTCGGGCTGCGCTTCGCGTACAACTACCTGCAGGTGGAACGCAGCGTGAACGGCCTCCGCAGCACGCTGCCCTTCATCCCCACCAACCGGCTGATGGCCGCAGTATCGTACACCACGCCCGATGAGCACTGGCAGTTCGATGCCAACGTGCACTGGTTCGACCGCCAGCGCCTGCCGAGCACCGATGGGCTGCCGGAGCAGTACGCCCGACCGGCCGTCTCCGATCCGTACACGGTGCTCAACGCGCAGGTCACCTACCGCTTCAAGCGCTTCGACGTGTACGCGGGCTGCGAGAACATCTTCGACTTCCGCCAGCTGCGCCCCATCATCGGCTGGCAGGATCCCTTCGGTCCCTATTTCGACACCTCGTCGGTGTGGGGCCCTACGATCGGGCGGGAAGGCTATGTGGGGGTACGGTGGCGGTGGTGAACGGTTCGCTCGTCGCCTGTGTTCGGTACGGGCAGGGTGCGATAGGCCTCACCTTTGTCAGATCTACGGGATCGCCATGGATAACACCCGGGTCTTCAGGATGCCTTTCGCCAGTGTCTATCCGCACTACGTGACCAAGGTGGAGAAGAAGGGTCGTACTAAGGAGGAACTGCACACCGTGATCCATTGGTTGACGGGCTACGATGAAAAAGCGTTGAAGAAGGTTATCGCCGACAAGACCGACTTCGAGACCTTCTTCGCGAAGGCGCCACGTTTGCACCCAAACGTAGGCCTGATCACGGGCATGATCTGCGGCTACCGGATCGAGGAGATCGAGGACCCCATCATGCGGCAGGTGCGGTACCTGGACAAGCTGGTGGACGAGCTGGCGAAGGGGAGGGCGATGGAGAAGATCTTGAGGAAGTAGAATGCAAACACGTCTATCGTTTATCGTTCTCATCGCGCTCGTGTTATCGGCGTGTAAGTCCAAGCGGCTCAATGAGAGGGTCGTAAGCAACCATGAGGTCGAAGTGCATTGGTGGACGACAAGCGCCATCTCCTCAAGTCAAGGGCATGTTGAGGTCAGGAAGGGCGATGAGACGCGTGCAATTGCCAGGTTGTTCCATGGCGGCATTCACGACATAGCGATCCATCAGGATACCATTGTTCTGACCAGAGGCCTTGTCGGCGTGGTTGACTTCATAGAAGATTCCGCTTTCGGCTACTGGATAGTCCTTGACTCTATCCCCCCAAGATCACCGGTGTGATCTGCGGCTACCGCGTGGAGGACATCGCCGACCCGCTGATGCAGAAGATCAGGTACCTGGACAAGTTGGTGGATGAGTTGGCGAAGGGGAGGGCGATGGAGAAGATCCTGTGGGCCTGAACGGTGCGGGTCCACTACCTTGTGAAAGCCACCCGCCCGCAGGGCACCAGGACGTAATGCTCCGGTGGATCGATGGCAACGCCGAGGATGAGGTCGAGATCCTTGCCTTGCTCGACGCGCACCGGTACGGATCCATCAGGAAACAAGGACGGATCGGGCTTTTGCCCAGCGATGAACAGCTCAGCACGTCCAAGGCCACCCAGGTCAAGGGGCGGGAAGGTCACTCCGATGTAGAGGAGATGGTCCTCTCCGGGTCGCACGGTCGTATTCAGCGATGTAGGCCCGCTGGATCGTGCACGGATGAAGGCCTCTGCCTCGTTGATCCCGAAGTTGATCACATCCTGCGCGGTGTCCGGGCAGAGCTCGTCCGCGAACAGGAACACGCTGACGAACTTGTCGGTATCGGGCAATAGCGCAACAGCGCCGCCCGGAAGGTCCATCGTCAGTTCGGCCGGAACGGTCGAGTCGTTCAGGACGTGCACCCGGAAGATCCGATACTCAAGCTCAGTTCCGTTCGGGTCGGTCAGAACGCCACCCCTGGGGCCTTCGGTCCGCAGGACGATCCCGCGATAGGCGTCCGGATGC
>JAEUSY010000012.1 GCA_016788295.1 Flavobacteriales bacterium
TTCCGCAGGCCCACTATCCGGCAGGTCCTGCATGGCGGCCGGGACGCGGCTGAAGAGGTTGTGCCCGGTACGGGCCCGGATGCGGCGTATACGCCGTGCGCCCTGCACGTCCGCGCCATGATCCCGCTCCGTGATGATCCCGTGATACATGGTGCCTAGGTTCGCGTTCAAATACAGCTTCCGCCATGCGCACCGCCCTGCTTGCCTGCCTGCTCTCGCCCGCCTTGATGGCGCAGACCCTGGTATCCACCGAGCCCACTAACCGCCGCGGCGTGCTGGAGGAGTTCACCGCCGTGAACTGCGGCGTATGCCCACAAGGCCATGCGGTGGCCACCAGCCTGCTCGCGGCCAACCCCGGGGAGCTCATCGTGGTGGCCGTGCATGGTGGCGGCCTTGCCACCCCTTCCGGCAACCAGCCCGACTTCCGCACCACCGCAGGTACCTCGATATGGTCGCAGTTCGGCGTCAGCTCGCAGCCCACCGGCCTCATGAACCGCACGGCGCACAACGGGCAGCTGGTGATGAGCCGCACCCAATGGGCGAGCGCATTGGCCGCCAACCTGGCCACGCCCGCTCCGGTGAACATCGGTGCCGCCACCCAGTTCGATGAGGACACTCGCCTGCTCACCGTAACGGTGGAGGTGTACAACACCGCCGCTGGCACGGGCGGCTACGACCGTGTGCATGTGTTGCTGACGGAAAGCAACATCATCGGCTACCAACAGAACTACCAGACCGGCGCCCAGTCCGCCTATGTGCACCAACATGTGCTGCGCACGTATGTGTCGCCGCTGTGGGGCGATGAACTGGCCAGTAACGAGCAAGGCGCACTGGACCAGCGCACCTACACCTTTACCGTGCCCACCGGCTGGAACATCAACAACTGCCATGTGGTGGCCTTTGTGGGCGAATACCAGGGCGCCATACACAACGCCGTGGAGCTGGGTGCGAACAACTTCGCAACCAACACGGTGGAGCAGCCCACCAGCGAGCGCATGCTGCTGTTCCCGCAACCCACCAGCGATGTGCTGCTGGTGCGCCGCGAGGCGAACAGCGCCCCCACCACCTTCGTGGTGCGCGACCTCGCCGGCCGCACGGTGCTGGAGCTTCCGTACAGTAGCGGAGACATCGTGTCCGTGGATGTGAGCGCGCTTTCCAGCGGCACCTATGTGCTCACCGCCCCCGGTGTGGCACAGCGTTTCATGGTGGCCCGATGAACAAGGACACCACGACCGGTGGCGAGGGGCACCAAGGCAACCAGTTGGGAACACGGCATGCCGGAACGTACCGCACTGTGCGCTACGCACCGGAACGGTACTCCCCGGAGCGGACCGCGGCCCGGGCCGCTGACTTCCACGCCTTGCTGGACGGACGGCGCAGCGTGCGCCATTTCAGCCCCGAACCCATCGCGGATGCCGTGATCGATGACCTGGTGCGCGCGGCCAGCACGGCGCCCAGCGGCGCACACAAACAGCCATGGACCTTCTGCGTGGTGACCGACCCCGCGCTGAAGAAGGCCATCCGTGAAGCGGCTGAAGAAGAGGAACGGGAGAACTACAGCGGCCGCATGACACCCGAGTGGCTGGAGGACCTCGCTCCATTGGGCACCGACTGGCGCAAGGAATTCCTGGAGGTGGCGCCCTGCCTGATCGTGGTGTTCAAGCGCGCCTACGAGACCAAGCCCGATGGGACACGGCGGAAGAACTACTACGTGGAGGAGAGCGTGGGCCTCGCCAGCGGCTTCCTGCTCGCTGCCGCGCGCAACGCCGGCCTCGTAACGCTCACACACACGCCCAGCCCGATGAACTTCCTGCTGCGCCTGTTGCAACGGCCGGAGAACGAAAGGCCCTTCCTGCTCATCCCCATCGGCTACCCCGCGGTGGACTGCGAAGTGCCGGACCTTGTGCGCAAGCCGCTGGAGGAGGTGATGGTGCGGTACTGAGCTTATGACAACGCCCTGGAGAGCGCTTCAGGTACCGCTCTTGATCCACACCGTGGACCGAACGGCAACACCTGAGAGGACCCGCACATGGTAGCTGCCCAAAGGCAAATGCGAGACATCCAACGTGATCGCACCCTCTTCGTTGTTCAGTGTCTGCATGAGCACCATGCGCCCATCGGCTGATAGCACCTCCACGTGCGCGCTGCCATCTGCGGCCGCGTAGCGCACGGTGAGCCTATCGTTACCGGGGTTTGGGTATACGACCAACGATCCGGCCTCCGGAGCACGCACCACCGCCACCACCCCGCTGAAGGCCATGGACCCGTCCTGGTCCACTTGGCGCAAGCGATAGTAGGCCCGTTCCAATGGCCTCCTGTCCACAGCCCGATAGTTGACCAGCTGCAGGCTTGTGCCCGCCGCGGGCACGGTGGCCAATGGTTCCCAGTTGGCCGCATCCGCGCTGCGTTCGAGCTCGAAGCGATCACTGTTCTGTTCAGTGGCCGTGGTCCACAGCAGTACGTTGTGCGGGCCATCCGCAAACCCTCCGAAGGACAGCAGCTCCACCGGCAGTATGACCTCCACGGAACAGCTTGTGCTCATGGGTAACACGGACCGAATGGACGGGCTCACTGGACTGCTGGTGCCGCCCGTGTTGAGCGTAAAGCCCGTAAGGACGGTGGGGGTGTGCGCACTGCTGGTATACACCACGTTCATGGAATCGCAGCCCGGGCAATGGCCACCGGGCGTGGTGCGCATGAGCAGAGCTTGGAAGTCGCTCATCGGACACCCGGACACCTCGCCAGCGATCAGCAGTCCACCGTCGGGTGCAATGATCATGGAATTGGCGCGCTCGGTGCGTGTGGGGCTGCCGAACTCCTGTGCGGAAAGCAGCGCACCGTTCTTGTTGGTATGGATGAGGAGGATGTTCGGGTTGCCGAACCCGCCGGTGCTGCTGCTACCGGTGATCCAGTAGGTGGAATCGGGCAGCTGCACCAGGTCGCGGGTGAACTGGTAGCGCGCATCGCCGTAGCGCCGGAACCAACTGATGGCACCAGTAGCCGTGAGCTTCATCAGGAACGCGTCACCGCTGGTGGCCCCGTAGCCGAAGGTGTAACCGGTCACCGCGTAGCCTCCATCCAGCGTTGGCACCACGCTCGTGCCATGGTCCTCGCCGTTGGTGGCATACACCTGCCGCCAGGTGACCGTGCCATCGGAAGCCAGTTTCGCAACGAAGATGTGCGGACCGTTCGCGCCATACGCTTCCGCTTCGCCGCACAGGATAAAACCGTTGTCGGGTGTCCGTTCGATCGCGAAGCCGAAGTCGAAGCTCGGGGCACGGATCAAGCGGGTCCACACCAGCGCACCTGCGCCGCTGACCTTCACGATGAAATGATCGTAGTTCGTTGCCGTGATGCCTTGATAGCCATAGATGACGATACCCCCATCGTGCGTCAGGGCGGTCCCCAAGGGAAGGTCATCCTGTGCCGCACCGATGCGCGTGCTCCAGAGCACGTTGTTGTTCTTGTCCAACCGCGACACGTGGTAGTCCAGGAAATTGGCACCGTAACCGCTGGTGTAGCCCACCACGAACACACCGCTGTCGGGCAGGGCTTCCACATTGGTGAACGCATCGTTCTGCGGCGATCCGATCGATACGGCATCGGCCACGACGCCGTTCAGGGTCGTGCGTAACAGGAACCCGTCCGCGCTGCCGAAAGTGAAGCCAGGGGACTGCGTGGACCCGGCCAGCCGCACCGTGCCGTCCGCACCGAGCACCAGATCATCGCCCGTATCCGAAGTGCTGCCGCCATAGCTGCGCATGAAGGAGGATTGCCCGGAACCCTGAACGGACAACCCTCCAACAAGTAGCAGTGCGATAATGCGGACAAGAATCATGACAGTTGCAAGGAAATCACCGATCATCACGGAACTATCACGTCGGTCGAAGAGTTCATTCCTGACATGCCCCGGTCATGTTTGTGATACTTCCGTGAGGGATGTCCTATTGCTTTACACCCCGACCCCACGCTTCCTTCATGCCATTGACCACCATGTGCTCCAAGAACGTGTTACGCCCCATCTACATCACCGCGCTCCTGATCGGTCCCCTGCTGGACGTACAGGGCCAGGGTTGCAGCGACGCCGGTGTCTGTACCGCCGGTCCGATCGGTGAAGTGACCCTCCACACCGATAGCAGTACCACAGCGGAACCGCGGCATTTCGCCCGCCTCACCTTCAGTTACGCCATCGGTGAGCGCAGCACGACCATCCTGCAGGTTGTCCCCGAGGTGAGCATCGGTGCCACGGAGCGCCTGTCGTTCCAAGTGAAAGTACCCAGCATCAGCGTGAGCGGTGACCTCGGCAGCAACAGTGGGCTGGGCGACCCGGTGCTCACGGCTTCCTACCAGTTCATCAGGAAGGACCAGGAACGGCTCGATGGCCTGGTGGGCGTGAAGCTCAACTCCGGCGATGCGAACACACAGCTGGATGGCCGACCGTTGCCCATGCCCTACCAGACCAGCCTGGGCACCACGGACCTGTTGCTCGGGATCAGCTACCGATGGAAGCGGTGGAGCGCCGCCGTGGCCTACCAGCACGTGCTGGTGCAGGATAACAGGAACGGGTTCTTTCCAAGCTCTTGGGCCGGCAGCGCGGACAGTACGGCAGCGGCGGGCTACTTCGGGTCGCTTTTGCTGGAGCGCGCGAACGATGCTGTGGTGCGCGCGCAGTATGCCGTTCCACTGGGAAGGCTGATCCTTCAACCCGGGCTGCTCGCCATCATGCACCTCGGCGAGGATACGCAACTGAACTCGGCGGACCTGACCCAGCGCGTTGCCATCAGCGGTTCTGAAGGGCTCACCCTGAACCTGACGGTGGACGCGCGGTACAAGCTGTCCGACAGCTGGGCCATCGAGGCTGCCTATGGTTCACCGCTGGTGGTGCGCGAAGTGCGTCCCGACGGCCTTACCCGCGCCATGGTGCTGAACCTGGGCCTGCGCTATTCGTTCTGAAGGCCATGCGCCACATCCTGCTCATCGAGGACGACCGCGACATCAGCAACCTGGTGCGCATCCACCTCACGGACCTGCAGTACGAGGTGGAGCAGTGCTTCGACGGCACGCACGGCCTGATGCGCGCCTTGGAAAAGCAGCACTGCCTCATCGTATTGGACCTGATGCTGCCCGGCGTGGACGGCCTTGCCATTTGCCAGCGCCTGCGGGCGGCGAACGTGGGCACACCGATCCTGATGCTCACCAGCAAGGCCGAGGAGATCGACAAGGTGCTGGGCCTGGAGACCGGTGCCGACGACTACATGACCAAGCCCTTCAGCGTGCGCGAGCTCATTGCTCGCGTGAAGGCCCTGCTGCGGCGCATGGATGGCGGGCCCGCACCCAGTACGCAGCCCGGCGACATCCAGATCCCCGGCCTCCGCATCAACACCAGCAAGCGCCTGGTGGAGGTGCACGGCCAGCGCGTGGACCTGACCCCGAAGGAGTACGACCTCCTGCTGCACCTGGCCAGCCATCCGGGCATCACCTTCACCCGCGACGAACTGCTGAGCAAAGTATGGGGCTATGAGTTCAACGGCTACGAGCACACGGTGAACAGCCACATCAACCGGCTACGCAACAAGGTGGAGCGCGACCTCACGAAGCCGGAGTTCATCCTTACCACCTGGGGCGTGGGCTACCGCTTCATCGACGCCTGACCACCATGCTGAACAGCCTCTTCTGGAAGGTCTCCGCTATTTTCCTGGCGCTGCTGCTGGTCTTCACGGCCATCGTCCTCCGCATCCACATCACCGCCTCCAGCAACCATGCGTTGGAGGTCACGCAACGGCTGAACCACGACCTGGCGCAGCATACCGTGGGCGAGATCAAGCCCTTCCTGAACGGTGAAGTAACGGACGATGCGATCGGCACGCTCATGCACAGCATGATGGCCGTTAACCCCGGCATCGAGGTATACGTGCTGGATACCACCGGCACCATCCTGAAGTACGTGGCGTTCGAGGGTGAAGTGAAGACCGACCGGGTGGACCTTGCACCCGTTCGCGCGTTCATGTCCACCACCGAACATGACGGCCTGTTGGTGGGCGACGATCCGCGTGCACCCGGAGAGCGGAAGATCTTCAGTGCAGCGCCCGTGCTGGAGAACGGCGTGCCACAGGGGTATGTGTACATCATCCTTGCCGGTCAGGAATACGTGGGCGCCACCGAGACCCTCTTCGGCAGCTACTTCCTGCGCTTGAGCGGTCGCTCCGTGCTCATCGCCCTCGCCTTCACCCTGCTGTTCGGCTTGCTCGCCATCTGGTCCATCACCCACAACAGCGAGCGCCTACTGGATGGCATACGCCGCTTCCGGGCCGGTGAACGCAATGTGCGCATCGCCCACACCGGCAATGGTCAGTTCGCCCAGGTGGCCACCACCTTCAACGACATGGCGGCCACCATCGAGCGCAACATGGATGAGTTGAAGGGCTTGGACAAGTTGCGCAAGGAGCTGATCGCGAACGTGAGCCACGACCTGCGTACGCCGATCGCGTCCGTCCAGGGCTATGCGGAAACATTGCTCTTGAAGGAAGGTGCACTGTCTCCGGAAGAGCGACGGGAACACCTTGGCGTCATCGTGAAGAACGCGGACAGGCTGAAAGACCTCGTGGATGACCTCTTCACCTTGAGCAAACTGGAGTCCGGCCAATTGAAGCTGGACCTGGAACCGATCTCGCTGGGCGAACTGGTGCACGACGTGGTGAACAAGCTGCGGCTGCATGCGCAGGAGAAGAACGTGGGCATCAACATCATCATGACCAAGGACCTCCCCATCGTGCAGGTGGATGTGAAGAAGATCGATCGCGTGCTGCAGAACATCATCCAGAACAGCATCAAGTTCTGCACCGCCGGTGACCGCATCACGGTGGAACTGGATGGACATGACGCCGCAGTGGAAGTGCGCATCAGCGACACCGGACCGGGCATACCGGCCGACGAACTGCCCTTCATCTTCGATCGCTACTACCGTGGCATGCGGTCGAACAACTCCGAGGGTTCCGGACTGGGCCTGGCCATCGTGAAGCGCATCGTGGAACTGCACGGCAGCACGGTGAACGTCACCAGTCGCGCGAACGAAGGGGCGCAGTTCAGCTTCCGACTACGCGCTTGGCAGGCAGCCTAGAACAGCAACGCTTTACACGATAGAGCATCAACCAGTTGTTCGTGCATTGAAGCGTAAAGCCCGTGCCGTCCCTTGTGCTAACGTTCGTCGTGCTGAGATGAACATGTGATCCCTGCGTGATACCGCCGTGACCGGATGCGCGGTGCTTTGTCGGCACAACCTATTTGCACATGCGCACAACATCCCTGTTCACCACCACCGTGTTGATGGCCCTGGCCTTCACCGGCTGCAAGAAGGAAGAAGCGGAGACACCAGCTCCCTCGCCCACAACCCCAACGGTTTACGACCCCGCCACCGCACAGCGCATCGTGGTGGACCGCTTCGCCGCGGGCACCGGCACGCTCATGGTGCGCGATGGCAGCAACGGTCTGCCCGCCGCCAATGCCCCCATCAACTTCGACGCCGCCCCCTTCATCACCCGAGGCTTTGGTCCGCAAGGACAGGCCGTGGAGTACTACAACTTCGATGTGCAGCCCACTGCGGCCATTCCCATCTTCGTCTGCTTTAAGCCCGGACAAAGTTCCCCGGTGAGCGGGCAGCTCAACATCATCGGCAAGATCCCCGGCGATGTGGGCTACAACGACTTCTGGGAGGTGGTGAAGGTGAACGTGCCGGAGAGCTACGTAGCCAACACGTTGGCCAGCCAGAGCGATGTGTTCAACAGCGGGTACGCGCTGGACTACACGGGCATGATCGTGAACTGTCCCGTGGTACCGGAGGGAAGCACCGCCACCAAACGGCTGAACGGCGCCAGCAGCAGCCTCGTACAATGCTGGTACGAGCGCAAAGTGGGCTTCTACTTCGACTTCCAGGAAGCGCCCTTGAACGAGGTGGCGAACGCCGTACCCACCTCGCCCATCTACGTGCTCTTCAACATCAACCCCGACCAGCCCAACGGCGGACCACCCAGCGGCTTCGTCACCGAACCGGGCACCGACCAGACGCACAACGTGCTGGCCACCGTTCCCGGCCAGGCGGGCTACTCTCCGCTCTGGCGCGTGTCCGTGATCAACAACAGCAGCTTCGCTCAAGTAAGCGACCTGGCCTCAGCGCAGAGCGCGAACATCATGGCCATGAACGTGATGAACGTGAACTGCCCGGTGGTCGCGTTCCCGTAAGCACGACGATATGCGAACCAACGGACCCCGGTCATTATTGGCCGGGGTCTGTTGCATAGGAGCCATGCAACTCATGCCGTGGAACATGACAGCGCGCGGATGGAACGTGTGGGTCGAGAAGGCACCCAAGGGCAAGTGTTCCCTCGGGAATGGTGGCCGCACAAGGCCGACCACGTTCGCTACTGCTGCACCACGCGTGCCGTGGTGGTGCGGCCTCCTGCCTGCACACCGATCATGTAGATGCCCGCATGCGATGGCAGTGGCAGGGTGTGCAGGCCGGGGGCCAGGGTGCTGCTGTGCAGCAGTCTGCCGGCCACATCGCGCACCAGGCATTGGGCTGGTCCTGTACGGGTGTCCACCTGCACGGCAAAGCCACCGGGCACCTGGGTTATTCGCACGCCTTCCTGGTCGTCGGCCTGAGGGGCGGTAGCGGTTGAAAGCTCGGGCCCGAGACGCACCACCCATGTATCGATGCCACCGAAGTACTGGCTCATTTCGGCATTGGGTCCCGAGGCCACCATGAGGAGCACGCAGCCCCCATCGGCCGTGAGCGCGATATCGCCCACGGACTCTTCCTCGAAGCCACCGAAGGTGCGCTGCCACAGCAGTTCGCCTTGTTCATCCAGGCGTACCAGCCACGCATCGATGGTGCCCGCGAAGCCGGTCACATCACCATCGTTGGAATAGGCGTACGCGAAGAGCAGGTAGCCGCCATCGGGGGCCTGGCGGATGTGCCAGCCATAGTCGCCATTCGTGCCGCCCAGATCGTGGCGCCAGATGCTCTGCCCGTTGGGCGTCAATTTCTCGATGACGACCCGCGTGCTGGGTTGCAGGCTGCCGAAGGACATCATCTCGTAGGAATAGTAGCCGGTCACCACGAAGTGGCCTTCGCTGGTCTGCAGGGCATCGCTGATCTGGTCATCGAATGCACCACCGAGCGTGCGTTGGCTGATCAGCTCGCCACTGGTGCTGACCTCCAGCAACCAACCATCACCAAGCCCCATGTAGCCTGTAACATCGCCATTGGAGGAGCGTGTGCTGCACGATGCGATGATCTTACCGCCGGGCGAGGTATTGATGCCGATACCGGAATCGTAGCCGAAGCCGCCAAAGGTCTCCACCCAGAGCACCGTGCCGGTGGCGGTCAACCGCAGCACCATCACATCAACGTTCACGGGCCCTGCGGAGGGGTACACCAACTTGCTCCCAATGGCTGCGTAACTGCCATCATCCAGGCGTACGCACGTGGCAAGGTCCGTTTGCTCGCTGGGTCCGGCGGAAAAACGCTGTGCGATCAGGGGATCACCGTCGGCATTCAGGGTGAGCAGGAAGTAGTCGGCATTGGGCAGCGGTGCGCCCAGATCACCATTGGGCGAAGCGGTCCGGCCGATCACGGTGATGCGGCCATCATCATGCACATCCACATACAGGGCCAGATCGTGCCCGCTGCCGCCGAAATTGCGGTGCCAGAGCGGAGCGCCATTGGCATCCAGGCGCACCACCCACACATCCAGGTCGCCCATGGTAGCGGAACTGGTGGCGCTCACTGATGCACTGCCGCCTACCACCACCAGGCCACCATCGGCGGTGCGGGCCAGCTTTCTGCCGATATCCGTCTGGTTGCCGCCCAGAGTGCGTTCCCAAAGAAGCCCGGTGGATTGCTGGGCCGAAGCAGTGTAAGCGAGCAGGCATACCACGAACTGGGGAATGAAGCGTACCATGGCCGTAAGGTTCAGGTATGTGAAAGATACATGCATCCAGCCATGGATCCGTACCTCGGGCACACCTTTCCGCAACGGACATATACACCTCAGACCATCGGCCATGGCACCTCTTCACGGCGGCCATGGGCGACCACCGAACAGCCGGGCCAGGCAAGCGGCTTAATGAAGCGGAAGGCAAGGAGACCTGACGGCTCACCAACACATGCGCTCGCCTTTGGGTGATCCGATCGGCCCGCTCAGTGCGCGTGCTCCTCCCCGTGCTCCCCACCCTTGGCGGGTACGGCAGCCTCGGCACCACCGGTAACCTGTTGGAACCAGCCGGCCAGACGCTTCTGCTGCTCGGGGGTGAGCTGCGCGTGGGCGTGCATGAAGCGGTAATTGCCCGGAGGCATTTCGCCCTCCAACACCTCCTCGCTGCAATCGGGTGCGTGCTTGCTGGTGGCGTAGGTGTCCCAGCGGCTGAAGTTCATTTCGTGGCGCGCCTCGTTGATGTGGTCCTGCAACCAGTAGTTCACGGGGGTGATGGCGGCATACCACGGGTAGGTGCTCTGGTAGCTGTGGCAATCGTAGCAGGCGCCGGTCAACATGGCGCGGATATCGTCGGGGGCATTGGTCATGGCCAGCAGGTCGGTGCTGTCGTTGAAGGCGGGCACACTGCGATCGGGGCGCAGGAACTGGGCCAACAGGAAGAGGACGAGCAGGGCGAGCAGGATGCGTTTGAACATGGGGCGGTGTGTGGAGCGAATGCGGCGAAAAGGTAGGGGCTTCGGCGTTGTGGCGCTTCGTTCTCCTGTACACGACGGGACTTGTTCGGTCCCATCCCGTTCCATCCGCCAATTTGCCCGGTTCGTCGCTGTGGACCGTAGCGCACCCCGCGCACCGGGGCACATTTGACCATGTGCAATACGAAGCGCCCCCGCCCATCGGTCCTGTTCCTCTTCCGCTGTGCGCTGTTGCTGCTGCTGTGGGCACAGGGCACGGCGGCCATGGCCCAGTGCGCCTTCTACACGGTGACCATGGAGGATGGCGATGGCGATACCGAGATCACGTGGACCCTGGTGGACCAGAACGGAGTGGTGTGGGCCAGTGCCGGTGCGCCCTACGAGGCCACGCTCTGCCTGCCCGATGGCTGCTACACGCTGTTGATGTTCGACAGCGGCGGCAACGGCTGGGACGGGTTGGAGTGGGACATTGATGCCGACGATGACAACTGGGACCAGCAGGCCTCGCTGGCCAATGGCACACAAGGGCAGATCCACTTTGCCACGGGCAGCGGCACCTGCGCCAATGCGGCCGATTGTGCGCCGGGCTTCTCCCCCATCTTCATCATGGCCACGCCTGGCGGTTCGCCCAACCAAATGACGTGGACGCTGAGCTTCAACGGCGTGCAGATCAGCAGTGGCGGTTCCGACACGCGCGATACGCTGTGCCTGCCCACGGGCTGCCTGGTGCTGAACCAGTTCGACAGTGGCGGCAACGGCTGGCAGACCGGCACGGTACGCATTACCGATGCCAGCGGCACGGTGCTTTACAACGGTACGCTGGCCAGTGGCTCGCTGGGCACGGTGAACATCGGTGTGAACGGCAGCGACTGCAGCGACCCCACGGGTGGTGGTCCCGGTGGTGGTGGCACCGAACCGGGCAGCGGTCCGGGCGGCGGGTGCAGCACGGCGCTACCGGGCGGTGATTGTGCGCTGGCCGGTTGCGCCTGCGACCCCTTCACCTTCGCCATAACGCCCAGCGGATCGGGCAATGTGAGCGAGGTGCCCGCGCCCGGCACGCTCACCAACCCTTCATTCACTGTGGGTCCGCCGTGGGGTGGCACCGCGCCCTTCGGCTGCCTGCTGGCCGGCGAGCTGAACAGCACGTGGCTCGTGTTCACCGTGGGCAGCACCGGCCTTTTGCAGTTCGCCTTCGGTGCCAATGGACAACAAGCGGGCTTCTACGACTGGGCCATGTGGCCCTACACCAGCAGCGCCACCTGCGGCGCGTTGGCCAGCAACGGGCTGGCCCCGGTACGCTGCGTGTGGAACTCGGCGGCCGCGGGCGGCACAGGGCTGGCATCGCCCATACCCGCGGGCGGCAACCCGGGCAACTACGCGCCACCACTGGCCGTTACCGCCGGGCAGCAGTTCATCATCTGCCTCAGCAACTGGAGCTACGTGAACGCCAACGTTACGCTGGACTTCTTCGGCACCGCCAGCATACAATGCGGCCCCACCCTGCTGCCGGTGGAGCTGCTGGGTTTCAGCGCCTACAACGATGGGCCCGCGGTACACACCCAGTGGACCACCGCCACCGAGCTGGACAGCGACCACTTTGATGTGGAGCGCAGCGCCGATGGCGAGCACTGGACCTACGTGGGCAGCCTGCCCGGCGCCGGCAACAGCCTGGTGCCGCAGGACTACACGCTGTACGACCCCGCCCCCCTGCGTGGCTGGAGCTACTACCGGCTGAAGCAGGTGGATGCCAACGGCTCGGCGCACATCTCGCAGACCGAGGCGGTGTTCCGCACGGCGGAGAGCGGCGTGGCGGTCTGGCCGCAACCCAGCAACGGCGCGTTCGACATTTCCGGTTTCGCGGCCGCCCCGCTCCTCTTCGATGCCACGGGCCGGCAGGTGGCCACCAGCACTTCCACCGACCAGGACCTACAACACGTGGTGTTGCACAATGCGTCCGCCGGCATCTACCTGGCCGTGGACCCCACTGCCCGCGAACGTGCGGTGCGGGTGGTGGTGCAGTAAGGTGCCAGGCGCACAGGCTTCCCGCAGGTAGTGAACGGCCACTGAAAAAAGCAGCAGGGATCTTGTCCAGCGATACGGAACCTTCCCCGGGGATCGTTCACCTTCGCTGCCATGCTCCTACGCCGTTGGTCCGTATTGCTCGTGTTGCCGCTGCTGTGCACGCGGCCTGCGGCAATGCATGCGCAGGAACTGGTGGTGAACGGCGGGCTGGAGACCTGGACGCGCTGCCCTGCCGGCCCGGCGGTGAAGAAGCTGAAGGTGGATGGCCGCGTGAAGGCCGCGCAGGGCGACCCCGACCTGTATGCCGATTGCAGCGGAACGTTCGGTGTGCCCGGCAACTGGAGCGGCCACCAAGCGGCGTGGGAGGGTGAAGCGTATGCGGGCTTGGTGCTGACCAGCGACATGCCCAACGAATGCGGCATGCGGGAATATCTGCAGTTCCCACTGAGCGTGCCCTTGGAGGCCGGCAAGCGTTACCGCCTCACGTACCGCGTGAGCGCAGCGGAGAACAGCGGCTATGTGACCGACCGCGTGGCCGCACGCTTCAGCGCCGATGATGTAGGGCGAAAGGGCCTTCCGCCCGCGCTGCGTGAACGCCCCGATGTGGGCAACGCATTGGGCCGCATGCTGAACGACACGGTGGGCTGGACCACCGTTACAGGCATTTACAATGCCATGGGCGGCGAGCGGTTCGTGATCATCGGCAACTTCCACCCGTGCAATTCCAGCACACGCGTGCGGATGCATGCCGGTGCCAAGGCCACCATGGAGCGCAAGGCCGCCGCACGGCTGGACCCCGTGGCCAAGCGCGGTGCCTGGCGCGCGTGGATGGCCCGTACCGCCTATGTGTACCTCGATGGGGTGTCGCTGGTGCCCGACACCACCACGCCCGCACACATCGCGGCCATTACACCAGAACAGGCCTGCCCAGCGCATGTGCCACCGGCCCAAGACACCGACCTGATCGCGGACCCCGGCTTCGACCGCAACACCCACCCCACGCCCACGAGCTGGCGCAACGCATCGGCCGGCACACCCGACCTGCTGGAAGGCGTGACCGGTATCTACCTGTACTCGGCCGGCCATCGGGACAACCGCGAACACATCCGCGCACCGCTCGCTACCACGCTGAGCCCGTGCAACACCTACCGCATAAGCATGGATGTGCGCCTGAACCCTACCTACGCCTATGCGGTGGACGCCATCGGTGTTGCCGTTACGGACACCTTTAGTACCCGGCACAACAGGCTGTTGTTGGGCCTGCCCTGGGCCTGGCGTTCGCCACCGGGCGCGCTGCTCGTACACAGCGACAGGCCCATGACCCTGTGCGGCACCTTTGTTCCGGAGGTCTGCGCGCGGCATCTGCTGGTGGGCAACTTCGGCGCGGACAGCACTACCACCATTGTGCAGGTGGGCGCCGAGGGCGACGGGCCCTTCGCCTACGTGTTCGTGGACAACATCCACTTGACGTTGGTGGGCACCACGACCGGCTGCGTGGACCCGTGCCAGGCGCCTCTGGAACTCGTGACCGAAGACCATGAAAAACCTGCCGGAACTCCGGTTGCAGCACCGGACCACGCGGTGATCCGTTTCGACAGCGACCGCGACCGCCCGATCGCCATTGACCAAAAGCAACTGGACGACCTGGTGGCCTTGCTGAACAGCACGCCCGGTGCGCAACTGAGCGTTACGGGGCACGCCGATGCATCGGGCACGGCAGCGCACAACCAGCAACTGGCCCTGGCACGCGCACAACGCATGCGCGATCTACTGGTGGCCCGTGGAGCACCCGCGAACTCCATCGTGGTCAGCTCTGCCGGCAGCAGCGTGCCACTGGCCACCAACGATACCCCCGAAGGCCGCGCGCTGAACCGAAGGGTGGAGGTGGAAGTGCTGCGGTAGGGTATTCTAGGCCACTTGCGCGATCCTGAAAAGCGATCCGAAGAGGCCTGGCTTCGTGAATGACCTGAAGAGAAGTCCGCCCACACCTGTCGACCGTCCTATCTTTGAAAGGTCATGGACTATACCAAGCTCATCACCATCGACCCTGCGGTCCGTAGTGGAAAGCCGTGCATTCGCGGCATGCGCATCACCGTAGGGGATGTACTGGAGTATCTCGCCGGCGGTATGTCGATCCCAGAGATCCTTGAGGACTTCCCCTATCTCACTGAAGAGGACATTCGCGCTTGCCTTGCCTTCGCCGCCGACAGGGAGCGCAGGCTGCACGTGATACCGCCTGCGGCGTGAAGTTCCTGATCGACCACAACCTTTCGCCCAAGCTCGTTCAACACTTGGCTGAGGGTTTTCCAGGGTCCGCACACACAACGGAACTTGGTTTCGACCGGACCCCTGACCATGACCTGTGGCGATATGCTGCGGAACATGGATTCCATATCCTCACCAAGGACACCGACTATGAGCAGATCAGCATGCTGAGGGGAGCGCCTCCGAAGGTGGTGTGGCTGCGCATCGGCAATGCACCTACCAGCGCGGTAGTGGCCTTGCTCAGTAAGTACAGGAGCGAAATAGTCGCCTTCCTTCTGGACGAAGAGCGCTCGCTGCTTGCCCTGAGCAATTGACCAAGACCGTCACGCTCACCGCTTCATCACGCGCATCACACTGCGGCCGGTGGCGCTCTGCACCACCAGCATGTAGGTGGCCTCGGCCAGGTAGCTGATGTCGGCGAACACGCGGCGGTCGGCGTGCAGCGTGCCATTGTGCAGCAGCATCACCTCGCGGCCCGTGGCATCCAGCAGGGTCATGCGCACCGGTGCCGCACCCGCACCATCCACCGTTACCATCAGCAACGACGATGTGGGATTGGGGAACACCTCCGCGATCACCGGTCCGGCCACATCGGGCACGGCCGTGCTGAGCCCCAGCACGCGGAACTTCCACCAGCCCTCGGGGGCCACAATGGGGCGCACCTGCTGCTTGCCGCTGTTGGCGGTGGCGTGGATGTAGTAGAAGATCTCCGTGCCTGCGGGTTGCGCGGGAATGGCGGCGGTCCACATGTTATCGGCACCGGCGGTCATGGGCAGCGCGGTGAAACCGGCGGTGGTATCGGTGGTCCAGTACACCTCGGCACCGCTGATGCCACTGCGGTGGCGGATGTAGGCCTCCACGGTGTAGGGTTGCACCGTCTCGTAGGTATCCACCAGACGCTGGTGCTTGATCAGCAAGGGGTCGGCCACACCAATGCCCTTGGTGATGCAGTGGATGGCACCGCTGGCGCTGATGATGTTCTGGTCGCTGTTGTCGCAATCGATGCCCACCACGTTGTAGCCGGGCAATGCTTCGCGCAGGATGCGGAGGCCGGTGGTGTCGTACTCGGTGCGGTAGGTGGGCACCAGCACGGTGCCGTTGATGAAGATGTTGTTCGCGTAGGTGCGGTAGCTGGCGTTGGGCGGGAATTGGCCGCCGGTGCTGGGCGGCATGGGGATGCGCACCAGGCGGTACGGATCGCCGAACACCGAGGGCACATCATCGATGATCATCTGCACGTTCTGCTCGATGCGCGGCCCATCGCTGAGCCCCGTGGGGAACTGGCCCACGAGCAGTGTCTCCTCATCGATCAGCTTCATGTGCATGTCGATGTGGTTGATGTTGTCGTAGAGCAGCTGTTGCATCTTCACATAGCGGCCCGGGGTTATGCCCATGAACTGCTGCATCATGGCATCAACACCTGCAGAGGTGCGCACGGTCTGGTTGTACTCGCCATTGGGGCCGTTCTCCTCGTCCACCAGTTCGCTGCTGAACGCGGTGCCGAAGCCATCGGACATGAAGTTGCCGCCGGTGTGTACAAGGTCGTACGGCGCCTGCGTGGTGCTGTACACGGCGATGTTCTTGGCCGTGCCCAACGCATCGCTCAACGCATCGTCCTCGGGGCGTGGGCGGTTGTACAACCAGTCCAGCAGGTAGAGCGAATCCACCTCGTTCTCGTAGATGCACTCGGGGCCGAAGTCGCGCGTCCAGATGCTGTTGAAGGGCGCCACCAGGAAGGTGATGTTGTCCAGGTCGGTGAGCGGGCCTCCGTACTGGCTGTTCAGGAGGTAGTTCTGCACGGTGGTGGGGTTGCTGCACACGATCATCACCTCGCACTCGTTCTTCGCCTCGCGCACGATCTGTTTGAGGATGCCGGTGTAGCTGGTCCAGGTGATCACCAGGGTCTGGATCTCCTCCCACTCTGCCATGGTGCGCGGCGCGAAGGTGGGCGGCGTGGTGATGCCCCGCGAGGCACCGGCCCGGCTGTCGCGATACGGACGGATCAGTTCCTGTTCGTGCGGGGCCAGGGTGTGCGGCAGGCCCGTGGGTTCCTGGGCAAGGCCAGTAAGGCAGATGAACAACACACTTGCGGAAAGGAGTAGTGAACGCATGAGCGCAAGGTAGCGCGCCTGCAACAGCTCCACCAAGAAGCGGCAACGGCCATTCTTGGAAGCACGGAAAGGCCTTCGCACAACCTTCGCGGGAGTTGGGTGTTGCACCTGCATGAACTGGTTCGATGAACTGCGCAACAAGCTGTTCGGAAGTGCGGAAGTGAGCACCGGGAAGCTGCATCACGGGCCATTGGTGCGCCCCGCCCGCTGGGCCGCGGAACATGCGGCTTGGCTGGCCGACGGGCGCACCGACACCCTGTTACGTGGACTGCGCATGCGCCTGTTGGACGAACGCCTTTCGGGCACCGGCGACCTGCACCTGATGAGGACGCCACAGGCCACCGGACTGCAATTGCAGCGGTCCGAGGGCACCACCGCTGACGACCTGCGCCACCTGCTGGACCTGTGGCGCGACCGCGTGCTTGCCGAAGGCTACCGCGTGCAGAACAGCGACCTGCGCATGGGCGTGGACGGCAGCGCGCGGGAGCGCCATTACTTGAAACCGCAGATCGCATCGAGCGACCTGTCGGGACCCTTGGACCAGCGCTATGGCAACGTGCTGCTGGAGGCCTTCGGTCCGGCGGACGGTCCCTTGCACCTGCGTGCGCTCATCACCGTGTACAGCGACCGCAATTACACCCCGGCCTTGCCCGCTTTGCCCTTGCTGGACCGCTTGTTGGAGGAGCCCCGGCGCGCTTTCAGTTGAACATACATGCCCACCACATCGCGCACATAGTGGAACACCTGGCTTCCCTTGCAGTAGCCGTTCCGCATTTCGGGTCGCATGTAATAGGCGGGCATGGCCTTCAGCAGGATGGTGCGCTCCACGTTATGCTCCCAGCGTTCGGGATCGAGGCCCAACTGCTCGGCCAGGCGCTGCGCATCGATGATGTGGCCCGGGCCTGCATTGTAGGAGGCCAGCACGAAGCGCAGGCGTTGTTCGCGATCGGGCACGGCACGCATCCACAGCGTGTCCAACTTGGAGAGGTAGCGCACCGCAGCACGAATATGGTCGTCCATGGCGTGCGAGCTGTCCAGGCCAAGGCGTGCGGCGGTGCGCGGCATCAATTGCATGATGCCCATGGCCCCCTTGCGCGAAGTGACCGTGCTATCGAAGCGTGATTCCTTGTAGGCCATAACGGCCAGCAGTTCCCAATCCCACGCCATGCCATCGGCATGCTGCCTGAACCAGTTGTCGTACGGGCTGATGCTGTCGCCCACCACGGGCACGCCGCGTTTGGTGCGCAGGGGGCCGCCGCGTGGCATTGCGGTACCATAGGCCTTGGCCAGTTGGGCCTGAGCGGCTTGCTCGTCGGGATCGCCCAGCCAGGTGTCCAATGCCTTGGACAGGCGCGGTGCATTGCGGCGCACAGCGAAACACTGGGGCTGTGCCGGACCCACCGGCCCATCGAACTCCAGCACAGGGAACACCTCGGGCATGTAGGCCGCACGCGCATCGCTCACCACCGTGGCCCGGTGGCGTCCGAGCACCACTTCCACGAGCAGTTCCTCGGGCGTGAGCGCAGGCTCTGCATGCGGCACCACGAAACGCGCCGCTCCTTTCTCGAACTGATAGGACGCATCCGCAAAGGGCGACCATGGGCTCAGCAGCACACTGTCCAAGGGCGCGTCCACGGCCGGTGCGCCTGGCACATCACGCAGGGGATCGGTGCGTAGGCGGGCCACCATGGGCCGCACCTGTCGATACGGCTTGGTGAACCGCACCCAGGCTTTCTCCTTTGAACGGGGGGCCAGCTGGGCCACCAGCACATCGGCCCTGCCCTGCTGCAACCAAAGGAACAGGCTGTCGCGGTGCGCAGCCACGTTCACTTTCACCGGTATGCCCTGCTCGCGGGCGAAGCGCTCGATGAGTTCATACTCCAGTCCGCTCTCCACCTTGGGCCGTTGTTCCCACGTGAGCGGGTCCTGCATCACCAATAAGCGCAGGGTGTCGCCCTTGATCACGTCCAGATCGCGCTCCACCAGCGGCGCGGACCAGGGCACGGGTGCTTGGTCCAGCTTGGGCAGGCGTAGTTTCCAGTAGAGCACCGCCAAGGCGATCAACAGCGTGATCACGACCAACACGGTGGTATGTGCACGGGTCCACTTCATGGAAGGTCCTGCAGGTGTACGGAAATGGCAGGCAGGAAGATGCCGAACTCGTTGCGATAGACCTCCATGTGCTGCACCAGCACCCGCTCGGCGCCACGCATGGCATCACCGGCCGGTGCCCTTCGCGAAAGCCCATGCAAGGCCCTTGCCAGACCTTCGGTGGTGGCGTAGGAGGTCAACCAATCGCCCTGCACCATGTAGGGCAGCATCTGGCGCGTTCGTTCGGGCAGCAGGTGCTCATGCGCGTGCAGCAAGGCATACATGCGCTGCGCGAAATCGGCCAGCGGTTCGGCATGCCAGCGCGACCATTCCACGGCCAGCAGGTGATCGTAGAACAGGTCCATCACCACGCCTGCATAGCGGCCCGCATGGGCACGCACGCGTTCGCGGCCCGCACGCTGCAAGGGATGCTCATCCGTGAACGCATCGATGGCGCGGTGCCTGCGGATGCCCTGTTCCACGGCGGCCGGAAAGCGGGACAGATCGCGCCCCTTCACGGCATCGGCCATGAAGTTTCCCACGATGGCCAGCGGTTCGTTGCCCGCCAGGTAAAGGTGTCCCAGAAAGTTCATGCCTACGAAGCGCAAGGTAGTCGCGGCCGCTGGTCATCGCTGCGGTGCCGTTCGTGTGATCGCCGCCCGCGGCTCCCTGCGCATCGGTACTTTCGTCGGGCACACGGTATGCAGCGTCCGTTCAAAGCCTCCATCTGGTCGCGCGATCCGCGGCTGCTCTACTGGGCCACCCAGATCGGCGGCTGGGGCGCCTTCGTGGGCGGTTTCGCCGCATGGACCCTGCTCACCGACCGCTGGGTGTACGGCCTGGAGCAGGTGATCCTGCTGGAGTTCCTGATCGGTGTGGGTAGCAGCCACCTGTACCGCCATGTGGTGTTACAACGCGGCTGGCTGAAACGCGACATCGGCTTTGTGCTTCCCCGCCTCAGTGCGCTGGCCCTGCTACTGGCCTTTGCGGCCTTCGGGGCCGAAGTGCTCGTGCACGACCTGGTGCTCACCGGCTTCGAACACCTTTCCGACCAACCCGCGCAGGACCTGTTCGTGCGCCTGCTGAACTGGGCCGTGCTGCTCTTCATCTGGTCGCTGCTCTACTTCGCCTACAGCTGGTTCATGCGCGGACGGCGTGAGGAGATCCGCAACCTGCGCCTGGAGACCGCCAACCGCGAGAACCAGTTGAACACCCTGCGCGCACAGCTGAACCCGCACTTCATGTTCAACGCGCTCAACGGCATCCGCGCGCTGGTGGACGAGGACCCTGAACAGGCCAAGCGTGCCATCACGCACCTCAGCGCCATCCTCCGCAACGCCATGAACAGCGTGAAGCGCCGCACGGTACCCTTGGGCGAAGAGCTCGATATCGTGAAGGCCTACCTCGCCCTTGAGGCCATGCGGTATGAGGAACGCCTGCGCACCGCCATTGAAATACAACCCGACCTGGAGCGCATACCGGTGCCGCCCATGCTGTTGCAAACGCTGGTGGAGAACGCCGTGCGCCATGGCATTGCCAACCTGCCCGGCGGCGGCGATCTGCACATTGCCGCCACGCGCACCGATGGGCACCTGGTGGTGACCGTGCGCAACAGCGGACACTATGAGCCGGGGCAGGTGAAAGGCAACGGCATCGGCCTGCGCAACACACGCAAACGGTTGGAGCTCATCTATGGGAACAACGCCCGCATCACCATCGGCAACAAGAACGGCATGGTGGAAACGCAGGTGGAATTCCCCATCAACGAACTGATCGAAGGCCGGACCATGGCCTGAACAACACCCCGCACACCATGAAAGCGCTGATCATTGACGACGAACGTTTGGCCCGCAAGGAACTGGCCTCGCTGCTGGAGAAGCACGACAGCATCGAGATCGTGGGCGAGGCTGCCAATGCCGACGAGGCCGAGGCCCTTATTGCCGAGAAGCGTCCCGACCTGCTGTTCCTGGACATCAACATGCCGGGTCGCACGGGCTTTGAACTGCTGGAGAGCCTGGACCATGCGCCCCAGGTGATCTTCGTTACGGCCTATGATGAGCATGCACTGAAAGCCTTCCAGGTGAACGCACTGGACTACCTGCTGAAGCCGATCGATCCCGAGCGGCTGGAAGCGGCCTTGAACAAGCTGGCCTCCGCATCGGCCGAAAGCGCAGGGCTTCCGCAGCGCGAGATCCTGCGCGAGAGCGACCAGATCTTCCTGAAGGACGGTGAGAAATGCTGGTTCGTAACGCTGAAGGACGTACGCTACCTGGAGAGCGAAGGCAATTATGTGCGTGTACGGTTCGACGACCAGAAGCCCTTGGTGCTACGCTCGCTGAACAAGCTCGAAGAGAAGCTGGACCCCTTGGTGTTCTTCCGTGCCAACCGCAAGCACATCATCAACCTGCGCTGGGTGGAGAGCATTGAGCCCTGGTTCAGCGGCGGGCTGATGGTGAAGCTGAAGCACAAAGGCAAGGACGGCCAGCCGGAGACCATTGAGGTGAGCCGCAGACAGGCCGCACGCTTCAAGGAACTGCTCAGTTTGTGACCAGGTGTATGGGCCGCACCAGAGCGGAGGTGAAAAAATCACAAGAAGGAGCACCCACGTCGAGCCGGCACCTTACCTTGGTTACATGACCACGCGCAGACCTGCCCGCGCAAGGCAGCCCCGAAGGTTGCCTGCCCGCCCCCAGTTGGACCACCCCATGATGCGGATGGACCGTCGGCGAAGCACCGTTAGCTTCCAGTGGCAGGACGGTGCGGGCGAACTGCACATCGCAGAGCTCTCGCATGCACAGAGCTGGCCCTACCTGCACGACCAGGAAAAGCGCCATGGACCCGTAAGGCGCATTGCCCGTTCATAATGGTGCTCTGCAGGACCAGCGGATGAACCACTTTCCAACGAACCTAAAGGCCGCACCAGCTGCCTGAACAACCGATACCAATGGCCAAGACAAAGAAGAGCAAACCCACCACGAAGAAGAGCGGAAAAGCCAGTACACAAGCCGCGGACAGGTCCTACCCGATCATTCATAGCCAATGCTTGGTGAGCACGGATCCGCCGGGCAATGGCACCGGAGCTACTTACCTCATTGAACTGCACTACCAATGCAACGAGGATGTGGAGTATGTGGAATTGCCGCTTGATACTGCCCAGGAGTTCATTGCTGTGACCACCCTGATACAGACCGGACGAGCCGTGTACTACCCTGCACATAAGAAGGTGGCCGTGGAGCGCTGGGACCTGGAGCCCATCATGCCCATGGGTTTCGGTGGCCGCTGATACGTCCACACCGCACCTGTTCTTCCTACCCCAACAGAACGCCCCGTTCATCGGTCGATGAGCGGGGCGTTCCCTTTTCATTCCTTCACTGTTGCAAGATGCTCCTGACCACTGTTCCCGAGCGTGAGAAAGGACACTGGCGGTCATCGAATGTGCCCACGAACGCGAGCGCCCCGCCCACCATCCGGTCTTCACCGGGGTGAGCAGGGCGCTCGTTTTTCAGTTCGTATCCGAACGACGTACTAGTCGATCACCAGACGCTCGGTGAAGCGCTTGCTACCGGCGGTGATGTTCACCATGTAGAGGCCGCTGGCCATCTCGTTCAGTTCGATCACTTGGTACACCATGCCATCATTCACCGCAAGGGTACGGGTGTTGACCAAGGCACCGGTCAGATCGTAGATGTCCACGCTCACCGTGTTCACGCCTTCTTCCACAGCGCTCAGGCTCACGGTGAGCATATCGCCGCGGTTCGGGTTGGGGAACATGCTCAGCTGAGCATCATCAGCGGCAACAGCAGGCTCAAGCAGCATGCCCGCGGAGCCGGCAGGACTTCCTGTGATGGTGACATTGCACTCATCGCCCCAGGGCAGGCTGGTAACGCACCATGCACCGTTCTTGAAGGCACGTACCTGCACCTGGTAGACACCGTTGGGCAGCGCAGGGCTCCAGTTGAGCTGCAACACCGGGGTAGTGGTGGTGCGTACCACTGGCGCGGCCAGTTCGGAGTTATTCCAGCGGAACTGATACTGGGTAGCACCGTCCACGGCCTTGGCAACCACCTTGCTCAGCGAACTGCCACCCCATGTGCGGGTAACACCGCAGCTGAACTGGGCATTGCCTGGAATGTCCATCAGCTTGGTAAAGGGGCATGCGGCACGCGCGGGATCGATCCTGAAGCGGCACACGGGACCCCAGGCGCTGTTCACTCCGTTCACACGACCACGCACCTTGACGTTCATCAAGACGTTCGCGGGGATCTGGTTGGGGCTCCAGTTGTTGATCCGAGCATGGCAGGCACGGGTGGCGCCCGTACCGGTCCCATCGCTGGTGGCATGGCTGCGGAACTTGGCGTAACCATAGCTGCCATTGGGATCGAACCACCAGAACTGGTAGCCATCATCCGTTTGGTTGCCTACACCGAACTGCGCGCTGACCGCGGGGTTCTCTGCGGCAACGATGAACTGGTTGTTCACCCAATCGAGCTTGTCACAGCTGGTGAAGATCAGCTTGTCCGTTCCCAAAGGCAGGCAGAAACCACCGTTGCCGAGCACAGCGCTCAGGCTGCCTGAAGAGAAGTTATTGCGGTTGTCGATGATGCGATCGCCTGTTGCGGTCCGCAGGATATAACCACCACCTGCAATGCCATCACCGCCCGCATCGAACACACGGAGCACATAGCACCCATTGGGTACACAAGCCAGGTCAGTTACGGTCGCGTTGGAGGGATAAGCACCACCGCCACCCTGCACCAGCAAATTGTCGCTCTGCCTGCGGATCTCCCAGGTGATCTGAGAGCCATTCGCATCCGTGCGGACCTCAAAGACGAGGTTATGGACACAGGGCAGACCGGTATCCAGGATGTCGTCCACACGATCGTTCACCTCTTCGATGCGTGCATCGAGGCTGGCAGGGGTCTCGGCCAACGCATAGGCATTGGTCGTGTGGAAGCTCTTCATGAACTCCGCGAAGGCATCCTGCTCGCTTCCGGGAATGGCGAAGGCGGCAACACCAGGACCGGCAGGTGGCAGGGTGTTCAGGTCAACACGACCGGTACCCAGGGTGTTGAAGGGATAGCCATCACCACCACCTGCGAGGAAGTTCAGCGTCACCACCCGGAAGGTGCGGGCAGGGTTGCCGTGCAGCATGCCGTTCATCACCAGGGTATCCACAGTGAAGCCTGCGCTGTCCGTGATCACGGCGTTGAGGATACGTGCGTTGGCAGGCAAGGTCTCGTTGTAGCTGAAGCGCACACCGCTCACTTGCGGGAAGCGACCCTGTGTCTGGCCCGGACCGCTGGCGGCCACACCGTGCTCAAGGATGGTGCGCAGGTTGGCGGCCGTGAGGGTGAGGGTGCTGAGCAGGTTGTTGAAGCGGAGGGAGTTCTCGATGTCCAGTTGGCTGATATCGCCCTGCTGTTTGCCTGCGGAAGGGTTGGCCGCCGGAGGATCGAGGCTCACGTTGCTGCCCACAGCGTTCACCACACCGATGGCGCTGCGAATGCCACCGCCGTTCTTGATGCTGATGGTGACGGCGGGATCATAACGTCGGGCCATCCACTTGTTGGCATCGGCGCTCACGTTGCCAAGGTTGGTCTCTTCGGTGCGTACGAAGTTGCGGCGACCTTCGAGGAACACATCGGTACGTCCGAAGATGTTGCCGTCCTTGGCGATGATCACGTTCTCCACCGCATCGCAGAGGTTCTTCACCTCCTGGCCCTTGCTGCCGGGGGTGAAGGCGTCGGCGTAGTCGCCCCACACCTCCACTACACCGAGGCTGTCGGCCGGGTAGGCGCCGCTCACGAGGGGGTCGATGCTGGCGGGGATGATATCACCGTTGGCATCGAACTGCAGGACGAGACGGCCCACATACTTGTAGTTGCCATCGGTATTGACGATCGCCACAGGCTTGCCATCCACGTCGGTGGTGAGGAAGGGATAGCTCTCAGCGGCCACATCACCAGCACGCAGGCGGTCCGTGGCACCGGCCATCAGGGTATTGCTACCACCGCCGATGATCACGTCCACACCGCTGAGCAAGGGTGCCAGCTGCTTCTCCAAGGTGAGCTGCTGCAGGTGGCTGAGCAGAACGATCTTGTCGATGTTCTCAAGGTTGCGCAGATCGTCGATCACGGGTTGCACGACGGCAGCAAGTGCTGGCATGTCGTTGCTGCTGGGACCGATGATCGTGGTGGCACCGGGCGAAGAGATGCTCGCCAGGATCTGGGTGGTGATACCGACCACACCGATGCGCTCACCGTTCACCGTGATGATGGTGCTCGGCGCAAGTTTACGCGTAGCGGCGATGGCCGAAGCGGCTTGTGTGGGGTTGCTCTGGAAGAAGGTGTACTCCTCACGCGTGTTGGTGAACAGCGCACTGAGGTTCGGGTCAGCACTGAAGTTGAGGTTGCTGCTGAGGTAGGGGAACTGCGCACCGAACCAACGGATATTGGCGCTGCTGTTCTGACCTCCGATGATGTTGCGCAGTTCACTGGTACCAAGATCGAACTCGTGGTTGCCCAGCACAGCGGCCTGCACGCCTAGAATGTTCATGATGGTGATGTCCACGCGACCGATGCCAGCGCGCAGGTCATTGTTCGCGAAGGGCGTACCGCCATAGTAGTTGATATAGGCGTTCCGCAGCGGGGTCTGCAAGCTGGGGTCCTCACCGGCGCTCATGAAGGGGCCCGGCAGGAAGTTGTCGCCACTGCTCAGGGTGATGGAGTTGGCGAAGGTGTGCTCCAGGCTGTCCACGATGGCGGCGAAGCGCGGCGCATCCTCAGTGGCTTGCACGGATGCCTCGAAGTCACTGGCGTGGAGGATCTGCAGTGTGAAGGGTGGCGGCGAGGTGATCACATCCGCCGTGAAGCTTACGTTGTCGAAGCGCCAGGTGCCACCGGTCGCCACCGTACCCACGTTGTTCGCTGTGCGGAACTGGCCGGTTGTGCTGTAGTGCGCAGCAAGGATGCGGATGCCGAAGTTGGGGTTGTTGTTGGCGCCGGTGATGCCGGAAAGGTTGATCACACGACGTCCCCATGAGTCGGACACGTTTCCGCCGACGGGATCCGATGCATCGATGCGACCATCGTCGATCCCACCGCGGTTGGCGCAGGCGCTGTTGTCGTAGTTGCTCGCGTTCAGGTCCAGGTTGATCCACGTGGTTCCGTCCAAGGTGTACTGGATGCGGGCGGTACGCGTGGCCGAGTTCGAGAGGCGATGGTCATATGAGAAGATGATGTTCTCATGGCCGACGGTGGATGTGCGGAACTCAACACCCGAAGACTCGTTGGTGGCACCGGGGCTGGCTGTGCCGATGGCCCACGCAGTGGTGCCTGTGACCTGTGCGCAACCGGTGGTGCTTCCCGTGGAAGTACCTGCACCGCTCATGCTGCCCACGATGGCCGATGAGCCGCTACCGATGTTCGGCGTCGGTGCAGTGGCCGTTCCCTGCAATGGTTCAAAGGTCCACACGGCGAGCACACCCGGCACCGGTGGCGCGATGACCTGTCCTTCCACGCTCACCTGCTGGCTCGTTGCGCCGGTGCTGGCAATGGTGATGTTGCCGGTGTAGGTACCTGCCGTGCTACCGTCGAGGCGCACTTCGATGGTGGCGTTCACGGTGGGGCCGGTCAGGTTGAGCGACGCACCGTAGTTACCGACACCTTGTGCCCGCAGCTCGAATCCGGCAGGCGCAGTGAACACCAGGTCGGCGGTGAGGTCGCTCGCCGTGACGGTGAAGGTCTGTGCGGCACTGGCCGTGCCTTCATCGGTGGTAAAGCCTGTGAGACTGGTGGGTACGGGGGCATCGATGGTAGCGGTGTTCACCTGCGCAGCGATGCCGGCGAACGTGACGTTATCGAAGCGCCAGGTACCAGCCGTGGCTGTGGCGCTCACATTGTTCGCCTGGCGGAACTGACCGGTTGCTGCATAGTGCGCAGCGAGGATGCGCACGCCGAAGTCAGGGTTGTTGTTGGCGCCGGAGATCGCAGAGAAGTCGATGGTGCGACGCCCCCAGGAGTCGGAGACGTTGGTGCCTGTCGGATCGGAGGCATCGATACGGCCGTTATCCAAGCCGCCGCGGTTGCTGCAGGCGCTGTTGTCGTAGTTGCCCGTGTTCAGGTCGAAGTTGATCCAGTTGGTACCATCCAGGGTGTACTGGATGCGCGCCGTACGCGTGGCCGTGTTGGAGAGGCGATGATCGTAGGAGAAGGTGATGTTCTCGTAGCCCACCGTGGAGGTGCGGTACTCCACACCGGAGGACTCGTTGGTGGTCCCGGGGTTGGCCGTACCGATGGCCCATGCCGTATTGCCGGTGGTCTGCGCGCAGCCGGTGGCACTGCCGGTGGCTGTCGCGGTGCCCGTCATGCTACCGACCACTGCAGAGGTACCTGAGCCGATGTTCGGCGTGGGGGTGGCGGCGGCACCTTGCAGGGGCTCATAGGTCCACACCGCGATGTTCTCCGGCGTTGGTGGCGGGTTGATGCGGAAGAGGCTCACGGTGCCACTGATCTCGTTACCGACGATCAGGAACGGCATGCCATCGGGGCTATCGGAAGCGCTCACGAACTTGATGTCCTCAGGACCGAGGTCGAGCGCGGTACCGGCGGCGGCATCACCGCTGAAGTTGCGGTTGTTCAAGTACTGGATGAAGACGGGCGCGGAAGGCACGCTCACATCATACACCATGATCCCACCGATACGCTCGAGACCGATGAACGCACAGGTGCTACCATACACGTTGGCCACAACGATGGCCTCCGGCTCGGGGCCCTTGTCATCGCTGCGGTTGTCGAAGGTGTTGTTGGCGCTATTGTTGGAGTTGAAGTTCGTGGGGAAGGTGGCCGATGTTATCTGCTCAAATTGATCGCCACTGTCCCACACCACAGCACCGTTGGCATCGCGAATGGTGAAGGAGCGTGAACCGAACACATGGATCTCGTCGTAGTCGCCATCGTTGTCCAGATCACCGGTGGCGATGCTGGCGTTCAAGCGGCCCAGGTTGGCGTTCTGTTTGAGCGTGCTGGCATTGGGGAATACCGTTGGATCCAGCAAGTAGGCGGCATTGCCGATCCGGCGCGGCTCAACGTAGCTACCCCACTCGCGGGCATCACCTTCGTTGGCACAAGCCACGTAGGTCTGGCCGCCGATGGTGAACGCGTCGATGGCATCGGGCATGTACATCCCCTTCACCGGCCAGTTCTGGATGTTGATGCCGGCAGGGCTGTCACTGGCGTCGAGACCGTTCCCGGGCAGGCTATGGTCCTTCAACCCGAGGCTCGTGATCTGCTCGATGGTGTTCGTGGCGAGATCGATGCGAACGATGGCGTTGTTCTCCTGGCAGGCCACGAAGGCCTTTTGCGAATCATCACTGATGGTGATGAACTCGGGCTCCATGTGCTGGGCCACCGTACCGGCCGGGCCGAAGATGCGCACACCGGGCAGCATGGCCGGAGTGTAGGCACCGAAGCCCAACGTGGTCACGTTCGTATTCGAAAGCGATGCCAGACCACCGCTGATATCGATGATGCTGATGGAACCTTCGGGATCGATGCTGTAAGTGTCGTTCGGTTCGCCTTCGTTGGCGGAAAGCACCCGCTGACCATTGGGGCTGACGGTCACGTGATCGGGTTGTGCGCCCACGGTCACCTGGCTTAGGAATGTGCCGTTGGCATCGAAGAAGACCACCTTGCCTGCATCGGTCTTCGGGCTGGCCTCCGCCGCCACAGCGATCCCTCCAGGAACAACGCAAATGCTATTGGCCACGCCACCATACAATGACATATCGATGGTGAAGGCGAGCGTCAACGAAGCCGGGTTGCTGGCGTTCAAGGCCACCACCTGATTGAGCTGTGCGTTCACGAAGAAGATGCGATCGCTCACCGGATCAAAGCTCACCACCTCTGCCGCGCTGGTGTTGTAGCTACCTGTGGCGTAGGTACCAAGGTGGGTGATGCTCACTTGGCCAAAGGCGAGTGCGGCCAGGCTCAGCAGACCCAAGGCCAAGCCGAGACCGAGGGTGCGATCCTGCATGCGCAAGGAAGCGGCAGGTGCCTCGTGCACATCACGGACCTCAGTGGTCCATGATCGAAGGAAGCGGTCAAGAAAGTTCATGTCAGGGGGTTATGGGGTTCTTCGGCTGCGAAGCTCAGGTGTGCTTCTTACGCGCATAAGGTGCCTATGCTATGATTGGGCGAAATGATCGTTCGGTCCGTATTTCCTCAATATGACCGCAATGATCCTTCCCCAAAAAGGAAAGCGCCCGCCAAATGGCGGGCGCTTTCGCTATGGACGTCCTAAAGGACGGATCACTTGTTGATCACCAGACGCTCGGTGTAGCGCTTGCTACCGGCGGTGATGTTCACCATGTAGAGGCCGCTGGCCATCTCGTTCAGTTCCAGCACCTGGTACACCATGCCATCGTTCACAGCGATGGTACGGCTGCTTACCACAGCACCGGTCAGATCGTAGATATCGATGCTCACCGTGTTCACACCTTCTTCAACAGCGCTCAGGCTCATGGTGAGCAGATCGCCGCGGTTCGGGTTGGGGAACATGCTCAGCTGTGCATCAACAGCGGCAACAGCAGGCTCAACCGGCATGCTGGACATGCTGGCAGGGCTGTTGGCGATGGTCACGTTGCACACATCACCCCAAGGCAGGTTGGTGGCGCACCACTGTCCATTCACGAAGGCACGTACCTGCACTTGGTAAGTGCCATTGGGCAGAGCAGGGCTCCAGTTGAGCTGCAACACTTGCGTGGTGGTGGTACGCACTACAGGCGTTGCCATCTCGCTGCTGGTGAAGCGGAACTGGTACTGGGTGGCACCCGAAACGGCGCGGGCCCACAGACGGTTGCTTCCGCCCCAATTGCGGGTCACACCGCAGCTGAAGGTGGCCACGCCAGGCTGGTCGACCAGTTTGGTGCTGGGGCAGGCAGCTGCCACAGGGTCGATCTTGAAGCGGCAGGTGGGGCCCCAGGCGCTGTTCACACCGTTCACGCGGCTGCGAACACGCACGTTCATGAGCACACCGGTCGGGATCTGGTTCGGGCTCCAGTTGTTGATCCTCATGTGCGTTGCACGCAGGGGACCAGGAGCAGGGTAACCTTCGCCCGTGGCGTGGTTGCGGAAACGAGCGTAACCGTAGGTACCGTTCGGATCGAAGATCCAGAACTCGTAGCCATCATCGGTCTGGTCGCCAATGCCCCACTGTGCGCTCACAGCAGCGTTCTCTTCAGCAGCCAGGAACTGACCGCTCACCCAATCCAGCTTATCGCAGCTGGTGAAGATGGGTTTGTTGGTGCCCAAGGGCAGGCAGAAACCACCGTTGCCAATGATGGCGCTGGTGCTTCCGAAGTTGCCATTGTTGCTGTTGTCGATGATACGCACGCCGTTGGAGCCGCTGGTACGCAGCACGTAGCCACCACCGTTGATACCATCTCCACCGGCATCGCTCACCACCAAACGGTAGCAACCAGCGGGAACACACAGTTCCTCAACGATCACGGCACCAGCGATGCCGTCGATGTAGGGACCACCCTGCTCAACCACGGTGTTCGTGCCCTGCTGCAGCAACGACCAGGTGGTCTGGCTGCCGAAGGCATCGAGCGTGATGTTCAAGGTGATGTTCTCGGTGCAACCCGTGGGTACACCAACGCACTGGCAGTTCGCGCTCCAGGTATCGTTGATCGTACCGGCGTTGGCATCGTTGCAGGGCGTTCCGGGCAGGGCGCTACCACCGGCAACTCCCAGGCAGTCGATCAATTGACCCACGCACTGGCAGTTGGCATCCAGTTGATCATTGCCCGTGTTCGGGTTGTTGTCGTTGCAGGCCGTGCCGGGGATGGACACCGTGAGCACAAGGGTCTCGGTAGCGCAACCGTTCACGCTCGTGTAGGTACCGCTCTGGGTGTAGGTGGTTCCGTTAACAGCCCAGGTGTAGCTGCCGCAGGCGTTCTCCGTGGTGGTGTTGTTCGTGCTCGGGGTGATCGTCAGAACGAGGATCTCCGTGCTGCAACCCGTTACGCTCGTGTAGGTGCCGCTCTGCGTGTAGGTGGTGCCGTTCACGCTCCAGGTGTAGCTATCGCAAGCGCTCTCCGTGGTGGTGTTGGTTCCGCTGGTGAGGATCGTCAGCACCAGGGTCTCCGTGGCGCAACCGTTCACGCTGGTATAGGTACCGCTCTGCGTGTAGGTGGTGCCGTTCACGGCCCAGGTGTAGCTATTGCACTCGCTCACCGTGGTGGTGTTGTTCGTGCTCGGGGTGATCGTCAGCACCAAGGTCTCCGTAGCGCAACCCGTTACACTGGTGTAGGTGCCGCTCTGTGTGTAGGTCGTTCCGTTCACGGCCCAAGTATAGCTTTCGCACTCGCTCACCGTAGTGGTGTTGTTCGTGCTCGGGATGATCGTAAGAACGAGGATCTCCGTGCTGCAACCCGTCACGCTGGTGTAGGTACCGCTCTGCGTGTAGGTCGTTCCGTTCACGGCCCAGGTGTAGCTGTCGCACTCGCTCACCGTGGTGGTATTGGTTCCGCTGGTGAGGATCGTCAGCACCAGGGTCTCGGTGGCGCAACCGTTCACGCTGGTGTAGGTACCGCTCTGCGTGTAGGTGGTGCCGTTCACGGCCCAGGTGTAGCTGTCGCACTCGCTCACCGTGGTGGTGTTGTTGGTGCTTGGCGTGATCGTCAGCACCAAGGTCTCCGTAGCGCAACCCGTTACACTGGTGTAGGTACCGCTCTGCGTGTAGGTCGTTCCGTTCACGGCCCAGGTGTAGCTATCGCACTCGCTCACCGTGGTGGTGTTGTTCGAGCTCGGGGTGATCGTCAGAACCAGGGTCTCCGTGGCGCAACCGTTCACGCTCGTGTAGGTACCGCTCTGCGTGTAGGTGGTGCCGTTCACGGCCCAAGTGTAGCTGTCGCACTCGCTCACCGTGGTGGTGTTATTGGAGGAAGGGTTCACCACAACGTTCACAGTAGCCGTGGCGTCAGGTGCGCAACCGTTCGATGCCGTCACAGTGTATGTACCGGTAGCCGCTACAGTGGCAGCAGGGATGGAAGGGTTCTGTTGGGTGGAGCTGAACGAGTTCGGACCGCTCCAGCTGTAGGTGATCGTGGCGTCACCGGTTGCAGCGGCGCTCAGGTTAAGCGTTGCACCGGAGCAGATCGGACCGTTGCTGGTGGCGCTGGTGATCACGGGAGCCACGCAGGTCTGCACCTGGGGGTAGGTCAGGAAAGGGCTTACCTGCTGACCAGCGCCAGCCGTGGTGTGCACGTATTCCTCGATGTTCTGGCTCGGGTCACTGATGGCCACGTTGATCTGGAAGCTGAAATCACCACTTGTAGTGAATTGAGCGATCAACACGCGGTTGGAACCAGCACCGTCAACACCAGTGGATGCGGGCAGGATGGCCCAGGCATCGTTGATGAACGTGAACGAACTCCCGTTGGCGGTGAGCGCATCGAAGTTCATCAGACCACCGAGATTGTAGGTCAGTGCGGGCAGGGTGCCGGGGATGTTGC
Source organism: Flavobacteriales bacterium (assembly GCA_016788295.1). Lineage (GTDB taxonomy): Bacteria > Bacteroidota > Bacteroidia > Flavobacteriales_F > PHOS-HE28 > PHOS-HE28. The sequence continues at coordinate 32,687 of JAEUSY010000012.1, forward strand.
CATCGTTTCCTGTGAATCCAGGATATACCCCACATGTGGTCAGGTCACCGTTGGTATCGGCCGAACGAAGTACACCCACCTGTTGGGTGTTCGTGCCGCAACCAGCAACTCCACCTGAAATACCAGTGGTACCCACGGTAATGTAGGAGTCGAACAACGTTCCTTCGTCGAATCGACGGGTCTGGCCGGGAAGTTCGCTCCCATAGTTATCGTCATTCCAGAACGTGGTCGTGGTCTGGAAATTGACCGGGTTCGAATTGTCCACGCTTCCGAAAACATTGAGGAAGCGGTAGTTCGGAGCCATATCCACATAAACGCGGTACACTTTCATACCGGCCGCCAAGGGATAGGAACCACCACCGAAGTCGGTGTTGTAGGCATCAGCGTCCTGTTGGGTCACCGTGTGATACTCTTCCACGATGATGCCCTCCAGACCCTGTGCTTGGGCTGTGAGGCCTCCGAGCAGGGCGACGCCTGCAAGCAGAGATGTTATGCTTGGGAATTTCATGTTCTTGGGTTGTTGCGTTCGCTTCGCATGAACGGGCCGGCACCAGTACCGGACCCGTTCACGCTCAGCAGGGGATCTCTTAGAAGCAGTTACCGCCGAAGGCGTTCACGAAGAGGGTGAAGTCGGCAGCGTTGATCTGGCCATCACGGTTCAGATCACCCGTGCAACCAGCGGCAGCAGCGGCGTCGAGACCGATCTGGGCAGCCAGGGTCCAACCTTGGGTCCAGGGCTCGGCACCGGGCTGGAAGGCTCCACGGTACTTGGCTCCGGTGAAGAAACCATCAACAGGGGCGTTCAGCGTGCTGGTGGCGGCACCGGCAGCAGGCACGGGGTTAACACGGTCGGTGAGCACGTTACCCGGCTGGGTCATGACATAGGTGTAGTCGATCAGGCCCGAAGCGATGGCCAAGTTGCCATCGGTCAGCGTGAAACGATCCCAGTTGGCACCTGAGGTCGTGTTCACGCCATTGATGCGAAGCGGGTTGGAGCAATCCACGAACGTGCAGTTCTTCACATTCAGGAGACCACCCTCCCACTTGCCCGTGGCATTGGTACCGGTGGCACCCACCAGGTTCAGGCCCGAGCGGAAACGGGTGAAGATGGAGTTCACGATGGTTCCCTCGGTGCGCTCTTTCGCCTCGATGCCTTCATCGGCCTGAGCGATGGTCTGCGTGCGAGCGATGAACGTGGCATTGTACACCGTGGGGTTGGAAGGAATACCTCCGTTGGCGGCATTGGTCGCTGCGTCATCCGCATCGGCCTCAATGCCGTTGTCGCCTTGGTTCAATGCACCGCCACCGTTATCGGGACCTTGCACACCATAGAAGAACTGGATCTTTCCGCTGTAGCCCTGGTCCCAATCGATGTAGTCATCATCGCAATGCATGGCCACCAGGTACTTGGCGTTCACCGTTCCACCGAAGAACTCGAACGCATCGTCGAGGTTGGCGATCACTTCAACGTGGTCGATCGTGGTTCCGCGACCAACACCACCAAGGGTCAGACCGTTGATCTCGTTGTTGGCACCGATCACCTCGCCTCCATGGCGCAGGCTCACGTAACGCAACACACCGCTGTTGTCATCGTTCATCTCCTGACCAACCGGCATGCCATAGAAGTGGCGGGTATCGCCAGCGTCCAAGCCTTCGATCGTACCAACGCCGTTGGTGGCGGTAGCGGTGGGATCACCATCGGCGGAACGCTTGTTCGTATAGGCACGACCCAGCACGATCAGGCTTCCCCACTGACCACGGTTCTGCACACTGTAGCTACCGTCCAAGGGATCGGCCGCCGCGGTCATGATAATCGGGCAACTCTCACTGCCGTTCGCCCAGATCTGGCCACCACGGGCAACGATGATTGCATGCGCAAGACCAGCGTTGTTATTGGCCTTTACTACCGTGCCGGGTTCCACGAAAAGGTCCTGACCATCATTCACGTACATCCTTGTATCGAGAACGTACAGGTTGTTGCAGGTAAGGGTGGTATTGGCGTTCAACAGGTTCTTGGTAACAGGATCCACCAGCGTGGACATCAGTACCTGCGTTCGCGCCGAAACAGCCGGACAGCCGCAGGACGCACCGATGCTCTGGGCTTGAGCACCGGCTGCAGCGACCGTAAGACCGGCCGCCAAGGTCATTCTTGTCAAGGTTTTCATTGATAGGGTTTTTGGGGTTCGAGAGTTTCGTTCAGGGTGCTTCTTTGAGCACGGCAAAACTGCCACAACCCTTGTCCATCAATGGTTACAGAATGACTATGCTTTCATCATGTTTGATCGAAGTACAGTTTACCGATCTAACATGGCACCTTAAGCCATAACCGTTACGTAAGGCCTTGAACAGGTCAGCCTAACAATGATCTAACGCCGGTTCACCACGGGGGGATGGACAATGCTCAATTCCTGTACTTGCCGTAGAGCAGGCCAGGGAGTACCACCTCGTTCTCCGAGGGGCGGGCATATACATACTTGATGGCCACACGATCAGTGGTCGCGACCTGTATGTTCAACTTGTAGGACAGTTCACCTGATGTGGTGATCTGGGCGATGAGTATCTGGTTCTGCTCCGTAACGCCGGGGGTTCCACCAAGTACAGCCCATGCACCATCCATGGTGTGAATGACACTGCCGCGGATCTCCCCCAAATAGCCCGGCTCGAACCGCCAATTGACCACGGCCTTGACCGAGTCCGCAGCAAGCAATCCATCCCTACGACAAAGCGATCTCTTCTTTTCAGTGCGACCGGCGGGCTTTGGGAATGGTGGACACTTCAGGAGCGAACCGTTCTTATCAAGATGCAACGGCACTGCCATATACTTCTTCGAGACCGCACCAATAGTGAACCATGAATCGAGGGCCAACGGATAGGTGAGCACATCCTTCGCGCCGAGCTGATCCGCATACTTCACGCTGCCATCAGGAACATTGTAGAACTCCGTTGTGGTGGAGATCTCCAGATCGTGGGCGTTGTCACCATAGACCACCTGCATCAGGTACCCTGGCGCCATATCCACCCAGATCCTGTATGTGACCAACGGCTTGCCGTTCGAACCGAGCGTGTCCCAAACATGGTAGACCTCCACCCAGACACTATCGACACCTTGAGCGACAACGGCACCGGTGGCCACGAACAGCGCGACCAACAACGACAACCACCTCCCCAGCATGTTCAGTACCTGATGATGCGTCCGGAACGCAGGGAATCACCGATGCGCACCTCGAGCACATACACACCGGGCACCACATGCGCCAGATCGATCATACCGGACCAGTCGCCACTGCGAATGCCGAGGTCAGCACCGGCAACACGCTGCCCGAGCATATCGGATACCGTATAGGTCACGCGTTCACCCTGGAGACCATAGAGCTCCAAACGGGTCTGTTCTTTCGTTGGGTTCGGGAAAAGGGACAATGAGGCCGGACCAGCGTTCTCATGAATACCGACCACACCCTGACACAAGCAGCCGCTCTGCCAGGTATCATTGCCCGTCAAGGGATCTCCATCATCACAAGGTTGCCCAGGCAATGCAGTGCCGCCAAGAACTCCTTCACAATCCTCACCAGTACAGGAGCAGTCATTCGCATACACATCGTTCGTCGTCTCTTCAATGCCATCATCACATGGTGAACCGGGGAGCGCAGTTCCGCCGGGCTGTCCTTCACAATCAACCACCTGGGCCGATGAATTGAAACAGAGCGTAGGATGCGAGAACTTGTTCTGCGCAGCAGTACCGCCGTTGGCCGTGTCGGAAGGCATCAAATTCCAATAGAATTCCATGAACTCATGGCAGCTGGGATCGTCGCATACGAGATCGGCAGGGAGTTTCACCGTGATATTGAAGCAAAGCTCCAGGACTCCATCCGTCGTGAACTGGCCCAGCAGAACGCGGTTGGCCGTATCCGGCACAGCGAAATCGCCGAGGATGGCCCAAGCGAAATTGTCGTTGCTGTAGCTGTTGCTTCCGCCCCCGTCGAACAGGTCAGGTGCCTCACCAACAAAGGTGATCGAAGGCGGCGCGGTGCCTGTGCTCCAAAGACCATCGGCCTCTGTAAGCGGCAAACCAATGACAGGCACGCTGTTCACCAGAAGACCATTGTCGTTGTTCGCACCACCAACAACCGATCCGTCCGGATCGGCGCTTTTCAACACGCCCCAATGCTGTGTGGAGGCCGAACCCAGGGCCAGCCATGAATCGATGGCCACTGTGTTCTTGTTGAGGTGTTGTGCAGGGATATTACGACCCCATGCCTCGCCGCGGTCCTCGTTGTTGAAGAAGGCCGTACTGGTGGACATGTTCAGCGGGTGTCCGGGAAAACCGCCAACGGTCAGTACCCGATAGCCGGGCTTCAAGTCCGCATACACACGGTAAACCACACTTCCAGCAGGCAGCACACCACCACCATCCTGATCGGCCGCATCGTTCTCGTCAGCCACATAGTACGTCTCCACGATCAGCCCTTGGAAACCGGAAGGATCAGGAGGTGCATATTGGCCGAAACCCAAGGAGGCGAGGAAAGTGCTGGCGACAACAGCAATAGCGGGCAAGTAGCGAAGCATGGTCATTTCGTTGTAATGCGCGGCGAAACTACCAGCAGGGAAAGCGGAGCTTCTTTACGGACCATGAAGGTTGTATTACCCGACCGTTACCGATCGTAAGATCTCCGGTCATGGCGAACGATCAGTCCTTGACGATCACGACCGAACGAACAGCATTGCGCTCTTCCACCCTGAGGAAATAGACACCAGTTGCGATGTCCGCGAGCCCAAGGGTCCAACCTTCCTGTCCGGAAAGCACAACTCCACCAGAGCGGATCGTCCTTCCCGTGCGATCCACGAGCACATACCCGATCGCACCGGCCGCAGGTTGACCGAAGTCAATGAACACCGCATCACTGAACGGGTTCGGCCGAGCAGTGATCTGCACAAGGTCGCTATCCTGGTCATGAACGCCCACCGTGGGGCATACCAGCGACACATCAAGACCGTTGCAATTCGTGGGGCCATAGCAGCACAACTGGCTCACATTGAAATTGGCCGTGGGATCATAATTGCAAGCCAGTGAATCCAAGCAGCCGAACACGATCGCGGTCAGGCAGCTTCCATCATCGCAGCCGGCCGTGGGGTCATACTCAAGGAAATCCGGGTCCGTACAACCACACTGTGGCGGGTAGGCCAGAAGGCCGTTGGCCGTTTCATCAGGCAACAACACATCATCAGAGCAAACGAATTTCGCCACAGTACCGTTCGGCAGTTGGATCTCCACGTTCAGGCAGAAGCTCAGTTCACCCAAGGTGGTCAGCTGGGCCACCAATACCCTGTTCTCGTCAGTCGCACCCACAACACCTGGCACCGAACAGGCCATGCGCATATTGAACGAGGTGAATGACCCGGAAACCGTGGTATTGTCGAAGACAGTGGCAGGATCGTCCCCGGCCACATTGAAGTTGGGTGGAGCAGCGGTACCTCCAGCGGCGAGCGCCACAAGGCCATCGCGTTCCACCAAAGGCACGCCGGCGGCGGCATCGGCATTCACAAGAAGACCTCCCGGCACCAGGGCGCTTCCACCATCGTTGTTGCTCCCTCCCACAATGCTTCCATCGGTGTCATCCACCTTCAGCACACCGCGCTTCTGGTTGGATGCAGCGCCCATGGCCAACCACGAGTCAACGGCGGTAGTGCCTTCGTCGAGCGCTCCGTTCTGCACCAAGTGCCCGAAGGTCCTACCACGGTCCGCATGGTTGAAGAAGGGTTCCGTACTGGTGATCTTGATCTCATGGTTATCATCACCATAGACCGCCCGAAGCGAACATCCATCGCAGAGGTCGATGTACACACGATAGGTCTTGGAGCCTGTGGGCAATCCACCACCGGTCTCATCGGAGGCATCGTTCGCATCACTTACATAATAGACCTCCACCACCACGTTCTCAATGGCGTTCTGGGCCATTCCCGTGAGCGAGCACAGCAACAACAGTGCACTGAACAATTTCCTGTACATGCCGTGCAGTTGGGAAAGATGGGACAAGCGGCGCATGTTCATCGGATGGTATAGGCCAGTGTAAGCAGGTATTCGGTACCAAAGGCGAAGCGATCGAAATCACCCACGTATCCCTGCTCGAACCGATAGGTTCGTCGCTGGGGAGAGTTCAGCAGGTCCCTCACGCGGAACATGGCGCTCCAATGGTCCCCGAACCGTTTGCGGACCGTAAGATCTATCAAATGGCGCGGCATTTCGTAGGCCCGGATACCCGTTGGATCGAGCTCTGCATTGGTAACGGCAAGTTTGGGCCCTTGGACGTTGTAGGAGGCACTGAAGCTCAAGCCGATGCTGTCCATGGAATAGGTGAGCGTTGTGTTCACGATGTATGGGGCCTGGCCGAACATGGGTGTTTCGTAGCGCACCTCTTCGCCGTCCAATACGGTGATCAGTTCGGAGCGGGAGTCCATCAGGGTGAGATTACCCCTGAACTCCAGGTTGCGCGTTACTGCGAACCGCCCTTCGAGCTCAAGACCATAGACCTCGCTGTATTCCGCGTTCCGCCAGGTGAACCCACCTTGGGCTGTTTGAAGGAGCTCGATATGGTCTTTGAACGCCTTATAGAAACCACTAACGCTTACGTTATCACCACCGGCAAAGAACCGCTCGATCCGCAGGTCATAGTTATCGATGCGGGTCATGCGCAGATCGGGGTTACCGTAAACCGGTGCCTGCAGCAGGTAATCATAGAGCTGCACCACGCTGAACTCCCTGAAGCTCGGACGGCTCAGCGATCGGAAATAGCTCAGGCGCAGGTTCACCGGCCGTTTTTCCGCCTCTCGCAATTTGAAGATCATGCTGGCACTTGGCAACAGGTCCCACTGCTCGATGGTGCCAGGCACAGCAGGCTTGGGCTCCGGGGCGCCAGCACCACCGATGGCCAGATCACCCACCGTACCACGAACAGGGTCGTCCGCTGCCACCCCCTGCTCCCAAAACTCATAGATATCGGACACCAGGTCGGTATGCTCTGCACGAAGACCACCGGCGAACCTGATCCGCTCCGTGAAGCTGTGATCGACCATGGCAAATGCGGCGGCCACGTTCAGGATACCGATGTCATTATCCTTGAAGCTTCCGAAGGGCGTGTAGAGACTGGTGAACCGTCCATCCTCGCGCATGCGGAACCGCGAAGCATCCTCCCATTGTGAAGGACCGGGGGCACCAAGTACCTGGTAATACTTTTGGTCATTCCTGCGTTGGTTCCAACGGTAGGCACCGCCGAACTTCAGTTTACGCACCTTGTTCTCCCGGTCGCTGTAGGGCAGCTCAAAGGCCAACCGCGTATCCAAGAGTTGCTCGCTCAGGTAGCGGAAGATCCGCGCAGGTGGACGCAGCGCCCCATCCACGTTATCGATACTGCCGCCATCTGCGGGAAGGATGTACTGTACGACCTTCAGGTCAAGGATATCACGATCCCCGTCGCTGTAAGATGCATCCGCATTCACCGTGAGGTTGAGCGCAGGAATGAAGTGTTTGCTGCCATACTGGTACACCCACATGCGACGCTGCTCCCAATATTGGTCCTCGCTCACGAAGGTCTCGCCGCTCACCGTTGGATCAAGGAAAACAAGGTAGCGGGCATTGTTCTGGCCAAGCACGTTGCCCATGGCCATCAGCGAGAAGTTGTTGTTGCGGTTCAGCTTGAATGACACGTTGCCCAGGGCGTTCCAACCACTGCTCACAACGCTGACCCGCTGATCCCCCTTCCTGTTGAACGTGTCGCCGGGGTTCTCGTCCTCGTATCGCTCTATGGTACGGAGTATCGTGCTGTGCTCATCGTTCTGTGTATCACTGGAATACCTGAAACCGAGCAGGTAGCCGAGCTGTTTCGGGTTCTTCTTCTTGAAGAGGTCGATCTGGTTACCGATGCTCAGGTTCACATTGTAGTTGGGCGAACCCGTTGTTTCAGCGACACGCCAACGGCTATTGTCCCAGCTGGTGTTCAACTGCTCCAGTCCACCGTTCAGGATCGGGGAGAAATACGCAAGGTTATACGTGCTGTTATACAACGCGACGCCACCTTGCACGGCATTCGCATCATACAACAGAGCAGGCGCCAGCATGCCCAACTGGGTCAGTGCGAGATGCTGTTGCGTGTTGCCCAAGGTCATGATCCCCCCTTGTGTATTGAACCCTGGGGTGTTCGCGGTAATACCGTAGCCGTTCAGATAGGAGCCAAGACCGAGGAGCGAAAGCTGCTGATACAGACTTGGGTCGATGAACGTTGGATAATCCTCCACGCGATCCGGCACTCCGTCAGGTATTGCCCGCAGCCCATCGTCACGCCCGAGCCAGTCCGTGCCACTTGAAGCGGAACTAACAATGGACCGACCAGTACTGTTGGGATTGAAGCCTATCGTAGTGGCAACGGTGACCTGGAGCCTGTCCGGGAAATCACTGGTGTTCATGCTCATGTATGCACCGGCCCAATCACCAGGGAGGTCGGGCGTGAGGGTCTTGGTGATCACTATGTTGTCCATAAGACCCGTGGGGAAGAGGTCCAAGCGAAGGTTGTTCGTGTAAGGATCCAGTGTCGGCACTCGTCCGCCATTGACCGTGGTGACCAGGTACCTGTCAGCAAGGCCGCGGACAGTAACGAACGCACCGACCGTGCTTACACCGGAGATACGCTTGACAGCCGCTGCCGCATCCGCATCACCGGTCTTCAACATCGCATCTCGCGAAATGAAATCCAATGCGGCGGGTGCATTGCTCTTCATGCGGTCCAGGTAACTATCGCTTCCCCTGCGCGCCTTGGCTTCCACCTCGAACTCCTTGATCAATACGCTCTTTTCACCGAGCACCACGTTCTGAACGACCACCTCTCCCGGCTTGGCGTTCACCGTCACCTCTTTCGGCTCGAACCCAACGAACGAATACACCAGTACAACAGGCTCACCTGATGGCACCGAAAGGCTGTATCGACCATCCAGGTCCGTTACAACACCCTTGCTTGGATCGGACTTCTGCACTACAGTGGCACCGATCAATGTCTCTCCTTTGGGGTCGCTGACCACGCCACGAACGGTCCCCTGCGCCCAACTGGCGAAAGATGCAAGGACAAGTATCAGGGTCAGGATCGTCCTCATGGCCACACTGCTTATTTAGGGTCCGCGAAAGTGGCCGGGCCTGGAACTCCACATGTTAGCAAGGCCTTAAGAATGATCTACCCCGAGCGTACCGCATGTAAAGGGATCATGAGCCCGTTAAGCCTGATCTATCACTTCCTTATCTGTTCCACGACCCACCCGACCGGACCGTACGTCGGGATAGTTTCGCCAGCCCTTGCCCCTTTTCCTCCGGAATCAGGCCATGTCCGAAATGACCATCCACGTTTTCGACAGCAGTGACGCGGACTATCTCCAGTGGATGAAAGACCATCCCCGCGGGTTCGTACTCAACACGAAGCGCCCTACGAACCAGGCCTACGCGATGCTCCATCGAAGCAACTGCTCACATATCCGCAGCCTTCGCAACGGCGAAGTACAAAGCAGTTTCACGGAGCACGGTTGGATAAAGATCTGTAGCGAGGACCTCCAAACCTTGTTGGCGTCGATGATCAACCACAAGACCGCTCCGCTTATCCCCGTTGCACGATGTAAAGCCTGCAATGTGCTTGAACAGGATGTGGTGATCGAAAGGCACGCATTGCACTTTAGTGGCCAAGATGATAAGGTATCCACGTTGTCCATCGACCCATTGGAGCATGACCCCCTGGCCCGCGCGCTATGCATTCAACGCCACGGATCGAACTGTTCCGTTTGCAATACCGATATGAGCGTCAGGTACGGGAACATTGGTTCCGGCTTTATTGAAATACACCATCAACGTTCATCTGCGATCAAAGAACTGGGTCATGGACCAGATCCATTAAGGGACCTTTACCCGGTCTGCCCGAATTGCCATGCGATGCTCCATCGCGGCCGAGAAATGCCGCTGACCGTGAACGAGCTCAAAGCCGCCATGCGAAAGATCAGCGCACGGCGTAACGATATGCTCATGGACCTCTGAGTCCCGGCCTTCCCCTGCAATCGCTTGCGTTGCCCGGTTCAAGAACGTAGGGACCAGATCGACCTTGTGCGGACCATGGCATATCAAGCACTTGTCAATTAAGCCCATTCTTGTGGAAGGTTGATTACATTGGTACTCACCACCAAACCCCAACCTCCATGATGCGGAACCTTACCCTGCTCCTGGCCTGTGCCCTTGCAACACACCTGATGGCTGCCACGGGAGGGCCCGATGCTTACGGCTACCTCTGGAAGGACAGCAACGAGCCGGACGGCCCGGTGTTCGATTGGATAGACATCACCTCCACCGGCACGCTCGTCACCGGTCTCGGTGATGACAACCGCGTGGGGCCGTTCGTGATGGAAACGGACATGCCCTTCTACTGGTACGGACGCAAGCTGGTGTGGATCGGCAGCAACGGCTACATCGCCTTCAATGGCGTTGGCAATCTCGCGTCGCCGTTCCCCGCCATTCCAACAGCCGGAGGTGTGAACGACCACCTTGCCGCCTTGGGCAGCGACCTCAACTTCGCGGGCCTTGGGAACATCGGTCGTTGCTATTGGCAGGACGAGACCGACCGGACCATCATCTCATGGGTGGATGTCCCTTTCTGGTCGCCCGTGGCTCCCAGTTACACCGGCGCGAACAGCTTCCAGATCATCCTGAGCAAGACGGACAGCACCATCACCTTCCAATACCTTACACAGACCGGGCTTACGCAGAACAACGACATGGTGATCGGCATCGAGAGCGTGGCGGGCAGCATTGGCCTACAGCACAGCAACGATGTGTATCCGGCCACCAACTATGCCGTGCGCTTCTACATGCCACCAGCAAGTACGTTGGAGGTGAAGGACGCCACGGTGAACTGGAGCACCGCAGTGGGAAGCGCAGGTGTGTTCCGCACGCGTAATGGCGCCCCCTTCGCCATGATCGCCAACGTATCCAACATCGGCAACACGGCTGTCGGTGGGTTCAATGTGCAAGGGCAACTACTGAACGCGGGAGGCGCGGTGCAGGTTACCGGCCAGATGCCCATTGGCAATATTCTCCCCGGACTGGACACCAGCTTCACCTACCCTACGTTCTTCAACCCCACCGCCGCTGGCATCTACCGCTACCGCAACACCATCAGCGGTATTGCTGGCGAACTGGTGACCACCAACAACGAGCGCATACAGGAACTGGTGGTCGTGGATACCACTACGGCAACGCACGACCTGAACTTCCACGGCGCCACGGACGATGGCATCGGCCTGGGCTGGAACGGTGGCAATGGCGGTGTGGGCGTGCGCATTGCCCCGCCCTACTACCCGGCCTATGTAACACACTACACCGTGCGTATTGCCAGCAATACCGGCAATGTGGGCTACACCCTGAAGGTGTACGACGATGACGGACCAGGTGGACGACCCGGCACCCTGCTCGACTCGATCAACATTGCGCCCTCGCAGGCCGTTGCAGGCAGCCAGGTGTTCGCGCTCAACACGCCCCTCACTGTGACCAGTGGTGCCGTTTACGTGCAGTGGTACATGCTCGGCGCCAACATCAACATCGCGCAGGACATCACGCCGCCCTTCAGCCTGCAGAGCTATGAGGTGCTGGACAATACCTGGGCGGATTACCGTGACCGTGAGGTGGCCGACTTCTTCCTCGGCCTTCGCCTCTCGCAAGTGCCCGTGTTCGATGTGGGGTGCACCGGTTTCTTCGGTCTGACGGACGGACAGGAGATCGGCAGCCAGACAGCAGTGCGCGCCTGGGTGACCAACTTCGGCAATCAACCGGTGAGCAGCTTCGCCGTGAAATACCGCTTCGGCAATGGACCCATCAGCACACAGAACTACAGCGGCACGCCCGTGAACCCCGGTGCGCAGACCTTGGTCACCTTCAGCACCTACTTCATTCCCACGGCCGACGCCAATGATGCGCTTTGCGCCTGGAGCGAAATGCCCAACGATGCGTCAGCGACCAACGACACCACCTGCGTGCAACTGCAGACCTGGGTGGGCCTGGCAGAGAACACCTTGGAACGCGTGACGTTGGCACCCAACCCGGCCACGGAAGGCACCCTGATCATGGGCCTGCCCAATGGCACCTGGGACCTGCGCCTGTTCGATGCCACCGGCCGCGTGGTGTTGCAGCACAAGGCCACTACCGCCGGAGCCCCGCTGCACGTAGCGCTGAGCGGCCTGTCCGAGGGCACCTATCGCCTGCTGCTTACGGGCGACGCCGGGCAGTGGAACAGCACCGTAGTGGTGCGTCGCTGAGGCACGCCACGGCCAACGGTTACCTTTGTGCGCCCCTTCCCCCTTTCTGAAGGTGGAAGGGGCGCTTCAGTTACACCCATGACCCGGAACACCTCCCTCCTGCTGATCATCTGGAACGTGCTGCTCACCGTCCTGTTGGTATGGGCATTGATGCGCTCACCAGCCACCACCTCCTCCTCCACCACAAATGATATGACCATCGACGAGGATGGTGAAACGGACGTGGTGGTACCCAGCGTGATCCGCGACAGCAGCGCCCTGAAGGATGCCAAGATCGCCTACTTCCGCATGGACACCCTGCAGCGCAAGTTCGAGCTGGTGAAGGAGAAGGACAACAGCTTCCGCAATGAGGGCAAACGGCTGGAGGACAATCTGAAAAAAGAGCTGGAGAAGGCCCAACAGCGCTATGAGGAGCTGATGACCAAGGACCACACCTACAGCACCAACGAGGAGAAGCGCCGCGATGAGGCCGAGCTGCAGCAACTGGCCATGCGCGTGCAGCAATTACAGGCACAGGGTGAAGACCAGCTCGCCCGGTTGGAAGCGAGCATGTTGCAGGAGATCAGCGATGAGCTGAAGGGCTTCCTGGAGGAATACAACAAGGTGGCGGGCTTCGACTACATCTTCAGCGTGCAGAACGGTGGACAGGTGTGGGTGGGCAATGAGAACCTCGACATCACCAACGACCTGGTGAACGGACTGAACGCACGGCACCGGGCTCGCAAAGGCGCAAAGAAGAAATGACCAAGGACCTGCTGGCCGACAAGAAGCGCGACAACATCGCGGCCTATGTGATCAGCATGTGGCACATTGAGGACCTGGTGCGCGCCAGCGGCTTCAACATGGACGTGCTCGCCGAACGCCTGATCGACCCGATGAACGTGGATGCCGAGGAGGCCGCTGAAGTGCGCGGTTGGTACGCGGGCATCATGACCCGCATGCGCGAACAGGGCCTTGAGCGCAGCGGACACCTGACCGAGGTGGAGGAAGTGCTGAACGAACTGGAATTCCTGCACCGATCGCTGGTGGACGTGTTGAACGACGAGGCCTACGACCGTTTGTACGAAGCGGCCCGGCCCGGCATCACCACCCTGCAACAGCAGGCCGGTGAAGAGGCCAAAGGCATTGTGGAGACCTGTTTCACGGCGGTCTATGGCGTGATGTTGTTGCGCGCACAGGGAAGTGCGGTAAGCGAGGCCACCGCCCAGGCCGAGGGCGCAATCCGCCAGGTACTTGAGCGCTTGAGCCAGCACTACCGCCAGATGCGCAAATTGCCCGGCGTGAGCATGAACTGACAGGTGCCGCTGATGGTACGGCCTTTGCTCCTCCCGCATCCCATGATGAGCCCGGTGTTCCGCGCCATGCTGTGCCTCTTGATGGTGATGCTGTCGACAGCGGTCGTGGCACAATCCGCTGTGCAGGTCGGTGGTGGGCGGGTGGAGATCCTGAACGCCGATGCGCTGCGCTTCGACCAGCAGAGCGGCGGCGCACAACGCCTGAACGGCAATGTGCGCCTGAAGCACGGCAACGCCCTGATGTTCTGCGATAGCGCCCATGTGTTCCCCGACCAGCGGGTGAACGCCTATGGCCAGGTGCGCATTGAACAGGGCGACAGTCTGCGAATGACCGGCGACCGACTGGCCTACAACGGGACCGATCGCATGGCACGAATGGAAGGTAACGTGCGCCTGAACGACCGCAGCATGGAACTGACCACGCCCGCGCTGGACTACGACCTTCGGGCACGCGTTGGGGTGTACACGGCCGGTGGCCGCATTGTGGACCTGCGCGAGAACAACGTGCTCACCAGCGGCAGCGGCAAGTACCTGGCGAACGCGCACCGGTTCATCTTCAGTCGCAATGTGCGCCTGGACCATCCCGAGCGCACGGTGACCTGCGACACCATGCACTACGTGACCACCACCGGAATCACCGAGTTCATGGGGCCTACGACCATTACGCAGGGCACCACGGTGATCAACACTACACGTGGCACCTACGACACCCGCAATGAACGCACGCGCTTCTCGCGCCGCTCCAGCATTCTCGCCAACAGCCGTGTGCTGGAAGGGGACAGCCTGCGCTATGACCGCCGTACGGGCATCGGTCAGGCCTGGGGCCATGTGGAACTGGTGGACAGTGGCGGCGACCTCCGCGTGCATGGTGATCTGGCCAACTATCGCTCATTGGAACAGAAGGCCTACGTGACCGGGCATGCCGAGCTGGTGCTCCGCATGGGGGCCGATACGCTCTACCTCCATGGCGACACCGTGTTCACCGCAACCGACAGTACGGGCAAGCACATCACTGCCCGGCGTAACGTCCGCTTCTTCCGCAGCGACCTGCAGGGCGTTTGTGACACGCTGTTGTACGCCGATGTGGACAGCACCATTCATATGCACCACCGACCGGCCTTGTGGAGCGGGAACGACCAGATAACCGGTGATCGGGTGAGCATCGCACTGCGGAACGGGCAGGCACACCGGCTTTTCGTGGATGGCAATGCGTTCCTGATCTCCGAGGCGGACAGCATCCATTTGGACCAAGTGACCGGCCTGAAAATGACCGGCTACTTTGAGGAGAACGAACTGCGCAGACTGGTGGCCGAGGGCAACACCCGCACCGTGTACTTCGCCCGGGAAACACAAGCGGACGGTATAGAACGGATCATTGGTGTGAACCGTGCGGATTGCAGCAGCATCATGGTCGGCATGGAGAACGGCGCCATTGCCACCGTGAGCTTCGTGCAACGGCCCGATGCCGTGCTGTACCCACTGGAAAAGGCACCGCCCGAGGAGTTGCGCATGAAAGGCACGGAACTGCGCACTAATGAGCGCCCTATGGACCGGGCCGCGATCTTCCACTGAGCTACTCGGCCGCAAAGATCCGCAGCACCTTCTCGTCCATCCGTTCCACCGAGGTCACCTCACTGAACGCATCGACCTCCTGCTGGCGTTGATCGCCGTTGTACACGTTCGGGTACCGCATCAACCGTGCACCGCCGTAGATGGGTTTCTTCCGGTAAGCCGCGAACACCAGTCCATTGTCCGTGAACACATTGTCGATGACATGCGCAATGGAAAGGTCTTTCGCCACCACGCCATGTGCGTTGCCATCGAACTGCGATGTACGCACCAACAGTTGGCTGGCCTCCCCTACACTGATGGCCTTGTCCATCATGCCTTGGAAACGGCAGGCCTCCACCAGCACACGCGCACCGCTCACATCAAGGCCATCACCATTGCTGTCCTTGCGGCCACTTCGGAAGGTGCAGCGCAGCACCCGACCCGTGCACAGGTCCAGGTCCACGAGATCGGCCATACCGTTCTCGAAGATGCAGTCCTGAAGCAGTACACGACCTCCTTTCACGTTCACCGCATCCTCGCCTGCGTTCGCACCGATCACGCAATCCACCAGTGCGGTGTAGGCGGCGCCATGCACAGCGAACTGCCCGGAGAAGTAGGCCCCGCAGATGCGCGCCTCACTTCCACCATCCAACTGCAGGCCACGGATGCTGCACGAGATCCGTTTGTCGCCCAGCACTGCGAACACACCGAACGGCGCACCGGCCCGCAAGGCGCGCACAAAGACCGGGTTCCGCTTGGTGCCACGCACCTGCAGTGACCCTTGGCAGATCACGCTGACGCCCGGTGCCAGCTCGAAACGTGCGCCTTGCAACAGCACCACATGCTTGCCGAAAGGGAACACCAGGTCCTCGTCCACTTGGTAGCGTCCGCGAGGGAAGATGATGGTATCGCCCAGCACCGATGCCTTGTAGCGTTGCACGATACGCTGCACCGATCGGGCATCATCCAACGCGGGCCAGTAACGTTGGACCGCCGTTGTATCCTGCTCGAAAGATGCCCTTCCGGGGCCGTCCACCAGTTGATGATCGAGCACCTTCAACGGATCCAACGCCGCCACACCAGAGCCAAGCAGTTCATCGTGCATACGCGCGGTACGCGCACGAGCCATGGCCAGACCTCCGGGTGGCGCAAGCAAAGGAAGCCACGCACGGTCCATGGTGAGGAATCGTTCGCGGAGGCGCCAACGCTCCTCCAGCAGCTTTTCCCAACGCGCACGCAAGGCCTCACGCACACGCACATCGGAAAGCAATGCCAGCAGGGGATCCCACGTCAACGGCCCATCGTTCACTCCGACATCGGTGGCGTTCCTTGCGGATCGGTACAACGGCACCAGACGCCCCTCGGACCACCGGTAGGCGAACACATCCTCTTCCTGGAACCCATCACGCTCAAGCACGTGCATCAACAAACGGCCGACCGCTGCATCGCGGTCAACCACATGGTACAACGCGTTGGTGTGACCAGCGGCCATGTCCGCGCGTGCCAGTCGCAATGTGGATCGAAGCATGGCGGCCGCCGTGGTATCGTCATCGAACGCGGGAAACAGATGGTCCGGACGCCGGGCATCGTATCCCTGCTCGAACAATGCACCGTCGGCCATGCGCTGCTTCTCCAACAGATCGGCATCAATGCGCTCTTCTTTGCGAAAGAGCCCGAGGTCGCGGCCACACGCGATCACACGCACGAATGAGACCTCGGGCGTAACGAGCCCCAGTTCACCGGCGAGCACTTCGAGGTACTTGGCGCGCATGCTTTCCACCGACGCGGGCATGAGCACGATATGCCGCTGCGCCCGGAACGGTTCTGCCCGTTTGAACTTCACCACAAAGCCACCCTCCACCGTTCGAAGGCGGCGCACCTCCACCGAATCGCCATAACCGTCGGCCTCGAACCAGCGGTCCGTCCAACCAGGGCCCGTGTGGTCCATCAAGCAGGCAGCGTCCTTCTTCGAGCCGCCAAAACGATAGATCTCCGCGCGTGCCTCGCCACGGTCCTCCGGACGCAGATCAAGCAACGCTGCATAAGCGTCCACTTCGGCGTTGGAGATACTGAACGGCCAACGACCGGCCAACAGCCTATGATCGGCAACGGAGAAGACCAGCACCAACAACGCCAGCGGCACAAGCATACCGCCGAGCAGTGGCCAAAGACCGATGGCAGTTCGCTTAGCGGGCCTCCTCATCGGTAATGGCATTGGTGATGCGCAATGTGGTCGGCACTCCTTTCGCAAAGCGGACCCAACTATCGAGCGGAGCCACATCAAAATGGCGTTTGTCCGCGTACGGATGATCCCCGGAGCCTTCCGGCGCTACCAAGGTCCGATGCACGACCACTGACCATCCTCCTTCCGAAGCGACCGGAACGACAGGCACACCGTTCACATGAACCAGCTCCGGCACAGCCTCTGTTCCTTTCCACCACAAGCGCAGTGGCGCTGCGGCAGAAGAGACGAGGTGCAGACTGTCCGCACGGGTGATCTCCACGGCATTCGCCTGCAAACGCTCCTTCGTGATGTTCCACCAACGACGCGTGCCATCACGCAGCCCGGCAATGGACGAGATCACATGCACCAGCGAAAAGCGATGCACATCCTCGGCAAAGAGCGTGACGTTACCATACTTGTTCCTGTCGGCGAGCACCGATGGACGGATGCGTTCCAACACGCGGTCCAGTTCCGCCTCGAAGGCACCTTCCACATGCAGACGCTGCAATGCCTGCCACGCGTAGCGATCGCGCTGCAGCCGCCATTCGGGCACACGCAACATCCAATAGGCCAGTGCATCGTGCACGTAGTACAATGGTTCACCGTGCTGCGCGAAGAGCAACAACGCATCCCAGAGCACCGGGTAGAAACGTTGTGTGCGCGGATCGAGCACCAACCACTGGTTGTGATACTGATCGATATGTTGTGTGTTCAACAATAGAATGGAGGCCTGGTAACGCAGGAAGGCGTCCACGTCCACCAACCGCGCAATGGAGTCGCGTCGCGCGGTCAATGGTCGGTCGTCGGGACGAAGCGCTTCCACCAGTGCCTTCAAGCGGGCATGGGCCAACGTACTGTCAGCGTCGGATGCATACTCCCAATGTGCAGTGTTCGTCCAAAGGCTGCGTCCCTTGGTGAGCGCGCGACCCGTGATGGGGGGATAATCACCCTTGTAAACCGGCACTTCATGATCCACCAGGTGACGGTGGCGCTCGAAGTCGCCGTCCACTTGCTCGAAAAGTTCCATCACCCCTTGATCGCGACCGTTGATGCGGACGAACACCAGCTCGTTCCACGGTACGGCAACTCCCATGGTGCCACCAACGAAGGCCGCCATGTGATCGTTCACCATGTTGAAGGCCTTCGGGTTGATCACGTTCACCTTTCGATAAGGCGCGAATGGTCCGCTGCGTTTCAACGAAAGCCGGAACGACCGCTTACCACCGAGAAAGTGTGAAGTGGCATACACGCCCCGATACCGGAAGCGCACCTTGTGATCGGCACCGTTGTGATGCAGTATCGCTGGCACATTGCGCCCACCGCTCCATGGCAGATCAGCGGAAAGGCTGTCCAACCTCGCCTGATCAACGGTAAGATCCAGTACCGGTATGCGATGCTTCGGCGTTACTTCTGCAAGCCCATCCACTGCCGTGGAAAGGAAGGCCGCTGCAGCGATATGCACAGCACGCATGGGACCCAACACAGCAGCGAACACGATCAGCGACACGGCGACCGCACCGGCCAGCACGGCCCACACGACAACCTGTCCTTTTCGTTTCACGCTCATCGTGATCGGGTGCTGAACAAGAGGACCAACACCAGGATGGCGGAGAGCACCAAAGCGCTCATCACCAGCCCAAGACCCAACAAGGCGGCAATGAGAAGCACAGGGATGATGAGCCCACGCGGTTCGATGGCACGACCCAGCAACCCGCCTATGACCAGGCCGCCGGAAATGATGAACGATGCTGCCAACCCCTGATCGAAATGCCGCAAAAGGAGCACGAGACCGAAGGAGGATACCAACAACGACCACGATACCAACGGACCGCGATCTGCCGGACGGAATCCCCGGTTCCAGGCCCAGCCCACCAGGGCCAGCACCACCACCAGCAGCAGGAACAGTGTGAGCACTTCCACCCAACCGTGGAGCAATGCCCCTACCCATCTATCGGCCTCGGTCCGCATATGCGTTGCTTTGAGCCTCTAAATTGAGCCCCGCTACCGCAGAATGAACATGGACCGCCGGGGAGTTTTCAAGATCGCATTGGTGTTCGTGGCTGCATTAGTGGCCTGGGCGCTGCTGCGGCGGCAACACGCACCATACTTACAACGCGTTACGGATGAACAGGTGCCAGCGCAGAGCAAGGCCGTGAACACCGCAACCTATGAAGGTGACAGAACATTCCTGTGGACGGACAGGGATTACCATACCACGACACGTGTAGGCCGATTGAGCGGCAAGGTGTTCACCCGCATTGGGCGGCGCGAACATGCGCCTTACTATCTGCGGGTGTTACGAAGTACAAGGCTGTATACGCTGGCCAATGGTGACCGGCTGGAAGGACTCAAGGAATGGACCGTGCTGGAGGACAGCGTGCTGGTGCTTGATGCCTACGCGCCGCGGACCTTCGATCGTGTGTTGATGTTGGTGGTTGAGGTCGGCACATACCGCATGGCCAACCCCACGAAAGGGCCAAGCCATCCCCTCTTCTTCGACCCTGCGGACGTGCAGGTAATTGGCACGCCCTAAAGGAAGCGTTCCATCCAACTGGCGCGCAGGGGCACCCGGAAACGCTCGCGCAGCTCGCCTACGGTGGAGACCAGATCGTCGAATACGATGGTGTCACCCGTGATCACGCCGCTCTTCACCAGTTCAGGCAGCTCCTGCAACCGGCAACTGCGCACCTGGCCATCCTGTTCGAACACCACCACCATACGGTCGGTGAGCATCAGTTTCAGGTCATGCTCCAAGCGCTTCACGAAGGCCACGCTCTTGTCGATACTGCAGCCGCTGGCCAGCGCCTGCTCCTCGTCAACAGCGATCACCACGAAGCGGTCGTGCAGCACGTCAACACAGGCATCCAAGGGCGTACCGTGAGCGGCCCAACCCTCGGTGAACTCAGCACCCCGTTCGCGCACCAAGCGCTGTTCCGCCTGCCCCAACGCACGTGGCGACTTGTAGATCCATGTGCGGGCATGAGCGGGCATGGTGCCGAGGGTGCGATTGGCGTGCTGCGTCTGCATGGTACAAAGTTGGTGATCCTATGCATATGACCGAACGTTCCATCACGCCACGAAAACCGGCGGCGATCCGTTTACTTCGCCGCATGACCAAACGCTCGAACCTTCTTCTGCCCGCCTTTGCCTTGATCGGAGCGCTTCAGGCCCAACAGGCCGATCGCTGGCTGAGGCAGCCCGCCATTTCCCCTGACGGCAGCACGATCGCCTTCTGCTACCAGGGCGACATCTGGCGCGTGCCCGCAAGTGGTGGCGAGGCCACGGTATTGACCACCAATGAGGCCTATGATCACACACCGGTGTGGAGCCCCGATGGCACACAGATCGCCTTCGCCAGCACCCGGCACGGTAACAACGATGTGTTCGTGATGCCAGCCACTGGTGGTCCCGCCACCCGCTTGACCTTCCACAGCAGCACCGAAACGCCGAGCGGTTTCACGCCCGATGGGGCCAACATTCTCTTCTATGGCCATCGCCAGGACGATGTGCGCCACCAACAGTTCCCGGTGGGCGGACTGGGGGAACTGTACAGTGTGCCCGCAAAGGGTGGCCGACCCGTGCAAGTGAGCACCATTGCCATGCAGAACGCACGCTACAATGCAGCGGGCACATTGATCGTATACCACGACCGCAAAGGCTATGAGGACAACTACCGCAAGCACCACACCAGCAGCGTTACGCGCGACATTTGGACCTTCGACCCGAAGACCAAGGCCTACAAGCAACTGACCACATTCGCCGGCGAGGACCGCGATCCCGTGTTCAACCGCGATGGAACCACCATCTATTACCTAACGGAAGAGAAGGGATCATACAATGTGCACAAGATGCCCAGCACGGGCGGTGCCAGCACGCAGGTGAGCTTCCTGAAGGACCACCCCGTGCGCTCACTGAGCCTGAGCAATACGGGTACGCTCTGCTTCAACTACCGGGGCGAGATCTACTCGCTCAGCGATGGCGGCACACCCGTGAAAGTGGAGATCCGCACCCATAGTGATGGTCGATACCTCCCCGAGCGCACGGTGTCGGTGAACGACGATATCTCTGAAGTGATGCCTTCGCCGAACGGCAAGGAAGTGGCCTTCATCCATCGCGGTGAAGTATTCGTGAGCTCATTGGAAGGCACCACA
Organism: Flavobacteriales bacterium; assembly: GCA_016788295.1. Taxonomy (GTDB): domain Bacteria; phylum Bacteroidota; class Bacteroidia; order Flavobacteriales_F; family PHOS-HE28; genus PHOS-HE28. The sequence goes on from JAEUSY010000012.1 coordinate 54,232, forward strand.
CGGCGTGTGACGAACACACCGGAACAGGAACGATCGGTGAGCTGGAGCCCCGATGGACGCACCCTGCTCTACGCCACCGAGCGCGGCGGAAGCTGGGACCTCTACATCACCACGATCGTGCGCAAGGAAGAGCCCTACTTCTTCAACGCCACATTGCTGAAAGAGGAAGCGCTGTTGGCCACGCCCGCCGAGGAATTCCAAGCCAACTACTCACCTGACGGAAAGGAAGTGGCCTACCTCGAGGAGCGCACCACCCTGAAGGTGTTCAACGTCGCCACCAAACAGACGCGGACCGTATTGCCCGCCGTGCGCAACTACAGCTATGCCGATGGCGACCAATGGTACAGCTGGAGCCCGGACAGCAAGTGGTTCCTGGTGGAGTTCCTGAACAAGGAACAATGGATCAACCAGGTGGGCATCATCAACGCCGACGGCAAGCAGGAAGTGATCGACCTGACACGCAGCGGCTATGGCGGCTATCATCCGGAATGGTCGGCCGATGGTTCGGCAGTGTACTTCTACAGTTCGCGCGATGGCATGAAGAACCACGCCAGCTGGGGCGGACAGTCCAACGTGTATGCCCTCTTCCTTACCCGCGAGGCCTACGATCGTTACAAGCTGAACAAGGAGGAACTGGAACTGGCCAAGGAAGCGGAGAAGAAGACCGAGGAAGGTGACAAAGGGGCCAAGGACAAGAAGGACGACAAGGGCAAGAAGGATGACAAGGCCGAAAAGAAGGAGGACGTGAAGCCGGTGAAGATCGAGATGGAAGGCCTTTACGACCGCAAAGTGCGCCTCACCGTACACTCCAGCAACCTCAGTGCGGCCGTGCTGAGCAAGGATGCCGAGAAGCTCTACTACCTCACGCCGTTCGAGAAAGGCTTCGACCTGTGGCAGACCGAACTGCGCACCCGCGAGACCAAGATCATCAGCAAGCTCGGTGCTGGTTGGGCCGGCGACCTGAAGATCGACAAGGAAGGCAAGAACCTTTACTTCATCAGCAATGGCAGCATTTCGCGCTACGACATCGAGAAGAGCGAAATGAAAGGCGTGGGCGTGAACGGAGAAATGACCTTGAACGAAAATGCAGAGCGGGCCTATCTCTTCGAGCACGTATGGCGCCAGGTGAAGAAGAAGTTCTACCGCGTTGACCTCCAGGGCGTGGACTGGGACCTCTACAAGCAGGAATACCAGCGCTTCGTGCCGGACATCAACAACAACTACGACATGGCCGAACTGCTCAGCGAAATGCTGGGCGAACTGAACGCTTCGCACACAGGCGCCGGTTACCGCCATTGGGAACCTACGGACGACCAGACCGCGGCACTGGGCCTGCTGTACGCGCCACACGATGGTACCGGGCTACTGGTGGCCGAACTGCTGCCGCGCAGCCCGGTGCTGAAAGAGGGTAGCAAAGTGCGCCCCGGTATTGTGATCGAGCAGATCGATGGGACCGCACTAACGCCGGACATCGACCCCGCACGCCTGCTGAACCGCAAGGCCGGCAAACCCACGTTGCTTGCGCTGCTTGACCCCAAGACCAACACGCGCTGGGAAGAGATCGTGAAGCCCATTGGCCTCGGCATGGAAATGGATCTTCTGTACCAGCGCTGGGTGGAACGCAGCCGCCACATCGTGGACAGCCTGAGCAACGGCCAACTGGGCTATGTACACGTGGAAGGCATGGACGACCAGAGCTTCCGCGTGGTGTATGAGGAAGCACTGGGTCGCTACCATGATCGCAAAGGCCTTGTGGTGGATACACGTTTCAACGGCGGCGGATGGCTGCATGATGACCTGGCCACCTTCCTGAACGGCAAGACCTATATGCGGTTCGAGCCACGTGGCCAGAACTTGGGAACAGAGCCGCAGTTCAAGTGGCAGAAGCCCAGTGTGGTGGTGATGAGCGAGGGCAACTACAGCGATGCGCACATGTTCCCGGTGACCTACCGCGCGCTCGGCATCGGCAAGCTGGTAGGCATGCCCGTGGCCGGCACCGGCACAGCCGTGTGGTGGGAAGGCCTGCAGAACGGCATGTGGTTCGGTATCCCCCAGGTGGGCATGATCGACAACAACGGCAATTACCTGGAGAACCAGCAACTGGACCCCGATGTGAAGCAGCCCCTGGACCCGGGTGCTGTGAGCACCGGTCGCGACCAACAGTTGGAACAAGCGGTGAAAGTGCTGCTGGGGCAATAGCCTTGAGCAGTGCGTGTTCAAGGGCCGTGATCATGGCGATCGCGGCCCTTGTTGTTACCAGGTATTGTTAGCCGCCCAGTGCCTCAAGTTCATGGGCCAGGTTCCTGCGCGCAGCGCTCTCGAACTGTTCCCTGAACGCGGGAGTGCGATAGATGACAGGCATCCCCAGGAAATGACGCAGCACCTTGCGCCGTCCGGGCTTGTAGAGCAGATCGGGGTAACGCCGGTACTCCTTGCGCACGGCCGCGGCATACATGGCATACGCCTCCGGCGAAGCCCCCAGAACGGACAGGTCGGCATCGCACAGATAGGCCGTATCCGGATCAGCAGTTGGTCCGTGGGTCTTGGTGGCGAGGATGTGGTCCTCCACTCGCTGCACGCGTTCCATGGTCATGCCCATTGGCTTCAGTCTCGCGCGCATCAGGTCAGCACTGCGTTGTTCATTGTCCGAGCGCGTCACCTTGTAGATGATGTCGTGGTAGGCGATGGCAAGCACCACCGCATCCGCATCCTCCATCTTGTACATATGCGGTAAAAGGACCCGTGCCATGTGCTCCAGATGATCGAGCGTGTGGTAATGACGGTCTTTGCTCGAACACTCACGGACCACCTCGGCCCAAAGGATGGTGATCATTTCCGGTTTGGCACCGATGGTTATCAACGCCTTCCGGAAGAGTTCCTCGATCAGCATGGCGAGGATGGAATGAATGGGTTGATCAGAGCTCCCCTGCCTCCGCGATCAGCTCGGCCACATCCTTCACCACCACTTCGCCCTCCTTGTTGAAGTGCTTGACCCCATCGGTGAGCATGGTGTTGCAGAAAGGGCAACCAGCGGCGATGATGTCGGGCTTGACGCCCAAGGCCTCCTCACTCCGTTCGTGGTTCACCTCGCGGTTGCCCGGTTCGGCCTCCTTGAACATCTGTGCACCTCCGGCACCGCAGCACAGGCCGTTCTGTTTGCTGCGCTTTAACTCGACAAGGGCGGCATCCAGCTTCAACAGCACTTCGCGCGGGGCCTCGTACTCATTGTTCCCGCGCCCCAAATAGCACGGATCGTGGAAGGTGATCCGCTTACCCTTGAAGTCGCCACCCTCCACCTTGATGCGCCCCTCCTTCAGCAGCGCATTGATGAACTGGGTGTGATGAAGTACCTCATATGTGCCACCCAATGCGGGATACTCGTTCTTCAACGTATTGAAGCAATGCGGGCATGCGGTAACGATGCGCTTCACACCATAACCGTTCAGCACGGTGACGTTCTGAAGGGCCTGCATCTGAAAGAGGAACTCGTTCCCGGCGCGCCGTGCGGGATCCCCGGTGCAGGTCTCTTCCTGGCCAAGCACCGCGAACTTCACCTTGGCAGCGTTCAGGATACGCACGAACGCCTTGGTGATCTTGCGAGCACGATCATCAAACGACCCGGCACAGCCGACCCAGAAGAGTACTTCAGGCACTTCGCCGGATGCGGCGAACTCGGCCATTGTGGGGACGCGCAATGCTTCCATCCTAGAGATCCTGGTTGAAGTTGAAGACGCAAAGCGAAAGCGTCAAGACACAAGTCTCAAGACCCAAGACACAAGACCCAAACTTCAAGACATAGGCTCCAACAGAGACCATAACTGGGGTTTGACCCATGAGCATTATGTCTTGCGGCTTGATCATTCCTGCGCCCATTCCATGCGGCGGTCCGGTCCATAGGCCCAGGGTGCGCCATTGTTCTCCACGTTGTTGAACATACCGGTAAGCGATGGGCGCGTGCTGCTCTCCTCCATCACCTTGTACCGGCGCATCTCCATGATGATGTTCACCGGATCGATGTTCACCGGGCAGGCCTGTGTACACGCGTTGCAGGTGGTGCAGGCCCACAGCTCCTCCTCGCTGATGCGGCTGTGCAGGCTGTTGCCATCATCCTCCCACTTCCCTTTCGCGTCGATGACCTTGCCCACTTCCTCCAAACGGTCGCGCGTGTCCATCATGATCTTGCGCGGGCTCAAGAGCTTACCGGTGAGGTTGGCCGGACATTCACTGGTGCAGCGGCCGCACTCGGTGCAGCTGTAGGCATCCATCAGGCTCTTCCAACTCAGGTCGAACACGTCCTTGGCCCCGAAACGCTCGGGCATATCAACACCGGCAACAGTGCGGGCCGGGGCGGGTGTGGGTGGTGGCACCGAGGGATCGAGCATGCTCTTCACCTCGCCGGTGATGCGGGGCATGTTGGATACCTGCGTACGCGGCTCCAATTTGCTGTACCACGTGTTCGGGAAGGCAAGAATGATGTGGAAGTGCTTGCTGTAGGGCAGGTAGTTGAGGAAGGCGAGAATACCCAGGATGTGGAACCACCACATGAAGCGCTCGAAGAACAGCACCGTTCCGTCGCTCATACCCGCAAAGAAGGGCTGCAGCAGGCTGCTCACGGGATAGCTTCCAGCCGTTGTGTAGTGCTCCATGCCGCGCTGGGCCAGCACCTGATCGGCCGCGTTCATCTTCAGGAAGGCACCCATCAGCGCGATCTCGGTGATCAGGATGATCATGGCGTCCTTCGAGGGCCAGCCTTTCATCTCGGGCTTGTGGAAGCGCGGCAATTGCAGCACGGCGCGCCGGGCAATGAAGACCACGCACGCCAGCAGCACGCCCACCGCAAGGATCTCGAAGCTTCCGATGAGGAAGTCGTAGAGGCGGCCAAGGAAGGAGCCGATCCGGTGCGTGCCGAAAATGCCGTCGATGATGATCTCGAGGACCTCGATGTTGATGATGATGAAGCCCACATAGATGAGGATGTGCATGATACCGGCCACCGGGCGCACCACCATTTTGCTCTGGCCCAGAGCCACACGGGCCATTACGCCCCAACGCTCAGCCTTTCGGTCGCTGATGTCCTCATCGCGGCCCAGCCTGATGTTGCGGACCACACGGCCCAGGTTCCGGGCGAACAGGGCCACGGCACCGGCAAGCAGCAGCAGGAAAAGGATGTTGGCGATGCTCATGGTTTGTTGGCTTCGCGCAAGGCCTTCGCGATGCGGTCGATGTCGCTGTCGCTCAGCTTGGGCTGTTTGTCCTTCTTACCGAACAACGAAAAATGGACATATCTGTTCGGATTCAAGCGCATATCCTCCAACAACAGGTCCAGCTCATGCGTGGCCGCCTCGAGGTTGGCATACAGCGTATCGTTCTTCATCAACTGGCCCAGCGAACCCTGCCCGGCCTCCAGCCCTTCCATGAGGCCTTTCAACTTGGCGGAGCTGGCGTTCAGATCGGCCACCATTTGTTTCACCTCGGCGCCGCTTAGCGTACCACTGAGGGTATCCATGTTCTGCAGGATACTGGCGATGTGGGTGTTGTATGCCACCAGGTTCTCCGACACTTTCCGCAAGTTCTCCAGTGTGCTGTGAACGGCCTGCGATTCCACCGCGATCATGGCATCAAGCCTACGGCTGGTGGCGTTGAAGGTCTCCAAAGTGCTGCGTATGCTGGAGAAGCTGGCATCGATGTCGCCGATGGCCGAATCGTTCAACACCCTGTTAAGGCCCGAAAGCACCGAATCCACGTTGGCCAGCATGTGCTCGGCCTTGCGCTTCAGGGGGTCGATCTGTTCGCCTACGGCATCAGTAAGGCTCAGTTGTGCATCGCCCACAAGGGTATCGCCCTTGGAGGCCAGGTCCTTGCTCATACCTGGAATGATCTGGAGGGCGCGGGAGAAGAGATCTGCGCTGTAGATCTCCACTTTCGAGTCGCGCGGCACCTTCAGGTCATCATTATCGATCTGGAAGCTCACGACAATTCGGCCACTGCCATCGGGCATCAATTGGGTGCGGATCACCTGGCCCACCTTCAGGCCGCGGTAAAAAACAGGGCTGGAACCGGTGACCCCGGACACATCGCCATACACGGCGTGGTACACGTTACGCCGCTCCAACAGGTCGATACCCTTGAGGAAATTGATGCCGAAGATCAACAGTCCCAGACTTCCCAGGACCACCAAGGCAATGCTGTACTCGCGCTTGATTTTCATCCAAAAAAATGGCCGCGTTCAGCGAGCCCCGGCCAATTTAAGGGCTTCCTGCAGATCGATCCGTTGTCCATCCTTGAACGCCACGATGAACGCCCCGTCGAAACCCTTGTCCCTGCAGCGTTTCTGCACTTCGCGTGCCTTCTCAAGGGAAGGCTCGTTCCCCACCGTATAGCGGTACACGCCGGCGCCCTTCTGCTCCTCCACGCCTTCCAGTCCGTTGAAGTTGGCGGGCTTCGTTTCGATGCGTTTGTTGCTGGTGACCACCTGCACCTTGAAGACCACGGCAGGAGCAGGAGCAGGCTTGGTGCTGTTGTCCGGGATGGCCACATGTGTGCTGTCCGGGCGTGCAGGCTTGGGTTCCGGGGCGGGTACCGAAACGCCTTCAACGATGCCTTTGTACTCCTTGAAGGCCCGGTAGATGGCGCTGGCCATGTAATCCTGACCCTCGGCCTCCTGGAGGAAATCCTCCTCCTTGGGATTGGTAAGGAAGCCCAGCTCGATGAGCACGGCAGGCATGGTGGTGTAACTGATCACCAGGAACCCGGCCTGTTTCACGCCGCGGTCCGGTCGGCCCACCCGCTCGCGGAACTGCTTCTGGATGAGCGAACTGAGCAACAGGCTCTGCTCCAAGTGCACGTTCTGGCGCAAGCTCAGCGCGATCTGGCTCTCGGGGTCCTTGGGGTCGTAGCCGTCGTACTTCAGCTCGTGGCCGTCCTCCAACAGGATGGCCGCGTTCTCTTTCTGAGCCACCCGCATGTTCGCCTCTGTCTTGTGCAGGCCCATCACGTAGGTCTCGCAGCCGTGGGGGTCCTTGCTGTCATTCGCGTTGCAGTGGATGCTGATGAACACGTCCGCTTTGGCCCGGTTGGCGATCTGGGTACGCTCCATCAGTTCAATGAAACGGTCGTCCTCGCGGGTATACACCACCTTGATGTCCGGATAGGCCTCGTTGAGGTACTTGCCCACCAGCTTGGCCACGTTCAGCGAAACGTGCTTCTCGGTGGTCTTGTAGCGGCCGGTACCCAGGTTGCCGGGGTCCTTGCCCCCATGGCCGGCGTCGAGCACCACGGTGCGGATGCGGTGGGGGTCGCGCCCCTGCTGGGCCTGTGCGAGCGCACTACCGCAGACCGTAAGCAGGACGGCCAGCGAGAGGACATACTTCAGCACACGTGGTGTTCGTTCCATGGCACGCGGAACGCGATCCGTTAATTTCGGCCCGCTTTTCCGTGGGAAAGGCTGGACCATGACGTTACCGCCACGCATCCGGCCTTTCAGGGGCGAAACTACCGGCCCCATGCGGCGGACCCCGATGCGAACAAGTGCAGTTTTCATCACGGCTGTGTTGATGTGTGTGGTGCTTCCGCTCCGCGGTCAGGTACTTCAGAGCGAAGTGCGGTACGAGGCACGGGACAGTATCCGCTACGACCTGAAGGAGCAAACCGTGTACCTCTTTGGCGCAGCCACGGTGAAGTACCAAGGCATCCAGCTCACCGCGGACCGCATCGCCTTCAGCTTCAAGAACGAAGAGGCCAGTGCTTTTGGTGCCCCGGACAGTACCGGGGCGGTGGTGGGCAAACCCCAGTTCGCGCAGGACGGGCATACCATCGACGCGGACAGCATCCGCTACAACTTCCGCACGAAGACCGGCATGATCCGCGAGGTGCGCACCGAAGAGCAGACCGCGTGGCTGAGCGCAAGCCTGAGCAAACGCCACCCCAGCGGCGAGGTACATGGCAAAGGAGGCATGCTCACCACCTGCGACCGGCCGCATCCGCACTACCACTTCAAGGTGAGCCGCATGATCGTGGTGCCCGATGACAAGATCGTGGCCGGACCTGCGTACATGAAGGTGGGCAACGTACCCACCCCATTGGCGCTGCCCTTCGCCACCTTCCCCAACCGCAAGGGCGGTAGCGGCGGTGTGCTCATCCCCACCTGGGGCGACAATGCGAACCTGGGCTTCTTTCTGCTGAACGGCGGCTACTACCTGCCCGTGAACGACCACTTCGACCTGCAACTGACCGGCGATATCTACAGCAAGGGCAGTTGGGCGGCGCGTGCACTGGCCAGGTACCGCACACGCTACCGGTATACCGGCAACCTCAACCTCAGCCATAGCACCCTGCTGAACAGCGACCCCGACTTCCCAGATTTCAGCAAGCAGCAGAACTTCTTCGTGCGGTGGAACCACCAAATGGACCCCAAGGCCAGCCTCACCGACCGTTTCAGTGCCAGCTTGAACGTGGGTACCAGCAACAACTTCACGAACAACTTCAACAGCAGCTTCAACGATTACATCAGCAACACCTTCCAGAGCAACGTGCAGTGGACGCACCTCTGGACCGGTAAGCCCTACAACCTGGCGGTAAGCATGCGGCACAGCCAGAACACGTTGAACCGCACCTTCGACATCACGCTGCCCTCGGCCACCTTCAACCTGCAGCGCATACTGCCCATACAGATGCTGCGGCCCGCAGGTGCACCCAGCCGCTGGTACGATCAGCTGGCCGTGAACTACACCGCACAGTTCGACAATCGCCTCAGCACCACCGAGGACCAGATCTACCTGGGCAACATCTCGCGCCTTGCGAAGCAAATGCAGAACGGTGTACGCCAGGCCACCGCGGTGACCACCACCTTCAAGAGCCGCTTCTTCACGTTCAATCCCGAGTTCCGCTTCACGGAGCGCTGGTACACCGAAACGCTGCGCAAGACCTACTTCCCCGATGCGGACACCACCATTACCGACACGGTGCCGGGCTTCAGCCGGGTGGGCGAATGGGGCGCGGGGGCCACGCTTACCAGCAAGCTATACGGCATGTACATCTTCAGGGGTGAACGCCTGAAGGCCATCCGCCACACATTGACGCCGAGCGTGGGCCTCACCTACCGGCCCGACCAGAGCACAGAGGTGTTCGGCCCCTATGGACCCAATGGTGCTTTGGGCAGCTACTCCCCTTACGACATCGGCATTTACGGCAAGCCGGCAGCGGGCGAGAGCGGCACACTGAACCTGGGCCTGATCCAGAACGTGGAGGCTAAGGTGCGCGATGGCAAAGCGAGCCGCGACAGTGTGAGCACCCAGTTCAAGAAGATGAAGCTGATCGACTTCCTGGGGATCAACAGCAGCTACGATATGCTGCGCGATTCGGTGCGGTGGTCGCCGGTGAACATCTCGGCACGCACCGCCCTCTTCAACCTGGTGAACGTGAACCTGGTGAGCATCTGGGACCCCTATGCCGTGAACACCAGCGGCCAACGTATTGATCGCAGTGAACGTTCGGTGAGCGGCAAGCTGGCGCGCATGGTATACACCAACGTGGCCGTGGGCTTCGACCTGAAGAGCAAGCGCTACGGGCAACCGTTGAGCAGCACCGACACCGGCACCGAACGCGTGGTGGAGGACAGCGATCCCACGAAAGGTTCACGCCAGAGCTTCAACATGCCTTGGCGACTTGGAGTGAACTATAGCTATGACATCAACCGGTCGTACCTGAACGACACGTACATCGACAGCGAGCGGCAGAGCGTGCTCTTCAACGGCGATGTGACCGTGCTGAAATACTGGAAGCTCGGCGTGAGCAGCGGTTACGACATCGTGGCGGAAGAGCTCACGCCCACCTCGCTGAACCTTTACTGGGACCTGCACTGCTGGGAGTTCAATGCCAACGTGATCCCCTTCGGCGAGCGGAAGAGCTTCATGCTTCGCCTGAACATCAAGGCCAGCATTCTGCGCGACCTGAAGGTGGAGCAGCGCCTGCCGATCGGTGGCGCGCCAAGCAACCGACTATATTGATCTTACCGATACAGGGACCGTTCACTGCCTCATCCAATTGGCAATGATGCGGGCACCCAAGGGTGTGAGCACACTCTCCGGATGGAACTGCACACCGCACACATCGTAGGTAAGATGGCGCACGGCCATGATCACGCCCTGATCACTGTGGGCCGTTGCGCGAAGTGACGATGGCAGCGTGGCTGGATCTGCGGCCCAACTGTGATAGAGTCCGACATCGAAGGGCACAGGCAGACCGGCGAACAACGCATCCCGTGGTTCATCGGGCACACACGGAACAGCAACACCGTGCATGACGCGCTCCTGGTTGTAGAGCGAGCCGCCGCATACTTCCACAATGGCCTGCATACCCAGACAGACACCAAGTATGGGATGCGTGGGCATCAACCTTTCCAAAAGCTCCATCATGATGCCGCCCTCCGCAGGCAATCCCGGCCCGGGTGACAGCACGATCCGATCGTAGCGCGCGGCCTCATCAACGGTGATGACATCATTGAGGAACACATCCACCTCGGCATGCGGTTCCAGCAGGTGGTGCAGGTTCCACGTGAAGCTGTCGTAGTTGTCGAGGAGGAGGAGGCGCATTCGAAGTTGGCAGTTCGCAGTAGGCAGTAAGCAGTAGGCTCTTCCAAAGGCTCAGTGCGAGCAGTGGGTGATCAATTCTCATTCGCCCTCAACTTCCCGATCCAGCCAAGGTGGGTGTGGTGGAAACTGTCGCCGAACTTAAGACCGTAACCGAAGATGCGGTCCATGGAGGCGTGGCCGTAAAGGATGATGCCTATGATGGTGATGATCTCACCAAAGCTCGAGGCGTCATTGCCAATGAACCAATCAATGAATTCGACCCACTGAAAGTAAATGCCAGCCAACACGACCAACAATGCAAGACCTTTATGATGCAAGAGATTGTAAGTGACCGCTCCTGCTCTTGGAGAAATGGTGTAACCAAGCATTCCAACATCAGGACCAATGAGAAGCAAGGCATACGCCCACCAAGCAACTTCAGAATTACTCAGAAACAGGAGACACGCCAGGAACTGTGCGAGCTCTTCCAGTCGAAGGAGGTTCTTCATTCCGATAAGTTCAAGGTCAATGGTCCATCGGTCTTGATCCGCGCGACTCCGGTTCAAGTCCGGAGTGACAACTACCACACGATCCCCACAGGGCAATGGTCGCTGCCCATCACTTCATTGAGGATGAAGGCCTCCTTCACTTTCTTTTCGAAGCCTTGGGTCACCAGCACATAGTCGATGCGCCAGCCCACGTTCTTGGCGCGGGCACCGAAGCGTTGGCTCCACCAGCTGTATTTCACCATATCGGGATGCAAGTGACGGAAGGTGTCGACCCAGCCGGAAGTGAGCAGGGCGTTCATGCCATCGATCTCCTGCTGCGTGTAGCCGCTGGTCTTGTTGTAGTTCTCCTTGGGCCGGGCAATGTCGATGGGCTGGTGCGCCACGTTGAGGTCGCCGGTGATGATGACCGGCAACTTCCCTTGGGCCAGCTTGTTGACGTAGGTTCGGAAGGCCTCGTCCCATTCGCCACGGTAACTGAGACGTTTCATGCCTTCGCCGCTGTTGGGCGTATACACACAGACCACCACCACCTCCTTGAAGGTGCAGGTGACCACGCGGCCTTCATCATCGTGCCCCGGCATGCCGATCCCGAAATGCACCTGCACGGGCCTCTCCTTGCTGGCGATGGCCGTTCCGCTGTAGCCCGGCTTCACCGCTCCGTAGGCGTTCACGTGATAGCCATTGACACCGGCCAGTGCAGTGGCCACCTGCTCGGGCGTGGCCTTGGTCTCCTGGAAACAGATGATGTCGGCATCGAGCTCAAGAAGCGTGTCGTGGAGGCCTTTGCCCACGCTGGCACGAATGCCGTTGACGTTGAACGAGACGAGTTTCATGGCCCGAAGATCGCATCCGCACGCCGAGCCAGGTGCGCCGCATGGCGTGCTTGTCAACCGTCCGGCACATTTCAACAGCGGGCGGAGGGCTTTCCGTCGAATGTTGATGGACCGGACCGTACGAACCGATCTAACTTTCGATCACTTCCGGTGTCCCAACCACGAAAGTCCACGCACGCATGCCACTCACCCCCTATTCCGGACCATTCGGCAGACCGGAACTGACCCACTTGCTCCGGCGCACTTTATTCGGCTGCTCCAACGCCGACCTCGCCCAGTTCAACGGCAGCTCATTGGACCAGGTGGTCGACGCACTGCTCAACTTCACCAACGATGCGGCGCCACCGATCAAGGCCTACACTGCTGGCCCGCCGAACGCACCCGACCCCAATGCCGTGGATCCTCAGGTCCCCTTCGGCAGCACGTGGGTGGACACCCCTCGCTATGGCAACAACGATGAGGAGCTGACGGCACTCACAAGCGCCCGCGTACAGAGCTACATGTGGTGGCGCACTGGATTGATGGTACAGCAGGACCGCACCATGCGCGAAAAATTAGTGCTGTTCTGGGGCAACCACATGCCCACGCAAGTGTTCCAAGTGTTCAATCCGCGACTGAGCTACGAGTACGACCAATTGCTGCGCACACACGCGTTGGGGAACTTCCGCCAATTGATGTACGACGTGAGCACCAGTGGCGCGATGCTCATCTACCTGAACGGCAACCAGAACACGGCCACCGCACCGGATGAGAACTACGCCCGCGAACTGATGGAGCTCTTCACACTGGGCGAAGGCAGTGGGTACACCGAGAGCGATGTGCAGGCCGCGGCCCGTGTGCTTACCGGATGGACCGTTCGCGAGACGGATATCGCTGGCACGATCGTACTGCCGTTCACGCTCTTCCGGCCAAACCAGCACGACACCACCAACAAGCAGTTCAGCGGTTTCTTCAACAACACGGTGATCCAAGGCCAGACCGGCGCTGATGCCGGGGCCACGGAACTGAACGCCTTGTTGGACATGATCTTCGCGAAAGAGGAGGTCTCGCTCTTCATATGTCGGGAACTCTATCGCTTCTTCGTGCATGGCGAGATCGATGCGAGCGCGGAAGCAGAGGTGATCGTGCCGCTGGCCCAGTTGTTCCGCGACAATGCCGCGGCACCCGACCAACTGCGCACAGTAGTGCGGGCGCTGCTCACCAGCGAACACTTCTTCAGCGAACAGATCCGCGCGTGCATGGTGATGAGCCCGGCCGACCTGGTGATCGGATCCATCCGCAAGCTGAACATACCGATGCCCACGCCCCAGCAGTTCGAGGCGCAATACCGTGTGTGGCGCGACATCTACTGGCTGACGGCCTACAGCGGCCAGGAACTGCTGAACCCGCCGAACGTGGCGGGCTGGCCGGCCTATTACCAGTTCCCCAGCTACGATGACATCTGGCTGGACACCGCCACCTATCCGGCGCGCAACTTCAGTCTGCAAGGGATCATCTACACCGGCTTCTCCACCCCCAACAACCTGTATCAAGTGGAAAGCAGGAACCTACAGTTCAAGGTGGACCTGGTGCAGTTGGTGGGCCAGTTCAGCAACGCCATGGACCCGAACGTGGTGGTGGCCGAAGCGGCCGAGCTGCTGATGGCCGTGCCCATTTCAACCGCCGTTCGCAACCAATTGAAGACAAGCTACCTGCTGCTCGGCCAGCAAAGCGATGTGTATTGGACCGATGCCTACGAGATCTACGTGAACGACCCGAACACCTCGAACATGACGGCACAACTGGTACCCAGCCTGCTGCTGTGGCTCTTTCTGGACATGTCCGGTGCTGCTGAAACACAACTCCTCTGAACGCCATGAACAGGAGAAACTTCCTTCGCAGTTCTGCAGCGGCCACCATCGGTGGGTTCACCGTACAAGGCCTTGCGAGCCCCTTGCTGGGCGCATTGCGCAGCTCGGATACCGAGGACCGCGTGCTGGTGATCGTGCAGTTGTTCGGCGGCAACGATGGCCTGAACACCGTGATCCCGCTGGACCAGTATGGTGTGCTATCCACCAAACGGCCCAACGTGCTGATCCCGCAAAGCGCCACACTTTCGCTCACCGGCACGTCCAGCACCGCCTTCCACCCATCCATGGGCGGACTGCGCGAATTATGGGAGGATGGCAAGCTGCGCATCGTGCAGGGCGTGAGCTATCCCGAACCCAACTTCTCCCACTTCCGCGCCACCGACATCTACGAGACCGGCGCCAACAGCGATCAATTGCTGAGCTCCGGTTGGACAGGGCGCTACCTGAACCTTGAGTACCCGAACTTCCCGGCAGGCTATCCCAATGATGACATGCCCGATCCGCTGGCCATCCGCGTGGGTGGTGTTGTGGGGCCCGGCCTGCAATACATGGGCGTAAGCATGGGCACGGCCATTTACAATACCGACGATCCGCTCAACCTCACGGGCAACATTTACAACGACCCCGCCAGCGCGCTGTGCAGTGGCGGCAAGCTCGACTTCGTGCGGCAGGTGCAACGGCAGACCGACCTCTACGGCGATGTGATCGAAGCCGCGGCCGTTTCGGGTTGCAACCAGAGCACCCTCTACCCCACCGGCAACGAGCCTGGCGCCGAACTCGCAGCCGCCTTGAAAATAGTGGCCCAGTTGATCTGCGGCGGCTTGAAGACGAAGATCTATTGGGTGAGCATCGGTGGATTCGACACACATGCGCAGCAAGTGGTGGCCAGCGACCACACATTGGGCGCACACGCCGATCTGCTGAAAGGACTGAGCGATGCCATCCACGCCTTTCAGGACGACCTGCAACTGTTGGACCTGGAGGACCGCGTGCTGGGAATGACCTTCAGTGAGTTCGGACGACGCATTGTGGACAACGCCTCCCTGGGCACCGACCACGGCAGCGCACAGCCCATGTTCCTCTTTGGCAGCAAGGTGATACCTGGCATGACCGGCACCAACCCGGAGATACCGGCCAACGCCACCTTCCAGACCAACCTGGCCATGCAGCACGACTTCCGGTCGGTGTATGCCAGTGTGCTAAAGGATTGGTTCTGCCTCTCGGACAGTGATATCGACAACGTGCTGCTCGAGACCTATCAACCCTTGGAGCTCATTGACCCCAGTGGATGTCTGGGCACGGGTGTTCATGCCATCAACCAGCGGGCGGGTGATAGTTTGATCCAGGCCTACCCGAACCCCTTCACGGAACGCACCACCCTGGAGTTCTCCAGTAACGGAGGAAGTGTGCTTATCCAAGTGTTCAACGAGCAGGGCCAGCTGCTGCAGACCGTGCTGAACCAGCCCATGCCGGCCGGGGTACACAAAGTGGATGTGGACCTGGGACCGTTGCCTGCCGGGGTGTACTACGCTCGTTTGCAGAACGAAGGCGTGCAACAAGTGCGCAGCCTGCTGAAAGTGCGCTGAGCGTTGCGCTGAACAGCGGCTGTTCGGCTGTATCCTACCTTGTCGGTCGCAAAGCAGCACCGACATGGAGAGCAACGCCCCCGTCATGAACGACCCTGTACCCAGCGGACAGCCCATGCCGATGCGGTACGAGGATGTGGACCCCTACATCGCGGACCATCGCGACCAGCTGCTGATGCAAACGCGGTGGAACCTGATGACCGCGAGCCAGATGAGCGACCTGAAGGCCAACCTGATGCTCACGCTTTCGGCCGTGATGCTCCAGTTCGCCTTGGTGAAGGTCTCCGACCATTCGCTCACAGGGCCCGCAGCGCATTACTGGGTGATCGCGATCGGTGCGCTAATGACCATCATTCTTAGTGCATGGTCCACGGTGCCCAAGAGCCCCTTGATCCAGAAGGAATTGCCGGACACCGGTAGCACACAGGTGCCCTTCAACATCCTGCACTTCACCAACTTTATCCAACTGAGCCTGCCCGAGTTCAAGCGGCACATGCACCATGTGATGAGCTCGCCACCGCGCACGCATGATGCCATATTGGAGGAGCTGCACGCGCACGGCCGCTTCATTTCGCGCCGCAAGTACCTTCCGCTGCGACTGGCCTACCTCACCTTCCTGCTCACCTGGCTGGTGGGTGCCGCGCTCTACCTGGCCGAAGGCTGATCAGGCGCATCCCAGCCGGCCCTGATGAACCGTTGGGCATCGGGAAACTCCTTCCGCAATTCCTCGTCCACGCGGCGGAGCAGTTCGTTGATGGCCACCAGATGCTCGGCCTCCTCGGGCATCAGCTCCGCCACGGTCTCCCACGCCGCCACACTGCGCTGCACGATCTCCAGGCACAACTTGGCCGTGCCGTTCCAATCGCTTTGAAGGGGATCCATGTCCATGGCCTTCATCCACCCGGTATCCTCTAATTTGCCGCGAATGGCGCGCTGGCATTTCACATGCAGCATGGTCTTGAACCAACCGATCTCGTCCAGTGCCTCGCTGAGCACCAGTATTTCGGGCGTGCGCATTGCAGCGGCCATGCTCAGCTCCTGTTGACGATGAACAAGGATGCCCTTCGCCGTGAGCATTTCCTCGCGGGGATCCAACCATTCATCCACAAGGTCCATATAGGCCATACCCATGTTGGATAGCGGATGCGCTTTCAAGGCCTGACGAGCCTTCTCCTCTTCACGCAATTCCTCTGCGGTAGGCTCCATGTCGGCGGGATCGAAGTCGAAGTCCAAGCCTCCTCCAGCATCGCCGTCGTCCTCCTCCTCGGTGTCGACCTCGTCATCCTCGTCCTCATCCTCCGCTTCCGATGGCGGCCTGTTCATCAGTTTCATCAGGCGTTCGCGCAGGTCCTCGGGGCGCCCGCTGACCACGGCATCCTCGGCCTCGCCCACATCGTCCACGTCCACGGCGCCCACGCGGCATTGCCGCACGAAACGGCACCGCTCGCAACGCCGGTCGCAATAGTTGTACACACCAGGAATGAAGCCCTGTGCATCGGGGGCATGGATATCGTGCTCCATGATCCGAAGCTAGCACGCGGAACACCATCGGCGGCGTTCTGCGCACGGTGGGGTCACCTTTTGGCAAGTGTTGCATTAATGGTCAAAGGGCGACCACGCCAACAGACGAACGACCCAACACCCAGACCCATGGCACGCACACTTCTTCTTCTCTTCAGCCTGTTCCTGGCCACGCTCGGTATGGCCACCACCACCGTTGTCGAATTGTACGTTCTTTTCGATAAGGACAAGAGCGTGCTGACACCTGCCAGCATTTTCCGGCTCGATAGCCTGATGGCCACGCTCACCCTGAACGGCGATCATGGCTTCACGGTGCATGGCCACACCGACAGCGACGGCGACCAGGCCTACAACGACGCCCTTTCGCTGGCACGCGCCGAGGCCGTTGCGAACTACCTGGCAGGCAAGGGCGCCGATCGGCGGGTGATCACGGTGGACCGCTACGGTGAGCGCGATCCGCTGGCCAGCAACCGAAACGAACATGGCATGGCCCTCAACCGCCGGGTGAAAGTGACCTTCACGCGCCACTACTTCGCCGATACCGAGGAACTGCGTCGCGCACTGATGGAGGGCAGCATTCAACGCTTCACCATCGACCCCACGAAGGAGCAGACCATCGTGGGCGCGGCCGGTGTGCAGGTGCGGTTCGAGGCGGGTTCGTTCATTGATGCGCACGGCCGCGCTGTACAAGGTGCCGTGCAGGTTGAAATGACCGAGGCCGTTGGGCTGCAGGCCATGTTGGCGCACCAGCTGAGCACCCGCAGTGGCGAACGCATGTTGGAGACCGGCGGCATGCTGCGCGTGCAGGCCACCGACGAAAATGGCAATGCCCTGCGCCTCGCCGCTGCTTCCCCCATGAACGTGGCCGTACCCATGCAACAGAACAAGCCCGGCATGGAGCTTTTCCTGAGCAGCGATGGCACCGATTGGAACGCGACCGCGCAGCCGCTGAAGACCGTGACCGTAAGCACCTGGCGCGAACCACGCTACCCCACACCACCGCACCTCAGCTATAACCTGCCGGTATACGTGGAGAACATAAAAGGCAGGCCGGTGAAACCCGTTGAACCCGTGAAGCCCCGTGAACCGGTCGCCCCACGCCGTGAGAGCTACACCGCGTACAGCCCCTGGTGGACGTTCCTTGCGCCAAAGCGGGTGGAAGCGAAGAATGAAATGCGCTACGCCGCCGCTTTGGAACGGCATGCCGCTCAGATGCATAAGTACGAACGCAAAGTGGCCACCTATGAGGCCGAATGCAGCAGCTTTCCCGAGCGCCTGCTGCGCTACAACGAACGCATGGCCGCATGGCAGGAACAGAAGGCGGCCGAATACGCGGTCTGGTATGCGGACGTGTACAGCCCAATGCTTGATCGCTACAATGCGATGTACGCGCCCCAAAGGGCCCGCTACGATTCGTTGGTGGCCAATTGGAGCAAGGTGCGCGCCGAGAGCCTGCGCCAGTACACGCTGCGCGCCGATAGCATGGGCACGGCCGACATGGGTGGCCTTAACGCTTATGTGTTCAGCACGGCACAGCTCGGCTGGATCAATTGCGACCGCTTCATCAACCTGCCCGGATCGCAGAAGTACCAAGTGATCACCAAGGGCCAAGCACCCAAGCAGACCGAGGCCTTCGTGGTGTTCACAGGCATCCGCAGTATCCTGCGCATGGGCGAGAACGGCTGGGGCGAACTGGCCTCTCCGCCAGTGGCACGCAACGAACCGGCCGTGCTATTCGCGTACACCGTGATCGATGGAAGGGCCCATGTGTGCCGCAAGCCCATTTCACCCAACGAACGTCCCGCATTGGAGTTCGAAGCGAGCAGTTTCGCCGAGATCGGACAGCTACTGAAGGAGTTGGGACAACGGCCCGCTTAGTGGGTGCAAGGCAGTGGGTCGGTGGGTCGGGAGGGGGCGTGCTACGCTCCCTCCTGTTCCGTTTCCTTCCGCACCCAGGCCTGCACCATGCGCAACTGCCCGTAGGTGTAGCGGTCCCCGAAGTTCGCGCGGGCATCGTTCAGGCCCTGGTCCGGGTGGGCACGCATCCAGTCGGCAATGGGATCGCGGTCCTCGGCCGGCATCAGGTCATCGATGCGCAGCACGTCCTCCGCAATACCGCGCGCCGCATGGCCTTCAATGGTACTCACGGACATGCCACGTTCCGCTGCGATCTCGGCCAGGCCCTTGCCCTCTTTGATCAGCACGTAGGTCTTTAAGTAGGTCTCGCCTTTCAGCTTCGGCTCCTTCTTCTCCTTGGCACCGCCCTTGGTCCTACGGGGCCTGCTCTCCACATCGGGCACCTCCCACTCTTCCGTGTCGCGCCTGCGCTTCCGGCCTGTCCTCAGGGTTGTTTCCGGCGCATGTTCGGCGGCCCACGACCGCACCTCCTGCACCAGACCGGTGCGTTGCGCAGCGATCCGCTTCTCGATGTCGGGCACGCGCTTCACTTCCTCTCCGTTGAGGATGCACCCGGTGATGTGCGCTGCCTTGGCCAGTTGCGTCAGCTTCTTCACCAGCATGCCGTCCAGCTCGCGCAGGTCGTCGCTGTATTGCTTGGTGCGGCTCAGCATTTCCACTTGGGCCAAGTGTTGCAGCAGTTCCTTCATGCCATCGGCCAGCAGTCCGGTGTAGTAGTCGCTGCCTTTGGCGATGCGGTCCAGCAAGGCCGCGCGGTCCTCGGCGTGCAGCAGGCGAAGCAACTGGCCCTGGAACTTGCGCGTGTTCTCCTCCTCGCGCTCCAGCTTCTCGCGGATGCGCGTGAGCGCGGTCTTCATGCTCTCATCCTCGAACTCGGCCACTTCGGTGTGGTCCTTCTGGATGTATGCCGCACGTTTCAGCAGGTCGCCCAGGTCGAAGGTGCTGGTGAGCACGGCCTGCAGGTAGTGCCGCTGCTGATCGCGCAATTGCTCGGGAAGCGGTTGCTGCGTATGGCGGCTTTCGCTGAAGGCCATCACATCACGATCGGTGCTCACCACGGACGGATCGATCCGTGTGCGTAGGATGAGCCCTTCCAACGAGCGTAATCGCGAGAGCGCCACGTACACCTGGCCCGGTGCGAAAGCCTGCCCCACATCGATGATGGCCTTGTCGAAGGTGAGGCCCTGGCTCTTGTGCACGGTGATGGCCCACGCCAGCTTCACCGGGTATTGTTCAAAGGTGCCGAGCACCTGTTCCTTCTGTTCCTTGGTGATGGGGTCGATCACGTAGCGCTTGTTCTCCCAGGTCTCGCGCTTC
This sequence comes from Flavobacteriales bacterium, assembly GCA_016788295.1. Classification (GTDB taxonomy): domain Bacteria; phylum Bacteroidota; class Bacteroidia; order Flavobacteriales_F; family PHOS-HE28; genus PHOS-HE28. Next base: position 74,333 of record JAEUSY010000012.1, read on the forward strand.
AACTTGTAGGGCATGCCGGTGTCGATCATGCGCACCGTGATCACACCATCCGATATGGTCTCAACGCGTGCGAGCTTTCCATTGAAGTAGGCCTTCTCGGGATCATTGCGGGTGAACATGAGTTGCGCCCCTTCCTTCAGTGCAAGTTCGCGCAGCACGGGGAACATGCTCTCTGGGAACTCGCCTTCAACCGCGGCCTCGAAGCGTTTCAGTTCGCCGGGCAGCTTGTCCAGCGCACGTTGGTTCAGGTCGTCGGCCGTGCGGTTGTGGGTGGTGAGGGTGATGATGCCCTCGGTGTCCTCGTTGGCGAGTTGTGGACGGTAGTGCGTGTTCAGCTCCTTTACGTCCTCGGCGGTCACCTTGTTGTCGCGCAGGTTGTTCAGGATGCGGATGAAGCGATCGTCCTGTTGGCGGAAGATCTTGTCCAGTTCAATGTGTGCGTAGCCGCTCTCTTTCAACGCGCGGGCCTCGAAGAAGTGCATGCTGCCATACCAGCGCCGCAGCACGCTCCACTCTTCGTCCTTCACCACGGGCGGCAGTTGGAAAAGGTCGCCGATCATCAGCACCTGCGCGCCGCCGAAGGGTTGGCCCCAACGCTGGCGTACGCTGCGCATACGGAAATCGATGGCGTCCAGCACATCCGCGCGCAGCATGCTCACCTCATCGATGATCAACAGGTCCACATCACGCAGCACGTTGCGACGCAGGGCGTTCAGCGGATGGCGGCGGGTGAGCGTGCCCCGGTCGTGGAAGGCGCCGTACTCGGGAATATCGGGCGGCAGCTGTTGCTCGGGGATGAAGGACCCGAAGGGCAGCAGGAACTGGCTGTGGATGGTGACACCTCCCGCGTTGAGCGCCGCGATGCCGGTGGGCGCCAGGATCACATAGCGCTTGTGGGTGCTGTTGGCCAGCCGCCGAAGGAAGGTGGTCTTGCCGGTGCCTGCTTTGCCCGTGAGGAAGACGTGGCGGTTCGTGCTGTTCACGAACTGGGCGGCCAGCACGGCCATTTCGGTCTCCACGTGATCTGCCGAGGCGGTCATCGGCCGCAAGTTCGGCATCGCTTCGGGAACGGGTGGACCAACAGGGGCGATCAGGGAAGAAGACAACGAGGCCCTGCTTTCAGGAGCATGCAACATGGGTTAAGGGTGAACAGAACGGCTCCGGGGATTGACGACTTTATCGTCACCGGCACTTGCCCAATATAATCGCAGCATCCGCCGTAGGCACATCACGTGACCGGCATCACCGTGCGAATAGCTCCCTGGACACTGATCTTTGTACCCGCACCCATGAACTGGCTTCCCCTTACCAACCTGGCACAGCTCGACACGATCGACGCCGCTTCCGCAGAACGTCCCGTGCTCCTCTTCAAGCACAGCACGCGGTGCAGCATTTCAAGCGCTGCCCTCCATCGCCTGGAGAGCGCATGGACCAGCGGCGACGATGCCATGCACACGGCCTACTACCTGGACCTGCTGCGCCACCGCGACATCTCCAATGCCATTGCCGATCGGTACGATGTGGAGCATGCCTCACCCCAGGTGTTGGTGATCCGCAACGGAAAGTGCGTACACACCACTTCGCACCTCGGCATCAGTTACCGCGATGTGCGCTCGGTGCTCAGCGGTTCGTAGCGCTCAACTACCACCGACCATGCGCAGGTTCTTTCCGTTGTTCGTCCGCTGCCTGTTCATCCTGATCGGTTCCGCAGGCATGATGCACGCCCAAGGCCAACCCCTGTTGCAGCCCGCCACATTGCCCGCAGTGGTGAAGGTGCCATTGCTCACGCCCGCTTCACTGCCCTCGCCGTGGCGCTATGACCACCTGGGGCTGTTCTGCAAACTGGACGTGCAGTTGGAACGCAGGCTCCGTTTCCCGGTGCTGTTCCGACTGGGCGATCCCCTGCTCGTGGACGCGTGGGAAGGCAAGGGGCCGCTCCGCCACCTGCGCTGAACCCCTGCAGTACGATCAGTGCTGCACCAGCAGCTTCTGCACACGGTCGCCGAGGCGCACGCTGTAAAGGCCCGCTTCCATGGAAGACACATCCAGGCGGATGCGATCGGCAGTGGTGGTGGTGGCGCTCACCAACCGTCCAGCGGCATCGCGCACCTCCATCACGACCGCACCGGTGAAACTTCCCTCACGAACGACCTCCACATAGGCGCTCGCCGGGTTGGGGTACAGGTTGAAACCACCGGCGCTCGCACGTTCGGCCATGCCGATGCTGATGTTGCTGATCTCGGTGATGCCCGTGCTGGTGGTCACCCAGATGTCGTTGTCGCCATCAACGGTGAGGCGGCGCACATTGGGACCGGCAAGGCCGTCGCTTTCCTCATACTGGCCCCACACGCCGTTGCTGTAGTAGCTAACGCCACCCACGGTAACGAGGTAGTCCACGTACACGCCGGCCCACACACGGCCGCTCTGGTCGACCACCACATCGGTGATGGGGTTCAGCTCATCGGGCGGGGGAAGGATGAACACGTTCAGGTGGTCGGTGGTGTGCGTGTTGGAGGCGTTCAGCACGGAGATGCCCTCCGCTGTGCCCACCCACTTGTTCTGCGCTTCGTCGACCGCAATGCTGCGCACGCGGCCGGACACCAGCCCGTCAGCCGTTCCGATGGTGGTGAAGGTGGTACCGTTGTAGACCACCACACCGGCCAGGCCACCGCTGAAGAGCACATCGCCATTGCTGGCGAAGGCCACGTGCATGGCACCACCGAAGGGGATCTGCGGCGCGCCGAACGCCGTGAAGGTGCCACCCGTGTACTTCGTGGCACCGTTGATCGTGGCGATCCACACATCGCCGTTGGGCGCTTGCTTGATGTTCTTCACCGCATCATCGCCCAGCCCGTTGGCGCTGGTGTAGGTGGTGTAGCTGCTGCCATCGTACACGCTCACACCGAAGTCGGTGCCCACCCATACGACGCCCGTGGTGGTCACTGCAATGGCATAGGTGTCGTTGTTCGCAAGGCCGGGGTGCGTGGTGGTGTTGTGTACCGTGAAGGTGCTGCCATCGAAGGCGGCCACACCCTGCGCCGTTGCGAACCACAACGTGCCATCGGGCGCCACGGCCACATCGCGCACATCGTCGCTTGGCAGGCCGTCGGCCGTGGTCCAGGAGGTGAAGGTCTGTGCGCTGAGCTGCAGGCTGAGCGCGAGCACGACGAGGGTAAGCAGTTGTTTCATGGAAGCAGGATGAAGGGTTGGCTCATGACGGAATCGGCGGTGCGCACCTGCATGACATAGTGCCCTGCAGCGAGCCCGACGGTGGAAAGCTGTACGAGGTGGCGATCGGTGTATTGCTGCACACCGGTCACCGCGCGGCCATCGGAACGGAACACCTGCACCTCGAAGGACCCGGGCAGGTCAACGATGGCGTTCAGTTCCGTAGTGGCGGGATTGGGATAGAGCTGGAAAACGCGCTCCGGCTCCGTTCCGAACTCCACGCGGTTGTATCCGCCCACGGTGGGTGTAAGGCGCTGGAAGGAGCCCGTGCCATTGGGTATGCGCCCGCTTGTGTAGATCGGGAACTGTTCGCCAAAGGTCACGCGGTCCAGCACGGCATCGGCATCGTAGGCCAGTTGGATGGTCTCGCCAGTGGCGTCCAGCTTGAAGTTGGCATGATCGTCGCCCACGCTGGTGCGGTCGTCCGCCCAGATCACCATGTATTCGCCGGGGTCCAGCGTTCGGTCAGGCAAGGCCCAGCGCGTGGGGTCGGCCACGTTGTCCGTGAGGTAAAGGCCCGCAGTGGAAATGGTGAAGGTGCCCGCGTTGTAGAGCTCGATCCAATCCGATGAGGCGCCAGTGGGGTCCTGCACACGGCCCTGGTTGCCGGCCATCAGCTCGTTGATCACCACGGTACCTGGCGCCAACCGTGTCTGTATCTCGTAGGTCTCGTGCGCTGCGCGTGCGGGTGCGAAGGCCCCGGCCGTTACGTTCTCGGCGTAGAGGTAGTATTCCACGTGGTTGCTGGTGGCGGTCAACTGCGCACCATATATGCCATCGCCTGCGGCTCCATCGCCATGCTGACCATCATCAACCATGGCCACGCGCTGGAATAGGCCGCTCGTGCCAAAGCGACAGGCCAGGAGCACCGTGTCCGCATCCGTGATCGGAGCGGTAATGGTGAGCAAGCCGCCCAAGGCGATGTCCATGGGTGCATGGGCCACTTCACCGATCACCGGCTGGCCCGTGAAGCCCGGATAGGTGCTGAGGTAGGCCACGCGTCCGTCCATCAGTTGCGTAAGGCCCGGATAGGCCACTGTGTAGCTCACGCTCTGGTCCAGGTTGTCCAGGAACGACTGGTAGGTGTAGAACTTGTTCGTATCGGCCTGCACGTGCGCATCGATCAGCGCCTGGCGCTCCAAGGCCCGTTCGCGGAAGGCTTGATCGCCGAACTGCTCGGTGATGATGGTGCGCAGGTGGGCGATGTACATCCTGCGGTACATGGCATTGTTGAACAGGTTGCGCAGCAGCGGCCGCGGGAACACGCTGGGGCCGCTGTAGTGGCTCAGCGGATCAATGGTCATGGCCTGGTTGATGCTGAAGCCGTTCCAGTAGGTGGACGCATCCGTGAGGCGGAAGCTGGCGAAGGACATGTTGAGGTCCCACAGGATGGGGTTCCACTGGCCGTTCTCGTCGCGGTAGATGTAGTAGTTCTGGGCATAGCCCACGTAGCTGTCGAAGTTGATCAGCGCATAGTTGAAGGCGTGCATCCACAGCGTGCGGTCCACGTTCAGCACCTGCTCGATGTTCTCCGGCGTGTTGTTCAGCACGTCGATCAGTTCCACCAGATGACCCCAGCCGTGGTCTGATTGGATGTCGTAGATATCATAGTACGCGGTGCTGTCCAGCCCAGGGCTGTCACCCAGGTTGCAGTTCTCGCCGGTCAGGTCCACCGTGGGCGGATTGCCTTTGAAGAAGCTGCCGTCCTTCTCGCCGAATTGTTCCTTCAGGAAGTCCTTGCCCACATCCTCCACGCTGGTGTAGAGGCCTACGAGCGTGTCGTTCACATAGAGGTCGGCGTAGTTGGCGCGCGAGGCGTGCATGTAGTTGCGGGCCACCTCGTAGGCCATCACCTCTCGCAGGAACGAGGGGTCCTGGATCACGTTGCTCAGCTTGATCTTCTCGAACCCTTGGTAGTCCTGGCCGCTGTGCACCTCGTCCAACTTGATGTTGAACGGGTTCTTGGCGCGGCCGTTGGCCCAGGAGCTGTAGCCCTTGTAACGCACGCCCACATCGGGCAGCAATGTTCCGTCGATCACCAGATCACCGATCAGGCGTTCGTCCTCTCCCAGCAGATAGAGGCTATCCAAGGCGCGGCGCCAATTGGCCACGTTGAAGTACAACCGCAGCTCGCGCACGGAGCCCAGTTCATACAGGTCGGGTTGCGCGAAGGCCGCGGCAGGTGCCACGGCCATCGCCAATACGAGCCCTATGCCGTACCAGCAGCGCATGCGCGGATCAGTGCTGCACCACTACACGGCGCACATCGCGCTGCCCCGTGCTGTGTTCCACGGCCACTTGATACACGCCGTTGGGCAGGTCGCCCACGTCCACGGTCCAGCCGGGTGCGGTGCGCTTCACTTCGCGCCCGGTGCCATCGTACACAACAAAGTGCCTCATGGTGGACATGTCCACGCCCACCAGGTTCAGCATGCCTTCGGTGGGGTTCGGGTAAATGCCGAACGCTGCGCTGTTCTCTTCTTCGTTCACATCGGTGGCAAGGCCGCACGGGTCCTCGCCCAGCAGGGCAATGATGCCGGGGTCGCTGCACAGGTAGCGGAAGGCCTTCTGCGGACCTGCATTGTACTGCCACACCACTTGGTTGCTGCTGTTCACCTCGTACATGTACTGGCCGCTGATGGCCACGAAGGTGTTGCCGTTGGGCATGCGCTCGGCCGCGCTTTGTCCGCTGGCGTAGGCCAGACAGGTGTGGCGCCAATCGTAGTTCGCTGGCCCCCATACGGTGCCGGGTGTCCATGGGTAGTTGTAGCCATCGCGCGCGGGGTTGATGGCATCGATGGTGGTGGTACTGTTGCCGCCACCGTTGTTGTTCACGAACATCAGCCAGCCGGCGTTGGGGGCACCGGCCTTGATCCACTTCACATCGTGCACTGCGGCAGGAATGCGTTGCGTACCCGTTACTCCGTAGTTGGCGGGCTTGCCCCAACGGAACAGGAAGTCGCCGCCACGACCACCGTTGCCTCCCGTATGGCCAGCGGCCTCGGCCGTGGTGGTGCTGTGGTCGATCACCAGGATCTCGCTGAGGTAGCGGGCGCTGAACACGATCTGGTCCAGCTCGGCGTTGTAGTCGATGCCGTTCTCGTGGAACCAATCGATGCCGCCGCCCGGGCCGCCACCGCCACTAACGGTCACGTTGATGTTCATTCGCTCGGGATGCTCGGCAATGGGCATGTAGTTGGGCTTGCTGGCATCCGCGTACTGGATGAAGCGGTCGGCCATTTCCCATTGCCATACGATCTGTGCCGTGGTGCCCGTGGGCTGTATCTCGATGATGCGACCGGGGTACTTGGCCGATGTGCCCGTGTAGCCCATGGCCTGCAGTTCGGCCACCGTTTTGCGCACATAGGCCAGCAGCAGCACGTTGCCGTTGGGCATCAGGCACATGTCGTGGTGCGTTACGTAGTCGGCAGAGGAGTAGGTGAACGACCAGACCACCTGGCCCTGTGGGTTCAGTTCCTGCACCAGCCCGCTCACGGCCGCCGTGTTGATCTGGTTGCCGGTGTTCACCGCCGTGCGCACGATGTTGCCGTTCGGCTTCAGGGCCATGGCGTAGCTGTAAGTGGTGGGACAGTTCCACGTGTAGGCCACCTGGCCCGCTGAGTTGACCAAGCGGGAAGTGGTCTGGTTGGAAAGGTTGTACAGCGCGTAGCCATCGAAGGTCTGTGCGGATGCTCCGCTAACAGCACCAAGGGCAATGAACAGCACAGCGTTCCGCATACGTTGAACGATCATGGGCAGGGGCAAATGGGTGTTGGGGTCAGGTTCCGGTCGGGGGCCCGTTACTTGCAGTTAACAGACCGTTGATGCAAATGTGACATTCGCTTTGACGCGGCCGAAAGTGTTCGGTTTAATCGCTGGAAATACTCGGCGAACGCGGGCGCTTTGATCGACAGGTACCATTGGCCTTCACCCCGACTCCCTCCAATGCCCCCCTGAAACACCGAAGCCCTGGCTTTCGCCAGGGCTTCGTTCCTTGATCGATGAGCGCTTACGAGCGCTGAACGTTCACTGCGTTGAGACCCTTGGGGCCCTGCTCCACTTCGAAGGTGACCTTGTCGCCCTCGCGGATGTTGTCACGGGTGCCGGTCTTGTGGACGAACACGTCCTTACCACCCTCGTCCGGGGTGATGAAACCAAAACCTTTCTCCGTGTTGAAGAACTTCACTGTACCACTTGACATTGTACTTACCGTATTGCGCCGCCGTGTTGTTTGGCGGCTTGTAGGACCCGGCAAAAGCACCGGGGTATCGGGTACAAGGTAGGCCCGTTCCACCCCAGCCCCGACGATCGGGCCATAATAAAGTGGGCTCCCCGATGGGCGGTCCCCGCTCCTGCCCTAACACCGATCAGCATGGTTCAACCGTAATGATCAGCGCACGCGGCCCTTCAGTGCAGCACCAAACAGCCTCGCCGCTCATCACATCATCAGCTTTTCGATACCACCACCCACTAGCTTCGATCGGCGTTCACGAACCACATTAAACCACCACGCTCATGACCGCCTCACCCTCCCGGCCCGACCTGCTCCAACTGGTGGCACGCCTCTCCGGCGCACTGGCCTTGGCCTTCCTCACCTTCATGGTGGTGGCGCACCTACTTGCCGGCACCGACGATCCCGATGGGCTCGCCTTCCGTTCGGCCACGGACGGACTCCAGTTCGCACTGTTCCCGCTCTGCACCATGCTGGGCCTCTTGCTGGCCTACCGTTGGGAACTGTTGGGCGCTGTGGTGGTGATCGCAGGTATGGCCGTGCTCTGCGCCATCCGCCCTGATCTGTTGCGCTTCGCCATTCTTATCTGGGGCTCGCCCGCGCTGCTGTATCTGGCACACTGGGCCAACGCGCGCAAGCAACGCTTCGCCTAACGCCGGTGCTCCAGCGCGAAGGTGCGCACGTGCTCGTCCAGCGAGGTGTCCGCCAGTTCGCGTTTCAGCAGCACCACATCGTGCACGCTGATCTCGCCCACGAACGGATGAGGCGAGAGCAAGCCCCAGGCGGCATCGAACTGCGCGGCCTTCAGGCCCGAGGCGATGGGCAGCGCGATGCGCTCCGGCACCTGCACGCCCAGTTTCTTTATACGGCGGTTGGTGCGCACATGGTCCGCCACGTGCTGCCTTAGCGCGACCACCACGTCCTTCTCCACCACTTCGATGTGTATGCTCTTGCGGTCCTCGGTGTGCGCAAAGCCGTTCAGGTGCAGCTTGAAGGGTGTGCGGGCACCACTGCCGCGCCAGATCGCATCGCACAAGGTGCCCTCGTAGTCGGGCGGCAGTTCGGTCTGCAATAGGGTGATGCCCGGTATACGGTAGTAGTCCCCGAACACGCCCACCTTCTCCTTCAGCAGTTGGCGCCATTCCATCACCCGCGCAAGCACCGCACTGGCCGGATCGATCACGAGCCGATACTCGCAGGTGTATACCAGCGTGTCGAACAACGAAAGGGCATCGGTCGCGGTCTTGCGTGCCATGGGCCCCACAAAGGAACCGCACACGCCAGCGCCCTCCCCGCCCGCACCGCCACAACTCGTGAACAGTGCGTTGGGAATAGAAGCCCTCTCAACATGATCCTCCGGGTCGCTTGCACCAGCGCTTCAGCTACGGAACATTGCGCCATCACTGCTTCCGACCATCCTCCGTTGCTCGATCCTTGCAGATCGCCCAGCTATGCGCGTTGTCACTCCGGGCTTGACCCGGAGTCGCGCCTTGGCTGGGCAAAGATCCATCCGGCTCGCTCCCCATACCTCGGGACAACAACTATTCCGAGGTGGCTTCTAATGCCCTACTGGTCGGCGAAGGTGAGGCGCACCACAGCGTTGGTATCCGCTCCCAGCACGCGCAGCAGGTAGGTGCCCGGCGCAAGGCCCTCACGCGCCACCACCAGCCTATCGGTGCCGTTGCCGGTGAACGTGCGCACCACACGACCACGCATGTCCAGCAGTTGCACCACGTCCAGCGCAGCGAAGGGGCGCGTGCCATACACCACCGCCTCACTCACTGCCGGGTTGGGCAGCACAGCGTATTGGCCATCAGTGTGCGCACCGGTACTGGTGCTGATCACGCTGAATGGTTCCGACAACGCCACACAGCCATAGATGCTGGTCACTTCCACGGTGTAGTCGCCGTTGATGTCCGTGGTGATCGTGGCGTTCGTGCCATCGGGCACCGCGTTGCCATTGATGTACCACTGGTACGCATCGCCAACGGGGCTGGCTAGCAGTTCATCGGGACCAACTGGCGCTATGGATGCCGAGTGCAGCCCACAATCCACCAAGGTGTTCAGCACCGTGTTGGTGATGATGGGCTCGTTGAGGTCGAAGTAGATGGCCACCGAGTTGGTGATCTCCGTTAGGTGCGGCGCTCCGGCAACCGGACGTATGCGGTACTTCAGGAACCCATGGCTCCCAGGCTCGTCCACAATGCTGTCCGGCAGCATGATGCGGTCGAAACGGAAGTAGGCCACGCGGTCCGCATCCACCTCGATGCGCGTGAGGGCATGCGATACGTCGAGGATCTCCATCGTAGCGGGATCCACATCGGTATCCAGCGTATCCACCAGCACCACGGTGTAGGCGGTGTCGTTGCCGGTGTTCTGGAAACGGATGGTGTACTCCAGCCAGTCGGTGGCAACGTCCACAGCGCCATGCACGCCATAGCCCTCGGGGCTCACGCGCTTGTCGTTGGGATCAAAGGCACAGGTGACCTGGTGTATGATGTGGGGTTCCAGAATGGGCTCGGGGATGTTGGTACCCGTTACCACATAGCCATACTCAATGGTGGAGCCCGCAGGACCGGTGAACAGCCCCACCCTGAACTGCGCCTCTTGGAACCACCCGAGGCTGTCCACGCTCCAGTACACATGGCCGTTCACCACCGAATCGGGTTGGGGGAAGTACCACTCCACCGTAAGCCCCTGCAATAAGGACAGGTCCACAACAATGTCCTCCGGAATGAAGGTACCCACGTTCCGCAGGGTGATCTGCAGGTAGGTGGCACTGTTGCATTGCGTGCTTACCGGCGTGATGGTAAAGAAGGTGCCCGAACCCAGGTTGGCAGGGGCCAGTCCGATGTCGAGACCACTGGCTATCGGTGCCGCTGTGGTGAGGGTGGCCTGCAGCGTGTCCGGGTCGTTGGTCACTTGGAAGATGGGCGCGTGAGGGTGCCACACGTTCCAGGTGCCCGTGTCGGCAGGCAGGTCGTAATCACCGGCGCTGTTGGACCACACCAGCACTTCGTTGGCGTTGGTGCGCACCAAGCGGTAGGGGATCTTCTGTTCCTCGTTGTTCAAGGTGGCGTCCAGATCGAAGTCAAGGAACACGCTGCCCCGCAGGCGGAAGGCATTGAAGAAGAGGTTCTCCTGCCAGCTGATGGTGCGGAAGCGCGCTGTTACCAGATCGGGCACCGCATCGTTGTTCAGGTCGGCGAACACCATGGCCGCGGCGCTCTCGGCCGTGGGGTCGATCAGGTTGGCGGCATCCAGCGTTCCGTTGCCAATGCCCAGGTTGTAGTAGGTCTGGTGGGTGTAGCCGTTGCTCAGCGCCCACACCACATCGTTGTAGCCATCGCCATTGATGTCCTGCATCAGGATGGTGCGCGGTTGGCCTGCAGGCCCTGTGAACAGCACGCCGCCATCCAGCAGCACACCGGTGCCATCGTTGTAGTAGCCGCGGATCACAATGCCCGAAACGATCACTGCGGCATCCGGGTATCCGTCGTCGTTCAGGTCGCCCAACGCGAATTGCCCGTAGTTCACCGCAGGGGCGGTAAGCTGCGTGAAGCCAGCCGATCCATTGTTCAACAGGGTGGTGAATTGTGTTCCGCTCAGCAACACCAGGTCCACCACGCCATCGCCGTTCATGTCGGCCGCCTTCACCGTGCCTGTGGTCAGCAGCGGTTCGTCGCGCACGGTGAACACACCATTGCCATCGTTCTCGTACCACTTGGCCGTGCCTACCAGGTCCAGGTCGCCATCTCCATCAAGGTCCGTTTCGCAGCGCGAAAGGCCTTGGCCGGGCAGCGTGTCCGTGGCCCAGCTGCTGCCGCCGTTACTGTTCCAGATGATGGCGCAGTCGGCCACGTTGGTAATGATGTCCGGCAGGCCATCGCCATCCAGATCGGCGGTGCGCGAAACAGCGATCTGGTTGCGGCGCTCCACCACCACTTGCTGCGGCCCATAGGTACCGTCGCCGTTGTTGGCGTACCAGCACACCCAATCGCCGTGGTAGCTCGCGGTCACCAGGTCCACGTCGCCATCCAGGTCAATGTCCGCGGCGCTGATGTCAAAAGCCCCGGCCATGGTCTGGCAGTAGCGGTGGCGCGGACCAATACTGCCGTTGCCCAGGTTGGGGTACCACGCCGCTATGTCCATGCCACTGCACATCACCAGGTCCTCCAGACCATCGCCGTTCAGGTCGCCTGCGGCATACTTGGTGCCCACGAGGTTGTAGCCGCTCACGGTCTCCACTGCGAGCGTGGTCCACGCTTGCCCACCCTGGTTCTGCAACAGGTGCACGTTGCAGCTGGTGCCGGTGTCCACGGTAAGGTCCACATCGCCATCGCCATCAAAGTCGGCAATGGCCATGGGAAGCACGGTGGTCGGTATCGTACCGCCGGACGTGAAGTTGCCTGCACCATCGTTGGCGAACCACACTGTGCCTCCGGTCATGCCGAACACGATCAGGTCCTGGTCGCCATCTGCATCCACATCGCCGCAGAAGGGATTTCCGGGCGATACGAACCCATTAATGGATTGCTGCTCACCGAAGGTTCCGCTGCCCAGGTTGGCATACCACCCGGTCTGTGCGTTGTTGCCACCGATGACCAGATCGGGCAGGCCATCGCCGTTCAGGTCCGCCGCGTCCGCCCGCAGGTTGGTGTTAGTGCCAATGGGCCCCACTTGCGGACCCACATTAAAAGTGCCCGCGCCGTTGTTGAACAGCAGGTTGATACCGTTGGCACTGCGCACCAGCTCGTCCACATCGCCATCGCCGTCCAGGTCGCGTAGCAACATGCACGCGCCCCCCACGGGACTGTAAGCGCCCACCAGCGTAAGCACACCGTTGCCATCGTTCTGGTACCAGCTGCCATCGGCGGCCAGGTCGGCATCGCCATCGCCGTCCATGTCGCGCATACGCAGCACGGCGCTATTGCCAATGCTGCCGGTCAGCATCACCTGCGCAGCCCCGAATGCACCGCCGCCCAGGTTCTCGAACCAGCGCAGGTTGTTGGTGTTGATGTTGCCCGTGCCCGAGTTGTAGGTAATGGGGTCCATATCGCCATCGCCATCCACATCGCCCACCAGCACCCGGTTGGGGTATTTCACTTCGCTCTCAAAGGCGAACTGTATGGGACCGAACTGGGCCGAAGCACCAAGTGCGGTAACGAGCAGGAAGGAAAGTAGCGGTCGGTGCATGCGCGCGGCGTTTACAGAGGCAAGACGAAGCTAATACTTGGGGGTTGCGCAGGGTGGTGTTCGCGAACCCGCACCGCTTCCCGCATGTACACACCATCGGGGAGACTGTTCAGTAAAGTGTGTCAGGCCGGAGTTGCGAACTTCAAACCCTGACCGATGGAAGACAAGCCTGAAAAGTTCGATTATGAAGCCTTCGAGAAGGAGGCCATGAAGCAATTACTGCTGGGCAAGCCTTTGAGCG
>JAEUSY010000042.1 GCA_016788295.1 Flavobacteriales bacterium
CGCCCACACCCCATGATCAACTACCACGACCGCCGCTTTGTGCCCGTGAGCAACAGCGCCAATGGCGAGGTCTCGCCCGAAGTGGTGTTCCACTAGGCCGACGGGCCGTATCGTGACGTGCAGCTATTCCGGTGGCCGCATCGTCAGCGGGCAGTTGATCGCCTTGGTGGATGCCGAGGGCTGCCTGGACATGCGCTACCACCCGATGAACGACCGCGGCGAAGGGATGAGGGGCGTGTGCCGGTCAACGCCGGAGCTTCTCCCCGATGGGCGCATCCGCTTGCACGAGGCATGGCGCTGGACCAGTGGGGATGGGTCGAGCGGGAGTTCGGTGGTGGAGGAGGGGCGGTGAGGGGTGGGGGCGTCGATCACACCAGCTCGATCACGGACACTCGCGCGATGTCCACCTCGACCAGGAATCGGGGTCGTTCGTTCAAGCGTGCCAGTTCGCCGAGGTTCTTGAAGAGCAGGTCGCTGAGCACCTGGTGCGGGATGTTGCCGAGGTTCACCTTGATGAGCTTGCGCGGCGTGCTGTGCAGGATGCACGTATCGCGGAAGTCGGAGTCCTTGGTGATAAGGATGCGGTCCTCTTGGTCTGCAAAGCGCGCGATGTCCTGGTCGGAGGTATGCCAGCGTTCCGGCAGGCGGTTCACGTGCTGGCAGTCATGACCGGCCTCGGACAGGCGCTTGCAGAGCTGGATGGAGATATGGACGTCGCAGAGGAAGCGCATCACGCCACGTCACCGAGCGAATGACCGGACACGGCGAGCTTGGCGTAGTTCAAGCACGCTTGGATGTCCTCTTTCTGCAACTCAGGATGCTCCCGAACGATGTCATCCGCGCTCATGCCCGCACCGAGCATATCGATGACCACCTCCACGGGCCAGCGCATGCCGCGCACGCACGGCTTGCCGTGGCAGATGCTGGGGTTGATGGTGATGCGGCCGAGTTGGGAGCGTTCCATGATCTTGCGAATTTAAGCCAGTCCTGCAGATCTGTTGGCCTCGCGTTCGTTGATCATCCGTCCTGCCTTCACATCCTTTTTGCCGCGGTTCACGGAAGCCTGCTGCTCCTTGGTGAGCTTGTACGGCTCCAGGTCGGCGGCATCGGTACCCAGCAGCCTGAACGCTTCGCGCAGCAGGGCCGGGTTGCGCGACCGTTGGATGCGGCTGATGAGGCGTTTCTTCAGTTCGACGTCGGACATGATCGTGGCTCTTGTTGTGCTAAGATACGGTCAGCTAACGGGAAGGATGTCCACCCGGAACCTCCGCTGGTTCTGGATCCTGCCTTTAAGCGGGCGCCCCCGCAGCATGTAGTCAGTCGTCCGCATCCATCGCTGTGATCTCGGACCTTCACCCGCTCGCCCACACACCATGATCAACTGCCACGACCGCCGCTTCGTTTCCGGTTACCAACTCCCGCATCTGCGCGTAGCCACAGGCTACGTGCAACAAGATCTGGTGCTTGGTAGCCTGTGGCTACCCGGTCAAGTACGGGTCCGTCCGTGCCCCGGCCCAAGGCAGCGATCGAACGTACAACGCTAGGTCCCGCCCACCCGGTACTTTCGTGCCTTGTCGTTGTCCCATGACCTTGGAGGAATACCGAGCCACCTACACGCCGGAGGATGCCGTCGGCTGGCGTTGCATCGATGCACGCCTCGCCACTTTGTATGGCACACGGAAGCCCCGGCACTATGTACCCCCATTGCATTTCATCGCAGGCGGCACCGATCCCCTGGACGGCACGAGCTACTACGACCATCCCGGTCCGCCCGAGCACATCCATGTGGTGAGCTATGGCCTGAGCGAGCTCTACTACAACGAGGAGGCCGTCGGTCAGGAGTTCAGCAAGCTGGGCTTCGAGCTCACCTTCCGCATCAAGCGCAACGCGGTGGATGACCGCGAGCCGACGTGGATCACCACGGTGATGAACAACCTGGCCCGCTACCTGCACAAGAGCGGTCGGTGGTTCGAGGTGAACGAGTTCGTGCCGGCGGGCGGACCGTTGTGCACGGACATGGACACGGACATCACCGGTGTGGTGTTCGCGTTGGACCCCGAACTAGGGAAGATCGATACACCGCATGGTGAGGTCAGCTTCCTCCAGTTGGTGGGCATCACATCGGCCGAGCTCGCCAAGCTGCAGCTGGATCCGACGACCGATGTGGTGGCGGCCTTGATCGCGGAGCTGCGGGCAAGCGATCCGTTGCTGGTGACGGACATGCATCGGCGGTAGGTCCGCAGGGCGATTCGCTGGAGAGCTGTGCGAGAGGTCCCAGTGTGTCTGCCCCACGGTCCGTCGGCTCGACCGATGAGCGGACCAGGCCCCGGTTGAAGACTGGCACGATCTTTCGTTCTCGTCCGTACCGCCGGGTATCTTGCGGCCACATGCGTTCCTTCGCCCTGCTCCTTGGTCTTGCTGCGGCCCGCTGCGCCTTCGGCCAGGACGGCGCCTTGCCCTTCCGCTTGGTGGCAGGCATCAACCTGGGCGTGGGGCTACCGCGCTTGGAGACGATCAATGGCGCGGCGTTCACGACCAGCCCCCACTTCGCCGGCACGTTGGACCTGGGTGCCACGTGGACGTACCGCGAGCGCTGGGGCCTGGCGGCGCTGGGTGTTCTGGCCATCAACGGTTATGATTACATGAAGGGTGCAGTGGACTACGACATCTACCACCTGACGCGCAGGGCCGAAGTGCGCGCGTTCTGGCAGCGCTCGCTGAACGAACGCCTGCGCACCAGCGTGCGCGCGGGCATCGGCCTGGGCCTGGCGTTCCAGGGTGGTGACACGCGCGATACACGGGAAGGCACCTTCCAGGCGCTCACCACGGCCACTCCCTTGCAGCGTACCTACCTGGCCCCCGAGGTCTGCCTGGTGAAGATGGAGGGCCGTCACCGCGTGGAGTGGGGCCTGCGCTACGTCACGCACCTGCAGCGGGAGGTGGCCCTGAGCACGCGGCTGTCCGATGGTGCGGACACCACGCTGGCCACGGCGCGCCACGATCACCTGGCGCTCGTGATCCGCTTCCACCTGGGCATGAAGCGCCTTGCGCTGCCCGCGCCACCGCCGCCCGCGATCGCCTATGGGGACCGGACCACGGACACACTGACCACGCTCACGGCGAACAGGCAGCGGATCACGCTGTGGCTGTGGGACAATGCCGAGCGCGACGGCGATACGCTCAGCGTGATCGTGAACGGGCGTCCGGTGCTGACCGGCCTGGCGCTCACGCGCAAGCGCCACAAGCTGAAGGTGGACTTGGCGCCCGGCATGAACGAGCTGCTGGTGGTGGCGCACAATGAAGGGCGTGTGCCGCCGAACACCGCCAGTGCGTTGGTGCGCACCGGGCGTGGGCGCAAGGAGCTCCTCTTCTCCACGTCGATGCAACGGAACCAGGCCCTGCGGATCATGCGGGAGGCGCGGTGATGGGGCTGTAGTGGATCGCAAGCGAGGCGAATGACAAGCGCGATGCAATTGAACGCTGTGACCTTCGCCGTGTACAAGCAAAGCATGTGGCTCCGCTGTGCCTTGTTCCTGCTACTGCTCAATGCTGCTGCGTGCGTCCACGCCCAGTCCGATACGCTCCACGCCCCTTGGCTCGACCGCGAGTTCCGCTACTGGCAGGGCGATCCCATGATGCACGGCCCGAACGGCGAGTGCATCGCGGGCTACACCGATGAGGAGCGACGTTTGAGCTTCTTCCGCGATGGGCGCTACCAGGAGGTCGTCTTCGAGGACCGTGGCTTCGTCCAGGTGCGCATCCTGGAGCCGGGCGATTGTGCGCCGCTTGAAGGCGACACCGCAGCCGTGCTCACGGGTACGTGGACCTGGGTGAACGACACCCTGCGGGTCACGGTGGAACGCACGGCGCAGTATCCGCTCGAGGTTATCCTGGAGGCGTACATGAAGCGCGATGTGTCCAGGCCTTTCACGGTGCCGGTGCTACCAACGCGCGTGTGTGGCACGGAGGGGGACCGGACATTCTGGTTCGAGGGGGGTCGGTTGGCGGATGCTGTGCGGTGGTGGGACTGAAGTCTGGACCACCGCAGGGTGTCCATCCGAACCTCCGTCGGGTCTGCCCGCTGTCGCGAGGCTGTCACTGCGAAGCGATGCGACGCGGTGCGAAGCGAAGAGCGAACGACCTGGCGGCTCGAAGCCTTGATCAAGGCTTCACCCCGAAGTACCTTGTCGCCATGTACGCCGGGCACCACCTTCGAACTACGTTGGCTTTCGTGCTCGCGTTGGTAGCGATCCCGGTGTTCGCCCAAGGCACGGAGAATGCGATCGCTGCTGCGGTCCTGTTCAGTGCGGTGGCCTTTGGGTCAGTGATCGCTGGTCTGGTGGTGACGGTGCTCTATGTGTTGAAACGGCGGTCCTGGCAGCGCGTGATCGTGCTGTTGTTCGGCACTGTCCTTCTGCTCACTGGGTTGTGGATCGGTTCACAGCCAGGTGGCAGCAGTGACATGGAGTTCCTGCAATTGCTCTTGAGCGGCATCGGTGTGCTCATCCTTTTCCTGGGCTTGTTGCTGCGGCCGCGGCGTGCTGGGCCGCGTGAGGTCCACGGGCAATGATGCGTCGAAGGAACTCTGGACTGACGTAGGGCGTCCTTCCTGATATCGGCCTTCGCCGGCCAACGTTCGCCACATCGTTATGCTGCCAGTGCTTTCCGGCTTCCACTTCATTCAGGTGCGTGATCAGCCCCCCGCACCCTCATTCCACCACCAGCCGGTAGCCCACGCCGCGGATGTTCACGATGCGCACGTTGGCATCGGCCTCCAGCTTCTTGCGCAGTTTGGAAACGAACACGTCCAGTGTGCGGCCCACGTAGTCGCCCTCATCGCCCCACACGTTGGTCAGGATGGTCTCGCGGCCTACTGTGTCGTTAAGGGATGCGGCAAGCAGCTGGAGCAGATCGGCCTCCTTGCTGGTGAGGCGCACCCGCTCGTTCTTGTGGGTGAGCTCCATGTTGCGCGGGTTGAACAGGAATTCGCCGATGCGGATGAGGTTGGGGTCTTCTGTAGTGGCCGTTAGGCGCTGTTTCTTCCGCAGCACCAGGGCAACACCCACAAGCACGAGCAAACCGGGGATCAGGAGCAGCCAGCTGAGGCCCTGCTCTTTGCCGGAGCCGGTCTGCTCGGCTTCATCCGGGCGCTGGGTTGCGGCGAAGGCTGCGGCGTCGCGCTCCAGGATGGTGAACCAAAGCTCGTAGCAGGCCACCGGCTGTTCCCGCCCGATGCACGGCATCATGGCTTGCTCAGGATGCAGCGCTGCCTGCCAACTGTGTACCACCAGGTCCGAGTCGCAGGAGACGAATTCCACCATGTAGCGGGTCGCGATCCCTGTGCTGCGCACCACGCTGTCCACCGTCTCGGTCATCAGGCCCGGATCGAAGCCGAAGTCCTGCGCGAAGCGGATCCGGTAGCGATCGCCAGTGCGCTCCACGGGGAGCACAAGAGAGGAGGTATCGCCTGCGGCCAGCAGCACCTGATGACCGATAAGGCGCATGGCCACTTGCTCCTGCCGCTCTTGGTTGATGGACCGGTCTCCGAGCCCCGCAGAGCTCGGTCCGGAGGTAAGCAAGGCGACGAAAAGCAGGGGCGCGGACCATCGGTACATGCGGCAAAGCTACCGTGCCAACCCCTTGCATTTGAATGAATTACACTGCGTTTGCACTAATTTACACGGCGTTGAACAAGGCCGGAGAACACGCGCTGCACCTTTGGCGAAACCCTCAACCCCAAGGTCATGAAAGCAACGACAATGTTCGGCGGCGCGACTCTCCTGGTAGTGGCAGCTGGTGTGTCCATCGGTTCCCTCAGGGACGGTCACCAAGGATGTGGAGCACAAGCGAAGGCGGCCGTTCCGGTCTCCGATCTTTTCCAGCTGCCGGGAGCTGCCTTCGTGCAGGAACCGTGGCTGGATCCTGTGGCGTTCTTCTCGGATGGGGCATACGTGGTCGAGGCCCTTCCTTCGCGGACCGAAGCCGGAAGCACGGATGCGGCGTTCGTTGGAGGAGGTGACAGCCTGGTGAGCTACCTCAAAGGGGCGCTCTTGCCGCACATCGTTCCCGGCATGGGCTGGTTGAAGCCTCCCGTGGTGGAGTTCACTGTTGGTGCAAAGGGTGAAGCGTCCAACGTCGAATTGGTCGCAACCTCGGGCCATGCGGGGCTGGATGCGCGGATGGTGCAAGTGGTCACCGATATGCCGCGCTGGACCCCGGCGAAGGCTGCGAACGGTGGCGCGATGGAGCAGGCCTTTGTTTTCCGGGTCGTTCAAGGCGGGTGCACGTCCTCATCAACCAATGCACCGATCCAGGATACGCGTACCGGGCAGCTTCCGGTTACGGATACCACGTTGGCCAAAGAACATCCCTACGATCTGATGTTCGAGGTCGAGAGGTCCGGTGACAACACCTTCACATTGATCACAACTGTAAAGCTGTATGGCGGCAGCTATTATGCATCGCCCAATTGCACACGCAACTTCAAGGGTAAATTCCACATAGAGCTCGAGGCTCAGGAGCGCATCGTTTTGGGGGATAGGGTCAAGGAGATCCCCTTGAAAATGGATAGAGGCTACTATCATCCTTTGGTCCACGGCCCACAGGACTGGGTAAGCGTGGACACGCGGAACGAGCAGGTGTTGACGGTGAACGGTCAGAAGGATCTGGAAGTGAAAGGGATGTGCCGGTTCACCATCGAACCGCGTTGTACGCTGGAGGAGATCCCGTTCGTGATTAGGCAGCGTGGCGGGCGGTTGACGATCGAGCGGGTGGGGTGTTGAGCGTTGGTCGGGGCCTGTTCGCGGATGGTCGTCCATCAGTGATGCTGCACCGAGTCGTTCATCCGTTGATCTCGCTGGGATATCGGACCTTCACGCCATCTTCAGCTCCCCATGATCGACTACAATGACCGCCGCTTCGTCCCTGTGAGCAACAGTGCCAATGGAGAGGTTTCCCCGGAAGTGATCTTCCATTACGAGCAGACGGGCAACATCGTGACGTGCAGCTATTCCGGAGGACGGATCGTCAGTGGCCAGTTGATCGCCTTGGTGGATGAGGAAGGCCGTCTGGATATGCGCTACCACCAGGTGAACGAGCGCGGCGAGCTGATGACGGGCGTGTGCCGGTCAACGCCTGAGCTGTTGCCCGATGGGCGCATCCGCCTGCACGAGGAGTGGCGTTGGACCAGTGGCGATGGATCGAGCGGGGGCTCGGTGTTGGAGGAGATGCGCTAGTCTGAACTCAGCGACTACAGATGCCACACCCTGTATCCCCGAACTACGGCCGCTCGACGATCTCTGCTTTGGCGATGCTGCTCCTTTCTTTCCTCCCCCTCGGCTGCCTCGGCAGCAAACAGGAACGTGCCATCGCGAAGGTGGGCAAGCACATGCAACGCATCCATGATGCGCAGTACACCTATTCCTTGCAGAAAGCCTCTTCCACCGAAACAGCTGCGCGCATGCACAAGGAGGTGGAAGGCATTCCAAGCAGTACGATGCCATCTCTGATACGGCTGCGATCAAAGAGCCATTACGTGTTTTCCTGGAGCAATGGTCGAGCGCTGAACGGATCGAGGCATCGCTACTCGATGGCAGGCAGGACTTCATGAGCGCCGTCACTGGTTTCTACATGCGCGGCTTGGTGCAGCGCAAGGAGGGCGGAAAGACGGTGTTCCCTGCACGGCGGCCATAGAGCAGGGACCACATGCTTACTCTCGCACCACCCGCACAATATGCGTTCGTGACCCACTGTGCAGTTTGAGCAGATAGACGCCTGAAGCGATCGTTACGCCCACTTCCAATGGTGCGCCTGTCGTCAAGGTCAGCGATGAAATGACGATGCGACCAGTGTGGTCCAACAGTTCAGCTTGGTAGAGGCCTTCAGATAGACCGCTCACATGGATGCGGTCCACGAAGGGGATCGGGAACGCGGTAATTATCCGGCTTGTCCCGTTCGGGTCCGTGATCGAGCTCGGTAGGCAGTCCGGGGTAATGGTGGTGATGCCGCTCGCGAGCTCGTTGCGTTGTGCAACGCTGTTCGTCAGGCAGGCGTGCACACGTGCGCGTTGGCCGGCGGTGAACATGTTGGAGCAGTAAGGCGACGACATGAAGTTGTGTTCGTTGGCCACTACGGCGTCGCAGCTGTTGGTAATGCCATTGCAGAGCACGGTAGCCACGCAAGGTGGCGTATCGGTAACCTCATCGTCCGCACAAGGTCCACTACCGATCGGGTCCTCATAGACCATCTTCAAGTTCAGGAATCGACCTACGGCTTGTGTGAGCGTTCGTTTTGTGCCCTGGCTTGCTGTTCCTATTGATCCGACATAGCTGTGGAAGATCATTATGCCGTCGGTACATGGTTCCTGGTCCACTTGGTTCGGGAGTTGGCTGATGTACGATATGCCGGGAGCGGCAAGTGAACGAACGGTCCAGATGTTCAGATAGCGGTTGCGGGGCCATGCGTTCACGTAGCTCGAAGGAGCACCCGCGTCGATGGTCAGCGGTGTTTCAATGCGGTCGATACCGTTCGTAGGCGATCCATCGGGCGCCACTGATGCCAACACGAATGCGATATCCATATCTGCCGCAATGGCATCGAACGGAGGCTCCACGGTCCATGTAGGTGCGTCGAAATTCGTGTTCAGGATCTCCATGGCATCGGCGATCTGCTCATCGCTGATGTTCTCCGTTCCGTTCTGGTGCAACACATGGAAGACGACCGGGATGGTGTATTGAGCGGCACCGGGTTGGGCTTGTGCAGGACAACACAAGAGCAGCGCGAGCAGAGCGTGGAATGCAAGAGTCCGATGAATGTTCATGGATGTTCTTTTTATCGATCGTCCGTTCTAGGCAGCGTGAAGGTATGATCACACATCAAAGCAGATCTACTGGAACGAGGAACGGCAGAACCGTTCATACACCGATAGTGAAGGTTGATGGGATGATCCGGTCCATCAGCAGGGTGGCCCGTTCAGGTCGCAGAAGTAAAGCTCAGGTGTTCTGGTGTGTTACACCGCCACCACTTCCTTCTCAACGTTCCTGAATCGTTTCGGAACCGCTGCCCTGATCGCATCGGCCAGCGCTTCCAAGGCCTTGCGCCGCACAAAGGGTTTGCGCACCACCATCACCACTTCGCGCACGGGTTCCGGAGATGCGAAACGACGAACGTTCTTGTCGTCGGGGCTCACGGACAGCTCGGGGACCAACGTTACGCCGCTGCCACTGTTCACCATCCGTTTCAGCGTTTCGATGCTGCCTGAGCTGTAGTTGATGTTGGTGTGTCCGCCAGCGCTGGGTTGTTGGCAAACACTGAGCACCTGGTCGCGCAGACAATGGCCCTCGCTCAGGACCCACAGATGTGCTTTCCGAAGGTCCTTGGCCGCGATGCGTTTCTGTTTGAGCAAGGAGTGGTCCGAAGGCAGGTAGGCGAGGAAAGGTTCATGGAAAAGGGTGATGCATTCGAGGTCGTCGCTCTCCACTGGTCCTGCGAGGATGCCGATGTCGAGCTGGCCACTACGCAAGGCTTTCAGGATGCGGCTGGTCCTGCGCTCATCAATATCGAGACGGGCCTCGGGATGCTCATCGGCAAAACGCGCAAGAAAGAGCGGCAGCAAATAGGGCGCGAGCGTGGGGATGATGCCGATGCGGTAAGTGCCGGATGTGCCCGTGCGCAGCTCCTTCACAAGGTCCTTGAACTGACCGGCCTCGCGCAAAACCACCCGCGCCTGATCGATCAGGCTCGCGCCTTCCGCCGTGGCCCTTGCGGGTTGCACGCCACGTTGGAAGATGGTGACGGCCAACTCTTCCTCCAGCTTGCGCACCATCATGGTGAGCGTGGGCTGCGTGACATGGCATTGGCGTGCCGCCCTGCTGAACTGGCCGGTGTCGGCCACGGCAACGATGTACTGGAGCTGTTGAAGAGTCATAGGTGAGGTCTATACAGGTATCGAAACTATTGAAACTGTCGATGATTAACATCAGGGTAGCTTTGGGCCGCTGTGAAGAACTTCACGGTCCCAACAAAGTACTGAACCCTTACGAACCAACCGGCGCGCGGTCATTCACGGTCGCAAGCCCCCTAACACCCCAGTGAACATGACACACGACAACCCCCACGGTGCCCCCCTCGAAGGCGTAACCCCACAGTCCAACGGCAGGTGCCCCGTGATGCACGGCGCCCAAGCCCTTCCCGTGGCCGGCCGCGGCCGCCGCAACAAGGACTGGTGGCCCGAGCAGCTCGACCTGAGCATCCTGCACCAGCACCAGCAGGTGAGCAAGCCGCTGGATACCGACTTCAACTACCGCGAGGCCTTCAGCAAGCTCGACCTGAAAGCCGTGAAGGCCGACCTCACCAAGCTGATGACCGACTCGCAGGAGTGGTGGCCTGCCGACTGGGGCCACTACGGCGGCCTCATGATCCGTATGACCTGGCACGCGGCCGGTACGTACCGCACCGCTGATGGCCGTGGCGGCGCCGGAAACGGAAACCAGCGCTTCGCCCCGCTGAACAGTTGGCCCGACAACGGAAACCTGGACAAGGCGCGCCGCCTGCTGTGGCCCATCAAGCAGAAGTACGGCAACAGCCTCAGCTGGGCCGACCTGCTGGTGCTCGCCGGCAACGTGGCCATGGAGAGCATGGGCTTCAAGACCTTCGGTTTCGGTGGTGGTCGCGAGGACATCTTCGCGCCCGAGGAGGATATCTACTGGGGCAGCGAGGGCGAATGGCTCGCCACCAGCGACAAGCCCAACAGCCGTTACAGCGGTGAGCGCAACTTGGAGACCCCCCTCGCCGCCGTGCAGATGGGTCTGATCTACGTGAACCCGCAAGGCCCCGACGGCAACCCCGACCCCGTGGCCAGCGGGAAGGACGTGCGCGAGACCTTTAAGCGCATGGCGATGAATGACGAAGAGACCGTGGCGCTCACCGCCGGTGGTCACACCTTCGGCAAGATGCACGGCGCTGCGCCCGACTCGCACGTGGGTGCTGCTCCGGAAGGCGCTGCTATCGAGGAGCAGGGCTTCGGCTGGAAGAACTCCTTTGGCAGCGGCAAGGGCAAGGATACCATCACCAGCGGACTGGAGGGCGCGTGGAAGCCGAACCCGACGAAGTGGGACAACGGCTACTTCGACATGCTCTTCGGCTACGAGTGGGAATTGGTGAAAAGCCCCGCCGGCGGCTGGCAGTGGCTGGCCAAGGACGTGAAGCCCGAGCACATGATCCCCGATGCGCACGACCCCAATGTGAAGCACCGCCCAGCGATGACCACCGCGGACCTTTCGCTGCGTTTCGATCCGATCTATGAGCCCATCAGTCGCCGCTTCCACCAGGATCCGCAGGCCTTCGCCGATGCCTTCGCCCGCGCTTGGTTCAAACTCACGCACCGCGACATGGGGCCCAAGAGCCTTTATCTCGGTCCCGAAGTGCCGAAAGAGGACCTCATCTGGCAAGATCCCGTTCCCGCAGGAAACAAGATCGCTGATGCCGATGTGGCTGCGCTGAAGAGCAGCATCCTCGCAAGCGGTCTTACCGTGAGCGAACTCGTGGCCACGGCCTGGGCCAGCGCCAGCACCTTCCGCGGCAGCGACAAGCGCGGTGGTGCCAACGGTGCTCGTGTGCGTCTCGCTCCGCAGAAATTCTGGGCGGTGAACGACCCTGCGCAACTCGCCAAAGTGCTTGGCGTGCTGGAGAAGATCCAGGCTGAATTCAAGGCCAGCGGCAAAGCCGTTTCCATGGCCGACCTGATCGTGCTTGGTGGCAGCGCCGCCGTGGAAAAGGCTGCGAAGGATGCGGGCTTCAACATCACCGTGCCCTTCAATAGCGGTCGTGGCGATGCCAGCCAGGAGCAGACCGACGTGGAGAGCTTCGCCGTGATGGAGCCTCAGGCCGACGGCTTCCGCAACTACCAGAAGAAGACCTACAGCGTGCCTGCTGAAGAGATGCTGGTGGACAAAGCTCAACTGCTCACCCTCAGCGCGCCGGAGATGACCGTGCTCGTGGGCGGTCTGCGTGTGCTGGGAGCCAACACCGGCGGCAGCACCCACGGCGTGTTCACCGACAAGGTGGGCCAGCTCACCAACGACTTCTTCGTGAACCTGCTGGACATGCGCCACGCTTGGGCCCCCAAGGCCGGCGAGGAAGGCATCTACGGCAGCCACGATCGCAAGACCGGCGAGCGCAAGTGGACCGGTACCCGTGTGGACCTGGTCTTCGGCAGCAACTCGCAACTGCGCGCCATCGCCGAGGTTTACGCCCAGAACGACAGCAAGGAGAAGTTCGTGAAGGACTTTGTGAAGGCCTGGGTGAAAGTGATGGAGCTGGATCGCTTCGACCTGAAGAAGTAAGCGCTACCGATAGCTATAAGTGAAGAAGGCGGTCCGGTTGGGCCGCCTTCTTTGTTGGGGAAATTCAACCGGTGAATGGACGGGAATGAGGTCCAGTTTCATTCGCGTCCATCTCCGTCCATTCCCGTTCCGAGATCGACAGATCGCTGATCACCCTACAAGCTCTTCCGCGCCTCCGCCATTGCGTCCAGTATCGCATCGCGCTCGCGTAGCATTTCATCCTTCCGGTCCTTGGGCACAACGAATTGGAAGCGCAGCACCCGCGCGAAACGCTGGAGCTCGGTCCAGTACCATAGGGCCGTGTAGCCCGCGATCGGCAGTGCGATCAGGAATAGCGCTGCGGTCCACATGCGTGGGTCGATGAAGCGGTGGAAAGCCCACAGCTCCAGTCCATAGAACAGCGGGAAGCAGATCAGCCCGAGGATCATCTGCGCCGGGGCCTTGTACTCCACCTCCATGCCCGATGCCTTGAACACGCGTGATGGCAGGATGTAGGGGATGTAGTTGGTGAGCAGCCCGAAGAGGTACATGGGTGCCATCACCGCCAGTTCGGCAACGTATCCCAAGGCCAACAGGGCGAAACTCTTCCTGCGATAGGCATCGGTGTGGAAGCCCGGCGTGATGCGGTCGGTACGTAGTGCATCGAAGAAGTGGAGGATCTGCGCACTGGTGCGAGCGTAGACTTCCGGCTGCGTGCGGTGCAGGTGATGCAACGCATCGGCGAGTTGCTTGCGCATCAAAAGCGAACGCTTAGGGTTCTCGTGCAGGTCGGCCTCGGGCGCTGCGTACGCAGTGTAGAAGGTGTGCGCCTTGATCAGCAGTTCCTCCTGGTCCTTGCCGGTGGTCCATGGCAGCTTCTTCGCCAGCGCCTTGCGGATGGCGTCGGTCAAGGCATCCACGGCTTCGTTCTCGTTCCGTTGCGGGTCCTCCTTGTAGGCCGAGACCATGATCGGCTTGCCCACGGTAACACGCACCATGCTGCGGAACTGGATCGCATCCGAGTAATCGAGCGCTACTGGAATAATCTGCACATCACCTGGCCCGGTGTAGCTCAAGGCGATGCGTGCGGTGCCGGTCTTGATCTCGCGTAGGTTGATCTCGTAGTGGCTGCTGCCCTCAGGGAAAATGAGGAAGGTTCCACCCTGTTGGAGGTAGGCATGGCATTGCGCGAAGGCTTGCGTGTTGTCTTGCTTCCCGCCGGGCGCCACATCCTTCTTGCGGTATATCGGGATCACGTGGAAGTAGCGGAAGAAGGCCACGAGGAAGCCGTTGCTGAAGAGGCCTGCGTTGTCCACGAACCCGATCCGCTGATCGGCCAACAGAGCCACCAGCAAGGGGTCCATGAGCGTGTTCGGGTGGTTGGCCACGATGATCGCCGGGCCGCGCTCGGGCATGTACGCGCGGCCCACCACCACGATCTTCTTGAAGAAGATGGCGGTGCTGATACGTACCAGGACCTTGATCAGATCGTAGACCATTGCGCCTAAAGTTGGTCATTCGCGGCGGCACATGGGTCCGAAGCGGTAGTCCGAAGCTCTGCAAAGAAGTGAACGACCGCCATCCGTGCATTGAAGAACGCGGTCCGGTTGTCCGCCATGAACGTTGGTCAGGAACGTGGGTTTTCAGGGTCATTGCGCATCCCGTGTTCACATTCCGCGGTAGTCCCCGATTAGTGGGTGTCGGACCGTTCTGGCCGACGCACCGAACCATGAAGAAATGGCTTCCCCCCGCCTCGCTGGCCCTTGTGGGCGCGATCGTTACCGGCATCTCCCTCTTTCCAGGCAGTGGGGGTGATCTTGACATCGAGATCCAAAAGGCACCCTTCATCATGCCTGCGGTACATAACGTGTATGCCGATGCCAGTGCACTGAACGGGAAGTATTACCTCTTCAAGGCACGGCTGACGAACAGCTCTGGACACACCTTGGAGGACGTTCGGGTTAAGTACAGGATACCGGGCTATATCGACTGGACCGAATTGGGTGTGATCGGGCAGATGTTCCCTGGCCAAAGTGGCGTGGTGGCCTGCTATCCCAAGTTCAACGACGACATCACGAAGAAGACCACCGAGAGCATGGAGAAGGTGGAGATCGCCATCGATTGGGACGGCGCCGATGATAACGATGTGGTGGAGGAGGAGTTCGCCTTCAAGATGATGAGCCGCAACGAGTTCGTTTACTCCAACATCCCTTCCTCCGAGATCAGCGGTTATGCCGACCTGTACGACAACAACGACCTCATCCCTTGTTTCGTCACGCCCAGCGACCCTGTGGTCAAGTATTACACGCAGGTCGTCCAGGAGAAGGTGATGAAGGGCGAAGCGGCATCCATCACCCAGAAGCCGGAGGATGCCGCACGCTTCCTGATGAGCCTGTACGAGGCCACGCGGATGGCACACATGGTCTACAGCGGCACCAAGGGCATACCGGCCTCGGCGGACGATGTGAGCTCTCTGGTGCAGACCCTTCGATTGCCACGGGAGGTGATCACCGGCAACACGGGACTCTGTATCGAGCTGAGCTGTTTCTACGCCAGTGTGATGTCCGCTGCTGGCATCGATCCCATCATCTACTTGATCCCGGGCCACGCTTATCCCGGATTCAAGATGCAAGGGCAGTACTACGCCATCGAAGCCACAGGCATCAATGGTGAAGGGTTGGGCGGGATCTCTTCGGCCGAGGATGCCTTCAGAACGGGACAGAAGCAGTTGCAGGAATTCATGCAACAGGTTCAGGCCGGACACCCCGGATACAGCGTCGTGGATGTGCATGCCTTGAACCAAAAGGGCGTCCGTTCCATGGCCTTGAGCGACGATACGTTCCTGAAGGAGAAGGTGGACAAGATCGCAGCGAACTTCGAGGTGATGCGGCCTACCGAGGGAGGACAACTGATGGCCGTGACACCCTCCGGTGGCGGCAATGGCGGTGGTAACGGTGGTGGTGGTGATGGCGGAGGCGGTGGTGGCGGCAACAGCGATGGCGGAAGTCCATCCAGTGGCAACCGCACCGCGGGGCCACTATCGTTCTCGGTGCCTTCGGGCTGGACCGTTCGCAAGCAGCCATTTCCCAACATGCCGGTATACACCTTGTTGGCCGAGTCGCCGGACCAAATGGCGAACGCAGCGGTATACGATGTGCCTGCCAATTCCACGGAGGAAGCCATGGGATACCTGAAGATGTTGTTCGCCCAGTACGGCAGTGATCTGCAGTATCAGGTAAGTGGGAACAGGGTGCAGGGTATCACTTATTCCAGCGGTGGGTCGTGGGTCTGGAGCGGCGTGGGCGGTCGCGGTCCCGCAGGTATACGCATCGTGGCTGCCGGTGCTGGCGATCTTGTCGCGGAGCAGTATTCACCCCAGTTGAACAGCATTCTTTCAAGCATCCGATAGTCCCAATGGCCATGCGTTACCTCAAGAACACCCTGATCGTTGCGCTGCTCGCCAGCGCCCACCTTCTTGCCGCTCAAAGCCTGCAGCAGAAGATCGATATGAACATTGATGGCCTGGGCAATGCCGCCATCAGCATATCCATGACGCTGCCCGCGCAGCAGTGGCAAGCCTGGAACCAGAATTTCGGCAACAACCCCGCAGCCCTGAAACGCGATATAGAACGCTCCATGCCCGCTTACTTCCTCGAGGATTTCAAGCTCGAGAAGAACGACATGGACCGCAGCTTCACAGTGTCCCTTAAAGCCCCCGGCATCTGCCAGGTGGACAAAAAGGGGCGCTGGTTCCTGACGACCGATGAAAAGGATGCTCAGCTGACCAAACTCACCGACCACAAGTACATGATGGTGCAGAGCCCGCAGGAATTCGGCGGCGGCATGCAACAGACCACCATGGTCACCTTTCCTGAAACAGCGTCGGATATCGAATTGGATAAGGATCCTTTGGGGAAGACGGTCTTCCGTTTCGAAATGAACGAACCGGCAAGTGCCCTTGGCTACATGCTCTGGGTGGGCCTGGCCTTGATGGCGGCCGGCATTGGATGGCTGTTGTTCGTGCTCTTCCGCTGATCGGTTTCCGTTGGATATGTCGCCTGGCCTACCTTGGGCGAATGATCTTCATCGCGGTCTTTTGTGGGGCGAGTGCGGGCAATGACCCCATGTACATGGCCATAGCCAGGGAAGTGGGCCGCGCCATTGCCCAACGCGGACTTGGTGTTGTTTATGGCGGTGGTCACGTGGGCCTGATGGGCGCCGTTGCCGATGCCGCCATGGAGGCCGGCGGACGCGTGGTGGGTGTGATACCCGGCTTCATGACCGAGCGCGAGCTGGCCCATGAGCGCGTTTCGGAACTGGTGATCGTGCGTGATATGCACGAGCGCAAACTGGTGATGCATGAGCGCAGCCAGGCCGTTATCGCATTGCCCGGCGGCTTCGGCACCATGGATGAGCTTTTCGAACTGCTCACATGGCGCCAGCTCGGATTGCACGCCAAACCGATGGGCCTTCTCAACGTGAACGGGTTCTATTCGCCCTTGCTGGCACAGATGGAGCGTATGGAAATGGAGGGCTTCCTGCATGGCGACACCCGTGTGATGTTCGACAACGACGTAGAGGCACTGATCGATGGATTGGTGGCCGCCATTGTGCGCGTTTGAACCATGGAATGACCCATATGGAACGTGGCGTAATACACCCCTGGTTGGCGCCCTTGGTCGTTACGTTCAAGCAGCATGCCAACGCGGAGAACGCTGCCGCCATGCGTGCTTACATGAAGGACCACTTCCCGTTCTACGGGATAAAGACCCCGGAGCGCAGGCAATTGGTGAAGGAGCATATGGCGTTGCACGGCGCACCGGACCTGGCCGAGCTACCGGCCATTGCACGATCGGCCTTCGCACTTCCGCAACGCGAACTGCATCAGGTTACCGTTGATCTGCTAATGAAACAGGCCCGTAAGCTGACCCCTGAACACCTTCCGTTGTCGGAAGAGCTCATCACCACCAAGAGCTGGTGGGACAGCGTGGATGCGATCGCCATACACGTGGTGGGTGTAGTGCTGAAGCGGCATCCGAAGGAGATCGCGAAGTGGAACAAGCGCTGGGTCGCGAGCAAGGACCTCTGGCTCAACCGCACGGCCATCCTCTTTCAGAACCGATGGAAGGAGGATACCGACCGCGCCCTGCTGTTCGCCAATATGGACCGGCACGCCGGGCATACCGACTTCTTCATCCGCAAGGCCATTGGCTGGGCGCTGCGCGAACTGGCCGCGACCGATCCCAAGGCAGTGAAGGATTACGTGGGTTCGCGGAAGCTCTCGCCGCTAAGCACACGCGAGGCCCTCAGAAAGTTGTAACGGATCGTGCCCTGGGGACACGTTTCCCACAGCGCGATCGAGAAGCGCCCAACGGATCAGTCGCGCTGTTTGCGGGGGAACTTTGGCTTGGGCTCGTAGAAGCCTTCCTTCTTCTGGAAGCCGCCACGGTCCTCACGGCCACGGTATGCACCGCCGCCTTGCGGACGGTCACCACGGTCGCCGCGATCACCACCGCCCTTGTAACCACCACCGCCGCCTTTGTAGCCACCACCGCCACGGTAGGGAGCGCCTGAGCGTTCGCCACCGCCGCCTTTGTATCCGCCACCGCTCGGCCGTGGAGCGCCCTTACCGGCACCACCCGCCTCGTCAACGCGCACGCTGCGGCCTTTGTAGTTGGCGTTGTTGAACGCGTTGCGCACCTGCTCGAAGTGGTCGGGCTCAATGTCGATGAAGGAGTACACGTCCTTGATGAGCATGCGGCCGATCAGCTCGCCGCTGATGCCGGTCATACCGCAGATGTAGCCGAGCATCTTGCCCTTGTCGAAACCATCGGCGGTGCCGAGGTTGATGAACATCTGGCGGCCGGTGCTGAAACGCTCCAACGAGGAAGGGCGTTCGGCGCGGGCGCTGTGGTCCTTGCGGCTCATGTCCACGTTCAGGTCGAACGCGGTGCGGTGTTGCTCGATGATGCGGTTGAAGGCAAGGCTCATGAACCGGTCGATGAGCTCCTCCTTTTCGAAGCTCATCAGTTCCGCCCGTGCCTCCGAGAGCAGTTCGGCCAGCCCTTCATGGTCCACCTCCACGTTCTTCAACCGCTTCATGTAGGCCACCACCTGCTGTTTGCCGATCTCGGCACCGCCAGGGACACGCACATAGGTGAAGTGGGTCTTCAGCGAGCGTTCCAGCTGGCGGATCTTGTTCACATCGCGCACGCCGATGATGCTGAGCGAGATCCCCGCACGACCGGCGCGGCCCGTACGTCCGCTGCGGTGCGTGTAGTTCTCGGCCTCGCCGGGCAGGTCGAAGTGGAACACGTGGGTCACGTCCTTCACGTCGATACCGCGTGCGGCCACATCCGTGGCGATCAGCAGGCGGATGGTGCGGGCACGGTAGCGGCCCATCACGTGGTCGCGCTGTGCCTGCGAAAGGTCGCCGTGTATGGCATCGGCGTTGTAGCCGTCCTTCACCAGTGCGGTGGCCAGGTCCTGGGTCTCGTGCTTGGTGCGGCAGAACACGATGCCGAAGAGGTCGGAGTCGGCATCAATGAAGCGCTTCAGGGCAGCAAAGCGATCCTTGCTGTGCACCACGCAATACTGGTGCTGGATGGCGGCGGCGGCGCTGTTCGCGGGTCCCACGCTCACCTCCTCGAACTCGCGCATGTAACGCTTGGCAATGCGGCGCACATCACTGCTCATGGTGGCGCTGAAGAGCCAGGTCTTCTTGTCCTCGGGCGTTTTCTCCAGGATCTCGGTAAGATCCTCCTGGAAGCCCATGTTCAGCATCTCGTCGGCCTCATCGAGGATCACCACGTCCACGCTGCCCAGGTCCACGGCATCGCGGCCGATCAGGTCGAGCAGGCGGCCGGGGGTGGCCACGATCACTTGAGCGCCCCGCTGGATCTCGCGCATCTGGTCGCGGATGCTCGCGCCACCATATACCGCCACGATGCGGGTGCCCTTCATGTTGGAGGAGAACCGTTCGAGGTCCTTGGAGATCTGCACGCACAGCTCGCGCGTGGGCGCCAGCACCAGGCATTGGATGGAGCGTTCCTGGGGGTCAAGGAACTCCAGCATCGGAAGGCCGAACGCTGCGGTCTTGCCGGTACCGGTCTGGGCAAGGGCCACCACATCCTTCTCGGTGCTCAGCAGCAGGGGAATGGCCTGTTCCTGGACAGGGGTGGGGGTGGTGAAGCCGATCTCGTGGAGGGAACGGAGGATCTCAGCGCGGAGACCGAGCGCGTCGAAAGAAGACATCTCAGTAGGGAAAAGGGAAGGGGAAATGCGCTGATAATGCGCCGAATGGCCGCGAAGGTACGGCGATCCGGGGTGGGGCGGGCGTTCGGCTATCTTTGGCCACCTGCCATGACAGCCATCGAAGCCAGCCTTTCGGGCACTTTCCGCACCATTCTGGTGCTTGTGATCGTTTGGTGGTTGCTGCGCTTCTTCCTGCGGATGCAGGCGGCACGCCAGTCAGGCAACTCCTCCCGGAACACCTATGCTGGCCAAGACCGACGAGCTCCCGGTGAGGTCCGTATTGAGCAGGCACCCAACAACGCTCGGCCCACCCAGGCCAAGCATTCCGGGCCAGATATCATCGACGTCGATTTCGAAGAGGTGAAATAGCCCTCGTTCATATCATCACAGCACATGAAAGCGATCCCTTGGAAGAACCTGGTGCCCGTGTTCGTGGCACTGGGCCTGTTCTATGCGCTCAGCCTCATCTACTTCAGCCCAGTACTGGATGGCCAGCAGCTCAGGCAGCACGACCGCGACATGTGGTACGGCATGGCCCAGGAGGTGATGGAGCACCGCGAGGCCTTTGACGAGGACCCCTTGTGGACGGGCAGCATGTTCAGTGGCATGCCCGCCTACCAGATCAGTGTGCTGTGGCCCAAGAACCTCCTGATGTGGGCCGATGACGCCTTCCATGGCTTCCTTCCCCGGCCGGCGAGCTTCCTCTTCCTCTACCTGCTGGGCATGTACATACTGATGTGCTGCTTACGGATAGACCCCTGGCTTGCCATCGTCGGGGCCGTGGCCTTCGGCTTCTCCTCCTACTTCTTCGTGATCCTTACGGCGGGCCACAATAGCAAGGCCAATGCCATCGGCTACATGCCCATGGTACTGGGTGCGGTGTACCTGCTTTACCGCGGCAAGCACCTGCTCGGCGCATCACTGCTCGCGCTCTTCCTGGGGCTCGAGATCGCCATGAACCATGTGCAGGTGACCTACTATCTCGCGCTGATGCTGGCCCTCTTCGTGGTGGCCGAGGCCGTTCGTGCGTTCCGCGAGAAGTCCATCGGCGACTTCATGAAGCGTTCCGGGTTCGGGCTGGCCGGGGTGGTGCTGGCCCTGAGCTGCAACATCGGCCTGCTATGGACCACCTACGAGTACGGGCAATATTCCACCCGCGGCCGTAGCGAGCTCACCGTTCTTCCTGATGGCACCCCCGTGGACGCGATCCGCACTTCGGGACTGGACCGCGACTATGTGACCCAGTACAGCTACGGCAAGCAGGAATCGCTGACCCTGCTGGTGCCCAATGCCAAGGGTGGGCCTTCCGCACAGATCGGCAACGATCAGTCGTTGTTGGCCAAGGCCGATCCGCGATTCCGACAGAACCTGGCACAGATGAGCAGCTATTGGGGCGACCAACTGAGCACCGCCGGTCCGGTGTACGTGGGGGCCATCATGGTGCTGTTGATGTTGTTGATGCTGGCGCGCACCGAAGGCCATGGGCGCTGGTGGATGCTGGGCTCGCTGGTGCTGCTGGTATTGGTGGTGAGCATCACCAATGCCGGTGGTCCCGATGTGATGGCTCTTTCCGAAGTGGCCGGTATCCGCACTTCGCTGCTGGTGGGCCTGTTGGTGGTGGCCTACCTGGTAACGGGTCTTGTGCTCATGCGCGATACGTTGGTCTTCGCGCTGTTCAGCTCGTTCCTGTTGTGCCTCATGCTGGCCTGGGGCCACAACCTGATGCCGCTCACCGACTTCTTCCTGGACCATGTGCCCGGCTATAGCAAGTTCCGCGCGGTCACCATCATCATGGTCATCGTGGAATTGGCCATTCCCGTGCTGGGCATCCTCTACCTGGACCGCCTTGTGCGCGAGGGTGGATGGGACAATCCGACGGAGAAGCGCTTCATGATCATGGCCGGTGTGGTGCTCGGCGCCTTGTTGGTAATGGCCGTGGCACCCGAGAGTGTCACCACCTTCCTCAGCGATCGTGAGCGCGATGCCCTCAACGAGCAGGCCAGTGATCCGGCCATGGAGGCCCAGGTGGTGGCCTTCGTGGAAGAATTGAAGGCCGTGCGCGTGGGCATCTTCACAGCCGATGTGTGGCGCAGCTTCGGGTTCGTGCTGGTGGGTGGCCTGCTGCTCTTCCTGTTCGGCCGCAAGGTGGTGGGCCGCACCGTGCTGGTGGCCGGTCTGGGCTTGCTGGTGGTTACGGACCTGTGGGTGGTCGACAAGCGCTACCTGCACAACGACAAGGACCGTGGCCGGTACCTGAAATGGGAGGATGCGGCAACCGCAGCGCTCCCCTTCACGCCCAATGCCGCCGACATGGCCATTCTGGAAAGCGAATGGAGCCCCGCTGCAGAGGCTGACCAGAAGCAGGCCATGGACCGCCTCATGCAACGCAAGAAGGGCGAGAGCGGACGCAACAAGGTGGTGTCCAAGAACGAGGAGGTGGTGACCCGCTTCGGTAGCCTGCGCAGGCATGCACAGTACCGGGTGATGTGGCTGGCCAATCCCTTCAATGATGCGCGGGTGAGCTACTTCCACCGCAGTGTGGGCGGCTACCATGGCGCCAAGCTGAAGCGCTACCAGGAGCTCATCGAGTTCCACCTGGCACCCGCACGTTCGCGCGTGGTGGAGCTGTTGCAGAGCGGCACATCGGTGCCGGTGATGGATAGCCTGATGGCACGTGAGGGCGTGCTCAACATGCTCAATGTGCGCTACCTCATCTACAGTGATGAACGCCCGCCGATCCGCAACAGCAATGCGTTGGGCGATGGCTGGTTCGTGGATGAACTGCGCTGGGTGCACAATGCCGATGAGGAGATCACCACCTTGGGCGCCATCGATCCGGCACGTACGGCCTTGGTGGATGAACGCTACAAGGCTGAGCTCGGTGATCTGCAAGTGCGACCCGATCCCTCGGCGAGTGTTACCCTGGACAGCTACCGGACCAATGAACTGAGCTACACCGTGCGTTCCGCGAATGGCGGTCTGGCCGTGTTCAGCGAAGTGTGGTACGGACCGGATTGGGTGGCGATGATCGATGGCAAGGAGGTGCCACATGTGCGCGCGGACTATGTGCTGCGGGCGCTGGCCGTACCTGCAGGAGAGCACAAGGTGGTGTTCAAGGTGAAGGGTGGGGCGTACAATACCGCGCAGCCCATCGCCATGGCCGGCAGCTTGTTGGTGCTCCTGCTCGTGCTGGGATCCCTGTGGATGGAACTGCGTCCGGCGAAGGCCGAAGGATGAAGCGCGTCCTTATCATCACCTACTACTGGCCGCCCAACGGTGGTGCCGGCGTGTATCGCTGGCTGAAGATGAGCAAGTACCTGCCCGAACACGGGTGGACACCGGTCATCTACACGCCCGAGAACCCCGAGCGCGTTGCCGATGATGCCGCGCTGTTGAAGGATGTTCGCCCTGGCACCGAGGTGATCAAGCGCCCGATCACGGAACCCTTCAGCCTGTACAAACGGTTCACCGGGAGAGCGCAGCACGAGCGCGTGCAAACGGCCTTCCTCAGCGAGCAGGCGAAAGGCGGCTGGAAGGAGGATCTGGCCCTTTGGGTCCGCAGCAACTTCTTCATCCCCGATGCGCGCGTGTGGTGGGTGCGACCCAGCATCGCGTTCCTCAAGGACTATCTGCGTGAACATCGGGTGGATGCCGTGGTGACCACCGGTCCGCCGCACAGCATGCACCTGATCGGCCGCGGACTGAAACGTGCGTTGGGCATTCCATGGGTGGCCGATCTACGCGATCCATGGACCGACATTGATTTCTACCAGCAGCTCAAGTTGACCGGCTGGGCCGATGCGCGCCACCACCGGTTGGAGCGGAACGTGCTGCAAGAGGCCGATCGTGTGGTCACTGTAAGCTGGCGTTGGGCCGATGACCTGGCCCGCATTGGTGGCCGACCGGTGGAAGTGATCACCAATGGGTTCGATCCGGAGGATGTTCCTTCGCCACCAGTACCGCTCGATGACCGTTACAGCCTCGTGCATATCGGATCCATGAGCGCCACCCGCGATTGCCCCGGTCTTTGGAAGGCACTTGGCGCTCTGTGCCGCAGGGATCCGGGGTTCAGCGAACGCTTCGTCCTGCGCTTCGTGGGTCCTGTTGATCATGCCATCATCGCCAGCGTTCAAGAAGCCGGGCTGGCAGACCATGTGGAGCGACTTGGACGGATCGGGCACGATGAGGCCATGCGCGAGATGCAACGTGCGCGTGTGCTCCTGCTGCCCATCAACGACACGCCCAACAGTGGAGGCATCCTGCCCGGCAAGCTCTACGAGTACCTGTCCGTAGGCCGGCCCGTGCTGGCGATCGGTCCAGGCGATGGCGATGTGGCCAGGGTGGTCCGTGAACCGCACCTCCGCATCGACCGTGTTCCATCCGAAGGTCAGATGGCCGCAGTGCGTGCGCTGTTCGAACAGGACGGCGAACTGGTCCAGCAGGACCGCGCCCGCTTCGATCGACGTGCATTGGCTGGTACCTATGCGCAGTTGCTGGCCGATGCATCGGCTCCGCGCTGAGGTTCCTGCACCACCCGCCCTACTTTCGCACGGCCGTTGTCCTTTGGACAGGTCTTACACATGGGCATCCTCGCCAGACAGGCCACCTTCAATACGCTGCTCGCCTATTTGGGCATCGGGCTGGGCTTTGTCAATGTGGTGTTGCTGTACCCGCGTGTGTTGCAGGCCGATGAGTTCGGGCTTACACGCCTGGTGGTCTCCATCGCTACGATCGCCGCGCAATTGGCGCAGCTGGGCGCTGAGAACACAGTGATCCGCTACTTCCCGTATTTCCGCGACGCCGACCGCCAGCACCGCGGTCTGCTGGGCATGCTGCTCCTGTTCGGCACGGTCGCTGGCTTGTTCGCAGCACTGGTGCTGGGCGTCTTTCACGGGGTCCTCTCGGATGTCTTCGCCGACCGAAATGCGCTTTATGGATCATACGGCCTGGTGCTGATGCCGCTGGTGTTGGCCGAGGTCTACTTCATCCTGCTCCGCAGTTTCAGCCGGTCGTTGCACCGCACGGTACAGCCCACCTTCATTCGCGAGTTCGTCCTGCGCGTGCTTCAAACGGTGCTGATCGCGGTGCAGGCCTGGCACCCCATGCCCTTCGGTGTCTTCATGGGCTTGTATGTCGCCATCTTCCTGGTGTGCACGCTGTTGCTGGTGTTCGACCTAAGGCGTGCCGGGCACCTTCAGCTTGGATGGGATCAACGCTGGTTGCCACGACGCTTGCGCAAGAGCATGATCACTTACAGTGGCTTCACCTTCTCCGCCAGCCTCGCCGGCATCGTGCTCGGTAACATGGACCAGCTCATGATCGGTGCGCTGCTCGGCGATGGCTTGCGCTACGTGGCGCATTACGCGGTGGCCTTCTATTTCGGTTCCGTGATCGCAGCACCCGGAAGGGCCTTGCAACAGGCCGCTGTGCCCCTGTTGGCCGAAGCATGGAAGCGCAACGACCGGGACACCATCGCCATGCTCTATCGCCGCTCTTCGTTGCTGCAGCTCCTGGTCAGTGGTTTCCTGTTCGTGCTCATCTGGACCGGCTCCACCGACCTCTTCGAACTGCTGCCGGCAGAGTATGGTGCGGCCGCACCGGTGGTCATCGTCATTGCGCTGGCCTACCTGCTCACCAGTGCCATCGGCCTCAGTGTCGGCATCATCAGCATGTCCCGCGCCTACCTGCTCGATGCGTGGAGCAGCTGGGCCATGCTCATCATCAATGCGGTGGCCAACTTCGTCCTCATCCGGTCCATGGGCATCATTGGTGCCGCCTATGCCACGCTCATTTCATTGGTGGTGGTCGGTGCTTTCCGTACGTGGTTCCTGCAACACCGCTTCGGTCTGTGGCCCTTTGATCGCCGCACCGTGCTAGTCGTGTTATTGATCGCTGCCGTATCCGCCGTGGTGCCCTGGATACCCCTTACGGGCGCTCCGCTCTGGGACCTGGCACTGCGTGGTGTGCTGGTATCGGTGCTGTTCTGGCCTGCGGCGTATGTGCTTGGACTGGCGCCGGAACTGGTGCAGATGGTCACGAAATTGATCGGTGCCCGAAAGCCGAGCGCGTAACAGTGCCTTGTGCCGAACGATCGAACGATCGATGAACAGATACAAGCGTTAGGGAACGGGCCAAAGCTGGAACTAGCGGGTCCAATGACCGTGTGTCGTGAGACAATGGTCCTCGCGACCAGTGGAGCGTGAGACGCGACCTTATTGCATGATCACCTTGATGGTTCCTACGGAGCCGTTCTGGCGCCATTGTAGGATATAGGCGCCTGGTGTGATCTCGTGCTGTGGCACAGCGCTCATGCCGTTGAAGGACCACGACCTGACAACGCGGCCATCGCTGGAGATCAATGTCGCGTTCACGCTTCCGGGGTTTTCGGCCACGATCCGGAATCCCATTCCATCCGCAGGGTTGGGATGGACATGGATGACATCAGCAGCATTCGCTTCCGATATCGCTGTTTGGTCCGGCTTGACCAACTCCCATAGATCGCTGTGGCTAAGGTCCGTCGCAAGGTCCCATCCGAGACCGCCGAACGAGCGATTTCCGATGCTGAAGCTGGTGCCCGCCATGGCCGTGGCTCCAGGATAATCGGGGATGGTGGCCCAGCTGTTCGTAGTGGGTTCGTAGATGTACGCGTCGTAATAATTGATCGAACCATCTCGTCCA
Source organism: Flavobacteriales bacterium (assembly GCA_016788295.1). Taxonomy (GTDB): domain Bacteria; phylum Bacteroidota; class Bacteroidia; order Flavobacteriales_F; family PHOS-HE28; genus PHOS-HE28. Next base: position 26,253 of record JAEUSY010000042.1, read on the forward strand.
CACCCCACCACCACATCGTTGTAGTAGGTGAACACAAGGGGGGAGGACCGACCGCTACCAGCGAAGGACTGAAGTGCGTTCCATGTGTTCGACTGCGGGTCGAAGCACCAGAAGTCCTGAACGAACTGAAGGCTGTTCTCACGTCCGCAGACCACATACCCCCTGCCATTCATGGCAAAACCAATGGCGCCATGGCGTCCTTGGTCGGGAATGGCATATCCGGTGGACCACGTATTCGTTATCGGGTTGTATTGATAAGCATCATTGTGGAACGGGCCACTTGCTCCGCCGCTGTTCCCCCCGCCAACGTATGCGATGCCGTTCAGGACAAATTGCCACGTGTTGTATCGTGGGCCTGGTGGAAAGCTGGCGGCTTGGGTCCAAGAGTCAGCAACGGGGTCGTACTTCCACAGGTCTGACAGGTAGGTCGACGAACCCGTAATGCCACATCCGATGAAGCCATGACCGTTCGCACTGAAGGCTGTGGCCAAGCGTCTGCCCTGTGCTGGCAAAGAGGCTTTCGGGGTCCAAGAGTTTTCCACTGGGTCATATTGCCACATTTGAGTGTGGTCAGTTGCGCCGCTTCGCCCGCACAACACGTAGGCTTTGCCGTTGATGACGAAGGTGGATGCACCCCAACGTGGCGCCGGCATGGATGTCTTTGCTTCCCATTGGAACGTCTGTGCGAACAACGCGCCGGTAAGCATGAAAGCAGCCGTGATGCTCAGTATGCTCCTTGGTAGATCAGAACGCATGGTGTCGGTGTAGTTGGTCCATCGAATATTGCATACAGGATGCTGGACGAATAATATGATATCGATAGCCCAAATGTGACCTTCCGGTCATTCTGAAAGGCCGCACAAAGGATGTTACTTACTGAGTACAGCCACTACACGTCGGGTGAGGCGGGTGTCCAGCCAGCTCCAGAATGCGAACAATGCGATACCCTTGATCCGTTCACGACGGAACTCAACCACATTGAACGCCAACATGTCGAATAGAGTGCGGGCTTCCTCAATGGTTATGCGGTTCAGTTCACGGTAGTGCTCGATCACAGAACTGCTACCAATGTCGGGGCCTTTTGCATCGAGGTGCTTCAGCACGTTGATCAGGGTCTTGTCTGAGAAGAGTAACTGGCACCAAGGGATATGAATATGGTCATAAAGATGAGCGGCATCGAAGCTCGTCCAAGGCGGGAACTCCATGCATATCCGTCCACCTGGTCGCAGTACACGCTTAAGTTCGGTGAGCACTCGCTGTAGTAGTGGTCGGTCCACATGTTCGAACACATCGTTAAGGAATATCACGTCGAAATGATCGTCGGGTAGGTCCAGCCGGGAAAGGTCGCCCACTTGGAAGGAGACATTTTGAGCAGGGTGAGCAGCAAGGTAATCACGTGCGTGACCAATACGGACAGGGTCGATGTCGACGCCCAAGATGCTGCTGCAACCCAATGAAGCATAGTACAGAGTCTTGCCCCCGGGACCACAACCGGCGTCGAGCACACGTTTTCCGGTGAGGTCAACGTGTCCGTTGAACAGTCTGAAGTTGCGCTCAGCCCATTGGTGTTGGGCTTGGGTGTATTCCGCAGGAGATCCCCTGCCTTCGATCTTCCGCTTTGGGAAGACATGGTTCAAACCAAGGCAAATGCGCTCCGCCAGCTTCATTTCTAATATGAATGGACGAAACTAAAGGATCTGCCCGTCCGAGTACATTGAAGATGACCTATCCGCTAGTAACAACTATGCATGAGGATAGAATGACAGTGCCTTTAGGGTTCTTGACTACAATTCGATACAAACCAGGAGCCAGCGTATCTTTCACTAGCAAACCACGGGCGCTATGACCGACCCTGGTCGCATCCACAATTCTTCCGTTGCTATCAAAGATGACCACGACATCGACTTCCTCTAGGGACGGCAGGAATAACTGAAGTGGGGTTCCTGTCTGGACCGGGTTAGGATAGGCGATCGATGCCCCCATCGTAGCATTCTCGGTCGTGCTCACGGTTCTGCTGAATTTTATCCGTAGCCGGGGACGTTTCGAAGGGTCACTGAAGCCTGCGCCACAGAAGAACAGTCCGCGAGTAGGGGACTCGACCTCTGTTCGGAGTGCAAAGCCATGCGCCGTGTTAGGGTTGTTGATCATCGCCTGCACCATGCCTGTCACATCCATGCCTACATAGTCTTCGATCGTCTGGGTGCTTGATGGAAGCAGGATAGCATTCATCGAAGTGGTAGCTGGTCGAGTATTCCATGTCACTGTATTGTCTTCCCACGGCTCAGTGATCTGTTCAAGCCAGCATGAGTTGGTGCCAATATTTCCAACAGATGCAGCGGCTCCAAGACCGACCGGACCGACACCATATAGGTCCAGCAGCGCCTCATCCACCAAAGTTCCGGGTGGCAACGCGCTCAGGTCGAAGTAGATCAGAGAACGTGAGTGGTTCTCACCGCCCTGTGTGCCGGGCTGAGAGAGGGCCCCGAACCAATCGGCGTAATTGTAGTTGGTGTTTTCCGAGTTCAATTGATAGTGGTAGCCGATAACGGCATCCTTGTCCGAATAAATGGCTACAACGTCTTGAGCTTCGACCTTGAGCACCCACGCAGCGAGCAGCAGATATAGATGCAAGTAGCGCATGATCTACGGGTTCAGATACCGAAATATAAGACGATCCCATAAGCGATCGAAGATGCAGGGCATAGTCATAGTTTCGCACGCCATGTCCGGAAAGCCACGGCTCGTCTACTGCACCACCATCATGGCTTCGTTCGCGCGCCATGATGTGGCCTTGCTGAATGAGCGGTACGAAGTGGTCTCATTCGTTTTTTCATCGAAGCGCAAGTGGGCTACCCCGTTCGAGCTGCTGCGTCAGGCCTTCTTTCTCTTGCGTCATTTGCCCGGAGCTGCGGTGAGCGTTACCCAGTTCGGTGGTTTCCATTCCTTTTTGCCTGTCGTCCTCGGACGGATCTTCGCCGTTCCATCGCTCATCGTGCTCGGCGGGTTCGATTGCGCATCCTTCCCCTCTTTCCGTTACGGGGCCATGCATCGTTTTCCCATGGGTGCCATGACGCGGGCCTCGATGCGTTGGGCATCCCATCTTGTCCCATGCAGCACCAATCTGGTCCGGAGCGAACAGCATTTCTCCGTTGACCAGCGGGATCCGCTTCAGCAGGGTTATCAGGCTTTCGACCCCAAAGTGATCACACCCTGTACGGTGATCCCTTATGGGTATGATCCCGAGCGTTTCCGGCCAATGGGAGGCAGGGTCGCTGGGTCCTTCCTCACCGTGGCGCAGATGAACGCTTCGAACTTCACACGGAAAGGTGTCGATCTGTTGTTCGCACTTGCGGACAGGTTCCCGGACCACCATTTCACTTTGGTGGGGAACACACCGGCCATGCGTTATGAGCGCGTGCCACCGAACGTTGATCTGATCGGATTCGTTCCCTACGAGGAACTACCTGCGGTCTATTCCAGGCACACGTTCTACCTGCAGTTGAGCGTCTGGGAGGGTTTCCCGAGCGCTCCATGCGAGGCCATGTTGTGCGGTTGTGTGCCCATCGTGAGCCGGGTCGCGGCATTGCCGGACATTGTTGGTGACCAGGGATTCTATTTGGAGCACCGGTCGGTGGATGAGCTCGTATCGCTCGTGCAGCAGGCCCTGCATACCGATATGGCTCCGCTCTCCAAAGGGGCCAGGGAGCGTATCGCTGAGCTCTATCCGAAGGCGATCCGCAGACAGCTGTTGGATCTGGTCAGTGGTGTGGCCAAGGGCTGAACGGTCCTGGTCGCTCCGCTCACCGCACCCACACCTGCGTCCGGAAGAAGAAAGCCACATAGCCGCGCACCATCAGCTTGCCGTTCTCCATCCATATCTTGCAGTCGTACACTTTTCCGGTCTCTGGGTCCAGTATGGTGCCGTCCTCCCAAGTAGTGCCATCGGCCTTCATCCCGCGGATGATCTCAAGACCGACGATGCGCTTGTTCTTCCGGTCGTCGGGACATTTGTCGCACAACTTGTCGAGCTGGGTCTTGTCGTAGAGGTCCACGATGCGCCCACTGAGAATTCCGTTGGTGATCGTGATCTCCACCACACTGCGAGGCTTTCCTGTGTTGTCGTCCACCGTGGTCCATCGCCCCAGCACAGTGGCATGGGGTGGTTGTGCGCTCAGGGTGAACGCTTGCAACAGCAGACTGAACAAGAGCGTGATGCGGAACATGGTGGTCAGAAATTGCGGCCTATGCCCACCACGTAGCGGAAGGCCATGTGCTCTTGCTCGGTAGCGGGCAGGGCGGTGATCAGGAACGGTACGTCGAACCGGATGGTGAGCGGCTTGATGTCCACCAACGGGCCGAAGCGTTTGATGGTGAACGCTGCACCGGCGCCGGCATCGGCACGCACAGGCGCCAGTTCCAGTTGGCCTTTGCTGTTGCGGTATCCCATGGTGCCCGCATCGCCGAACAGGTAAATGTCCAGGTGCAGGTAGCGCGCCACTTTGCGCGGTGTCCAATCAACAAGTCCGTCCAGGTCGATCTCCGCGCTTGCCGCGATCCCCGTATTGCCGTAGTGCGTGAACAACAACTGCCCGTTCGATTGGTCCACCTCGGGGGCCAGGTATCCAGCGTAGCCGCGCAAGCCAAGGCCTCCGCCCTGTTGGAACCGGTTAAGGCCATCGGAATAGCCGAGCCAGTCGTAAGGCACAAAGCCGATGCTGCGCACGTACTTGTTCTCCATCATCTCCTCGGGTGATGCGCCTGCCATGTACAGCGCGCTTTCGCGTGGCGTGGCGCCCGTGCCGTACTGGCCGAAGCCACGGGTGCGCACTTGGATGGGCCCCAGTTCATTCACGTTCACCGCAGTGAGCCGCACCTGGCCATAGCCCGATGCACTGCCAACGGCACTGCTGCGCATTTCCAATTTCAGGTCGCCTGTGCCATGGTCATGGGAATAGCGGTGTCGTACGCTCAGGTCAACGGCCCCGTTGGTCCTGTTCAGTTCCCATTGTTCGGGGTAGAGCAGGTAGGTAAGGTCCGCACTATCGCGACGAATGAAGTACAAGAGCTCGGCCTGTGCCGTGGTGCGTCCATTAGGCATGTCCCAGCGCCACCCGCCTCCGTAGCGCTGCAAGCCATCAAGCGCTCTGGCATGAACGAACACCGATGCTCCTTTCATCACTTTCTCAATGCCGTTCTCGTACCGGAAGTTGAAGGAGAGGGCATCGAAGCCGGTGTCGGTGTTGCCGGGTATACTGTCGATCGCCGCGGAAGCATTGGTGGGTGGCAGGTGCTGCCCCATGCCGGTGTTCAGCCACGCACTGAAGTGTACGCGGTGCTTGTACTTCATGTAGCTGCTGTTGAAGTGCACACCCGCCTTCACTCCATCATAGCCGTTCCACCAGATATCGGGCCGCATGAATGCCTCGTAGGCGCGTCGGTCGGGTCTGTTGCGCACATGGTGGTCAAGGTCCACACTGATCGGCAGGCTCAACCGGTCATTGACCTTGTAGGCATCGGCCAAGCGGTCTGTAGGGTCAATGATCACTTCATCGATGCCCGAGGGAATGTCAACGCGCACCACATGGTCACGCTGAAGGTCGTCGTACCCGATCCAGCGGGGAAGAACGGTGGCGGTGGTGCTTTTCAGGTCCCAGGTATTGGGGATGTGGAAGTCGCGCACAGTGCCGTCACGGGCGATCACACGCAGATCGATCGGCATGTGGAGGTCGCCATTGCGACGCAGGTGGATCTCCTGGCCGCTGTTGGCGTAGCGGTGCTTCACGCCCTTCACGGCGTAGTCGATCCGCTTGCCGGTCTCGAGCCATTGATCGAAGAACCAGTTGAGGTCCATGCGCGTATGGTCGATGAAGCTCTGCCGCATGTCCTCGGGATAGGGGTGGCACATGCGCCATTGGTCGAAGTAGTGCTGCATGGCCGAGAGGAAGAGTGAGTCGCCCACGACGTATTGCAGGTTGTACAACATGGTGGCCGTTTTGGTATACGCATGGCCATAGCCGCCATGTCCGCGTTCCTGCCAATAGCCGAACTCGTCGCTGTGCGTGTTCAGTGGCGGCAGTCGGTCGCGCACGGCATCGTACTGGTAGCCGGCGTACACTTCACTTTCGCGCACCAGTTCCGGTCGTGTGTACTTGGCCTGGTAGGCGGTCCTTGGCAGGTCGCTCACCAGGGTGTCGCCATCAATAAGTTCAAGGCCCCAGCTTGTCAGGAACTGCGTGAAGCCTTCATCCATGAAGGCACGGTAGGTCTCGTTGCTGCCCACCATGCCGTAGTACCAATTGTGTCCGATCTCGTGTACGAACAGTCCGCGGTAGTCGGGATCGCGCCCACCATCGAGCGTCAGCATGGGGTATTCCATACCATCGCGTGCATCGGCCACCACCATTTTCGGGTAGGCGTACATGCCGAAGCTGGTGCTGTGTGCTTCAATGACCTTGGCGCAATAGTCGGCCGCGTTCTGCCAGCCGCTGGCATGTGGTTCCTGCACCACGGCCACACACTTTACACCGTTCCATTCCGCTTCGCCGATACGGTAAGTGGGGTCGGCCGTGAAGGCGAAGTCATGGACGTTCTCGGCATGGTAGCGCCACATCTTGCGTTTGGTCGTGTCCGGCTCGATCACGGTTGACGGTCGCTCGTTCCACGGTTTGTCCTTGAAGTTGCCAATGTCCAAGCGTGCACGCAGGTCGGCAGGCATCACCTCTTCAGGGTTCTGCAACCAGCCGGTGGCCTCCACGATGTAGTGGTGCGGCAGGTCCAGTTCTACATCGAAGGTGCCGAAGTCGCCATACAGCTCATTCCCCAGATGCTGCTGGGTGTCCCACCCGAATTTGCGGTCGTACACGGCAATGCGCGGGTACCAGTGCACGCCGTCGTAGTGCTTTGCTCCCAATGCCTTGAAGAGCTTCATGCGGCGGTCCACATGGGCGGACCAATGCGTTGTGAAGGTGATGCGGAAGGTGACCCGCTCACCCGGTGCCAGCGGTTCGTTCAGCCAGATCTTCAACACCGTGTTGTCCTGCTCGGTGCGCACTTCCGCTCCATTGGCCAGCAGCTGGTGGATGTCCGTTCCGGCCTCGATGCTGTCCTGCACGTTGCGGTGCCTGCTGCCGTTCTCCAAGAGGTCGGCGTACGAACCGGCGTTGTAGGCTTCCTGGTAAAGGTGGAAGAAGACGGTTCGGAGCGTGTCCGGTGAGTTGTTGTAGTAGTACAGCGTAAGATCACCTTCGGCCAGGTCGCGCCGGTCGTCCAAGCGGGCCTTGATCAGGTAGTGCACATCCTGCTGCCAATAGTCGGCGTAAGGCGGACGGTTCTTCCAGTAGTGCGGATTGTCGGCGTTTCGGTAGGTGTTCGGTGGATGCTTGGCATCGAACCGTTGTGCCAGGCCAGGCAGGGCGCACACCACAAGAAGGAAGGGGAACAGGGTCCGCATGGGAGCCCAAGTTATCCGTTCATCACGCAGCTTCGTTCGTCGCTGGAATCTGAAGGCGTTTGCTGCGATGGTGTTGGGCGATGGCAATGCTGGTGTTCAGTTCATACCCGATCAGCAGGGCGATCATGTTGAAGTAGATCCAGAGCTGCACGGCGAGAATGGCCCCAATGGAGCCATAAAGCGCATTGTAATCCGTGATGTTGTTGAATACGAACGCGAGCGCTTGTGAAACAAGAAGGATCAGGAACACCGCCAGGATGGATCCCGGAGTAAAGGTCTTGAACCGCTTTGCCGTGGGGTCGCCGGCGGTATAGAGCAGTGAAACGGCCACCATCACGAGCAGGATGGATACGAGCCATTTTATGGTGAGCGCGGCCCATACCTCCAGCTCGCTGGCGAAAAAACTGATCGCATGGAGCTTTCCGATAATGATTCCACTGAAAGCGAGCACTGGAATGGAGAGCACCACCAGAAGGGTCAGCACCAAGAGAAGCCCAAGGCTCAAGAGGCGCTGCTTCAAGGCACTGTGCCATTTGGTAAGGTTGGTGCTGCCGCTGAAGCCATCGAGTATGGCATCGATACTGTTGCTGGCCAGGTAGATACCTACAACAAAGCTCACTGATAGCAATGTTCCGTGTTTCCTTACAAGCAGGTCGTGAAGTGTGCCTTCAATGAACTTGTACACCTCGTCCGGCAGCATCTCGTGAAAGGTCTCCAGCAGACGGAGCTGGAAATCGGCAATCGGCACATACGGTATCAGCGTTAGCAGAACGATGACCGCCGGGAAGAAGGACATGAAGAGCTTGAAGGCAATGGCCGATGCTCTGTTCACCAACCCGCCAGTAAAAAGAGCTGAGAAGAAGAAGCGGGAGATCTCGTACAGACTGAAACCCTCGAAGCCTGGAAGTTTTATCCGCTTGGCCCATCCAACGACGCGGCGGAACGACCGGGAATAGAGCAGCTTGCGTTTATAGCGCTGCACCATGGTCAAAGGGCCTTCAGGCTCAGGTCGAGGCTGGGCACGCTGTGCGTAAGGGCACCTACGGAAACATAGTCGACCCCGGTCTCTGCATAGGACCTCACCGTTGCCAGTGTGATGCCGCCTGAAGCCTCGGTCTCGTATTGCCTACCAATGTGCCTCACGGCAATGCGCATGTTGTCCGGAGTGAAGTTGTCCAGCATGATCCGCTGAACTCCACCCGTTGCGAGCACTTGTTCCACCTCGGCCACGGATCGCGTTTCCACCTCTATGGGCAACTGCAATCCATGCTGGGTGAGATAGGCACGTGCCGCAGCGATCGCTTGTGGTATGCCACCGGCCATGTCCACATGGTTGTCCTTGATCATTACCATGTCGTAAAGCCCATGGCGGTGGTTATGCCCTCCGCCGATCCGCACGGCCCATTTTTCAATTGCGCGCAGTGCAGGTGTGGTCTTCCTTGTATCAAGAACGCGGCACCCTGTGCCCTCCACGGCTTGCACGAACCGGTGTGTCATGGTGGCGATCCCGCTCATGCGCTGCATGAAGTTCAGCATCAACCTTTCTGCAATGAGAATGGAGCGCGAACTGCCCATAATGGTGAAGGCTACATCGCCTTTCGCAACGGATGCACCGTCCTGCAGGAACACTTTGAAGTGCAGGTCGGGGTCGAGCCTGTGGGCAATGGCCTGTGCCAGTTCCACGCCGGCCAATATGCCTTGGTCCTTCACCAAAAGACGGGCGGCACCGCGGGCTTCGGCCGGGATGGTGGATAGCGTGGTGTGGTCCCCGTCGCCAATGTCCTCGCGCAGGGCAAGTTCAATGAGCGCTTCCGTTCCGGTGGGCAGCACGATCAAAGGTCGTTCTTGCTGTTCTCGATCCGCAACTGCTTCACCTGGTAGGTGTCCTCGGTGCGTTTCAGGAAAAAGGTCACCCGGAAATAGCCGGTGCGCGTGCGTAGGATACCGATGTAGTACTTGTCGCCGAACTTGCTTTCGCCTTTGTGTTCGATCACCATGTCCACCGGCTGGTTCTCGTTGAAGAACTTGCGCAGGATCTGTTCGGCCTGGGCCCTGCTGTACACATCGGACACTTCCTTCACGGTAAGGTCGATGTTCGGTATGAACTGTGCCACCAGTTCCTTGGGGCTGCCGGTCTTCATGGCTTGCACCACCTGGTCCTTCACGGCGTCTTGCGCACGCAGGCCAAATACCAGCATCATGCCGACCAGAAGAACAGGGATACGGTTCATCGCATGGGTCATTTGTGCCGAAATTTGGCAAATACCGGGCCATGATGTTCCGGACCACCGGAACGAATTTCCAACAAACAAGGGATCATGAAGGTACGACTGGTGTGGGTGGGGCGCACCGAGCGGGGCTATGTTCCCGAGGGACTGGAGCATTATTTGGGCCGGGTTCGCCGGGTGTGGACCGTGGAAGAGGTGGTGCTACCCGAGGCCGGCCGTGGTGATCCCGCCCACCAGCAACGCGTGGAAGGCGAGCGGATATTGGCTGCATTGCGTCCCGGCGAACGCGTGGTGGCCTTGGATGAGCGCGGTAAGTTGTTGGATAGTAGACAATTCGCTGCCCAGTTGGGCGCATGGCGCGATCAGGGCGCCCGGCAGGTGGCCTTCGTGGTGGGTGGTGCATATGGTCTGGACCCATCCGTGCGCGAGCGGGCGGACCTGGTGCTCTCCCTATCGCCGATGACCTTTCCGCACCAGCTCGTCAGGCTTCTATTCGCCGAACAGCTCTATCGCGCCACGGCCATTCTGCAAGGTAGTCCCTACCATCATTGACCCTTCTTCACGAAGGTGGCCTTCAGGTTATCGCCGATCCCGAGAAGGTCCAGCATTGCGTCAGCCATTCGCTTGGCCAGATTAAGCAACTGGTTGTTTTCCAGCTTGTTCCGTAGTGCTTCTTGCGAGGTGCACACCGCGTCCTTTTCAGAGCGGTCGTGGCCGTGCCGTGCCTTTATCCGGTTGAGGGAGATGCCCGTTGTCCGTACCCGGTGTGTGCGAAAGCCCCTGGACGTGATCAGTTTGCGAAGGGTCCTTGGGGTGAAATAGTTGAGGTGTTCCGGGTAGTTCACCACGGTCCAATCGCGGCCGGTAAGCCAATGGCCCACGCTGCGGTAGTTGGGCGTGGTCACGTAAAGCGCGCCCCCTGGTCGCAGCAGTTTGGCCATGTTCTCCATCTCCGGTCCCGGGTAGGGCAGGTGCTCGATCACCTCGAACGAGCAGGCCACGTCGAAATGGCCCGGCGGGTAGTTGGCCGGGTCCAAGGTGCCTTCAATGATGTTAATGCCCCGGGAACGACAGGCGTTCAGGGCGTGCTGGCCGAACTCGGTGCCATGCACTTCCCATCCCTTAAGCGCCGCACGTTCCAGGAACAGGCCCGCTCCGCAGCCCACGTCGATGATCCGGTTGGTCTTTCGGAAGCGTTCGAGGCGTTCCAGGATCTCATCATACCGTTTCAGGGTGATCGGCGATACTTGGTCGTGGACCGGATAGCCACCATAATAGGTCTGAAGTTCTTCCGGGGTTGGTGCAATTCCGGTATGGACCAGTCCACAGCGTGCGCACTTCACCAAATGGTGGTCGGCATGCAGGGCCTGTTCGCGTTGGTCAGTGGATCCGCAATGTGGGCAGGGACGTTTTCCGGGCAAGGGCATCGGTGGTGAAAGTACCACGCGCCAAGTTCATGCGCTTCTGCGGTACGCCCATGGCGCCATCGGAACCCCGACATTTGGGCCATGCCCTTGATCTGGGTCTACCATTACGGGGAAGTGGACATCGCCTATTGGGAGTGGGTGCTGGGATCGGTGTACCTGATCCTGATGTACATCTATTTCGCCAGGCAGAAGAACCTGGCCATCAAGAAGGCACCGGAGTACAAGTACTTTCTCTGGGGGCTGTTCGCCAAGGTGCTGGGGGGAATAGCCTTCAGCATGATCTATTACTACTACTACAAGGGTGGTGATACCATCATGTATTTCTACTCGGCCGTTTCAATGGGCAACCTGGCCAAGTATGACCTGTACGATTTCCTGGGTGTGCTGTTCGGGCCCAACGACCAGGAGAACCTGAACAAGTTCAATCTGGACACAGGCTATCCCTATGCGTACATGTTTTTCGATAGCCGCTCGTTCTTCGTGATCCGGCTTATCAGCCCCATCGTGATCTTCACCTTCAATAGCTACCTGATCACCACACTGATGCTATCGAGCGTCGGGTACATCGGTATTTGGCGGTGCTATCGCACGTTCGTTTCATACTATCCGCAGCTTTCGGGCAAGTTCGCCATTGCCTTTCTGTTCATGCCTTCCGTCGTGTTCTGGGGGTCCGCGATCATGAAGGATACCTTCACATTGAGCGCTGCCTGCTGGTGGGTCCATTGTGCGGACGAGGTGCTCTTCAAGAAGCGCAAGTACTTCTACAACACCGTCGGGCTTGTCCTGAGCGCCACCATGCTGATCGTTATGAAGCCATACATCTTCATGTCGATAATGCCTGTCACCATGTTGTGGGTGCTCTATTTCCGTGTGGCCCGGTTGAAGAACGCCCTGTTCAAGTTCATTCTACTACCAGCGGTGCTTGTGGGCATGCTGGGCGGGTCGTTCTTCGTACTGAACTCGCTTGGCGACAAATTGGACAAATTCTCTCTGGAGAAAGCCGGACAGACGGTGGTGGTCATCCAGTCCGACATGAAACGCTCCGAGCAGTATGGAAGCAACTATTTCGATATCGGAGAACTGGATGGTACCATGCCCAACCTGTTGAGCAAATTCCCGGTGGCGGTCAACGCTGCGTTCTACAGGCCCTACCTCTGGGAGACCCGAAGTGTGGTGACCGCGTTGAGCGGATTGGAGAATTTCTGGTTGCTCATGATGACCCTTGCTTTGCTGTGGAGAACAAGGGTGTGGTTCTTTGTCCGGGCGATGTACGGCAATCCGCTGGTTCTTACCTGCTTGCTCTTCGCCATGCTGCTTGGTTTCATGATCGGCATCTCCACACCGAATTTCGGAGCGTTGGTCCGTTTCAAGATCCCCTTTGTTCCATTCTTGGTCGCAGGTCTCTACATCATGGATCACCTGAACAGGAAGCGCTTGTTCAGCGCCATGATGAACAGACGTTTCGATATCCAGGATTACCTATGGGGTGATGCCGGACCCTCGGCAATGGGTGGTCACCAGGGACCGGTGAGCAGGAAGCATGTGCCTCCAGTGGTCCCCGCGATGTGGCAAGGAGGCAAACCCCGGCAGTAGGGCCAACGCTCGGACCAACTCGCTGCAATTCTCGTTCGTTGGCGCTCCCGCATTAATGATGCTTGCTTCCGGCTTGTAACTGCCGGAACAGCTGGGTGCTCAGCATCTCGGCGTTCACCCGAAGAAGCGTGTTCGTGCCGATCAGTGCGTTCATCCGTCCGATCACGGCTTGTGGCGAGAGATGGTCTTGGTAATAGGCCAGTACGCGTTTGCGCATGGCAATGATCTCCATCGCGGATACAAGGGGTATGTGTTCCAGGATGTCGTTCAACTCATTGGCATTCTTGAAAGCCAGGCAATTGACCCCATGTTCCAGCGGTGGTTCCATAAGATGCGGGTACTGGAGCACAGGGATGCATCCAGCGGCCATGGCCTCTACCACGTTGTGGCAGAGAGGCATTACCACACCCGAAGGCGCAAGGAACAGGTCGTAGCGAGAAAGCTCATCCAGCAGGCGTGCGGGCGGTATATACTCTCGTTGACGGCCCAGGAGAACGATATCACGAAGACCCCGGTTTTCCACTTCAGCGAGCGTTTCGGGCTCGAACACCCGGTCGGAGTGATCGGTCCGAAGCAGGTCCAGGAGCTCGGTACGGGTGAAACATCCGAACACGCTCCGGGGCTCGGGCCTGTCATATGCGGTCCGGTCCATGTTGCCAAAGAAGAACAGACATCGTTGACGCTCTTGAGCGGCATCAGCGGTCGACCGTGCATGTAGTCCTTGCACGTAAAAGGTGTCCGCCATCGCCATGGGAAGCCGTAACCCTTGGCGTTGTACGCCTGCAAGGTCGAAGTAGTCCGCAGTTAGCAGCATGTGCGGTTCCTTTATTGGCCGGTCCGTGAGGATGAGGTGATAGGTATCGGCGGGATCTGGTCGGAGCACCAGGTTGAAGAACGATGAGCGCCGGAAAAGGTCGTTTGAGGCCCATGAACCAATAAACCGAAAGCGATGCCTGATGTGTACGGAGTACCCGCCGTCCCGAAGGAAAAGGATAAGGATGTGCAGGTACCTGTGCCAAACGTTTTGACGGATATCCACCAGGACCAGTGGACCTTTTGTAGCACGCCGCTCGGAGCGTTGACGAAGCCAGAGCCACGTGTTCACCAAGTACCAGCGCAGGTCGGACAGGATCTGTATGGGCGACCGGGCCATGTGCTTCAACGTGGTGATACCTTCATCATCCGGGCGGACGGCATGGTGGTAAAAGTAGTTGCCGGGGCCCTGTGGTCGCGCTTGTACCACCCATGCACCGTAGCTTCACGGCGCGCAGTCGAGCATGGCCGAGAACAGGCACCGATCAGTAACCGCGCCACCGGCCATGGTGGTGATCTGCAACCACGGTATCGCTGACCCGTTGGTTTCACAATTGATGTTGGACTATGTACGGGGCATGCAGCGATCAGAGCTCGCAAGGCCAGTGCTATTCATTACGGAAGAGCCACCAGGCGCCAAGCCCCCTGATGGACTTTCCGAACAACTTCTGAGCGAGCAAGTGATGTGGGTGCCGTTGCGCTATAACGTTGCCGGGGCGCAGTGGATCCAACGAGCATTCAATTGCTGGTTGATGTATAGGCTTGCAAGAAGGTTCGTTCGCGAACGGCCCAACACCTGGCTTGTCGGGTATTTGTCATACGGAGGTGCCTATGCCATGCTCCTGAAGATGTTCCTCAGGTTGCGCACAGCCACGGTCTGTTTCGAGCCGCACACCGAGTACATGGTGGAACTGGGTATTTGGCCCGCGCGTTCCTTGAAGGCCCGAGTGATGCGCTGGCTGGAGCGCAGGCAGGTCCGGCATGGTGACCTGCTGTTGGTCCCCACTGCGGCAGGGATGCGGCATGCATCGGAATTGAGGCCCAAGGGTACGGTCTGGTTTCAGCCCATAACCATCGATGTAGACAGGGCCGGGTTCGATGTGAATGCACGAGCGCGTCTTCGCAACGGTGTTTGGAACGAGGATGATGTGGTGTTCATTTACGTGGGTAAGTTCGGCGGCATCTATTACAGCATTGGGGAATATCTGGGGTTCCTTGATCGGCTTTTTACTGGCTGGCCTCAGGCACGCGCCACGATCATTGCGGGGGAAGGTGAACTGGAAAAGGTCAGGCAGCATGAGCTGTTTCCACGTCTTAGGGACCGATTGCGTTTGCATGGGCCGGTATCCGTTGAGCGGCTTCACGAACATTTGTCGGCTGCGGACATTGGCGTGCTCGCCATTCCACCAACACCATCCCAGGCCTATCGTACACCGGTGAAAACTGCTCACTATTGGGCAGCAGGGCTACCGATACTCGTCCCGTTCGGAGTGTCGGATGACCATATTATCGCAGAAATGGACCAAGTGGGTATTGTGGTCAAGGACCTCATTCACTTCAATGCGGATGAACTTCGGACCGCTTATGCTCGATTGAGCGCTGAAGGTGTGAGTGCTTTGCGCGAACGCTGCATTCAAGCTGCCCATGCGTACCGTGATTCGCGTAGAATGGTTTCCACATTATTAAGCCTCTTGAAATGAGAGTGGCCATTACCGGTGCGTCCGGTTTCATCGGCAGGCATTTGGTGCAGCGCCTATTGGCCGGTCCGGACCATTCGGTCATGGCAGATGGTAGTGCACTTGAAGTGCGCGTCCTTGCCTCTTCGGAGGTCGGCTTTGCCCGATGTGAAGCCCTTTGGCCTCAGGTGCAGCGCCACTTGCTGTTCGATCCGGAAGGCGCTGTTCTTATGGATGCGTTGGATGGTATGGATGTGCTTGTGCACATGGGCTGGTCTTCCGTTCCAGCGGTCGCTGAAAAGGACCCCCAGTTGGACCAGATGCAGAACGTTGCCGCTGGATTGCGTCTGTTGGATGCAGCGACCCATGCTGGCGTTCGGCGGGTGATCTTCCTTTCGTCAGGTGGTACGGTATATGGACCCCGATCCCCTATGCCTATCAAGGAGGATGTGGTTGCTCATCCTAATACGGCCTACGGTATCTCAAAGCTCATGTTCGAGCAGTACCTGCGACTTCACGCGCAACGGAACAACTTGGAGAGCATCGTGCTCCGACCGGGTAACGTGTATGGCGATCCCATGCCTCGGATCAGGCCGCAAGGTGTGATCGAGCATTGGCTCGCATGCATAGCGGCCGATCGCCCCATAGAGATCTGGAGCGACCTGGAGGTGACGCGCGACTTTGTTCATGTCGATGATATGGTACGGGCCATATTGCTATCGCTGACCACAGCCTCCAATGATCTGGTGCTGAACGTAGGGACAGGGGTCGGCACTTCGTTGGGCCAGCTATTGGAGATCTTGCGCGGGGTTACGGGTAAGGACGTCATCGTTGATGTTCGAGGTGCCACATCCGCCATCATTCCGCACAACGTCCTTTGTCCCGAACAGGCTGCGGCCCTAACGGGTTTCCGTGCTGAGGTTGAACTAGGTCAAGGCGTTGCCAAACTATGGCAACAGATCGCTGCGGGGCGGGAGCTCAAATGAACAATGCCCTTATTGCCAGCAAGGGTTGGCCTGCCTTCCAGTAACTGCCTAACATGATCCGCTTGCGTTTCCGCAGGAAGGATCGCATTTCGGCCTTGGATATCCGTTGCGAAGCGGCCAGCCACCTGCCGATCTTGATATACGAACGCTCTAGTCCGCGCAGGTTGGCCATTGTGCTATGCCCTGTGCGCCTATAAATGAGCACAGTGCGGTCCACGGCCTTGTAGTGCTTGCCGTTGGCGTACTGCAGATAGAACAACAGGTCCTCGCCGTGGGTCTGTTCCACCGGAAAGCGCTCCGTGTGTTCAGGTCCCCAACGTATCATCCAACTGAAGCCCATGAAGCTCTTACCGCCAAATGAGATAAGGTCCGGAAAAGGGTCTCCCTCGAAGTCCGGGACGAACACCTGTACCGTGTTCTTCAGTTCGCCGTCCATGAACAGCACCCTTCCATCCACGATATCCGTACGCGGCTCCTCCTCGAAGACCCTTACCCTGCATTCGAGGCTGTCCGAGGGTAGCATGTCGTCCGAATCGAGCCCGCATAACAAGGATCCGCTCGCATGATCCAGGGCAAGGTTCCGCGCGCTGCCAATGCCTTTGTTCTCCTGGTGAAAGACTTTGATACGGGGGTCTGTGAACGCAGCGATGACCGCCGCCGTGTTGTCCCTGCTTCCATCGTTCACGATCAGCAGCTCCCAGTTGTCATAGGTCTGGGCAAGTACTGAAATGATGGCCTCGCCGATGAACCGTTCGGAATTGAACGCCGGCATGATGATGCTCACCCGTGGTCTCATGCACTAAGAGCGGCGAGTTCCCGGTCTATTCGTTCAATGAGGCGGTCCATGGTACGTTGTGTGGCGTAGGCAATGCGCTTCGCGCGTTCCTGAGCCGCATTCAGCTCGGCGTAGTTCGCCAGGGCCTTGTCGAAGGTCTCTTTGAGGTCGCCGCCTTCTGGAGCCAGGCACATCATGTCCTGCCCGGTGCCGTATTCCATGGTGTACGATCCCACAATGACATTACCTGTGCTCAGGTACTCCAGCACTTTGTGCGGGTTGGCGCGCTCCTTGGCCCGTTGTGCCGATCGGAAGCCGAACAGCAACAGGTCCGCAGCGCGTGCCCTGGGGATCAGTTGGTCCTTGGTCATAAGACCTGTGAACTCGACATTGGGCAGTATGTAGAGCGCTTGGAATGCCGGTTCGGGGAACTTGGGGTCATAGGGCCCTATGAAGGAGAACCTGATCTCCGGATGACCGCTGGCGATGCTTAGGAAGCCCTCCCAATCGTTGTATGTATTGGCCAACTGTCCGGTGAAGACCACGTCGCGCACGGTGTTGTTCGTTCGAACCCGCTGCCCATCGAGGCCCTTGGTCCATCGGGCATCCAAGGCATGGCCGATGTTGATGGTCCGTGCCTTGCTGCGTGGTGCCACTTCATCGGCCACCACCCGGCATGTGGTGAAGATGATCTCGGCACTGGTGATCAATCCCTGGCCGGTGTAGAGGATATCGTAATCCGCCAAATGGAGCAGCTTCAGCCCAACGCCATTGGGGAATATCTGCAGTCGGCTGGTGTCGAAGCACCAAATGATGTCGAAAGGGCCACCGGTCCTGGCAGCAATACGCTTGATCAAGCGGCCATAGTACCAACGATTCATCCACAAGGGCAGGCGGTTCACACCACGTAGCCAGTGGTTGTAACGCACCACGGTGATACCATCCAACTGAGCTGTGGAGATCCCTTGAAGGCGTTGGTCGGGCGGGTCAAGGAAAAACACATGATCACCGCGTGCTGCCAATGCCTGAGAAAGGTGATGCTTGCTCATGTGCAGGCCCTGCCAAGGCTCTGGGCTGATCAGGAGGATCCGTTTCCCGTTTGGGCGCATCGTGTATCAGGACGCGGAGTGGGCCATTGGGTGGCCTGTACCGGCGCGAAATGGTGTATTGCGGGCAAAGATGCGCAACGCATCGAGGCTTTTCATGCCTTGTGTCCCGCAACTTCATGCAGGATCGCGGAGTAGCGTTTTCCCACGCTCTCGAATGATGCCCGGCGCCCCATGCGTACGGATATGGCCTGCCTGTCGGCGGTCCAAGCACTGTCCCATGCTGCCATCCATGCATTCACCCATGCCTCCACAGTGTTCTCCCTTACCAATGCACCCAGTTCCTCAGTTACGAACTCAGGTATACCACCAACGCCTGAGGCAATGACAGGTGTGCCACAACAGAGCGCCTCAGCGCATACAGCGCAATACGTTTCATAGTCCGATGCATGCAGCATGGCGTGCGCCGCCCTGAACTCGATGGCGGCCTGTTCGGGCATCAACGGCCCGAGCAGTGTTACCCGAGCGCTCAATCCATGATCCGCAATGCGCTTTTTCATGCCTTCCATGTAAGGCCCATCACCTGCTATCCGAAGGTGTGCATCGAAACCATCGGCCACCATCCCTGCAAGTGCGTCTATCAACAGGTCGGGCCGCTTGGGGCTCCGCCAACCGGCGATAGCGAAGAACACACCTTTCTTCGGTGCCGGTCGCTCATAGGGATGGAACAGGCGAAGGTCCACGGCATTGTCGACCATATGCAGTTGCGGCTCGGGCGGCCCGGCGAACGTGGTAATGTCCCTGCCAAGCGCCTGCGAGACCACGATCACCGGAACATCCGCATGGAAAATGCGCCGGATGCGGTCCACGCCACGGCTCTTGGAGTTGAAGCCTATGCGGTATGCGCTGAAGTGCTCCGTTATCACCATGGGCCGGCGCATGATGATGCGCAGCAAACGGATGCGCGTGCAATTGGGATAGGCAATGTGGAAGTTGATGAGGTCCACACGCTGGGATCGGTCGCGGGTGAGCCAGGCCCACAAGATCAGCACGGTCGCCATCCATTCGATCACATACCACTTGCTGATCCGGGTCTGGAAGAGCAGCGTGCGTTCGGCATGCCCACCGCCTTTCAGTTTGCGCCAGTGCTTGGCGGGTCGCACATCAATGTGCCAGGTCCGGTCGCCACAATAGGGCGCTGCGGCTGCAATATGGCGCTGCACGAAAAGTCCTTCCAACGGCAACGCCGAGTGTGGCAACCACTGTGCGATGTGCAACACCTTCAGGTCCGGCCGTCCATGAACAGGTAAGCCATACTGTCGTTCACTTGGGGCTTCTTGCGCAGCGCGGTGCGATATCATGCGCTCCAAAAGTAGCGGTGGTGCTTGGTGCCTGTGTTCGGCTCAAGAAGTGAACCAAGGAAGCCAGGTGCCCAGTATCGCGAACCGTACCAATGCGAGCAGGAAGGAGAACACGGCAAGAAGTGAGAGCGACCTGAGGGTGACCTTGATCCCAGCGATCCCTGCAGTATTGAGCAGCACGATCGAAAGCACGAGTTGGCCTGCCCAGCTGAGCAGGGCATATACAAGGATGACCCATTCGGCCCCATGTCCCAAGGCTGCTGTGGCCACCATGGCAACGGCTCTCACGGCGAGCATGGCCATACCGAAGATCAACATCACATGCTCTCGCCGCTTCACGTTGAACAGCGACGTCATGGGGTCAGTGAGCAGGCGAAAGAAGAAGTAGCCGCCAATGAACGCGGAAATAACGCCCGCGTTGCGCCACTCTTCCCCGAACAGTATGGCGAACGCCTCGTCTGCAAAGAAGGTGAGCAAAAGGAAAGGGCCGAGGCCCACCCAGAACAGGCGGTTGTACAGCCCGTGCGTCAGTCGCCTTAGCTCATCTGGGGCATGGTGTACGATCTCTGCGGCTTTCTGAAGGTATACGGTGCTGAACGAGAAGCCCAGAAGTCGGAGCGGGATCAACATCAAACTAGCACCAAGACCATATTGCCCGACCATGGAAAGGTCGGATGCCAGCAGGAACGTTGGTAATTGCACACCCACGAGGCTTACCCACCGTTCCGGGAAGACCAATAGCGGATAACGCTTGTACTCCAGCAAGGTCGAACGCATTTCCTTCCACGGGCGCCACACGAACAACCTCCCAAGGCCGTGTGGTCTTAATGACCACAGATAGACCGGTATGATGAGCGTCCGAATGAGCAGGTCGCCGAGCATAAGGCCATAGCTGGGGGCCTTGGCCAGCCAGCCAAAGCACACGTTGAATGTCCGCATTGAAAGGTCGATGGTGGCTCCGGTGAACGCGCTTCGCTTGAACTCCTTTGCCCGGGTCAGCCACTGTGTGAAGAATACGGATAGTGCGTATAGCGCAGATCCGAGGCCGACCACGTGAAGCCAGCCACCAAGCACTTTCCAGTCGGGGAACACAGCAAAGACCACACCCGGCATGAACGATAGGCCGGTGGCCGCCAATGCCAATAGGATCGCCAGCCCAACATTGAAACGCACCAGGTTCAGGAAGCCTTCTTCCTCTCGCGGCAAAACGTAGGCCGTAGCGTAGCCCAGGTCGCTCATGGACGCAAGGTTCATGGTGAGCGCCATGTACAACGCATACAGCCCGTAGGCCTCGGGCCCGTAGATACGGGCGATGATGGGCGTTAGGATGAGCTGGCTCGCCATGGCCAGCGCATTGCCCGAGAGCACATGGAACGAATTGCGGGCGAAGCTTCCCGGTGTGCGTATCCGACGTACGTCCTCGCGGACCTTGTTGATGGAACGTCGTATCGGCACGATGGGCGAATGGAGCGGCCAAATGTACCCCGGTGCGTCCCATTGCATTGCACAGCCCATCTTCGCTGTATGAAAATGGTGTTGTGCACAGGTAATGCAGGCAAGGTGGCCGAACTGCTGGCGCTGCTGCCTTCGGATATCGAACTCGTAGGGTTGAACGATGTGGGCATGCCTTCAGATCTGCCTGAAACACAGGAGACCTTGGAGGGCAATGCCATCCAGAAAGCCACCTATGTGTTCGAGCGCACCGGACTGACCTGCATTGCCGATGATACCGGGCTAGAGGTACATGCCTTGGGTGGTGCGCCCGGTGTGCGTTCAGCGCGTTATGCGGGAATGGACAAGGATCCTCAGGCGAACATACACCGCTTGCTCGCAGAACTGCAGGGCCGTTCGGATCGTTCCGCTCGCTTCAGGACGGTGGTCGCACTGGTGGGCTCCAATGGGGTCCACACCTTCGAGGGTGTGGTTGAAGGTGCCATTGCATATGCCCCGATGGGCAGCAAAGGCTTCGGGTACGATCCGGTGTTCGTTCCTGAGGATGGAGGGCTGACCTTCGCTGAAATGGACAGCGCCGCGAAGAACGCCATCAGTCACCGAGCGCGGGCCGTGCAGGCCTTGGTGCGTTACTTGGCAGCTGCGCGCTGAAGGCAGCCTTCGATCAGCCCATTGATGGCCGCACGCACACCAATGCCCGCCACGGCCAACATCTTGGGGAAAATGCTGGCACCACTGAAGCCCGGAGTGGTGTTCGCTTCAATGGTGATCACCTCCTTGCCGGTCCAGAAGTGGTCAATGCGCACCATGCCATCGCAACCCAGTGCCTTGTAAATGGCCACCGAGCGTTCCTGCACGGTCTTGGTCACATCATCCGGTATGGGAGCGGGGATAAGCTCCTGTGTATCGGCCGAATGGTACTTCGCCTCATAGTCGAAGAAGGGGCGGCTGGTGCGGATCTCGCAAACGGGCATGGCCTGCACCTGGCCGTGGAGCCGGATAACGCCGCAGGTCAGTTCCCGGCCGGTGACCAGGGCTTCGCACATCACGGTGTCATCCTCTGCGAAGGCCAGTTCCAGTGCGGCCTCCAGTTCTTCAGGGGTATTGGCGCGGCTGATGCCGAGACTGCTTCCACTTCCATCGGGCTTCACGAAACATGGCAGGCCCACTTCGGCGAGCACGCGTTCGCTTGTATGCGGATCACGCCCTCTGAGCACGATGGAAGGGGCCACTGGAAAGCCCATTTGCCGCAGCAATCCGGTGGTGCTGAACTTGCTCATGGCAATGGCCATGGTGCGCACACCGCCAGTGGCATAAGGCACACCCAGCATATCCAGATAGCCCTGCATTCGGCCATCCTCGCCAGGCGATCCGTGTATGGCGATCAAGGCAGCAGCGAAGCGCTCCTGCTCATGGCCACGTTCTGCCGTGAATTGCCCGCGATCAAAACGGACAGGGCTTTCATCAGCCCGTTCACAGGTCCACTTGCCCTTGCTTACAGAAACGTAGAGGGCCTCGTAACGCTGCAAGTCCACTGCCTCCATCATGGTGCGGGCGCTTTGCATACTAATGACCGATTCGCCGGTGTAGCCGCCGCGCAGTATGGCAATGAGGGGTCTGTTCATGGTGGGGGCGTGTGGTCCGGCAAAGGTGGCCGCTGGTCAGGTTCATATGCGCTGGAAGGTGAAGCTGCTGTGAACGGCCGATCGTGGACGGCGCGCCATGGGCAGTGCGGCTATCTTAGCGCCGCATCCCGAGCCGCTTGTTGGCCGGGTCAACCTCTCTATGTCCCAACGCCGTTCCGTCAGCCTGGTCCTTCCGCTGCTTGTTGTGGCCGTGCTCATGTTCATTGGGTGGGGCTGGCTGCGCTTGTATACCCGCCATGGCGAGGCCATGCGTGTGCCCGACCTACAGGGGCTATCCCTCGAAGAGGCTGCGGCCATGCTCGAGAAACGCGATCTCAGCGCCTTGGTCATCGATTCGGTGTACACGGAGGAACTGCCCAAGGGCAGTGTGGTGGAGCAGGATCCGGAGCCGGGTATTGATGTGAAACCCGGTCGCAAGGTCTACCTGGTCCTAAATGCCGATCAGCCCAAAATGATCGACATGCCGGGTCTGGTGGACCTCTCCAAGCGGCAAGCAATGTCCGTGCTGGAGATCGTGGGATTGAAGGTGAAGGAATTGCAATACCGTCCGGACCCCTGTTTGGATTGCGTGATCGAGCAACGGTACAAGGGCGTTCCCATTTCGGCCAATGATAAGATCCGCAGGGGAGAGGCCATTACCCTGGTGCTTGGTGCCGGCGAAAAGGGTGAACGAGTGCCGGTGCCCGATCTGCGTGGCCTCACGCGGTCCGAAGTGGCCATGGTGCTCAACATGGCCTCGCTGAACCCGGGTGTCGTGGTGGAATGTGCAGGGTGCAATAGCAAGGGCGATTCCACGTTGGCGAGGGTGTACCGTCAATCACCCGCCGTGGACCAGAATACCCGCATTGCCATGGGTAGCGTCATTGACCTATGGCTCACCTCCGATACGGTTGGCTTGCGCCCGCAGTCCGGCTGGAACGATCCTGCCCGCTACATCACGAATGATACGTTGGATGTCATTGAATAGGACCCTGCTGTTCCTGGCATGCGTGCTGGGTTCAATGGCCTTGTATGCACAAGGCGAAGTACTGCGCGCCATCCGAGGCGGTATGGCCAAGGAAAGCGAGGCGGCCAAAGCCAATGGACTGAACACCCATTACATCTACCAGTTCCTTCCGCAGACCCTGCCCATCCAGGATGATTTCTCTGTGGACCGCACCCGGAAGCGCTGGGCCCGACCCGATGACCCCGGAGTGACCCTGTCGGAGACCATTTACAGACTGGAGGCCCTTGGTGTATCTGAACCCGGTATGCGCTACGCCACCGATACCACCTTTCTATACCTCACCGACATGCAGGAACCACCGGTAACGGTACGTACTGCATTGCCATCCATTAGTGTAACGGTCCGTGACCTGGCCGTATACCCTCCAACCGAGACCGTTGAGGTCGTATGGCCTGCCTACAACATTTTCGATACGATACAGTCGCCTTCGCAAGACACGCTTTTTCTTCTGCCGCCATTGTTGTTGCAGGACTCGCTGCTCGTTTATTCGGTACCTGCCGACACACGTACATACATCAGGCCGGACAACAGTATAGTGCCTTTGATCCTATGGGAGGACGATGATGTGCATGTGAACGGTACCTATCCGATCGATCCGCCCACGATCGGGGTTGCCTCCTTCGATGGGCTTTCACGAACGGGCATGCCCTACGACTTCGTTACCTACACCAGCTATGGCATCGCCGATCGATTGACCTCCGTGCCGATCGACCTGCAATATCCGGCCAGTGATTCGGTGTACCTGAGCTTCTTCTATCAGGCACAAGGCCGCAGTGGCGACACGTTCATTCAGCCGCAGGATAGTCTGGTATTGGAGTTCTACGCTCCCGAGGAGGATACGTGGTATCGTGTATGGCGAACACCGTATGTGGCCCAGGCACCATTTGAGCAAGTGCTCATCCCCATCAAGCAGTTCCGCTACCTCAAGAACGGCTTCCGAATGCGTTTCCTCAACTATGCGACCTTGAGCGGGGCGTTCGATCACTGGCACATCGACTATGTGCGTCTGGCAACGCAGCGCAGCTTCAACGATACCCGCTTAGTGGACGTGGCCTACGTAATGCCGGAGAGCACGTTGCTGGAGAACTATACGGCGATGCCCTACACTACCTATTCGATATCGCCGGACGCTTTCATGCTGACCAATGCCAATGTTGATCTGAAGAACCTCGACGTGGACGACCGCTTCATCCGCTTCGGTATGCAGGCCAGGGAAGAGAACGGCAGTGGCCTTGAGAATTTCGAGAACGGGTTGAACACCTCGGGCAATGCATCAAGCACGTTCTCCAGCCTGCATCCCATCAATTCCGGAGCGAACGATTTTGAATATGATCCGGCGCTGTCCACGGATGCGGCCTTCTGGCGCGTGAAGTACTGGGCCAACACCACGCCCGATATCAATCGCTACAACGATACGATCACCTTCATACAGGAGATCAGCAACTACTATGCATACGATGATGGGTCGGCGGAACAGACCTATGGCCTGAACAGTGCCGGCGGCAAACTTGCTTACCGTTTCGATCTGGCGCAGGGCGACTCGCTGCGCGCCATACGCATGTACTTCAGTCCTTCGCTGAACCCACCGCCCAGTGCATCGCCTGTACAGGGCTCTTTCCTCATTACCATCTGGAAGGGCCTGTCACCGGAAGTGATCCAACACCAGAACTTCTCGTTCTCGGCGCCTCAGTACAAGGAGGATGGCCTAGATCGTTTTGTTGAGTATCCCTTGGATTCCACCATCTACGTGGAAGGCACCATCTACATTGGTTGGACACAGACCAACGATGTGGTGATGAACCTGGGTTTCGATCGCAACCGCAACAACGCGAGCCGTATTTTCTACCGCACCACGGGGTCGTTCACCAACACCTCGTTCAGTGGATCGTTGATGATGCGGCCGGTGTTCGTTGCCGCTGTGGACCCCTTCGCAGGTGTTGAAGAGCCCGTGCAGGAGCAAGAGATGTTCCTGTATCCGAACCCGGCTGACGAGCATTTCATGATACGCACCAACGGAGACCTGGTCACAGGTAATGTGGTAGTGCTCGACGCCCTGGGTCGCAAAGTGTTGCGCACACCTTACCGCTCAGGAGCACCGGTCCCAAGTACTGGCCTTGCTACAGGCCTGCATATCGTGCGTGTGCTCGATGCCTCGGGGTCTGTTGTTGCCCAGGAAAAGCTACTCATTCAGCGCTGATGACCAACGAAGAGACCGATAGCCTGATCGAGGAACAGGAGCTTTATGAGCACCATCGAATTGTCTGCGACCCCAAACAGTCGCTGATCCGACTGGACAAGTTCCTTTTCGATCGGTTGGCGAACACATCGCGCAACCGGATCCAGGTCGCTGCCAAGGCCGGTAATGTGCTGGTGAACGGCAAGGCGGCCAAGCCCAGCCAGAAGGTGAAGCCCGGCGATGAGATCAGCATCGTGCTGCCCTACCCTCAGCGTGAGATGGAGCTGGTGGCGGAGGACATTCCGCTGAACATCCTGTACGAGGATGAGCACATCCTGGTGATCGACAAGCAGGCCGGGCTGGTGGTACATCCCGGTCATGGCAACTGGACGGGCACCTTGGTGAACGCGCTGCTGTTCCACTTCGGCAAGCTGCCCTCAACGCCCGGTGCAGAGATACCGCGCCCGGGTCTGGTGCACCGATTGGACAAGGATACCAGCGGTGTGATGGTGGTGGGCAAGACCGAAGAGGCCCTCACGCATCTCGCTCGCCAGTTCTTCGATCGTACCAGCGACAGGCGGTATAATGCACTGGTCTGGGGCGACTTTGCGGAGGATGAGGGTGTCATTGAAGGTCACATCGGCCGCAGTGTGCGTGACCGTACCGTGCAGTCCGTTTTCTCCGAGGGTGATCAAGGCAAGCCTGCTTTGACGCGGTGGCGCGTGCTGGAGCGATTCCGCTACGTGTCGCTGGTGGAATGCAAGCTGGAGACCGGTCGCACCCACCAGATCCGCGTGCACATGCAGTGGACCGGCCACCCCTTGTTCAACGATGCGGCCTATGGCGGTGATCGTGTGCTGAAGGGGACAACCTTCACCAAGTACAGGCAGTTCGTAGAGAATTGTTTCCGTTCGCTGCCGCGTCAGGCGCTGCATGCCCGCACGCTGGACATCGACCATCCCATCTCCGGGGTGCGCATGCACTTCGAGAGCCCGCTACCAGCGGATATGCAGGTGGTGCTGGATCGCTGGCGCACCTACGTGGCCGCCAAGCCGTTCGACGAAGGCGAGGAGGATGCCTTGGACAAGGAGGCCGCCAACAACATGAAGTGATCTCAGCCGCGGATGATCTTTCCGCCGCTGGTGCGCTGGATGCGCCGCAAAGCCTGCACCCTGCGGGGTAGCTCGTGCGGATGCAGGATCGTCATCAGCTTGTCCAGCACTTCGGGCAGCACTTCGTTCTGCGGCAGTTCGGTCTCCAGCACCAGCATTACGGCCTGGCCCAGCACGTCGTCATGTACGCCGGTGAAGTAGTGCGGATAGGGGATAAGACCGGCCGTGCGTGCTTCAAGCTGTTCAGGGAAGATCTTCTTGCCACCGCTCAGGATCACATTGTCGAACCGGCCCAGCCAATTGAAATGCTGGTCGTCCAATAGTTCCACCAGATCGTTGGTGACGTGCTGTTCGGTGGAGAGGTGCGGCGTGTAGACCACCAGGCAACCCCGTGGATCACGTCCGAAATGCACATCGCCGATGGCATGGAACGCGGTCTGTCGGCTAGGGCCGTTCAAGCGACGCATGGCCACGTGTGTTACGGTCTCGGTGCTGCCATAGCCTTGGTAAACCTTGGTACGCAATTGTTGCAGTTCGTCGATAAGGGTATCGCTCGCCGGCCCGCCACCCAGCAGGATGGTGTCGAACCGTTCCTCCACGCGCGAACGGTTCTCCTGCAACGCGCGATGCAGTTGCAAGGGTACCATGGCCGCAAAGCGGAACCGGTCCATCGTACGCAAGTTGTTCAGCACGCTACCACGTGGGTCCACCAAGTGGAGGTCAAGGCCGAGCACCATGGCGCGCACCACCATCAGCTTGCCCGCAACGAAGTCACAAGGCAGGCAGAGCAGCGCGCGGTCGCCGGGCTTCAGGTCGAAGGTCCTTGCAGTAAGCCTGGCACTTGCTTTCAGGTCCCGCCTGCCGATACGAATTGGCTTTGGTGCACCAGTAGTGCCACTGGTGTGCATGAGCAACGGCCGCCTATGGCCCGCCAGTTCCATGATCAGTTGCGACAATGGTGCGCTCCATTCCGCAGTGTCGTCCTGCTCTTTGAGCGCTCCGGCAAAGGCCATCAGTTCGGCGCCCTGCAGTGTGCGTCCATCAATGGTGAGCCGGTTCCATGCAGGGGAAGTGCTCATCGGCGTTCTTGTTCGAAGCGCGAAAGGTCCCATGCCACTTCCGGACGATAGTTGAGCATGCCGCCTTCGGCGAGCAGGGGCGATGTGATGTTGTTCGCGTACACCTTGCCCGTGCCCAGCCCTTGTGGCATGGTCACGTTCAGCGTTGCGGTGAATTGCGCGATGGCGTTCAATCCGATGCTGCTCTCCAACGCCGAGGTGATCCACCAGCCGATGTTGCGCGCCGTGGCCAGGTCGATCCATTCGCGCGTGGCCTCCCAACCGCCCACCAGGCTGGGCTTGATCACGATGTACTGAGGTCGCACGTGGTCAAGCAGATCGCGTTTCAGGTCGGCGCGGTTCAAGCCGATGAGATCCTCATCCAGTGCGATGGGCACCGGTGTGTTGGCGCACAGGTCGGCCATCACTTCATAAAGTCCGGGTGCCACGGGTTGTTCAATGCTGTGCACCTCCAGTTCGGCCAATCGGTCCAACACGGTGCCCACGTTCCGCGCATCAAAGGCGCCGTTCGCATCCACGCGTAGGGTAAGGTCGGTGGCGCTGTATTCCTTGCGCACGGCGTGCAGCAGTTCCAGCTCGTCCTCCAGGCCGATGGCGCCGATCTTCATTTTCACGCAGGTGTTCCCCGCGTCGATCTGTTGCCTGATGCGTTCCCGCATGGTCTCCTTGTCGCCCATCCAGACCAGCCCATTGATGGGGATGCCTTCCTTCCCCAATGTGAAGGTGGAAGGAAAGAGCACTTTGGTGCCGCTCACCTCCAGATCGCGCAGGCACTGTTCCACTGCGAAGCGCACACTGGGTACGTCCACAAGGTCTCCGGTGAGGCGCGCTTTCCAATCGCTGGTGTTGGCGCAAAGTTCCAGCAATTTGGTCCGCACATCGGCCGGGTACTCCTTGCTGTGACCGGGGAAGAGCGCTGCTTCGCCGATGCCTTGGATGCCTGGCCGATCATCGTCCCAGGCGATCAGGTACCACACTTGGCGTGCGGTGATGGTGCCTTTGCTGGTCCCCAGTTCAAAGTGGGGTTGAAGGGTATGCTCGGTCCAACGTGCGTTGATCATTCAGGCCAGCACGAAGCCGATGGAGAAGGCCAGTGCTGTGGCGAATGTACCCAGCGCCAGTTTCTTGAGCTGTGGGTCCAGCGCTGCCGGGTCGAAGGTGCCCATCACGGTCTTCAGATGCGAGGCCAATGCCGGAGCGGTTACCAGGAAGCCCCATTGCGACATGCCACGGAAGGCGATGGAGGTGTAGATCATCAGGCAGGCCAGTCCACCGATCACCAGCAGCCCGTGGTAGCCTTTGGCCGTATCGAAACCCATGCGAACGGGGAGTGTGATCTTACCACTGGCTTTATCATTCCGGATGTCGCGCATGTTGTTCACGTTGAGCACAGCCGCGCTCAACAGACCGAATGCGGTGGCGGGCATCAAGTGGAGCCAGTCAATGTAGCGCGCATGCAGGTAGTGGGTGCCCATCACCCCCACGATGCCGAAGAAGAGGAACACGCTAACATCGCCCAGGCCGACGTAACCATAGGGGTTCTTCCCGAAGGTGTATTTCACGGCAGCGCCGATGGCGAGCAGGCCTGTGAGTAGGAACAGGAGCGTCATCAGTCGGAACCCTAAGGCAACAACTATGAGCGCTGCGCCCGATGCGAAGGCCAGCGCACCACAGATGATCATCGCGCGCTTCATGGCCGCAGGCGAAATGGCACCGCTCTGCACGGCGCGCTTCGGACCAACGCGATTGTCGTTGTCCGTGCCGTGTTGATGGTCGCCAAGGTCATTGGCCAAGTTGCTCAGGATCTGAAGAAGGATCGCTGTGAGCAGCGCAAGTGCGAGCACCTCCTCTCGAAAGGTGATGGTAGCACTTATCCGATCATACGGAACGGCCAGTGCACTGCCAACGATGATGCTGCTCACCGCTAATGGTAAGGTCCGCAGGCGGAAGGCTTGTATCCAGGGGTTCATGCGCGGATCGCCAGCTCTTGGCTCAAATGCGGTAGGTCAGCGTGCATAGCAGGCGGATGGTGGATGTGGCGTGCCCCTTGTCGGGTCTTGGTTCCGTGGCCTCAATGTAGGCTTCGAACTCGTATACTGCACCAGCGCTGCGGTCGCCGTTCACGACCTTGAACGTGGAGGGAATGGACCAGAAGCGAATGAACTGGAAGTCCTTCATTCCCGGCTTCAGGTAGGAGAGCGTGAACACGCCGTTCTTCGGGTCCCAGATCGCATGGTGTTCGATGTTGCCATCCTGCGGCGGGAAGGTCACCGAGTCTTTGTCGATGATCAGGGTGCCGCCTTCGAACATCCCGTAAATGTCCTGCAACTTGGCCTTAAAGACCGTTCGCCCCGATGCGGAACGACAGGTGAGCGTGGCCGTGCCAGAACCTGCGGTGGCATCCAGCGCGGTGGCTACAATGAAGGACAGGATCAGCAGAAAGCGTTGCATGAGCAGGCGTTAGTTGGTTCACGGAGTTGGACGCAGTGCACGGAAGTAGTTGCGCAGCACCTTCGGGCTCAGTTCCGCATCGGTGCGCACCACCAGGACAGCGGTGGTGTCGTGCGGTTCATACAGCAGTTCCAACGCATTTTTGAGCGAGACCATGTCGAAGGCCTCATAGCAAGGCAGTCCATAGCTGCGTGCCAAGGTCAAAGGGTCGCGACCGTGGGGCGAATCGAACCACTTTAACAAGGCCGGGTCGCTGTCCGGACCTTCGATGTAGCGGAAGATGTTGCCGCCACCGTTGTCCATCACGATCACACGCAGATGCGGACTGAGATGCGCGTTCCAGAACGCATTACTGTCGTAGAGGAACGCCACATCGCCGGTGATCAGTGTGGTTGGTCGTTGGGTGGCATGGGCCGCACCAACAGCGGTGCTGGTGCAACCATCAATACCGCTGGTGCCACGGTTGCTGAAGAACTGTAGGCCCTGTCCGCGCGCGAAGAGCTGCACGTAACGGGCAGGGGTGCTGTTGGCCAGATGTACGTCGCTTCCCGCCGGTATGCGCTGTAGCAATTGCTCGAACACGGTCAGGTCGCAGTAGGGCGCCTCGTTCAGCAGCCCGTGGTGCTTGGTGGTGGTGTTGCGGTCCACCTGCTGCCATAGGGCGGAGTAGGTGCTCTCGGTGGCCTGCACCTGCGGCGTGATCTGCGCGAAGAAGATCTCGGGGCTCACAGCAATGTCGTGTGTAAGGCTCTGGTAGGTATCGAAGTGGCGCTGACCCACGTCCACATGCCAATGCTGTGCGGTGCGCCATTTCCGCAGCAGTGTCTTCACGCGCTTGCTCACTACGGCACCACCGAAGGTGATCAGGATGTCCGGCACGAACTCCGTTCCACGTGCCGCTCCAGCATCTTCGCCGGGGACAGGATCAGGAGGAACGGGCACGGCCTCGATCACGCGATCGATGCAGCTGATGAAGACGTTGTCGTGCAGGTTGGAAGTAGCCTCAGTCAGCACGGCGAACTGCGGCAGCTTGGCCAGGTGCACCAGTTGTTGTTGGAGGCCTTTGCTCCACACGCCCTGCCCGGCCAGCACCAGCACCTTGCGTGTGGTGGAAAGCTGGTGGATAAGCCAGCGGGCATGTTCGGGCAGGATGAACGATTCGGTCAGCACCTGTGCGATACTCCGTCCCTGGCCTTCGTGTGCTTCCTGTTTTCCGTACAGTGGTTCTGCAAAGGGGATGTTCACATGCACCGGTCCGGCCACGGGCAGCAGCGTGGCATCAATGGCCTCATTGATCAAGCGGCTGCAGTGCCAGCGGGCCAGGTCGTCGCCGAGCAACCGCGGCAATTGCACACTGCGTCGCATGTGCATGGCCAATACACCCTGCTGTCGAATGGCCTGCCCTTCGCCCTGGTCCACCCATTCCTCTGGCCGGTCGGCCGTTATCACCAGCAAGGGGATGCGCTGGTAATAGGCTTCGGCAATGGCCGGCCCGTAGTTCAGCACAGCGCTGCCACTGGTGCAGATCAGGGCCACGGGGGCGTGCAGCTGCTGGGCCATGCCCATGGCGAAGAAGGCAGCGCTGCGCTCGTCGATCACCTGCATGCAGTTCATGCCCTCCACGGCGTTGAACGCGATCACCAAGGGTGCACTGCGCGAACCGGGACTGATGACGGCATGTCGGATGCCTTTCTCGAAACAAAGCCTGGCCAGTTCGGCGGCTGAAAAGTGATCGCTCGTGGGCATGTGCGGAACGCAGTAGTGGCGCGGGCGGGGCTAAGATATCCGGCTCGGCAACGCTTCGATGATCCGTGTCCAGGTGCGCGCCTTGTGCTCGGTCTCCTGCCATTCGTGCGTGGCACTACTGCCACTGGTTATTCCACCACCCACGAACAACACAAGCTGGTCGTTGCTGGCGTGTGAACAGCGGATGTTCACGAAGAGTTCGGTCTCACCATCCACCATCCAAGGTCCCCAGAATCCGGCATAGAGCCCGCGATCCCTTGGTTCGTGCGAGAGTATGAACTGCTTGGCCTCGGCACGCGGCGTGCCACAGACGGCAGGTGTGGGGTGTAGGGCGTTCACGAGCGGCCCCAATTGTCCGGTCCTCGTTCGTGCGGTTAGTGTGGTGTGAAGGTGCGCTACTGGCCCGGCCTTCAGCACTGCGGGACCTTCAGCCGTCACTTCGGTCAGGCCTGCGGAAATGAAGGTCTCTTCGATCGCAGTAGTGACCCATTGCTGTTCATCGCGCTCCTTCGCTCCCCAGTCCTTGGCATGTGCTGGTGCCAATGAGGAGGGCATGGTTCCAGCGATGGCATCCACCTGAACATGGTTGCCTGTGGCATGTATCAAGCGTTCGGGTGAGGCTCCCAACCATGTCCCATGCTCAGGACCATTGAACAGGCAAACGAAAGCGTTCGGCATTTCCTGCAAGGCAGATAAGAACAGCTCGGGGATCCGGGAGGAGTGGAATGCCAGGGGTAATGTCCGTGCCAACACCACCTTATGGAGCGTGCCGCTGGCAAACCCGTCCTTGGCATCGGCAATGGCCTGTGCATGCCCGGCCTGGTCCCAGTGCAGGTTTACTTCGCGCTGTGGTAGGGCCGCACCTTGGCAGGTCTGTAGTCCTGCTGTGTCCATTTCGTTGTCATCCAGGTCCAAGCGCAGGTCCGGGCGAAGTGCCCATAAGTGCCTTTCCTCGTTATGGAACGGCGCGATCACGAACCGGTCCCGTAAACCATTCAAGGACCCGTGCTCGATCGGAGTTAATGTGGGCTTGTGCTGGATCCAAAGCCGCGTGCGTCCTTTCCAACGGAATGCAACGAACGTGAGGCCGCGCTCGAGGCATGTTCGCACGGCTTCCAGTGGCAGGGCCATGGTCAGCGCCGGGGTATCACCAGGTTCGTCAAGCGGCACACGGCGCACAGCTCGCCTGCCTCATTGCGCACATCGATGTTCCAAACATGGGTTGTGCGGCCATGGTGAACCAATGTCCCCGTAGCGGTAACCGTGCCTGAACGAACACCCTTCAAGTGGTTGGCGTTCACCTCGATGCCTACCACGCCCTGTGTGTTCAGGTCCACGATCAGTGCCGATGCCATGCTTCCCAAGGATTCCGCCAGAGCGGCCGTGGCACCGCCGTGCAGCAGGCCCATGGGCTGGTGTGTGCGCTGGTCAACGGGCATGGTGGCACAGAAACGTCCTAGTTCGTCCACATGGTAGGTTATGCCCAAATGGGCCACCAACGTTCCTTCGCGAAGGGCATTGGCCCGCTCCGCGTGTTGGGCGGTGAATTGCATGGCGACAAAGTTACCGTGCCCCATCTTTGTGCACATGGAAGCCGAACGGCCTAAGTACAGAGTGTTGCTGGTGGAGGACGAGGCCCCACTGCGCAACACGTTGAAGTTGAACCTGGAATTGGAGGGCTACTCCGTGACCACGGCCGTTACCGGTCCCGATGCGCTTGAACGGCTTCGGGGTGCGCGTTTCGATCTTGTCCTCATGGATGTGATGTTGCCCGGTATGGACGGATTCACGGTGGTGGAGACCATACGGTTGGAAGGGGATGCCACACCGGTATTGTTCCTGACGGCCCGCAATACCCCGGCCGACCGCTTGCGCGGGCTGAAGGCGGGTGATGATCATGTTTCCAAGCCTTACGATCTGGCGGAACTGCTGTTGCGCATTGCCAACCTGATCCAACGCAGCGCCAAGGGCGTCACCGCCGCCGTGATCACCAATTTCGACTTTGGGGGTAACCACGTGGATTTCTCCAAGTACGAGGTGGTGGGTCAGGACGGCGAACGGCGGACCCTGAGCCAGCGGGAAATGATGTTGCTCCGGCTGCTGATCGAGCGGGCCGGTGATGTGGTGAGCCGGGAGGAGATCCTGCAGAAGGTCTGGGGGTACAACGTGTTCCCCACCACGCGTACAGTGGATAATTTCATTGTGGCGTTCCGCAAGTATTTCGAACCCGATCCACGCACCCCAAGGCATTTCCATTCGGTACGGGGGGTAGGGTACAAGTTCGTTGCCTGATTTTTTTTTCGAGGAGGTGGCAACCCTCAGACGGGGGCCCCGTCTTGCATATACCAGGGCCGATCTTCCTGGCCTTGGCTGGTTCCATTTTCCTTGCAGGTTACCGCGCAGGGGTCCCTCAACAGGACCCCTGTTCGGTTTTAGTAGGACTCCCCGGTTACTTTCTTCCGGGGCTTGTCCATCGATCCGGAACGATCTAACTTGCACTCGTTACCAGAAGAACCATCCTTCCCGTTCCCCGTCATGAAGCAACAATTGACCCGCATCGTTCTGGCCAGCGCATTGGCGTTGGTGGCGTTCGTTCCCAGCATCTTGGCCCAGGGCCGAGTGGACATCGGCCTTTACCGTGCCGGTGGTAATCTGGAAGTACGCGTTCGCCCTGAGGCTGATTTCGACGGGATCTTCTCGTCGCTGGTCTTTACCATCCGTTGGGACCGCAGCACGGGTGCCACGTTGGGAGACATGGTCCAGGAAGATCCCGCCCGCCAGTACATTCCCATCATCCGCTCAGGCAATGTGCGCGAGTCCGGCTCCACCAATTATCAGGTGTATGCTGGTTTCGGCATGTCCGCATTGGCCGCTCACAGTGCACGGTGGCGCGCTGGTGAGGAGATCGTTATCGCGACCATCCCGGTCACAGGCAAGGCTGATTTCGAGCTGGTGAATGATGCCTTCACGAACGAAGCCGCGAACAACGCCAACTACTACGTGGCCTTGGGTGGTGCGGACCGCACCGGCGTCATTTTCAAGAGCATGACCTCAGCCGATGAGGACAACGGCGTGCTGATCCAGCCGAACCCGAACAATGGCCAGTTTACCTTCAGCTTCACGGTCGCAGGTCCCACCGACCTTACCGTGGAGGTGCTGAACAGCTTGGGCCAAGCGGTTTACACTGAGAGCCGCACAGGCTTTGAAGGCAATTTCCGCAAGGAGATGGACCTTACGAGCATGAGCACGGGTGCCTACTACCTGCGCATTAAACGTGGCGAACAGATCACCACGCACAAGGTGGTCTATAAGTAGGTCTGGTGCGGATAGTTGATCACAAGGGAGGCTTCGGCCTCCCTTGTTCATTTTTAAGCCACGCAGCAGGTGCAATAGCGGCTGTCACTATCGTGCATGAAGGGGATCTCCGTGTTCCGCAGTTCTTCGACCAGCTGTTCGAGCAGTGCCGTTAGCTCGGGCATTTGGGAGCGTTCGATGACGTCGCTATTGCCGATATGCAGGAAGGTGCCCTCGGCCTGGGAGGCCTTTTGCAGCGGTAGGATACCGGCCTTCACACTGGGCACATCGGGGTGCTCCATGAGATAGAGCCATGCATAGGTCAGCAGCTGAAGCGCGTACCGTTGTTCAGCCGCCAATTCAGTACGATCCAGGTTTTTCAGTTTCAGGTCCTTTTCCTGCACCGAGCCAGTTTTGATGTCCAGGATGTGCACCACGCCGTTCCGTCGCTCAATGCGGTCACAACGTCCGCGAAAACGTGTGCCATCGGGTAAGGCAGCACCGAGGTCCGCTTCCACGGCCAGGGGCACGATCCGGGTCCCCTCGGCAATGAGGTCGGCTTCATTGCGCAGGAACTCGGCCGTGGCGGCAGCGGCCATTTCAATGCGCAGGCGGAAGTGACCGCGGTCCACGACCTCGGCAGCGAAGTCCTTTCCGAGACGGGCGACCAGCATCGGTTTTACGCTATCCGCCCAAGCACGCATTTCGCCGGGGTCGAGCTCGGTATTCAATCGCTGTGTCAATAGGTCCTGCAGAACGCCATGCACGGCTTCGCCAAGCACATCGCTGCCCAGCTTGTGGTCAACCTCGTCGGGTGGTTGTATGCGTAAGACCTGCGTGAAGTAGAAGTCCAGCGGACAGCGCAGCCAGGTGCCCAATGCAGAAGGGGAGAATCCCCGTTCGGCCATGACCTTCAATCGCTCCAGCACAGCGGCATCCTTATGCACTTGCAGTTTCGGGGAGTTGCGCATGGCGAAATGCACGGGCACCTGTTCTTCCAGGACGGTGGTCTTGGAGACGGGCACCAGTTCATGCTGCCATTGGGCAATGAAACGCGATGGCCTGTCGCCTTCCGTAGCGCCGCCTTGGTCCGAGACAGCGACCAGCTCACCGCAGCCGTGCAGCAACCGATAGGTATGGTAAGCGGTAATGGCCTCCGTATCGGCACGCAATGGCAGGTGATAGGCCCGCCGCACCTCAAAAGGAATGAAGCTCTGTTGTGTGGATGAACGGGGCAGCGTGCCTTCGTTGGCACCGAGCAGGATGATGCGCCCCAACTCCACGGAACGGGTCTCCAGAAAGCCCATCACCTGAGCACCCTCCAGCGCTTCGCCGAAGAAGCCGACGCGTTCCTCACGCAGCAGACGCTCACGCGCCCGGCAATAGGCGCGGACGTCCATGGTTGTGGCACCGGTGCGCTCCAAGGCTTGGTCCAGCCTGTGCTGCATGCGGGCCATGCGGAACAACTGTTCCTCGATCAGTGGGTCGTGGCCACGCAATTTGCGCACCCATTGCAACAGGGCCACAACGCGGGCCGGAACATCTGCCGCACTCTCCATGGGCGCAAGGGCCTGTTCCATATCGGGGTCTGTGCCAAGACCATGCTCAGTGAACAGCGCAAGCAGTGTTGCCTGCCGAACACGCGGTCGCTGCATGGCCATTAGGGCCTCCAACGTTTTTTGGCTGGCCATGCCGCGATGCAGGAAGGTGTGCAGCAATAACCGGCGCACATCCTCCACCCGGTATGCCCCGCCTTCCTGATACATGTGCAGGTGGAGGAAAGAGTTCGCCAACGCGCTGATCGGCAGCACTGTGGTAGGGAGTCCCATGGTCACGTTCACCGGACCGATATCATTGGGCAGGGCTTCCAGCAAGGGGATCAGCAGGTCCTCATCAGCGAGCACCACGGCCGTGCGAGCGCGGGTGGCCTCATCAAGCGCCTTCAGTTCCTGTGCGGCAAAGCGGGCCTGGGTGATCCGGTCGGGTACCATCACCGCGCGGATGCTGCGTTCCCTGGTGCGCAGGTCATCGATCGGCGGCAGCACGCCCGGGCCAAGGTCGTTCATGGACCTGCGCAGGAAGCGCCCGGCCTCGTGTTTCGGGTCATCCTGGTAATAGTGGTCGCTGTCCCATGCCAGCACGGCCGCGTTCACTCCGGCCAACTTCCGGATGAGCGTTGTGGATGCGGGGTCCAGCGCATTGAGGCCGGCGAACCAAGTGCAGGCCCAAGGCAATGGGGTAGGCAGCGGTCGGGTGGCGGCCTGCCGGGATATCCATCCGGAGGTGCCGAGCGAACGCGCCGCCATCATCTCGCTGAGCTTCCGGTGCAGTTCGCCCGTGGCTTGCCAGTGATCCAGTGCGCGTTGCTGCCCTGCGCTTAGGTCCTTGCCCAACGTGAAGCTCCACTGGTCGATGTTGTGGTAGGCCCTGAGGTCGCGATACAGGTCGTCCAGATCGAGCAGGTGGGCATCGGCCTCGCTCATATCACGCAGGGCGATGGGTGCCCATTGCAGGAAGGAGTCCAGCGACTCAGCACGTTCGCCCGCCAATTCACGGTGCGCCTCGTACAGGAGCAACAGGCCATCCATGGTGGGCAGCTGCTTGAGGCCGGTGTACCGTTGCATCCAGCCGCCCATGTCCAACACTTCGGGGCTCCAAAGGGCGTGTCCGGTGTGCTGGGCGAGGTATTTTCGCAGGTGCATGCCTGCGCGCTGTCCGGGTAACACCACGGCAACCTCGGCAAGTCGAGGTCCATGGCGTTCCAACAGGGCTTTTGCGAGGCGGTCGAGGAAAGAGTTCATGAGCAAGAGGGCTGAAGATAACGGAGCAAGGGCTGAACCTGTGGAAAGCACATGGCCGCAGTACCGGCGGATGGCCGACGGACGGCACTATTACCGCATTGAAGGACCCGATCGGTTCACTGAGCTACAGCGGGTAGGGTCGCGGTGGTTGTCCCATGCCGTTGTGGCCACCATGTATCCCGAACTGGTGCGCATTCAGGAGATGTTGGCCGGGGGAAAAGGGGTGTACGAAGTGGTGGAACAGGCGGATTGGGATGCCGTCTACCGGTCTTGAGCTACCTTGGGGCAACGCGGAGGCGATCACTCCGGTCATTATACCATGCTGAATCGTTCACTCTCCCTGCTTGTAGGCTCGTTCATGAGCCTCGGATGCTGGGCTACGCACATCATTGGTGGGGAGATCTATTATGATCATTTGGGTGGGGATCAGTATCAAGTGACACTCACGCTTTACCGCGATTGCAGCGGTATCCCCTTTGATCCGAACGCCGTTATTGGTGTGTTCTCAGGTCTGGGTGAGTTCCAGTTCCAGGAAAGCCTGCCCTTCCCCGGTGGGTCCTTGGTGCCCATTACGCTTGATAGTCCGTGCCTCACGCTTCCACCCGATATATGTGTGGAGACCGCTTCCTACACGGGTATATTCACACTGCCTGGACGGCCCGATGGGTATATTTTGGCGTATCAGCGTTGCTGTAGGACCGATGAGATCGTTAACCTCCCGAACCCGGGCGACCTAGGGCTTACCTGCACGGTTGAAGTGCCAGGCATTCCATATTCCAACAATAGCTCGCCACGCTTTAATGAGGTGCCTCCGGTCGCTCTATGCCTTGGAGCACCGCTTGTGTTCGATCACTCCGCCACTGATCCGGATGGTGATCAGTTGACCTACAGCCTCTGCACGCCCTACAATGGGGGAACGACCCTGGCGCCGCAGCCGGTACCCCCCAGCGCTCCGCCTTACATGCCTCTTCCTTGGGGCACCGGTTATTCGGCGGGCTATCCCATCGATTCCGACCCGGCCATCCAGATCGATCCAGTGACCGGTGTTCTGACCATGACACCCACCTTGATCGGCAGCTTCGTGGTGGCCGTATGTGTGCAGGAGGTGCGCGATGGGGTCGTGCTTTCCACTTCACGTCGTGACCTGATGTTCAGTGTGGTACCTTGTGATGCCGTGGTCAGCGCAGGAATTCAGCCACAGGTGCAGTTCTGTTCAGGATTCGGGTTCCAGTTCGGCAATAACAGCAGCGGAGCACAAGCCTGGTCCTGGGATTTCGGCGATCCTACGACTGATGCGGACACCTCAGCGTTATTCGCTCCGTCCTGGACCTACTCAGAGCCTGGGATCTACTCGGTCACGGTCATCGCAGCGCCAGGCGAGATCTGTGCGGACACGGCCGTGGTGCAGTTCCAAGCTTTCAATGCACCGCTACCGGACTTTGTTCCGCCAGCACCTGCATGTGGGGATACCACCGTGGTGTTGCAGGCGGACGGCGAATATGGGCCCGATGCCACCTTCAATTGGGTGCTGGGGAATTCCGCAGAACCTTCCACGGCCACCGGTTCTCCAGTAACTGTGTTCTACACCGCTGGAAACCCGCAGAACGTCACGCTCATCGTGAATGACAACGGCTGTTTCGGTTCGGCATCCGGTACGGTGGTCGTGAGTCCAGAACCCGAGGCTTTGTTCACCGTGCTCCCTGCATCGCCGCAGCTGGTGGGCGTTCCTTTCTCCTTCATAGATGCATCGCAGACCAACGGCGCCGCAATTATTTCGCGCACCTGGACCGTGAACGGTGTGCCGGTAGAGGCTCCAGGCTATAGCCTTCAAGCAGAGGACTGGCTACCGGGCACCTACACGGTGACATTGACCCTCGTAACCAGCGCAGGTTGTGTTTCAACCTACACTATGGTTTATGTGGTCGTGGCCGGCGAGATCGATATCCCGAACGTATTCAGCCCGAATGGCGATGGAGAGAACGAGACCTTCGATATCACGAACATCGGGTACTACGATAACGAACTGACCATCTACAACCGCTGGGGCACGGTGGTGTACAACACGCGCAATTACCGGAACCAATGGAATGGTGGTGATGTGCCCGATGGAACATACTACTATGTGCTGGTGTTGAAGGATGGCAGGGACTACGCAGGTCACCTCACCCTGTTGCGCTGACCCCGTTCCTCGTACCAACAACGATGGCTCCGAACGAACACCTACCTTCAGGTCATCAAGCCCGGCGTATGCGTAGCCTATTGCTCTTGTTGGTGTTCATTGCGGTGGTCCCGGCCAGCGCCACGCACATCATTGGTGGCGAGATGTATTACGAGCACATCAGCGGCAACCAGTACCGCGTCACGCTTGATCTGTACCGCGATTGCGGCCCTGACAACCAGAACGGAACTGGCTTCGACTTCTCGGCCCAATTGGGTGTGTTCAACTCAGCAGGGGTGCTGTTATTCACGCAGGACATTTCGGATCCCGGTGAGACCCTTGTTCCCGTTGACCTGGATGACCCGTGCCTATCCACACCTCCCGAGGTCTGCGTGGCTACCACACGCTATGAGGCCATCCTGAACCTTCCTCCGATAAATGGAGGCTATGTGATCTCCTATCAACGCTGCTGTCGCACACCAGCACTGACCAACCTGCAGGGACAGCAAGGCCTTACCTGCACCATTCAGGTGCCGGCACCGCCGAACGCGGTGAACAGCAGTCCCCGGTTCAACGAGTATCCACCGGTGGCACTTTGTCTTGGGCGCGATATGGTGATCGATCAATCGGCCACCGATCCCGATGGTGATGAGTTGGTGTATTCGCTCTGTGCGCCCTACCAGGGCGGCGATGCCATTCAGCCCATGCCACAGCCACCATCGGCCCCGCCATATCCGCTGGTCAATTTCGCGGCAGGCTATTCAGCGACCTCGCCGATCAATTCCGCCCCGCCTATAACCATCGACGCGGCCACCGGCATCATCAATGTGCATCCCACCCTTCAGGGTGCCTTCACCGTGGGCGTGTGCGTGTCCGAGTATCGCAGTGGCACGCTGCTCAGCACCGTGCGCCGCGACTTCATGTTCAAGGTCGTGGTCTGCGATGTGACGGTCATCTCCTCGATCCAGGACCAGGATGATCTCTGTTCAGGTCTTACACAGAACTTCGAACATCAGAGCGTGAATGGCACGTTCTGGCTCTGGGATTTCGGTGATGCCTCGACATTGGCCGATACCTCCTCCGAAGCCTCGCCGCAATGGACCTACACGACACCAGGTCTGTACACGGTCACGCTGATCGCCAATCCAGGCTGGCCGTGCGCCGATACCAGCACGAGCGTGTTCAGCGTATTCCCGGTGCTCGATGTCTCCTTCGATCGACCGGATATCCGCTGCCCCGATGAGACCGCCGCGCTTGTTGCGGAAGGTGTGTTCGGTGCCGATGCGGTATTCAATTGGGATCTAGGACCGTTCGCATCCGTTCCGAACGGAACTGGAGCTGCGGTGAATGTCGGTTATTCTGAGCCGGGTGTGCATGCTGTCACGCTGTTCGCGGAAGAGAACGGGTGTACGGATTCCTACACGGATTCAGTGGTGGTGTTCCCGCGTCCCGTGGTGGAATTCGTGAACGACCCGAACGGATGTGTGGGAGAAGAGCTTGTGTTCACCAGTCTTGCCACGGCTTGGACACCCCTTCAATTGCAATGGAACATCGGCGATGGGACCACCTGGCAGGACAGTACGTTCATCCATTCGTTCGCCGAGCCTGGCCTCTACCCGGTGACATTGACAGTCTCAACTGACAGCGGGTGCATTGCCACGGTAACACTTACGCGTCCCGGTGCCGCGGAGATATTCCCCAATCCGGTCGCGGCTTTCACGGCATTGCCCACGGAAGTGAGCCTGATGAACCCGGTGGTGGAGATCATCGACTACTCCGCTTCGGCCACAGAACTTGAGTATACCGTGCAGGACCTCGTCACCAGCACCCCTTCGTTCAGCTACGAGTTCACGGATGGCGGCCAATTTGTGATCACCCAGACCGTGGTTTCCGGCGAGGGTTGCACCGATATCACCACACGCACCGTCACTGTGAGCGATCACTTGATCTACGTGCCGAACGCGTTCACTCCGGATGGAGATGGCTTGAACGACCTGTGGGCACCGTCAGTACGAGGTGCGCGGCTATACGATCTGGTGGTGTTCGATCGATGGGGACAGTTGGTGTTCAGTTCCACGGATCCGAAGGCAGCTTGGGATGGCGCGGGCTACCCGCAAGGTGTGTACAACTACACCATCCGACTGGCCGTGTTCGGCGCCTTTCGGACCGAGTACACCGGCCACTTCACCCTGCTGCGTTAGAGGTCTATCCTTCTCCGCCGGAACGTTCCATGTCCACATGCGGGATGCCGTCCCAAACGTACGGTTCGCCCACTCGCCGATAGCCATGCTTCGCGTAGAGTCCCTCCAAGTGGGCCTGTGCCGCCAGCATGGAACGGTCACTTCCATATCGCCATCGGAGCTCTTCGAGCATACGGCCCATGAGCTCGTGTGCGAGGCCTTTGCCCCGGTGGTCCGGGTGAATGACGATGCGGCCAAGATGAGGGACCTCTCCCGGCATTGCTTGTAGAATGCGTCCGTAGACGATGATCGCACCTTGTTCATCCCTGCCGATCACATGCAGCGCGGTCGGGTCCTGGCCATCCACTTCGGCATAGGGGCATTGCTGTTCCACCACGAACACATCCACCCGCAGGCGCAGGATGTCATGCAGTTCGAGGGTGCTCAGTTCTGCGAAAGACCGGACCTTCCAATGGATGCTCATGCGTTCACGTTCTCAAGGGTGCCGTCGCGAACATAAAGCAGCGCACCTTCCACATGCTCATGCCCCAGTTCGCGCAACAGGTCCATATATCCCCGCACTTGCTCGTGGTGTTCGGGGCGTGAATGACCTGTCTTGATGTCCAGCACACGAACGCGTTCGCCCTCTAAAACCACGCGGTCCGGCCGGTGCGATCGGCCTGAACGATCAATAATGGTGGCTTCGTTCCGTACAACCAGTCCGTGGCCATACCATGGCGCGAGACGATCGTCCGATAGCAGTTCGGCCAGGCGTTGCTTCAGTGCGGGTGCTTTCTGCCTGTCGATCCTACCGCTCTGTACGGCCAGTTCCATGGCCGGGTCAAGCTCCTCCCGAGTACCAACGCGTGCCATCACTTCGTGTACGGCCTCTCCGAAAGAACGGAAAGGATCAGGGTCGGCAGGATCCCA
Source organism: Flavobacteriales bacterium (assembly GCA_016788295.1). Lineage (GTDB taxonomy): Bacteria > Bacteroidota > Bacteroidia > Flavobacteriales_F > PHOS-HE28 > PHOS-HE28. Next base: position 69,639 of record JAEUSY010000042.1, read on the forward strand.
CTCGTCGGGTTTCTCCAAGCGTAGGGTAAGGCGCGGCGATCCTTCAGGTGTGGACACATCGCGGAGCTCTTCCTGCATGTGTTGAGCAGCTCTTTCGCTGGCCTTGTATCGTTCGCCCAACAGGATCTTCCCATCGGTGCCGTGCTGGTCGATGTAGGAGAGCACGCCGCGCGATACCGCATCGTTCGAACGTTCGGATACCAGAACATGCAACCGGTGCACGGGGCGCGTGAAGGCCACATAGAGCATGTTCAGCAGGTCCAGGTCCTGCAGCTCATGCTCCACCATGAGCTCACGGATGCCGGTTTCGCGCAAGGGTTTGCTGTCACGCACCAATGCATGCTCCAGCTCGGGGATCGTTGGGCGTGGATCGACCCAGAAGCGTTCTGTATGGTTGCCGGGAGTGGCCATGCTCCCCACGGGCATGATCACCACGGGGAATTCCAACCCCTTGGCCTTGTGTACGGTCATGATCTGCACGGCCTGTCCATTTGCCGGTGGTGCCACAGCGCGTTTACCGCCCGCGCTTTCCCAATGCTCAACGAATCCGCCGATGTCAGGTCCGTGCAATGTGCTCCACGCATGTGCCTCGTCGAGGAAGGCGAGCACCTGTGCCTCTTCCGCCGGCTTTATACGCACCGCAGCACACAGCCTGCCGAGCAGTTCGGTGAAGGTGCTACGGATGGTGGTGATACCGTGCTCTTCCAACCAGCTGCGCACCTGGGCAGCGGGGTCGGGTAGTCGGGTGCCGGTCGCGAACGGTGTCGCTGCTTCTTGTTCCGCCGTGGCCGCAAGCCGCGCACGCCGTTGCACGATACGCGCTGCTGCGGTCGGGTCGCCGTTGTGCATGAAGCGTAGGAGGTCCACGAGCAGCTCAACGCCATCATCTCCGGCGAGTTTCAATCCGTCCGGAGAGACCACGGAATAGCCTTCGCGTAGAAGGTGTTCTGCCACCATGCGCCCTTGGGTACCGGTGCGCACCAGCACGGCCACATCGCCCGGGCGATGCCCATCTTCCACGGCCTGCTGCAAGCGCTGAAGTACGAATGCCTGCTGGGCTTCCTGGCCTCCTGCCCCTTTGATGTCCTTCGGCAGGCGTTCCAGTTCCACCAGTCCGGGCCGATCGCCGGCGGTCTTTTGGTCGTGGTCGTGGTACACACTGCGGAGCGATGGAGCGAGGCTCTCTGCAAGCGCGCCAAAGAGCGCATTGTTGAACGTGATGATGACCGGTGAAGAGCGCCGGTTGAAGGCCAACGGCTCCTGCTTCACGAAGGTCCGTTGCAAGGTGCGCTCGCGTTCCAGCTCCGCCTCACTTTCACCCCGTCCGAAGATCTTCGGGAGGTCGACGAAGAGCCGCACTTCGCCATTGCGCCAGCGGTAGATGGCCTGCTTGGCATCGCCTACCAGCAGTGCGCTGCCACCGGTGCCCAGCGCATTGTCGATCAACGGCAACAGGCAGGTCCACTGCATTAACGAGGTGTCCTGGAACTCGTCGATGAGGAAGTGCCGGTAGCGCTCACCCATCCGCTCGTAGATGAAGGGCACGGGTTCTTCCTGCACCACGGCCGCCACTTTGCGTGTGAGGTCGCTGAAGAAGGCGACCGCGTCCGCTTGTTTCAGTTGCTCCAGGTGGCGGTCCAGTTCGTGAAGGGCGAAAGCGGCGGGAAGTTCGCGGCCCACGGCACGGCGCAGCAGGAATGAAGCATGCCCATGTGCACAGAGCTCCTCGGCCTTGTTGAACAGCTCGGTCAGTTGTGGGGCAAGGTGTTCCAACGCGGACTTCGCCTGTGCATCCGCCTTGGCGGAATGCCATTTTCCGTTCTCGATCGTTTTCCGGGCATTCGATCCCGCGGGCTCCCACTCTTGGTTGAAGTTGGCCAGCTTGCGGAAGTAGCTGTGGATACCTCTGTTCCCATACGCGACATCTTCTTCCCGAATGCGATCAGCAGCAAGCAGATCCAAGGCTTCGCGCCCGATCGCTTTCACGGCCTTGCGGAAGGCGATCTCCTGCTCGCGTAACCGGGCGGTCAACTGAAGCACATGGTCCGCATCCAGTTCACGCAGGCTCCGCAGCGGTTTCAGTGCGCTTTCCTTCTGCAGCTCACTGGTCAGTGCTTTCAGTGGCTTCTCCGGGTCCCATTTGCCTTCTTCGTGCAATAGCTGAAGGCATGCATTGGTCAGGATGTCCGTCACCTTGGGATCACTGCCGGCTTCTGCCACCAGCGCTTCCACGGCTGCGTTCAGGTAGTGTTCCTGGTCCGTGGTCATGCGCAGGTCGTGGTCCAGTTGCAGGTCCCTCGCGAACGGGCGCACAACCCTGCGGGTAAAGGCGTCAATGGTCCCGATGGCCACATCGCTCCAGTGGTGCAGCATGTGGCGCAATACCGCATCGGCCCGTAGGGCAATGGCGTCGGCGGAAAGACCGGTCTTCGCCTGCAGGTGGCCCATCACGTCGGCTATGGCCCCATCATCGGTGCGTCGTGCGGCAAGCTTTTGCAGGTAGCCCATCACCCGGTCCTGCATTTCACCCGCTGCCTTGTTGGTGAAGGTGAGCGCCAATACCTGTCTGTACGATCCCGGCTCCTCGTTGGTCAGGCACAGCGTCAGGTAGTGCTTCACCAAGGCATGGGTCTTGCCGGCGCCGGCCGAGGAGTGGAGTACCGTGAACATGGGCGGAAGTTAGCCCCCCGATACTTGTGGGTGCGTGAGTGAGCATCGTCACCTTATCCGGTGTGCGGATGGCGTAATTTTGAACACCTGATGTACCTGACAGTGAACAATGCTCAGGATCAGGCATTTCATCATCATGCGCTACACTCACATCGCTTCTTTCGCCCTCGTGGTCCTGGTGCTTGCAGGCTGCCGCAAGGATGAGCCTATTTCGCCCACGCCGGTCCCGCCCGTGGCCACCACGGGTAAACTGCGGCTTACGTTGGTGCCCGAATGGGAGGGGCAGCCCATGCAGCGCTTCACCGAGTACCGCAATTTTTCCGATTATCGCATGACCATCGAGTTGCTCAAGATGCACATCGGCGAGATCCAGCTGCTCGACGCGGATACGGAGGCTTTCCTGGCCGATGCCACCTACTGGGACCTTGGCAATGGACCTGTTTCGCAGGAATGGACGGTGCCCATCGGCTCTTGGTCGGTGTTCCAGGCCGCTTTGGGGATCCGACCGGAACTGAACTATGCGGACCCCGCGGCCTATGGCCCGAACCATCCTCTTAACGTGAGCAATGGAACGTACTGGAATTGGGCCACGGGCTATCGCTTCGTGATGTTCGAAGGGCGTTATGATCCGGATCCAGCGAGCACGGCCACGCTTATCAGTGCCTATGCCATCCACACTGGCATGGATACCTGTTATACCGACCTCGACCTCACACCATCGACCCCCATTGTGATCGAGGGCGATAGCACAACGGAGGTGGTTGTGCGTATCGCGGTGGATCGCTTCTTCTACTCATCCACAGGCTCCATTGATCTTGCCACGGAGAACACGGCACATGGCAACAATATCCCTCTTGCGCTGAAATTCACGCGTCACGTCAAAGCCTCCTTCTCGGTGCAATGAAGCGTACCACAGGCATAGGGCTTGTTGCTTTGCTGGTGCTGACCTCCTGCCATAAGGATGTCGGCGACGATGCGGTCCAGACGATCGCTGATACCCCCTTCGCGCTACAGTTGCCTCCCGGTTTCCCTGTGCCGGTGACACCTGTCGACAATCCATTGACCACGGCTTCCGTGCAGTTGGGTAAAGCGCTCTTCTTTGATCCGCGGGTTTCCCGCGATGGAAGTATTTCCTGTGCTTCTTGTCACTTTCCTGAGCTGGCCTTCAGTGATCCGGCGCGTGTCAGCGTTGGGTTCGAGGGGCGAACGGGTTTCCGCAATTCACCCACACTGGGCAACGTGGGCTACCATACCGCCTTCTTCCGCGATGGCGGTGTGCCCACCTTGGAGCAACAGGTCATCGCACCGATCCACGATGCGGTGGAGATGAACCACGACATCAATCTTGTGGCCGCTTTGCTCCGCAACGAGGAGCCCTATAAGCGGCTCAGCCAGCTGGCCTATGGTCGTGCATTGGATGCCTGGGTCATCACGCGGTCCATCGCCAACTACGAGCGCACCCTGGTCAGTGGCTGGTCTCGCTACGACCGGTATCTACAGGGCGATCTGACCGCCCTTGATGAGCAGGAACTGCGCGGTCTTCAGCTGTTCACCAGTGCCGACCTCAACTGCACGGCCTGCCACAGCGGCTTCGACCTGAGCGACCATGCCTACCACAACGTGGGGCAGTATCTTGATTATAGCACAGACCCTGGTCGCCAACGGATCACTTTGCAGCCCGGTGACGTAGGCAAGTTCAAGACACCGACACTGCGTAACGTGGCGCTCACGGCTCCGTATATGCACGACGGGAGAATGCCTACGCTCAAGCATGTCATCGACCATTTTGCCAGTGGAGGTCTTCCGCACACCAACCTCGATACCGCCATGCGGACCTTTACGCTCACCGATGCGGAGAAGGCCGATCTTATTGCGTTCTTAAGCAGTCTTACCGACGAACGTTCGCTTGATCAATTACCCTGATGCGTAACAAGACCTTCCCGATCGTGATCATGCTCTTGGGCATGGTGGTGATGGTGGCCGCATGCCGAAAGGAAACAGAGACCGATCCGCCAGCTGGTGGTGGTGCCACCTACACCCCAACACCCTATACGCTGGCCATTCCCCCGAACTTTTCGGCCATGCCCATTCCGGCGGACAATCCGTTCACGGTGGAAGGCATCCGGTTGGGCAGGTTCCTGTTCTACGAGGAGCGTCTTTCGGGCAACAACACACAGAGTTGCGCTTCGTGTCATGCCCCGGCGAACGCTTTCAGCGACCATGGGCTGCAGTTCAGCGTGGGCATTGATGGCATTGCGGGCAACCGCAACTCCATGGTGCTGCAGAACCTGGGTTGGGAGAGTAGTTTTTTCTGGGATGGTCGTGCGGCCACCTTGGAACAGCAGGTCCTGGAACCGGTGGAGAACCCCATCGAGATGCACGAGACCTGGCCCAATGCCTTGGCCAAGCTGTTGGCCGATGAGGTATACCCGACCCTCTTCCTGCGCGCGTTCGGCACGGAGGGCGTCACCAAGGAACGGGCAGCCATGGCCATGTCGCAGTTCCTTCGCACCATGATCAGTGGCGATTCCAAGTTCGACAAGTTCCAACGGGGCGAGGAACTGCTCACGATCGACGAACAGTTGGGGTTCCAGCTGACCTTGCTGGAAGGCGGCTTACCACCTGCAGTGCCTTTGGGTCAGGGCGGCGCAGACTGCTTCCATTGCCATCCGCATGGTGGGGGCCGCTTTACCGATGGGATCCTCCGCAACAACGGCCTGGACCCCCAAGCGGCATGGACCGATCTTGGTCTGTATGATGTGACCGGCCTGCCATCGGACCGTGCCAAGTTCAAGACCCCGTCATTGCGCAATGTGGCGCTCTCGGCCCCCTACATGCACGATGGTCGATTCCAAACACTGGAACAGGTGATCGAGCATTACAATAGTGGTGGCCATCCGTCGCCCACCATCGACCCGAACATGAAGTTCACAACGGGAGGCCTGCAGCTTACTCCCGAGAAGAAAGTGCAGCTCATCGCCTTCCTGCACACGCTCACCGATACGGCATTCGTGAACAACCCGGCGTTCCACGATCCGGGGCCTCCTACGTTGGATTGATGTAGGGGCGTGCCGCCGCTGGCGTTCGCGCGTTCCTGCGCACCGGCGACCGGCCCTGCGTTACAAGTCCTCGCAGCGCGCGTTCCTTACGCTGCCGCGGGCTTTCCACTGCGGTCCGTCACGCTGCCTCTACGACAGCAACGTCCGGCGCCCAGTCGTAGCACCGCATGCGATCGGCGAACACCACTGGTTTGAAGATGCTCTGACCCAACAGCATGCGCGCACATTCCTGAACACCCTCGGTAATACTGGGGTGGGGGTGTACCAGTTCGGCCAGCTCGCGCACAGGGATGCCTAACCTGATCATGAGCGCCACGGCCTCGATCGCGCTCGATGCATGTTCGCCCACGGCACGCATGCCGAGGATGCGCATTTCCGCATCATTGCTCACGATCAATTTGAAGAAGCCCTTGGTGCGCCGCATCGCAATGGCCCGGGCCAGGCACGAGTAATCAATGCGCGCCACGCGGTGGGCAATGCCTTTCTTCCGGCATTCCTGTTCGTTCATGCCCACGCCCGCCACTTCGGGGTCGAGGAACATGATGGTGCTGATGTTGGCGTAGCTGATGCGGTCCGTGCGTCCGGCCCAGATGCGTTCCACTGCATGCCGTCCCTCCATTTCGCCAAGGTTGACCAGCATGTTGCTGCCCGTGGCATCGCCTACGATGTGAATGTGGGGCTGTGCGGTGCTGGTTTCTTCCACAGGCACCAGTCCGGTGGCGGGATCAATGTGCAGTCCGGTGTGCTCCAGGCCAAGGCCATCAAGGTTGGCCACGCGACCAACAGAGAGCAATGCCTTTTCCACCACCACGGTCTCCGACACACCGTTGGCATTGATCAGTGTGTATTGTACACCCCCATCCACCAGCCCGATCTGTTCCAGCTTCGAACTGCGGTGGATCACGACGCCCTTGCGCTCGAGGTTGCGGGCGATCAATTCGCTCACATCGGCATCCTCGAATGGCAAGATCCGGTCCGCGCGGTCGATCAGGTGTACACGTGTGCCGCCAAGGTTGGCGAAGATGGTGGCGAATTCGCAACCGATAACGCCGGCGCCAATGATGACGATACTCTTCGGTTGCTCCTCCATGTTGAAGATGCCGTCGCTCGACAGAATGCGATGTTCATCCGTTGCGATGGTAGGTAGGCTTCGTGGCCTACTACCCGTGGCGATGATGAAATGCTCAGCGCTGGCATCAACTACATGTTCGCCCCGTTCTATCCGCACCGTACTTGTTCCGGTGAATCGCGCGTGCCCCCGTTCGTGGCAGAATGTGCCGGTGGCATTTGAGCCGAGCAACTGCATGTGGCAGGCATGCAGGTATTTACGCTCAAAGGCGGCTTCGTTCACCGTTCGTTGCACTTCCTCCCAGCTCAGGCGGAAGGGTTCGCGTCCGCGATCGCGCATCAGTTCGTTCGTGCTCGAAACCCGCTGTGCGATCTCCCACATGGTCTTTGACGTGAGCGCACCATTGTAGATGCCGGTGCCACCGATGCGGTCGCGCTCCACCAGAAGTACGCGCTTGCCAAGGTCAAGGGCGCGCATGGCGGCCGCATATCCCGAAGGTCCGCCGCCGATCACGCACAGGTCGAAGTGTTGCATGGCTTCCATGGATGGAGGTACAGCGCCGTTCTACGTCGAAAACCAGAACAGGTTCACTCCATCAGTATTTCAGACACTATCCATCGTGCTCTGCGAGCTGTTCGTCGCTCCTCATTCCTGTGCCATGTATCCTTTCAACGTCCCCCGGCGTACGAGGGGCACGAACATCCACTACGTGTATCGCTCGCTTACCTCACTGATCGTTGCGCTCGCCTCCATGGCAGGCGTTGCACAGTGCCCGCTCCTGTACGACTATTACGGTGTACCGGTGGCGGCGCCGCAGTGGTACAGTTGTTCGGGAACGGCATACACGCTGCTGATCGCCACACCGCAGACCGTTGGTCCATATACGATCAACTGGGGTGATGGTAGTCCACTTCAGAGCGGTGCAGCTCTGATGCCGCCGCTCACGGTGAGCCACGTATACCCGGGCACGGTCGGCACCTACACGGTAACGTTCACTGAGGTGGCCACCGGCTGTGTGGTCACCGGTCTGCTCACCATGGAGCAGAGCACCAGTGCATCCATCCAGATACCTGTGGGTGGTCTCACTCAGGTTTGTGCTCCTCACGCGGTCGAGTTCATCAATAGCAGCACCAACGTATCGCCGAACACGGTGTTCACGTGGGATTTCGGTGATGGTTCACCCTTGCTGACATTCGATCACACGAATTGGGGTCAGACCATTTCCCATACCTATCAGCAAGGCACAGTGGATTGCGAGACCACGGTGACCCTCACTGCAGAGAACACCTGTAACACGCTGCAGGGCGGTGCCAGTTTCGCAACCTTCAACCCCATACGTATCTGGGATATTGACGATGCCAGTATCGCCGCGAGCGCGACCCTGCTCTGCTGGCCCGATCGCACGGTGACATTCGCGAACACCACGGAGCGGAACTGTTTCCAGCAGGGTAACATCTTCCAGCGCTACGAGTACTGGAACTTCGGGGATTACTGGGGTGCGGGCCAGGACTCCATCATCGATTGGTCGCCATGGCCACCCACCTTCCCGCGCACCATTCAATACCCCGGGATCGGCACGTACGAGGTAATGCTCCTGGATAGCAATTACTGCGGTATTGATACGGCGTTCATCACGATCAACATCGTGCCACCACCGTCGGTGTCGCTTACGGTAACCCCGGATACCATCTGTGCAGGAGAGACCGCATTCTTCGATCAGACCACTACTGGTGGTGCGAACTACTTCCAATGGAACTATGGCTCGGGTAGTGGCTTCCAGTGGACCGGCGCTGGTGATCAGTCCTTCACCTACAACACGCCTGGGACCTACACCGTCTCCTATACAGCAAGCATTCAGGGCGCAACTGCCGGTTGTGCCGATACGGCCACGGTGGTCGTCACGGTACTTCCAAGACCCACTGCAGCGTTCACGCTCGACCAGCATGCAGCGTGCGATTCCATAACGGTCGCCATCACGAATTCCTCCGTCAGTGCGGTATCCCATTTCTGGGACTTCGGTGATGGCACCACCAGTACGTTGGCCTCACCACCGCCGCACACCTATGTAGGTCCCGGCGATCGCACGATAACGCTCACGGTTACCAATGCCCTGGGTTGCACGCACAGCGTATCGCAGGTGGTACATGTGTATGCACCGCCCACAGTGGGTATCCAAGTCACCAATCTCTGTTTTGGTGAAATGGCCTTGTTCACGCCGGTCATCGTCACTGATGGTGGGAACCCGGTCACCAGTTGGTCCTGGGACTTCGGTGATGGTACGACAAGTATGCAACAATCACCCAGCCACCAGTATGCCTCGGCCGGCACCTATGTCATATCGCTGGCCGTTACTACACCCTATTGCGGTAACTCTGGCGTACAGTGGGTCAGTGTGCAACCCCGGCCTGTAGCGGCTTTCGCACCGGACGCTGTGCTTGGATGTTCGCCGCTCACTGTGAGTTTCACCAACAACAGCACTGGTGCATCGTTGTACACGTGGTCGTTCGGAGACGGAGGAAGCTCCGTTGCACTGGACCCGTCGTACACCTTCTTCAACACGACATCGAGCGATACTGTTTTTACAGTCGAATTGATCGCTGCATCCCCATTCGGGTGTGCGGATACCACGTTGCAGAGCATCACAGTAGCGCCCGGTGTTGTCGCTGCGTTCGCGCACAATGCCCAGCCAGGCTGCGCTCCGCTCGATGTCGACTTTGTGAACAACAGTACAGGGGCCACTTCCTATCTATGGGACTTTGGTGATGGTGCCACGAGCACTGCAGCTGTGCCATCGCACACCTACGTGAACACCACGTACTTCCTCAATATCCATACAATAACGCTCACCGCATATTCACCAGCAGGTTGCCAGGCCAGCACCTCGCAACAGGTCATGGTGTATCCCACTCCGAACTTCACGTTCGTAGCACAGCCAGATAGCGGTTGCAGCCCGCTAACGGTCACTTTCCCGAGCGTAGTTGGAGCGGTGAGCTATCAGTGGTCGTTCGGTGATGGAGCAACAGCGACCGGACCATCGCCCTCCCATACCTACATCAACAGTACCACGAATGAACTGGTGCTGCCTGTCACTCTTGTCGGTGCCAATGCCTTTGGATGTGTGGATACCGCCACGGCCTCCGTTACCGTTTACCCGAACCCTACGGCACAGTTCACGCTGTCCAATGCACAAGGTTGTCATCCGGTTACGGCCCAACTGACCAACCTCAGCACCGGTGCCGCACAGTTCGCATGGAACTATGGCGATGGTTCCGTTTCGGACACCAGCGTCGCTGTTCACGAGCATACTTGGTACAACTTCGCCGGTCCGGACGCTGTGGTCCGCACGGTTAGCCTGGTCGCCACCACCACACATGGATGCACGAGCTCCATGTCACTGCCAGTGGAGGTATACCCCGATGTGACGGCAGCATTCGTTGCGGATTCAGTGGGGTGTGCCCCATTGCCTGTCCAGTTCGTCAACTTGTCCAGTGGTGCAGTTTCATACGCTTGGACGTTCGGTGACGGGCAGTACTCTACAGCCACTTCGCCACTGCACACCTATTTCAACCAAGGGCTTTCGGATGTGGTCTTCTATCCTGCTTTGGTAGCGACCTCCAGCTTCGGTTGTGCCGACACGACGAGCGCGCAGATAAGGGTCCACCCACAACCGCTTGCCCAATTCGTGCCGGGCATTGTAAGCGGTTGCCAGCCTTTGGTGGTGCCCTTCCAGGACCTGAGCATTGGTGCTGAGCAATTGGATTGGCAGTTCGGTGATGGCAGCACGTTCAGTGCGGGTCCTGGAAACGTGTCGCATGCCTATACACATACATCGAACGTGCCCGTGGTGTTCAATGCCACGTTGGTGGGCACATCTGCATTCGGTTGCACCGATACGGTGAGCGCACCTATTCAGGTCTTCCCCGCCATAACAGCCGCATTCACTGTGAATGAGGCCGGCTGTTCTCCTGTAGACGTGGTTCTCGTGAACCAGAGCAGTGGAGCATCCAGTTTCATCTGGGACATGGGTGACGGCATCACGTTAATGGGTGATGCGCCAGCTTACACGTATGTCAATAACACACCCTTCGACATCACTCGGACCATCACGCTCACGGCCACCTCACCCTATGGTTGCGTTTCCACCATGACGCGTCAGGTGAGCGTTTATCCCGTTCCCAGTGCAGCGTTCATGGCCACGCCGTTCACGCAGCAGTATCCGAACGCCTCTGTCACGCTTACGAACAACAGCGCGCCCGGCAACTGGTCACACAACTGGAGCTTTGGCGATGGAGGGTCGTCGGCATTGCAAGCTCCTGGGTCTTACACCTACGGCACATGGGGCACGTTCACCATCACGTTGGTGGTATCTGGTACGTTCTGCACCGATACGGCGACGCAGGACGTTGTCATCACTCCGCCTCTTCCAACGGCCAGCTTCCTTGGTCAGGGAATGGGTTGTGCACCGCTCACTGTCTCCTTCGACAATACCTCACTGCAAGGGTTGAGCTATCAGTGGAATTTCGGTGACGGAGGCACAAGCACGGCCGACGAACCGACCTACACCTACAACGTTCCAGGTACCTACACGGTGACCCTGACGGCATACGGTATCGGGGGAGGCGTGAGCACGGCGGTGAAGGTTGACTCGGTGGTTGTGCACCCGAGGGCCACGGCGTTCTTCGTGTTGCAACCGGAAGAGGTGGTCATTCCCAGCCAGCCGGTATTCACGTACAACCTATCGGCCAATGCGACCAGCTTCCTGTGGGATATGGGTGACGGTGCAACGTACACCACCTTCAACCCGGTGCACTACTATCAGGCAGCTGGCGAGTACGATGTGATGCTGATCGCCAATAACCAGTGGAACTGTCCGGATACGTTCATGCTTCAAAGCGCCACTACGGCCATGGCCAGCGGCGATATCCGGTTCCCGAACGCATTCACACCGGGCAGTGGTGGGCCAACAGGCGGGGCCTACGATCCGCGCAGTTATGATAATGACGTGTTCTTCCCGGTCCATGAGGGCGTAGAGAAGTACCGCCTCGAGATCTTCAATCGTTGGGGCGAACTGCTGTTCGTCTCGGAGGATGTGGCCGTTGGTTGGGATGGCTGGTACCGCGGCCGCCCGGCTAAGCAGGATGTCTATGTCTGGAAATGTCATGCCACGTTCAGTGATGGTCGCGAGACCGTGCTGAAAGGGGATGTCACCTTATTGCGCTGAACCCATGGAACGCAAGCTCATTACTCTCCTTCTTGTCGCCACGCTCGGGTCGTCCGTGCAGGCCCAGAACTATAAGCGGCCGCATAACCAGCTGCTTGACCAGGCTAAGGCCATGTTGGCGGCAGAGGACTACCATGAAGCGGCAAAATTGTACAAGCGACTTCTGCCGGTCGATACCACCTTCGTGGAGGTCTATTACGATTACGGGGTTTGCCTGGTGAACCTGCCTGGCCAGCGTGATAAGGCGATCCCGTATCTGGAGCGTGCTGTAAGCGGCGGGCATACTGAGGCTCATTATGAGCTTGCACTCCTACGTCATCGTGCGCAACGATTCGATGAGGCGGTCGATCTGCTTCAACGGTACAAGCAATTGCATTATCGTGCGGTGAAGGACCAGGAGGTCGACCGGCACATATCCATGGCCGTAACTGCGAGGGAGTTAACGCGCCATCCGTTGGATCTGCGTATCCGTAACATGGGCGCATCCATCAATTCAAGTGCACATGACTACTGTCCGTTGGTCACTGCCAATGGCAATACCATGTATTTCACTTCCCGCCGCGAGGGCAGCATGGGCCGTGCAAAGGACCTGACCGGACAATACTATGAGGACATCTACGTGGCGCAACGTACCGAAGACATGTGGGGTGCTGCCAAGAACGTAGGAGCTCCGTTGAACTCATTGGTACACGATGCCACCGTGGGCCTCGATCCGGATGGCAGCAGCATGATCATCTATCGCACCCAGAAGGACCTGGTGAGCGGCGATCTGTATGAGTGCCGTCTTCAAGGGAATACGTGGCAGCAGCCCTTGCTCATGACGGACAGGATAAATGGCAAGGCCCATGAGCCGAGCGCCAGCATCGCTCCCGGTGGACAGGAGATCTACTTCACCAGTGATCGTCCGGGCGGATACGGCGGCCGCGATCTGTATCGTATTCGCAGATTGCCGAACGGTGAGTGGAGTTTGCCGCTCAACCTTGGACCCAAGGTGAACACGCCGTTCGATGAGGACGCCCCCTTCATTCACAGCGATGGTATCACCTTGTTCTTCAGTTCCAACGGCCATAATACGATGGGTGGGTATGACATCTTCAAGACCACCTTGGTCGATGCTGACATGAACGGTTGGAGCCTTCCTGAGAACATGGGCTACCCGTTGAACACGGTGAACGACGACATCTACTTCAGCTTGAGCGCCGATGGTTTCACAGGCTATTTCTCCAGCGAGCGTCCCGGCGGGATCGGTCAACAGGACATCTATGAAGTGGTGTTCCCTGGCAGCCAGTTGGACCACGTGGTGGTCCGTGGAGTGGTCGCTGATGCAGCCGATGAACCGGTGAAGGCTCGCATACTGGTGACGGATGAGTTGAGCGAAGAGGTCATAGGGGTGTTCAATTCGAACGAACGGACGGGCCGGTTCCTGCTGGTGCTTCAGCCCGGAGAGCACTATAACCTGACAGTGGAAGCACCGGGATTCTTAGTGCAGCGTAGCACATTGAAGGCCCAGTTGAATGCCGATGGGACCAATGAGACGGCAATGGATATCGTGTTGGTGCCCACGGAACTGCGTGATCGATTGACCCGTCATGAGTGATCGACAGCTCATAGTCGTATTGCTCTGCGTGTGCTTCCCGGTGCTTTTGAAAGCACAGGATGCGCAGGTGACGCAGTTCTATGCGACGCCCACGTACATCAGTCCGGCCTTTGCGGGCACGGGTCTGCAAACACGGCTGGGCATGGCCTACCGCGATCAATGGCCTTCCATTCCCGGTGCGTTCGTAACGGCCAATTTCGCGGTGGATCAGTATGTGAGCGAAATGAACAGCGGATTCGGGCTCCTGGTCAATCACGACCGTTCGGGCTCGGGTGCGCTCCGTTACACCAGTGTTGCCGGGCAGTATGCATACGAGATCGAGCTCAAGCGGAAAGTGTTCCTGCGCCCTGCCTTGCAAGTGGGCTGGGTGAACCACGCCGTTGATTACACGCGGTTGGTCTTCGGTGATCAGTTGGCACGTGGTGGTACGGTGGGTACATATGAGAACATGCAGGGCACCAGTGTGAATTATGCTGACGTGGGCACAGGCCTGCTCTTCTTTACGCCCAAGATGTGGCTCGGTGCGGCCATCCATCACCTTAACAGACCCAATCAGTCGCTGTTGTTGAACGAGGCGCGCATTCCCCGGAAGTTCAGCATGCACGGCGGGTATCGGATGAGCGTACGTACACCGGTGATCCGTGAACATGCCCAGAGCTTCGTGTTCGCATTCAATTACCGCTCACAGGACAAATATGATCAACTCGACCTGGGTGGATACTTCGAGCGAGCGCCGTTCTATGCGGGGCTCTGGTATCGGGGAATACCCGTGTTCAAGCGCTACGACGCGGGTTATGCGAACAACGATGCCGTAGCCGTTCTCGTGGGTCTATTGGTGAACGATCTGCGCATTGGTTATAGCTACGATATCACCATCAGCCGCTTGGCCACACACAGTGGCGGTGCGCATGAGATCACCTTGGGCTACGAGATCGCGCAGAAGCACAAGAAGCGATCGGCGGCCAAACGTCGCGTGGTGCCTTGCGCCAAGTTCTGACCCTTACTAAGGGTAGGAGCCGGCTCAATCCGCTTTTTCGCTCAGCTCCAACCAGCGGTCCGTCATACGGTCCAGCTCGGCCACGGTCCGTTCCAGTTCTATGGAGCGCTCCATCATGGCATGGTGGTCGTTGCCGCCCTGGGCCATGATCTGTAGCAACTCCTCCTTGCGCTTCTCCAGTTGCGGCATCTCCTTGTCAATGCGCTGCAGTTCCAGGCGTTCGGCATAGGTGAGCTTCTTGCGCGCCACCAGTGCGGCTTGGGGTGCTTCCGCCGTGGTCCGTTGTGCCGTTTCCTCGCGCTTGGCGTTCTGTTGTTGAACGGCCTTCTGCTTCTGCGATTCGCGCAGCTCGGTGTAGCTGCCCACCCATTCCTTGATGTGGCCTTCGCCCTCGAACACCAGCAGTTTGGTGCACAGCTTGTCCATGAAGAAGCGATCGTGGCTCACGATCAACAGACAGATGTCGAGGTCGATCAGGAATTCCTCCAGTGCATAAAGCGTGGGGATATCGAGGTCGTTCGTTGGCTCATCGAGGATGAGGACGTTCGGGTTCTTCATCAGCACCGTGCAGAGGTAGAGGCGGCGCTTTTCACCACCGCTCAGGGTGCTCACATATTGGTACTGCTTTTCCTTGTCGAACAGGAACCGTTCCAAAAGTCCCGAGGCGGTCAAGGTGCGCCCTTTGTTCAAGGGGATCACCTCGGCAATGTCGCGCACCACCTCGATGATGCGCTTATCCTCGCTCTGTTGCAGGCCTTTCTGGTCGAAGGTGCCAAGGATCACCGTGTCACCGATGCTCACGGTGCCCTGATCCGGCTTCAAGCGCCCCACGAGCAGTTCAATGAAGGTGCTCTTGCCGATCCCGTTCGGTCCCACAATGCCGATGCGATCACCGCGCTTGAGCGAGTAGCTGAAGTGTGCTACGATCGGTCTATAGCTCTCCGGCCTTTCCTTGCTGCCGAAGCTCTTGGTGAGGTTCCGGGCCTCGATCACCTTGCCGCCGAGCCGTTCGGTCTTCACGTCGATCTTCACCTCGTCGCGGTCGAACTTGCGCGTGGCCTGCGCTTTGATCTCCTCGAACTTGTCCAGACGGCTCTTGCTTTTGGTCCCGCGCGCCCTGGGCATTTTGCGTACCCATTCCAGTTCGCTGCGCATCAATCCGCGCAGGTGTTGTTGCGTGGCATCCCGCACTTCGTCGAGCAGGGCCTTCTTCTCCACGTAATAGCTGTAGTTCCCCTTGAAGCGGGTGAACTCCCCGAACTCCATCTCGATGATCTCGTCACACACGTTGTCCAGGAAGTAGCGGTCGTGTGTAACGAGCAGCAGTGTGATGTTGGGTGTGTTCAGTTCCTCTTCCAACTGCTCGATCATGTTCAGGTCGAGGTGGTTGGTTGGCTCGTCGAGGATGAGCACATCCGGTTTGTTGATGAGCACCTTGGCCATGGCGAGGCGCTTTTGTTGGCCGCCGCTCAGCGTGTTCACGGGTTGTTCCATATCCCGCAGTCCGAAGCGGAACAGCAGGCTTTTCACGCGTGCCTCATGGTCCCAGGCGTTCAGCTCGGTCATGCGGTCCACGGCCTGTTGCATGGTCCGTTCGTCCGCGTGCCTGGCCACAGCGTGCTCGTAGGCGCGTATGGCATTGGTCACGGGCTCGTCCTGGTCCAGCATTTCATCCACCATGGTGTGCGTACCGGTCATCACCACGTTCTGGTCCAGGTAGCCGATGCGCAGCCCTTTGTTGAAGGTCACCGTGCCTTCATCGGGCGTCTCAATACCCGCGATGCACTTCAGCAGGGTGCTCTTGCCGGTGCCGTTGCGCGCTACGATCGCGGTCTTCTGTCCCTTTTCCAGGCCGAAGGAGATGTCCTTGAAGAGCTGGCGGGGGCCATAGCGTTTGCCAAGGCGTTCAACGGAGAGGACGTTCATTGGGACAGGCGCCAACGTTGCAGCGGGCCGCGAAAGTACTGCCTGCGGGCTCAGTGTTCCTGCTCCTCCAACAGCTTGCGGATGTCGCCCAGCAGGCGGTCCACGTCGGAAGGCTGCGTGCCATCATAGAACCCGCGGATGCGTCGCAGAGGGTCCACCAGCACGAAGTTCTCGGTGTGTACGAAATCATCAGGCCCACCATCGCCTTCGTCCAATGCGGCGAAGTAGGAGCGGCGCGCAAGGTGGTAGATCTGTTTGCGGTCGCCGGTGAGCAAGCGCCAACGTTTTGGGTCCGCGCCATGAAGCTCGGCATAGGCGGCCAACACCGGCACGCTGTCGATCTCGGGGGTCACCGAATGGGAAAGGAGCATCACTCGGTCCTCGTCCTTGTAGGCATCCTGAACGCGGGTCATCTGCACGGTCATCTTGGGGCAGATGGTGGCGCAGGTGGTGAAGAAGAAGTCGGCCACGATGATGCGGTCACCAACATCCGCAAGTCTTACGGTGTCACCGTTCTGGTCAAGAAGTTCAAAGTCCAGGATGTGATGTTCGCCACTTGCGCCGCGCACGCTCGGGTCCACCAGCCGCGGGTCCAATTGGGCGGGATGGTAGATGGGTAGTTCAGCGTTGGGCCGGATGATGAAATAACCTGCCGTGACCGCCACTGCGAACACGCCTAACAGGAGCATGATGCGTACCGCGAAGGATGGGCCGTTGCCGTTGGCCATGTCAGAATTTATTCAGGTAGATCACGTAGTCCACCGAATAAATGAGCCGATAAACGGGCCATGCCACATCACGCTGACGGTCGTACACCAACGCAAGGTTCAACGCTTGTCCCTTTCCGGGCGACCATTCGGTGCCAATTTTATAGCGGGTGCCGAAATAGGAGAGTCCCTTGTAGCCGGCCCAGGTGAAGAACTCCACGCTGAACGTGGGGTCGAGTTTCCACTTTCGAATATTGTAGCCAAGCTGGAAGCGGTTCCGGAACACCTCCCGCACCTGTCCCCATTCGAGGAAATTGTGCTGGTAGTTGAAGCGGTACCCGAGCGAGTATCGTTGGATATCGTGCGAAAGGTCCGCCATGAGACCGAGCCTATTGCGCACGGTGCCATCGGGCCGATGCGCATTGCGGAACTCGGTACCCACGTTCAGCCAGTCGTTCACTTTGTAGCGCGCACCAAGGTCCACATAGATCTGTCGACCGGCGAAGAACACATCCGCGGACCGGTAGCCCAGGTCACCACTCAAGCGCAGCCGGCGGATCACTTCGTCACCGACGATAGGGTGAAGGAAGACAGGCACTTTACCGCGAACACCTATGCTGGTCCAGAGCTCCTGTCGTGTTTCTGGACGCAAGGGTTCCTGAGCGTGGGCAGGCAATCCGCCCCAAGCCGCCCATAGGACCAATGACCGGAACGCGATCCGCAGCATCAGTAGTTGCGGATGGTCATGCGATCCACGTTCACCACCTCTTTGCGCTCGTCGACCTCTACCGTACGGTAAATGGCCTCGGTGCAGTTGATGTAGTCATTGCACTCGCTGATGACATAGATCTTGTAAGATCCCTTGCGCAGCCAGGCAAAACGGAACTCGCCGTTCGGACCCGTGCGAGTGTCGTCATCGGCGTATTCATTGTCGCCATAAACGATGTAGACCCTTTGTTCCGCTATGGGGTACGGGTCGCCTTGTGGGTTGCCGGAAGTTGCGCCGTAACGTTGCTCGTACACGGTGCCCCGTATCTCTGCCTTGCCGCCTTCGCCAGGTTCCTTGTTACACGCGGTCAACGTCAGGCCGAGCAACACGACACCCATCCAGTTCATTCGCATCATTACCCAAGGGTTAAGGGACGGCTAAGTTAGCCGCACAGCCCATTATCATTCGCCATAGATGCGCTCTATGCGGTCCGCGTATTTCGCAAGAATGGGTTTGCGGCGGAGCTTCAGTGTAGGCGTAAGTTCTCCGCCGTCAATGGTGAGCTCTGCCGGCAACAACACGATCTTCTTTACCTGTTCCCATTGCCCAAGGCCTTGGTTGGCGGCCTCCACTTCCTGGAAGATGCGGTCGTGGATGCGCTGGTCGGCGATGACCTGTTCGCGGCTGGTGAACGGGATCCCCTTTCGCTCGCAATAGTCCTTCAGGAAGTTGAACTCGGGAACGATCAGTGCGGCTGGGAACTTCCGGTTCTCGCCGATCACCATCACCTGTTCGATGAAGCGCGAGGCCTTCAACTTGTTCTCCATCACCTGCGGCGCCACATACTTTCCGCCACTTGTCTTGAAGATCTCCTTCTTGCGATCGGTAATGCGCAGGAAGCCTTCGGTGGTGATCTCTCCAATGTCGCCGGTGTGCAGCCATCCATCCTCGTCGATGGTCTGCCGGGTCATTTCCTCATCCTTGTAGTAGCCCACCATGATGTTGGGTCCCTTCGCAAGGATCTCACCATCCGCGGCAATGCGCACTTGTACGCCTGGTATGGGGCGTCCCACTGTGCCGAAACGGAGGCCATCGTTGCGCAGGTCGTTCACGCAGATCACCGGTGATGATTCCGTGAGCCCATAACCTTCCATCACCGGAATGCCGGCCGCATTGAACACACGGGCCAGCCTTGGCTGAAGCGCCGCACTGCCACTGGCCACCACGCGCGTCTTGCCGCCCAGGGCCGCCTGCCATTTGCTGAAGATGAGCTTGCGCGCCAGCGCCAATTGGATATCGTACCAGGCACTACGGCCATGCACTTCGTAGCGATGACCAAGCTCCAAGGCCCAGAAGAACAACTTGCGTTTCACACCCGTGAGCGCATCCCCCTTGGCCACGATCTTGTCGTAGATCTTCTCAAGCAGGCGTGGTACGGCGGTGAACACATCGGGTGCCACCTCGCGGATCCGATCGCCCAGATCGTCCAGTGATTCCTGGAAGTGGATGCTTACGCCATTGTACAGGTACATGTACATGAGCATCCGTTCGTAGATGTGAGATAGGGGCAGGAAGCTGATGCAACGCGCGCTGCTGTCGACCGGAAAGCGCGTGGTGCTCGCCATTACATTGCTGAGGATGTTCCCATGGGTGAGCATCACGCCCTTGGGCCTGCCCGTGGTGCCGCTGGTATAGATGATGGTGGCCAGGTCGCCATTGCCCACTTGGTCCTTGTAGCGCTGCAGAGTGGGTCGGTCCCCATCGTTCGCCATGGCGGCCACTTCGGTCCAATGGCGTGCGCCCGACACCTGGTCGAAGGTGAACAAGTGGGCCAGTTGGGGGGCGCTGCCCTTTGCGGCAAGGGCTTTCCCGTGGATCTCCGCGTTCGCACTGAAGATCACCTTGCTGCCCGAATGCTCCAGTACATAGCCGTAATCCTCAGCACTGCTGGTGGGATAGATGGGCACACCGATGGCCCCTATGCGCAGAATGGCCTGGTCCACAACGCACCATTCACTGCGGTTGCCGCTGGCTATCGCCACCTTGTCGCCGGGCGCTACGCCCAGTGCCATCAGACCAAGGGCAATGCGGTCCGCCGTATCGATCAGCTCGCGTGTGCTGTAGCCTTTCCAAGAGCCACCTTCCTTGGTGGCAATGGCGGTCTCTTTCGGGTACTTGGCCAGTTGGTACTCGGGGATGTCGTGCAGACGTGTCGGCTCCATGGCCCCAAGATAGTAGTGCGGCCCTTCCGTACGAAAGGGCCGCGCATTCGAGATCGTCCGGACCCTGCTACAGGATCTCGGCGTCGTAAGAGACGATGATCACCCGCATGTCCAATCCGCGTTTGATGGTGAACTTCTCGCTGATGCGTGCCTTGCGCTCCTGCCCGGCGTAGAAGATCCGCTCCACCCGACGGTTGTCCTTCTTTCCGTTCACGACCAGGTCGATCTCGAACATCAGGTTCACGGCGCCATCCTTGAGGCTGCTCCGCCGCACGTTGTGGGTATTCACCTTGATCCACGTATCCGCAGTGATGTTCTGAGCGGCATAGAGGATGATCCGGTCCGTACCCTCGCCCTTGGGCATTTCTGCCGTTACATCGCCACTGGTATGCACCTGGCCGTTCTCTTCCACGGTAATGTTGGTGATCCTTACCAGGGTCTGCGCCTGCGTGAGAGCAGAGAAGGTGGCCAGCAGGCCGAGAAGAAGGAAGCGTGTCATGCGGATCGGCATTTATTTTGCAAATGTCCGGCATCAATCCACATGCCAAGCCCACCCACACCATGAAAACCCCGTCCCGTATGACCTTCGATCTCCGTTCCCTGCTTGTTGGTGCCACGCTCGTAGGCACCTTGTTCCTTGGTTACAGCTTCCGCCCTGAGCCCAGCACCGAGCGCTATACCTATCGCCAGTTCTCTACCATTGAGAGCATTGTGCCCGGTGGACTTGGCCGTTCGCGCATCATTATGAGCGACGCCAGCTCGCAGGCCATCGAGAAGGACCTGCTGAACTTCTATAGCATGGTGGGCATCAACTTCAAGAACATCGCCAACAATGATCGCCTGATCGTGGAGACCATCAACCAGTATATTTCCGAAGGATGGGAGCTGCATACGGTGACCACCGGTGTGCAAAGTCCTGACAAGGGCGACGGCGGTTCGGGGAATGGCATTTTCATTACCCGTTACCTGTTCCGGAAGCCGATCTGACCCGGGTCCCCGAAAGTCTCGTGCGAGAGCGGTCCGTTGGGCCGCTCTCGTTTTTGCTGCACCTTGGATACACGTAGCGTTGGTCGTTCACGATGCGCTCATGCAGTTACATCCACTGGTGAACTCAGGGGTTGTTACTTTCGTCTGCGAAAATCCGACCCAATGAGCTCGCTTCTGAGGAACACCTTTTCTATGCTGATCGGTACCGCGCTGTTCAGCAGTTGCTATCCAGATCAGCCTGATAATATCGAGGCGTACGATCTGGTCTACACGAATTACTCACCGACATACGACTTCAAGGAGTTCAATACGTACGCAGTACCGGACAGTGTTGTGATCATCACCGGTGATCTGGCTGAAGGCGAACAACCCAGCAAGGTCTCTGCGCTCTATGGCGATCAGATCGTCGGTCGTATTCGCGAGAACATGGACCGTCTTGGTTGGACCGAAGTTGCCGCCACCGAGAACCCCGATGTGCTGGTGCTCCCGGCAGCGGTAAAGACCCTTAATGTGGATGCCTATTACTACGGCGGGGGCTACTGGGGTTGGTATTATCCATACTATGGCTATGGATGGTACTACCCGGGCTATTACCCCACATACACCAGCTACACCACCGGGTCGCTCATATTGACAATGATAGCGCCCAATGACCTGAGCCCAACGGAGAACCAGCCTGTATTATGGGTGGGTGTTCTCAATGGCCTTCTGGAGGGAAGCAATGCGAGCATCATCAGCCGCATGACAGCGAACATCGATCAAGCCTTCAAACAATCGGAATACCTGAAACAATAAGTCGCCATGATCCGAAAGACCATCTTCATTTCGCTGTTGGCGGCCTCGGCACTGCTTGCCAAAGCACAGGAGAACATCTACATGTTCGAGTACTCCATGGGATTCCCGACCGGGGATCTGCGTGACTACATCGACGAGCCCTCTTTCCGCGGGTTCAATTTCGGGTACCGTTACATGCTTGATGAGAACCGAGCGCTCGGCCTGGACATAGGCTGGCAGACCTTCTACGAAAAGAAGGACTATGCCACCTACACGGACGGAACATCATCCATCACAGGCATTCAATACCGTTACACGAACGCGTTCACGGCAAGCCTGCAGATCGACCAGGTCTTCAACGAGGGGAGTGATATTCGACCGTTCATTGGGCTGGGTGCTGGCACCTCATACATGCGCCGAACGCTTGATATGGGGCTGTACCGGTTGGAACGGGATCCATGGCAGTTCATGCTTCAGCCCGAGGCAGGCGTCTCGTTGTACACCACCAATGGGAATCTAGTGATGTTGACCTTCAATTACTATTGGGGCTTTGCCACCAAGCAGTTGGATGCCCAGAGCTTCCTTGCCGTTGGTCTGGCCTATGCCTTTGGTGACTGACCTACATGTTGGTGATGGGAAGGGGGCTTCTGGCCCCCTTTCTTTTTATGGCGTTCCGAAGGCTCGTCGCTTTCACCGTGCGCGGTAAGTGGTCTTGTCTGGGTGATCTGTTGCTATCCATACACGCATGCCTATCTGGCGATCGGATAGCATCGAACGAAAAGGCCCGGGTGCAATACCCGGGCCTTTTAATGGATCGAACAAGTGCTTAGCGGCGCGGTGCAGGTGGGGGCGGGGGAGGAGGGACAGTGCCTGTGGACGGAGCACTGCTGGATGGCGCCCGTTGTGCCGAGGGACCACCACTACGATCGAACGTGAAGCATAGGCCACCGGTAAATGCGAATTGATAGATGGTGCTGTAGGTGCTGACGCCTGCGCTGGCGCCACCAGTGCCGAAGTAGAAACCACCGCCAAACCCCTGGACCGGCGAGAGCAGTTGCGCTCCTGCCTTGATACCAACGGTGCTCGAGAGATTGATCTGCAGGCCCAGTTTACCGCCCCATGCGAACTTGGTGGCATTGTGGTCGCCGGTCATCCAGCCACAGCCCATGTTCAGCCCACCGTAACCACTGACCGCATCGCTGAAAGGCAAGCGACCTAGGCCTCCGATCATGATGTAGTGAAGGCTGATATCATAAGGGCCGAACTCGTTGAACCCACTGCCCTGTAGATAGCCTTGTGTGGACTGGGTCTGATACAACAGTTCCACCGCCTTGTTCGGACGAACATCGAACTCGATACTGCCGCCATAATGCTGGCCTTCGGCAATGCGGGCCTCATTGTATGTGTAGCCCAAGTAGGAGCCACCAATGGGAAAGCGGTCCTGGAAAGTGTATCCGCCGAAGAAGTTCAAGCGCACGTTCTGGGCCTGAAGTCCCACGATACTGAGGTTCGCTGCCAGAACGATAAGGAGGGTCCGATGTTTCAAGCGCATGGTCGGTGATTGAGAGCCGAAAGGTAGGGGCCGATCCGCTTTGTTGATCGGTCAATTCATGCGTTCACTTGGTTTTGCTTCCGGGGCCCAGGGGTACTTTCGCAGTCCATGAAGGTGCGGTTCGGTCTTCGTTCGATCGGTATTGTTGGTGTGGTAGCTCCTTTCTGGTGCCTGGCCCAGCCCGTTTCGGATACCATTCCGCATACGGTGGTATCCACCATGTTGCACAATAGCGATTCGCTGCGTGCCCTGAGCTTTGAGGCTGGTCCGATGAAATTCGTGCCTTTTGTGGCCCCGAGCTACACACCGGAAATGAAGTTCCTGCTGACCGCCGGCGGCCTTATCACCTTCAGTTTCGATCGCAGGGACCGCAACCTGCTGCGCTCGTCGATCCCCTTCAGTTTCGGTAAGAGCACCAATGGTTCCACGCAGATAAGCATCAAAACGAACCTCTATCTGCGCGAGGATAAGTGGCGGATCACCGGCGAGATATGGAGCAAGGACATGCCGGACAATTACTACGGCGTGGGCTATGGCAATGCATACAGCACCACCAAGAGCGATAGCACCACTTTGTACCACCGCAATTGGAGAAGGCTGTATGCCAAGGTGATGCATCAGTATAAGCCGCGTTTTTTCGTGGGGGGCATTTACGATGGCACCACCACCAAGGCCACGGAACTGAACCCGGTGATGCAGGCTGACCCGTACATCCTTGAGTTCGGCAGCAATACGCGTAACAGGGGGTTGGGGGCGGTCTTTGAATATGACAGCCGCGATGTTCCGGTGAACGCTTACAGTGGGCTGTTCTTGGACGTCAGCGTTACGAACTATGGCAGGGCCTGGGGTGGGCTGAACGAATTCTGGGTGATCGATCTGGATTATCGACAATACGTGGCGGTAGGGCACAGGCATACCGTGGCCTGGGAGATACGCAGCCGCAGTTGCCTAGGTGATGTGCCTTGGACCGAGCTTTCACAGATCGGAACACCGTGGGACCTGCGCGGCTATGTTTGGGGGCAGTACCGCGATGAACTGATGGTATACAGTATGGGCGAGTACCGCCATATGTTCAACCGGAAGACGCCGAACGAACGAGGATCGCTTGAGAGCCGTTGGGGCTTTGCATCCTGGCTTGGTCTCGGTGCCGTGGCGCAGGATATCGCTTCGGTACCCGCGCTCCTGCCCAACGCGGGAGTAGGTATCCGCTTCGAAACGGAGAAGCGGAGCAACGTGCGGGTGGACTATGGCGTTGGTGTTAAGAGCAGCGCCTTCTATGTCACCTTCTACGAGGCGTTCTAGCGCGCACCCTAGAACGCATAACCGATCTTGATGCCGTACCTGTAACCTAGGCTGTTGCGGTCCACCGTAGTAGTGCCCGAGGTGGAAAGGTCGATGCTCATGTTGGTGACGTTGCGACCGAGCTTTTCCTCAATGGCCTGTGCAAGATCGCTGTATAGTTCGCCCTCGCCTTGCAGGTCCGCCTTCACCTTCAGCGTGTAGAGCGACCAACGAGGCGCGAAGAAGACGGCATCTATCGCAAGGCGATCGCCCAAGCACAGGAACTGGTAGCCTACTCCCGGACCGATACCGAATTCAAGGAGGTCGATACGGAGGTCTGCAACAATGTTGCCGTCGGCATTGTCCCCGATGGCCGTGGCGGTCATGGTGGCGGTGTATCGCGTGTCACTATATCGCAGGTAGGCCCCAACATAAAGGCCCCGTGGCGCAGGTCGCTTATCGCTCTTCTCCACGAACCATTTCACCTCGGGGGTCAAGTAATAGCCGCTCAGCCTTCTGTCTGCGCCGAAGGTGATGCGTTCGGCGTTCAGGTCCAGCAATCCGCTCGGTACCGAAGGCATCATGTAGCTAACGGTAAGGGCCACCGACCAATCGGCGTTCAAGGCTCTTTCATAGTTGAGCGAGACCGTTCTTGCAAAGGTTGATGTGAGGCCAAGCTTCAGCACATTCCGCCGCGGTATGAAGCCAACACTATCACCTTGCCCGAAGGCGGTCAGAGGCATCAGGAAAATGAAAAGGAGATGGGTCAGCGGATACAGGAGGCGCATGGCGACAAATCTCGGCGGAATTTACCTACAGGCTGTCAAGTGCATGAACTGAGCGGGGGCCGAGGCTCATTACCTTCGCCGACCTAACGAACACACTCTCATGCGCAACCTATTTACCGCACTAGCCCTTGTGGTCGGCCTTGCTGCCACCGCCCAGAACTACAACGACCTCGTTGAGGTGATGCGCTCCGATATGCGTACGGAGCACCGCGCGATCGTGATGTCAAGCCTTGGGCTCACCGAAGCCCAGAGCGCGGTGTTCACGCCCATTTTCGATGAGTACTCGGCTGCCCTGAAGAAACATTGGGACAAGCGGATCCAGTTGATCAAGGATTACGCGGCCAAGTACGAGACAATGAACGACGAGACGGCAGCTGGGCTGTTGAAGCGTATGTCCGCATTGGAAAAGGAGGGCCTGGCCCTGCGTGAGTCCTATGCCAAGAAGGTGGCCAAGGTGCTGCCTACCACCATCGCCGCACGTTGGATGCAAGTGGAGCGCCGCTTGGGCCAAGTCGTGGAATTGCAGCTGGCCAGCGAGATCCCGCTGATGCCTACCCGTCGCTGATGGGGTGTTCATTCATCAAATGAAGAAGGGGGCCGCAAGGCCCCCTTCTTCATTTATCCCTGACCGGCCTTGGCTTAAACGCAGCGAGGCCTAAGGCACTTATTGTGGTGTTACGGGTAAGGTCTCCACCGTCACGCGTGTGATCTTTCCTGTGAAGGCGTTCTCATGCTGCTTGTAATCCAGGCTCACGTTGGTCTCGTTGTCGCGGCCCACATCGGCGCCCTCGTCACCGCTGAACGAGAAGGGCTGGGTCTTCGGGATGCGGCCTTCGGCCACCACCTGGCCATCCACACGCAGGATGGAACGGCCACCCGTGCCGGGCTTCGCCTCATCGGGGAAGAACTCGTACACCACGGTGTGCCTACCGGGCGAAAGCGGCTTGGCACTGCCGATGTTGGTGCGCTCCAGGGCGAACCAGTTGTACTCGTGGCGCACGCGGCCCTCCTTCATGTACAAGGTCCATCCGCCGAAGTAGCCCGCCTGGCAGATGATCACGCCATCGGTGCGCTCGCCCACTTCCACCTCCGCGGTGATCGTGTGATGCACGCCCTTCACGTTGATGAAGGCGTTC
This sequence comes from Flavobacteriales bacterium, assembly GCA_016788295.1. GTDB lineage: Bacteria > Bacteroidota > Bacteroidia > Flavobacteriales_F > PHOS-HE28 > PHOS-HE28. The sequence goes on from JAEUSY010000042.1 coordinate 96,334, forward strand.
TCCATCATGCCCACCATGCCTGGGTACACCGTGAGCTTGGTGCGTCCGCCCATCAGGTCGGGCCGGCCGGCGATGCGCGGATCGAAGCGCTCGCTGCGTCGGTCGTCGATGGGGAACACGTGGTTGCGGATGGCCTCCTGCTCGAAGAGCTTCTGCAGCTCCTTCAGTTTCTCCGGCTGCTGCGCGGCCAGGTCATTGGCTTGGCTGAAGTCCTCGTCGATGTGGTAGAGCTCCCACACATCCTCGCTCAGCGGCGGGTTCTTCATCAGCAACCAGGGGATGCTGTGGCGCGTGCAGGCCATCCACCCCTCGTGGTAGATGCCACGGTTCCCGAACATTTCGAAGTACTGCGTGGTGCGTCGCTCCGCCGCCTTCGGATCACCGAAGGAGTACGCCATGCTCACACCATCCATCCTCCGTTGTTCCACGCCGTTCACCAGGCGCGGTTCCGGCAGCTGGCAGGCCTCGAGCACGGTGGGCGCCACGTCGATCACGTGGTGGAACTGCGAGCGCAGCTCACCCTTGGCGCTGATGCCTTGGGGCCAATGCACCACCATGCCGTTGCGTGTGCCGCCGAAGTGGCTGGCCACCTGCTTGGTCCATTGGAAGGGCGCGTTGGTGGCCCAGGCCCAGCCGATGCTGTAGTGCGGGTAGGTGGTGGGGCCGCCCCAGGTATCCAGGTGGTCCATCATCTGCTCGGCCTTGCCCACGATCCCGTTGAGGGCCATCATCTCGTTGTAGGTGCCTTCGGGGCCTCCCTCGGCGCTGGCACCATTGTCGCCCACGATGTAGAAGAAGATGGTGTTGTCCAGTTCACCAATGGCCTCGAGTTGTTCCACCAGGCGGCCCACCTCATGGTCGGTATGCTCTGCGAAGCCGGCGAAGACCTCCATCTGGCGGGCGAAGAGCTTGCGCTGCTGCTCGTTCATGTCGGCCCAGGCGGGGATCTGCGCGGGCCGCGGGGTCAGCTTGGTGTTCGCAGGGATCACGCCCATCTGCTTCTGTCGGGCGAAGCTCTCCTCGCGGAGCGCGTCCCAACCGCCATCGAACTTGCCCTTGTACTTGTCGGCCCACGCCTTCGGCACATGGTGCGGGGCGTGCGTGGCGCCGGGGGCGAAGTACATGTAGAAGGGCTTGTCGGGCGTGAGGGTCTGCTGGGCGCTCACCCAGTTGATGGCTTGGTCGGCCATGTCGGTGGTGAAGTGGTAGTCCGCACGCTTGGGCGGTTCCACGCGGGTGACACCGTCGTAGATGGCGGGCGCCCATTGGTTGGTCTCTCCCCCTATGAAGCCGTAGAACTTGTCGAAGCCGCTGCGCGTGGGCCAGCGGTCGAAGGGGCCGCTCACGCTCACCTCCCAGGGCGCGGTCTCGTGGTACTTGCCGAAGGCCGCGGTGCTGAATCCGTTCAGGCGCAAGATCTCGGCGAGCGGGGCCACGCTCTGCGGGCGCACGCCGGTGTTGCCGGGGAAGCCGGTGGCCAGCTCCATGATGGCGCCCGCGTTGTTCACGTGGTGGTTGCGGCCGGTGAGCAGGGCCACACGCGTGGGGCTGCACAGTGCCGTGGTGTGGAAGCGGTTGTAGCGAAGGCCGTTCTGCGCCATGCGCTCCAATGTGGGCATGTGGATGGGGCCGCCGAACGCGCTGCTGGCGCCGAAGCCGATGTCGTCGATCAGCACCACCACCACATTGGGCGCGTTCTTGGGTGCCGTTACGCTCCAGGCCGCGGGGGCTTTCGCGTTCCGTGCGTCCATCTCGGTGATGGAGGCCGGCGTGGGCTCATGGATGGGCAGCACCGTGCGGTCCAGGCCATCAGCGGCGGCGTCCTTCCCGGTGTTGTCCGTGGTCCCGGTCGGGGTCTCGGGCGCACTGCAGGAGGCCGCCAGCACGAGCAGGCCTAGGAGCGGGCGGGTAAGCTTCATCATGGGTTCGTTCCGTTCGAGGTGAAGGGGTCAACGAGGTCGGTTCATTTCTTGGGCGCGGCCGGGAAGGTCTCCACCGTTACCTTCTGAATGCGTCCGGTGAAGGTCTCGCGCTTCTTGTAGGCCAGCACCACGGGCGTGTTCTCATCGGTGCCCACGTCGGCGCTCTCATCGATGCCGAAGGTGTTGGCGTTGGTCTTTTCGATCCGGCCTTCCCCGGCCTTTTCGCCGTCCACCAGCAGAGTGGCCATACCGCCCGCACCGCGTCCACCATCGTAGGCGAAGTCGAGCACCAGGGTGTGCTTGCCGGGCGCGATGGGCTTGGTGGATTTCACCGTGAAGAACTCCAGGCCCACCCAGTTGTAGGTGTAGTGAAGGATGCCATCCATCATGTAGAAGCTCCAACCACCGAAGTCACCTCCCTGACAAAGGATGACGCCGCTGGCCTTGGCGGGCATCTCCACTTCCGCCGTGTACTTCAGGGAGGTGTTCTTGATGTTGATGAAGGCGTTCTCCGGGATGCCCTTGGCACCGGGGTAGAGCACCAGTTTCGTCTTGCCATTCATGAGGTCGGGCCGGCCTGCGATGGCGGGGTCGAGCCGTTCGATGCTGCGATCATCGATGGGCAGCACGTGGTACTTCACGGCCTCCTCCATGAACTTCTTCTTCAGCTCCTCCAGCTTGGCGGGCTCCTTCGCGGCGAGGTCGTTCGCCTGGCTGAAGTCCTCGTTCACGTTGTAGAGCTCCCACACGTCCTCGGTGAGGGGGCGGCGTGGCGCGGCCTCCCACGGTGCCTTGTGGATGGTGCCGGCGTACCAGCCGTCGTGGTAGATGGCGCGGTTGCCGATCATCTCGAAGTACTGTGTCTTGCGGGCGTCGGCCGCCTTGGGATCATCGAAGCAGTAGTTCATGGCGACGCCCTCGATGGGCCGCTGCTCGATGCCGTTCACCAGGCGGGGCGCGGGAAGGCCTGTGGCCGCGTAAACGGTGGGCGCCACGTCGATCACGTGGTGGAACTGGCTGCGCACTTCGCCCTTGGCCTTGATGCCCTTGGGCCAGTGCATCACCATGCCGTTGCGGGTGCCACCGAAGTTGCTGGCCACCTGCTTGGTCCAGGTGAAGGGCGTGTTGCCGGCCACGGCCCAGCCCGCGGCGAAGTGGTTGTAGGTGTGCTCGGTGCCGAGCTCCTCGATCCGGCTCAGCTGCATGTCCAGCGTTTCCTGCACCCCGTTGAAGTAGGTGTTCTCGTTGTACATGCCGATCATGCCGCCCTCGGCGCTGGAGCCGTTGTCGCCCACGATGTAGAAGATCAGGGTGTTCTCCAGTTCGCCGCGCTCCTCCAAGGCATCGATCAGGCGGCCCACCTGCGCATCGGTATGCTCGGCGAAGCCGGCGAACACCTCCATCTGGCGCTCAAAGAGGCGCTTCTCATCCGCCGTGAGCTTGTCCCAGTCCTTGATGTCGGCGGGCTTGGGGGCCAGCGTTGTGTTGGCGGGCACCACGCCCAGCTGCTTCTGCCGCGCCAGGGTCTCCTCGCGCACCTTGTCCCAGCCTTGGGCGAACTTGCCCTTGTACTTGGCCACGTACTCCTTGGGCGCGTGGTGCGGTGCATGGGTGGCGCCGGTGGCGAAGTACATCATGAAGGGCTTGTCGGGCGTGAGGCTCTGCTGGGTGTTCATCCAGGCGAGGGCCTGGTCGGTCATGTCGTTGGTGAAGTGGTAGCCGGGGTTGTCCACGGGGGGATACACGCGCGTGACCCCGTCATACACCATGGGGTGCCACTGGTTGGTCTCGCCACCGATGAAGCCGTAGAACTTGTCGAAGCCGCTGCCGGTGGGCCAGCGGTCGTAGGGGCCGGAGACGGAGGCCTCCCAGGGCGGGGTCTCGTGGTACTTGCCGAACGCCGCGGTGCTGTAACCGTTCAGGCGGAGCACTTCGGCCATCGGCGTGATGCTGCCGGGGCGCACACCGGTGTTTCCGGGGAATGCTGTGGCCACCTCCATGATGGCACCGGCATTGTTGCTGTGGTGGTTGTAGCCGGTGAGCAGGGCCGTGCGCGTGGGCGAGCAGAGGGCGGTGGTGTGGAAGCGGTTGTACTTGAGCCCGTTCGCTGCCAGCTTCTCCAGTGTGGGCATCTGGATGGGCCCGCCAAAGGCGCTGCTGTGGCCGAAGCCGATGTCGTCGATCAGCACCACCAGCACGTTGGGCGCGCCTTCCGGGGGCTTCACATCGAACCGGGCCGGGGCCTTGGCGTTTCGGGCATCGAGTTCGGTGATGGACGGCACGTCGGGCTCAGGGATGGGCAGCACGGTGCGGTCCAGACCATCGGCCGAGGAGGCTGACGCTTGCGACGTTTCGCCGACGGGCTGCTGGGGTGCTCCGCAAGCGGCCAGCAGAAGCAAGGCCAAGGTTTGGGTGGTGAACTGGAGTAAGCGCATGCAGTAGAGGGGAGGTTTCGTTGAATGCCGTTTCAAAGTAAGTGATTCCACCGGGCCCGATCAGTTCGTGTTGTCGCCTGCGGCTTGGGAACGTGAGCGGGGCGTGAAGTAGTACTTCACACGCAGGCGGATGATGTTGTCCGTGGATCTTTCCTCGTCGGCGATGGCATCGCGCGAGCGTTGAAGGGTGTAGATGAGCTCCGCGCGCCAGTTGTAACAGAACTTGCGTCCAAGTCCGGCACGCAGGCGCATGCGGTTCGCGAATCGTTCGCTGACGTCCTGGTCTACCGTGATGAAGGCCTCGCCGTCGAGGATGCCGTACCACATGGTGTCACTATCGTAGCTCTTCACGTCCAAGGGTATCACGCATTCCGCTCTGAGGCGACTGCGTTGCGCGCGTTCCGTTCCGGGTTCACCAACGGTCTGCATGCGTCGCAGTTCATAGCGGGCGTTCAACCGAAGCTGCACACGGTTGAAGGGGGTGAAGTTGTATTTGAGCCCGAACTGTGCGCGCAGTTCCTCCGTGTCGAGGCCGGTGCGTTGAATGGTGTAGGAGTAGGGCAGCCCCACCATGAAGCTCCAGTGGGCCGTGGGGCTTACCTCCAACGAGGGGCTGATGTTCAGGCTCTCCCAGCGGTCCTGGTCGGAAAGCAGCGTCTGGTAGCTGAACTCGCATTCGGCCATGTAATAGCTGCCGAAGGAGCGGCCCAGAATGCCGTCGGCCCACAACTGCGTGTTGGAGGTCTGCGCTTGCGATGTGAAGGCGGAACAACAGACCAGCATGGTCAGGAAAGCGAGTGTCCTTGCGTGGTTCATTGGCTATCCTTCACACAACGGAATCCCACGTGGCTCATACCGCTGTCCGGTGTGCTGCCCTGCCGCGCGCTGGGGCGGTAGCGCCAGCAATACGTATCGTGGCAAAGGAAGCTGCCGCCGCGTTGGGCCCGCAACGGCTCATAGGGTCGGTCGGGGTCGTTGCTTTTTGAGGGGCCTTGCGGATCGGTCACCAATTGTCCCACGCGCCTGGCATACAGCGTCATGTCCAGCCAGTCGCTGCACCATTCCCACACGTTGCCGGCCATGTCGTAGAGGCCGAAACCGTTCGGCGCGAAGCGGCCCACGGGGGCGGTTCGGACGTAGCCGTCCTTCCCCGAGTTCTCACGGGGAAATGGACCTTGCCAGCTGTTGCATTTCACCAGTTCGTCCGTGGGCTTCTCCGTGCCCCATACAAAAGGCTGTTGTTCCACGCCGCCACGTGCCGCGCGCTCCCATTCCGCTTCCGTCGGCAAGCGCTTGCCGGCCCAGGCGCAATAGGCCACCGCATCGTTCCAGCTCACTTGCACCACGGGATGGTCCATGCGGTCGGCAATGCTGCTGCCGGGTCCTTCGGGGTGCCGCCAATCGGCGCCGTGTGTCCAGCTCCACCACTCCAGCCAGCCACAGTCGTGCAGCTCCTTGCCCACGGGGTTGAACACCAGTGAGCCCGGCACCAGGTCTTCCGGCTTGGGTGGTGGCGTGCCGGGAGGCACTTGCGCCATGATCTCCTCCAGCACCGGGGCCTTTTCCGCATCGGTCACGTAACCGGTGGCCTCCACAAAGGCGGCGAACTGCGCATTGGTCACTTCGGTAGTGTCCATGAAGAAGCCCTTCACCGTTACGCGGTGCGCTGGCTGTTCCTCGGGCCAGGCCAATGTGTCGTTGCTGCCCATGGTGAACTCTCCGCCAGGCACCCACACCATGCCGGGTGGGGTATTCCCGGTGTTGAATTCCCCTTGATCGCTGTTCGTGGCCTCCGTTGCTGAGGGGGCGTGGCAGCCGGCCAATACCAGCAAAGCGACCGCAAAGGGAAGAGCAGGGGACGTGCTTTTCATGCTGGGAAGGCTTCCGGGTACAAGGGTAGCGTTTCCGGTCCGTACCGCTGGCGGTCGCCTGGTCCGGTAATGCGATCCACAGGTCGTGCTTCACTCCACGTTCACAAAGGGGAAGCTGAGAAAGAACTGAAAGGTGGAGCTGGTCGAGGAGATGCCTGCCGCGTTCGCTGTGAACACTTCGGTGAGGCCCATGCAATAGCGCAGTCGGATGTCAATGCCTTTGTAGCCGCGTGGCTTGCTGAACACGATGCCCAGGTCGATGGGAAGGGCCAGTTCCCAGGGCCTGATCTCTTCCTTAATGTCCTTGGTAACGGTGAATGCATCGCCGCCCACCAGATCGCCGGTGGTGGCCAGTTTCGCACTGGTGCGGTAGCTCACTTGTGGCCCTGCCCGCACATAGAAACGTTCGTTCACGCGGCGATGGAGCTGCAACGGCACATCGATATAGCCCAATTGCAGACGGGTACTGTAGGAGCCAACAGCCCCTGTTGTGTCCACGAATGCGTTCTCGAAGCCCTTACCGCCCCGGGGCGAAACGGGTTTGAACTCGGGTGTGAAGGCCCAGTTGTCGTTCAGCCGGATGTAGGTGCCCAGCCCAAAGTAGAAGCCAGTGGAAGCGGAGGCGCCATTCACGCCAGGCATGTTGCTCAGGTTGAGCCCGGCATCCAGCGTGAAGTGGAAGTTCTCCGTTGCAGCCTTGTCGCCGAAAAGGAGTACCAACACGGCGGCCTGCCCATTGGCCAAGGAACTCGTGAACAATAGGGCCAGGGCACAGGCCAGTTGAGGGATCTGGTGCAAGCTCATTCGGGTAAATGGATGGTCCGTTCGATGGGCGCTTTCGTCGTTCAGCGTGAGTACAGGTTCTGTGGCACTGTTGCGGAACACCGGCACAAGGGTAGTGGATCCCTTGCGCTTGTCGTCCATAGGGTACCAATTGAATACGATTCGATCACATCGGTTATGTTCGTAGCAACAAAATGCCCTGATAACGATGTGTTCAATGCTCCGCTCATCGGTCATTGTGCTACTTGCCTTTTCGTTCGTGGCATGCTCCTCATCCGGGCCACAGGGGCCTATCGCTGATGACACGGCCTCGAAAGCAGAGGGTCCGGTGATAAAGGCCGGGCTGGACGGAGGCAAAGTGACCCCGGACAACTGCCTGCCCATCACCGCCGGCTGGAACTATACGGTGCGCCTCTACCAGCCCCGCAAGGAACTTCAGGATGGCATCTGGACCTTCCCGGCGGCTGAAGCGGTGCGCTGAGCCCCTCCGCATACCCATCCCCTCGTTACTCCACCTCCGCATTTCACACCATCCCCATGAAGCACTCCCCCCTCCGTTTGGATCTCCTGGTGATCCCTGGCTTGTTGGTATTGGTCGCTTGTGGCGCACCGCAACAAGAAGAGCGAAACAACCCGGTCATAGATACGGTGGCCGTGGCACCTCCCGCTCCGGTTTCCGCACGTCCGGTGCATTGGGGCTATGGTGAGGAGGCCGGTCCTGCAACTTGGGGAAGCTTGAGCCCCGTGTACGCGCTCTGCGGAAATGGTCAGGGCCAGTCGCCCATTGCGCTTACCAGTGGCGGCACCAGCTCAAGCCCCACCTGGAGGTTCAATTATGGGAATACCCGCTTCGCTGTAGCGCACCATGAGCATGTGGAGGACCTGGTGGACAATGGCCACACCATCCAGGTGACCGTGGAGGAGGGAAGCACCCTCACGCTGAACGGCACCAACTACACCCTGAAGCAATTCCATGTGCACACGCCCAGCGAGCACACCCTGGATGGCAAGAACCTGCCCATGGAGGTGCATATGGTGCACCAGGACAGTGCAGGCCACTTCGCCGTGGTGGGCGTGCTGGTGAAGGAGGGCAAGGCCAACGCCAACTTCGCCAAGCTGGTGGCCAACCTGCCTGCCGCCAAGGGCGATACCGTTACCGTGGCCGGCGAACAACTGGACCTGAACATGCACCTGCCCGCGCAGGAGAAGGCCTACCACTACGTGGGTTCGCTCACTACCCCGCCGTGCAGTGAAGGCGTGCAGTGGCTGGTGCTGCAGGACATGATCACCCTGAGCAAGGAGCAGATCGAGGCATTCAGTTCGCGTGTGGGGCCCAACAACCGGCCAACGCAGCCCTTGAACACGCGCACGGTCTCTACCGTCGGACTTACCGGTTCGATGCAATGAGGACCACCCGCACGCTATTGCTGGCCACTGGCCTGTGCGTTGCCGCTTTGGCACAGGCACAAGCGCCTGCGGATACGACCACCCATCCGCTCAAGCCCGGTTGGTGGCACATCCCCGGGACACAGACGCGCATGACCATCGGTGGTTATGTGAAGGCGGACCTCATCCACGACCTGAAGCCGATCGGCTCGCCGAACTTCTTCGACGTGAGCAAGATCCCCACGGACGGCAGCACGGGCAGCAGCACGCACCTACAGGCCATGGAATCGCGGATCTTCATCGACGTGCGGCGCGACTCGCGTTGCGGCGAGGTGCGCGGTTTCGTGGAGGGCGACTTCTTCGGCAGCGGTAATTCCTTCCGTCTGCGCCATGCATACGTGCAGATCGGTGAGCGCTGGCTGGCCGGACAGACGTGGAGCACCTTCATGGACGAGACCATCATCCCCGCGACGCTCGACTTTGAAAAGCCTGCGGCCTACGCCTTCGCGCGGCATGCGCAGTTCCGCTACACGCACCCGCTGGGAAAGAAGCTCGGCCTGGCGCTGGCCTTGGAGGAACCGGCGAAGAACGTGCAGACGCCTGCTGCCGGAGAGCTCACCAATCCATTGCCCGATCTGGTGGCACGCTTGAAGTATTCCGGATCACGCGGGCATGTGCTGCTCGCAGGTTTCGTCGGCAACGTGGACTTCACCCCCGACTCCGGCGCGGTGCAGCAGCTCACCACCAGTGGCGTGAACCTGAGCGGTGGTCTAAAGATCGGTAAGAAGGACATGCTCACCGCACAGGTGATCTACGGACCGGGCATCGCCCGCTATCGCTTCGGCAAGTTCGGTGCGCCTGATGCGAACGGCAACATCCGGCCCATCACCGGCGTGGGCGCCACACTTGGTTACCAGCATTGGTGGGCCCAGGAGTGGTCCTCCTTCGTGGTGGTGAACGCCGGTGACGATGAGCCACTGGCAGGACAGCCGGCCAGTGACGCGGACCTGCTCACCTATGGTGCGGTGAACCTGTTGTGGCACTTCACCCCCTACGCCTTCGTGGGCGTGGAGTACCTGCATGGCCTGCGCGAGAACATCAGCGGAGCGGACGGATCGGCAGACCGCATCATGTTAAGCGTGCGGATGAACTTCAATTGAGCAAGCATCGGAATTCCGCCCATAGGTCGTGAATGTTGCAGGACAGCGAATGGTCCTGCGCAGCTCAACTAGTTCACAAGTCCGAGCCATGCAAGGCCCAGGACTTGTGCTGACCACAGCTCAGCGTCCGAACACGTAGCGCACGTTCAGGCCGAAGCCCTCGGCCCTGAAAGAGGTCTTTTCGATGAGCCACAAGGTGGGGCGCCAATCAAGGCTTAGCGAAACAGGTACGCCATTGAAATGGTAATCAAGCCCCAGTTCACCGCTGAAACCGAGGTAGAACGGATCGTTGATGAGCATCGAAGGACCTGCGCCCACGTACCAGTTGAAGGCCTCCCCACCCAAGGGTTTGTACAGGAAGTCATAGAGCGCCTCAATGCCCACGCCGTCGCCGAAGGACAGGTCGGCATGAATGCGGCTGAACTCACCTACCTGGAACAGACCATCAACCGCTACGGTATTGCCCAGTACATCGCCGAAGCGGATGCCCAGTTCCTGTGCAGAGGCAAATTGGCCTGCCGTAATGAAGAGAAGGGCGAGAAGTATCTTTTTCATGGATAAGTGGTTGGTGTTCGGGCCATATGCAGCCTGGAACGCTGGGCAAATATCGATGCCGCAAAGTGCACCTGCGGTCATGAAATGCCACTGGCTTCAACGAACGGATGTTCGCAACCGACATTGGTGGCCGAGCCGTTCGGTCCGTTACGCTGGGCCGGTCCGCCTTGGTTCTCTGCAAGCCTGCTGGTGTGCTCAATGCACCCCGGGGTCCCACTGCTCCTTGGGCACCACTTTGGGTCTTTCGGGATCTTGCACATAGTGCGGGCTCATGATCTGCACGCCGTTCGCGTTGAACACATCCTGGATGTTGGCGTGTAGTGCGGACACTGTTTCGCGCACCGGCCCTTCCACAATGGAGGTCAGCTTGTAGTGAACATAGAAGTCGTTCAATGCGTGCTGTGTCACCACAGGAGGAATATCCGCTGCGAGGCCCGGTGTTCGGCGAGCAGCTTCCTGCAACAAGGCGTGCACCTGGCGCCACGGTGCATCGTAGCCAATGGTTACGCTGGCGCACCATAACACACCCTTGCCGCCGGTGTGCCGGCTAAGGTTGGTTACCGTGTTGGCCATGATGGTGCCATTGGGCACGTTCACTTCCTCGCCCTGCAGGGTGGTGATGGTGCTGTTGAAGTAGCCGATCTCCTTCACCACGCCGGTCACCAGATCGCCAACGCTGACCAGTTCGCCCACACGCATGATGCGGTTGAACATGAGCGCAAGGCCGCTCATGGCCTGCGAAACCACACCGCTGCTGCCGAGCGATAGCATGATGCCTGCGAGAACTCCCACCCCTTGAAAGGCCTTGCTGCCGCTACCGGGTATGAAAGGGAAGGCCAGGACAAGCGCGAACAACCACAACAGCACAACGGCCACCCGGCGTGTAGGTAGTGCTATGGCCGGGTCTATCCAGGCCACCTCCAGCTCGCCTTTGGCAATGCGCTGGAAGAACGCTGCGATCAACCGTGTTATCCAACGCGTAATGAGCAGGATGACCAGGACCACGGCAAGCCCGGGCAGAGCGTCCATCACTTTTTCCAACATCCAAAGACCTCCGCGTGCCAGAAGCGCGAACATCTGTTCGCTCCAAGCGCGGGTCATGGGTATACGGTCCAGCACGGCGGTAAGCCAGAAGTAAAAGGCCACCACCATCAGCAGTCCAATGATGGAGTAGGCCAGGCGTTGTACCACAATGACCAATGCATGACCGCGTGTGAGCCCGCCCTTGATGCCGGTGCGTGCCATGCTGCGCTTAACAAGACGGACCGCCTCCAAACGCAGCCAGCGCCGCGACCGGCCCAGCAGCCAGATAACGATCAGGAAGAGCGCAGTGAACAGCAGGCTGGCCAGCCCATTATTCAGCATGGCGCTCGAGTCACGCATCTCGCGCATTTCGCCAATGGCCGTTCGCAGACTTGCCAGCGTATTCCTGGTGGTCGCGTTGAGGTCCTCGCCAAGGGTGGGGTCCACATCCAATGGCGATATGTACATGAGCGGACGTCCATCGAGCAGAATTGCCCTGCCGCTGAACACGGCCGAATCGCTCACCGAACAGGGGCCGTTGAGGTCGAGCGCATCATCAAGGCGTTTGTGAATGGCCGCCACACGCTGCTCAGGGGTATTGCCCAGCACCTCGCTGCGCAGGGTGATGATGAACCGGTTGGCCACATACAGGTCCTCGGGCACCGATGGTCTGAAAGTGCGCTCCACATCTCCTGGCCCGCTGTGCACAGGACGTTGCGAACTGTCAGGCGTTGCAGCCCCGGCAAGCGTTGCATACAGCAGTACGATGGCTAATTGGAAGGTGCGCATGGGGCAGGGTGTCGGCGAATTTAGTGGGGCCGCGCAAGGGCGCCTTCACAACCGTGAGGGAGCGAGGAGGGCTAACGTTCCAGAACTCCCCCCTCTCGGGTCAAGCATTGCATGTCCACGCGGCGCACAGGTCTTTCGACCATTGCCCATACGCGCATCGTGCGTTCGCCCTGGTCTTCAACGATCGTTCGCTTTCCGCCGATCGCCAGCACTGTCCCGAAGTTCCGCAACTTCGCCGGGCGCCCGTGGCGGTGCTCCTCTGGTATGCGTTCGCAACAACTCACCATCCTGCGGCACAAGGTGGCCCGCGTGCTCACCTTCGCCATACTGACACAGGCGCTGGTGTTCATGCTTAACTGGTACGCCGGTAACAAGTTCCATCCGGTGCAGTTCACGTGGTTCCTGTTGGGCCTGCTGGTGGGCGCGGTGGAGCAGTTCTTCTTCACCGGACCCATTGCACGGTTGCCCATCTACCTGCAGATCGGGCTGCGCGTGGTGCTGGTGTGGTTCATCGGCATGGGGCTGCTCTCCCTGATCATGATCGCCGACCTTGAGCCGCCTGCCATGAACGAGCTGGGCCTGGTGGACCTGAAGGCGCTGTGGAAACACCCCGTGATGGAACGCGTGGCGCTGAACGCCGTGATGGTGTCGGCACTGGTGATGCTCTTCATGGAGATGGAACGCCTGGTGGGCGCACGCATGTTCCGTCGCTTCATCACCGGCCGCTACGCGCATCCGCGTCGCGAGGACCGTGTGGTGATGTTCATCGACCTCGAAGGGTCCACGCGCCTTACCGAACAACTGGGCGACGAGCGCTACTTCGCCCTGCTGAACCGCTGTTTCGAACTGATGACCGGCCCCGTGCTGGCCAGCGGCGCCGAGATCCTGAAGTACGTGGGCGATGAGGTGATCATGACCTGGCACACGCCCGAGGCCGTGCGCGATGAACGCTGCCTGCACCTCTACTTCGACATCCGCGAGGCCCTGGAGCGCGAGGGGCCGGCCTTTCAACGGCGTTATGGCGTGGTGCCCCGTTTCCATGCAGCGCTGCATCGCGGCGAGGTCATCGCGGCGCAGGTGGGCACCATACGCCGCAGCATCGATCTGAGCGGCGATGCCATGAACACCTGCGCACGCCTTACCGGTGTGGCCAAGGAGATGGGCGGACTGGTGATATCCGGCGATCTGCTGCAGGCGCTGGGCACGCGCTCGCCAACCTTCCGCTGTGGTGAACTGCGCGAACTGGACATTCGTGGCAAGGAGCGTTCGGTATCTGCCTGTGCCGTTGATCGCATTGCGAACTGACGAACGAGAGGGGGCAGGACCGCTCTCTAACTGAACGAAGCATACATGGCACTTACCCGAAGAAGCCGCCGTTGGATCATCGTGCTCTCGGTGCTCGCGCTGCTGGTAGGTGGGCTTTTCCACTATGCCGATCGCCTGGCCGCCAACGCCCTGCACCATGTGGCCGCGCTCGCTGAAAAAGGCGGCCACCGCATCACCTTCGGTTCCGTGCAGGTGTCCCTGCTCAAGGCGCATATCCGGCTTGAGGACCTCAACGTGGTGCCCATGGCCGACAGCACCGTGGAGGACAGCGCCGTGCGCTACACCGTGCATGCCGACCGCATCGATCTGCGTGGCGTGGAATTGATGGCGCTGCTGCGACGCAACGTGCTGCATGTGGGCCACATCGAGCTGCACGGGCCTTCGGTGCTGCACAGCTTTGTGCCGCGGGGACTGAAGCAGGCCGCGGCCGACAGCCTGCCCAACGAAAAGCCCAACGGCAAGGGTCTGCCGCTGGACGTGCTGCGCGTGGACACCCTGCTGATCGCCGATGCCACTGGCCGCTCGCAGGACCGCAGTGCCGATGCGCCCGCGCTGTCCATTGGCGTCCTGGACCTGCTCATCACGGGCATCCGCTTGGTGCCCGATGCACAGGGCCGCGCCGTGCCCGATGTGGCCAGCGTGCAACTGGACCTGCACAAGGCCGAAACGCACCTGAAGCCCTACTACACGCTCACGCTCGATTCCGCGCGCATCCGCATTCCACAGGATACCGCCATCCTCTTCGGTGTTCGCTTCACGCCCGATGTGGCGCCCAAACAGTACCATAAGCTGGTGGATCACCAGGTGGAACTGTACCGCGCCGTGGTGGACACCCTCATGCTCTCCGGCTTCGACCTCTCGGCCCGCCTGCGCGATGGCACCGTGCGCGCTCAGGAACTGCGCGTGGCCGGTGTGGCGCTGGACATCCATCGCGACAAGACCCTGCCGCTTGGTCCCGTGCATCCCAAACCCCTGCTGGCCGACCGCATCACCCGCATGCATGTGCCCGTGCAAGTGGATACCGTGCGTGTGCTGCGCGGCACCGTTACCTACCACGAACGTCTCAAGCCCGGCGCCGACTTCGGGTCCATTTCCTTCACGCACATCGCGGGGCAGCTCACCGGCTTCAGCAACCTGCCGCAGCCCAACGCGCCGGATCTTCATCTCGTTGGATCCGCCCACGTGGGCCACGCCCGCGCCCAGGTGGACATCCGCATGCCCATGGCCAGCGCGCACACCACCGTGGATGTTCACGTGCGGCTGAAAGGCTTCCCCGCCACGGACATGAACCGCATGACGGACGAGCTGCTGCACGTTACCGCCACCCAAGGCACCATCCACCTGGTGGACATGCGCATGCGTGGCGATGACCAGCGCGCCACCGGCACCATCGATCTGCACTACGAGGACCTGGCCATGCAGCTCGGCACCGAGATCAAGCACGCCAAGCTGCTCACCAAGGTGGCCAACATGGCCGTGCGCGGTTCCAACATGCCAAATACCAAAGGCTACCGCAAGGGGCAATTCACGGTGGAAAAGCCGATGAACGCCGGTGTCTTCAAGTACATCTGGATCAGCCTGCGCACCGGCATGATCGAGGTGATGCTTCCTCAGCTGCTTCTAAAGCAAATGCACAAACAGCAGGAGAAGAAGGGGAGGAAGGAGGCAAGGAAAGAAGGCCGGCAGCGCAACAAGAAGGGAGCCTGATCATTCCCCTTGCGCGCATGAGTGCACATGCCATGGGCCAAGTGTTGCATCCACTACCAACGGCGATGCAGGTGGCCTGAGCGCGCGGTGCGCCTCACCTTGCTTTACCCCGATCAAGGTATTGTCGCCCCCACACGACCCGGCCACCTTCGCACCGGCAACGCAGCTAACGCGTGCCGTGCAACGAACATGACGCAGGTATCCGTGAACAAGGTGGTGAAAGGGGGAGGACTAACCGGCGCGCTGGCCTTCGTGATCGTGCTGCTCTTCATGCCCATCGGCCATGCGCTCATGGTGCTCATCGAACAAGTGCTGGGCAGCTCCAAAATGGTGGGCGCGGGCCTTATGGGCACCTTGGGCGCCGCACTGCTGGTGGTGGGCGTGCGGGCACAAGGCCGCACCTTGCGCGCCACCCTGCTCGGCCTGCTCTCCGGCATTCTGGTGTGGACCGGCTGGGTGGAGTTCTCCTTCGTGTGGATCGCTGAAAAGCACGGCGTGGCCCCGCACATCCAGGACGACGAGGTGGCCACTCGGCCCGAGTACCTCGTCATGGTCTCGTCCTTAGGCTTGCTCGCCAGCATGCTGCTCTACTTCCTGTTCACCCACACGCGCTGCGGCTTCTTCGTGTGGTTCCAGCAGCGGCTGGGGCTGCGTGCCCATGCGTCACCACGTGGCGTACAGGCCGCTCCACGCCCGCTGGCCATCACCACCTTCATTGAAACGGTGATGATCATCTGGGCCTTCTATCTTCTGCTGCTGCTCGCCTACGACCCGCAGCTGGCCGGCGATCAACACCCGCTTACCTGGCTGGTGGCCTTCGGCTCGCTGGCGTGGTCCGCATGGCTCATGGCGCGCCTGCTGTGCATACAGGCCTTCGACCACGCTGTGCGTTATGCCGTGCCCACCGTGGTCATCTTCTGGAATTTCATCGAGGTGGCAGGCCGCTGGGGCCTCTTCAAGGAGATCTGGGTACACCCGCTGGAACACTGGGTGGAGAACGGCCTCATCGCCCTCGCCCTGCTGCTCTTCGTGGGCCGCTACGTGGTGGACCATGCCCGCAGCAAGCGGGCGCTGGGGGCGGTGCAGGGTTGATGACGACGTGAAGAATGGAACGTGTAGCTCCTCGATCTGATGCTCATTGGGCCTTGTTGGTGATGTCGATGCCATCTTTCACCATTGGTCACCGCATCCCGCGGCCGCTACTATTCCTGCCATGGCTCAGGGTAACGTGATCGGTACCCACGAGGATCACGACCTTGTTGGTATTCCCCTTGTTCGCACTGTTGGGCTGATCGTCCGCTGGCAACACTGCGTTGCGGGGGGGGCGTGAGCGCTTCGGTGGTATTGCCTCAGGCCGAGGCCACCACCACTGTGGCGGCGGGTGCTGCGTTTCAGAAGCCCATGGCAACGAACGGGAACCCCGTTTCCGTCGTGGGGCAGTCGATATACAAGAACACATTGAAGGGTCCACGAGTTACGTTACGGTTTGTGCGTTCGTTGTGGTCCCATTATGGGCGTAGGACCAGTGTGGGTGAATGGGGCCATGGCCTCAACGTAGGCAGCGCATCCGGTGACATTGAACTGCAATACGTCACGAAAGAAATCGCAACTTCGATCAGGGATGAGACGACACAGATCTCCACCCGAGCTTATATCATCCACTCCGCCCGCACCATGCACACGCTCGCCCGCAACGCCTTCCTTGTTGGCGCACTGTTCACTGTGGTACTGCTCTCTGCCTGCGGCGGTGCCGGTGGCGATACGGCGAACACCACCGCGGCTGACACCACCGCCCACACCCTTTACCACGGCGGCGACATTGTGACCATGGAGGGCGATAGCGGGAGCACTGTGGAAGCCGTGGTGGTGGCTGCGGACCGCATTGTTTACACCGGAGCGCTGGCCGGGGCGCGCAAGGCCTACCCCACAGCGTCCATGCACGACCTGAAGGGTGCCACCCTGATGCCCGGCCTCATCGAGCAGCACCTGCACCCGCTGCTGGGTGCGCTCTTCCTCACCATGCCCGCCATCGCGCCCGAGGCGTGGGAGACCCCCGAGCATACCTGGCCTGCCGCCACCTCGGCCGAGGACTACCTGGCCAAGCTGAAGGCCAGCTTCGCGGCGCACACCGACACGGGCTCCGTGTATTGGACATGGGGCTACCACTCCTACTTCCACGGCAAGCTGGACCGCCGCGCGCTCGATGCCTTGAGCGCCACGGTGCCCATCGGCGTGTGGCACCGCAGCTGCCACGAGTTCATCGTGAACACGGCGTTCCTGAAGCACTTCGGCATTGATGCGGCCGCCGTGGCCAAGGCACCCAAGGAGGCGCGCGCACAGATCGATCTGGCCAAGGGCCACTTCTTCGAGAACGGCGCCATGATGTACCTGCTGCCCCTGATCCAGTCCGAGTTCGCCGGCGAAGCCACCATGCGCAGGGGCCTGGCGCTGATGATGAAGCAGTTGCACCGCAAGGGCATCACCGCGTACAACGAACCCGGCGCCGTGATGGACGCCAGCTTGGCCCGGCTCTACGCCGAGGTGCTCGGTGGGGCGGACGTGCCCCTCTTCTCCTCCTTCCTGGTGGAAGGGAACACGCTGTTCATGACCAAGGGCGACTCGGCGCTCCCCGCAGCCGAACGGATGCTGGGGCAGCTGCCGCGCGAAGGCAAGGTGCGCTTCCTGCCCGGCCACATCAAGTTCCTCGCTGATGGCGCCATTATCTCCCAGCTGATGCAGATGAAGGGCGGCTACCTTGACGGGCACCACGGCGAGTGGATGCTGAAGCCCGAATACCTCGACCCCGCCACCAAGCTCTTTTGGGACAAGGGCTACCAGTTGCACATCCACGTGAACGGCGACCTGGGGCTGGAGGAGGTGCTGAACGCCATCACGCAGCGCATGCAGGAGAACCCGCGCAAGGACCACCGGACGGTGATCGTACACTTCGCCAACAGCACCGATGAGCAGGTGAAGCGCGCCAGCGAGCTGGGCTGCATCATCAGCGCCAACCCTTACTACGTGACCGGCTTCGCCGACAAGTACTGCCAGATCGGGCTGGGCTGCGAGCGCAGCAACGCCATGGTGCGCCTGGGCCCGGCAGAGGACCTGGGCATGCACATCAGCCTGCACAGCGACCTGCCCATGGGACCTGCCGATCCGCTGTACCTGGCCTGGTGCGCCGTGACCCGCACCACGCACGAGGGCCACGTGGTGCGCCCCGACCTGGCCGTGAGCCGCCACACCGCGCTGCGCGCCATCACCATCGAGGCCGCGTACAGCTGGCGCATGGAGGAAGAGCTCGGCAGCATCAAGGCGGGCAAGAAAGCCAACTTCACTGTGCTGGAAAAGAACCCCTACCGCGTGTCCATCGCCGAACTGAAGGACATCCCCGTGCAGGCCACTGTGTTCGAAGGGCGCCTTTTCCCCGTGGCGCACTGATCAACGCATCACACCACCCCATGCGCACCCTGATCCACCCCGTCTGTGCCGCACTTGCCCTGGCCCTGCTCACCGCCTGTGGCGGCGGCACCGGCACCACCGCCAACACCGCGAACGCAGACACCACCGCGTACACCCTGTACCACGGAGGCGACATCGTGACCATGGAAGGTGACAGCGCGCAATACGTGGAAGCGCTCGTGTGCGGCAACGGCACCATCGCCTTCGTGGGCAGCAAGGCCGAAGCGCAGGCGAAGTATCCGAAGGCCACCGCGGTGGACCTGCAAGGGCGCACGTTGCTGCCGGGCTTCATCGATGCGCATGGCCACCTCTTCAATGCCGGTGTGCAGGCGTTGAGCGCCAACCTGCTTCCGCCACCCGATGGCGAGGGCACTGACATCGATGCCCTGGTGCGCATCACCACCGATTGGTGGAAGGCCAATGATATCGCCGTTCAGAAGGGTGGTTGGATCCTCGGCTTCGGTTACGACGATGCCCAGTTGAAGGAACGCCGCCACCCCACCGCCAAGGACCTGGACCGCATCAGCACGGAGCTGCCGGTGATCCTGCTGCACCAGAGCGGGCACCTCGCGGCGATGAACAGCGTGGGCCTGCAACGCGCCGGGTACACCAAGGACACGCCTGACCCTCCCGGCGGGGTGATCCGCCGCATCGCCGGCACGCGGGAGCCCGACGGTGTGCTGGAGGAGACGGCCATGTTCCTGCCCCTGTTCAACGTGTTGGGAAAGGTGGACAGCGCCGGCAACGAGGCCATCGTGCGGGCGGGCCTTGCGGCATACACTTCCTTCGGCTTCACCACTGCGCAGGAGGGGCGTGCATCGGCCGACATCTGCAACACCTTCATGCGCATGGCCCAACGCGGGGAACTGCCGTTGGACGTGGATGCCTATCCCGACATCCAGATGGCCGGGTCCTACCTGCATGAACGCGGGGTGCAACGTGAGTACACAGGCCGCTTCCGCATTGCGGGTGCCAAGTTGAGCCTGGATGGTTCGCCGCAGGGCAAGACGGCCTGGCTCACCAAGCCCTATGTGAAACCGCCGCCGGGTGCAGGCAAGGACTACGTGGGCTACCCCGCCATACCGGAAGAGGAGAAGGTGCTGGCCCTGGTGGACACCGCCTTCAAGCACGGTTGGCCGCTGATCACGCATTGCAACGGCGATGCCGCCGCCGACCAGTATATCCGCGCCGTGCGTCGCGCCGCGAACGCCTACGGCAATACCGACCGCCGCACGGTGATGATCCATGCACAGACCGTGCGCGAGGACCAGCTGGACAGCATGAATGTGCTGGGCATCATCCCCTCCTTCTTCAGCATGCACACCTTCTACTGGGGCGACTGGCACCGCGATGAGACGCTGGGGCCCGAGCGTGCCTACCGCATCTCACCCACCGGCTCTACGTTACAGCGCGGCATGCGCTTTACGCAGCACCACGATGCGCCCGTGGCCAAGCCCGATGCGATCCGCATTCTGTGGTGTACCGTGAACCGCGTGAGCCGCAGTGGCGAGGTGATCGGCCCCGACCAACGCGTAAGCCCCTACATCGCGCTGAAGGCCCTGACCGAATGGGCCGCGTGGCAGGGCTTCACCGAGGACCGCAAGGGCACCCTCACCGTGGGTAAGTATGCCGACCTGGTGATCCTGGACAAGAACCCACTGAAGGTGGATCCCATGGCCATCCAGGACATCCGGGTGATGGAGACGATCAAGGAGGGCAGGAGCATCTACGCGCGCAAGTAGGTGCATTGTTGCGTGTTGGTGCACGCCTTTGGCAAGTAGCGCGTTCAGATGTTAGCGCGGCAGCGTGGCATCAGCACAGCACGGATGGGCCGTTGATGCAAGCTCAATGCAGGTGCTGTCGTAGGCCGAACATGCGGGTAATGCCAATGCCCAACATCCAGCTATCGTAGGCGTCGAAACGCGCGTCGTAGGCCAGGCTCGCACTGGTCTCCCAAACACCGCCGAGGTGCATGCTGTATTCAAGACCGGCGCGCAGCAGGAAGAGGTCCTGTTCCTTGGCGAACTCCTGTCCGGCACCGAGGATGAAGCTCCAGTGCTCGCCGGGGCGGTAGGTGGCCATGAGCGCCGGGGCCACGGGGCGCGTTCGTTCCAGCACGGGTTTCTCGCTGCCCCCGTGCAGATTCTCTTCCACCTTGAACACCTCGTTGATCAGATCGGTGTGCAGGCCGATGGCCCAATCCGGCGAAAGCCAGTAGTTGTAGTTGAGGCCCCAACTGGGCAGCGTAAGCCAGGTGATGTCGCCATTGGCATCAACGCCCTGCGACACATGGGTGTGTGCCAGCAGAACACTAAGCTCATGGCGATGGTGTTCTGTTGCCTGCCCGGCATCGTGTTGTGCGCATGCACAGAAGGCCCGGAGCATGAGCGTGGCGGCGATGGCCATGTGCAGGCCCAATGATCGCGTATGTGTGGCCATGCGAGTGGTGTGTCAGGGCTGTGGCTCCTTGGCAGACGTATCGCCCAGCACGAAGTAGCTGATGCCGAAGGTGAAGCCCAATTGGTTGAAGGCGGTCCTGAAGCGCACATCGTCCAGCGCGGGTACCAGCTCGCCGAGCATGCCGAAGGAGCGGGGTTCGCTGGTGTCGCGTCCCATGGACCATACAAGGCCGGCGGTGAACTTGGCCCTGCGGCTGTGCCAGTCAACCCCGCAGCTGGTATGGTAGAGGTCCCAGTAGCTGAAATTGGCGGTGATGTCGCTGAACTGCTGCACGGCATTCATGTCCAAGTGATTCATGTCCGTACGGAAACCGGTCAGCAGGTCGGCCTTGTCCGATAGGCGGAACTGGGCCCCCACACCCACGTTGATCACGGGGATGCTGGCGCTCCGCACGCGTCGTAGTTCATCCTGTGCTGGTCCCAGTGCGCCCTGTGCCACATCCTGGGAGGCATCGAGGCGCACACGGTCGTAGGCTTTCAGCCCCGTTGCACAGCCCAGGCGGAAGGCCCAGATCGTTGTTCCGGAGCGGGTCTCCAGGCCCAGGTCCAGCATCCATGGAGTTCGGTAGTGCGTGGCGAGGTCGTTGCCGTAGAGCAGTGTTTTCCGAAGTGCTGCTGTTGTGCTTCCTTGCAATGTGCTCTGTTGGTAAAGGCCATCACCAGGCCCCACGCCAATGCGTGGGGCGGTCACCGTAATGCCCCACTGGGTGCGGGGCCCTGTGTGGAAGTAGCCGAAGCGAGGCAGCAGCCCCAGGTTGAAGATCTCCACTTCGGTGGTACTGCTTCGCGCTGCCAGCGTTCGCACACTGTCGGTGTTGTTGGGCGTGGAGTATTGGCCCAGGTCGATGAGCTGTAGGTACGATTGGCTGAAGATGCTGGCGAAGAGGTTGAGGCCGATCGAGCTCTTTGCGCCCAAGGTGTAGCTCGCACCGGCACCCACCAGGTCTTCTCGTGTTTCGGTGGAAAGGTGCATGTTGCCGGTGATCAGTTCCGTGCCTGCCGAGCCGGCATCGCTCTCCACGTTCACGGCGGCCACCTGCCGCACATCGAAACGACCATACAGGTTGTTCACGAAGCCGAAACTGATGCGCAGGCGTTCGTTGCCTTTGGGATCGAAGGAGCCCACGATGAGCTTGGGCACATTGTTCGACTGGGCCTCCGATGCTTCGATGCCGAGCCCTTCGGTGTCCTCCACCTTGAGCCACTGCATGTACATGAAGTTGGCACTGGCGGTGATGCCGGTACCCTTCACGCGGCGCGCTGCGGCCGGGTTGTAGAAGAGCACGGCCTGGTCGTCGGTGCTCGCACTGGCGGCCCCGCCCATCAAGGTGGCGCGTGCGCCGTTCTGCTGTGTCCAGTATTGGTTGTCCTGTGCCGATGTCGTTGTTATTGCGAGCAGCAGAGCGAGCAGGTGCACGAACGGTCGGTGCAAGATCATGGTCTTCGGTCGGTGAGCACAACGACTGCTCGTGGTGGTGCCGGGCGGTGGCTGTTAGAAGAAGGTGGTGAGGCCCAGCTCGAGGCCGGTGTTGTAGGTGCCTTCATAGACCTCAAGGAGCCCACGCCTGTAACGCACCTCCACACCCAGGAAGAGGAACTTGAAGCCTGCGCCAGCATGTGCCAGCAGGTCGAAGCGTTCGGCCTTCGCATCGTCCGGCACGTCCACCTCCGTTCCGTTCACGAGGTTCTTTTCGCCCACTTTCAGTGCGGGGTCGATGCCCAGGTCCAGGTACATCGGGCCCAGCTTCAGGCGGTTGTTGATGGCCAGCGACACATAGCCCAGGCGCACTTCGCTCACGGAACCGGTAGCACCGGCGGTGTGGTATTCAAGACCTGTGCTCAAGCGGTAGAGCGGCACTTTGATGAGGTTGCGGTAGTATCCGGCATAGAACCCGGTGCGCGCATCGGCATCGCCCCATTCGCCGTCCACATTGCTGCTGTGGTAGCCTGCGCGCAGTCCGTTCCATTTCTCGTCGTCCTCCTTTTCCTGGGCGAGGGAGAGCAGGGGCAGGGCCGTCAACAGGGCGATGCAAAGGGTTCTCATGGGGTGATGGTCGGACGTTGTTCAGAGGAAGATGCCGAGGGTGATCTCCAGGTAGTCGGCATACAGCCGGCTCTTTTTTCCGGTCGCGTTCAGGTTCTTGGCATCGCCGTCCAAGGCATTGGTGAAGGCGTTGTTGTAGGTGAGCCCACCGAACAGGGTGGTTCCTGAAGGCAGCGCGAACTCAAGGCCGGCACCCACCACCATGCTCGCTTTGAAGAGCGCGATATCGTCGATCACGTTCTCATCATCGAGCGAAGCGGAACTGGTGTTGTTGCCCACGGTGAGGGTGGTGGTGGCATCGGTACGGGCCCTGATGTTGAAGGCGGCACTGAAGCCGACCTGTCCGTAGAAGCTGAGCGGCTTCTCGGATGTTGCACGCAACTTCAGGGTGAGGGGTACCTCAATGTAGCGGAGCTTCAGGTCCTGCTGGCTGCGCACGGTGGTGGTGGTCCCATTGAGGTCGTACGTGCCATCGGCCTTGAAGGTGCCACCGATGTTGTTGTACAGGATGCCGGTGCTGAAGAAGTAGTTGCCCGCCGCATTGAGCTTGAGATCACCGGTAAGACCGAAGGAGTAGCTCAACCGGTTGCCATCGCTCTGCAGGTCCTTGCTGTCGGAGCGCATCCACGCGAAGTTGGGGGCGAGCTTGATGCCGAGACGGAAGCTATCGTCCTGGGCTTTGGTGGTGGAGATCGCAGCGATCACCAGCAGGGAGAGGGTGCATGTTCGTTTCAGCATGGTGTCAGTTGTTCACGGGTTCAACAAGCCGTATGTCGGCACGGCGGTCCTTGGCATCGGGCGAGCTACCGGCCGGGGCCAGCATACGCCTGGTGAAAATGCGTTCCGGGCCTACGCCATTGTTCAATAGTAACTGGCGCACACTTTCCGCACGGGCCTGTGCTACCCGCTCGTTCACGGCCACGCCACCGCTCGCATCCGCCACGCCGGTGATCTCCACCCGTTCATTGGGGTTCTTCATCAGCCATGCGGCCAGTTCTTCCACCTGCATGCGCCCCTGTGGTCCAAGGGTGGTCTTGCCGGTGGCGAAGTACACGGGTCGCATGGCACGATCCCGCTCGGCCTGGGCCATGGTAATTGTTCCGGTGGGTTGTATGGTGCGCTCGATGATGGTGGTATCACGCTGCAGCATGCGCACCGTGTCCACGCGGGTCTCGCTGATCCGCATCGTGTCGCGCACCACGATGCGCACCGTATCGCCAATGCCCCGGCCCACGGGTGCCGCCAGCCCGGCAGGTATCACCATGCGCAGCGTATCGGCGCCCAGCACAATGGTGCTGTCGTTCACCAATATCGCCGTGCCCTTCGGCGGCTCCTCCTTCTTGTTCGATGCAGCGGCCACTGCAGCCACACCGCCGGCGAGCAGTATGGTGTTCTGCCGTTTCATGCGTTTGTCGATGCTGGCCATTTCATCGGCCATGGCCTTGGTGGCGTCGGCCTGCTGGGAGGCGGCCTTGGTTGCGGCCTTGTTCGCCGCGCGTTCGCTCTTCAGTTGCTCCTGTTGCTTGCGGTCGTCGGTCTGCTCAAGGCGTGCGATGTAGCTGCTGTCGGCGCGTTGGTCGATGCTGCGTCGCGCCAGCTCCTGCATCAGGTATTCGTTCTCGGCCTTCAGCTGGTCCACCATCCCGGTAGAGTTGGTGCCTGCAAGGCTCCGCAGCATCACACTGTCGCGCACCAGGGCCATGGCCGCAGAGTCGGCACCGAAGAAGTTGTTGATCACGGTGGGGCTTGCAGCACGGTCCTGCATCACCATCTTCAGTGCGTACACTTCGCGCTCCAGCGAGTCGATGCGTGTGCTGTTGCGGTTGATGCCGGCCTGCTGGGTGCGCCAAGCCTCGTACTTGCGCTTCAACGCCGTGGGCTTGCCCTGGCCGATGCTGAAGCGCAGCCCGAAATGGTAGTCGGCCTGCGGGTTCTGTGGGTTCACGATCTGGTCGGCGAGGTTGTTCGATCCGAAGTAGACCGGGCCAACACGCACGGTGGTGCCCACGCGCAGTTGTTCATCGCTGAGGCTCACCGGCACATACAAGCCGAACCAACGGTTCTCGAAGCGCGGTGTCACCGCCACCCATTCGCGCGTGTTCAGCGTGCTGTTGGTCTCCTTGAACCAGCGTGTGGCATCGCGGTAGGTGCCGGCGTTCAGGTAGAACCCGCCGAACAGGTGCAGGTCCACGTTGGCGGCCCAGGCGGTGGGCAGGCGATGGGTGTAGGTGGCCGATCCGTTGGGCACGTAGTTCACCAGTTCGGAGTAGGCTGCATCCCAGCTGTCCAGGTCGGTGGCGTTCACCTGGCTGATGTCCCAGGCGGTGATGTTGGCGCTGTGGTCCTGGGCCAGTTCACGCCGGGTGAAGGTGAACTTTCCTGCATCGAGCAGGCTCACACCCACGCGCAGGATGTACTTGTTCAGCTCCTTGCGCTCTTTCTCCTCATTGTCCAGGTCGAGGTAGCGGCCCCTGGCCACGTTGCCGCGCAGTTCATACACCAGTCCGGCATCCCACCCGAAGGCCCAATCCTCCACACCGTTCAGCAGATTGCGGCGCTGGTAGGTGTCCACATCGCCGCGTTCGGTGCGGCCGTATTCGATCAGCCGGCTGTCCATGGAAAGCGTGTCCTGGCCATCGAAGGTGATGCGCAGGTCGTCGCTCTTCAAGTGGATGGAACTGGCGCCGGCCATGGCCTTCAGGGTGAAGGCGCCCTTGAGCATGTGGTGGTCCGTGCGCACCAGCACGCGTCCGTAGGTGAAGCCGAATTCCATCCAGTTGAGGAAACTGAAGCGGAAGCCGCTGTTGTCCATGGGCAGCCCGAAGAGCGCGGTGTTGCCCAGGTTGTCGTAGATGAGTTGCGCGGTGGTGAGGTCCATGCCCTCGGTAACGATGCCGCTGCGGTTGCGAATGTTGAGGCCGATGGCCGCCTTGTCGCTCACATTGGCCATGAAGGAGAAGGGGAACTGGAACTCCGTCATTGTGGCGCCCTTCACCTTGGTAGGCGCATTGTCCATGGGCGTCAGCAGGTCGCGTAGCGCATCCTCGCGCGAGGAGTTGTAGGGCGGTGTCCTGAAGAGCCTGTCGCGCAACACATTGTTCTTCAGCAGCAGGTAATTGTTGGTGAAGTAGGCATCATAGCCCAGCACGGTCATATCGAACTTGTAACGACTGTCAACAATGCTTGCGGGGTTGAGCCACGCTCCACTGATGCCCGCATAGTTGCCTGTTGCGAGGCCCAGGTTGTTCTGCGCGGAAAGCGCACTGGAGAGGGAAAGCGTTAACGCGAAGACCTGGCTTCTAAGGTTGCCTATGCTGCGCATGGGTCGGTATGTAGTCGAAAGGTAGACTTCCGGTCCGGTATTCAATGTGTTCCTGCTGGGTCACGTCAGAATGGTGGTAGGGGCACCGTGCATCGGATCCTACTGCCCTGACCTTCGTTGGCTCTCCCGACGTAAGAGGGGGCTGCTGGAAAGAGTGTTCGCGCAGTGGGGCATCGGAGAAACTGCTGAGGTTACGGATGTATCGGGCCTTCAGCCCTCTATGGCCAAGCGGGTGGGTCGTGTGCCCATGGCGTTGCCATGGGCAAGCATGTTGCGGGCCTTTGGCCCTGCAACGCGCATTCGTGCAGGCATGATCCAAGCGTTGCCATGTTCATGGGTCTTCGTGACTTGGGTCGGTCTGTGCGTATGGACAGATCGAATTGCATTGAGTCCGATTGTAAAGACATCAGGAGTTCATGGAACAAGGAGGGCTGAAGGCCCGATCACATCTTCGCCCGTGGCATCGCCGGGCAATTGAGGGAGGGGATTGATCGGAGGGCTGAAGGACCGACACATGGCACTACTGATCTCCGTGTTCACGAATTCGTTCAGTCAATGCACTACCCATGCCTCGATCGCTCAGCCAGGTCGTTCTCCATGTGGTGTTCAGCACCAAGAACCGATACCCTTGGTTGATGCAGCCTGTTCGAGGCAGGCTGCATGCCTACATGGAAGCGACAGCGCGCGAGCTGGAACGATGTGTGTGTTATCGTGTGGGCGGGGTGGAGGACCATGTGCATCTGGCTATTGGCCTTTCACGAACGATCACCATTGCCGATCTGGTGCAACACGTGAAGACCAGTTCTTCGCGATGGGTGAAGGAACAGGATGCTTCACTTGAGCAGTTCGCCTGGCAGAAAGGATATGCCGCATTCTCGGTGTATCACCCTGACCTCGATCGATCGCTCGGTTATATCGATGGACAGGAGGAGCATCATCGGCGCTCGTCCTTTCAGGAAGAATATCGTGCCTTCATGCAGGAGCAGGCGATGGAGTTCGATGAACGCTACGTGTGGGATGGATACCCATCGCATGGATGTGTTGCGCCGTGAACCCTGCAATGCAGGATCATGCGTTGCAACGCGGCTCAGTGCACCCGCTCGTGCAAGGGCAGCACAGCGGCCTTGGAAATGGACTGCGCACTTGCCCGACCTGCATCGCTGAAGGTCCACACGAAGAGCGCCTCGATGGGGTGG
Source organism: Flavobacteriales bacterium (assembly GCA_016788295.1). Lineage (GTDB taxonomy): Bacteria > Bacteroidota > Bacteroidia > Flavobacteriales_F > PHOS-HE28 > PHOS-HE28. Next base: position 123,774 of record JAEUSY010000042.1, read on the forward strand.
TCCTTACGCATGTGGTCGATGGCCTTCAAGGTCATGCGGGTGGCCAGGCCCTTGCGCTGGTGTTCGGGGAGTACCAGGCCGCTGCAGAGGTACAGGGCCGTGTAATTCCCGCCCAAGGGTGTGCGGTCATAGAGCTGCTGCTCGGTGATGCGGCCGCTCACAAAGGCCTGCATCAATTCCAAGGTGGTGGGGATCAGCAGCACCCAGGCGATGGGGCCGTTCGCATCGCTTTCCTCCATGACCGTTGCCGGATGCAGCTGCCGAAGGTGTTGCAATACGTTCTCGTCCACCTGCAATTGCGCGGGGTCGCTGCGCATGGCGAAGGCATCCTCGGCCAGTTGCAACAGGCGCTCGTAGTTGCTGGGTGTAGGTCGTGGAGTGTCCATGCGAGGTCAAAGGTCCGGCACGCGCACCTTAGCATCACCAACCACCGCCCAGCGCCCGGAACAAGCTCACCACGCTGGTTAACCGTTGGCGCCTGGTGGCGCTTTCCTCGAACTCGGCGCTCAAGAGGTTGTTCTCGGCAATGATCACTTCCAGGTAACTGGTGTAGCCGAAGTCGTAGCGGGCCATGGTCAGTTCCAACTGCTTGCGCGCGGCATCCACCTGTATCTGACGCGCCTGGTTCTCCACTGTGTAGGACCGGTAGAACTCCAGCGCATTGTCCACGTCGGCAAAGGCGGTGAGCACGGTCTGGTCGCGTTCGGCAGCGGCGATCACGATCCGTTGTTTGGCCGCATCGGCGATGTTGCGGCGTTGGTTCCACTGGAAGAGCGGGCCGGCCAAGCCACCGAAACCATTGGCCACGGCACCATCACCCGTTAGCAAGGTGCCCAGTTCGGGACTGGCGAAGCCCAGCAGGCCTGTGAGGCTGAGCGTGGGGAAACGTTCGGCCACGGCCACGCCGGCACGCTCGGTCTGGCGCTGCAGGTTGAACTCCGCTGCGATGATGTCCGGGCGGCGCTTGAGCAATTGGCTGGGCAGCCCCATGGGGATGGGCTCCGGCACCAGGGGTTGTGCTGCATTGGTGCGGCCACGTTCAATGGGCCCGGGCCCGAGGCCTTGCAGCACGCGTAGGGCGTTCTCCACCTGCCGGATCTGCCGCTCAATATTGGGGATGGCGGCGGCGGCCACCTGTTCCTGCTGAATGGCTTGCAGCTTGTCCACTTCACTGGTCCAGCCTTTGTCGAACCGTGCGCTGATGAAGCCTGTGTTCTTTTGGCGTGATGCCATCGTGCGCTGGGCAATGAGCAGTCGGTTGTCCAGGTCGCGCAACAGGAAATAGTTGCCGGCCACCTCGGCCACCAGGCTCACCTGCACGGCGTGGCGTGTGTACTGCTGCTCGAAATAGAACGCCTTGGCCGCGCGGTTGCTATGGCGCAAACGGCCCCAGATATCGATCTCCCAGTTCAGGCGCCCCATCACCTCGAAGTAGCCGCCATCAACACCTCCGCCGATCCGGCGTGCTTCGCTGCCCGCACTGCCACCGCCCGCTTTCGCCGAGAAGCCGAGTTGTGGATACAGATCGGCCTTTACTGCTCCGGCCAGCAAACGCGCCTCTTCCACACGTGCAGCGGTGAGCCAGAGGGTGCGGTTGCTGTCCAGCGTGGTCTGGATGAGCTTCACCAGCGCAGGGTCGTCGTAGAACGCGGTCCACTTCAGCAGGTCGGTGGTGTCGGCGTTGAGCGCGCCGCTGTACACCACCTTCGGGTCGTGCTGCTCCTGCTGGTACTTGGGGCCCACCATGCAGCCGCTCAGCGCCACCAGCGCCACCGCGATCGGGAGGATGTGCTTCGTGCGCATCAGTGTGTGGCGGATTTGGTGGTGTCTCTGTCTGGTGCGGCGACTTGCTTTTTCTTTCGCTCGATCAGCACGAACAAGCTGGGGATGACGATGACCCCGATGGTGGTGGCCACGATCATGCCGGCGAACACGGCCATGCCCATCACCTTGCGTGCTTCGGCACCTGCACCGGAAGCGGTGATGAGCGGCACCACACCGAGGATGAAGGCGAGGCTGGTCATGAGGATCGGTCGGAAGCGCAATTTGGCGCCATCGAGCGCGGCCTTCAGCACTTCCTCACCGTCCTCCATCTTCATCTTGGCGAACTCCACGATGAGGATGGCGTTCTTGGCATTGAGGCCGATGAGCATCACCAGGCCGATCTGCGCGAACACGTTGTTCACGTAGCTCTCGCTGAACTGGCGCATGATCCACAGGCCGAGCATGGCACCCATCACCGCCCACGGCGTACCGAGCAGCACGCTGAAGGGAAGCTTCCAGCTTTCGTACTGCGCGGCGAGGATGAGGAACACGAAGAGCAGCGCCATGGCGAACACGGTGCCGCTCTGGCCACCGGCCACCTTCTCCTGGTAGCTCATGTTGCTCCAGGTGTAGCCGATGTTCGCGGGCAGGGTGGCCTTCGCCACTTCCTCCAGCGCATCCAGGGCCTGTGCGCTGGTGTAGCCGGGTGCGGGTGCGCCCATGATCTCGGCACTGCGGTACAGGTTGAAGCGGTTGGTGTACTGCGGGCCCACGGTGTCCTTCACGCTGGCCACGGTACCCAGCGGCACCATCGTGCCGTCGGCAGCGCGCACGAAGAAGTCGTTGATGCCCGTGGGGCTCATGCGGTAGGGGGCATCGGCCTGGAGGTAGGTGCGGTATTGGCGGCCGAACTGGTTGAAGTTGTTCACGAAACTGCCGCCGAGGAAAGCGGCCATGGTCTGGTTCACATCATCCAGGCGCAGTCCCAGTTTCTCCACGCGGTCCTTGTCCACCTGGATGCTCTTCTGCGGGATGGCGCTGCGGAAGAGCGTCATGGCGCGGCCGATCTCGGGGCGTTGCTGGGCGGCGGCGATGAAGGCGCGCGCCTGCTGCTCCAGGTATTGCGGCGAGCCGCCCTGCAGGTCCTGTAGTTGCAGGCTGAAACCCGCGCTGGAACCGAGGCCCGGGATGGGCGGCGGACCGAAGGCGAACGCGGTGGCCTCGCTGATGTGCGTGGCGAGCTGCGCGTTGGTGTACTTCATCAGCTGCTTGCTGGTGTATTTGCGCTCGCTCCACTCCTTCAGCTGCACGAAGGCGGTGGCCGTGTTGGGCGCCACGGTGCTGTTCAGGCTGTTGTTGCCGTCCACGATGGTCACGCTCTCCACACCGGGTATGCCTGCCAATATGGTCTCCAGCTTGCGGGTCACCTCCTTGGTGCGTTGCAGGCTGGCGGCGTCGGGCAGGCTAACGCTGCACATGAAGTAGCCCTCATCCTCTTCGGGCACGAAACCGCCCGGCACGTTCTTGCCAAGCAGCACCATCACCACCACGATGATGCCGAGGAACACAACACCACGCGCCACCTTGCGTGCGAAGAAGCCCGCCACGCCGATGTAGCCTTCGGTAAAGCGATCGAAGCGCTTGTTGAAGCCATCAAAGAAGCGTTGCAGCAGATTCTTCTTTCCGCCCTCTTTCTTCGGTTTCAGCAACATGGCCGCCAGTGCGGGGCTCAGTGTAAGTGCATTGAAGGCGCTGAGCAGCACGCTCACCGCGATGGTAATGGCGAACTGCTGGTAGAGGCGACCGGTGATGCCGCCTGCGAGCGCCACGGGGATGAAGACGGCGGCGAGGATGATGGCGATGGCGATCACAGGACCGGCAACCTCCTTCATGGCCTTTTTGGTGGCCTCCACCGGACTAAGGCCGTGCTCGATGTGGTGCATCACGGCCTCCACCACCACAATGGCATCGTCCACCACCAGGCCGATGGCGAGCACCAAGCCGAGCAGGCTCAACACGTTCACGCTGAAGCCAAGCATGGGGAAGAAGATGAACACGCCGATGAGCGACACGGGCACGGTGAGCAGCGGGATCAATGTGGCGCGCCAGTCCTGCAGGAAGAGGAAGACCACCAGGATCACCAGCAGCACGGCCTCGAAGAGGGTGTGGATGATCTCGTTGATGCCCTCGCTGATGGCGGCGGTGGTGTCGAGGCTCACACGGTATTCCAGGTCCTGCGGGAAACGTGCTGCCTGCTCGTCCATGGCCTTGCGCACGGCGGCCACCACTTCCAGGCCGTTGCTGCCGGGCGTTTGGAACACGGCGATGGTGCTTGCTGGCTTGCCGTTGAGGCGGCTGCTCATGCTGTAGTACTCGGTGCCGAGCTCCACGCGGGCCACGTCCTTCAGCAGCACTTGCGCACCGGAGGCACTGCGTTTCACCACGATGCCGCCGAACTCATCCGGGCTTACCAGGCGCGACTGCAACTGCGCGGTGTAGGTGTTCTGCGTGCCGGGCATGCTGGGCTCAGCACCGAACTGGCCACCGGGCACAATGGTGTTGTAGGCGTTCACGGCCTGCTTGATGTCGGTAACGGTGACGCCGAGCGCGTTCATGCGGTCGGGCCTCAGCCACATGCGCATGGCGTATTCACTGCCCCCGAACACGGCCACATCGCCAACGCCCTGGATGCGTTTCAGTGCATCCACCACGTTGATGTAGCCGTAGTTGTTCAGGAACTGCGCATCGTAGGTGCTGTTGGGGCTGGTAAGGCTCACCAGCATCAGCGGGAACACCAGCGATTTCTTGGTGCTCACACCAAGGGCCTTCACCTCATTGGGCAGGCTGGGGTTGGCCTGGTTCACGCGGTTCTGCGTGAGCATGTTGGCGTTGTCCAGGTCGGTGCCCACATCAAAGCTCACGTTCAGCGTCAACGAGCCGTCGTTGGCATTGATGCTCTGCATGTAGATCATGCCTTCCACGCCGTTCACCTGCTGCTCGATGGGGGTGGCCACGGTCTGCTCCACGTTCACGGCGTTGGCGCCGCTGTAGCTGCCGGTGATCTTGATCATGGGCGGCGTGATCTCCGGGTACTTGCTGACCGGGATGCCACGCAGGGTGAGCAGGCCGAGCAGCACCATGAAGATGCTGATCACCATCGCCACGATGGGCCTGCGGATGAAGAACTCGCTCATGCGTAGGGGATGGGTGGTGGATCAGTCCTTATTGGTGGTATCGAAGTCCCATTCCATGGGCTTGGGCACCACGGCCACCTTGGGGTCTATGAGGGCATTGCCCACGAGCGCCACCTTCTGGCCGGGCTGCACGCCTTCGGTGATCACCCAGTTCTGGCCCACGCGCTGCCCCACCTTCACGGGGGTCATCACCACCTTGTTGCTATCGTTCAGCAGGAACACACTGAAGAGGTTCTGCAACTGGTTCACGGCGCGCTGTGGCACCAGCACCGCGTGGTTCACCTGGTCCACCTTCAATTGCACCTTCACGCTCTGTCCCGGGCGCAGGGTGCGCGCAGCGTTGGTGAACACGGCCTGCAGCAGGATGGAACCGGTGGACGGGTCTATGCTGCGGTCGGCGAGGTCCAAACGACCGCTTACGGGGTACAAGCTGCCGTCGGCAAGGATCAGTTTCACATCCTCGCGCACGGCCCGTAAGGTGGTGTCCTCCGCACTGCGCTTGCGGAAAGCGAGGATGTCCGTTTCGGCCACCGGGAAGCGCACGCGCATGTCGCCCAGGGAGCTCACGGTGTTGATGGCGCCGCCCAGCGTGCCCTTGCCCACGTAGTCGCCCACCTGCACCTTGCTGATGCCGATCACCCCATCGATCGGCGAAGTGATGCGCGTATAACTTTCCTCAATGCTGGCGGTCTGCAGGCCGGCCTGTGCCGCGCGTAGTTCGGCCACGGCCGCATCGTAGGCGGCCTGTGCCGCATCCAGGTCGCGTTTGCTCAAGGCGTTCATTTCGGCCAGGGGCTTCACACGGTCCAGGTCGGCCTTCTTGTTGGTCACCATGGTCTGTGCCTTGGCCACGTTGGCCTGTGCGGCGTCCATTTTGCTGCGCGTGGGCAGGTCGTCGATGGAGTAGAGCAGTTGCCCTTTCTTCACCGGATCGCCTTCCTTGAAGTGGATGCCCACCACCCAGCCCTCCACGCGGGGAATGATCTGGATGTCCTCCTGCCCGTAGGTCTGCCCCACGAACTCGCTGAAGACGGGCACGGTGCGCTGCACGGCCTCCACCACGCCCACCTCTGGATGAATGACGAGCTGGGCAGGCTTTTCACCGCAACCGGCCAGCAGGCCAATGCAGAGGGGCAGGGTGTAGCGCAGTGTCGATCGGGTCATGGCAATGGGGGTGTGGGGGCGGCGCGTGGGAATGGGATCCGAAAGTAGGCTGTTGCTTTTGGACGGGACTATTTAGTGGCGCGCCCGGTGGTGCTCCAGTATCCGGCTGAGCAGGTTGAAGAAGAAGCCGGTGGAAAGCCCAGCGGCCAGTATGCCGGTAAGGGACTCGAAACCCGACATGACGCGCCAGGCATGCGGCAGCACCACGTCGCCGTAGCCAACGGTGGTGTAGGTGACCGATGAAAAGTAGAAGGCCGAGTGGCGGTCGGGCAATGCGCCGGAGCCGAGGTAGAACCAGGCCCAGATGCCGATCTCGATCAGGTGGAGCAAGGTGATCATCCAGGCCGCGCGCACCAGCACCCACAGGTCGCTCGCATAACTGCGGTCGCGCTTTTCCCAGCGGCCGTGCAAGGTCCTCCCCAACGCGATCAGCCCCGCCGCGTGGATCACCACACAAAGCGCCAGCAGAACGGCGCCCCAGATCAGTTTCTCCATGGGGCTTTCGGGCAGGTCCTGTGGGATCATGGCGGCTTTCGGTGAACGAATGTGCGAGATCTCCCCGAACTTCACCGGGAAATGATGACCGATACCATGGGAACGAACAACGACGGGAAGTGGCCCCCCGCACAAGCAGTGGATACGTTCATCCGCCTGCTGCTGCTGGGCGGCCTGTTGCTCTGGTGCATGCTCATCCTGGCGCCCTTCGCCACCATCCTGGTGTGGGCCGTCATCCTTGCGGTGGCCTTGTTCCCATTGTTCGCCACAGTAACCAAGTGGGTGGGCGGTCGCCGGGTGCTCGCCTCCACGTTGATCGTGCTGGTGGGCCTGGCGGCCATTGGCGTGCCCGGCTACTTTACCGGGCAAAGCCTGGTGGGCTCGTTGAATGAGCTGAGGACCCACCTGAGCGGCGATGACCTGCACATGCCGCAATTGCCCGCCGATTGGTATGGCAGTGGTGGCCTGCGTGGCCTTATCGCAGACAAGTGGCCCAAGAACGATGGCGCTGTTGCCGAACTGCTGCGCGACAACATGGATACCGTGAAGGACCTTGCCAAGAAGGTGGTGCAGGGCCTCGCCAGTTTCACGGTGGACCTGGTGAAGCTGATCATCTCCTTCATTGCGGCCGGTGTGCTGCTTGCCTATGCCAAGGAAGGCGGCCAGGCCACCGAGCGTTTCCTTGACCGGGTGATGGGCCGCAACGGCAAGGCCATGGTGGACCTCGCGGCGGGCACCGTGCGCCAGGTGGCCAAGGGCATCCTGGGCGTGGCCGTGCTACAGGCGTTGATGTTCGCGTTGGGCGTGTTCATTGCCGGTGTGCCGGCGGCCGGTTTCCTAACGGTGGCCGCGCTGCTGCTCTGCATTGTGCAGATCGGTGTGGGGCCCATTGCCATCGGGGTCATCATTTATGCATGGGCCACCATGGGCACACTGCCCGCTGTGTTGCTCACCATCTGGATGCTGGTCACCATGATCTCCGACAACGTGCTGAAACCGATGCTGCTGGGCCGCGGTGCCGCAGTGCCCACGCTGGTCATTTTCCTGGGGGCCATCGGTGGCTTCATTCTCTCCGGCTTCATCGGCCTGTTCACCGGTGCCGTGGTGCTCAGTATCGGTTACCGCCTGATGCAAGGGTGGATGACCATGGAGGCGCAAGGCGGAGAGCTGGCGTAATGCAACTGGTCGGCAGTTCCCGCGAAGCCCGCTAAACTTGTCCCATGAAACACCTCCTGCGTTCACGCGCGCTCGTTTCCCTGCTCGGCCTCTTTGCCTTGGTGCCCTTGGTGGCCCAGGACCAATGGCCACTGCAACTACAGGCTGGCAACGGCACCATCACCATCTACCAGCCGCAGCCGGAGAGCTACACCAATGGCACGGTTACCGCGCGTGCCGCCGTGGCCTGGCAGGAGCGTGGTGGCGATCCCGTGTACGGTGCCATCTGGGTGAAGGGCTTTCTGGAGGTGGACCGCACCACCCGCATGGGCACGCTCACGCGCCTTGAGGTTACGGATGTGCGCTCGCCAGCGGTCACGGACAGCACGCGCATCGCTCGGTTCAAACAGGTGCTCGCTGCCGAAGTGCCCAAGCACGTGCAGCCCATCTCCATCGATCGGTTGGTGGCCTCCCTGGATGCGGGCGAAGCACAACGGCCCGACCTGAAACACGCTCCACCGCGCATCTTCTACAAGGAGGAGGCGAGCACCTTGGTGCTGATCGATGGCGAGCCGATCCTGCAGGCCTTGGAGGGAAGCGCCTACGATAGGGTGGTGAACACGCCCTTCCTCATGGTTGCCACCAAGGACCGTAAGACCTTCTACCTGGGCGGCGCGGGGCTCTGGTACACGGCGCAGGCCATTGCCGGCCCGTGGGTACACACCACCAACGCACCCGCCGACCTGGCCAAGCTGGTGCAGCAGGAGGAGGGCGCGGCCACCAGCCCGGCCACCGACGCCAATGGCAAACCCATTGTGCCGCAGATCGTGGTGAGCACCGTGCCCGCGGAACTGTTGCAGACCAACGGCCCCGCCGACCTGAAGCCCATCCAAGGCACGCAACTGCTGTACGTTTCCAACACGGACAACGACATCTTCATGGACATCGCCTCGCAGCGGTTCTATGCACTGCTCAGTGGCCGTTGGTTCGCGGCGGCCAAGCTGGGTGCCGAGGGCTGGGCCTACGTGGATGCCGAAAAGCTCCCTGCCGACTTTGCCAAGATCCCCGAAGGCAGCCCCAAGGACGGGGTGTTGGCCAGTGTGCCCGGTACCACCGCCAGCAAGGAGGCCGTGCTCGATGCCAGCATTCCGCAGACCGCCAAGGTGGACCGCAGTGCCACCACCACCGTCAGCTACGATGGCGAACCCAAGTGGCGCCTGATCGAGGGTACGCAGATCTACGAGGCGGAGAACGCCTCCACCAGTGTGCTCTACATCAACAAGCGCTTCTATGCCTGCGACAATGCCGTGTGGTATGAGAGTGACGACTCCATGGGGCCATGGAAAGTGTGCACCAAGGTGCCCGCCGAAGTGAAGGACATTCCACCCAGCAGCCCCAACTACAACGTGAAGTACGTGGAGGTGTATGAGACCACGCCCGATGTGGTGTATGTAGGCTACACACCCGGCTACACCGGATGCTATGTCTATGGTCCCACGGTGGTCTACGGCACGGGCTATTACTACCGCCCATGGTATGGCACCGTGTACTACCCGCCGCCCGTTACCTATGGCTTCAACATGCACTACAACCCGTGGACCGGTTGGAGCATGGGCATGACCGTATCCAACGGTTGGATGACCGTTCACGTGGGTGGTTATCCCGGCGGTTGGTGGGGCCCTCCCATGTACCGCCCGCCCTACTACCGTCCGCCTTACCACTACGGTGGTGGTGGGTACTACGGTGGCCGTGGCAACAACAACACCATCAACATCGACAACAGCACCAATATCAATGTTGGTGGTGGGCAGGGCGGTCGTCCGGGTAGTGGCCAGGGCAACGCAGGCCGGCCCACCCAACGCCCGGCCGACCAAGGCAGCCTTTACGATCGGGGAAAGAACCCCTCGGTGCAACCAAGTCGTCCAAGTACATCGGCTGGAACAGGTACTGGTGCCAAGCCTGCTGCCAAGCCCGGTGCGAACAACATGTACACCGACAAGGCAGGCCAGGTGTACCGCACCGATGGGCGCGATTGGCAGCAACAGCAGCCCAATGGCAAGTTCCAGACCGTGCCGCCCACCACGGGGCAAGGTTCTGCACGGCCGGCCACCGGACAGGGCAACAAAGGCACACCGCCGGCCATGAGCCCCGACACGCGCCAACAGTTGCAGCGCGACCAGGCAGCACGCGACCGGGGGCAACAGCGGGTGAACAGTTACCAAGGCAGGCCGGCCACAGGTGCAGGTGGTGCGGCACCGCGCGGTGGGGCACCGGCACGCACTGGCACAGCCGGTGGTGGTGCACGTGGAGGCGTGCGCCGCTGATCATGCCGAACGAACGAACAGAGAACGAACAACAAGGCACATGAAGAACGTAGTGATCGCAGCCGCTGTGGCGGCCCTTTTCATTGGTTGCGGAAGCAGCACCCGGTTGGTCACCAGTTGGCGCGACCCCTCGGTATCCGTGGAGGAGGGAAGCCTGAACAAGGTGCTCTTCGTGGCGCTGCTGAAGGACGAGGCCACACGACGTGCCGCTGAGGATGAACTGGTGGCGCGCAGCAAGGCACAGGGCGTGGCCTCCTACGCCTACTTCGGCAGCAACGTAGAGGCCATCAATGCGCCGGGCATGAACGATCGCATGATCAACGACGGTATTGATGGGGTGGTGATCATGCGCCTCGTGGACCTTACCAAGGAGCAGACCTACGTGCCGGGCACCGCGTATCCCGCGTACTACGCCTCGCCATATGGGTACTACGGCTATGCGGCTCCCATGTATTACAACCCCGGCTATGTGCGCACCGATGTCACCTACACCATCGAAACGAACATCTACGGCACCAAGCAGGGCAAGCTCGTTTGGACCGGTACCACCAGCACGGTGAACCCGAGCGACCTCAGCACCACGGTGCGTGAGATCATGGAGGAGATCCACTGGAAGATGGTGAAGGAGGGCTTTCTCAGAAGGCCCTCGTCCAAGTAGGCTTACAGCCCTATCGCCGGAACGATCGGACGGATGTTGTGGAAGCGCCAACCGGCCGCAAGGCGTGCGCTGGCAATGCCGTTGCTGAGCTGTACGTCCGGTGTAACGTTGCCCGTGCTCAGGAAGCTGTATGCGGTGATGGCCGCATACCAGTCATCGCCCACATAACCCGCACCAATGCGTGTTTCGGCGGTCAGTGCCGCGCTCCATCCAACGTTGAGCGAACTTCCTTCGGAACTGCCCAGCAGTTGTTGTTGTGCGCCGATGCCGGGCACCAGCATCAGGTTAACGAAGCCACGGCCCCACAGGCTGAAGGTGTGCGTATAGCCGCCCGTTACACCCACCACCCAGCGCCGCACGCTGATCACGGTGGGTGGTGCTTCATAGAGTTCACGTTGATAAACGGGGATCAAGCTGCTGTCCACCGTGGTGCGTGTGAACCAGAAGGTGCCGCCCGCCACCCAGCTGCCCGCGCTGCGTTTCTGCCGTTCCATCTGCCACAGGGTGGCGGTGTGCGAATAGCGCTGCGTGTTGAAGCCCCTGCTCAAGGTGGCCATGTAGGTCACGGTCTCCATGTCCGGGCGCTGGGGGTAGGGGTCGCCTTCGGCCCAGTCGGGATCCACCAACGTGGGGTCGTCCACATGAAAGCCCTTGCTGTACCGGAACGAGTTGCGGAACCACCACTTGCGGCCGGTGTACCCGAAGCCCAGGCCGCGGCTTTCGCTCTGCCCGCGCGCTTCGTCCACACTGCTCAGGCCGGGTATGCTGGCCGTATACTCCACGCCCAGCCATTTGTAGTCCAGGGCAAGGCCGTATTGCACGGGCGAGTTGGTGTTCAGGTCCAGTTCATCGCCATCCGTGCGCGTCAGCGAAACGTTGCTGCTCAGGTGCGCCATCACCGGGCTTATCACCAGGTCGTCGCGGTAGCTGGCTATGTAGGCCGTGTCGTAGTCGGGGCCCTTGGTGCTATCGCCGTTCAGCAGGTTTTTCAGGAACACGCTGAACTGCGCGTGCGAAGGGGTGCACAGCATGGCCCCGCACAGCAGCGGGAAAAGCACACGTGTACCCAAGGCCAACATCGGCCGCCAAGGTAGTTGCGCCGGTGCTCGGTGGCCCCAAGGTCCATGGCCGAGCAGCACACCATGGCCGGGAGCGCGGCTTCAGGCCCCCTCGGCAAAGCGGTTCAATGGTCCGCAGTGCCGAGCCCTCATTGCCTTTTGTTGCCAGCGCTCCCGGAGGTATGTATGGTGCCTGTTCCCTTGGTGGTGAGCTGCAATTGCGAACCGCTCTGCAGGTACACATCGCCGGTGCCCAGCAGGTCCACCTGGCCGCCCTGCCGCACCTTCAGTGCGTTCAGGTGTGCCGAGCCACTTCCTTGCAGCAGCACGTTCAGTTCATCGGTGCTTCCCGCCAGCGTGGCCTCGCCGCTGCCCAGTATGCTCAGGTCGCACAGGCCCTGCACGTTCACGTTGCGCGCGTAGATGCCGCCCGAGCCTTGCACCAGGGCCTTGATGGTACTCATGCGGTCCGCGTTCACCACCACGATGTTGCCAGAGCCCAGGGCGCTCATGTCCACCGTCTTTGCGGCCTTTATGGTCTCCACGGTAACATCGCCCGAGCCCTGCACCAGCAGTTCGAGCCGGTCCACCTGCTCTATGGTGCCCACCACCACCTGGCCCGAGCCAAGGGTCGTCAGGTCCAACCGGTCCGTTGCGGGTATGTTCGTTGCTGCGATCTGGCCCGATCCGCTCACCTTCAGGCCGCTCACCGTGGGCATGCGCACCAGGCAGCTCACGTTGTCCGCACGGTTGTTCCGGCCGTTCGTCTGCTGGTAACTGATCCGCAGCACGTTGCCATCAACACGTATGTCCAGCTTGTCCAGCAGGTCCTCATCACCAGTGGCCGAAACGGCGAACGGCCCGATCTCCACCACCACATCAACACTGGAGGTAAGGTGTACCTGCGTGAACCCCCGCAGCCCGAACTGGCGTTGGCCGTTCGTTCGCGTTACCATCGGTGGTGCATTGGGTGCGGGTGCAGGTGGTGCCTCGGCAGGTGTTTCAACCACCGGTGGCGTTGGGCCGTTGTCGGGGGCGGGTGTTCCCTGCGCATCATCCTTCACCGCCGCGGGCACGGTCGCCGTGTTCTCCGGCTTCTGTGGTTTCGCGGGTATGTCCAGCACCACTGCTGGTGCCTCTTCCTCCACCGGCGGCATTTCCACGGTAACGGCGGGTGCCGCTGGCAGCTCGTTCAGGGCGGCGGTGGCCGTGGGCGCATCGCCACTGAACAGGTACATGCTGGTGGCTACGAGCAGGCTTGCGGAACTGGTCATGACAATGGTGTTGAGGTTGAACTTGAGGGTGTGGATGAGCCACGCCATGGCGCCCATGGCCAAGGGGAATGCGGCCACCATGCGCTCCACTTGTTGGAGGCTTACTTCGGTGGGCAGCTCGCGCAATGCGGCCAGCGTGTCCTTGGGGTCTTCCGCGTGGTTCATAGGAGCAGTGATCCAAGGGTTTGAAGCAGTTCCCTGTGCGTTGAGCGTGCGCGGCCTTCAAGCTGTCCGCGCAAGGCGGTGCGGGCACGGCTCACGCGGGTCTTCACGGCGTTCTCGTTGGTGCCTTGCAGCTCGGCGATCTCGGCCATGCTGAGGCCCGATACCTCGAAGAGCACCAAGGCATCGCGCAGCTTATCGGGCAATTGGTCCATGGCGCGGTACAGGATGTCCACGTCCACCAGCACCTCGGCATTGGCACCACGCTCACGCAACCGCGCCGCCTGTTGCTCGGTGATGTCCGCCTGGCGTTTGCCAATGCGCCAATGGCTGGCGGCCCGGTTGCGCGCTGCACGCAACAGGTAGTGCAGCAGTTGGTCCTTTTGCCTGATGCGCTCGAACTGTTGGAAGGCGCTCAGCAACACGTCCTGCATCAGGTCCTGCGCGTCCATGCGGCCATAGGCCAGTGCCGAGCAGTAGCGCGCAAAAGGCTCGTGGCACTTTTGGTAGGCTTGCATGAACGCGGTGCGCGGGTCGTCGGTCACGGGTGTTCGGGCTGTTTGCAAAGGGATAGTCGCCGATGTGGACGAAAGGTTACACGACCTGGCAGGAAATTATTGAACGCAGGCCGGTACAGGTCAGTGATGTTCGGTCACTTGCCAATTTCAGCCAGTGCCGCCAGGTACTTGTCAATGTAAACCTCCAGGCTCCGCGCCTTGTATTGCATCACGTAGCGCGGGTGCTCCAGGGCCACCACCTTGTTGAACAGCCCGAGGCGTTCGTTCAATTTGCCGAAGTAGGCCGCGTTCTTGCCGGTGCCAATGATCAGCACCCGGTCCGTGCGCATGCCGCAATTCACCAGCGTGCGCAACCACTGCTCCACAAAGGGCGTCACGGCCTGCTCCAGTGCCTTGTCGTCGTAGTAGTTCAGGTTGATGGCGCTGCCGTTGGGACCGGACCTGCGCAGGTTCTCCTGCAAGGGACCCTTCGCAACATCGCGCTCTCCCGCAGGGTCCCCTGGTTCCTCGGGAGACCCGGCGGAGGTCTTCTTCACGAAGCCGAGCGGACAGATGGCATGCACATACACCTGGCCGTAGAAGGTGTCCGGTCCGCCCGCAGCGCGCACCATGCGGTAGAAGAAGTCGCTGCTGGGCTCGTGTGTCCGCAGGCCGTTAACGGGTATGCCGAGGTCGCTTTCGCAGCGTTTGGTATCGGTGAAGGAGAGGCCTGTGCTGCCCGCACCCAGGCGCCCGGGATTGATGCCGAGCATCAGCGTGCGTGGTCTGTCATCACTGTAGTACTTGGTGTGGAACGTGGTGACAATGCGACGCACCTCATCGGCGTGCGGGCCGTTGAAGGGGTCCAGCACGTGTACGCCCTTGGGCAGCCTGGTGCCTGCAAGCGAGAAGGAGAGCACGTGCTGGAGGAGGCGGTCGGCGAGCATGTGGCCAAGGTACTACGCGTGAAAGGGTTCGAATACGGTGGACAACTACTGACAAATGTCAAAAAAAGGATAATAGAGTCCGATATATTTGCGCCCATGGAACGGGTCGGTGCTGGCGAGAAGATGGGCGGTGGTCTGCGCTCGGTGCATCGTCGCCTCATCTTCTTCGTGCTGGTGGCCCTTTTTACTGTGCAGACCGGGTTGACGTGGACCAGTTCCACGCAGGTGGTATCGGGCCATGGCACATTGGATGCGGCCGCGTACCGGGGGCGTCAACTGTATCAGGAGTTCAATTGCACGGCCTGTCACCAGTTCTACGGTCTGGGTGGATACATGGGCCCCGATCTCACCAACGTGACCCGCGCCAAGGGCAAGGGTGTCGCGTTCGCCAAGGGCATCATCCTGCACGGAACCCAGCGCATGCCTGCCATGGGCTTGACCTCGAAGCAGGCCGACGATCTGATCGCCTACTTGGATGCATGGGCGGCCAGTGGTACCTATCCAGTGCGTGCAGTGAACCTGACCCCTTGGGGTACCTACCGCGAAATGCACACGAACAATGACCAGTGACCGTAACGCCCGCTTGTTCGTGCTGTTGGGTGTGGGTGCGCTCTGGGCCGGTGCGTTATTCGGAGTGGTGGGGTCCTGGCAGCATGTGGTGCCAGGCATATTCGATGCGGTGCCCTTTGTGAAGGCGCGGCCCCTTCATGTATCGCTGGTGGTGGCGTGGATCTTCATGGTCGCGGTTGGAGGCGTGTACCATTACCTGCCGCAATTGGTAGGTGCGCCGTTGCATGCGCCTCGCCTGCTTCGCCTGCACTTGTGGTTGTGGGTGGCCACGGGTCTGGCCATTTTGGGCAGTTATGGCATGGGTCGCTTTGGTGGCCGTGAATACTGGGAGTTCCCACCTTGGCTGGGGGTCATGGTGGGTGGATCGTGGCTGTTGCTCGTCTACAACTTCTTCCGTACGGTGTTCAAGTTGAAAGGACCATGGCCGGTCTATCTGTGGATGTGGGCCACGGGCATCGCCTTTTTCCTATTCACCTTTCTGGAGGCCTATACCTGGCTCTGGCAGCGGCCTGACGATAATGTGGTCCGTGACATGACGGTGCAGTGGAAAGCATACGGCGCCCTCACCGGATCGTGGAACATGCTGGTCTATGGCACCTCCATGGTGGTGATGGAACGCATCAGCGGTGACCGCACGGTGGCCCGATCGAACACCGCGTTCCTGCTTTATGCCCTTGGATTCACCAACCTGCTTTTCGGCTGGGCGCACCATGTCTACCCGGTACCCTCAGCGCCATGGTTGCGTTTGTTGGCCTACGGTATCAGCATGACAGAGTGGATCATCCTGGCACGCATCATTCGCCAATGGCGACGTACGATGCAGGACGCTATCGGTCAGCGCGATCATGTGGTGCATCGTTTCCTGTATGCCAGTGAACTGTGGGTCTTCCTGAACCTGGGCCTTGCCCTGCTCATTTCGATCCCGGCCATCAACCTCTTTACGCACGGCACGCACATCACGGTGGCCCATGCCATGGGGAGCACCATCGGTATCAACAGCATGATCCTCTTCGCCTCGGTGTTCCACTTGGCTCACGGTGCGGGGAAGGAGCCTTTGCCGAACTCTACAAGCCTACGGTGGGGCTTTCGTCTATTCAATGGAGGGCTGATGCTGTTCTGGTTGAGCCTGATCGTTGCGGGTATGGTCAAGGGCTGGTACACGGTGATGACGGACATGCCCTTTCAGCAGGTCATGGAGCGCGTGGTACCCTTCCTGGCCGCTTTCGCGGTGTGGGGTCTGGTGCTCTTTGCGGGTATCACCGTATTGGCTTGGCAAGCCGTGCGTGCCCTATGGTGGAAGGCTTTTTGGGAGCGTGGTCGCCATTCTTCGGTCCCTGTCACATCACTTTCACCGACCAACTTGCCATGATCGGAACATCGGTCGTCAGCACCCCAACGCGCGTTGGAAATGCTGCTCTTGTTGAAGAGATAAAGGCGCTTAAGCGGGAGCGCAATGCCGTGTTGTTGGCCCATTATTACCAGACCCCGGATATCCAGGAACTGGCCGATGTGGTGGGCGACAGCCTTGCGCTTGCTCAAGCCGCGGATCGCACCGGTGCTGATACCATCCTGTTCGCAGGCGTGCATTTCATGGCGGAGACGGCGAAGATCCTGAACCCTGGACGAAAAGTGTTGGTGCCTGATCCACATGCCGGATGCTCCCTGGCCGATAGTACGCCTGCTGAAGCTTTCGCGGATCTGCTCCGCCGTCATCCGGATCATCTGGTGGTAAGCTATATCAACTGCAGCGCGGCCGTGAAGGCCATGAGCGACATCATCTGTACAAGCAGCAACGCGGTGCGTGTGGTGAATAGCCTGCCCAAGGACCGCCGGATCATCTTCGCTCCTGACAAGCATCTGGGTGCTTACGTGCAGCGCGTAACGGGTCGTGATCTTATGTTGTGGGATGGTGTTTGCGAGGTCCATGTGGACATCAGTATCGACAAGCTGCGTCTGCTGATGGGCAAGTACCCGGATGCCAGGCTCATCGCACATCCGGAGTGTCCACAGCACATCCTGGACGAGGCGGACCATGTCGGGTCCACTGCATCGCTGCTTGAATTCGTTCAACGGGACAATGGTCAGCGGTTCATCGTGGCCACGGAGGTCGGTATACTGCATCGTATGCGAGCCGCTGTTCCGCAAAAGGAGTTGATCCCGGCACCGGTGCACGCGGATAATGCCTGTGCCTGTAGCGAGTGTCCCTATATGAAGTTGAACACGTTGGAGAAGGTGCGTGATGCGCTTCGCGATGGGTGCCCTGAGGTGGTGCTGCCCGAGAACGTGCGCTTAGGAGCCGAACGCGCGCTCCGACGCATGCTGGCATTGGGATGAACACACGGATGGAAGTGATCGTTGTGGGCGCGGGCATCGCGGGGATGGCCTTCGCACAGGGGCTTGCCGCTGCGCTCGGTTCCCGGGAGGTACGCATCCGTATGTTGATGAAGGCCGAATTAGAGGATAGTAGTTCAAGTCTGGCCCAGGGTGGTCTGGCGGCACCGTTACATCGCGACGACAGTGTGGAGCAGCACGTGCAGGACACCATGCGAACGGGAGGTGGACGGAATGATGAGGCGGTCGTCAGGGCAGTGGTGTCCGAAGCACCGCGTGTGGTCGAGCGTCTGATGGCATGGGGCGCTGAGTTCGATCGCGATGCCACTGGTCGGCCTGCGTTGGCGAGAGAGGGAGGGCATGGCCGGGCACGCGTGGTGCATCGGGCGGATAGCACAGGTGCTGAGATCGTGCGGGTACTGCATGAACATGTGGTGAACAACCCGGCCATTGTTCGATCGGAACGTGTGCGCGCGATCGATCTGCTGGTTGAGGATGGTCCGGAGGGGCGGCGATGCAGCGGTATACGTGCGCTCGATCTGAATGATGGCATGCTGCGCGAACTGCATGCGCATATTGTGGTGCTTGCCACTGGAGGCGTTGGGCAGGTGTATTCCACAACCACCAATCCGGTCACGGCCACCGGTGATGGTGTGGCCATGGCCAGGCGTGCCGGTGTACCACTGCGCGACATGGCCTTCGTTCAGTTCCATCCAACGGCCTTGTATACCGGGGCCTCGGGCAGGGCCTTTCTGATCAGTGAGGCGGTGCGCGGTGCCGGGGCCAGGTTGTTGGACAACGATATGCGGCCTCTGATGGATGGGGTGCATTCGCTACGTGATCTGGCGCCGCGCAATGTGGTGGCGCGAGCGATCCATCGGGAGATGCTGAGGTCGGGTCGGTCGCATGTCTGGCTCGATGCCAGCGGCATGGGTATGGCCCGTTTCGGTCAGGAGTTCCCAGCCATTGGGCGCTGGTGCGAAGCGCACGGCATAGTGCCGGGCAGGGACCTTTTGCCGGTGGCACCTGCGGCACATTATCTATGCGGCGGTATCGCAACCGATCTTTCGGGTCGTACGCGGTTGCCTGGACTGTGGGCCATGGGGGAGTGTGCTGGAACGGGACTACATGGTGCGGACCGTTTGGCGTCCAATTCGTTGTTGGAGGCACTGGTGATGCCGGATCGTGCGGTACGCCTGCTCGTGGCAAGCCGCAATGCGTGGGGTGCACTGCCAAAGGACCTTGATCTGGAAGTGCGGCTCTCGCGCCAGGTCCCACGCGACCTCTACCATTTAAGGCAGGACCTTCATCATGCCATGGATACCCATGTCGGGCTGGAACGAAGTGCCGAAGGACTGAACACCGCCCTCCGTGCCATTGCCCGGTGTGAGCGTCACTTGCGTACGTTATGGGGGCGTCGTCGCTGGAGCGCAGAGGTCATCGATCTGCGCGATATGCTCGCAGCGGCGCGGGCCATTACGGTGGCGGCGTTGGCTGAAGGCGCTACCGCAGGAACTCACTACCGATCGGATGATTCGGCGTCTTCGTCCGCGTGATCACGGGCAGTTCCTTCAACGATGGGCTCGGTCCATCAGTACATTCTCCATCACCTTTGCCCGTGGGAACAGAATGTTGTTCTCCAAATGGATGTGCCGGTGCAGGTCCTGTTCGAACTCCAGGAGCATGGCGTAGGCGGTGGCGTAAGTGGTGCACCCATCGGGCGGGTTGGTGTATTCATCGCTCAACTCTGCGATGCGACGGAATCGTTCACCCTCTGCATCGTGCTCATGCTCCATCATGGCGATGGGGTTGTTCACCGTGCCAAAGTGGGGTGTGGGCACTGCGCTACCATGCAGGAGGGCTTTCTCCAGTTGGTTGATGAAGGGGAACAGAACGAGCTCCTCCTTTTTCATGTGTGCGGCCATCGCCCCTGCGCATTCCTGGAACTCCCGCTGGATGGCAAAGAGTTCCGGATGCCGGTCGCCATGCACTTTGCACAGTTTGTCCAGGAATTGGAGCAACGTGATCGATCGGGATTCCACGTAACGATGGTGGACGCGTTCGATATGTTCGATCAAACGGGCCAGGGGCCATTGCTTCACATCATCGTTCACATCGCTATCGCGTTCGATCGCTTGGCGCACCTCTTCTTCCAAGACGGCGGGGTCGAGGCCCTTTGTGCGGCACACTTCCGCCACGGTGCGACCACCCTTGCAACAAAAGTCGATTCCATGGGCATTGAAGACGGCCGCGGTGCGGTAATCGTCGGCGACAATGGAGCCGATGGTACGTTCGGGGGTGATGGTGAGCGTGGGCATGTTGGATGTCTGTATTTGTTGGGCGTAAAATAACGGATAAAAAAGTCCGCAATAGATGACCGATGACAGGTCACAGTGTATCCAGCGAGAAGGAGAGGTCAGTCCAAAAGAAGCTGTGCGAGCTTTTTCATGTCGATGATCCGCAGTTCACGTCCCACGGATTTGATGAGCTTCTTCCGCTGTAGTTCGCTCAATGCCCGGATGGTGCTCTCGTAGGAGGTGCCGGCATGGTCCGCGATGTCCTGTCGAGAGGGGGTGAAGGCCAGTAGGGTGTCATCATCGGCATCATAGCCGAAACAGCGTTGGGCGGCAAGAATGGCCTTGGCCACGCGCTGTTGCACGCTCAGGTTGATGTGGTTCTTGGTCTGTTCCTCGCTTCGACGGAGCTCTTCCGCGAAGAAGAGCATGAAATGGAAGCTGAAGGAGGGGTTGGCCTTGAGCGCGTTCAGGAATAAGGCCATGGGGATCCCATTCACCGAAGTGGGCTCCAATGCGGTGGCCGTGATCGGATAGGTGAAGTCATCGCCAATGCCCCGGTGTCCCACCACCTGGCCGTCCCTCGCAAAGCGCAGGATACGTACCGACCCATCACGAAAGGTGCTGTACACTTTCACGCGGCCTTTGCGCACGATGTACAAGAACTCCGCAGCGCTCCCTTCCGTACAAATGTCCTCGTCGGCCTTGTAGGTGGTGGTCACACATTCCTTGCGGATGAGGTCACGCCATTCGGGGCTGCAGTGCTTCCGAATGATCGCCGCCAAGGTATCGGGCAGTGGGATCCGCATAACTGGGGTATCAGCCTTTCAATCGGAACGCTCCGGCCTTGGCACCAAGTCCCATGGCCACGTCATGGACAGAGGTCTGTTCGAGCATGGTGCGCAAGCGCTCCCTCACCTCCTTGAACTGGTCATGCACGGGACATGGTTTCTTGTCGCTGCATTGCGGAAGCCCCAATGCGCATTGAGTGTAAACGGCATCCCCATCGATGCACTTGACAATGGCGGATAACGTCAGCTTGCGTGCACGTGACTCGGTCAGCGTGAAGCCACCGCCCGGGCCCTTCATGGAGCCGATGTGTCCATCGCGTACCAGCTTTTGCAGCACTTTGGCCGTAAAGGCCTCAGGCGCACCAATGGCCTCTGCGATCTCCTTG
Organism: Flavobacteriales bacterium; assembly: GCA_016788295.1. Lineage (GTDB taxonomy): Bacteria > Bacteroidota > Bacteroidia > Flavobacteriales_F > PHOS-HE28 > PHOS-HE28. Next base: position 144,838 of record JAEUSY010000042.1, read on the forward strand.
ACCGTGGCGCGTTGGTCGGCGGCGGTGAACTGCGCGATCTGGAGGGTGGCCCGTATGCCGTATTCGCAGGCCTTGGAGAACATCATGAGCAGCGCGAAGATACTCCGCGCATGTTGTTCAGGTCGTGTGGCGGCGTTGCCAGATGTCGCTTACCAGCATGAGCAGGACCCCAATTGGCATGAGGCCCGAGGCGATGACCATGTGCAGGTAATGGCCGGGGATGAGGCCAAGGCCCGCCCAGAAGAAGGTGCCCTGCGTGAAGAGAAGGAGCTCGCTCAGGATGATGCCGCCGATAAGCGCACCCAGCCCCACGCGCACCGCTGTTAAGCGGACATCGAACCAGCCATTGGCGATCGCATAGGCCACCAATAGTGAGGTCATGGTGCCCAGTGTGTTCAGATGGATGAAGCCCATGACGAAGTGCCGGATGGTGAGGGCCATGACGGCCACGGACGGAATGGCCACGGATGCCTGCACGAGCACCTTCATCGCCATGCTGACCAACGCGATGCCAATAAGCACCTTGGCCAGTGCCGGCATCCGTTCGCTGGCCAGTTTGTGCGAGCGGCGCAGCATGGCGAACGTGCGCCATGCGGCCCAGACCTGTAAGGCGACCGCAGCAGAGACCGTAGCGAAAACGGCAGGGTGGGGCTCGCTCCAAGCGATGGCGAGCGCGTAGGTGAGAACCGCGGACAATACCCATAGGGCCATGGTCAGCTTGTCGATCACCAGGTCGAGTCCCTGCCGTTCGGCCCAACGGGCACCAAGTGCCATCGCTGCGAACCAGAACCATCCGTTGAATTGGAAGTGGAGGAAGAACTGTACGGCCCAATAGTAGATCTCCTTGCCTTGGTTGCCGGTGGCAATAATGGGGCCGATGGCAAAGACCCCGCAGGTGGAAAGCACGAACATGGCGATGGCCCAACGCGTCAATCCGCCACTTCCCCGGGCGGGCCACTGTTCGCTGGTGCGCCAAAGGATGATGAGCAGGGCGAAGGCCAGCAACAGGTGGATGGAGGACGCCGTGATGGATACTGCGCCATATCCCTGTAGGGGGAAGCTCAGGAGCATGAGCACCACCATGGTCTGCAGTCCGATCAGGAGCGGTCTCACCCTTGGACCGACCTTTCCCTGACCCCCATCGTGCAGCAAGGCTACCACCACGCCGATGAACAGCCATCCGAGCAGTGCCGTGTGGGAATGACCATGCAGCCATGGGCGGAACCGCACGAAGGGCAATTCCACCAGGAATAGCATGCGGAGCAGCAGCCCAATGACCGCTGCAGCGAACAGGTCGGCCAGTGCAATAAGGAACCAGTTGCGCATTGGAAGTTCCGTTGAGAACGGGGCTTTTTCAGGATCCGGGTGCCAACATACCGTTCAAAAGTCAGTCGAATAACTGATAAGAGTCATGAAAGGGATAAGAATATCCGAAGATATTTGCATCGTTCGAAACCCTACATACCGAACACGAACATGAAGAAGCACACATTACTGTCAGGCCTGCTGATGTCGGCCTTGGCGATCTCGATCTCTGCCTGTGGTGGAGGAAATGAAACGTCCGATGGGCCTCCGGGTGCCAGTGCTACGCCGCCTTCAGCCGATGGAGGTGGAGCAGGTGCCCCAGCTGCCGGTCTGATCACTGCCGCGGACATCACCTTGGGTGACATCGATCAGGCGATGGCGGAGAAAGGACGGAGCACATACGATGTGAAATGCCAGGCCTGCCATAGCACGGGACCCAACCGTGTGGTTGGTCCGGGTTGGAAGGGCATTACGGAGCGCCGTCAGCCGGATTGGATCATGAACATGATGTTGAACATCGATGTAATGCTGGAGACCGATCCGGAAGCCCAGAAAGGCCTGGAGGAGTGTCTCGTACGCATGCCCAACCAAGGCCTGAGCAAGGACCAGGGCCGTGAAGTGCTGGAATTCATGCGTACGCTCTGATCCGAACCGACCAACGAACACCCAAAACCCAGACCATGAAACGACCGCTTTTAATGACCGGCACCACTTTGGGCGTCGTCGCAGGAGCCTTCCTGCTGATGAACAGCCTACCCGGTTGCCGTCCGTCGGGAACCACCAAGAGCGTGGTGACCGGCGATGCCGCATCGAAGGTTTATGTGAAACCCGGCACGCATGACGAGTTCTACAACTTCGTGAGCGGTGGCTTCAGCGGCCAGCTCGCCGTGTACGGTATTCCAAGCGGGCGTCTGCTGCGCGAGATCCCCGTGTTCAGCGTTGACCCTGAGAGCGGCTATGGTTACAGCGAGGAGACCAAGGGCATGCTCACCACCAGCCATGGTTTCATTCCATGGGACGACAGCCACCACCCGGAGCTTTCTCAGACCGATGGTGTGCCTGACGGCAAGTGGTGCTTCATCAACGGTAACAACACGCCGCGCATCGCACTGGTCGATCTGGGTACTTTCCGCACAGGTAGCATCATCGAGATCCCCAATAGTGCAGGAAACCACAGTTCGCCCTTCACCACCGGCAACAGCGAATATGTCGTGGCCGGCACGCGCTTCAGCGTGCCCATGGGCGATGACGCTTCGCGCGATGTGCCCATCAAGACCTACAAGGAGAACTTCAAGGGGAACGTGAGCTTCATCCACCCCGAACCAGAGACGGGCAAGATGAGCATCGCCTTTCAGATCGTGACCCCCGGGGTGAACTTCGATCTGAGCCATGCCGGCAAGGGTCCCAGTGAGGGCTGGTTCTTCTTCAGCTGCTACAACACCGAGCAGGCCTACAGCCTCTTGGAGGTGAATGCCAGCCAGCGTGACAAGGACTTCATCATGGCCGTGAACTGGAAGCTGGCCGAACAGCTGGCCAAGGAGGGTAAGGGCAAGCGTGTGCCCGGCAAGCACCACAGCAACTGGTGGAACCACAAAACGCACAGCACCGAGACCACCGTTTATGAGGACGTGCTGCAACTGGACCCCAAGGACCATCCCGGCCTCGTCTACTTCATGCCCTGCCCTAAGAGCCCGCACGGTTGCGATGTGGACCCCACAGGTAAATACATCGTGGGTAGCGGCAAACTGGCCGCATTGATCCCAGTGTTCAGTTTCGAGAAGATCCAGAAGGCCATTGCGGCCAATGATCTGGAAGGCGACTTCGGTGGCATCCCCGTTCTGAAGTACGAGAGCGTGTTGCACGGCGAGGTGAAGAAGCCCGGTCTCGGGCCTTTGCACACCGAGTTCGACGCCAACGGCAACGCCTACACCAGCTTCTTCGTGAGCAGCGAGATCGTGAAATGGAACGTGGAGAAACTGGAGGTGGTGGACCGCGTGCCGACGTACTACAGCATCGGGCACCTCTGCGTTCCCGGTGGGGACAGCAAGCAGCCATGGGGCAAGTACGTGATCGCCTACAACAAGATCACCAAGGACCGCTACCTACCCACCGGTCCCGAGCTGACACAGAGCGCACAGCTCTACAGTATCGATGGTGACAAGATGGAACTGCTTCTGGACTTCCCCACCACGGGCGAGCCGCACTATGCACAAGCCATACCGGCCGAACTGGTGAAGCCGCGCGAGGTGAAGTTCTTCAAGATCGAAGAGAACGAGCACCCCTTCGTGGCCAAGGGAGAGAAGGAGACCAAGATCGAGCGTCGTGGCAAGGAGGTACACGTGTGGATGACCACCATTCGTTCGCACTTCGCACCCGATAACATCGAAGGCATCAAGTTGGGCGATGAGGTGTACTTCCACATCACCAACCTCGAGCAGGACTGGGACGTGCCGCACGGCTTTGCCATCAAGGGTGCTGCCAACGCCGAGCTATTGCTGATGCCTGGCGAAACGCAGACACTGAAGTGGGTGCCCACCCGCGTGGGAGTGACACCGATGTACTGCACGGACTTCTGCTCCGCGCTGCACCAAGAGATGCAAGGCTATGTGCGCGTTTCACCTGCCAATAGCAATGTGCCCTTGACGGCTCTCACGGTTTCCGTGGACGCCGAGATGTAGACCGGTTCACATTGTCTGACAGTGACCACGGCCCCGGTACATGCCGGGGCCGTGGTCCTGAAAGGCCTTATCTCATTGACCTATTGACCATGAAGCCCATCTCCCGCGTAATGATCGCCCTGGCCGCACTGGCCCTGTTGATATTGCTCTTCGTCCCCATCTGGCGCATCGATCTACAGGCGCCCCAGTATCCGGAAGGATTGTACATCCAGATCTACGCCGACCACTTTGCCGGCGACGTGGAGAAGATCAATGGCTTGAACCACTACATCGGTATGGGCACCATACACGATGAGATGTTCCCCGAGTTCGTGTACCTGCCCAAGGTGCTGGTCGCACTTGCCGCCTTTGGTGTGCTCGCCGCCATTTGGGGTAAGAGACAGGGGCTTTTCGCGGGCCTCATCACCCTCACGCTCTTTGGGCTCTGGGCGCTTTACGATATGTACAAGTGGGGCTACAGTTATGGCCACGATCTGGATCCGCGCGCAGCGATCAAGGTGGAAGGCCAGGCCTACCAGCCCCCGTTGATCGGCCATAAGCAATTGTTGAACTTCGATGCGTGGTCCACCCCCGATACCGGTGGTTGGATACTCTTCGGAGTGATGGGCCTGCTGGCCGGTGTTTACTTTTTGGAACTTCGCCGGAAGAAACCGGCCAAGCCTGTAACCGCATGATGCGCATGAGCTCCTTCATCCTGGTCATCGCCCTTTCGCTACTGGCCTGTGCTCCAGCGGAACCGACCATTGACTTCGGCAAAGCGGAGTGCGCACACTGCCGCATGAACGTGGTGGACCGCCAGTTCGGCGCCGCACTGGTGACCGAGAAAGGTCGGCAGTACGTGTTCGATGATGTCTCGTGCATGGTGCACTTCGTGGCGAAGGGTACGGTGGCCGAAAGCCAGGTGAAAGGCTGGTACGTGTGCGATCATGCCAAGCCGGGCACACTGATCGATGCCACTACGGCGCTTTACCTGCAAGGTCCTGCTTTCCGCAGTCCGATGCGCGGTGATGTGGCGGCCTTTGCCGATGCTGCAGCACGGAGCAATGCAGCGGCACAGGGTGAGGCCAAGCCTATGGATTGGACCACTGTGCGCCAGGCGCTGTCCGAGTGAGCGTGTCGATGCGGAAGGGACTGATCCTGATCCTTGCCTGCGTTACCGGCGGTCCGCTTGTGGCACATAGCTGGACCTATCGAGCAGGCACGTCCGGAACCTTGCAGCAAGTGATCGGCAAGGCCACGGCGGGCGATACCATCATTGTGGATGGCACGGTGAGCGAAGGCTCCATTCATGTGGACCGATCGCTGGTGCTGCTCGGTGGTACCGATGCGGTGATCGACGGTGGTGGCAAGAACGATGCGCTACGGATCACGGCGGACGATGTGACCGTGAAGGGCTTCACCATCCGGGGGTCGCGCCGCAGCAACCTGGACGACATGGCGGGCATCAAGGTGAACGAATGCCGTGGCGTGGTCATTTCGGACAACTTCGTGGACCAGTGTTTCTTCGCCATCTATCTCAGTGGTGCGAAGGATGCGCTGATCGAGGGCAACACCGTGCTGGGAGAACCGGGCGATGAGGACCATATGGCCAATGGCATCCACCTGTGGAAATGCAGTAACGCCACCATCCGGAACAACCGGATCGAATACCACCGTGACGGCATTTACTTCGAGTTCGTGACCGACTCGCACATCATCGGCAACACCTCCTTGCACAATCTGCGTTACGGCCTGCACTTCATGTTCAGTCACCGCGATGCTTACGAGGACAACCACTTCGAGGACAATGGGGCTGGCGTGGCAGTGATGTTCAGCAAGGAGATCGCCATGCGCCGTAACCATTTCGTGGCCAACCGTGGTGCCAGCGCGTATGGGCTGCTGCTGAAGGAGATCAACGATGGCGAGATCATCGGAAATACGTTCCAGGACAACACCACGGGGATAATGATCGACGGTTGCAACCGGATCAACGTGCACGACAATGAATTCCGGCTGAACGGCTGGGCCTTGCGGCTGTTCGCCAATGCCATCGACTGCGATTTCCGGGGCAACACCTTCGCGGGCAATACCTTCGATGTGAGCACTAACGGATCGCTGATCCCCAACACCATGAACGGCAACTACTGGGACCGCTATGCGGGCTACGACCTGGACCGTGATGGATACGGTGATGTGCCGCACCGCCCGCTCGGCTTCTTCACCCTGTTGGTGGAGATGCAACCCTACGCCATGGTGTTCTCGCGCAGCCTCTTCGTATCGCTGCTCGACCGGGCGGAGCGCCTTATCCCTTCACTGACACCCGAGAGCATGAAGGATGACCGGCCGTTGATGCGCCCTCCAGCGTCGTTGAAAAAGGGGACCGATCACGTAGAGGAGAAGCAGGACGCACCTGCCGGTAAGGTGACGGCCAACGAAGGATCATCCGGCGGGGTCTTATGGCTCTTGGTCGGTGTGGCATTCCTCTCATCCATACGATACCTATTTCCCCATGGCTGAAGCGCGGATCATCTTACAAGGCGTGGGCAAGCGCTATGGTGCGCTATGGGCCTTGCGTCATGTGGACTGTGCGTTCCATGCGGGGGAGGTGGTGATGCTGATCGGCCCCAACGCCAGCGGCAAGACCACCTTGATCAAGAGCCTGCTCGGCCTGGTGCGCCCCACCGAGGGTCTCATCAAGGTGAACGACGAGGTGATCGGCAGCGACCCGGCCTACCGCAGGGCCATCGGCTACATGCCGCAGATCTCCCAGTTCCCGGCCACGCTCACCATCGGCCAGTTGCTGGAGATGATGGCCGATATCCGTGAGCTTGGCAAGAGCGAGTTGGAGGACAGCCTTGTGGAGGAACTGGGCCTTGCCGCACAATTGGACAAGCGTCTATCCACCCTTAGTGGGGGTACCAAGCAGAAGGTGAGCGCGGTGCTCGCACTGCGAACGCGCCCGAGCATCCTGGTGATGGATGAACCCACGGCGGGATTGGACCCGGTGTCATCCAAGCGTGTGTTGCAACGCGCCGCGGCCGTGCGTGATACGGGTGGAACAGTGCTGATCACTTCACACCTGATGGAGGAAGTGGAGTCGCTCGCCGACCGTGTGGCCTACCTAGAGGACGGGACGTTGAAATTCCTGCTGCCGGTGCAGGAGGTCCTGGAACGCACTGGTGCGAAGCGCGTGTCCGAGGCCTTGCCCAGGATGTTGGAGTCGAATGCAATGTCCAATATCCTATGAGGACTGAGTGTTGCTTGTTGCATCGGACATGTTTGGCAGTTGTCAACAGTCATAAGACATTGGACATTCCCTCATGCTGAAAGTCTTCAAATACACCCTCATCGATCTGGCGCGCAACCGCTTCGTGCTGGGCTATGCACTGCTCATGCTGCTGGTGGCGCAGGGACTGTTCGCGCTGGAGGGCGACCCTACAAAGGCCTTGCTGAGCTTGGTGCAAGTGGTGATGGCCCTGGTGCCGCTGATCGCACTGGTCTTCACGGTGGTCTACATGTACGATACCATCGAGTTCACACAGTTGCTGGCGGTGCAGCCCATGACACGAAGTGCCATTCTCGGTGGACAGCTGCTGGCCTTGGCCACGGCACTGTTGCTGGCGCAGGCGGTGGGGCTCGGCCTGCCGTTGCTGGTGCATTCGCCCACGATGGCCGCGCTGGTCCTGTCCCTTTCCGGATCGGTGTTGGTGCTGGTGTTCGCGGCACTGGGTGCACTGATCGCATTGAAGCAGCGGGAGAAGGCGCGCGGGGTGGGCGTGGCATTGGCCATCTGGTTCCTCTTCGTGCTGGTGTACGATGCGTTGCTGATGTGGGCCATGTTCACGCTGAGCGACTATCCCATCGAGCCCTTCGTGGTGCCACTGGCCGGCATCAATCCCATCGACCTGGCGCGCATCATGGTGATGCTTCAGGTGGACCTTGCCGCGATGATGGGTTACAGCGGTGCCATCTACAAGAACTTTTTCGGCAGTGTAGGGGGCACCGTCGTCGCTGCGTTGATCCTGCTGTTGTGGATCGCGATCCCCGTGTTGTTGGCTTTCCGCGTGTTCAAGCGGAAGGACCTCTGAGAGCGTTGGGCCTTGCGCTCAACGTACAGATTGTGGCGATCCAGAACGGTGTATTATTTTTAACAAACTGACAAGTGTCATGAACCGGACAATGTGGTCCATAGATATTCGTGGCGTTCCTATCGAACCCAAACCCGAAGCCATGAAACCCCGGACCTTGAAAGACATTTCCATCCTCGCGGGAGCCTTGTTCCTGTTCGCCGCCTGTGGCGCGCCAGCAGAGGAGGCCGCTGCACCTGAGGCCGCCAGTGCTCCTGCCGCTGGCCAGAGTGCCGTTGTGGACGAGACCAGCAAGCCCACGGTGGTCGGTATCGCCGTGAAGTCGCCTGATCACAAGACCCTGGTGGCTGCCGTACTGCATGTGAAGTATGAGGACGTGCTCTCCAACGCGGGACCTTTCACCGTGTTCGCACCTACGGATGCAGCGTTCAACGCACTGCCTGCCGGTACGCTTGACGAGCTGTTGAAGCCCGAGAACAAGGAGAAGTTGCAGGATATCCTGGAGTACCACGTTGCCGTGGGCGTGTTCCAACCGGATAAGATGAGCAATGGCCGCAAATTGAACATGGCCAACCTGAAGGATACCCAGTTCGCTGTGGGCGAGGATGGCGCTGTGACGATCAACGGTGCCAAGGTGTTGGGCGTGGCCGAGGCCGCCAATGGCATCGTTGTCGTGATCGATAAGGTATTGCTGCCTCCACAATAGGCAGCGTTCGTTTCCATCGTTCTTCCCGAGTGGTTGTGTGGAACGGTGAAAGTCAGCAAAGGCGTCCTTCGGGGCGCCTTTGTTGTTGCCAGGGGTACCATGATCCGTGCCGCAACAGGTGTCGTGGAAGAAGGTTCTGCTCCGGGCGTGGTGAAGAACTTTTTGTTGGCCGTAACTTCGTTCTGCATGGCATCAACGGCGCGCTCATCTGGCCTGGCTTCCACGATCGGCGGGCAGTGTAGCGCGTTCCGGTCCGCTTCATCACTATCCACCAATACTTCCGACGTGGTTGAAAACGTTGTGCGAAGAACCGGTCCTACGGCACTGACGAACATCAGGATGTCGCGGATGAACGAGCGTGAGTTTTGGCTTCCTTCAAAAGCCAACACATCATGCAGGTCATCGCCAAGCCACCGGTCAATGCCATGAAGAACAAGAAGCACGAGCGCCCTCCCGTTCATCCCTCGGAAGAGGTGCTGAAGAACGCGCTCGCTTATTTCAAGGGCGACGAGCTGGCGGCCACCACCTGGATGAACAAGTACGCCCTGCGCAACAGCGACGGACAGCTGGTGGAAGGTTCTCCCGCCGAGATGCACCGCCGTATGGCCCGCGAGTTCGCACGCATCGAGGCGAAGTACGCACCCTTGTCGGCGGAGAAGCGTATGCTGCTCTCGGGCTATGGACAAACACGTGATCGTCTGGACGATGAGCGCATCTTCACCCTCTTCGATGGGTTCCGCGATGTGGTGCCACAGGGTAGCGTGATGGCCTCCCTGGGCGATGAGAGCCGCCTGGCCTCGCTGAGCAACTGTGTGGTGATCCCCTCGCCGCTGGACAGCTACGGCGGCATCTTCCACAACGACCAGCAGCTCGCGCAGCTCTTCAAGCGGCGCTGCGGGGTGGGCTTCGACCTGAGCACCCTGCGACCCGAAGGCGCACACGTGAGCAATGCTGCGCGCACGAGCACCGGTGCCGTCAGCTTCATGGAACGCTTCAGCAACACCACGCGCGAGGTGGCGCAGAAGGGCAGGAGGGGAGCGCTTATGCTCACCATGGACATCGCCCACCCCGATGTGGAGAAGTTCATCACCATCAAGCAGGACCTCAGCAAGGTGACCGGCGCCAACGTGAGCGTGCGCGTGAGCGATGATTTCCTGAAGGCCGTGGAGGCCGATGCCGACTTCACCTTGCGCTGGCCCATTGACGCACAAGAGCCCTCGGTCACCAAAGTGGTGAAGGCGCGCGAGCTGTGGAACACCCTGATCTCCTGTGCCCACGGCACCGCCGAACCGGGCGTGATCTTCTGGGACCGCCAGCACCTGTACAGCACCAGCAGCGTGTATCCGGGTTTCCGCAACGAGAGCACCAACCCGTGCAGCGAGATCGCCATGCAGGGTGGTGACAGTTGTCGGCTCATCGCCATCAACCTCTACAGCTTCGTCAACGATGCCTTCACGCCGAAGGCCTGGTTCGATCATGACCGCTTCGCGGCCGTTACCTACGAGGCCCAGCGTCTGATGGACGATCTCGTGGACCTGGAACTGGAGGCCGTGGACCGCATCCTCGCGAAGGTCAATGCGGACCCCGAGCCCGACGAGCTGAAACGCACCGAGCGCGAGACCTGGGAACTGCTGCGCGATACCGGGAAGAAGGGACGTCGCACGGGCCTGGGCTTCACCGGCTTGGCCGATGCCCTCGCTGCGCTCAACCTGAAGTACGATAGCGAAGCGGCGATCGAAGCGGCCGAGGACATCCTGCGTACCAAGTGCCGCGCTGAGTTCGACAGCAGCATCGACATGGCCATTGAACGCGGTGCCTTCGAGGGATTCGCGCCCGCCGTGGAGCGCACCAGCGAGTTCACGGCCATGCTGGAGAAGGAGTTGCCGGAAGTACATGACCGCATGATGCGTCATGGTCGCCGCAACATCAGCCTCAGCACCGTGGCGCCCACCGGCACGCTCAGCCTGCTCACCCGCACCAGCAGCGGCATCGAGCCTGTGTACATGCTCGGCTATACGCGCCGCCGCAAGGTGTTGCCCGGCGACCCCCATGCCAAGGTCACCTTCACCGACGACCTGGGCGACCAGTGGGAGGAATTCACCGTACACCATCCGCGGGTGCTGGACTGGATGCAGGCCACCGGCAAGAGCGATCCCGCGGAAAGCCCATACGCTGGTGCCACCGCCAACGACATCGACTGGCATAACCGCATCCGCATGCAGTCGGTGATCCAGAAGTACACCACGCACAGCATCAGCAGCACCATCAACCTGCCCGGCACCGCCACGGTGGAGGAGGTGGGCGGCATCTACCTGGAGGCCTGGCATCATGGCCTGAAGGGTATCACCGTGTACCGCGATGGCAGCCGTAGCGGGGTACTGGTCGCTACGGACAACAGCGGGGCAGCGGCGACCAGCCAACCTGCCCACACGCCACGCCCCGAACGCCTGGACGCTGATGTATTACGTTTCAACAACGAAACGGAACCCTGGATCGCCGTGGTGGGCCTGCTGGACGGCAAGCCCTACGAGATCTTCACCGGCAAGGCCAATGGCGGTTTCGAACTGCCGCGTTGGGTCACTACCGGTTGGGTGGTAAAGCGCAAGGACACGAAACTGGGCAAGAGCATCTACGACCTGGAGTATGCCGACGACGACGGCTACCGCGTGACCGTGCAGGGGCTCAGCCGCACCTTCAACAAGGAGTTCTGGAACTACGCCATCCTCATCAGCGGCATGCTGCGCCAGGGCATGCCCGTACCGCAGGTGGTGGACGTGGTGGCCAACCTCCACCTCTACGACGCCACGCTCAACACGTGGAAGAACGGCGTGGTGCGGGCCCTTTCGCGCTACATTCCCGATGGTACCCAGGCCCTCGGCCGAAAGTGCCCCGAATGCGGCGATGCCGAAGGGCTGTACTACGAGGAAGGGTGCCTGAAGTGCAGGAGCTGCGGTGGCACGAAGTGCGGGTAAGGGCCTTGGGCTTCCCCGCACACCCGTTCATCGTTCGGTCGCTGGTTCCCTTGACTGATCGGCATCATGCCCGATGAACGATCGGGGTGTCAACTTCGGTCCTCATTCCATCTCATCCGTCCGCCCATGTCCGGTCCGCAAACGTTCCACATCCCCGTCATGGGGCTTGGTTACACCATCGATACGCCGTTGCGTGTGGCACATCTGGGCATCAGTTCGGTGGTTTCCATCATCGAGGATGACCTGGTGGAGCGCATGCGCGAGAACCACAGCAAGCTCGAAGGTGAACCCTTCGAGCCCATTGCCAAGGATGCGTACGACCATCGTGCGCGACGGATAACGGCCTACCTGGACCTTTTGGACCGGCTGGTGGCCCGTAACATGGAGCGGGTGCGCAACGAACCGTTCGCCGTGGAGGCCGAGAGCACCAAGTACTTTGAGCTGCTGCCGGACGAGGCACCCTTGAAACAGCGCTACAACGCTCTGCTCGCTCTTCCTGCCGGTGCGGAGCGTGAGATCGCTGAACGTGCGTTGCGTGCGGACATGCGGCCGGGTTCCATCGACGTGAACATCATGTCGAAGATCGACCCCACGAACTACGACAAGGAGGGGCAGCCACTGCCTCCCGAGTTCTGCGATGCCATGGCCGCTTTCCGTGGCTTTGCGCAGAGCACCCTGCAGAGCGCGGTGGTTCTGAGCGCAGGCTACAACCCGCGGCTCTACGGCTACATCGAGCAGTTCCCCGATCTGTTGCCGGATGCCGAAGGGCGCCTGCGCAAGCGCGTGATCCTGAAAGTGAGCGATGCCCGCTCGGCCCTGGTGCAGGGCAAGATCCTGGCGAAGAAAGGCGTGTGGGTGTCGGAGTTCCGGATCGAATCGGGCCTCAACTGTGGCGGGCATGCCTTCGCCACGGACGGCTACCTGCTGGGTCCCATCCTGGAGGAGTTCAAGCAGCGCCGGGAGGCCATGGCCGCCGAACTGTTCGAGCTGTGCAACGACGCGTTGGTGCGTGCAGGAAGGCATCGCTTCCCTGCCATGCCCGAACTGCGCTTCACGGTGCAGGGCGGTATCGGCACGGCCGCCGAGGACCGCTTCCTGCGCATGCACTACGGCATGGACGGCACCGGCTGGGGCAGTCCGTTCCTGCTGGTGCCGGAGGTCACCAGTGTGGACCCCCACACCCTGCAGCAGCTCACCGCCGCACGTCCCGAGGACTTCTACCTCAGCTGGGCATCACCGCTCGGCATCCCCTTCCACAACTTCAGGCCCAGCACGTCCGAGCAACAACGCCTGTTGCGTGTGGGAAAAGGACGGCCCGGCAGTCCGTGTTACAAGAAGTACCTCAGCACCAACACCGAGTTCACCGAGCGGCCCATCTGCTCGGCCTCGCGCCAGTACCAGGACCTGAAGATCAAACAGCTGAAGACCCTTGGCCTGGACGATGAACGCCTGCAGCGCGAAGTGGCCGCGGTGGTGGAGAAGGATTGCCTCTGCGAAGGGCTGGGTGCCTCGGCCCTGCTGAAGGAGGGCATGCATCCTGCACACCACCTCGAAGCGGTGGCCATCTGTCCCGGACCCAATACGGCCTACTTCAACAGCGTAGTGAGCCTCCGCACCATGGTGGACCACATTTATGGCCGCACCGACCTGCTGGCCAACGTGGAGCGTCCGCACATGTTCATGAAGGAACTGCAGCTTTATGTGGACTACCTGAAGCGCGAAGTGCAAAAGGTACACGGCATCGCCACCACCAAGCAGCAGCGCTACCTCACCACCTTCCGTGCGAACCTGAACGACGGCATGAACTACTACCGGCAACTGATCCCCGCGCTGGTGCAGAGCAAGGCCGCGGATGGCGCCGCTTTCCTTGCCGACCTGGAGCGCCTGCGTGCAGCCGTGCAAGCACTGGTGCTTCCCGAGGAAGTGGTGGCCTAGGTCGATCGTTGATCAACGGGTATGCTGATCAGTGGGACAGTGTCCCACGCAGACGACCCTGTTCGTCATCAGGCGAAGATCAACGTGATGTGGCGAGCGATGCACCTGTTGATCATCATGCCCGCATTCCACATTCTACATTCTACATTTTTCATTCCCTTCCTCTCTCTCCACCATCGAATACGCTCACAACAAATTCTTCTGCGCCGCCGCTTTGCGCTTGGGGTCGGGCGGCATGGTGCCGAACACGTAGTCCCACAGCGGACTGCTCACGCCAAAGGCACCATCGTCATTCACGTAGTGGTGCAGGTTATGGTTCTTCCACAGCACGCCCAGGAAGTTCTTGGGCGGCTTGAACATGTGCGTGGCGTAGTGCACCAGCAGATAGCTGCTGTAGCCGAACAGCACACCGCCGCAGAAGGCCGTGCCATGGTCGCCCATGGTCCAGGTGAACAGGCCGTAGAGCACCACCGCGAGGAGGATGCTGGTGATGGGCGGCTGTGCCAGGCGGCTCTTGTCGCGCGGATGGTCGTGGTGTACGCCGTGTACCACATAGCGGAACCGCTCGCGCCACGGTGTGTTGCCCGGTATGTGGTACAGGAAACGGTGCATCAGGTACTCGATCAGCGTGAACAGCAGCACACCGCCCAGGAAGAGCAGGATCGCCACGCCCCAGCCAATGCCCAGCCGCGCGGTGGAATACCAAAGGCTCACCGCCCCTGCGGTCCAGTACATGGCGAGCGGAATGGCAATGTGCGTGCGCGTCAATGCCTCAAGCGCATCGCTCTTGAAGATACGGCCCGATGCGTGGATGTTCTTCGTGGTGGCCATGAATACGTGGTTTCGCATGCAAAGGCACACGATCTCCCACGTTTACCACCTGATCTCCGTCACTGCCGGACGATGCTCGATCGTATTTACTCCCGCACCACCAAGGTCCGCTCCACCACCCCATCGCCATGCACCAGCAGCACGTAGGTGCCGCGCGGCAAGGGGGCCAGGTCCAGGGTGCTGGTGCGTGCGCCGTTCAGGCCGGTACGCAGCACAGTGCGGCCCATGGCATCCACCAGGTGCAGGTGTTCGGCAGGGTAGGTGGTGGTAACGGTAAGCTGGCCGTGGGTGGGCGAGGGGTAGGCGCTGATGCGAGCCGACCCCGACGGCTGCTCCGTGCGGATGCCCGTGGTCTGGTCGCGCACCATGTACTGCAACATCATCATGTTGTCCTCGTGCAGCAGGTTGTGGCAGTGGTACATGTAGGGCCATTCCTCCGGTGCGGGTTCGGTGAAGCGCATGATCAGCTTCACGCTCTCGAGCCGGTCCACCAGCACCACGTCCTTGGGGCCTTGCTCCCATGCGGGGGGCGCCACACCATTGCGCTCCAGCACCGTGAACGATACGCCGTGGATGTGCATGGGGTGCGCCATGTTCGAGTTGTTCACGATGTTCCACACCTCCACGCTGCCCAGTTGCACCGTGTCGTTGATCACCTCCATGTCGAACATCAGCCCATTGATCGTGAACATGCCCATGCCCACCATGCCCATGCCCGCAAGGGTCTTGGTGCGTGTGCGCACGGCCTCGGCCAGCTGCGGCGGGTCCTGCGCCACCAGGGTGGTGGGCACGGTGGTAACGGGTTGCGCGGTGGGCGCCGTAACGCGGATGCGCAACAGCGGGAAGTCGATGCCGTTCAGTGCGCTGCTCTCCCACATCATGTTGTTGGAGCCGGGCACCGTTTGCGGCAGTTCGCTGCCATAGCTCATCAGCAACAGGCTGTCGCCCTCCATGCCGCTCAGGTCCAGCAGCACTTCGGCGCGCTCGCCATTGCTCAGCCACAGCCGGTCGGTGGTGGCGGGTGCCGCCAACAGGCCGCCGTCGCCGCCGATCACCTGGTAGTTGCGTCCGTCCTCGAAGCCCAGCACGTACACCCGCGCGTTCGATCCGTTCAGCAAGCGCAGCCGCACCACCTGCGCCGGACATTCCAGGTAGGGGTCCGGCGTGCCGTTCACCAGCACCGTGTTGCCATAGGGGCCAAAGGCGAAGTCGCCGTTCGCAATAAAGGTGCGGTCCTGCACCACCACCGGGAAATCGTCCACGCCGTAGGTGCGCGGCAGTTCCAGTTGCGCCTCCTCCTCGTCCTGTACAATGATGAAACCCGCCACGCCCATGTTGGCCTGCTCGGCGGTCAGCTCGTGCGGGTGCGGGTGGTACCAATAGGTGCCGGCGGGGTTCTTCACGGCGTATTTGTAGTGCCACTGCGCACCGGGCTCGATCACCAATTGTGGACCGCCGTCCTGCTCGCCGGGCACGTGCATGCCATGCCAGTGCATGCTGGTGATCTGCGCCAGCTGGTTGTGTACGCGTATGTTGGTGGTATCGCCCTTGTGCAGCACCAGCGTGGGCCCCAGGTACTCGGCACTGGCCCCGTAGGTGTTGGTGTTGATGCCGGGGAAGAACTGGTGAACATGCTCGTCCACCACCAGGTCGAAAGTGTCCAGGTCAAGGGCCGGTGGGATGGCCAAGGGGTTCTGGGCGTGGGTGGCAAGGCCCAGCAGGGCGGTGCCGAAAAGGGCAAGGGTGTAGCGCATGGGCGGCATGTGGTGTTGCAAAGCTGCCCGCCCGCCGCCACCCGGCAGCTGACCAACGTCAGTGCAGCGCACCGAACGGTCGCTGCAGTGCCGAACTTTGTACCATGCGTTCGCGCCCCCTTTCGCTGCTGTTCGCCTTGGCGCTTGCGGCCATGGTCTCGCATGTCGCCCGCGCCCAGGAGCATCCCTTCCTGGCGGACTACACGGTGCAGGTGATCGATGGCTCGGTACACATCGACTGGACCATCTTCGGCGGCAACACCTGCGATGGGCAGGAGGTGGAGCGCAGCACCGACGGCATCCACTTCGCGGCCGTACACCGCATCGAGGGCCTTTGCGGCGACCCGCTGGTGCCACGCCAGTACATGTGGTTCGATACCGCACCCCCCGAGCTGAGCCTGCTGCACTACCGCGTGAAGCTGGGCACCGATGGCTACAGCTCCGTAAAGACCGTGCTCTACGAACAGCTGCGCACCACCGAGCAGCGCTTCTACCCATCGCCCACCACTGGTGAGGCCACCCTGCTGCTCAACGTGGCCCCCGGTACCGCCGTGCAACTGCTGGTGTTCGATCCGCAGGGCCGTGTGCTGCTGGACCTGCAAGGCCTTCCAGGCCCGCTGCTCCGGCTCGATCTGGCCGCCTTGCCCCAAGGCACCTACCTGTATCGCGCACTGGCCAACGGACAGCCCTTCGTGGGGCGCTTCGTGAAGGTGTGAACACCTGTAGTTTGCTACTGTTCATTCAGGAGCGTCCGTGGCGGTCAGGCTTGGATTTGCCCCAAGTGGGGATTAGCTTCACCTATCGGACGCCCCAGCAATATGCCCATCGCATGACCATCTGCAAGCAACGCACCTTATGGGCCTGTTCTGTGGCCTCCGCCGATACGGTGAGCGCACAGATGCCGCTGATGGTCACGAACCAAGTACGCCTTCGTGGGCACGGAGGTGTGCTTGGTGTTGCAACAGTTGGCGCAGCCTGGGTTGTGGGAAGCACTGAATACTACTCTGGAAGGGCCCTGAACGCATGGCGGCCTTGGTGTGGAGGGACTCTCGATGGGAGCAGGGTCTCCTTCGGAAGACCCTGCTCAGGCATGGTCTCCTTCGGAATATCTTGCGCAGGCAGGGGGGCGATGGCGCGCACATGGTAACTTACCGCATAACAAGACCATGAGGGACACGAACATCATCGTCCTCTTTTGCATGTTGACGCTGGCTTGCTGGGCTACAGAAGCAGCCGCGCAAAGTCCTGCTTTCTCCGGCGAGCTCACACCCACCATCCGTGCGTTGTTGATGCTGGAAAAGCCCGCCACGGTCACTGAGGAACAGTGGGTGAAGATCATCGATAATCCGGCGAATCGCATGGACATGCCGATCATTATCTATCAGGAAGAAACGATCGATCTGTGCGATCTGCCAGAGGGGTACTGGTACCTACCGCTTCCGGGCCGCAGGCCGCTTGAAAAGCAACCGAAACTAGCGCCGGCCGGGAACAACCCATGAGCAACGCATTTCATGGTACACATCAGGCGGCCGTACTGCTCGCGGTGGCGGACCAATGCCCGCTCACCGGCGGCAATGCGGTGTTCCGCGCGCGGGCGCTGTACAGCTTGATCGACGACGCGCAGGAATACGACGATGCGGTGCTCTGCCTGCAAGAGGGACTCATCACCAAGCGGCTGGAAGAGACGGTGGAAACGGCCTGCACGGTGGTGCCTAACCCGGCGCGTGAGCAGGCCACGTTGGTGCTATCCGCGCCCTTGAGAACACCGGCCTGGCTGGTGCTCACCAATGCATTGGGTGCGGAGGTGAAGCGGGTACAGGTGCCTGCCGAACAAGCGCGCACTTCCTTCGGTATCCAAGGGCTTGCGCCTGGCATCTATCACTACACCTTGCTGAACCACCAAGGCGCCATCGGTGGCGGAAGGTTGGCCATTGAGCGTTGAGCGATGCGCGGTCTCATGCATATATTCTCGCTCAGGTGCCTTAGCATCGCATTGATCACAGGTCCATGCGTCACTGCGCTCATGCTGATCAGCGCTTCGTGCGGTGCGCAGGTGTTCGATATGCGCTGGATCGGCGGATATCCCCCCACGAATCCTGATCCAGCATACGGTGGCAACAAGACCATTTTCAGCCCTCCGCAATCAACGACTAGCGTCATCGAGATCCATACGATGCGGATCTCGGCGGGCATGGCAGTGATGACCGATGCGAACGATTCCATTTTCGCCTACACCAACGGCTGGCACCTGGCCGACGCCTCGCACCAGCCCATGCTCAATGGCGGTGGCTTGAACCCCAGTACCGTGGTGGATACATCGTGGGGTGTGCATAGCTCGTACTGTCAGATTATCCTTCCTTGGCCGGAGCATGAGGGCATCTTCAAGATGGTGCATCTGTCACCCGACGCTGTAAATGGTAACGGGATTATTCATTCCGCACGTCTTTATTACACGATCATCGACAAGGACCTGAACGGCGGCCTTGCTGGTGTGGTGAGTAAGAACAATGTGATCCTGGAAGAACCCTTGCTGGCCGGCGGCCTCTCCGCCGTGCGCCACGCCAACGGCCGCGACTGGTGGATCCTCACCCACGGCATTGATAACGATGAGTTCATCTCCTTCATCCTCACACCCTTTGGCTTCGAGGGGCCCTTCTACCAATCCATTGGCACGACACAGGTTGGCGGCGTTCCTCGCGCATCGTTCAGCCCCAACGGTGACAAGCTCGCCTACACCGGCTACCAGACGGGGCTCGACGTGTACGACTTCGACCGCTGCACGGGCATCCTGAGCAACTGGCGGCATGCCGACATCCTCGACAACGCCTTTACCAGATCGGTGCAGGTCTCATCCGATGGCTCGTTGATCTACGTGTCGTCCGTGGACACAGTGTATCAATACCCTTTAACCGGAGGCTTATTGGGCGCGCCCAACGTGGTTGCCACGCACGATGGGTTCTTTGATCAAAACCCTGCGCTCCGTACCCTATTCGCGAACATGTGCCTGGCGCCGGATGGGAAGATCTACATCTCCACCGGCAACGGTACGCGCTACATGCACGTGATACATGCGCCTGATTTACCAGGCTTAGCTTGTGATCTCGTACAACATGAGCATTACCGGCAGACATGGACCGCAAATTCCATCCCCTACCGCCCCAACTACCTGCTGGGCCCTATTGACGGCACAGTGTGCGACAGCTTGGGGATAACCGTAGGTGTGAGCGATGAGGAAATGCAAGCCGGTTTGCGCGCGCAGCCCAACCCCAGTAACGGGATCTTCATGTTGCGCTACAAAGGGCTTCCAGAGGCTGGCCGCTTGTACATCCGTGACCAAACCGGCCGCCTGGTGCTCGAGGAGTACCTGCCGCCGTGGAGCACCGTGCATCAGGTGCAACTACCGGGCCACCCCCCAGGCCTATACCACTGCCGCCTCAATTGGGGCAGCAGGTCCACCAGCGTACGAGTCATCCTTCAACCATGAGCAGGCACCTGTTGTACCTTCTTCTGTTGGCCATGCCGTGCGTGCTGCGGGCACAAACCCCTTCGGCACCGCCTGCGGCACCTTACAACCCGCCCACACTGGCCGTGCTGCTGGCCAACCGCCCGGCGCATATCGAGGAGGCCAAGTGGCTGGCCATGATGCAGGACCCGGTGAACCGTTCGGTGTATCCGCTGCGCATTTCGCAGGCCACCCTGGATACGCTGGACGGTAGGTTGTTGGACCTTCGGTTCCAATACATCATGGTAAGGTGATGGCGAGTGCTTGGCGGCCTTGGTAGGGATCGCCGCGGGAGCGCAGGATCTCCTTCGGAAGACCCTGCGATGGCCGGGCCTTTGTGGGGCGCTTCGTAAAGGTGTGATCAAGGCCACGCCCGGCCACGGCTGTTCAACCACTTCCATGGCGCTACACCTGGGCACCATCCCGTTCTTCCGCACCGGCGCACAATGCTGGCGCGAACATCGGACCTTTGCGGCATGATCCATCCCTGGCACGACATCAGCCCCGGCACCAACGCCCCGCAACGCGTCAACGCCATCATCGAGATCCCCAAGGACAGCAAGGGCAAGTACGAGCTGCACAAGGAGAGCGGCCTGCTGATGCTGGACCGCGTGCTCTTCAGCGCCGTGCATTACCCGGCCAACTACGGCTTCATCCCCGGCACCTATTGCGACGACAAGGACCCGCTGGACATCCTGGTGCTCACCAGCCTCACCCTGCCGCACCTCTGCCTGGTGGAGGCCACCGTGATCGGCGTGATGCGCATGGTGGACCAGGGTGAGGCCGACGACAAGGTGATCGCCGTGGCCACGCACGACGAGAGCGTGAACCACATTGCCGACATCAGCCAACTGGCGCCGCACACCACCGTGCAGATCCGCCGCTTCTTCGAGGACTACAAGAAGCTGGAGCACAAGGAGGTGGTGGTGGAGAACTTCCTGGGGCGCAACGAGGCGCAGCGCATCGTGCAGGAGAGCATCGCGTTGTACGGGAGCACCTTCGGGAAGCAGAAGAGCTAACACCTCCTGAACCTGCGGAGGTCTGGGATGCCAGTGCTTCCGGGCCTACCGGTAGGCAGGTCCATTCACGGTTCTTTCACCACCCCCCAGAACGCGAAAAGCCCCGGCGGGGTGGCCGGGGCAGTTCGCATGAACGAAGGAAGAGGGAGCGGCGCGGCTGCGGGCGGGAGCGTCCCGCGGCTGGCGGTGCGGCTTAGGCGGCGCGGCCCATGGCAGGGTCGCACTTGCGGCCTTCGCCGGCAGCACCGATGGCGCTCACACAGAACCAGTAGGCCTTGAACGACTCCAGTTCCGTTACCAGGTGCGACACACGGGTGGTGTAGCCGATGGGCTGCCAATCCGCGGCCACGTTGGGGTCGTTGGCGGTCATCCAGATCTGGTAGCCGTGTGCACCGTGTACGCTGCGCCAGCGGAGCTCCAGCTCGTTGTCGCGCTTGGTGATGCGGGCCATCATGTTCTTGGATACGCCCGGCACCCCCACCGGTTCGCGTTTCTTGGCCAATGGGAAACCGCTTTCGGCCAGCTTGGCCGCGTTGCCCAGGCACTGGATGCGTACATAGTCCGCCGTTTGTTGCAGGGTGGCCTGTACCTGCCTCGCCACTTCGTCACGCCTCAGCTTGGCAGCCCGGCTCCCGTCGAGCGCCTTTTCGATCTCCGCCTGAAACGTGTCCCCCAGTACTGTCATGTCCGCCATGCTCACCGGTGGGGTGGGGAACAAGGGGTTCCCGGTCATCTTGGTGATCACGTTGCGCAACAGCGTCAACAATCCTACCGGGGTCAACAACGACAGCATCAACTTGATATTCGCCTTCATGTTACTTCCGGCCTTCTCGGATCCGCCGCGGCCGGCAGCGTCGTTTGTTAGCTGATCCGGGCCTTGTAACGGGGGTGTTCATCGCAGGGTTATCAATGCTTTATCGATATTCCATACGGAATAAAGTATTCCCCGAAAAAGCCCGTCGAATAACAATGACCTATTCAAACTATTCCGAAAAAAATAGTTCATGCTTCGGGCATTTGGTGCTTAGGGGCCTCGGATGAGCACACGGCCGTGCTCCTTGTGGGCCTCCACACACCCCGAACAAGGGCCTGTTCACGCGCCATCTTGCCCATGGTGGCCCTGAACCCTGGCCATATTCGCCCCTTACCATGGCCATGGTCGCATGCCCTGTTGCCCACGGTAAAACCCCACCATGCCCATGGTCATCAACAACCTTGTGCATGGTCGCCCCCGATGTTGCCCTTGGTCATGACCGACCCTGTGTATGGTGGCCCGCCACCTTGCCCATGGTCAATACCCACCTTGCCCATGGTCGCCCTGCACCATGCCCATGGTCAACACCCACCCCGTGCATGGTGAACCTGCACCTGGCCCATGGTGGACCCGCACCTTGTGCATGGTGTGGCAACACCGTGTGCTTGGTGGCCCCCTATGCAGTGCATGGTGGTGCCCACTGTTGCCCAGGGTGGCCACGCACCATGTCCGTGGTGGTGCCTTGCCCTGCCCAACAACGCACCGCACCCCGGCCGCAGGACAGCCAGCAATAGGGTAGGCGGCTGCCCGCCAAGACCAACAGTGCATCAGGGTTCCCCATGGATGGGTGGAGCACATGCCCAGCACGCGGGGGCAGTGCATCCACCTGCGGCATACCACAATATAGGTGTAAGAAAGTGCAAGCCTTGTCCGTGGGTGGCCACACCCACCGTGCGGGGCAGGGTGGTGCGCAGCTGCGCTTCAAGCACGCCGCACCTCAGCCTTGCAGCACCAGGGTAATGGAGCCATCGGGCCCCCGCGTGCGCATCAGGTCCTCCACGGAACAGGAGAGGGTGGCGGCCAGCGCGATCAGCTCGGCGCCTGTGGGACAGGTGGCGTTGTGCTCCCATTTGCTGATGGTACCCTGCACCACGCCCACCTTCTCGCCCACATGGGCCTGTGTAAGGTCGCGCAGCTTGCGTATCCTCCGGATGTTCTGGCCGATGCTCATGTGCGTATGGATAAGGGTTTTGGGTTATTCCATAGGTGAGTGGTGGCAGGCCCCTTGGCCGTGGGCAGTGGGGTGCTGTGGCCCCGGGTGTGCTGGGTGGTGGGTGGCCCGCGTTCGGGTGGGCGCAGCCCATGGGCATTTAGGCTGTTGGCCCGTGGTGCTGTTCGGCCCCGTGGCCCTCGGCATACCGGCCACTGGCCGCAGTTGCCTTCCGGGCCAGGCAGGCCCCCCAACGCGCATAGGCCCCGTGGTCCGGTGGCTGCGCCTGCACGCACTGGCAGTGGTGCGGGGTAGGGGCGGGGTGTTCATCGCCATGCCTATAGGCGCCTTTTTATCCTCCCCACAACCCCCGTCCGCAGGTGCGCCTGTACCATCACGAAGTTCGTACACCTTCCCAACGGTACATCCCAGAACACCCTGTGAATTTTCACATTGATTCCCATTTTTATTTTCATTACTATGTCGCACGCCCGCTCGCGCACGCTCCATAGTCCACCGGCCCACAGCAGGGCACATTGCTGCAGCGCAGTCCATCAGGCGGGCCATCCGCATACATCCACGCCACCGCGAGGCCTCGGCGCAGCACGTGGTTGCCACCGCGTGCCCGCCCACCGCCTCCGCTTGCACGGCCAGCTGAGCGCGCCACCCACCTCGCGGACCGCGCGCATTTGAAAGTGGGCGGAGCCCATGGGCGGTGTGGTTCGGCAGGCTGTTGGTCCTCTTCGCCAGACCCGCAACACCATGCGGCCACTGAACCACGGGCCATGGACTACCAGCCTATTGCCTGGGCTTGGGCCGGTCGGTCAATAGGTATTAGGTGCGCTGGCTGACATCGGTGGCCTTGGCCAAGGGCTTCTTGGACTAGAGGCTTTTTTGGCCCTTGAAGCTTGAGCCTTAAATCTTGGGCCTTGTGCCTTGACGCTTGCTCCTCCTCATTTCAATACCCAAATGGTCAATAACCCACCCTCCCCGTTATGGTGTTTACCATAAGTCTGGGGAGAAACGGGCCTCTAGCTTTCTCCCGCACACCACCCACCCCAGTTCGTCATCTTTTGGCAAGGTGGGGGTGCTATTTTGAGGTCCCGAATGAGCGACCACGAACGCGCCCTACTCCACCTCTTGACCCAGCACACCAGCCTGGGCAACGGCAAGGCCCGAGAATTGCTGGGCTGGAGCGAGGCTACCTACGAACAGGTGAAACAGGCTTTGGTGGCCAGTGGCCGAGTGGACCTGGGCCGGGGACGTGGGGGGAGCATTTTCTTGGTGGCCGGAGGCCAAAAAGCCAATGAGCCATTAGACCAGGAAGCCCCAAGCCGTTTACCCCAAACGAGGACCTGGCCGACCAACCAAGGCCGACAAGCCAATAGCCAATGGCCTATCGACTTCCGCCGACCTCAGCTACGAAGCATCCGCACCGTCGATCCTCCGGGTCGACCAACGCACAACGAACCAAACCCCGTGAGCGCCAAACAACGCATCGAAGCCACCCTCTGGGACATCGCCAACGCCCTGCGCGGCAAGATGAGCGCGGACGACACTCCCAATTGCGCACGATGGTTTGAGCCTACCTTGGAAAATGTCCACCCCACAACTGACACAAGGTAAGGACCTGCCATTGGCATAGCTGTTGCCTAGCACTGGACAAATACCACCACCATGCGCGAGGAATACGAACGTCCGATCAGCGGTGACCAACCGAACCGCTACGACTACAACACTGAGAACTACGATCGGTTCCGAGCCGACCAAGCGAACATGCAGGCGGATGAGGCGCGCAATGCGACCAGCTCCTCCCGCGGACCAGGTTTGGATGTGGGCATGTCCGGTGAGGCGATGGCCGGTGCCATCGTGTTCGCCGCAGGTGCCGTGGTGCTCTACAGCGCAGCACTCTACTGGTTCTACACCGAAACCCGACTAGGGCGTTGGTTGTGGCGTGGTGGGTGGAAGGTGGGCCGCGTCCTAGTCATCGCCTTCGTCCTTATCAACACCTTCCTTCCCATCGTGATGTCCGTTGCGGGGCCTGCCTACTTTATCTACGACAACCAGTACGGCGAACCGATCGAAGGCGTTTGGGTCTTCCTCATCCTGTTGGTCCCGCTCTACTTCATCATGGCCGCGATCAGAGTCTATGTCGGCATGCTGCGCGGCAAGACGGTATCGGTGACGCTGGATGATACCAACCCAACGACGGTCCTGGAGAACGGTAAGAGCCACTCTTTCATCGTGGGCCGTGGTACCGTCACCAATGCCACGTCCGTTGGCACGCGCAAGATGCCCGGCTACCGGATCGACCTACAAGGAGCCCACGTTCCGCGCATCACCGTTCCATTGCAAGAGGCACCCGCCATCGGAACACGCTTGCAGTGGGCCGCACCGAGCAACAGCACGGCACGCCCCATCATGCTGTTCGACGCCACGAACGAACTGATGCTCTTCAAACAACTGACACCTCCCTGGACACCCCCCGGTGCCAAACGCATTATCATCGGAACATTCCTCGTGGCCGCCGCGATCTGGTTCATCGGGGTGCTTTGGACACCTTTCATGGTGCACTTCAGCAGCCGCATCCTCGCGGTGGTGGCATTGGTACACACCCTGATCGCCATCATTCTCCTATTCAAGCTACCCCGCGTGATCAAGAAGGTGCTTACACGTTCACCCGAAGCCGCCCAGACCTATGCGCGGGACTTCCTCAACCGGTTGGGCGAGGTAGTGACGAAGGTGGCTTGATCACTGATCTACCGTTGTGGAGAAGTTGGGTCGTATGACCGCCTGGCTCTACTTTCACTTCGCATGAGCGCCAAACAACACATCGAAGCCACCCTCTGGGACATCGCCAACGCGCTGCGCGGCAAGATGAGCGCGGACGACACTCCCAATTGCGCACGATGGTTTGAGCCTACCTTGGAAAATGTCCACCCCGCAACTGACACAAGGTAAGGACCTGCCATTGGCATAGCTGTTGCCTGGCACTGGACAAAACCACCACCATGCGCGAGGAATACGAACGTCCGATCAGCGGTGACCAACCGAACCGCTACGACTACAACACTGAGAACTACGATCGGTTCCGAGCCGACCAAGCGAACATGCAGGCGGATGAGGCACGCAATGCGACATCTGCGGCCAGCAACCCCGGAGGTACTAGTCTGGATACGAGCATAACTGGCGGTGATGGTGCAGGTCTGGCGCTGTTGTTGTTGGTCGCCTTGGCGATCGCTGCCATACCCCTTGCCCTGATGTGCCTACCTCTAGCCTTTGTCACCGGCTCGTTCATGACAAAGGGAACTTCATACAAGAAGGCCTATGACGCCACCTTCACGAGCATGCTTTTCGGAGCTGCAGTGGGTGCGGTGTGCACGGCCTTCCCTCCGCTCCTGTTGGCATGGATCTTCACACCCCCGTTCTTCGTCCGCTGGAGAATGCGCAAGCTGGGAACTGAGATGAGCTACCGAAGGGCGCTGTTGGTTTGGATCGTCGTGATCGTGGTTCCCTTGCTCGTCATGGTGGTCCTGTCCCTTCTGTACATGTACTTCATGGGGCATTTGGATCCCTACTTGGAAATACTCCAAAAGCGATGATAGTTGGCGCCCTACCTATGGCGCATGGGTGGGGCCATCATCGGAACAGCGCGTAACATCCTTCACCCTGGGCAATAACGTCACGTTTTAACCGGGTGTATGTTCTATTTTGAACCCCAATGACCGCCAAACAACGCCTCGAGGCCACCCCCCTGGGTCATCGCCAATGCCCTGCGCGGCAAGATGAGCGCGGACGACTTCCGCGACTACATCCTCGGCTTCCGGCTGGAGCAGGGTCCTCTGCGTGAGACCGTGTGGCGGTTTTTTAGGGCTTAGCGGCCAATGAGCTTAACCGCTTTTTGGCCTCCGGCCACCTGAAATGCCGAATGCACCACTGGCCGTTGGCCTAAAGCCGCCTTAATCCCAGATCGCGCTCTGGCCCAACTTGCTGATCGGCCGCCCACACACCGGGCAAGGCCCCGGATGGCTCCAGGCCACCACCGCATGGGCCTTGTTCCTGGGGCACCGCAAGGGGATCTCGGTAAACCCGTTCCCGTGATCCAACACCGGCACATCGTACAGCTGCTTGCACGTGGCGCAATACACGGTGCTCAGCGTTACGGCCATACCCGCCTCCACACCCGCGCAACAGTGCGGGTTGTGGTAGCCGCAGGCGGCACAGTGCAAGGCGTATTCGACTCCCATGGTGGTGGATGGTGAAGGTAGGGGGATGGTGGTTGTACCTGCCTTTGGAAGGGCAGGGGTAACAGGGTGAGAACCTGCAGCGGTCGAGTGTTATCTACACCGCATGTCAACCACGCCCATTCATGGGATACCGAAGGAGGTAAGCATCATGCAGTTCAATCGTGTTCGGTATAACCCCAGCTGGAGCAGGGTCTTCTGCGTGAGACGCTGCGGCGGTCTGGATTTTTTTTGGTGTTTCAATGTGCCCACAGTTACAGATCGTCGCGCGAAGGGGGGGCATTCCCCCACCGCATCCTCAAAGTTGCAATACGCGCGAAGCGCCGGAGCCGCTCGCGACGCGGCGGGTTGATGGCTGGCCGCCAATGGTACTTGTTTCAATCCGCGCGAAGCGCCGGAGCGCCTCGCGACGCGAACTGTGCGGCATTGCTGCTGGACTGGTAGTTGTTTCAATCCGCGCGAAGTGCCGAAGCGCCTCGCGACGAGAACTCCGCAATACTGGTACACATCGTGTAGGTTTCAATCCGCGCGAAGCGCCGAAGCGCCTCGCGACGCTGGCGCAGCTGGACCAGGAGTACGCCAAGGTGTTTCAATCCGCGCGAAGCGCCGGAGCGCCTCGCGACCCACCTGAACCTGTTGAACCTGCGAAAGAGAACGTTTCAATCCGCGCGAAGCGCCGGAGCGCCTCGCGACTGCAGGGTCGTAACACCCGCGTCCTCGGTGACCTTGTTTCAATCCGCGCGAAGCGCCGGAGCGCCTCGCGACCTCGGTTGGGGTTGGCATCCTGTGCGTGTGTGTTCAGGTTTCAATCCGCGCGAAGCGCCGGGGCGCCTCGCGACCACATACGCGCACGAAATGATTGGCGTCCTTGGAGAGTTTCAATCCGCGCGAAGCGCCGGGGCGCCTCGCGACCTTAGGCCCATTCGGCCAGGCATGGGCTGCGGTGTTTCAATCCGCGCGAAGCGCCGGGGCGCCTCGCGACCATGAGCACAGAGGAGTTCCGCACGGTGATGAGCAAGTTTCAATCCGCGCGAAGCGCCGGGGCGCCTCGCGACCGGCCCACGTGTGGATCACCAGCTGGACCATCACCGTTTCAATCCGCGCGAAGCGCCGGGGCGCCTCGCGACGCCGTATCGGTGTTCAACACCAAGGCCCGCGAGGGGTTTCAATCCGCGCGAAGCGCCGGGGCGCCTCGCGACACAGCGTGTTCACACACTTCCGCTACATGCACGTGTTTCAATCCGCGCGAAGCGCCGGGGCGCCTCGCGACGAAGGCCCCCGGCATGTACGAACGGCAATACCTGATGTTTCAATCCGCGCGAAGCGCCGGGGCGCCTCGCGACCCGCTACCTGGCCACCGAGTACCAGACGGCAGTGTTTCAATCCGCGCGAAGCGCCGGGGCGCCTCGCGACACCAGCACCCACACCCAAGCGGGCACCTTTTTCAGGTTTCAATCCGCGCGAAGCGCCGGGGCGCCTCGCGACTGGGACCACTGCTGGTGGCCTTTCGGCAGAAGCCTGTTTCAATCCGCGCGAAGCGCCGGGGCGCCTCGCGACTCTGGCACGGTGTGCCATTTCAACTCCACCCCGGCGTTTCAATCCGCGCGAAGCGCCGGGGCGCCTCGCGACCCGGGGCCACAGGTGGTGGCGCCGGCGCCTCACGTTTCAATCCGCGCGAAGCGCCGGGGCGCCTCGCGACAGGCTTCGGCGTTCGTTCATGGTGTGCAGTTTTGTGTTTCAATCCGCGCGAAGCGCCGGGGCGCCTCGCGACTCCAGGTCGACGAAAATGCCGCTCGCGCCGTAGGTTTCAATCCGCGCGAAGCGCCGGGGCGCCTCGCGACATAAGGCTTTGTCCCCTACAATTAGCAACAGGCAAAGGTTTCAATCCGCGCGAAGCGCCGGGGCGCCTCGCGACTGCTCGGCCTGATGCTCGTAGGTGCATACGCCTCGTTTCAATCCGCGCGAAGCGCCGGGGCGCCTCGCGACCTTCGCACGGAACGTGCCGTAGCCCTTCTGGTTGCGTTTCAATCCGCGCGAAGCGCCGGGGCGCCTCGCGACGCGCGGTAAGCACGTCAGCGCCGCCCACCTGACCGTTTCAATCCGCGCGAAGCGCCGGGGCGCCTCGCGACTGGACACCACAGGCAACACCCTGCTGTGGAACCAGTTTCAATCCGCGCGAAGCGCCGGGGCGCCTCGCGACAGGGTGTCGCCTACGGCCACCCCGTTCACCTTGGGTTTCAATCCGCGCGAAGCGCCGGGGCGCCTCGCGACGCTATGCGGCGTGCAGCGCGTTGGACCTGTGTTGTTTCAATCCGCGCGAAGCGCCGGGGCGCCTCGCGACTGGTGCTGGATTTTACTTGCACGCACAATTCCTGTGTTTCAATCCGCGCGAAGCGCCGGGGCGCCTCGCGACCTCGTGCCGATATTCCTCGGCGTCCTCCGGGCTGTTTCAATCCGCGCGAAGCGCCGGGGCGCCTCGCGACCCCCGCCATCCTTCGCCCTCCCCTCCCGGCAAGCGTTTCAATCCGCGCGAAGCGCCGGGGCGCCTCGCGACACCAGCGGTTCAACAGCAGCGGCATACGCATGTGGTTTCAATCCGCGCGAAGCGCCGGGGCGCCTCGCGACGCGCACCATCCGCATGCTGCGGATGTCAAAGGTGTTTCAATCCGCGCGAAGCGCCGGGGCGCCTCGCGACCAATTGACCATCAGCACCACCACCGCCCAGCGCACTGTTTCAATCCGCGCGAAGCGCCGGGGCGCCTCGCGACACCCTTGGTTGAATGCGCCTGTGAGCCTTTGGCCTGTTTCAATCCGCGCGAAGCGCCGGGGCGCCTCGCGACGTGGATCACCAGCAAGTGCGCCACGGAGTACGTGTTTCAATCCGCGCGAAGCGCCGGGGCGCCTCGCGACCCGGCTTTCCCACCCTGAAGCGCCTGCTGAACACGTTTCAATCCGCGCGAAGCGCCGGGGCGCCTCGCGACTCCTGGCGGCGGTGTAGTGGCCAACTTGCGCATGTTTCAATCCGCGCGAAGCGCCGGGGCGCCTCGCGACCTACCCGCACAACGATTGGGGTCATTTGGCTGTGGTTTCAATCCGCGCGAAGCGCCGGGGCGCCTCGCGACACATAAGCGACATGGATTTCAGCAACGACATCAAGTTTCAATCCGCGCGAAGCGCCGGGGCGCCTCGCGACCCCGGCCGGTTGGCCGGTTTGCCTTCCGGCCGGTGTTTCAATCCGCGCGAAGCGCCGGGGCGCCTCGCGACGTGGAGCAGGACCCCAAGGGGCAGGCAGGCAGCGAGTTTCAATCCGCGCGAAGCGCCGGGGCGCCTCGCGACGCCATGAAGCAGACACGCCAATACACCGTGATCGTGTTTCAATCCGCGCGAAGCGCCGGGGCGCCTCGCGACAGGGATGGCACCATGCCCTTGCGCCTATGGGCGGTTTCAATCCGCGCGAAGCGCCGGGGCGCCTCGCGACAGCTGGGAGCACGGCATGGCACTGGAGGCAGAAGTTTCAATCCGCGCGAAGCGCCGGGGCGCCTCGCGACCCTGTGCCGTCATCGCAGTTTCTGGGTTATGCTGTTTCAATCCGCGCGAAGCGCCGGGGCGCCTCGCGACTTCGGCATTACTTGCTCATATTGCCGATACGTTGTTTCAATCCGCGCGAAGCGCCGGGGCGCCTCGCGACGGCTGGCGGCTGAATGGTTCGGCCCTGAAAGCCTGGAGTTTCAATCCGCGCGAAGCGCCGGGGCGCCTCGCGACCTTCCGGCAGATCATACGCCGCCGGCTCGAGATAGTTTCAATCCGCGCGAAGCGCCGGGGCGCCTCGCGACGCTTGCGCGCCTCAAGGCGGGCGAAGCTGGTGGGGTTTCAATCCGCGCGAAGCGCCGGGGCGCCTCGCGACACCTGGATCGGGTAGCTCAAGTTGGCAGAGCACCGTTTCAATCCGCGCGAAGCGCCGGGGCGCCTCGCGACGTCGGCGCACTGCGCTGGACCATCAACGATGGACGCGGTTTCAATCCGCGCGAAGCGCCGGGGCGCCTCGCGACTGTACCGGCTGTCCTTGGCCTTGGCGCCGGGCTTGTTTCAATCCGCGCGAAGCGCCGGGGCGCCTCGCGACCCTTATCCGTGTACCGCACCTTGACGGTCTTGCGGTTTCAATCCGCGCGAAGCGCCGGGGCGCCTCGCGACACCAGATCCACGTTGGATCCAAAAAGGTTGTTCTGTTTCAATCCGCGCGAAGCGCCGGGGCGCCTCGCGACGAGATGCTAAGTTCGTCCTACCGTCTGCGAATACAAGTTTCAATCCGCGCGAAGCGCCGGGGCGCCTCGCGACGACGCTACCGAATACGAGCTGGTGTACCAGCGCGTTTCAATCCGCGCGAAGCGCCGGGGCGCCTCGCGACAGCGCATCGACGAAGTTGCTGCAATTATTCGCGCCGTTTCAATCCGCGCGAAGCGCCGGGGCGCCTCGCGACTTTGCGGGGCCAGCGTTCCGCCTTCGTTGTTGGTGTTTCAATCCGCGCGAAGCGCCGGGGCGCCTCGCGACTACCGGCATCGTGCTTTCCGTCCTTGCTATACTGTTTCAATCCGCGCGAAGCGCCGGGGCGCCTCGCGACCACGCCGCTTGCTTCGTTTGGCTTGCCGTATCTGGGTTTCAATCCGCGCGAAGCGCCGGGGCGCCTCGCGACCGGGGGCATCGGGGCTATCGAACTCTGCGTAGCTGTTTCAATCCGCGCGAAGCGCCGGGGCGCCTCGCGACTGCGCCACCTCAAACGCTTGTGGCGCTTGTTCAGCAGAGCAGGTTGGCGCGAAAGGTATCGCGCCGAAGCAACAAGAAACAAAGAGCGTTTGGCCGTTCGCCTGCAACCCTTGCGGGTCAAGGGGTTGGTGGTTCCGCGAACCGGCCGGGTTTTCATGGTCGCTTGGGTTTCGCGCAAGGCGCGTTGCCTCAAGTTACACGATCAATGGCTTGTCGAAGTCGGTGCTCTTGAAATTTCCGAACTGTTTCACGCGCAAGTGTGCTGGTTCGGTGAGGCGGTAGAAACGAAGGCTATCCTCCAACTCATCGATCTCCGCCAGTAGCTCACGTTCCAGTTGCTCGTACTGCATTTGATCCACCTCGAACTCGAACACACTTTTCTGTACGCGTTGTCCCATCCGCTCGCAGATCTTGGCCACGCGACGAAGGCGCTTGCGCCCACCTGCGGTCAGGGTGGAGACATCGTAACTGGCAATGATCAGCACCTTGATGGGGGTTACTTGGAGAGGTAGGGGATATAGCCTTCCATTTCACCGCGAACGGTGCGCGCCAGGAAACGTGCTTGCATGAAGGGGAGCAGGCCAATTGGCATTTTGCTACCAGTGAGCGGATGCTGGACCTGTTCTTGTTTGCGCTCTTGCCAAGCGACCACTACGGCCTTGCGCCCTTTTTCGGTAAGTGATACGGCGCCGCCCTCACGCGTGTCAAAGTCGTCGGCCTGCACTTGCCCTCGGTTGATCAGAGTGAGCGCCAGTCGATCCACCACTACTGAACGAAACTCCTCCTGGAGGTCCAAGGCCAGTGCAGCCCGGCCTGGGCGCACGGTGTGCAGGAACCCGAGTTGCGGGTCAAGGCCCACAGCTTCTAAGGCACTTCGGCAATCGTTCATCAGCATGGCATAGAGGAAGGATAGCAGTGCGTTGGTGCGGTCAAGCGGCGGGCGGCGGGTGCGGCCGTTGAGTGCAAAGGCTTCGCGGTATTGCGGCTTGATGATGAGCGGCAGCACCCCGAAGTAGTTCTTGGCAGCTTCACCCTCCAGGCCGCGCACGGTGTCCACGTCTTTGGCGTGTTTCAAATTGCTCAGCGTCTGGGCCAAGCTCAGGGCCACGGCTTCGAGGCGTTCGGCTTCCGCCGCATTGTCCGTTTCGCGTGCACCGCGCATGAGCACTGTTCGGCTGTTGCGCACCTTGCCTGCTATGATGGCCCGGGCAAATTCCAACACCACGGCCGGGTCGTCCGCTGCTTTGTGCTGGGCCTTGCGCAGCAGGATGTTGCCACTTACGCCACCTTCCAGCCGCGCCTTGAAGCGCCCGTTGTGGTCCAAGAGTACCAAGCTCTTGCCTTCGTCGGCCAGCTTGTGTATCAAGGCAGGCGAGATCATCACGTTGCCGAATGTGACGAGACCTGCCAAGTGATGCAGTGGCACTTGCAGCTTCTTTACGCGCTCCACGTCGATGCGTACGGTGGCATTCTCCAAATGCGCGTAGGCGTTCGGGGTCATGACGTAGAGGGTGTTCTCCAACTGGTGCATCAGCTATCAGCGTCGTAGAGTTTGGATCGCAAGTAAGCCTGCGTGTGCTTGTCGTCCATCACATCGGGCTGGCAGATCCCCTTCAGGGAGCAGTTTTCGCAGCGCTCGTCGTTAACCGGGGGCGGTACTGTGCCTGCCGCAATGGCTGCACGCACGGCCTGGGTGGTCAACTGTACCAGCGTACGAAGCCCTTGGTCGATGTTCACCTCGCGCCGCCGCTTGCTGCTGGCGTGATAGATGGCACCGCGTGTTACAGGCTTGCCCAGCATCTCCTCCAAGCACATAGCCTGCGCCGCCAGTTGGATGTCGTCGTGCGTGTGCTTGCGTTTGGGACCGTGCTTGAACTCCACAGGGAACACGCTGCCATCCGGATGGAACTCCACTAGGTCGGCTTTGCCGATGAGGCCGATGCGGTCGCTCCATAAGGGAAGCGACCGCTCGGCACGAACACCTTTTCTCAACTCGTACCCCGGTTCATCCACCAGCGCATGCACGGCGTTGCCACGCGCTGTATGCACGTTGTCCGCGAACACCTGCTCCACATGGATCAAGGCGCACTGCCGGGGGCAGTACATCCAGTGTTGCAGGGCGGAGATGGGAATGGGGTCGAGGGCTTGCATCAGAAGCCGTCAATGACTTCCGGCTTCAGGCCCGGCAGGTCGGTCGTGGTGCTGCTTCCATCTGGGTTGACCTTGAGTGTGCCGTGGACTTTGGCCGATGAGTATTGCCCTGGCTTGCTGTTGTGTTTCCACCAATAGACCTTGAGCACTTCCATGCTACCTGCGGGTCTTGCGGCTGACTCATCGTTCTCGAAGAGCTTGGGAAAAATCTTCTTGATGGATTCAGCATCCTTATCGGAGAAACCCGTTCGCTCAGCAAGCTGGGGATTCATACTGCCGAAGAAGGTATAAACGCCTCCGTCAACCCGGTGCTTCATGCCCATTGTATCGGAACCGCGCTTTTCACCGGTCCCTTCTCCACTCACACTTTTTGTGATCTGTGTGCTGCTCACCTCGATCGGCTCGACACTGAAAGCCGGTTGCACGGACACAGGTCCACGGATGCCAATGGATACACCGCCATCGCCCTCATCGCCTTCGGTTGCTTCACCCTTCTTGCCAGCCTTCTTCTTGCCCTTGAATGCGAGGAGTTGCCCGAACGCTCGCACATCGATCCACTTGGCGCAAGCCTGCTTGGCGATCTCGTCGGGCTTCTTCTTCATGTCCAGGTTCGCTTCGGCACGTTCGCGGAGGCTGCCTGCTTCATCGTTCCGCCTGTCATCGGACTGAACGAATACAGCTTCGCCCTCGTCCATCAATCGGTTGCGGATTTTTCGCTTGATCGCGACGTCGCTGATCTCACCGTAGTTCCGGTAATCCGTTCTCGGTCGGTTGCCGTTCAGCGGATCCCCGTTCGGGTTTGCGTTCTTGACCTTCATCACAACGGCGAAGTCGATCTTGTTCTGCAATGGCGTGCTCATAGGTTGGTGGTTTGTTCGGTGGGTTCTGTGAGTTCCTTTTCTTCTTCGGGTTTCCGCTTTTCCTTCGGTGGGTTCAGCTCCAGCCATTGGCAGTGGTAGCCTAGGAGGTACTCGCCACTGAGCCGACTGTCATCCGTGAAGCGATCACCTA
This sequence comes from Flavobacteriales bacterium, assembly GCA_016788295.1. Taxonomy (GTDB): domain Bacteria; phylum Bacteroidota; class Bacteroidia; order Flavobacteriales_F; family PHOS-HE28; genus PHOS-HE28. The sequence goes on from JAEUSY010000042.1 coordinate 179,738, forward strand.
GCTGTGCCGTAACCTCAGACACAAGGCGCTTCATGTTCCTGTGGAACCCCTCCCGATTATTCTTCAGCTTTCTTTGGTACGGGTCGAGGTCCTTGGTGATTTGCAACCAAGTACTATGCGGCCGCGTGGAGAAGCGGTGCATGTGCTTCTCCGCGCTAGTTGCCCGTCCGGTTTCCCCGCTCAAGTAGAGCGCGTTGTTCTCTATGTGCTCCGCGATCGCCAACAGGCGGCCATAGAGGTAGTCCCTTGTGTCCCGTTCCATGTCCAATGTCAGTTTGAAGTGTTCCGTTTCGTGTGTTCCTCTGTACAGTGCGCAAGCGATGCCTAAGCATTTGATCCATTCCCAATGCTCAAGCCCGACCCGGTTGCACACGCGGCGAATTGTGCAATCGACAAGGTCGCGTGGCACGGGCTGCCCATCGATGATGCAGGGTAACAATCGTTCAACCGTGGCCTTCTTCAGATTGTCGTCGAGCCTCCGGCCATAAGCCGCCTCCGCAATGTCCCGTGGGGATGGAGCTCCGATGAATTTGACCGCGTGCGAGTAGTTCTGGTACCAGCTGAACGTCTTATGCCAGCGCTCTACGCGAGCAAGGAGTTCTGAACCGTGCATTTCGCGGTAGTAAGTGATCGCCATCCGGCCTGGCGTGGCTGAATCAACACCCATCACTACCACGTCATCCACGTTACCGAGCGCCGCTAGGTAGCCCGCCATTCGTTTACTGAAGCGCTGGCCAATGACTTGCCCGGCGTCACCGTGATACATCTGAGAGAGGGTTGCCTCAACTTCCTCTATCCCCAGCAACGCAAACGTGTTGTCCAATGGGTCTGGTACACTTGTGCCATTCACTGCCCAAGTCACAACGACTTGGTCGCCATTCCGGAAAGACTGTCCTCGTTCCGCACTGATTAGCCATTGCAGTGCGCTATGTGCCTTCAGGGAAACGTCAACACCAATGCTGCATGCCTGTTCAGCAGCAGTAAACCGACCCATGTACGTGAAACCATCCTTGTCGTCGCTGGAGATCAGCTTCGCATTGTCGCGTGCGTGTCTTTGGACTTTTGGGTGTAAGCGTGCAAGTGCGGCAGGCTGACCAGTAACCATGCAAATGCCGTCGATTTTCTGCTTCGAAGTGGAGTACGCCACCCAGGCATCTATAAGCGTTTGGTCTGTCCAAGTCGCCGACTGTGGCTCACCTGCTGTCTCAACGCGCCAGCGTATCAGGGCCCCTGGTTGGTCAATGCCACCAGATCGCTTGCTGGATTCTGCTTTGGGTAACAAATACGCCATCACCCCTTGGTGTGCGCTAGCGGGAGGTTTCTCCGTCGCTAAGCGTGCGTCTGCCGACTGAATGAGTACACCGGCTTTAACAAGGTCCCGCCCAAGTGTGCCACGATTAAGGTAGCTCAGTATCGCTGCGGCTTTCGGATGTCGTGATGGTGAATTACACCAATCTTGCAACTGGCTGAGAAAGGCTTTAGTGTGCGCAGAGTTATCTACGCCCATCATTTCCAGGTCTGTTGCACAGTACCGCACCTGGTCGCATAGGGCATGAGGTGCGATACCAGAGGTTCTTCCGGTAGCGGACTTTTCGGTGGCAGGTATCAACGTCGGCACTTTGGCAACGACCTTGGCATCAAGCAATAATCCCTTGGCATCAAGGATTACTTCGACGTGAGCCTGTTGTACAACATGATATAGTGGTAGCAGAGGTTGGGATGTGCCCATCTGCGCACCAGCACAAGACTCGTAGGTCTTGAATAGCTTCTCCATCCAGCTCATGTCACAGGTCCATTTCGTTAGCGGTCACTTCCACGCCAACCATGTTCTTGCCCATTTCAAAGTCTTTGGCGGTCATCGCCCTAACGAACTTGTTCACTTCGCACTCTTCAGGCCGTGGGAACTTGATGCGCCCATCGACCATTTGCGGCCTCCAAAAGCGCGTTCGCATTTCATTCTTACCCGTCTCGTCCGGGTAATCGAAACCGTGGAAGGCCAGCCCGAAGTCGAGGTTGCTGTAGCCATCGTATTCGCTCGTGCCTTCGCCGAACGTGCAGGGTTCCACATAGCTCTGGCATTCACGGGTGCCGAGGAAGATGTCCTGCCGCCCGCCGCGCTCAACCATGCGCTTGGCTATGTTGAAGTGCTTGCCTTCGTTCTGGTCTTCCTTCAGCCTTTCCCGATAGGGGTTCCACTCGAAGTGCGCTCGCACCTGGTACTCCACATCCTTCAGGTAGGTGTAGAAGGAAAGGTCGTTTGTGCCGCCACCATACTTCATAGGCTTCATCCCCTTGGCTTCTGTGCGGATCCGTTTCATCACGCGCACCTCATCCACCACCCAGATAATGGTAGGCTTCCAGTAAATGGACTTCACCACGCCCTTCAAGGCTTCGTAGGTGGGAATGTGGTAGGAGCATTTCTCGCCACCCACGCGGGTGAGCGGATCGGTGAAGAGGGCATAGCGCCCCCAGACCTTGAATTCGATGCTGTTCCTCATCATGCTATGATCGGTTCTTGTTGGTTCACGGGAAAGTCGCGGAGGCCCGCGTGTTCATCATAGTACTGCTTGTTCACGTATAGGATGCCTGTGCCTTCCTGCACTTCAGTCACTGCATTCGCTTCCTGTAATTTCTTCAGCACGTGTGGGAACACGTTCACGGAGTATTGCTGCGCCCGACGCAGCAGGTCGAAAGCAAGCAAAGGGTCGTATGCGGCGCACAGGTCATTGATGATCTGTTGTCCATCCGCACTGAATGGGACAACTACACCTTGGGCCGGGCTGTCGATAGGGCGAAAAGCTTTGGCGGCACTCATGAAGGATTGACGAAGGAGAAGGTCGGGCTTGGTCTTGCGGATCCGGGCATGCTCTTCAAGAGCCTTGCCGTTGTGGGAGAGAACATCAAGCAGTGTGTCCGTCCGCTCGAATCGAGGCGGCTCCACGGGATAGCTCATAGTGTTTCGTCGGTCGAAGAAATAATACTTGAAGTAGCGCTTCATCGCCTCATCGCCAAGTGGGTTCTCGGCGAAGTCCATCGGTGCATCCTTGTACTCGCGCATGAAGCGATCAAAGTCTTGCTGGCCCACTTTGATCTCTTCCAACATGCCCACCTTTTCATCTTGTGGGTTCACGACGTACACTGGCCGCTTTCCGTGGCGTCCGTTCCGATTGCAGCGCCCCGCAGCTTGGCCAATGGAATCAAGCCCGGCTTCCGAACGGATCACGCTGCCGAAGTCCACATCTACACCGGCTTCTATAAGCTGTGTACTGATGCACAAGGAGGGCTGTTCGCTTTCGGGAGCCAGTCTGCCACGAATGGTGTTGAGCACGGCCTTTCGGTGCGCGGGGCACATGTGCGTGCTCAGGTGGAAGAGGCTTTTATTGGCGGAACCACCGCATTGCTCGAAGAGCGCCAACGCCATGGCCTTGGTGTTCACCACCACGAGGCACGATCCGTATTGTTCCATGCACTGCTGTGCGAACGCAGCCAATTCCGCTGTGCTCCAGCCGCCTTTCTTGCGCAGGTCGTGCAGTTCCACACGCTCCAGTTCGCGGAAGAGCTTCTTCACATCCGGCATCAACTCAGAGGCTGCGTTCATTCGGTTGTTAAAGGCCCCCAGCCTCAGCATGCCTTTCTCCTTATCGAGTTCGTGTAAGAGTGGCTGCGTGGCAGTACACAACAGCGCAGTGCTTCCGCAGTGTTCCACCACATAGTTCATGGCGTTGCAGAAGAGATGGAAGGTCTTGATGGGGAGTGTCTGCACCTCATCGAAGATGATCACCGCCTTGGCCAACCGGTGCAAACGCCGTACATCTCTTGTACCTGCTCCGAACAGGGCTTCGAGCAGTTGTACCGTGGTGGTGAAGATCACTGGGGCATCCCAGTTCTCGGTTAGTACCTTGTTGCGCCAGGTCACCTTTTCCGGCGTCAGGTTCGAGTGATGCTCCAGTACCACGCTTCCCGGCGCTACACCGGGTGGCTCCAATATCCCTCGGGCAACTTGTGCGTTCTGGTCGATGATGGAGGTGTAGGGGATGACATAGATTATGCGCTCCATACAGTGCTTTTCCGCATGGTGCAATGCGAAGCGCAAGCTGGCGAGTGTCTTGCCGCCTCCGGTGGGTACGGTCAATGTATATGTGCCATGTTCACGCGCTGCCGCATCGAGACAATGCTGCGAAATGTCCTTACGAAGCGTATCGATGGGCTTCGTAACCGGAAAGGCCGCGAGGTGCTTTTCCAGGCGATCGATCAGCTCCGGCCATGGGGTGTGTTTGGCGGCCTTCTTCCGCCCCGGTTTCTCGAACTCTGCACTATTCGTTCGGTCAGCGTCGATCAAACAGCTGAACAGAAAGCGAAGCAGGAGCCCCCAATTGAAGAAGCGCTGATCATTGGCGACCTTCTTGATGGCCGTGAGCAATTCCTCTTTCAGCTTTGGGTCGTTGACCAAGGTATGCATGCGGTCCCGGATCTCTGAGTCGGCCTTGGCAAGTGCTTCGCTTAAGTGGGTGCGGTCGTCCGCTTTGGTCGTGCGGCGTTCAAAGACATTGGTGCCGTCAGGTGCTACACAATCGATGAGTCCGGAGTGGTGTGATGCAATGCAGAGAGCAAGGAATTGAGCGGCTAATCGTCCTTCGGGTCCTTGTTTGCCAAGCTCACGCCATACATACTGTGCACCAGCGGTAGAGTGGTCGATCTTGCCTTTGAGCGCCTTATGGTCTACAGCCTCCATCTCGTCGTCCTCCTCGATCAGATCCGTGGCAGACCTGATATAGCGCTGGAATTCCTCGCTGTACTTGCCGAGGTCGTGAAGAAGGCCGATGAGTTCGGCAGATAAGGGAAGGTATAATCTACTTGCATTTTGTGCAGCTAATGCTGCCACTTGACTAAGATGCGTGGAAAGCAGCTGCGCTTCACCCCTTCGTTTATCGAAGTGTGCGATTGATATGAGGTCGGTTTTATCGTCGATCATCGAATCGTAAGTTCCGTCCATTCTCAGCTGAAAAGAGAGATTGTGGAAAACTGAGGCATTGTGTTAAGAAACCCGAGCAATTACACACTGGCTTTTGTGTGCGCTTTCCCCAAGCCTCAGCAGCCTCTCCCGCAGTGGCCCCTGCGCCTCATCCCCCCAACAGATAAGCGCCCAGAAGACCAACCGTACGTCGAACCACCTTTCGGCCGGTTCTTCCGGACCTGGTCCCGGGCGCTTACCAAGGTGAAGGTATGCGCTTGTGGCGATCGGGTTGCACGATGTGAAGCGTATCCGCTACTTTTGGAACGCATGCCCGGTCGGGGATTCGAGGCGCGGCGACTTCGGTAACCGTTCGGCCTGTTCCTCCGCAGGGCATGTGCCATTTCCGCCCCCTGAACGGCCGCAAGGTCTCCCTAGCCTCCGCATGGTCTCACGCAGTGGACCCTGCGATAGCCCCCACACCGCTCACACGCCCCGCTCACTTCCGCGCATGCGTGGCCAGCTTGCGCACCATCTCCTGGGTAAGGGCGGAGGCGGTGGGCCCATAGGCGTTCACCAGTATGCCCCAAGCCTAGGCAGCGTTTCACGCAGTGGCCCCCAAACCTCAGCAGGCTCTCACGCAGTGGACCCTGCGCCATCAGCGTAAGGCAGGGTCTCCTTCGGAAGCCCCTGCTTGGGTCTGGGAATAGCATACGAACCATCATTGCATGCCTCCAAACAGGGTAAGCCGGGGTTCTTCATGGAATACACGATCACTAGTGAACGTCCGGTGATGAACCTGATCGAGGCAGCCAAAGCCTACTACTTTGGCCTTTTGAATGAATGGATGCGTGAGGTCAGTGATGTTCATGGAATCTCTCCCCCTGCGCCATAGTGTAACCGAAGCCCAGGATGCCTGGGACACCGGCATGCGCCCCATGCTGGTGGTGGGTGATGACCTGCGGGCATACGTGGCCAAGCATGGCGGGGGGCAACGGGTATGCTCCCGCTTGGTGAACGAACTATTGGCGCACCATTTTGCACGCATTTGGGGTCTTCCCGTGCTGGAGGCTGCACTTATGCACGTGGCCCCGGACCATGTGGGGCGCTTCGTGGCCAGCGGTCGGCAGCCAGCCTATTTCAAGACCACCTGCTGGGCCACGGTGTATCGCAAGGACTCCGTAGAGCTGAACCAGTTCCTGCGCACCACCAATGCCCACGAACGGCGGCACTACGCCAACAAGCAGGACCTGCTGCGGATCGCCCTCTTCGACATTTGGCTGGCCAACGAGGATCGCACACAGAACAACCCGAACATCCTGGTCACAGCAGACCCCGAAGGTTCCACCTTCCGGGTGATGGACCACGAGGCCATCTTCGGGACCAATGTGCTGGAGAAACCCTTGCCATTACTGACCATGGAGGACAGCCTGTTGGCCCACCCTGTCCTTCCTGCCTTGCTGGGTGCAAGCTTCAGCAGGGATGGCAACCTCGTAGCTCATGCGGCACAGGATGCCTATCTTTGGGTGCACGATTGCGAACAGCGTACCGATGAGATCCTTTCCCGCCTACCGGCCGATTGGGGCATCGATGTAGCCAACTTGCGCCAGCGGCTGCAAGATCGGCTCTTCGATCCGCAGCGCATTTCCGAAGTACTGGACCATTTCCACGCCTTGTTGGCCCAATGCTGAACCAATGCCTGCGCCGGGCTTCGGCGCTGAACTCATGAGCAGCTTCTATTCCATCATCTACGCCGGGATCAATCCCGTGGCTGGCGACAAGCTCGCGGTGGGGCTTTTCATGCGCGGTGCCTTACGGCCTCACTTCGCGTGGAGCCGGAACAGGGTGGGCGTGGTGCGCGACCTGCTGGGGCGCGATGCCCACCGCATGCTGGTGATGAACCTGAAAGCGCTCGCGCGAGAGTGCACCGCTGATGCGCAGCTGAGCACTGGACTATTCAGCCAGATCGGGTCCGGGGAACTTGCCGGGCAATTGTTGCAGGAGCCCTACTTCGAGTACTTGAGCAAATACAGCCGCAACCTCCTCACCTTCGGCCCGGTCACACGCATTGATGTGGAGGCTGATGACGCTCGGTTCGCTGCGCTCTTCAAGCTGCTCGTGGATGATCAGGAGCTGGGTAGTTCACCTTCGCCCTCGGACATCGATGAGGTGCGCGAAGGGCTGCGTACCCGCACGGCGCAACGGTTGGCATGGGAGGTAACCCTTACCCAGGCGCAGTTGCCGGGCCTGCTCATGCCCTCGGTCACCATCGGCTTCCATGGCCGCAACGACCTGGACGTCATCGGCGAGGTGGTGGACTTCATGCGTCCGAACTACCATTTGGAGAACCAGTTGTATGAACTGAACGATGTGCAACGCGCCATCAGCGAGCGCAAGCGCCTTGGCAAGGCTTATGTGGTGGGCGATGAGCCGCAGGCCAGCACGCATCCGAAGCAGCACGCCACGTGGAAGGCCTTTCGCGCACAAAGCCGATACACCGTGGTGCCAAGCCAAGAGGTGAAGGAGGTGGAGCAGTACATGGAAGAGCACAATGTGCGGCCGGTGGAATTGCACGTATAATGCCAAGCCTAGGCAGGGTCCGGACCTCCGCATGGTCTCACGGAGTGGAGCCTGCGATCGCCCCCACACCGCTCACACGCCCCCTCACCCCCGCGCATGCGTGGCCAGCTTGCGCACCAGCTCCTGGGTAAGGGCAGCGGCGGCTGGCCCGTAGGCGTTCACCAGAATGCCACGGATGTGGCCATCGGTGGAGCTGGTGGCGTGGACGATGGGCTGGTCGTCGGGGTCGTTCATGCCCTCGAAGCGGTGCAACCGAAAGGCCGGCAGGCAGGTTCATGGCCTCGGAGCGGGTGGCAGGCGGGCCTCGGTTCGAGGTAGTGCGGCCGGTGGAGGGACGGTGCTTGCCATTTGCCAGCCCATTGAACGGTGGCATAGGAGCCACGTGTTTTTGTTACCGGGGTTGCGAAGTACCTGCGCCGGCCGGGCTTTTCGGCCTCCACATGCAGCGCTTCCGTTGGCGAACCATTGCCGCAAGGCCCATACGGCCGATCTTTAGGGCGCCCAGGATACGAGCTGGACCGAACACCACGCACCATGGCCGCTGCCGACCGCCGCACGCTGATCCAGGTCTTCGCCATCAACGCCCTGTTCTTCGTGGCCGAAGGGCTGGCCGGCTGGTGGGCGCAGAGCATGGGCCTGGTGGCCGACGGGCTTGACATGCTGGCCGATGCCATCGTTTACGGCCTCGGTCTTTCGGCCATTGGCCAGGTGGCGGCCCGCAAGCGGCGCATTGCGCACCTGAGCGGCTACTTCCAACTGGCGTTGGCGGCCATCGGCTTTGCCGAGGTGCTGCGGCGCGTGTTCGTCGCCGGCGCACCGCCCGAGCCGTTCACCATGGCGGTGGTATCGGCGTTCGCCCTGGCCGGCAACCTCACCTGCCTGTACCTGCTGCGCCGCGCCAAGGATGGCGAGGCGCACATGCAGGCCTCATGGATCTTCACCAGCAACGATGCCAAGGCCAACGTGGGCGTCATCGTCGCGGCGGGGCTCGTGGGGCTCACCGGCAACAACTGGCCCGACCTGGTGATCGGGGCGTTCATCTTCGTGCTGGTGCTGCGCGGTGCGGTGCGCATCCTGCGGTTGTGAAGGCCGCCAGTTACGGGCTGCCCAACAAGGGCCCGCGAAGTGGCAACGCGTTGGAGATGGGTGCCGGCTTTCAACGGCATTCCGTCGCGTGTGTACCCCAAGGCCAAATGGATCTGGTGGCCGAGACCTTCGAGGAGGCTGGGCGCACACAGGAACGGATGCGGGGCTACCGCATCATACAGTCGCCGTAGTTCCTGCGGTACTTCACGGCGCATGTTCAGCCGTTGTAGTGGCCTTCAGCCTGCCCGCCCGCCGGCACAGGGCCGCGTGTTCAAATGCTGTCCACCACGCGCTGCAGGGCGGCACTGACCTGCGCGGCCACGGCCGCAATGGCCGGGTTGCCCACGCCTTCCATCGCTGCCTGTGGGTCGATGGCGGCCACCTCATACTGTCCGTCGGGAAGTTCCCGCAGGGTAACGTTGCAGGGGAGCATGGTGCTGATGTGCGGCTCCAGGGTAACCACCTGGTCGGCGAAGCCCGGGTTGCAGGCGCCCAGGATCAGGTGCGGCAGGTGGTCCTTGCCCAGCTTCTGTTTCAGTGTGCCGGAAAGGTCTATTTCGGTCAACACGCCGAAGCCCTCTGTCTTCAGGGCGGCCATGGTCCGTTCCTTGAGGGTGTTGAGGTCGGTGCTGTCCACGATGCGGCTGATGGCGAATGGCATGGGGTGGTGGGGTTGGTTGTGAGTGATCGGCGATGTCGGTCCTTGAGGTGGTGATGTTGCCTGGGCCTCGGCCATGCGTTCGGTCCGGGCACGGACCAGCGTTGTTGGCGTTGTTGGAATAGGGCTTAGAGGGCGCCCTTCTCCCCGTTGACCCAGCGCTGCATCATTACCCGTTCGGCGGGGCTCTCCTCGAAGGGGATGGCACCGGCGATGATGTTCAGGACACGGTCCCAGAGGTTGGCCTTCTTCGATGCATCCTCCTTGATCTGGTCCATCGCGGCCAGGTAGTCGCGTTCGTATTGGTCAGCTTCGGTAAGGGAGAAGCTGCGTGGGATGTGCTGGAGGATGGTGGCGGTCAGCGCTTCGGCCTCGTCCTTGCCGAGGTCGGCGATCATGCGGGCCTTGAGGTAGGCAGCACTGCACAGACCCTGCACGGCATCGAGGTTGGAGCGTACCACCTTCCACAGGGTCTTCCAATCCTGGGCATTGGCGCCGTCGGTTGCAGCGAACGGCAGCTCGCTCATGCGGCGGAAGACATCCTCGGCCGCGTGGAGCCGGGTCTGCATGCCGGTCCAATCCATGGCCGGGTCGATGGGCCCGCCTTGTGCGAGTGCTGCCTTGGCCTGTTCCAGTTGCGCGACCACGCCCTTCATGTGGTCGCGCAGGGCTGCCAGCAAGGTGTTGAACTCGCCTTGGAACGCGCTGTCGCCATACTGTTCGGCGAGGCTTTCGGCCTGCTGCAGCTGCTTGTTCACGCTGCCTTGGATGGTGGCGATCAGTTGCCAGTCGGTGCTGATGGCCTCCACCAGGTGGCGCAGCTTGATGGCGGAACGGAGCTTCGGGTTGATGGATGCGGTGTTCATGGGTAGGGGTGTTTGTTGG
>JAEUSY010000058.1 GCA_016788295.1 Flavobacteriales bacterium
TCCAGTTCGTGCTGCAGGTAGTTGTCCGGCTGGAACGCGAAGCCCGGCTTGCTCTTGCGTTGCGCGTAGAGCTTGATCAGGTCGAAGGCCAGCGCCTTCACCTTCGCCTTCGTTTTCTCCTTCAGGTTCTTCCACGCCGGACTGCCGAGCTTGCTGATGTTCGGGGCCTTGCCGCTTTCCTCGCCGCTGTACTTGCTCACGCGGTGCAGGCTGTGGATGCCCACGTAAAGGATGTCGTTGTCGCGGTACTTCAGGCGGATGGCTTCCTGCTTGCTTCCGCCCGCGTCGATGGTCTCCAGCCCGCTGAAGACGCCGATGCCATGGTCGATGTGCACCACCAGATCACCGGGTTTCAGCTGGGTAAGCTCTTTCAGCGTGAGCGCCTGCGCGTTCTTCCGGAAGCCCTCCTTCAGCCGGTAGCGGTGGTAGCGCTCGAAGATCTGGTGGTCGGTGTAGAGCGCCAGCTTCAGTTCGGGATCGACGAAGCCCTCATGCAGGTCAAGCACCAGCGGCGTGAAGGCCACCTCGTGCTCCATGTCGTTGAAGATGGTGTAGAGGCGTTCGCTCTGCTTGGCGCTGTTGCAGGCGATCAGGTTGGTGTAACCCGCGTTCTGCTTGTTGTGCAGGTCGCCGCTGAGCACCTTGAACTCCTTGGCGAAGGTGGGTTGGGGTCGTTGCTGGAAGTCGATCAGTTCGGCCACCAGCTTTCGGCTACCGGCTTCCAGCTCGGCAGTGCTTCGATCATGCCTTGTGCGGTCCTCGGATCGTATCGCCTCTACCGTCGCACCATCATCACCTTGGAATGTTGCCGAGCTGGAAGCCGGTGGCTGTTGGCCGGAAGCCAAGAACACCTTCCTGAACCCCAGCGTCCCCTTCACCAATTCACTGTCTGTAGCGAGCAGCTCGTCGGGGGCGGGGTGCTTGTCCTTCTCCGGTAGGCGCTCGTAGGCTTCGGTGAGGAGCTTCAGTTGCTTCTTAGTGGCATCACCGATGGCTTGCAGGTCACGGAGCCAGAGCACCGTATCCTCGGGCAATTGAGCGAAGAAGGTCTGCTGGCGCGCGGCATCTTCATCCTGCAGGTCGGGTACGATCACGGCCTCGGCCAAACGTTCCACGGTGAGCTGGTCCTGCGGATCGAAGCGGCGCACGCTCTCCACGCTATCGCCGTAGAGCTCGATGCGGTAAGGCTTGTCGCTGCCATAGCTGAACACGTCCACGATGCCTCCTCGGATGCTGTATTGTCCCGGCTCGTAGACGAACTCCACGCGGGTGAAGCCGGTCTCCTCCAGCCATTCCTGCAGCGTGTCAATAGGCAGCTCTTCCTTGCGCTTGACGGTGAGCGTGTTCTTCTGCATCACCTCCTTGGCCACCACCAAGGGGACCAATGCCTCGGGATAGGTGACGATCACCAACGACTTGTGGCGCAGGTCATCGCCCTCGCGCTGCTTCATCAACACCTCCAAGACTTCCGTGCGCGTGACGCGCTCTCCATCATGGTGTCCCTCAGCATCGTAAGCGGACCTCGATGGAGCCGGAAAGAAGTACAGGTCCTGCTCTTTGGCCTTCTTTCCTTTCTCACCATTCTCACCCCTTTCACCATTTCCACCCGCATTCTTCAACGCCTCCAGGTCATTGATGAAGTACGCCGCTTCCTCTTTGTCGGTCAGGACGAAGACATGCACGCCCGGGGTGCGATCGATGACCGACGCGGCGATCAGCGCTTGCGCCGAACCGATGGTGCCCGCGATCTGCACCCGAGCGGAATCAGGTTGCAGGCCTTCGGCGATGCGCGCGACGCGTGGGTCGTTGCGGTAGAGGGTGAGGAGGTCGGGGAGGGAGGTCAAAGGCATCGCTGTTGAATCACCTATTTCGAGTTCGATTGCGTAGTCAGATGGTCTTCTAGAATGACTCCCGGAGGAAATGAGAAGAGTAGTTCTCGGTACTCAGAAAGAACTGCTTGCTCTCGTGACTTTTTCCAGATTTCTACAAAGCCGTTGAGCACGTCTCTGTTCCAAGCGGCCACATAACGACTGGCCTGCTCAATGGCGAGGATATTGTAGGCTACAGCATGAGTCTTTGTACTGCCAGTCCAATCTGTGTTCTCCGGGATAGACCAGTATAGTCGTTGGCTCGAAAGAGGGAACACAAAATTCCTGAACACATCTTCATTCCTCTTGGGCGTATTACGATATATGACTGGATGATCACCAAGCACTAAGAATGGGATGTCCATCTGGCCAACGTGCGAGTATGCTGGTTGTTCGAACGCCTTGCCGGACTCGAAGTACTTGAGAAATTGCTCTGTTGAAAGGAAGGATCTTTCGAGTTGTATTCCATCCAAAATTCCTAGAATACGTGCTGGGTCTTCAAGGATGGAAGGGTCATCAGACAATGCGAACTTGAGTCTGTCAAATGCCTTAACAGCGAAATGCCTGTCTCGTTGAGGTGACCTAACCCATTGTGTTGCGACGAAACCGAGCGCGCCCAGCATACGGTCCTGTGTGAGAAGGCCAGTTGCCGTTGGCTCAGTTGCTAAGGCATTCAAACGTGCTGCGGTAAGTGTTTCATTCTTTTGGTAGATGGTTTCGGGTAAGGAGGCTGGGATGTCCCCCATCATCACAGTGTTCCGATCCCATTCAAAGAACAGTTGCTTGGGAGAGAATGCCTTGCGTTCGACCTTTCCGGTTTTCTTGTCAAAGCGATAGAGCTTCCCATCCGGATTACAGAAGTTGGCCTGGAAGGACTCAGGGATGTAATGATGCCTATGTGAGTCAGGGGTATTCATCGACGCCAAAATGCCCGAAACCCGACACCGGCAATTCCGGGCATCGGGTTCGGGAACCTGCCTGCCGGCAGGCAGGCGGGGGCAAAGCTACGGGGTGCGGCGTTTCAACTCCGGGCAAAGGCGATCAGTGGCTTCATGTTGCCACGATCCGCTTTCCGCAAGGCCTCGAAGTAGCGCTCCCGCACATCGGGCATTTCCGAGTACGCGCCCCAGGTGAAGATGGGCTGTCCCAGCGCATATACAAGCACGTCGGCCAGCAGTCGGGAGTGTCTGCCGTTGCCGTTCACGAAGCAGTGGATGCATACGATGCGGTGTTTCACACGAATGGCCAGTTCATCCGGTGGATAGCTTGCGTGCTCCACCCAGTAGCGCGCGTCGTCCAGCAACTGGCGCAGGTCTGTAGCGATGCGCACCGGATCCACCCCGATGTTCTTTTCGGTCCTGCGGAATTGGCCGGCCCACTTCCACACCTCGTTATACATCTCGGTGTGTAGGCGCTTGATGAAGGTGTCGGTGAGGATGTCCTTGACCTTCGGTTTACGTGTGTTCAGCCAGATCCTTGCGCGTTGGATGTTCGCTTGCTCATGCTCGTCCAGCTCAGCGCGGGTGGTGACGAACGGAATACGCAGGCCCTCGATCTCGTCATGATCGAGCGGGGTCTCCCCACCGATGAATTCCCAGGTCAGTCCCACAACTGCTTCGGCATTTCGCGGCGTAGTTCCGCGGCTTGCTCTTCGATGGCTTCCTTCAACCGTTCGTCGCTCACAGCTTGTCCTTCCAACGTCATGCTCTGGTGTGTGCGCATCACGACTTCTCGTGCAAGTTCGAACGCGCGCCTTTCGATCAATGCTTGCAATGAACCGTCTTTCGGCACGAACGCATAGTAGAGGTCCATGTCCAACGCATGGGCCACCTCGCGCAAGCTGTTCAGGCTGATGGTGCCTTGCGCCTCGCGCGATTCCACCTGCCCGATGTGCTGCCTTGAAACGCCCATGCGCTTGGCCAATTGGTCCAGGGTGAAGCCCAGGCCGTGGCGCAGACTTCGTAACCAGCCGCCGCTCGGAATACCATGGCGGGCGGCGTAGCGGAGCGCTTCCGTCCGTTTATCGAACTGGCTCACGAAGAGCAGGCGGTGGGTTCGCATGTCAATGATCAAGTTGACAGATGAAACGCAAAAGTAAATCTAAAAGTTTACGTAGTGATCAAAAAGTCAATCTAAACGTTGATAAAAAGAAGCCAAGCTTCCCTCACAGCCCCTGCTGCTCCACCATCCGCTTGAAACGCTGCGCCACTTCGAAGCCTTCCTTCCGGTAAGGCGCAAGCAGGCCAGCATCCGCTTTGAAGCGCACCTTCCGCTCCCAGTGACCGAAGAGCAGGAGCGGGCAATAGCCGGTGTACTGCACCTTGCCATCCATCATGGCGACCTCGAAGACGATCAGCGAACCGCCGGCAGCTTCCTTGTAGAAGGTGCGATGATCCGGACGTTGCCGGAGTTTGAATACCAGCGTGTGGCCCATGTTGAACGTGGTGATGCGTTCGATCGGACCGACGAATCGTACCTGTGTGAAGCCTTGTCCTTGGAACCAATCCTCTATAGGACCGGGTAGCGCTGGTCGATCGCTCATGATCACAGTTGGTGTGCTTGTGTCCTGAACAAGGATAGCGCTACTTCGTGTCCATCGCAAGCGCCAGCTCGTTCAACTTCACCACCGAGTTCCAGTTGCGCGCGGTATTCACCACACCCAGGCCCTTATCGAATTTGGCGGCCAACTTGGAGGTGCCGAAGCCTGAAGGAGTGTGGATGTAGGCCACGCTGTAGCCGCCGAAACGTTTCGTCGGCCCCCCCGTTATCACCGCGAGTTGTTCACCTTCCACCGCGACCGCAAGCAGTGCTTTCATGGCCGCCGGTGTCGGTGTTCCCTCCAGCAGTGCGGCGTGCAACAGGGACGGTGTTGCGCTTGCATTCGGGAACGGATCGCTCTGCATTACCGCCTTCCATTCCGCAGCGGTGGGCGCGAAGATGGCCTTGTCGAACGCGAACTTCTTCTTGCACAGAGCGGCCACCTTGGCGATGGTCTCTTCGCGCGAAAGTGCGCTACGCACCAAGGCATTCCCGCTGCTGATGTACGTGGTGGCATCCTTGAAGCGCGCTTTGGTCAAGGCTTCCTTCAGGGGGCCAACAGGCAGTTTGGTGGCGCCGCCTACACCGCGGAAGAGGAGGATGTACGTGGTGAGGTCGGGCATGATCACTCCTTCACGAAACTTGCGCTCTGCACTCCGTTCCCCGCATTGATCCGGACCACGTACATACCCGGTTTGAACGTGCTCAGGTCAAGGTTGTACGTGGTGTCGCTCGTGCGGTCGATCAGCACGGAACGACCTTGTGCGTCGTACACCGTGATCTCCGCTGCTGTGCCTTGGCTGCGCGTGATCCGCAGGACGTCCGTTGCCGGGTTCGGTGCAATGTGCAGGTCTTCGCTCGTGTTGGTCCCAACGGCTGTAGTGATCACCTGCACACTGGCCGATGGCGCCGAAACACAACCGGGCCCTTCGGTAACGACCACGTTGTAGTTGCCCGGTGCGGAGGCCTCCACGCACAGGTCGTTGCCATACGGAATGGGCTCACCGTTCAGGAACCACTGCGCAGTGCCGAAGGTGTGGGTGCAGAAGTAGGAACCGACCTGTTGGATCAGGGGTACGAACGCGTTCTCCGGGCAGCCGATCTGCGCCCGGTAGATGTCGCCGCCGTTCGCGACACCGATCAAGGTGCCATCCACAAAGGCCGCATCGCTGAAGGACGCATTCGGAACTTCGGAGATGTAGTTGTTCTCCCAGGTTATTCCACCATCCACGCTTCGCACGGTCTGCCCGGATGCGGCGACCGCATAGCCCGTATCGGCATCGGAGAAATAGACGGCCACGGTGGATTGTGGCGTACCGCTCATGAGGGTCCATGTTAGCCCGCCATCCGTGGTTCTATGCAGTCCTGTCCACCCGCGCTGTTCATCCAGGAAGAAGACCGTCACCTGTCCCGCGCTCACCAATGGTCCAAGGTCGGTCCAGGTGATCCCGGCATCCGTTGTTTTGTACACACTGGTTCCCTCGCCCACGGCGTATCCGGTGGTTTCGGTCGGGAAGTACATGTCGTAAGGGTTGCCGGCTGGTGTGTACGTCCAGCTGCTGCCACCGTTGGTGGTCCGGTAGAATCCGCCGTTCAGATTGCCGCCAGCCACGATGTAGGTGGTGGGCGAGAAGGAATGCGTGCAGCGGATCACCACTTGCGGTCGCGATCCTGTGGGTCCGTTCTGGACCGTGGTGTAGAAATCGCCGGTTCTCGTATTCACTCCCTGACCACCGCCCGATGAACCGGCGCCATCAGACCTTAGGTGTACACCGAGGCCGATGACATCCGATGCGGCCCAATGCCTTCCACCATCGGTCGTTCGCACGCCTTCCATGGTGCCGGCAACAACCCCGATCTGGTCATTCGCGAAGCTGGTTCTGGTCAAGCTGTTCGGTGTGCCCACGTGAACGATGTTCCATGTTGCGCCCATATCCTCCGATCGGTAGACGATCCCCGAAGCTCCCATCAGACCTACGCCTGCCGGTGTGAAACTCAGTGAATGCCGTTCGCGGTTGTCGGAGGTTTGCATCGTCCAAGTGGCTCCGCCATCGGTGCTGCGAATGATGCGGCTCAATGCACCACAGGCGATCAACGTGTTGCCTTGTACTTCCAGGTCGTTCATGGTGGATGTGGTCGGCGAGGTGATATTGAACCAGGTGTCGCCACCATCCACGGTGCGCAGGATCACGCCCACCGCGCCCACGCCGATCCCGTTCAGCGCATCCCAGAAATGGAGGTCCTTGATGTTCACCAATTGGGGTGTGGGCAATTGCTCCCACGTGCTTCCACCATCGGTGCTGCGCAGGATGAACTGTGCGGCCACTGCGAAGCCGAGTTGATCATCCACGAAGAAGAAACGTTCGAGTTGGACGGTGATCCCGCTGTTCTGCAAGGACCAGGTCAGGCCCGCATCTTCGGTGCGAAAGATCTTGCCGGTGGAGGTTCCGACGAATCCAAGCGTATCGTTCACGAAATGGATCGCTGTGCAATTGCCGATCGTCACGCCGGTGATCATCACCGTGGGCAGGAAACTGTCGAAGCCATCGTTGGTGCGATAGATCCTGCCTCCGTTCGCAGCGATCACCCCGCGTTGTGCATCCCACATCCACAAGGCGCGCGGCATGCCGACGGCGCTGAAGTTGTTCGCTTTGCGGTCCCAATGCGCGCCGCCATCACGCGTGGAGAAGATGCCCCCGTGCAGGTCATCGATCATGAAGCCCGTCACAGGGTCGATCATTTTCATGTCTCCCATACGGTCATCATCCCTGATGGGCGCGACCAACTGCCATTGCTGGGCTTGAACGGGAAGCGCGATCGCACCGAGGAGGAGGATGCTGAGGAGTATGGTCCGGAGGGTCATGGGTGTATTGTTCACGCTTCAATGGCGTCTGTTCAATGATCGATGGCCTGACCCAACACGCCGTGCACCATCCGGATGCCCTGGAATTCGCTCCGGGTCTTGGTCGGAGTGACCAGCTCCCATTGGCTCAGGGAACTGGTCGCCATGGCGGCCGAGAGCAGGAGGGCAGGCAGTGTCTGCATGTGTACGCGAAGGTAGGAAGGCACATGCGGTACACCTTGACGGCCTCAAGGTTCAAGAACCATGTAGAGGTGACGAATTGATGCATGGAGCGGACTCCACCATGAAGGCGGTCCGTTGTCCGGGCTACCCATGGCCAAGCATTCAAGCCTGCGGCGCCATCAACCCGCAACTCCGGCAACCATCGACCACGTCAATTTCCCATCACGCCTTCATCGCCGACTCCACCATGTTCTTGCTGCCGATGTACAGCGGGCAACGCTGGTGCAGCTCGGTCGGCTTCAGGTCGAGTATGCGGGTGGTGCCATCTGTCGCCATGCCACCAGCCTGTTCCACCAGGAACGCGAGCGGATTGGCCTCGTAGAGCAGGCGCAGCTTGCCCTTTGGGGCCTTCGTCGTGCCGGGGTAGAGGTACACTCCGCCTTTCAGCAGGTTGCGGTGGAAGTCGGCCACCAGGCTGCCGATGTAGCGGGCGCTCATCTTCTTCTGCTTGCAGGCATCGATGTAGTTGCGCACACCGTCGCTGAACTCGTACCAGTTGCCTTCGTTGATGGAGTAGATCTTTCCATCGGCAGGCGTCTTCATGTCCGGATAGCTCAGGCAGAAGGTGCCGATGCTGGGATCGAGCGTGAAGCCGTTGACGCCATGGCCCGTGCTGTAGACGAGCATGGTGCTGCTGCCGTACACGATGTAGCCTGCAGCCACCTGTGCACTGCCGGGCTGCAGGAAATCCTCCAGCGTGGCCTTTGGTCCGGTGCTGATGCGCTTGTAGATGCTGAAGATGGTGCCGATGCTGACGTTCACATCGATGTTGCTGCTGCCATCGAGCGGGTCCATGGTCACCACGTACTTGCCACCGTTGTCGAAGTGTACGATGTCGTCGTTCTCTTCGCTCGCCACGGCACACACCGCGCCCTGCGTCCGCATCATGCGGATGAAGAGGTTGTTGGCGTACACGTCGAGCTTCTGCTGCGCTTCACCCTGCACGTTCTCGGTGCCTTCCGCGCCCAGGATATCGGCCATCAATCCGGCCTTGTTCACTTCGCGGTTCACGATCTTGGCGGCCAGGCGGAAGGCGGTGAGCAGGGAGCTCAGATCGCCCGTGGCGCCTGGGAAATCGGCCTGGCGTTCAACGATGAACTCGGAAAGGGTCTTGATGTCTGACATGGGCGTTGCGCTGAAGCTTTTACGGTGGCGGCGCTGCAAAGATGCGGCTCTGCTTTCTTTGTGTCCATGAACGTCGTCATTCGTAGGGCCCAAGCGGCCGATGTGCCCCGCATGTTGGAGCTTGTGCGCGAGCTTGCCTTGTTCGAGCGTGCGCCGGAGGAGGTGACCGTTACCGAACAGCACATGTTGGATGCGGGCTTCGGTCCCGATCCGGTGTGGGTGGGTTGGGTGGCCGTGGTGGATGGGGTTATCCAGGGCATGGCGGTGTGCTACGAGCGCTACTCCACGTGGAAGGGTCGTCGCCTGTACCTGGAGGACATCATCGTCACGGAGCACGCCCGGGGTCACCGCATCGGAGAACGGCTGTTCCGCACGTGCGCTGCCTACGCTGTGGAAAAGGGGTATAGCGGAATGTTGTGGCAGGTGTTGGACTGGAATGTCGATGCCATCCGATTTTATGAGCGCTTCGGCGCAGCCATGGACCCCCAGTGGGTCAACGGGTCACTTGGAACGGAACAGTTGGAACGGATCGCAAGCACATGAAGGTCTTCAAGTTCGGTGGGGCCAGCGTGAAGGACGCTGCCGGTGTACGCAACGTGGCGACGGTGCTCTCGCATTTCGCCGATGACGATCTGTTGATCGTGGTGAGCGCCATGGGCAAGACCACGAATGCGCTGGAGGAGGTGGTGTGGGCCTTCTCGGAAGGGCGGCCCACGAAGCCATTGGTCGAGGCATTGCGAAGCACGCATGAAACGGTGCTCGCCGAAGTGGCGCCGGGTGATGATGCGGCCAAGGCCTCATTGGATGCATCGTTCCGCGAGCTGCAACGGACCTTGGCACAACGTTCCAGTGGTCGCGTGGATGAGGACTATGACCAGGTCGTTTCCCTGGGCGAAGTGTGGAGCACGCTTGTGGTGAGCGCGCATTTGAAGCACGTCGGCATTGGTAACAGTTGGTTGGATGCGCGCACGGTGGTCCGCACGGATGGCAGTTTCCGCGCCGCGAAGGTGGAATGGCAGGCCTGTGAGAACCTGGCGATCCGCTACCTCCAGCCACTTTTCACAACGCGACCCGGTCGTGTGCTCACGCAAGGCTTCATCGGACGCACGGCCGACGGGCAGACCACCACGCTTGGTCGCGAAGGCTCCGATTTCTCCGCGGCGATCTTCGCTTACCTGCTCGACGCCGAGAGCGTCACCATCTGGAAGGACGTGCCCGGTATGTTCAATGCCGATCCGAAACGATTCCGGGATACGAAGCTGCTCAGCCACATCAGCTACCGCGAGGCCATCGAGCTGAGCTATTTCGGCGCCAGCGTGATCCACCCACGCACACTTCAGCCGCTCCAGAAGAAGCACATCCCGCTCTATGTGCGATCCTTCGTGGACCTTGCTGCGCCAGGCAGCACCATCAACGACGTAAGCGAGAACGATTCGTTAATCCCCTCGTTCATCGTAAAGCCGAAACAGCTGCTCATCAGCATCACACCGCGTGATCTGAGCTTCATCGTTGAGGAGAACCTGAGCGGGATATTCTGGATGTTCGCCCAACGTAACGTGCGCATCGATCTGATGCAGAACAGCGCGCTCGCCTTCAGTGTGGTGGTGGATGATTCACCCCGTTCACACGAGTTGATCGAGGAATTGCGCAAGGTCTATGAGGTGCGTTACAATGAGGGCTGTGAGCTGGTGACGGTACGCCATTACGACGAACCGACATTAGCAAAACTCACCGGTGGGCGCGAGGTCCTGCTCGAACAACGTTCACGCACCACCGCACGCTTCGTGCTGAAATAGGTTGTTCAACGAAACCGGGCCATGCACAACTACTTGCGGACGTGCTCCTTATTGTTCCTGCTGTCGGTATGTGCCTTGGCTGCTGTATCGCAGGCGCAGCATGGCGTATCGGACATTGATACGGAGAAGGAAGCGATCGCCGAGCATTGGTCCCGGATCCGCCGGGCGGACTCCGTTGGTGATGCGCTGGTGGCGGCACGCACACGCATCATGTTGGCCCCGTTGGTGAAGCCTGCACAGGCAAGGAAGTTGTATGCCGAGGCCGCGCTCATCGCCGATACTGCGCGTCTTGCGGCCGATGAAGGACTGCGCGCGCATCAGGGGCTGATGGAGCTGCAACGTGCGTCCGGTAATTGGCGCGGAGCGTTCGAGGAGGCGCGATCGGTGATCGCCCTCACGCAGGAATGGAATGAACGGCAAGCGCAGATAGCGGAGGAGTTGCAGCGGATCGAGCTTGAGAAGGCTGTCGGTCGTCAGGACAGCTTGCAGAGAGCATTGGCCGGACAAGCCCGACACGCCGAAAGCACTGTTGCCGCAGAACAAGCCGTTGCCGACCGTTGGCGATGGACCTCCGTACTTCTGGGTTTGGTGGCGATAGTGATGCTGGTCGGTATTGTGCTGGCTGCTCGTCGCGACCGGAGGCGCACACGGACCGAGCTAAGTGCCTTGCGTGCGGAGCTGGATCAGGTAAGGGCCGCGCTTGCCAACAAGCCGGTGGAGGCTACAGCATCGTTGGCACCTCCGCCTGTTGTGCCCATTCCGGTGGAACTGCCGGTTGTTCCTGTTGCAGAAGGCCCCGATGATCTGGTGTTGGGCATGTTCCGCGCTCAGGCCCCGGGGCGTTTGGAGGCTTTACGCCAGGCAAGAGCCATTGGCGATCATGCGAAAGTGGTGCGGGTGATACACACGTTGAAACCGCAGTTGGTACACATTGATGCAGAGCGATTCACCAGGCTGTGCGCCGCGCTGACAGCCACGGGTTCCTCGGACCAGGCTGCCCAATGGAACGCTGACCTCGATCGGTTCGAGGCGGAAGTGGGCGCACTGCTGCGCTGACAAGATCAGTCTTGCTCCTCCAGTGCAGCGATCACGCGGTCGGGATGATCACTGATGATACCGTCGACACCGAGCTTCAGCATGCGCTTGATGTCCTTTTCCTCGTTCACGGTCCACACCACCAGTTCAATGTCCTTCTCACGGAGCTTCTCCAACAGCGGCTGGTCCACGAGCTCGAAGGAGGGGCTGTAGATGTCGGGCTTAAAGCTCAGCCGATCGAGGTTCTTTTTCAGTCCGTCCTTGTTCTCCACGAGCAATGCCAGTGTGATGTCGCTGCGTTGCGCATGCACTACTTCGAGTATGGCGGGATCGAAGGATTGCACGATGCAGCGTGAGGCGATGCCAAGGCTGTCTATCGTGGCCAGCACGGCTTCCACATAGGGCTCCGGGCGTGGCTGAAGGACACCGTACCATGCCGGATCGCTCTTGATCTCGATGTTGTACGAGGGACTTACCGCACCGCTCATCAACGCATGTTCGTCCGCCGCCTCCACCACCTCGCGCAGGGTGGGCTTGTAGGTGTTGCGCTGCTCCTGTTCGGGGAAACGCTCCTGCTCACGGCTGCCGCAATCGTACCGTTGGATCTCCGCCACGGTCATGCGGTACAGGTTCAGTGCCCGTCCTTCATCGAAGGTCAATTCGCCGCCATCGGGGGTTGTGCAGATGGCTTCGTTCATCCACGGTTCGTGCGAGACGATCACCTGCCCATCACCGCTCATCACCACATCAAGCTCTAGGAAGTCGCACCCCATTTCCACGGCCTTCAGGAAGCCAGGCAGTGAATTCTCCGGCAACAGACCGCGGCAGCCCCTGTGGCCATGTACATCCGGATGGGCGTTCTTCAAGGGTGGCATGCAGGCGTGGAGCAGGAGTGCGGTGAACGCTATGGATAGGGTCTTAAGGCTGCGGGTCATTCGGAAAGGCATCGATGATCTTGTTGGCAAGAATGGCGGCCATGTTGTACTTGCCCTCATGTGTAACGCCGGCAATATGCGGTGTGAGCAGGATCCCTGGATGTGCGAGCAGCCTGCGCTGTATGGCCGGCTCCATGGTGGGGTCGAGACCGGAAAGGTCCGGCCGCTCGAATTCAAGCACGTCCAATGCAGCCCCGAGCACACGCCCCTGGTCCAGGGCATCGAGCAGTGCCTCTGTGTGTACCACCTGGCCGCGTGACGTGTTGAGGAACCAGATCGGGCGCTGGGCCCGAGCGAAGAACGTCGCATCCGCATAGTGCGCCGTCTCATCGGTGAGCGGCAGGTGCAGGCTGATCACATCGCTCTCTTCCATCAGTCGGTCCAATGAACAAGCTGCAACGTGGCCGCCCATGTCGGGTGTGCGGTACTTGTCATGGGCCATTACGTTCACGCCAAAACCGCTGAGCTTCTCTGCGAATGACCGGCCCATGTGCCCGAAGCCGATGATGCCCACGTTCTTGCCGAAAAGGTCCGTACCGCGGTTCTCTTCGCGCGCCCAAAGACCACGGTGTACTTGATCATTCGCGCGGTGCGTGTGTTTCAGCAAGGCCAGCAGTTGGGCCACGCAGAGCTCGCCAACGCCGTCGCGATTACCTTCCGGACTATTGAGCACACGGATAGACTGCGTGTCGCAATAGGTGCGGTCAATGTTCTCGGTGCCCGATCCCACGCGTGCCACGAACCGCAACGACGGGGCATGTCGAAGTAACTCGGCGTTGAGCGGTCTGCTGCGGACGACAATGCCCTGGAAGTCCACCAAAGCAGCGCCGAGCTGTGCATCATCCAGCTGATGCAGGGCGGTGGTTGAGTGCCCGGCCTTTTCCAGCCGTTCCGCCAGCACCGGGTGTACGCTATCCACGAAGGCAATGCGCATGGCTTTCGGTCAGGGGAACAGGCCGTACATCAGGTGGCCCACC
Source organism: Flavobacteriales bacterium (assembly GCA_016788295.1). Taxonomy (GTDB): domain Bacteria; phylum Bacteroidota; class Bacteroidia; order Flavobacteriales_F; family PHOS-HE28; genus PHOS-HE28. Next base: position 13,360 of record JAEUSY010000058.1, read on the forward strand.
GAGAAGTAGGTGAGCAGACCGAAGATGTCGTTCAGCGTGGTGACGAACGGGCCGGTGGCCAGTGCGGGGTCCACCTTCAAGCGGTCCAGTGCCAGTGGGATCACCGTGCCGAACATGGCCGCGGATAGGATCACCGAGAACAGGGCGATGCTGACCGTGTAGGTGAGCGCCTGAGTTTCGTGCAGCCCCAGGTTCACCAGGAAGATGAGCAGGCCGCACACAAGCGCCGTGATCACCGCCACGCGCAATTCCTTCCAAAGGCGAGCGAAAATGTTCACGCCGTCCAACGAGCCCAGCGCGAGGCCCTGCACCACGATGGCGCTCGATTGCACCCCCACATTGCCCGCCGTTGCAGCGATCAGTGGCATGAAGAAGGCCATCTTGGGGTCGATCCGCAATTGACCTTCGTATTGCGCAATGATCTGTGATGAGAGGATGCCCCCTGCCAGGCCGATGAGCAGCCAGGGGAGACGTGCACGCATCTGCACTAACGGGGTGTCCGTGGCATCCACGTCCTCGCTGATACCGCTGGCCAGCTGGTAGTCCTCGGTGGCCTCATCGCTCATCACGTCCATCACGTCGTCGAAGGTGATGCGGCCCACGAGCCGACCCTCGGAGTCAACCACCGGTAGCACCACCACGTCGTACTTCTTCATCAGCTTAACCACCTCCTCCACATCGGTATCCACTTTCACCGATTCCACATCGGTGTCGCAGATGTGCTTGATCAGCGTGCGCGTGCTCTCAGCGGAGAAGAGCAGTTGTTTCAGTGGAAGGATGCCGTAGAGATGGTCGTCCTTGTCCACCACGTATACCGTGTATACATGCTCCACCTCTTGGGCTTGGCGACGCATCTCCACCACGGCACGCGCCACGTTCCAATCGGTGCGCACCTGCACCAGTTCCTTCGCCATCAGGGCACCCGCCGTGCCCTCTTCATAGGTCAGCAGTTCCTCGATGTCCTCGCGCTGTTCCGCGTCATCGAGCAGCGCGATCACCTCACGCTGCTTCTCTTCGGAAAGCTCGGAGACCACGTCGGCCGCATCGTCCGAGTCGATGTGCTCGAGCACGTCCTCGGCGATCTCCCTGCTGGTGAGCGAACCGAGCAGTTCCTCGCGCCGGTCCTCGTCCAGTTCCAGCAGCACCTCCGCGGCCTCTTCGGGCTCCAACAGGCGGTACACGTAAACAGCCTCCTCAACGGTGAGGCGGTCCAGGATGGAGCCGATATCGGCGGGGTGCAGCTCGCTCAGCAGCTCCTGTACGGAACTGTCACGCCCGTCTTCCACATCGGTGCGGATGCGGTCGAGGATCGGCTTGGTGAGCTCGAATGACATGGTCGGTATTCCATGGGTACCCCACGCGGGAACGGCCGCGAAGGTACGGAAGCCGCGCCGGGCATGCGCGGACCTGTCAGCTCATGCAGGCCTGCGTCACCGCAACGAAATCGGCCACGCTGAGCTGTTCGGCACGCTTGCCCGCAAAGGCCGCTGGAAGGCTTCGGTGTGCCATTTCAGGCAGCGGTTTAAGTGCGTTGTGCAGGGTCTTGCGCCTTTGGTTGAAGGCGGTTTTGACCACACGGAAGAAGAGGGCCTCATCACATGCCAGTCGCTCGGTGGTGTTGCGTCGCATGCGGATCACCGAGGAACGCACCTTGGGTGGCGGAATGAACGAGCCGGGCTCCACATGGAAGAGCAGGTCCACATCGTAGAACGCCTGTGCCAGCACACTGGTGATACCGTAGGTCTTGCTGCCATGCGGTGCCCGTATGCGGTCGGCCACTTCCTTCTGGAACATGCCAATCACCTCGGTGCATCGGTCGCGGTGCTCCAATACCTTGAAGACGATCTGCGTGCTGATGTTGTAGGGGAAGTTGCCGATGATGGCGAAGTTGTCCTCGCCCAGCTTGCGCAGGTCCAGCCGAAGGAAATCGCCCTCGATCAGCTTCAGTTCCGGATGGTGGGCGCGCAGGTGGGCCGCGGCCTCGCCATCCAGTTCAATGCACGTGAGGTCGATGTCGGCGCGGTGCATCAGGTGCTTGGTAAGCGCGCCGGTGCCTGGCCCGATCTCCAGTACACGCCTGTAGCCTCCGTGGTGCGTGAGCGCGTCTCCAATGCGTTGGGCGATCGCATCCTCCTTCAGGAAGTGCTGGCCGAACTGCTTCTTGGGGCGAACGCTGGTCATTTGGGGTGCACCACTTCCAGCAGTGTGCGGAAGGCCGCGAACCGTCCGCCGTACATGGCCTGTGCATCGGCCTGCAGACGCGGGGCGTGTTCATCGCGGTACCGCTCGTAGTGGGCCATGTCCGCCGCGGTGTATTGCACGGCGTAGGTGAGGCCGCCTTCCTCTTCGGCCAATACACGGAACATGCGGCTCTCGGTGAAAAGCCCCGTGGCCATCACATCGGGGATGTGTACTTCCTTCATCCATTCCAACCACGCGTCGTGCACGTCGTGGTCAATGTTCACCGTCACGTTGTAGATGATCATGGATGCGTCGGTGGCTTGGGTGCCTCTGGACCTTCCAGTTGATCGCCGCGCAGTTTGCGGTAGCGGTCGCGCGCCTCGGGCACGAAAATGCTGCCCGTTTGCTCAAAGAGCAGGCGTTCGTAATAGCCCTTGGCCTTCTCGGGGTCCTTCAGCACATCCTCGTACAAACGTCCCAGGTCGATGAGCGCATTGTCCACAAGGATGTCGTTGGGATAAAGCTCCAACACCTTGTCCAGATAGGCCGCGGCCTGTGCGTATTGCCGCCTTGCATAAGCGATGCGGTAGCGTTCATACAGCACATCATCGCCCAGACTGTGCATGGGATATTCATTATCCAGGGTGTCCAGAGTGAGTAGGGCCTCGTCGTAGCGGTGCTGCACACGCAACAGTTCGCCGCGCGCGAAATAGCTCAGGGGCACAGCGTTACTGTCCGCTCCCATATTGTCGGTGATGCGCAGGCTCAGCTCCATGGCATCGTTCGCGATCAGCTTGCTGGTGCTGGCCTTCAGCACGCTCAGTTGCGCCTGCGCCCAAAGGAAATCGCCGGCATAGAAGCTCACCTTGGCATTGCGCAAACGGGCCTCGTGGCCCAGCACATCGTACTTGAAATCGAGGTCAACCTGAGAATACAGCAGTGAGGCTTCCCAGATGTCGCCGGAGATGAGGAACACATCGCCAAGCTCAAGTTTCATCTGGCCTTTGGTCTTGGGGTCGATGGAAGGCAGTTCCATGGCCTGTTCCAAAAGCGCAACGGCAGCGGCGTGGTCGTTGAGGTAATACGCCTGCAGGTGTGCACGTTCGCTCACCAGGTCCAGCGTCTGCTTGTTCATGCCCAGTTCGCTCACCGTGCTCGCCATGCGCTGGTCAAGGTCCAGCAGGTCGGCGCGCAGCGGTTCTGCCTGGCCGGTCAGTTCCAGGTAGCGGGTATGTACAGCACCTACGCGGGCCTGGTAGTAGGTGGCATCGTTGCGGCCAAGGCCCAACACGTACTCGTAGCACTTGTAGGCCGTGGCGTGGTCGCCATTGGCACTGGCTATGCGCGCCAGTTCCATCATGCGCAGGCCACCCTCGTTGAAGCGCTTGTCCATGGCCTTGCATTGCACCAGGGCGCTCGTAAGGTCCTTTTGCTGGATGTACATCCAGATGAGCATTTCCTGGAAGATGCTCTGTTGTGGCGATCGCTGGATGCGCCGCAGCAGCTCGGTGCGCAACAGCTCGGTGCGGCTGTCGGCCACCTCGAAGTCCATGTGGCGCGAGAGGGCGTTCTGCACGGCCTGCATGTATCCTTCGTTCACCGTCAGCAGGTCGAGGTAGGCGTTCACCATGCGCTGCACATCTCCTTTGGCGGCGTACAGGTTGGCCATCTCGTAATGGAAGGTCATGCCGTCCTTCACGTTGCGCTGGCCACGCTCGTAGGCTTCAAGCGCCAGGTCCAGTTCGTTCACCCGGGTGAAGGCATTGGCCACGGTGCGCACGCTGTTCTGGTCGGGCCGCATCATCTTCAGCGCCTTATCGAACTCTTTCGACGCTTTGTCCGATTGACCGGCCAACTTCAACACGCTTCCCATATCGATGGGGTAACGCGGGTCGTCGTCGTTGCGGCGCATGCGGTCCTTCACCAGTTTCTGCGCAGCCTCCAGATCGTTCAGGCCCAATTGGCTCTTGAGGAGTTGCTCGTAGTAATACTCGGTGGGCTGTTGCTTGTAGAGCTTCTCGTAGTAGAGGATCGCGCGTTCGTAGTCGCCCTGCTGGAAGTACTGCGCGGCCAACTGTTCATCGGTGCCGGGCTGTGCGGCCACCCCCAAGGGCAGCAGCACGAACAGCAGTAGGATGGTGCGCAGGAGCTGCTTCATGGACGAACGGACAAGGCCTGCGCCGACAACAATTGTTCCACCGTATCGCGGCGGTCCCAAGCCTGTTGCACGGCGCGGTAATTGGCGATCACAAGGTACACCTCGTCGGTAAGGGCCGCGTGTTGTGTGCGTTCGCTGTCAATCAGGTTCCCGGCCTTTCCCGGGGCAATGGCGCCCTGGGCCAGGTCGTTTCGCAGGGCATGCAGGCGTTCGCTGGTGGCACGCAGGTCGGTGGCAACACGCAGGTGGTCGTCACCCAGCTTGCGGGCATCGCGCAGCAGCAGGTACTGGTCGCCCAGCACTCGGGCACTGGTGCGGTCCAGCGTATCGTTGAATCGTGCCCGGAATGCGCTGCTCGTGGCCTCGTAGGCGGAATCGAGGCGGTGGTAGCGACCGGCGTCCAGCTCGTTCAGGGTGAGCAGGGCGGCGGCAGTGGTGGTGATCAGGCTGTCCACGGTGCTCAATTGGGCCGGGTCGGGCTTGGCGGGTGCGCAGCCTATGGCCAGGGCTCCCCAAGCCAACGCGCAGCAGGCCGTGCACCGTATGCCGTGGATCATTTGGTGATCATCGCGAAGCCCGTGTAGGGCTGCAGTGCCTTGGGGATGCGGATACCCTCGAGGGTCTGGTTGTTCTCCAACAGGGCCGCAACGATGCGTGCCAGGGCCAACGCACTGCCGTTCAGCGTGTGGGCCAGGCGGGGTTTCTTATCGTCTCCGCGGTAGCGCAGTTTTAAGCGGTTGCTCTGGAAGGTCTCGAAGTTGCTGATGCTGCTCACTTCCAACCAACGCTGTTGGGCGGCGCTGTACACCTCCATGTCGTAGGTGAGGGCGCTGGCGAAGCCCATGTCGCCGCCACAGAGCAGCAGTTGGCGATAAGGCAGCTCCAGATCGCGCAAAAGGCCTTTCACGTGCTCCACCATCTCGTTCAATGCGGCGTAGCTGTCCTCGGGCTTCTCCACCCGTACGATCTCCACCTTGTCGAACTGGTGCACGCGGTTGAGGCCGCGCACATGGGCCCCGTAGCTGCCCGCTTCGCGACGGAAGCATGGCGTGTAGCCCACAAGTTTCACCGGCAGCTTGTCGGCATCCACGATCTCGTCGCGGTACAGGTTGGTGATGGGCACCTCGGCCGTGGGGATCAGGTAGAGGTCGTCCACCGTGGCGTGGTACATCTGGCCCTCCTTGTCGGGCAGTTGGCCGGTGGCGAATGCGCTGGCGGCGTTCACCATGTGCGGCGGAATGATCTCGCGGTATCCGGCGGCTGTGGCGCGGTCCAGGAAGAAGGCGATGAGCGCACGCTGCAGCTTGGCGCCCTGGCCGCTGTACACCGGGAAACCGGCGCCGGTGATCTTCACGCCGAGGTCCATGTGCAGGAAGCCGTATTCCTCGCCCAGTTCCCAGTGGGGCTTGGCGTTGGCGTGCAGCACGGGTATCTCGCCCTCCTGCATCACTGTCACGTTCTCTTCGGGCGTGCGGCCAACAGGCACCAGTGCATTGGGTGCGTTGGGGATCGTGCAGAGGTGGTCGTGCAGCGCTTTCTCCGTGGCCTCCAGGCGCTCACGCAGCTCCTGGCTGGTGGTCTTTAGCGCGGTGGTGCGGCCTTTGGCAGCCTCGGCCTCGTCCTTGTTGCCGGCCTTCATCAGGTCGCCAATAGTGCGGCTCAGTCCATTCAGCTCAGCGAGCTGGCCATCCAGTTCGGTCTGCGTGTTGCGGCGCACTTCGTCCAGTTCCAAGGCGCGGTCCAGCAGCCCCTTGGCGTCGATGTTGCGTTTGGTCAGGCGTTGTTCGGCCTCGTCACGGTTCGCGCGCAGAAAGGGCAGTTCCAGCATGGAGTTCGGTCGGTGTTGAAGGGGTAAAGGTAGCGGGGATGCAACGAAAAAGCCCCCGATGGACGGGGGCTTTCGATGTGGAAGAGGGGATGCTCAGTTCTCGGCGGGCACCACGCTCACGTAGCTACGGTCGCCGCGCTTCTTTTGGAACTTCACAATGCCGTCGGCGGTGGCGAACAGCGTGTGGTCCACACCGATGTCCACGTTCTTGCCGGGGTGGTGCTGGGTGCCGCGCTGGCGCACGATGATGTTGCCCGCGATGGCCTTTTGACCGCCATAAAGCTTCACACCGAGTCGTTTCGAGTGCGATTCGCGGCCGTTCTGGGTACTGCCTTCACCTTTCTTGTGTGCCATGGCTCTGGGGGTGTGTCACGCCGGAACGTTCCGGCTGGTCGGTATTGCGATCGGTTTACTTGTCGTCCTTCTTGGGGGCGGCCTTCTTGGCGGCGGCCTTTTTCGGGGCGGCTTTCTTGGCGGGAGCGGCCTTTTTGGCAGCGGCCTTCTTCGGAGCGGCCTCCTTGGTGGCGGCGGTCTTCTTGGCCTTGGGCTCGGCGACCTTCACGGCCTTGGGAGCGGGAGCGCTGCTCTTGCTGGCATCGAACTTCTCGCCCTTGCCCAAGATGGCCTCGATCCACAGCTCAGTGAGGTACTGGCGGTGGCCGTTCATCTTCTGGTAGCCCTTGCGGCGCTTCTTCTTGAACACCAGTACCTTATCGCCTTTGCCGTGGTTCAACACCTTGGCGGCAATGCGGAAGCCCTCCACAACGGGGGTGCCAACGCTAACGGTCTTGCCGTCGCTCACCAGCAGCACTTTATCCAGCTCCACGTGCTTGCCCTCCTCGGCTTCGAGGCGGTGCACTTTCAGCTTTTGGGCCTGCTTCACTTTGTATTGCTGGCCGGCGATATCGACAATGGCGTACATGGTCTTTCCAGGAAATGGGCTGCAAATGTAACGGATCGAACGGAACTGACAAACTGGGGTGGAAAAGAGCTGGGACGATCGGTCGGGAGGAAGTTACGAGGCCCCCAAGCAATATGGAACGAAGGCCCCTGAATGAAGTCGCGAGTGACAGGTGGCTGACTCGCCACTCGTCACTCGCGACTCGCAACTTTTTCAGTTACAGCTTGAAAGCCTTCTTCACCACGTCCACGGCATTCAGTTCCTCCCAAGGGAAGAGCTTCACCTTCACCGTGGCCTCCTGGCCGGCGTTCTTGAACTTCTTGGTCACCACCTTGCTCTCGCGGCCCATGTGCCCGTATGCGGCGGTCTCGCTGTAGATGGGTGTGCGCAGGGCGAAGCGCTGTTCGATGAAGTAGGGACGCATGTCGAACTCCTTCAGGCCAGAGACCACTTTGGCGATCTGGCCATCGCTGAGCTTCACCTTGCTGGTACCGTAGGTGTTCACGTAGAAGCCAACAGGCTTGGCCACACCGATGGCATAGGCCACCTGCACCAGGCACTCGTTGCACACACCAGCGGCCACCAGGTGCTTTGCAACGTGGCGGGCAGCATAGGCAGCGCTGCGGTCCACTTTGCTGGGGTCCTTCCCGCTGAAGGCGCCACCGCCGTGCGCACCCTTGCCGCCATAAGTGTCCACAATGATCTTGCGGCCGGTGAGGCCGGTATCGCCATGCGGACCTCCGATCACGAACTTGCCAGTGGGGTTGATGTGGTAGGCGATGTCCTTGCCGAAGAGGGCCTGCACCCGCTTGGGCAACTGCTTCTTTACACGGGGGATCAGGATCTCGATCACATCCTGCTTGATCTTGGCCAGCATCTTGCCCTCCTTGTCGAAGTCGTCGTGCTGGGTGCTCACCACAATGGCGTCGATGCGCAGGGGTACGCCATTGTCGGCGTACTCAATGGTCACCTGGCTCTTCGCATCGGGGCGCAGGTAGGGCATCTTGCTGTTCTTCTCGCGGCGGATGGCGGCGAGCTCGCGGAGCAACAGGTGGCTGATCTCCAGTGGCAGCGGCATGAAATTGTCCGTGTCGCGGCAGGCATAGCCGAACATCATGCCCTGGTCGCCTGCGCCCTGCTCTTCGGGCTTCTTGCGCTCAACACCTTGGTTGATGTCGGGGCTCTGCTCGTGAATGGCGCTGAGCACACCACAGCTGTGGGCCTCGAACATGTACTCGCTCTTGGTGTAGCCGATCTTCTCGATCACATCGCGGGCGATCTGCTGCACATCGAGGTAGGCCTTGCTCTTCACTTCGCCGGCAAGCACCACCTGCCCGGTGGTCACCAGCGTTTCGCAAGCCACCTTGCTGCTGGGGTCGAAGGCCAGGAAGTGGTCGATAAGGGCATCGCTGATCTGGTCGGCGACCTTGTCCGGGTGGCCTTCGCTAACGGATTCGGAGGTGAAGAGGTAGGGCATGTGAGGCGTGGATGTTCGTTCCGGCCGAAGTGGCGGAGCGCAAAGGAAACGATCCGTCCTGACATGTGCCCGCTCAGCGGCGGGTGAGTTCCTTGAAGACCTCCTCGAGGCCGCGCTCGCTCTTCTGGAGGCCCAGCACCTGTAGGCCGTTCTCCACGGCGAAGCGGAACACGGCGGGCCTGATGTCGTTGGCGGCATCGTGGGCCAGCAGCCAGGAATTGCCTTCATTGCGGCGGGCCTGCACCACGCCGCCGATGTTCAGCAGCAGGTTGGCCTCCACGGCCCGGTCGAACTCCACCTCGATGACCTCGTGGTGCTGTTGCCGGCTGCGGAGCGTGCTGGCCTTGTCGTCGGCCACGATGCGCCCGCGGTCGATGATGATCACGCGGTCGCAGATGGCCTCCACTTCCTGCATGATATGGGTGCTCAGCAGCACGGTCTTTTCGCGTCCCAGATCCTTGATCAGCGCGCGGATCTCCACCAATTGGTTGGGGTCGAGGCCGCTTGTGGGTTCGTCCAAGATCAGCACCTTGGGTTCGTGGATGATGGCCTGTGCCAAGCCCACGCGCTGGCGGTAGCCCTTGCTGAGCTGGCCGATGCGCTTATGCTGTTCGCGGCCCAGGCCCACGCGCTCCACCATGGCGTTCACGCGACGGGTGCGGTCGTTCAGGCCGTGTATGCCCGCCACGAAGTCGAGGTATTCCCGCACGTATAGGTCCAGGTAGAGCGGATTGTGCTCGGGCAGGTAGCCCACATTGCGCCGCACGGCCATGCTGGCGGTGCGCGTGTCGAAACCGCACACTGAGGCCTCGCCGCTTGTAGGCGGAATGAAGCACGTGAGGATCTTCATCATCGTGCTCTTGCCAGCACCATTGGGCCCAAGGAAGCCCACCACCTCGCTGCCGCCCACCGTGAAGCTCACCTCATCGAGCGCTTTCTGGATGCCGTACGACTTGCTGATATGGCTGACAGTGATGGACATGGGACGGCGAAGGTAGAACGACCGATCCCTTCCGACCTTTGCGCTTCCGCCCACCTTCACCAACGGCGGCCAATACATGCCCAACGGACTCGTCATGCGCAGCACCGGTAGCCGCTACCTTGTAAGGGGCGAGGACGGTTCGTTGCACGAATGCGTGGCCAAGGGCAACCTGCGGATCAAGGGCTGGAAGAGCACCAACCCCGTTGCCGTAGGCGACCATGTGGCCTACCTGCCGCAGGTAAGTGCTGAGGAGGTGGGCTCCATTGTGGAACTGCACGACCGTCGCAATTACCTGGTGCGGCGCAGCGTGAACCTGAGCCACCACAAGCACGTGATCGCTGCCAACGTGGACCAGGCCCTGCTCATGGTCACCGTGGCCCGGCCGCGCACCTCGTTCGGATTCATTGATCGTTTCCTGGTGACCGCGGAGACCTACCAGGTGCCAACGGTGATCGTGTTCAACAAGGTGGACGACCTGCGCGGCGAGGACGAGCTGGACCGCCTGGCCGAGTATCAGGAGGTGTATGAATCGGCGGGCTATCGCACCATCATCACGGCGGCATTGAAAGGCACCGGGGTGGAGGAGGTCCGCGGCCTGCTGGCGGGCAAGGTCACGCTGGTGGCCGGGCACAGCGGGGTAGGCAAAAGCACCCTCATCAACGCCATCGATCCGGCGCTTGATCTGTGGACCTACGAGGTGAGCACGTCCAGCGAAAAGGGTCAGCACACCACGACTTATGCCGAGATGTTCGAGCTACAAGTGGAGGGTGGCGAAGGGAAGCCGACCTTCATCATCGACACGCCCGGCATCAAGGGCTTCGGCCTGGTGGACCTCGAACAGGAGCACATCGGCGACCAGTTCCCCGAGATGTTCCGGTTGAAAGGCGATTGCCGCTTCAACAACTGCATGCATAAGGACGAGCCCGGTTGTGCCGTGCGCAAGGCGGTGGAAGCGGGCGAGGTGGCCGAAAGCAGGTACCGCAGCTACCTGGACATGCTGGCCGGTGTGGACGAAGAAGGGCCGTACAGGCTCGATTGAACAACTTTGCGGACATGAAGCATTGGATCCTCCTGTTGGCCGGCCCCGGCCTTGTGCTCTCTTGCACCAACAACAGGCCTACGGTGGCCGCAGCGCCGGAGGTGGCCGCACCTGCAGTTGACCACATGGCCCTGCTCTCCGCGCAGGGTGCCGATGCGGTGCTCTGGCAGGCGACTGCGGCTGAGTCCTATCGCCTCTATCAGCAGGGCTACGAGCTGGCACGCATCCGCCTGGCCGAGAACATGCGCCGCGCCGACAAAAGACCGGCCGCCGTGATCGTGGACATCGATGAGACCGTGCTGGACAACAGCCCTTATCAAGTGAACGCCGTACGCCAAGGCCGCACCTTCGACCAAGCGGAGTGGAAGGTCTGGACGGACAAGGCCACTGCCAAAGCCTCGCCGGGCGCAGTTGAGTTCCTGAAACATGCGGCCCAGCAAGGGTGTGAGGTGTTCTACATCAGCAACCGCGACATCCGTGAACGTGCCAGTACCATCAAGAACCTGATCGATCTCGGCTTTCCGAACGCCGACGAAGCGCACCTGTTGTTGATGGATGGCGCAAGTGATAAGACCGAGCGCCGTGCTTACGTGGCGCGCAATTATCAGGTGGTTCTTTTGGTGGGCGACCAGCTCCGCGATTTTGATGAGCGGTTCAAGGACCGTTCGGTGGACAACGGGAAGGCCTTGGTGGATGCCATGGCCGATACGTTGCGCCAGTATTTCATCCTGCTGCCCAATGCCATGTATGGCACCTACCGCGATGCCATCCAAGGCAAGGGCACCGATGCCGAGAAGTACGCCCGCATGCAGGCCTGGTTCGAGCTGAACGGCTACTGAGCATGCGTGCCGTGATCCAACGCGTCAGTGAAGCGGCTGTTCACATCGGCGGCGCGGAGCATGCACATATCGGTCGCGGCCTGCTGGTGCTGCTGGGCATCGAAGTGGGCGATACCGATGTTGACCTCGAATGGCTCTGCGGCAAGCTGCTCCGTATGCGCATCTTCCCCGATGAGGCCGGGGTGATGAACCTCGACATCACCCAGGTGCATGGCGACCTGTTGCTCGTCAGCCAGTTCACCCTGCACGCGAGCACAGCCAAGGGCAATCGGCCCAGCTACATCCGTGCGGCGCGGCCCGATGAGGCCATTCCCCTTTACCTGCGCGCCAAACAGCACTTGGGCGAACTGCTCGGTCGTCCGGTGCGCACAGGTGAGTTCGGTGCGGACATGCGGGTGCGGTTGGTGAACGATGGACCGGTCACCATCATCATCGACAGCCGCAATAAGGAGTGAGCGTTCAGCGCCCGGTGATCATGACCGGGATCGAAATGGGCACTTCCCCTTTTGCTACACGTACGTTGTAGAGCCCCTCTGTGGCATTGTCCAGTACGAGGAACAAGGCACCAGTGCCCCCTTCGAGCCGGTAGCGCACTGGACGGCCCGTGGCATCAACGACCCCGAGCACGTCCTCTGGTGCTGAGGCCGTAAGCCTGAATCGTCCGTCGTTGGGATTGGGCAGGGCGACCGGACGTTCAGCGTTCCAGAAGGCATGCACCGGTGCGGAAGAACTGGAGGCGCCATCGGCATCAAGCACCACCAACCGGTAATAGTTGTCACCGTAAAGCGGATCGATGTCATTCCAGCGGGTCGTGCGCGTATCGGTGGAGTATCCGGCCGCTGGGAGCTCAGTGGCCGTGCTCCAGAGCAATGCGTCCGGCGAACGCTGAAGCTCGTACCGCAACGTGTTGCTCTCCGAGGCCGTGGTCCATTCCACAGCGATATGCGTGGGCTGCGGCTCGGCACTGAGGTCCACCAGTTCTACGGGTAGGATGATCGGTGTGCAGCTCACCACGGCCGTGCCCCCGAAGACCAGCGGTACAGTGGTGGTCACCGAGCTCCAATTGCTGAAACAGATGATGAACCGATCGCCCGTGTTGACCATGAGCGGCGGCTCGAAATTGGTGGGGTCGCCACCGGCCGGAAGGCTTAAGGCCAGTCCTGTTCCACCGGTGCTCACGCCGTTCCAATTGCAGCGTACAGGCGCAACCGTATTGCCCGAGATCTGTCCGCAGGTGGTCGCATTGAACGGGTACATGATCCAATCGTAGAAACCGGCCTGCGTGCCGAGTCCGCCAAATGTGAATTCCAGTGAACCTCCGGCCTGGATGTTCACCACCATCCATGTGCTGTTCAGTTCGTTGTTGCGCAGGCAGCCGTAATTGTCCGTTCCCCATGCACTGTTCACCGCATCATAGGCCAACAGGTCCGGATTGCCCAGCGACCCCAAGGGTGGTATCTCGCTCACCGCTCCGGAACCGTTCGGGTCGATCTGGAAATTGATGTTGGTACAAACGTTCACGGCCTGCGGACAATCACTGGCAGTGACCGGGCCTGACCCGCCACAGTTGCTTGCCGGCACCCCAACAGGGATGGTGGCCGTGCCGCTGGAACCACTGTTCAGGGTGCCGGTCTGAACAAGGCTTCCACCGGTGGTGAACAGGCTCCATGCCGCACCGTTCCAGCCATCGCCAAAGGAGTCGAACATCTGCATGGTAAAGCAGCCCGCCTCCAGGCAGAGCGATATGGTGGTGGGCGCGTTGCCCGATGAGGCCACGCCAGTGGTACCCACGAGCGCCCAGCTGACCTCGGCAGGGAAGGAGCCTCCGGTGACCTGAAGGATGTAATTGGTGCAGCCCGGCGGCGGCGCGCTGGGAGAGGTAATGTTGAAGGTGCCCGGACAAGAGCTCGCTGGTGTGGGCCACGTGTCGAACAGCACCCAGTATGGTGTCCCGGCGGTCAGGTTCACGGTGAGGGACTGCGTTGTACCTGCCCCGCTTACCGAACCCACACAGGTGCCACCCGCTGCAGGACAGGCCCCGCTGAACACCCAGATGGAACTGTAGGACTGCCCCGTATACGTGATGGTATGGTTGCCCGAGGCCGTGGGTGTAAGCGTATGCAGTGCCTCATTACCGCCCAGATAGAGGGTGCTCGCGGTGCCGCAGAGGCTGGTCACGTTCGCTGTGGTGATCAGGTTCGCACCATGGCAACTGGCCGCTTGACCGGATACGGGCAAGCTGGGGATGTTCACAGCAGAGCATGCGCTCGGGGGCGGCGTGGTGGTCGCACAGGTGATGTTGAGGTCCGCACACAGCGAATTGGACAGGCAGGGGTATTCGTCCACCAGCACGCGCAATTGCCCGGTGAAGGTGGCCACCCAGGTCACGGTGGATTGAGCACCGCACCCATCATCGTTGTAGCCCAGTGATGCACCACCCGCATTGTTGTACAAGGTGATCTGCGTGTCCCACGTGGCCGTTCCGCATGTACTGAACGTGTATGTATTACCGGCCACAACGTTCACAAGAACGTACTCGCCTCCGAACATACAGGTGGCGGTCGCGGATCCCGGACAGGCCAGCGCAGGTGTGGTGTAGTAGATGTTGTCGTTCGGGCACTGGGCGAATGTTGTCGTGATCAGTGCCGCCCAAACGAACGACACCAAGCCTCTCAGGATCAAAGCACAGCCCCTTTCTGACGTGTTCGTACCGCTATCTGGCCTCGATGCTCTCATCAGCGTGTTGGTCCGGCCGAGCCGCACTGATCGGCATCCACATGTTGGAATGGGGCACTGCCGACAACGCTGCGTGAAAAGCAACGCACCGAAATGCCGAGAGGGGCCAGCAAGGCGTTCAGGCCGGCCGCGTCGAGGGTGCATTCCGGCCGCACCTGTAGCATCATGTTGCGGGTCGCAACATCGAACCGGCCAACGACAACGCCAGGCTGTTCACGCACGAGCAGGCTGGCATCCCGCGCTTGCGCAGGGTCCTGAAGACCGATCACCGCGGCCTGCAACAGGTGCAGTGGAGCATCCTGTGCCGTGGCATGTCCGGCCCACAGCAGTCCGCATAGAACGGCCATGAACGTCCTTCGCATGAAAGCCGGAACTTGGGGCACTTTCAAGCAACAACGCATGTCCAATACTAAGCAAAGCGAGGTCAGGAATCAAGTTCCGGTCGCTGAACTCCAGACCGAAGTGGATCAATGGATCAACGCGGTGGGTGTGCGCTACTTCGAGCCGCTCACCAACATGGCCATGCTCAGCGAGGAGGTGGGGGAGGTGGCCCGTATCATGGCGCGCCGCTACGGGGAGCAGAGCGAAAAGGAGAGCGACAAGGCAAAGGACCTCGGCGAGGAATTGGCCGATGTGCTCTTCGTTGTGCTTTGTTTGGCCAACCAGACCGGTACGGACCTGCAGGGGGCGTGGGAACGTCGCATGGTGGCGAAGACCGCGCGCGATGCGCAACGCCACAAGGACAATCCGAAGCTGGGCTGAGGCTTCACCCTATTGCCAACGCGCCCGATCGCCCTATTTTCACCGCTCACTTTTTTCGAGCAGCATGTCCATGAAGTCCTTGCGCAACGTTTTCCTGGCCCTCGCCATCGGTGTGGTCCCCGTCGTTCACGCACAGTCCGGGGCCGATAAGGTCAAGGTGAAGGTGCGCATCAGTGGCGATGATGATGCGAAGGCCAAGCTCCGCCCGGTGGGCATGGTGCGCTCAGGCCCCAACCACATCATGATGATGCGCAGTGGCGAGTTCGATGTGCGCGCGTTCGGCACGTTGAAGACCACGCTGGACCTGTACGACCGCAACAAGCTCACCTATGTGCGCAGCCAGGAGCCCAATACCAAGTCGAGCAATGGCGAGGAAGTGAAGGTGGATGCATTGGTCTACTTCGCTGGCATGCCCATGCTCATTGGCCATTCCATCAGTGACAACGGTGTTACGGTGCATTACCAGCCCCAGGATCCCGCGCTTACCAAACTGTCGCGCAGCTATGATCCCGTGTTGACCTGGGCCGCCAAGGCGAAGGACAAGAAGCCCTTGATCGTGGCTGCGGGATCGGCGATGCGCGAACCCTATTTCGTCACCATCTCGCGCGATTCATCCTTCATGTTGGTGGCCAGCCCGGAGATCAGGAGCAAAGAGACCGGCGAGGCCATTTACCTGCTGGCCGTGATCGGCAAGGACATGTCCGTGAAGTGGCAGCAAGTGGCCAATGTGAACGCCAAGGCCAAGAAGTCGAGCATCGAGGACCTGGAAGTGGATGACCACGGGAACGCCTACTTCGTGGTGAAGAACGAGTTGGAGCGTGAGGAGACGAAGGGCAGTAAGAACAAGAGCGAATTGAAGCTCTTCGTGACCACCGGTGAAGGTGTGCAGGAGTCCCCTGTGAAGCTCCCTGGCCTGAACTTCCCCACCAGTGCCATGTTGCAGCACACCAATGACGACCGCGTGGTGTGCGCCGGTGTGTATGGGGCCGAATCGGAGAAGAAACAGAAAAAGCTGGGCAACTTCGTGGTGGTGTTCAAGGCGGGCAGCACCGAACAGACCAATACGGTGGTGATCCCCTTCACGGGAACGGGCCTCGAGGGTGAGGCCGATGACGGCGAGGACACCAAGGCCGAGGCCAAGGACAAAGGCCGCATGGACTACAACACCGATGTACTGGCCCTGATCCCGCGCAGCGATGGCAGCTTCTTCCTGGTGAACGAGGTGTTCTACGTCGCTGTGGTCACTGACTCGCAAGGGCGCCAGACCACGCGGTATGTGCATGGCCCTGTGCAGGTGCGCTGCCTGGAGAAGGATGGCCGCGAGCGGTGGTCCACGGTGTTCCGCCGTTGGGTGGCGAGTGGTAGCATGATCATAGGCCGGGTGTTCTGTGCCGAGTATGCCGACCAGCTCTACCTGTTCATGTTGGACAGCGAGGAGATGGCCGAGCGGCGCAAAGCAGGCGACAAGATCAGCTCCAAGCACATCAAGAACCCGTACTCCGCTTACGTGGCCTTCGACGATAAGGGCGGCTTCAAGATCAAGCCCGTGCTGCGCAGCGACAAGAACGAGGACTACATCAGCGGCTGGGAGTTGGTGCGCACTGGTGCCAGCGAGTACTTCGCATTGGGAACCGAGAAGATCTTCGGTGGGCGTTTCCTCCCGGTGAAGATCGAGTTCAGCAAGGAGGCCGGTAAGTAGCGCTCACAGACCAGCGAGCACCTGCGCGGCCACCGTGCGTGTGGCCCCAATGCGGTCCTGCACATGTCGCCGTGCGGCGTCCGATGCTTCGCGACGCACTTCCGCATCGCGGAGCAGGATCTCCAGCATGTCGGCCAGTTGGCGTG
Source organism: Flavobacteriales bacterium (assembly GCA_016788295.1). GTDB lineage: Bacteria > Bacteroidota > Bacteroidia > Flavobacteriales_F > PHOS-HE28 > PHOS-HE28. The sequence goes on from JAEUSY010000058.1 coordinate 30,108, forward strand.
CATTGCGCACCTCGAACCCGCCCCCCGCATCAATAAGGCCTTGTGCCTCGGCGAACTTGCGGTGGCGCGGCCCAAAGAGCACGGGCAGCCCCCAGGCAGCGGCTTCCAGCAGGCTGTGGATGCCGTCTCCGAAGCCGCCGCCCACGTAGGCGATGTGGCCATGGCGGTACAGACGCGCCAATAGCCCCATGCGGTCCACCAGCAGTGTGGCGCTGGCTTCATGGCCCAAGGTGTGGCGCACGCTCTCTGTGGGCGAATGCTCCAGTTCGGTCCACCGTGCCAAGGGCTTCGCGAACCGCAGTTCAATGGAGCGCAGGTGCGGGGCATCCAGCTCGTGCGGCACCACGATCAATTTCGGCGTGCGGCCGAGCAACTGAAAGGCCTCCAGCAACAGCGCTTCATCCGCCGGCCAGGTGCTGCCAGCGATCACCACCAAATGGTCGCCGCCAAAGGCCGTGGCCAATGGCAGTTCCTCATTGGCCTGCACGATCGCGGCCACCCGATCATACCGCGTATCGCCGCTCACAGTGGTGTTCGTTACACCGATGCCCGCGAGCAGTTCCCGCGATGCCTCGTCCTGCACGAACAGGTGCGTGAAGCAGCCCAGCATGGACCGCCACGCACCGCCAAAGAACTGGAAGAACGGTTGGCCGGGCCGGAATATCCCGGATACCAGGTGTACCGGCACCTGTGCGGCCTTCAGCGCGTGCAGGTAGTTGGGCCAGAACTCGTACTTCACCCACAGCACCGTGCGCGGCTTCAACAGTTGCAGCAGGCGCTGTGCGTTCGCGGCACTGTCCGGCGGCAGGTACTCCACATGCGTTACCAATGCGCCTTTTGCTGCGGAGGCCAGGTCCTTGCGGGCCTCGTAGCCGCTGGGGCTGAAGAAGGTGAGCAGCACCGGCAGGTCCGGCCGCGCGGCCTTTATCGCTTCCAGCACAGGCCGTCCCTGCTCGAACTCGCCCACGCTGGCGCAGTGCATCCACAGGCAGCCTTGCAATTGGTCGCGCTTGGCCTCCAGGCGTTGCCAAAGGCCCTTGCGGCCGTCCACCCACTGCCGTGCCTTGGGTACAATGGGCACCGCAAGCCGAACGCCGAGGTGGTAGAGGCCGGTGCCCAGTGCGGGTAGGAACGACATCAGTAGTAGTGGTACCGGTCGTCGTGCTGGCGGTAGATCGGCAGCGACCACCCCACACGGATGCCCGAGAGCAGGTCGAAGCGGCTGTCGCTGTTGTACTGCTCGGTATCGAAGTTGAAGGCCCGCAGCGATGTGGTGAACCCCATTTGCAGTTCAAGCCCCACGTGGAAGTTGATCAGGCGCTTGTTGCCGGTGTGCTGGTAGCCGAGGTAAAGCAGTCCGGATGGGCCTGCGGTAAGGCGGTCGTAGCCCTCCAGGTATTCATCCTCCACCTGGGGCACCACGTTCTTCTGGGTCTGCACGCGCACCTTGTGGCGCAGGTAACCACCGCCCGCTTTCAGCAGCAGGCCGCTGTTGGGGTTCGGGCCAATGATGGGGAACAGCCGCCCGGCCGTGAGGTAGATGCCATAGCCGCGCTCGTACAGGAACACGTCGGCCATCAGTCCGTCCTGGTCCACCAGTTGCCCGGCACTGTTCAGGGTGTTCAGCAGAATGCCCGGCTCGGTCACTTGGTCGCCGAACATGAAACCGGCCTCCGCGCTGAAGGTCCAATTGCTGCGGGTCTTGTACAGCACACTGATGCCCAGGTTGCTGTTGGCCCCGAACCGCAGGGCCATATCGCCACCGGGCACTTGGTAGGCATAGCTCACGGACACCAGGGTCATGGCCAGGCTGCTATCGCGCACTTGGGCAGTGCCGCGCAGGGGCAGCAGCAGCAACAGGAAAAGGGGCAGTGCCAAAAGGCGCATGGGGCGAAGTTAGTAGGGGGGGGCCACACGCCATGCGGCCGCCCGCGCCCGCCTCAGTACCGCACGAACCGCGCCTGCCCGCTTAGCCCGCCGCCCGCATCCAACACATGCACCAGGTAGGTGCCCGCTGGAAGATGACCCAGTTCCAATTGGTACAGGTTGGTGGTCTGTACATGCACCACACGACCCAGCGCATCACGTACCAACAGACGCCTCGCTTCTGCGGGCAGGCCTTGTAAGCGAAGCGTGCCGTTGGTGGGGTTGGGGGAGAGGGTGAAGGTCGGGGCGGAGATCTGTTCGTTGACTGCTACCGGCAGGCTGCAATCACCCACTGCATCGCCACCGATGTATTGGGCTACTTGTCGGATCGGCTCGCCATCAATGGAGATGAAGCCACCGCAGATGTAGAGGCTGTCGCGCCATACGGTAATGTCGAGGATCTTGGCACTGTTCCATTGGTTGCTCGCAAAATCACCCGGTAGCCGACACCAGCGGTCGCCTTTCCAAACAGCAAGCCCTTCCACCGGGATCTCGCCTGCCACATTGAACATGCCTCCAACATAGAGTTCGTTGTTGAACCATTCCAGATCGAGCACGGTTGCGCTCATGGGCACTGGGGTGTAGTCCAAACCGCCGCCCATGTTGTTCCATGTGGTGCCGTCGAAATAGGCGATGAGATTTCCGGGACCTCCACCTGCTTCACGGAAGGTGCCCCCAATGTATAGCGTGTCATTCCTGATGCTGATCGTTTTGATCGTAGCGGCAGCATCCCACCCAGGCACATGCTCCCATGCACTTCCATCGAAACGCAGAAAGTCAACAAAGCCTGGTCCGAGCGGGTCTCTGAAGGAGCCGGTAATGTATGTATGTCCAAGAAAATCAAAGACGTGGCCGATGTAATTGTCCGGGTTGCTTGGTATTAGCTCAAAAGGTTCCCAAGTGTAGAACGCTTGGCCATCATAGCGGAAGACGCAACTCTCAGGGTAGTTGCAAACGGTGCCCTTAAAGCCGGTGGCGTAGAGCGTGGTTTGTGGCTCTTTCGGGACCAATGTTTGCAAACCACTTGTTGTCAGATGGGTGCATTCGAGGGCCTCCCATCGTTGCTCATCCATGTTCAGTCGAGCAAAGCGACGATTCCAAAGACCTTCATCGGTTAAAAAGGAAAAACTCCCGCAGGCATATAGATCGCCTCCGTAGCGAAGAAACCAATGCGTTGGTTGAGCAGAATTGTTGCCTGAGATCGGTTGAATACGATGCGCCAAGCTGTCCCAACGACTGCCATTCCAAGCAGCTTGTCCCATACCCAGAACCGTGTCGTTCTCGTTGGTGATCCACATGAAGGTTCCTCCAGCTAATAGGCGACCGGAGGCTTCATCCCCGTATAAGGTCTGAATGGAAGTGGGGCCAATGGTGCCATTGCCTAAGCCTCGCCAATAGGGTTGGGCCGTGGCCAAACTGCAAATGCAAGCCAAGGCCCCGAATAGACATACAAGGCGTATTCTGGTGGAGTTTCTACAAATCGCGTCCATACGTTGGTTATACATAGTTAAGTGATGCTCGTGAAATGCGCCGTCGAATGGTGTGGCCGGTGGTGAAGCTAATTGGTTAGCCGTCAAAATGTTCATGCTCTATCTCGCAGAATAGGCGGCTCGGTATACATGTCCGACCGCCTGCTCCGTGTTGAGTGGGCCTTTGAGGGTGTGCTCTAATTGGATCGATGGGTCGCGCACTTCACCTGCCCACCCCTTGCCAAGGTCATTCCCCTGCCATCCCTCATCCACTATCTTCGCGCCCGCTCAAGATGCCCTTTCGTTCTGCCGATGGGCCGCAGCGCACGACCAGTACCCCATGAAGCCCATCCAGATGGTCGACCTTGTCGGCCAGTACCAAAAGATCAAGACCGAAGTGGACCAGGCCGTGCTGGGCGTGATGCAGAGCGCGGCGTTCATCAATGGTCCCGAGGTGAAGCACTTGGAGCAGGAGCTGGCCGCCCACTTGGGCGTGAAGCACGCCATTGGTTGCGCCAACGGCACCGATGCCCTGCAGATCGCCATGATGGCCCTGGACCTGAAGCCGGGCGATGAGGTGATCACGGCCTCGTTCACCTTCGTGGCCACGGTGGAAGTGATCGGTCTGCTGGGCCTTACGCCCGTATTCGCCGATGTGCTGCCCGGCACCTTCAACATCGATCCGGCCGATATCAAGCGGAAGATCACCCCGAAGACCAAGGCCATTGTGCCGGTCCACTTGTTCGGGCAGACCGCCGATATGGCCGCCATCATGGACCTGGCCAAGGAGCACGGGCTGTACGTGATCGAGGACAACTGCCAGGCCGTGGGCAGCGACTACACCTTCCCCGATGGCACCGTGAAAAAGGCCGGCACCATTGGCCATGTGGGCACCACCAGCTTCTTCCCCAGCAAGAACCTGGGCTGCTACGGCGATGGCGGGGCGATCTTCACCAACGACGATGAACTGGCCAAGAAGCTGCGCCGCGTGTGCAACCACGGCAGCGATGTGCGCTACTACCACGAGGTGGTGGGCGTGAACAGCCGCCTGGACAGCATGCAGGCCGCCATCCTGCGGATCAAGCTGCGCCATCTGGACGACTACGGCAAGGCCCGCAATGCTGCCGCCGCCTTTTACGACGAGGCCTTCAAGGGCATTCCGGGGCTTTCCACACCAGAGCGCAGCGCCAACAGTACGCACGTGTTCCACCAGTACACGCTGAAGGTGGCCGGTGGCCAACGCGATGCCCTGAAGAAACATTTGGAGGAAAATGGCGTACCAGCCATGATCTATTACCCAGTGCCCTGTCACCTGCAGAACGCTTATCGGTCCGCCCGCTTCGGGGAGGGATCGCTGCCGGTAACGGAGGCCATCACCCACGAGGTGCTCTCGCTCCCCATGAGCACCGAACTCGACAACGAACAACTGACGCACATCACCACCACGGTGAAGCGCTTCTTCAACTCTTAAACGTACGGGCCGATCATGCTCGGCCCCAACCATCACCCATGAATATCGCAGTAGTAGGAACAGGATACGTAGGGCTGGTGACCGGCACCTGCTTCGCTGAAACGGGCAACCACGTGATCTGCGTGGACATCGACGCCAACAAGGTGCAGATGATGAAGGATGGCAAGGTGCCCATCTACGAACCGCACCTCGATGTGCTCTTTGAGCGCAATATCCGCCAGGGCCGCCTGAGCTTCACCACCGATCTGGCCAGCGCCATCAAGGACGCCCAGATCATCTTCCTCGCGCTGCCCACGCCCCCTGGCGAGGACGGCAGTGCCGACCTGAAGTACGTGCTGGGCGTGGCCGACGACCTGGGCAAGATCATCACCGACTACAAGGTGATCGTGGACAAGAGCACCGTGCCGGTGGGCACTGCCGAAAAGGTGCATGCCGCGTTGGCCAAGAACGCCAAGGAGGACCTCTTCGACGTGGTGAGCAACCCCGAATTCCTGCGCGAAGGATTCGCTGTGGACGATTTCCTGAAGCCCGACCGCGTGGTGGTGGGCACCAGTAGCGCCCGCGCCCAGAAAGTGATGGAGGACCTGTACAAGCCCTTCGTGCGCCAGGGCAACCCCATCATCTTCATGGATGAGCGCAGCGCGGAGCTGACCAAGTACGCCGCCAACGCCTTCCTGGCCACCAAGATCACCTTCATGAACGAGATCGCGAACTTCTGCGAGCGTGTGGGTGCCGACGTGGACAAGGTGCGCATCGGCATGGGTACCGACACCCGCATCGGCAAGCGCTTCCTGTTCCCGGGCATCGGCTACGGCGGAAGCTGCTTCCCCAAGGATGTGCAGGCCCTGGCCAAGAGCGGCAACGATGCCGGCTACGAGTTCCAGATCATCAAGAGCGTGATGGAGGTGAACGAGCTCCAGAAGACCTCGATCATCCCCAAGATCAAGGCCCACTTCGGCGGTGATCTGAAAGGCAAGCACTTCGCCCTGTGGGGGCTGGCCTTCAAGCCCGATACCGACGATATCCGCGAGGCACCCGCCCTGTATGTGATCGATGCGCTGACGGCCGCCGGTGCCACGGTCACCGCCTTCGATCCCGAGGCCATGGCCAACGTGAAGAAGGTGAAGGGCGACAAGTGCAACTTCGCCAACGATGAGTATGAGGCGCTGAACGGTGCCGATGCATTGATCATCGCCACGGAATGGGCACTGTTCCGCACGCCTGATTTCAAGCGTGTGGGCGAACTGTTGAAGGACAAGGTGATCTTCGACGGACGCAACCTGTACGACCTGGACGAGATGAACGGCCTGGGCTACACCTACGTGAGCGTGGGACGCCAGACGGTGGGTTCGAAGAAGACCGCGAACGTCTAAGCGACGGACCATGGCCCAGAAACGTGAACGTGTACTGATCACCGGCGCCGCCGGTTTCCTCGGCTCGCACCTCTGCGACCGCTTCATCAAGGAAGGTTACCATGTGATCGGCATGGACAACCTGATCACGGGTCGGTTGAAGAACATCGAGCACCTCTTCAAGCTGGAGCAGTTCGAGTTCTACCACCACGATGTAAGCACCTTTGTACATGTTCCGGGCGATCTGAAGTACATCCTGCACTTCGCCAGTCCCGCCAGCCCGATCGACTACCTGAAGATCCCCATCCAGACCTTGAAGGTGGGTTCCTTGGGCACGCACAACCTGCTGGGCCTCGCGAAGGCGAAGGGCGCACGGATCCTGGTGGCCAGCACCAGCGAGGTGTACGGCGATCCGCAGGTGCATCCGCAGACAGAGAGCTACTGGGGCCATGTGAACCCCATTGGCCCGCGCGGTGTGTACGACGAGGCCAAGCGCTTCCAGGAGGCCATCACCATGGCCTACCATACCTACCACGGGCTGGAGACGCGCATCGTGCGCATCTTCAACACCTACGGCCCGCGCATGCGATTGAACGACGGTCGGGTGCTGCCCGCCTTCATTGGCCAGGCATTGCGTGGCGAGGACCTCACCGTGTTCGGCGATGGTTCGCAAACGCGCAGCTTCTGCTACGTGGACGATCTGGTGGAGGGCATCTATCGCCTGCTGCTCAGCGACTACGCCGGTCCTGTGAACGTGGGCAATCCCGGAGAGATCACCATTGCGCAGTTCGCCGAGGAGATCATCAAGCTCACGGGCACCACGCAGAAGGTGATCTACAAGCCCCTGCCCACTGACGATCCCATGCAGCGCCAGCCGGACATCACCCTGGCCCGCAAACTGTTGAACTGGGAGCCGAAGGTGAGCCGCGCCGATGGCCTGAAGATCACTTACGACTACTTCAAGAGCCTTACACCCGACGAGCTGAACGAGAAGGAACACTTCAGCTTCGAGGGGTACGTGCGGAAGTGATCGGCCGCAGCGACCTGATCCCCCGGTCGCTAAGCGTTCCACCCAACGGAGCCATCGGGCACGCGTGAAGATCCCCGCTTCCATAACGAGCGCCGCACAAGCGGGCACTGACCTGCTACCCCTGCGCATTGCCGGCGTACCTGAGCACTTCAACCTGCCGTGGATGCTGGCCTTGGAGCGCCGCGCCTTTGTGCGTGCAGGGGTGGAGTTGAAGTGGCATACCGTGCCGGAGGGCACCGGGCGCATGTGCACCATGCTGCGCAACAGTGAACTCGACCTGGCCATTTTGGTCACTGAGGGAGCCGTGCGCGATATCCTGCGTGGCGGTCCGTACCGGATCATTGGACACTATGTGGACACCCCGCTCACGTGGGGTGTGCATGTGGGAGCGGCATCGCCTATTGCGACACCTGCCGACATCAAGGATGTGCCCTACGCCATCAGCAGGCTGAACTCGGGTAGCCATTTGGCCGCTGTGGCCTATGCGCAGGCCCATGGCTGCACACCCAAGGACACCGACCTGGTGGTGGTGAACGACATGGCCGGCGCCGTGGAGCGGCTGCGGACCACCGAACGCATGGCCTTCCTTTGGGAGAAGTTCACCACGAAACCTGCCGTGGACGCTGGCCTGTTGCGCCGAGTGGACGAACACCGTTCACCGTGGCCCGCCTTTGTGGTGGTGGCTACCGAGGCCGCACTGGCCGAACACCCCCGCGAAGTGGAACGCGTGCTGAAAGTGGTCCGCGACCAAGCGCGTGGGCTGATGGAAAAGAAGACCGCGCCCGAAATGGTGGCACAGCGCTACAAGATGGACCTGGAGGATGCCCGGCAGTGGTTCGGAGGAGTGCGCTGGAGCATAGGCGGTGCACCCGATACCACCATGCTCGAAGGTGTTGTGAAAGCCTTGGCAGAGGCGGGTATGTTGTCCGATGTGAACGTGGTCGATGGCGTTGTCGATCACTTGCTCTGGACCTCCGGGCGCGCCTGATATCCGCCTTTCGGCATCCGCTGCTGCTTCGGTACCTTCGCAGCCCTATCGGCGTGGGTCCATAAGCACATGGGCTCATGGCGAATTAAACACATGGGCTTTTCCGCACATCCCACTGCCGTCATCGACGAGGGCTGCACCATTGGTGAGGGCGTGCGCATCTGGCACTTTTCGCACATCATGCCGGGCTGCACCATTGGCGATGGCTGCAACATCGGGCAGAACGTGGTGGTGAGCCCAGGCGTGAAGCTGGGCCGCAACGTGAAGGTGCAGAACAACGTTAGCATCTACACCGGCGTGGAGTGCGAGGATGACGTCTTCCTCGGCCCCAGCATGGTGTTCACCAACGTGATCAATCCGCGCAGCGCCGTGGCCCGCCGCGACCAATACCTGCGCACCTTGGTGAAGCAGGGCGCCTCCATCGGGGCCAACGCCACCATCGTCTGCGGGCACGACATCGGGCGCTTCGCCTTCATCGGTGCCGGGGCGGTGGTCACCAAGGAAGTGCCGGACTACGCGTTGGTGGTAGGCAACCCTGCGCGTCATAGCGGTTGGATGAGCGAGTATGGCCACAAGCTGAAGTTCGACGCCAACGGCGAAGCCACCTGCCTCGAGAGCGGACAGCGTTACGCATTGACCAATGGTAAAGTTACCCGCACTGCCTGACCATGGCCCTACCAACTGAACACCGGATCAAGTTCGCCGTGGTCGGCTGCGGCCACATCGGCAAGCGCCATGCGGAGATGATCCAGCGGCATCCCGAGGCCGAGTTGGTGGCACTTTGTGACGTGCGAACTGCCGCAGAGGCCGGCGTGGAAGGTATTCAAGTGCCCTTCTTCCAGGATATGGACCGCATGCTGGCCGAGGTGCCGGGCATCGATGTGGTGAACGTGTGTACGCCCAACGGCCTGCACGCGCCTCAGAGCATCAAGGCACTGGAGGCCCGCAAGCATGTGGTCTGCGAAAAGCCCATGGCCCTCACCAAGGCGGGTTGTGAGGACATCCTGTACAAAGCCCTGCAGATGCACCGCACCGTGTTCGGGGTGATGCAGAACCGCTACTCGCCGCCCAGCCAGTGGATCAAAGGCGTGGTGGACCAGGGCCTGCTCGGCGATATCCACCTGGTGCAGGTGAACTGCTACTGGAACCGCGATGCCCGCTACTACAAGCCGGGCAGTTGGAAAGGCACGGCCGACCTCGATGGCGGCACGCTCTTCACGCAATTCAGCCACTTCATCGACATCATGTACTGGCTGTTCGGCGACATCACCGACATCCAGGGCAAGTTCGCCGACTTCAACCACCAGGACCTGACGACCTTCGAGGACAGCGGCCTGGTGAACTTCCGCTTCCTCAACGGCGGCATGGGCTGCCTCAACTACAGCACCGCCGTGTGGGACAAGAACCTGGAGAGCAGCATGACCATCATCGGCTCGAAAGGCAGCGTGAAGATCGGCGGCCAGTACATGGACCAGGTGGAACACTGCCACATACAGGACTACACCATGCCGGACCTGGCACCCACCAACCCCGCCAACGATTACGGGGCCTACAAGGGCAGCGCCAACAACCACGGCTACATCATAGATAACGTGGTGGACACCCTGAAGGGCCGCAACACCATGACCACCAATGCGCTGGAAGGCCTGAAGGTGGTGGAGATCATAGAACGCATTTACCAGAAAAGGGATGAGCAGTCTGTATGACCGCCTGCTGACGAAGGAGGCGAAACTGGCCGTGATCGGCCTTGGCTACGTGGGTCTTCCCATTGCGTTGGCCTTTGCGCGCAAGATCCGCGTGGTGGGCTTCGACATCAACCAGAAGCGCGTGGACATGATGCGCCGTGGCGAGGACCCGAGCAACGAGCTGGATGCCTCCGAGTTCGAAGGCTGCGACATCCACTTCACCGCCGACCTGAACGACCTGAAGGACGTGGAGTTCTTCATTGTGGCCGTGCCTACGCCGATCGACCAGCAGAACATCCCCGATCTGGGACCGCTGTTGGGTGCCACGCGCACGGTGGGCCAGGTGCTGAAGAAGGGAGACGTGGTGGTTTATGAGAGCACCGTATACCCCGGGTGCACCGAAGAGGACTGCGTGCCCCTGTTGGAGCGCCTCAGCGATCTGAAGTTCGTGGAGGACTTCAAGGTGGGCTATAGCCCTGAGCGCATCAACCCGGGCGACAAGGAACACACGCTGGAGAGCATCGTGAAGGTGAGCAGCGGCTGCGATCCCGAAAGCGCCGAACTGATCGCCAAGGTGTATGAACTGGTGGTGAAGGCCGGTGTGCATCGCGCGGCCAGCATCAAGGTGGCCGAGGCCGCCAAGATCATCGAGAACACCCAGCGCGACGTGAACATCGCCCTGATCAACGAGCTCTCGATCATCTTCAACCGCATGGGCATCAACACCTACGATGTGCTGGAGGCCGCGGGCACCAAGTGGAACTTCCTCAAGTTCCAGCCGGGCCTGGTGGGCGGCCACTGCATCGGTGTG
>JAEUSY010000009.1 GCA_016788295.1 Flavobacteriales bacterium
CAGCGTGCTCACCATCGGTGGGACAAGCGGCCAAACTCCCCGTGGCCTGTACCTCGATGGTGCCGATGTGATCCTGGCCTCGGGCTATTCCATCGACGTGGTGGACCTTGATCCCGGAACGGAGGTGTTGAACGATACCGCCCAAAACGCAGCAACGTTCTATGTGCGGCTCCAAGAAGAGATCGTCAATGCAGTGAGTGAGTTCGAGACCACTTCCACCTTCTATCCGAACCCGGTACACAGCGGCCAAGCCTTGTTCACCGGACTTGGTCGGGGTCATGTCCGTCTTCTCGATGCTTCCGGCCGCGTTCGTACGGACCTCGGCATCCTCACCGGTGATCGACCGATCGCGGTGGATCTTCCAGATGGCGTCTACCTGCTGGAGTGGAATGATGGGCGTATGCAGGTCGTGCGGCGGTTCGTGGTGGAAGAACGATAGGGCGAACCAAGCGTGTGTCCAGCTCGAGCCCGGTCATGCCGCTGCGCTGCGCGTAGCCGTGCCTTCGGCAGGTAAACCTGCGGCTGCGCGCAACAAAGTAGGCTAATGATTGCCTGTGGCTGTGCACCATAAATGACTGCGCAAGGGTAGCCACAGGCCTGCCTGCCGAAGGCATGGCTACCATGTTCCTGTTCTCGGTGAGCGTAGCCGCAGGCTACGCTCAGAGCACGGCTACGCTACGCGCAGTTGGGTAACTGCGCAAGCAAGCGGACACACATCCCCTTCCAGTGCACATAACGACCACTGGCTAGGTCTCATCCACCGAACCCTCATCGACCAGTGCGATCGCCTTGATGTGCACCTAGCTTCGGTAGGAACTTAAACCACTGAGATCATGAAACATGCACTACTCCTACTTGCCTTGTTGAGCAGCTTGCATCTATGGGCGCAATTCCTGCCGGATGTGAGCTTCGGCGATCAAGGACGCGTACCACTAGATGGGTCGTTCACGAGTGCTTACCATCGGGTTGCACGCAGCCACGACGGTAGCTTCTTCGTGAAAATGAACATCCATCTAACGGCATCCTACGTAGTCCACCTCCTTGCCGACGGAACACCCAACCCCGACTTCGGCATCGATGGCCGGGTACAGTTCAACGATGTCTATTTGGAGGACATCGCGGTGCAGGCCGATGGAAAACTCTTGCTGTGTGGGTCTCGAGCCAATGCCATACCAAGAGGTTTCGTATTACGGCTGGATCACGACGGCATCCCCGATGACTCCTTTGGCGAGAACGGGTTCTTTCAGGCAGAGGGCCTGGACAACGTGGGGCGGATGACTGTGACCGATGATGGAAAGATCCTTGCATCAGGTAACGCACTTGCGGGCCTAACTCCAGAAGAGGGGGGCATACAAACCATCCGTCTATTACTCGATGGCTCTCTTGATCCAACATACACGAATAACTTGCTGACCACACCCTGTATACCAGGCCTATGGTGGCCCATGGTGGACGGCTCCATCCTGGCCACCACACAGGTCGTGAACGAACCCCAAGTTCGGCATCTGATCAGGATCGATGCGGATGGCTTGGTCGACGACACCTTCAACAACGGCCTGGGTTACTACCCTGCACCCTATCAATGGCCTTACGCCATCTTCGATGTCGCCCTGGATGCACAAGGCCGGATACTCGCACTCCTCTTCACTCCCGGTAAGCGCGTCATTATCCGCCTGCTGAGCTCGGGTGTCCCGGATATCACATTCGGCCTCAACGGCATAGCCGAGACCATGATCACGCACCAACCGGCCTACGACCCGACCGGCAAATTGATCGACGTCGATCCGGAGGGCCGAATAGTGGTGGCCTATCGAATGACCGATGATCAAGATCAGTACCACGTGCTCTTAACACGGTACGGATCCAATGGAATGGTGGAACCGGCTTTCGGGGCAGCCGGAAGTCAACTCGTGACACCATCGCTCCTATCGTACGGTTCGGGGCTCACATGGATCATTGCCGACGGTGCTGATCGGATCAAGCTCCTTTATGCTCAGGAGGATGCACTGGACCCCGACTTGGACTGGATGTTCCTCGGACTCTCCGGCACAGGTATCGGCGTGAACGAGACCCTTGCGGGACCGCCCTTCCAGCTGTACCCCAACCCAACGGCCGATCGCATCACCATCGTTCCCGAGGATGGGTTTATCGAGCACATCGAGCTTCACGATGCCTACGGCCGGAACATCCGGCAAGAACGCGGGTTCGCACAAGGCCCCATCAGCCTTGATGTGGCCGACCTAGCACCCGGCTGTTATGCGGTAACCGTGGTGGACAAGGGTCAGCGTAGCACCACACGGACGCTCCTGAAGGAATGACCGAAGCGGTCCGTCTTCTTTGCTCAGCGCGCCGGAGGCACACCCGGCGCGCTTCTTTTTCCAGACTTGACCAGCCACTGGCCTGTGCCACACGCCTGTGAGTGGCCGTGTAGCTACGCAAACAGCGTAGGCCCTGCTCTGTGCGTCCACCGTACGGCGGACGCGCAACAACGTAGGCCCTTCGTAGCCTTTGGCTACGCACCATGTTAGTGGGTGCAAGGGTAGCCACAGACCTGCTTGCCGAAGGCATCGCTACCATGTTCCTGTTCTCGTCGAGCGTAGCCGCAGGCTACGCTCAGATGCGCGGCCACGCTACGCGCAGTTGGGGGGCCGTGCAATGAAGGCAAACTGGATCGTTTACATTCGAACATGTTTAAGCCTTGCTTCGTCTTATTCATCACAGGGCTCCTTCTTCAAGGTTGCTCGCATGAACGTGAAATGCTGTGGTGGGAAATGATGGAAGCACGTGGCGAATTCAAGCGTGTCAATGAGTTAACCCAGGTCACGGATTCAGCGAAGACGGCGGCCGACATTACTGTCGCTGCACTTTCTGATTCATCGATCACCCACATTGAACAACTAGAGTCGGTGTTGTTCGCTTCGGTCGGGTTAGTGGATAAGCGGAGCGACGCTCAGCTCGATCCAGGAACGGATGAATACTATGACCAGTCACTGTTGAGCGACACGCTGATCGGAAAAGAGCCAGGCAGACCAACACAGCACAAGAATTCTGCCGAGGCGTTGCGCGTTTTTCTCGATGGACATAAGCGTGCAGTGGAACAAGTCGCTGGAATGACACCAGGTGAGTTGGACATGTTCCTCTTCACAGGAATTGATCTGATAGACTATTCCGGCACGGTCAACCATTGGGCCAACGTCCATTTCTACCATGTTCCTCTCGCCACAGCTATCGAGCGGCTTACACGGATGAAGATCGCAGTGCGCTTGATGCAGCATCATGCGACAGAACACTATCAGATCACAGAGCGCACTGACAGCTTATGAGGCACTCCGTGGCGCTGGGTCCTCTTCGAGAGACCCGGCGCAGGTTTGGGGAAGACCCTGCCGTGGTCTAAAAGACCCTGCAATGTCCCTAAATTGTTTACTCTGCCCTTGGCCATATGGCCACACTTCCCGATAGGAATTCCACAAACCCATCCTCAAGGATGAAATGGGATTACATTTATCGGTACAACCGCACTCATTCCCTTGCAGGCCGCTCGCATTGCCTTTGCCGTCATTGTCTCTTGCGCAAGTGTACTCCTGCACTCATGCAAGAAAGACCCCCCGATCCCCACGGAGTATCACTTCCGTATTGTTGACCAATACACGAAACAACCTTTGGCCGGGGTGACTGTTACGAAGATCGTGGTCGGCAGAGGCGTGGAAAGGCAAATAGTCGACACAACGGGTCCTGACGGGGTATTCCAATTCATCCACACCGTGCCGCCCTACAAAGGTGCGGATACACGCTTCCTCTTCGAACACCCGGACTACTTCTACGAGGCCTATGCAAGGGTGCGTTCGGGTCTTGGAGAACAGCAGGTTGACATCCAGTTGTACGGGCGATCGACCTTGGCGCTAGTCATCCGCAGGCTGACCCCACTAGTCGGGTGCCCTCCGGAAAGCATGGATCTCTGGTATCAGATCAGTGGAGTAGATCCATGCATTAGTTGCTATATGGACCTGGATGCCCCGGATGATAACGAGTTCCACTATCGCTATTTCGAAGTCCCAGCCGTATACCCTAAAACAATACGTTATGGAACACGGCAATCCTCCGCCTGTACTGACCTGTTGATCGGACCAACCGTCACACAGGTGGTCCTTACAGGACATTTCGATACAACGTACTTCGCGATCGATTACTGACCGACGAATGGCGCAACCCATGAGCTCTTCAGGCTCTAAATGCACCTACGATGCGCTGGAAGAATGACGCCCGATAGAGAAATCTGCTCTGCGCGCAGCCGCGCCTGAGGCAGGTAAACCTGCGGCTACGTTTCTCGATGTAGGCCCTGATCTGCGCGTCCACCGTACGGCGGAAGCGCAACAACGTAGGCCCTCCGTAGCCATGCCTTCGGCCGGCAGGCCTGTGGCTGCGCGCCATGTTAGTGTGCGCACTGTAGATTCATGCCCCTGCAGCCAGCGCTTGAAGGGTCAACTCCTGAAGTTCGCCGATCAGCCATTTCCGCTCCTCTTCCCGCAACTCTGCACCAAAGGTGATGGTGGTGCCCTCCTTGAAAAAGAGGCCGACCCCATACACCGGCTGATAGTTGCGATGATAGGCCGTGTTCTCAGCGATACGCATCAGCTGCCTTGTGCTGCCCTTTCTGGTGCGCACGAAACCAAAGGCCATCCAAGTCACCGAAATGGTCCCGCCCACCACGACGCTGATGTTGGTGAAGCTAGGCACCATCATGGCCGCTCCGATCGCGGGGAAAAGAAGGACGATGAACGTGGATATCGTGTCCCTGCCACCGACCAAGCCAGCGATGAAGGACCACAGACCGAAAGCCACGAAAATCAACGGGAATAACATACCCGCATTCATACCCCGCGCCGGTATCCACACGCTGCGCTGCTGCTGATCAATGACCACCTTGGTATCGAGCGGCTTTTTCGAGCGGCGTATCTCCTCATCTGTTCGAAGATGAGCAGCGAGGCGGAAGTACTCATCGCAGCTCGAACACCGCGCCAGCCCTTGCTGCAAAGCAACGTTCTCTTTGCTGATGCCGACACCGCACTTGGGACATTCTAGTCTCACACGGCTAAAATAGTCGGTCCGACCGATGCGGTGTTGGTTTGGAAAAAGCGATCCGTGACAGTACAGTACTGGCCCAAGAAATGATATGCATTTTCGAGGCGCCGGGTCTCCGCCATTCGGTGGAAGACCATACGCAGGTTTGAATGGATTTCAGTTACCTTGGTGACACAATGAACACATGAACGATGGGCTTATTCAATGCACTACTGGGAAATGCAGGATCAGTGGAACCTGCCAGCCTTCAAAAAGAATTCGGACAACTTTTCCTTCAAGGAGAAGAGGTGGAGATAGGCTTCAAGCTTGTGCGCGATGTTTTCATCTTCACGAACGTTAGACTCATACTGGTGGACGTCCAAGGTTTAACCGGAAAGAAGGTCGAGTATCTCAGCCTTCCCTATAAGAGTATCTCCCGCTTCAGCATTGAAACCGCAGGCACCTTCGACCTCGATGCCGAGTTGAAGATCTGGGTATCCAGTGAGGCCGCCCCTAGCGTTCAGAAGAAATTCAATCGCTCAGTCAATATCTACGACCTCCAGCGGACACTTGCCTATCATGTCCTCAGCATCGGTGGTCCATCAAAGGGGTTCGTAGTTCCCTCTGCATCAAGCGCAGCAGCCCCTACTCCACCTCCGGCCCAGAGTGATCAAGTCAATGACATACCGATGCGCTGACGTTGCTATGCAAGAGTTAGCTCCAGATAGGGTGGTCCAGCCCGGAATTCCTCATCTTTACCTGTACATACCACCATACCATGGCTATCCCCAAAAAAGTCGCCGAGCGCCTTATCACCGGACTTAAACGCTATCAACCCATCCTCGCTTCCGCCAAGCTGCGTGATGTCGGCGAGACCGATACCGTCACCATCATCAAGGACATGCTGGCCGATGTGTTCGGGTACGATAAGTACTTCGAGGTGACCAGCGAGTATGCCATTCGCGGCACCTATTGCGATCTCGCCATCAAGCTCGATGGCAAGCTCACCACGCTGATCGAGGTGAAGGCGGTCGGTATCGACCTCAAAGAACAGCACATCAAACAAGCGGTGGACTATGCTGCCAACCAAGGTGTGGATTGGGTGCTGCTCACTACCGGCTTGCGCTGGTGCGTGTACCATGTGCATTTCACCAAGCCCATCCAGCACGAGCTGGTGGTGGACCTCGACTTCACCAAGATCGATGTCCGTTCCGAAAGCGACCTCGACCACCTCTACCTCTGGTGCAAGGAAGGCTGGCAACGATCCGCCTTGGGCGACTACCACGCCCAGAAACAAGCGCTCAGCCGATTCTACCTCGGCGCGGTGGTGCTGAGCGATGCCTGCCTGGAGACCATCCGCCGCGAGTTGCGCCGTGTATCACCCGACATCAAGATCACGACCGAACAGATAAAGACCTCGTTGACCAACGAAGTGCTGAAACGCGAAGTAGTGGAAGGGGAAAAGGCAGAAGAAGCGCGCAAGGTGATCGCCAAGGCTGCGAATAAGCCGTTGCGGTCAACAGCGAGTAAGGAAGTGGCGGAAGGAGAGCCGCAAGGGTAGCCACAGGCTACCATGTATCAGTTCTTGGCGAACGTAGCTGCAGGCTACGCTCAGAGCACGGCTACGCTACGCGCAGATGGGGCTACCTCACCTCCTGTCTTGCGTGCACAATGGCCTCCTTCGTGGTCATCACCTTAAAGTGAGCATGCCCGCCCTCCTCCACCTTGATTGACCCTTCAGGGACGATGAAGTAGTGGATTCCTCTTACACCTGCATTTATAGTGGGGTCGGGATCTTCCTTCTTCATCGCCTCATGAAACGGCGGTGTTACCAACACCATATGGTCCTCAGAACTTTTTCAGTCATTCCACTTCTCGTAGACCATAGCTCGTGCACTATTGTATTCCATACCGATAAAGGTATCCCAATGTTATCTGGTCGCAAAATCTATTTTACGTAGGTTTTGAACAGAGCGAGCGTGTTGTGTAACTTCGATTCCATGAATCAAAATGATTTTGCAGAAATCCTCCTCACCACAACGATAATTGCCATCCTGTTCGCTGCAGGAAGGATCATCTACATCAAGTTTTTCGCAAGTCCGGTGTCTGACTTTACAGCTCATGCAGATGACCTAGGGGAAGACAGTCCAGTCATCGAGGCGCTGCTCAAGATGCGCGAACGCTATTTGCAAGAGGGCAACCATGCCAAGGCTCTAGAGTATTCGGCCAAAGCGCTGAAGCGATGCCCAGAGAGCGACCGTATATGACACCTCCATAGGCTTGATCAAGAGAATTCCATTGAGGAATAGTTGGCGCCTTAGCATAAGCTTGTTTCAGTCCTCGTATTGCCTGCGGTTACCTTACAGCCTGTCAGCTGCATTTGTAGCCGCACTCCATACTCAGAGTTCAGTCTCCATGTGCACATTCGGCATGTGTATCTTAGAAGCCACTAATCTCTCGATAACGGCGGATATCTCGAATGGTTTTATTCAAGGCGATGGCAGCGAGAATGAAGCTAGTGCCAAACCTCTTCTTGTTTGAAGTGTAGTCTGTGAATGAGTGATTGCCTTCCTGCCAAATCTCGTTTAGCCGGAAGAGCGTTGAATTCACGAGTCCAGGATTCAATCGTAGCACTTTGTGTAATTCGTTAAATAGCAAATCATGCTTCACAAATGGGTTCATGTAATCTTCTCTTCTCTGCCAGGTGCTGAGTATCCGGTCAACCTGTCGGAAATACTCTTCATCAACCTGAGTCAATTCCGATCGAGCGAGCGACAGTGCAAGTTCATTATGGAAGGCTTGGAGCTTACCAATTGTTCCATTGAAGGCGGATAGCGAGGAATTTTGTCGCTCGAAAAACTCAGCAACTTCATCTTCGCATTTATTCAAAATGACTGGAACCAATTTAATCTTCGCGATAAGGACTGAGAATTCCTTACGGGCCTTCCTCCTGTGCGCGAGATAGAGGTCCTTGAACCCAATTTCCTGAATCAACTCGAGAGCGACCCCTGAATTGATCTTCACTATGGTCAAATCCCGCGGAACCTTGCTTATGACAACACTACGAAATGCTCGCAGGTAGCGCACATGATTGATTGCTGTCTCTTCTGTTTGTGTAAGGCAGAACATGAAGTATCTAAGCAGTCGTTTGATTCGCCTTTGTTCTTGAACGTAGTCATAGATCCATTTACCGATCCATGTAAGCGCCAGTATGGTTAATGGCACCCATACATCTGGGTTCATGTGTTCGAGGAATGACCAAGCACTATGGCGGGCACACATTCTTGAGAGGTTCTTAGCAGGAGATTAGGAATAAAGAAGAGCGGCCTTTCGAGCCGCTCTTCCTTGTTTCATTCAGTCGGGTCGACTCCTACCCCGAACACATCTCACACCCCTCCGGATCGTCCAGCGAGCACGTGATCTGCGCTTGGGCCTCTTCGGCGGTCATGCTGGCGGTGGTCACGGGGCCGTTGAGCACGGCTTCCTTCACGCGCTCGCCCACTGCGGCTTTGGCCACGCTGGGTTCGGCCAGCTTAGCCTTGTCCACGGTGAACTTGATGGCGTCGGTGGCGGCCTTGGTGCGCAGGTAGTACATGCCGGTCTTCAGGCCCGCCTTCCAGCTGTAGAAGTGCATGCTGGTGAGCTTGCCGAAGTTGGCGTTCTCCATGAAGATGTTGAGGCTCTGGCTCTGGCAGATGTAGGCGCCACGGTCGGCGGCCATATCAATGATCACCTTCTGGCTGATCTCCCACGCGGTCTTGTACAGCTCCTTCAGGTTCTGCGGGATCTCGGGGATGTGCTGGATGCTGCCGTTGGCGGCAATGATCTTGTTCTTCAGCTCCTCGCCCCAGAGGCCCAGTTTCACCAGGTCGCGCAGCAGGTACTTGTTCACCACCACGAACTCGCCGCTCAGTACACGGCGGGTGTAGATGTTGCTGGTGTAGGGCTCAAAGCACTCGTTGTTGCCCAGGATCTGCGCGGTGCTGGCCGTGGGCATGGGCGCCATCAGCAGGCTGTTGCGCACGCCGTGCTGCTTCACTTCCTCACGCAGCACATCCCACTCCCAACGGTCGCTGGGCTTTACGCCCCACATGTCGAACTGGAACACGCCCTGGCTGATGGGGCTGCCGGCGTAGGTCTCGTAGGTGCCCTCTTCTTTCGCCAGGTCCTTGCTGGCGGTCATGGCGGCGTAGTAGATGGTCTCGAAGATCTCGCGGTTCAGCACCTTGGCCTCCACGCTATCGAACGGATAACGCATCAGGATGAACGCGTCGGCCAGGCCCTGCACACCGATGCCGATGGGGCGATGGCGCATGTTGCTGCGGCGCGCCTCGGGGATCGGGTAGTAGTTCTGGTCGATGACCCGGTTGAGGTTGCGGGTAAGCTGGTAGCTCACCTCGAAGAGCTTGTTGTGATCGAACTTGCCCTTCTCCACGAACTTGGGCAGCGCAATGGAGCCGAGGTTGCACACGGCCACCTCATCGGGGCTGGTGTACTCAATGATCTCGGTGCAGAGGTTGCTGCTCTTGATGGTGCCCAGGTTCTGCTGGTTGCTCTTGCCGTTGGCGGCGTCCTTGAAGAGGATGTAAGGCGTGCCGGTCTCGATCTGGCTTTCCAGGATCTTGAACCACAGGTCCTGCGCCTTGATGCTCTCGCGGCCCTTGCCTTCGGCCTCGTACTTCTCGTACAGCTCCTCGAACTTGGCCCCCCAGGTGTCGGCCAGGCCGGGGCACTCGTTGGGGCACATCAGGGTCCAGTTGCCGTTCTGCTCCACGCGCTTCATGAACAGATCGGGGATCCACATGGCGTAGAAGAGGTCGCGGGCGCGCATTTCCTCCTTGCCGTGGTTCTTCTTCAGTTCCAGGAAGTCGAACACATCGGCGTGCCAGGGCTCCAGGTAAATGGCGAAGCTGCCTTTGCGCTTGCCGCCGCCCTGGTCCACGTACCGGGCCGTATCGTTGAACACGCGCAGCATGGGCACAATGCCGTTGCTGGTGCCGTTGGTGCCCTTGATGTAGCTGCCCTTGGCGCGCAGGTTGTGCACGCTGAGGCCAATGCCACCGGCGCTCTGGCTGATCTGGGCGCACTGTTTCAGGGTGTCGTAGATGCCGCTGATGCTGTCGTCCTTCAGTTGCAGCAGGAAACAGCTGCTCATTTGCGGCTTGGGGGTGCCAGCGTTGAAGAGGGTGGGCGTGGCGTGGGTGTACCAGCCTTCGCTGAGGTCGTTGTAGGTGCGGATGGCGTTCTCCAGGTCGTTCTTGTGGATGCCCACGGCCACACGCATCAGCATGTGCTGGGGGCGCTCCATCACCTTGCCATGCATGCGCAGCAGGTAGCTGCGCTCCAGGGTCTTGAAACCGAAGAAGTCGTAGCTGAAGTCGCGGTCGTAGATAATGGCGCTATCGAGCACGTCAGCGTTCTTGCTGATGATGTCCATGACATCCTCGGCGATCAGGCTGGCGCGTTCGCCGGTCTTGGGGTCCACGTAGTTGTAGAGGTCCCTCATGGTCTCGCTGAAGGACTTCTTGGTGCTCTTGTGCAGGTTGCTCACCGCAATGCGGCTGGCGAGCTGGGCGTAGTCCGGGTGTTTCACCGTCATGGTGGCGGCCACCTCGGCGGTAAGGTTGTCCAGCTGGGTGGTGGTCACACCATCGAAGATGCCATCGATGACCTTGAGGGTCACCTGGGTGGCATCCACGGTGGGGTCCAGCCCATAGCAGAGCTTTTTTACCCGGGCGGTGATCTTGTCAAATTTCACCGCCTCCCGGCGTCCGTCGCGCTTGATCACATACATGTTCTATCGATGCTGTTTGGTTTGGTGGACCGGTCCGCTTGGGGCTCCCGCCTGGGGCGTTCCGGCTGGTTAAATTCCTGTCGTGGAACAGGACCTCCAAGATGGGGGCCTGTCCGGGGCGTTGCTCCGGCCCTTCACCTACCGATCGTCAACCGGTCGATGTTAGTTCCGGGGCCGCCCTTAGAAGTCGGCGTCCAGGGTGAACTTGGCCTCGTCCTTATTGTTGTTGAGCACGCCGGCCTTCTGGTACTCGCCCACGCGCTTCTCGAAGAAGTTGGTCTTCCCTTGCAGGGAGATCATCTCCATGAAGTCGAAGGGGTTGGTGGCGTTGTAGATCTTCTCGTTGCCGAGCTCCATCAGCAGGCGGTCGGCCACGAACTCGATGTACTGCTGCATCAGCTTGGCGTTCATGCCGATGAGGTTCACGGGCAGGGCGTCGGTCACGAACTCCTTCTCGATCTCCACGGCATCGCGGATGATGGTCTCCACCGTTTTCTTGGGGAGGCGGTTCATGAGGTGCTTGGTGTAGAGCAGGCAGGCGAAGTCGCAGTGCAGGCCCTCGTCGCGGCTGATGAGCTCGTTGCTGAAGCTGAGGCCGGGCATGAGGCCGCGCTTCTTCAGCCAGAAAATGCTGCAGAAACTGCCGCTGAAGAAGATGCCCTCCACGGCAGCAAAGGCCACCAGGCGCTCTGCGAAGCTGCCCTTGCTGATCCAGCGCAGGGCCCACTCGGCCTTCTTGCTCACGCAGGGCACGGTGTCAATGGCATGCAGCAGGCGGTCCTTCTCCAGGGGGTCCTTGATCAGGGTGTCGATCAGCAGGCTGTAGGTCTCGCTGTGGATGTTCTCCATGGCGATCTGGAAGCCGTAGAAGAAGCGGGCCTCGGGGTACTGCACCTCGTGCAGGAAGTTCTCGGCCAGGTTCTCGTTCACAATGCCGTCGCTGGCCGCGAAGAAGGCCAGCACATGCTTGATGAAGTAGCGCTCCTCGTCGTTCAGCTTATCGGCCCAGTCCACCAGGTCGGCATGCAGGTCGATCTCCTCGGCGGTCCAGAAACTGGCCTCGTGCTTCTTGTAGAAGTTCCAGATGTCGTGGTGCTGAATGGGGAAGATGACGAAGCGGTCCTTGTTCTCCTTGAGCAGGGGCTCGTTGGCATCCGCGGGGTGTGCGGGCAGGATGTCGTCCATGCTCATTTGGGTGGGCTGGCTGGGGTTGCTCATGGTATTTAGTGGCGATAGGAAGTTCGTTCGGGGAAGGCCCCGTTCTATAGTGAATGCGGACTTGTCTGGCTTCCCGCCGGCGTCGTACCCGGCCCTTTTCGGGGTGCTGGGTGGGCGGCGTCGTCGGGTCACAAAATTGGATCGGGCGCACCCTGCTCACAAGGACCAAGGCCGGGTAAGTTTCCGGAGTTTTCAACACGGCCCGGTTCCCCAGTGCTGGCGCGGCAGGGATCCATTGCGCAACCCTGCAAGACATTTCTTTTCACGATCCGTTAACAACGCGGAAAGCGCGCGGCAGTAGGGCGATAGCGCGGCACCACCGTCCGCTAACGTGCGCCACCACTACGTTCTGCAACGGCGCCCGGCATGCGCCCAGCACGATCCATTGCGGTCCTTGGAACACGCCCTGCGCACAGGCCCATGGAACGGGAGTTCCGGCCTCCGCACCACCTTGCGACCACCATGGAACGGGCGAACGCACTTCCGCTCAGTGCATGTACTCGAACAAGTATGTTGGACACTACCGGCGAACGCCAGGCACCGTGCTACTGCGCCGGGCGTTGGGCCACCCAGGCGGCGTACACCACCTCCAGTTCATCGTACCACACCTGGCCATAGGCACGCACCAGGGCCTCCTTCAGGAACCGGAACACGGGCACATCCAGCTTGGCGCCGCAGGTGCAGGCCGGTTTGCAAATGGGCCAGCGGTGGTAGTTCAGCCCGTCGTGGAACTTCAGCTTGGCCACGCGGATGGGGTACAGGTGGCAACTGATGGGTTTGCGGAAGGGGATCTTGCCGTCCTTCCACGCCTTTTCGATGCCGCACAGCGCAATGCCGTTCTCGAACACGGTGAAGGCGCACTCCTTGTCGCCATCCACCAGCGGGGTCACCAGGTCGCCATCCTCATCCACCACGCTGGTGCCGAACTCGGCCACGGCCTGCTGCCCTTTTCCGGGGATGTACGGCTTGATCTTGGGCCACAGCTTGTTGATCAGCTCGGCCTCATCGGCCTCCAGCGGCGCCCCGCTCGACCCCTCCACACAACAGGCGCCCTTGCAGGCGTTGAGGTCGCAAACGAATCGTTTCTCGAAGAGGTCTTCGGAGATAAGGGTGCCGCGGTGTTCGATCATTGGGGGTGCGAAGGAACGGACTACAGAAGATAGCTGTTCACGATGCGCGAAATGGAGCGTTTGACCTCCGGCCAGGACAAGCCATTCAATGATCTCGGATCCTCGCTCTCTTCTGCCTCGTCGAAGTAACCGAGCGCGCGAGGAATGCCGATAAGGATGGCATTCCTCGGGTACTTCCGCTGGTGGTTGTCCATCAGGTTTTTCAGTCCATGCACCCGCAGCAGTTGTTCGATGTCCCAGAAATCCTTCTTCTGTGCGCGATGGAGAATGGCTTCGATCTTCATTGGTCCGATGTCGGCATCGGAATACATCCGTATACCATCCTCAATGACCAGGTCCGCAATGCGAGCATGGGGTAGCCTGACCAGATCCACCTTTACGCCTTGGATGAAGCAGAAAACCGCCCACCTTGCCTGCTGATCCTGCTCGTAGACGAAGTCATCACCGAATTCATCCGTGAGCGCAGTTCGTAAGGCATCGGCATCCAGTTCGCCATCGGTGAAAAGATCAAGATCAACGGAGATACGGTGCCCATAGCGCAGCGAAAGCGCGGTCCCGCCCACAAGCGCGAATTCCTTCAGGGCATCCATGCCCATAAGCCGCTTCAGTAGGGCAAACGTCCCGGGTTCGACTGTCTCGTAGTGTAGCATCGGAATGCCTCCAAAGGCTGGTCGAAGATCGCGCTGACGAAATGATGGGTACCCTTCCGAAGGAACTTCGCATTCAGCAACGCTTCGACCACCTTTTCATCTCCATAATACCTCCTGCACTGCCTGATGTCCTCCACATCGCCCCGATCGAATACCCGCTCGATGATGAAGTTGGCCTTCCCATCGTAGTCGAGCTTGTCGAAGTCCACATCCCAAAAGATGCGGCGTTCGAACACGGGGCGGGGCTTGGACATGGTGTAAAGGTAGCGGAAGGCCCTTGGTCGGTCCGACGGACACCCCTATGGACGGTAACGCACACGGCCTCCATCCGTGTCCGTTACCGTCCATTTGAACCCTGCCGAACTGAACGCCGCGAACTGCGCATCTTTGCCGCCGCAACGCTGAAGGTTTCCAGAGCGGATGCACACCAAAGAATGAGCAATCAAGAAGACCGCCTCAAGACCCTGATCGGCCATGCCAAGGAGTATGGCTTCGTATTCCCCAGCAGCGAGATCTACGACGGCCTCAGCGCCACGTACGACTACGGGCCGTACGGCGCCGAGCTGAAGAACAACATCCGCCGCTACTGGTGGGAGTCCATGACGAAGCTCAACGAGAACATCGTGGGCATCGACGCGGCCATCTTCATGCACCCCACCGTGTGGAAGGCCAGCGGCCACGTGGACGCCTTCAACGACCCCTTGATCGACAACAAGGACAGCAAGAAGCGCTACCGTGCCGACGTGCTCCTCGAAGAGCACATGGCCAAGTACGAGCAGAAGATCAACAAGGAGATCGAGAAAGCGCGCGGCAAGTTCGGCGAGGCGTTCAACGAAGAGCAGTTCCGCGCCACCAACCCCAACGTGAAGCGCAGCCAGGAGCGTATTGATGCCGTGGAAGGCCGCATGAAGGCCGCGCTGGAAGCGAACGACCTCGAAGCGGTGCGCCAGCTGATCATCGACGAGGAGATCAAGTGCCCCATCAGCGGCACCGGCAACTGGACCGAGGTGCGCCAGTTCAACCTGATGTTCGCCACAGAGCTGGGCAGCGTGAGCGGCGAGAGCAGCACCATCTACCTGCGTCCCGAAACGGCACAGGGCATCTTCGTGAACTTCCTGAACGTGCAGAAGAGCGCACGCATGAAGATCCCCTTCGGCATCGCGCAGACCGGCAAGGCCTTCCGCAACGAGATCGTGGCGCGCCAGTTCGTGTTCCGCATGCGCGAGTTCGAACAGATGGAGATGCAGTTCTTCGTGAAGCCCGGCACCGAAATGGAGTGGTACAACGCCTGGAAGGAGAAGCGCATCGCCTGGCACCGCGCCTTGGGCCTGCCCACCGACCACTACCGCTTCCACGACCACATCAAACTGGCGCACTACGCCAACGCGGCCTGCGACATCGAGTTCCAGTTCCCCATGGGCTTCAAGGAACTGGAGGGCATCCACAGCCGCACCGATTTCGACCTGAGCAGCCACGAGAAGTTCAGCGGCCGCAAGCTCACCTACTTCGACCCCGAGGCCAACGAGAGCTATGTGCCCTATGTGGTGGAGACCAGCATCGGCCTGGACCGCATGTTCCTCGCCATCCTCAGCGCCGCGTACGATGAAGAGAAGCTGGAAGGCGGCGAGGAGCGCGTAGTGCTGCGCATCCCCGCGCCATTGGCCCCCGTGAAGGTGGCCGTACTACCGCTGATCAAGAAGGACGGCCTGCCCGAGAAGGCCCGCGCCATCATTGATGGCCTGAAGCTCTCGCACAACTGCCAGTATGACGAGAAGGACAGCATCGGTAAACGCTACCGTCGCCAGGACGCCATCGGCACGCCCTACTGCATCACCGTGGACCACCAGTCGCTGGAAGATGACATGGTGACCATCCGCGAGCGCGACAGCATGAAGCAGGAGCGCGTACCCATCAGCGAGGTGGAGCGCATCGTGGGCGAGAAAGTGGATCTGCGGGGGCTATTGCGGAAGTTGTGAGCAGGCCGGTCTGACCTGTATATCCTGCACGACCTGCGGCAGATGCATCCGTCCTTGGCGCATCACGCTGCCAGCTGTTCATTGTGCACTTTCTGACCGTATGCTCAACAAAAACGACCGTTCATTGGTTGGTGCCTTGGGCCATGGCCGCTTTGATCTAGGTTGACATCGTTCATCGTTGTTCAACCCAAAAGCCGCACCCCATGGATCGTAGATACACCGCTTGTCTAGCCGCCTTGTTGCTATGCGCCCAGCTCGCAAATGCACAGGCCTACTCCGAACTTACCCTGAACGCGCTTCGGGTGCGCATGTACTCGAACGGGCTTATCGGCCCAGACCTGTCGGCGGGCACCAGTGCCTTCACCGTACCAAGCCAAAGTGGTGCAGCCTTACTGTACAGCAGCGGGTTGTGGCTGGGCGGTCTCAGTCCGGATGCGCAGTTGAAGATGGCCGCCCACCTCTACGGCGCCAATGGCCAACGCGACTACTTCCCCGGCCCCTTGACCAATGACGGGCTGGCCACGATCACCCCGCAGCAATCCGCGCTGTACGACCAAGTGTGGCTGATCAACCAAGCAGACGTGGACCTTCACCGGGCCTACTATGACTGCTTGGGCAATCCTGGATGCGATGTCAGTATCGCCTTCCCCAACGGCTACACCGTACCACAGGCGTTCATTAGCTGGCCTGCACTGGGTGATATAGCGGCCGGACAGGACCTGTACCTGGCCCCGTTCTTCGACTACAACGGCGATGGTAACTACAACCCGTTCGATGGTGATCATCCATGCATACACGGCGACCAGGCCCTGTACTCCATTTTCAACGACAAGCTCAGCACGCATACCCAGAGCGGCGCATTGCCCATTGGCGTGGAAGTACACGCCATGCCGTTCGCCTACACCAACGACCCAGCACTGGCGAACACCGTATTCGTCATGTACAAGATCATCAACCGCAGCACGCAGACCTTGACCGACTTCCATATCGGACACTTCGCCGATCTGGAACTCGGTTGCGGACAGGACGACCACATTGGCACCGATGCCCAACGGGGGCTGATCTACGTAGTGAACGGAGATGAAGAGGATGCGGCCTGTTCGGGGGCCCCGGGCTTCGGCACACAACCACCAGCGTTCGGCATGGCCATTATCAAAGGGCACTTGCTGGAAGCGGACGGGCTGGACAACGCGGAAACCGCTACCGAGCTGTACCAATACGGAACAGGTTACGCGGACGGTGTGATCGACAATGAGCGATTCGGCCTGAGCGGATCGATGTACTGGCTTGGGCAGGGTACGCCCGGCACAACGGATCCGTCGCTCGCGAACCAGTACTTCAACAACATACGCGGCTACTGGGCCAATGGCATGCCCCTTACCTATGGCGGAACAGGCTATTCCTTGGACCCGAACGCGGTACCCACCGATTATGCGTTCCCCGGGGCCAGCGACCCTGCCGGACTGGGAACCGCAGGGGTGCCACAAGCCCCATGGACCGAGGCCAGCGCCGGCAACATTCCCGGTGACCGCAGGGTATTGGCGCGAATGGGTCCGGGCACGTTGGAGCCAGGCGAACACATCAACCTGCTGCTGGCCTACGTGTACGCACCTGCACCGAGCGGCGGCGCCACGACCAGCCTGGATGCCCTGTTGCAGCGCGTGGACAGTGTGCGGGCGTTCGCCTTGGACATCCCAGGCATGTGGAACTCGATGGAAGAACACTGGTCTATTGCCTGCGGCGAACTGCCGACGGGACTACCCGAGCTTGGAGGTGCGGCTGGCCAACTGACCATCTTCCCCAATCCGGCAGCATTGGCTATTCAACTGAACGCACCGAACATGCCCCCTGGTGCCTTGATGGAAGTCTACGACAGCCGAGGGACCCTGGTGCGCAACTTCACTACGACCGGACCGAACACAACGCTGGACGTATCCTCACTACGCGAAGGTCTCTACCTGGTCCGCATGGTTTCGGGCAATGGCCTTGTAGTGGGGCGTTTCATTAAAGAGTGATGGGCGTTACCTGAACGGAGGACTACACCCGATCTGAACCGCGCTGGCTGCTTATCTTCGCCGCCCCAACACCCACCCAGGTGGCGGACCTGCCTGCCGGTAGGCAGGATCGGTAGACCTGCCTGCCGGCAGGCAGGCGCGCTTGTCTCAAACACCAGTTTTGTAAATGACCTGCGCGGTTTATGCCCTGGCAAGCGCCGAGAAGGAGTACATCTATGTTGGCTTGAGCATGGATGTAAAGCGTAGGATCGATGAGCATCAGCGTGGAAAGGAGCGCACCACACGAGCTTATCGTCCATTTGAAGTATTGATCGTGGAGTTCCTTCCTGATCGAACAGAAGCCCGGAAGCGGGAAAAGTTCCTCAAGTCAGGTGCGGGGAAGGAGTTTCTTAAAGAACTTCGCAGCCGCAAAAAGAACTAAGCCCCACCCAGGTGGCGGAATCGGTAGACGCGCTGGTCTCAAACACCAGTGAAGCAATTCGTGCGGGTTCGAGTCCCGCCCTGGGTACACTGGTACGGCCGCACTGTGCGGCCGTACTACTTTCACGGCCCCATGTCCACCGCACAAGACGCCCTTGTTCATGCCGATCCCGCCAAGCAGGACCGCTATGACAGCGCTTACATGCGGATGGCCTCGGAGTGGGCGAAACTGAGCCATTGCACCCGCAAAAAGGTCGGCGCCATCATTGTGAAGCATGGCATGATCATCAGCGATGGCTACAACGGAACACCCACCGGTTTCCCCAACGACTGTGAAGATGCGGAAGGCCTCACCCACTGGTACGTGCTGCACGCCGAGGCCAATGCCATCCTGAAAGTGGCCCGCAGCACCAACAATGCGCGTGGTGCGACGTTATACCTCACGCACTCCCCCTGCAAGGAATGCAGCAAGCTCATCCTGCAGGCGGGCATCAAACGCCTGGTCTACCTCGATGCCTACAAGGACACTTCGGGCCTTGCATTGCTGGAAAAGGGCGGATTGATGGTCCGTAAATTGGAGCTGCCCTAAGCACCATGCGACCCGACCGCCGACCCGTTTCCCCTTATTACCCGCTACTGCTCTCCTTGACCTTGGTGGGCGGACTGTTCATTGGCCGGAACATGGGCGGCAACGAACCGGGCCCGCTCACCATCCTGGGTCTGCGTCAGGCATCCGCTGCGGACAAGATCGGCCAGGTGCTTGATCTGATCGACCGGCAGTACGTGGACAGTGTGGAGAAGAACGCGCTGGTGGACGAAGTGCTCCAGGACATCCTGCAGCGCTTGGACCCACACAGTTACTACATCACTGCGGCAGAGCTACAGGCTGCACAAGAGCCTCTTGAAGGCAGCTTTGATGGCATCGGGGTGGAGTTCGCGGTGCAGCGCGATACGGTCGTGGTGATCACCACGGTGGAAGGCGGTCCCAGCGAAGCCTTGGGCATAAGGGCCGGTGACCGCATCCTGAGCGCCGACGGCAAGGCCATGGCAGGCGTGAAGATCACCAACGATGAAGTGATGCGCACCTTGCGCGGTCCAAAGGGCAGCGAGGTGAACGTGCAGCTCCAACGCGGAGGAAAAACGCCCTTCGATGTGACCATCAAGCGAGGCAAAGTGCCGATCAATAGCGTGGCGGTCTCCTTGCTCTCCGAGGATGGTACAGGCTACATCAAGCTCGTCCGGTTCGCGAAGAACACGCATGAGGAGTTCCTGAAGGCCGCCGATGAGCTGCGGGCGCAAGGCATGAAGCGCATGGTGCTGGACCTGCGGGGTAACGGTGGTGGCTACCTCACTGCGGCCATCGATCTGGCCGATGAGTTCCTGAGCGATGGCAAGACCATTGTATACACCCAAGGTCGCAACACCCCTCGGCGCGATGTAACGGCAAGTCGCAGCGGACGCTACGAGGACATCCCGTTGGCGTTGCTGATCGATGAAGGTTCGGCCAGTGCCAGCGAGATCGTTGCCGGCGCCATACAGGACCACGACCGCGGTACGATCATCGGTCGCCGGTCATTTGGCAAGGGTTTGGTGCAAGAGCACGTGGACCTGCCCGACCACAGCGCTGTACGCCTGACCACTGCACGCTACTACACCCCCAGTGGTCGTTCCATTCAACGGCCCTATGGCGCTGGCATCAGTTACGAGGAGGACATCGAGGACCGCTATCTGCATGGCGAACTGCTTTCGGCGGACAGCATGCGGATCGATTCCAGCCAGGTGTTCACCACAGCAGCCGGTCGAAAGGTGTATGGTGGCGGCGGTATCATGCCGGACATCTTCGTCCCCACCGATACGGCCGAGGGATCGCACTACCTCACGGAACTGTTCTTCAGTGGTGTGCTCAACCAATTCGCCTTCGACGTGGCCGACCGGGAACGCGAGCGATTGATGGCCTTTGGTTCACCGCGATCCTTTGCCCAACGCTACCAGATCACCGAGGGCCTGTTGCGGCAACTTGGCGAAATGGCACGTAAAGAGGGCATCGAGGAGCACCCCGGGGATGTGCAGCGTTCACGCCGGCAATTGACCACACGCATCAAGGCCGGCATTGCGCGTAACCTGTGGGGCAATACCGGGTTCTACGGTATTATGCTGGAGACCGACAGCGTCTACCTGAAAGCGCTCCAGCAGTTCGGTGGTGGGGCCTGAGCTCCTGTTCAAAATGCAGCAAAAAGAAAAGGGGGCCTTGCGGCCCCCTTTGATCTTCAACAGGTGGTTGCTTAGTGAGCAGCCTCCGTAGCAGCCTCAACGGCCTTCACGGTGGTGTCCACAGCGGCTTCAACAGCCTCGGTGGTGGTCTCAACGGCCTCGGTCGTCGCTTCAACAGCGTCGGTCGTGGTCTGAGCGGCGTTGTCCATGGTCTCTTCGGTGCTGCTGCTGCAGGCAACGAACAGGGCTGCCATGGTGGCGAGCAGGGCGAACTTCTTGGTCATTGTGGTTGTGTGTTGCGAGATTGTGATCACTTCTTGCCGGTGGTGGCAGCGGCAGCAGCGGCGCTGTCGGCAGCAGCCTGTGCGGCGGCAGCGGCAGCAGCCTCAGCTTCAGCAGCAGCGGCGGCGGCTTCTTCAGCCAAGCGGATGCTATCAGCAGTGGCGATAGCGGCGAGGCTGTCGGCAGTGGCCTTGGCCTTTGCCTCGATCTCAGCTTGTGACGGACCGCAGGCGACCACGAAGGCGGCCATGGCGGCTACAAGGGCGAACTTTTTGTACACGTTGGGGTTTGTTTTGGTGAAAGTGGGCGCAAAAGTAATCATTCCCTGATAACTACCAAATACCCAGCGGGTTGGGTCCAAATTATCTTTGTGCCCGGATGAACGACATCCACTAAACGACCAAAAAGGAACCATGGCCTTCCAACTACCCGAACTCCCCTACGCGCACAACGCGCTGGAGCCCCACATCGACACGCGCACCATGGAGATACACCATGGCAAGCACCATCAGGCATACGTCACCAACCTGAACAAGGCCATTGAAGGCAGCCCGCTGGACGGCAAGTCCATCGAGGAGATCCTTGCCGGGCTCGACATGACCAATATGGCCGTGCGCAACAACGGCGGTGGCCACTACAACCACACCCTGTTCTGGAACATCATGTCGCCGAACGGCGGCGGCGCCCCCAGCGGTGCTTTGGCCGATGCCATCACGCGCGACTTCGGTTCCTTCGATGCGTTCAAGGAAAAGTTCAGCGCAGCTGGTGCCACGCGTTTCGGTAGCGGTTGGGCATGGCTTTGCGTGCATAAGGGCGGCAAGCTCGATGTGTGCAGCACACCCAACCAGGACAACCCGCTGATGCCGAACACCGGTTGCGGCGGCACCCCAGTGCTTGGCATGGACGTGTGGGAACATGCCTACTATCTGCACTACCAGAACCGTCGTCCCGATTACATCGCTGCGTTCTGGAACGTGGTGAACTGGGCTGAAGTGGCACGT
Source organism: Flavobacteriales bacterium (assembly GCA_016788295.1). Lineage (GTDB taxonomy): Bacteria > Bacteroidota > Bacteroidia > Flavobacteriales_F > PHOS-HE28 > PHOS-HE28. The sequence goes on from JAEUSY010000009.1 coordinate 21,756, forward strand.
CGCTACGAAGCGGCCAAGTAAGACCTCCTTTCACTTTTGGAACGGGCATCGTGGTCAGTTGACCCGGCGCCCGTTCTACCTTTCCGGCCTATGCTCGCCATTGGAAAAGCCTTGCTGTATGTGCTAATGGCCGTTCTTCTGCCAGCGGCTTCCAGTATGGCCGCAGGGCCGTTCGGATCGCGACCACATTCGCTGGTCGAGGTCAACACGGACCAGACTCCCGATAGTAGTTATGGAACCCGAAAGGAGAACACTCGTCTGGTGAGCAGTTCCCTTGCGCTTTTGCTCGGCCCGTTCGGGGCGCACCGGATCTACCTCGGCACCACGCCCAAGGTGGCCATCATCTACGGGGTCACCTTCGGTGGATTCGGACTATTGGCCATCACCGACCTCGGCCACCTGCTGTTCACCAAGGACCTGGAGCCTTACCGGAACAACGACAGGGTGTTCATGTGGACAGAGCCCCGACACGCCCCTACTCCACCGTAACGCTCTTGGCCAGGTTGCGGGGCTGATCCACATTTCGGCCCAGCATCACAGCGATGTGATAGCTGATCAATTGGAACGGGATCACGCTGAGCAAAGGGACCAATTGATCGGGGGTCTCCGGGATCTCGATCACGTGATCCGCGAGTTCCTTCACAACGGTATCGCCTTCGGTAACAATGGCAATGATCTTGCCCTTGCGCGCCTTCACCTCCTGGATGTTCGAGACGACCTTCTCGTAACTGGCGCCCTTGGTGGCCACCACGAAGACCGGCATGGCCTCATCGATCAGCGCGATCGGACCATGCTTCATCTCGGCGGCAGGATACCCTTCCGCGTGGATGTAGCTGATCTCCTTCAGTTTCAAAGCGCCCTCCAGCGCTACCGGGAAGCTGTAGCCGCGACCGAGGTACAAGGCATTGGGTGCATCCTTGTAGATATCGGCGATGTATTTGATCTGCGCCTCGGACTGAAGCACCTTCTGCACTTTGTCCGGAATGGCATCCAACTCGTTGATGAGACGATGGAAGTTGCTCGCAGAGATGGTGCCTTTCCGACGGCCGATCATCAGGGCCATCAGGGTAAGCACCGTGACCTGGGCCGTAAAGGCCTTGGTACTGGCCACACCGATCTCGGGGCCCGCATGTGTGTACGAACCAGCATGGGTCACCCGCGCAATGCTGCTACCCACCACATTGCAAATGCCGATGATCGTGGCACCACGGCTCTTGGCCAGTTCGATCGCGGCCAAGGTATCGGCGGTCTCACCGCTCTGGCTGATCGCGATCACGATATCCTCCTCGCCCACGATGGGGTTGCGGTAGCGGAACTCACTGGCATATTCAACCTCAACAGGTATCCGCGCCAGGTCCTCGAACAGGTATTCACCCACCAGACCGGCATGCCAGCTGGTACCGCAACCCAGGATCAGGATCCGCTTTGCGTTCTGGAACTTCTGTTCGTGGTCGCGGATACCTCCCAGAACGACCTCACTATTGATCAGGTCCATCCGGCCACGCAGACTGTCGCGGATGCTTCGCGGCTGCTCGTGGATCTCCTTGAGCATGAAGTGCTCGTAGCCACCCTTTTCCAATGCTTCGAGATGCATCTCGAGCTCCTGGATGAAGGGCGTCTTGTCCTGGTTCTTGATGTTCCGGATCTTCAGGCCTTTTTGCCTGTCGATCACGGCGATCTCCCCATCCTCCAGGTACACCACGTTCTTGGTGTGCTCCACGATCGGCGTGGCATCGCTTGCCAGGAAATGCTCGCCCTGCTCGCCAATACCGATCACCAGCGGCGAGCTTTTGCGGGCAGCCACCATCACATCGGGTTCCTTCCGATCGATCACCACGATGGCATAGGCGCCCACCACACTGTCCAATGCAAGGCGCACCGCTTCGGCGAGGTCCACCTTCTCCGTGAACTGGATATCCTCGATGAGGTGAACGAGCACTTCGGTGTCCGTGTCGCTCTTGAAAGAATGTCCCCGGTGGATCAGCTCCTCTTTCAATGGCGCATAGTTCTCGATGATCCCATTGTGGATCAAGGCGAGATCGCCCGAATTGCCTTGGTGCGGGTGGGCATTCACATCGTTGGGGGGGCCATGCGTAGCCCAGCGGGTATGGCCGATACCGACCGTGCCCTTCACGTTGCCATCCTGAACATGGGCCTCCAGATCGCTGACCTTGCCCTTGCACTTGAAGATCCGCAGGTCATGGCCGTTGATCAGGGCCACCCCGGCACTGTCGTAACCGCGATATTCCAGCCTGCGCAGGCCATTAATGAGGATGGGGTAGGCCTCACGATGGCCCAAGTAGGCAACAATACCGCACATCGGATGATCAGTATGTCGTAAAAGTAAGGCGCAGCTTCATGGGCGCAGCGCCATCTTCCGGGCCCGCCAATACCACACGGTTGGCGCTTACGCCATTGCTACTGGAGACCAATGCGAGCCTGCTGTTCGGGAGCGTGCCATTGAGCACCTGTTGTACATAGCGTGTAATGTTGAACCGGTAGGCACGCTCATCGCTCCGAAAGGCCCCATCAATGGCCCCGATACCATTCAATTGATCCGGCAGGAACACGTCCTTATCATCCTCATCCTTCCGGAAAATGAACAACTGGGAAGGCGGCAAGTGGGACGGATAGTAGCTGCCTTTTACCGGTACCACAAGCTCTGCCTTGGAAAGCACACGTCCTTCCCCGGCCAGGTCCATCAGATCAGGCACGCGGATGATGGTGCGCAGCCCACCCAGTGCCTGCACATACGTTCCCGATGCATTCGTGGCAGTATCGGCCAAAGCGTTCAGCAGGTCTGGCGAATAGGCCGATTCCCGCTCGTGCACCATGGTGGTGTAGCGCACACAGTTCTGGTTGATCAAAAAGTCCAAGGTGCGCTGTTCGGTGGGCGCGGTGACCACATTGCGGTAATACAAGGTGACCTTGGATGCCGTGCTGAGCAGGTTGAAGTACAGGACACCTGCTTCGAATGGCAACTGGGTGCCGTTGTTCACCGTGATGTACAATCCCTTGAAGAATTGCAAGAACGCCGAATTGTCAGCCATGTTCGTGCTTCCGAACGCATCGATGAACCGTTGGGCAAGCTCCTGGGACAAAGGGATGCGCAACTGGGGCACCAGGCTATCGCCACCAATAAAAGGCTTGGTCAATGGTTGCGGCGTGATGCGACCACCGCGGCGCAGGTTCAGGTCCTCGGTAAGGGTCTGCGGCAACCGGTCGCTCTTGTACGCGGAATCAACGGAGAGGTCCTCCGCCAGCTCGTAGACCTCGAACACCTGGGGGTTCAGGTTGCCGTACACATAATTCACTCCGTCAAAGGCCAACGACAACACCAGACTGTCCGGCACCAGTTCGGAGCTGTTCTGATTAGAACCGATGTTGTTCGCGCTGAGGCGGATCTGGGTGACCACACCGGCCTTCACCAACCCGAATTCCGCATCGAGGTAAGATCCGAGCAGATTGCGCGAGAGCGCACTGGTGCGCACAGCACTATCAACCACTGTGTAAGCATGAAGCTCCAGCGTATCCACCATGAGGCCCAGAGGATCTCCTGGCAACAGGTCCAAGCCAAGGTCCTCGTCCGGCTTCTTGCAACCGGAAACCACCATGAAAGGCACCGCCGCCAGCAGAACCACACGGGCGAGGGTCGAGAAAGAGGAGCGCGTCGCCAAGGCTCAGACGAGTGCTTCCTCCAACACACCGTGGAAGAAGTCGGCATGGGCTTTCACGCGATCAGCGTCGCTGGAGTGAGCCAGCACAGGCTTCTCGCTGGCCTTGATGGCGGTTTCCAATCCCTTGCTCAGCTTGGGGCTGCCCTTCACAATGCCATCGCACATGCCCATGGCGAACTTGTACAACTCGTCGGTGGATGGCTTGGCAAGGCCCTTCAGCAGGTCCTTGGAATAACCTTCTGCGAGCAACTTCTTGCTCAGGTCCTTGTCCAGCGGTTCGTTCTTGTCGTCGTAGACGGAGAGCACCAGTTTGGTGTTCTCGAAATGCGGGTCGTCGTTGAACTGGTGGCGGACCAGCAAGGGCACGAAGGCCGACATCCAACCATGCAGGTGAATGATGTCCGGCGCCCATCCGAGCTTGCGCACGGTCTCCAGCACGCCGCGTGCGAAGAACAAGGCCCGCTCATCGTTATCCGCATGGAACACGCCTTCAGCATCATGCGTGGAGGACTTCCGCTTGAAGTACTCCTCGTTGTCGATGAAGTAGACCTGCATGCGCGCATTCGGCACGCTGGCCACCTTGATCAGCAGGGCATGGTCCGTATCGTTGATGATGAGGTTCATGCCGCTGAGGCGAATGACCTCGTGCAGCTGGTGGCGCCGCTCGTTGATACAACCGAACTTGGGCATGAACACCCGTACCTCGTTTCCGCACTCCATGATACCCTGCGGCATCTGGCGCGCGACCTTCGCCATCTCCTCGGGGCCGTCCATGAAGGGTTGAATGGACTGGGAAATGGTGAGGACCTTCGCGTTCTTCAAGCTCATCGTGTGGTTGGGGAATTCGAGCACAAAAATATAGACTTTTTCCCGGAACATCAACCGATGGGGGTAGTTTCGCCCCCCGCACCGCCCACCAAAACCCGCGCCGATCGTGGAGTTCATTGAGGACCCGACCCGGATGAGCGAGAGCTCTGCCGCCGCCCGAAAGACCGGTCGTACCGTGGGTTTCGTGCCCACCATGGGTGCTCTTCACGAGGGCCACTTGGACCTGGTAAGGCGTGCGCGGGCCGAGCACGGACAGGTGGTGTGCAGCATTTTCGTGAACCCGCTGCAATTCAACAACGCATCGGACCTGGCCAATTATCCCCGCCAACTGGACCGGGACATCCCCCTGCTGGAGGGGGCCGGATGCGATGTCCTGTTCGCCCCCCGGAAGGACGCGTTGTTCAAGGATTTCGTGCCTACACAGTACGACCTCGGCGGACTGGATGCGCATTGGGAGGGCCCTTCACGGCCCGGCCATTTCCAAGGCGTGGTGAACGTGGTGGAGCGGCTTTTCTTCCATGTGCGGCCCGATGCGGCCTATTTCGGCGAAAAGGACAGGCAGCAGGTGACCATTATCCGCCATATGGCGCGCACACTGCACTGGCCCGAACGCATCATCCCCTGCCCCACTGTGCGTGCTTCGGACGGCTTGGCGCTCAGTTCGCGCAACCAGCGCCTTAACGAGCGGGAACGTGCCATGGCGACCGTTCTGTACAAGGCATTGGGTCGCGCGGCCGAGCTGGCCTTCCTCCAGCCCTTACCTGCGGTGCTGGCTGCCGCCAAGGATATTCTTGCCACCGAGCCGGAAGTCGTTCTGGACCATATCGGCATAGCCCACCCGGACGACCTGCGTCCCTTGGTCGATTGGCCGGAGACCGATACTGCTGTGGCCTTGATCGCCGCCCAGGTCGGGCCGGTGCGCTTGATCGACAACATCACGCTGCACCGTCCGGCCAAGGCCGATCGCTGAAAGGCCCCTACCTTTGCGCCCCCGTAACGGCACCCAGCCGCGCGGTCGCATAAGGATGACCATCGAAGTGCTCCGTGCCAAGCTTCACCGGGTAAGCATCACCGAGGCCGACCTCAACTACATCGGCAGCATCACCATCGACGAGGACCTGATCGATGCGGTCGGCTTCGTGGAGGGGGAAAAGGTGCAAGTGCTGAACGTCAATAACGGCGAGCGCCTGGAGACCTACGTGATCAAAGGTGAGCGCGGCACTGGCAAGATCTGCCTCAATGGTCCTGCGGCGCACAAGGCCACGGTCGGCGATATCGTGATCGTTGTGGCCTACGCGCGCATGACCCTTGAAGAGGCCCGTGTCTTCAGGCCCACGATCATCTTCCCCGACGAGCGGACCAACCAGCTCAAAGCCTGACCCGATGAAGAAGGTGGTGATCGGCGCGCTTAAAGTGCTGGTGCCACTGGGCCTGGGCGTCTGGCTCATTTTCTACTTCTACGACCAGCTCGACGAAAGCCAGCGAACGGAGCTGTTCGCGGCGTTCAGGCAGGCGAACTGGGGATGGCTGCTGCTGACCATGCTCCTTGGATGGGGTAGCCACTTGAGCAGGGCCTGGCGCTGGCGCTATCTACTTGGACATCTTGGCTATCGCACCGGGTTCTGGAACGCCTACAACGCGACCATGACCGGCTACTTCATGAACATGTTGCTGCCCCGCGCCGGCGAAGCAAGTCGTGCGGTGATGCTCTACCGTGCCGAAGGTGTGCCCTTCGAAAAAGGTTTTGGGACCATTCTGGCCGAGCGCGCGGTGGACATGATCATGCTGCTCTCCATTGCCGGTATTACTGTGCTCCTGCAATTGGATAAGCTCGATCTCTTTCAGGAACGCATCGCACAGTTCAGGGCGGAGCAAGCCACGTCGACCGACACTGCCGAAACTGGCCTGCCATGGTCATGGATCATCCTTGCAGTAGTGGTGGTCGGTGCGATGGCGGGCGCTTACCTCTACATGACCAAGCCCGCACTTCAGGCGCGGATCAAGGACGGCGTGCGCGGTTTCTACGATGGACTGCGGTCCGTGCTGATGACCAAGGACCGGGCGGCGTTCCTACTGCACACCTTCGTGATCTGGGGGCTCTACGTGGCCATGTTCTGGGTAGGCTGCTTCTCGCTACCTACCACTGCCGACGTACCCGTGGCCGGTATCATGGCGGGCTTCATCGCAGGTTCCATCGGCATAGTGCTGGTGCAAGGCGGTATTGGTGTGTATCCGGCCTTCGTCGCCTTGATCGTTGGCATCTACATGGGCGTTCCCGAAGGCGGAGGCCTCATCCGGCCCGATGCCTTGGCCATGGGATGGCTGCTCTGGGTGGCCCAATCCATACTCCTCATTGGCCTTGGTGGCCTATCCCTATTTTTGATCACCCGCAAGGGAAAACCGCAAGCGCAATGACCGTCGAAGCCGCCACCGTCACCACCGACAAACGCATCATGGACCTCGTGAGCGTACAGCGCCTGTGCAACATCTGGCGCATGAAGGGCGACCGGATCGTGTTCACCAACGGGTGCTTCGACATCCTGCACCGGGGTCATGTGGAATACCTGCAGGAAGCAGCCGCCATGGGCGACCGCCTGGTGATCGGACTGAACAGCGACTCCAGTGTGAAGCGGCAGAACAAAGGCCCCGAACGTCCATTGAACGACGAACTGAGCCGCGCCAAAGTGCTGGCCGCACTGCGCTTGGTGGATGCCGTGGTGATCTTCGACCAGGACACACCATTGGAACTGATCCAGGCCGTGGGGCCCGATGTGTTGGTGAAGGGCGGCGACTGGACCGAGGAGCGCATAGTGGGTGCCGATCTGGTGAAGGCCCGCGGTGGCGAAGTGCGCAGTTTGAAGCTCGTGGAGGGCTTCTCCACCACGGCGCTCGTCGAGAAGATCCGCCGTGGCTAAGGTCCGCTCCCAGTTCGTTTGCCAGAGCTGCGGTGCTGCGTACCCGCAATGGCTGGGGCAGTGTACCCAGTGCAAGCAATGGAACACCTTGGTGGAGGAAGTGCGCGATCGTGTGGAGGAAAAGCGCGGCACACCCGCCAGCGTGAAAGGCAGGAACCCGCGGCCCATCGCCATTGACGAGATCCCGGCGCAGGACGGCCCCCGTCTTCCCTTATCGGACAGCGAACTATCACGGGTACTTGGCGGTGGCTTGGTGCCGGGCAGCATCATCCTCATAGGAGGTGAACCGGGCATCGGTAAAAGCACCCTGTTGCTGCAAACGGCCTTGCGCAATCCCGACCTGCGCACGCTCTATGTTTCGGGTGAAGAGAGCGAGCACCAGGTGAAGATGCGCGCCGAGCGTTTGGAAGGGACCTCCCGCCACAGCAAGGAGGGTTGTTACGTGCTCACCGAAACGAACACCCAGAACATCTTCAAGCACATCGAGTCGCTGAAGCCAGGCCTGGTCGTGATCGATAGCGTGCAGACACTCCACACCGCCACACTGGATGCAAGTCCGGGCAGTGTGGGCCAAGTGCGCGAATGCACGGCGGAGCTCATGCGCTTCGCCAAGGCCACCGATGTGCCGATGGTGCTGATCGGCCATATCACCAAGGACGGTTTCATTGCAGGACCCAAGGTGCTGGAGCATATGGTTGACGTGGTGCTGCAATTCGAAGGGGACCGCGACCATGCCTACCGTTTGCTGCGCCCCCTGAAGAACCGCTTTGGCAGCACGAACGAGCTGGGCATTTACGAAATGCAGGGCACCGGACTGGCCGCTGTGGAAGACCCCAGCCAGGTGCTGTTGGGCGACCGGCGCGAACGCCCGAGCGGAGTGGCCGTAAGTGCCACGCTCGAAGGGCAACGGCCTCTCCTGATCGAGGTACAAGCGCTAGTAAGCAGTGCGGTGTACGGTACGCCACAGCGCAGCGCCACGGGTTTTGACCTGCGCCGGATGAACATGCTACTGGCCGTTCTGGAGAAGAGATGCGGATTCCGCTTGGGCCAGAAGGACGTATTCCTGAACCTGGCGGGTGGCTTCCGCGTGGAGGAACCGGCGATCGACCTGGCCGTGGTGTGTGCCGTACTGAGCAGCAACGCGGATATTGCCATCCCCATGGATACCGCGTTCTGTGGTGAAGTGGGACTTACCGGCGAGATACGCCCCGTAACACGCACCGACCAACGCATTGCGGAAGCGCAGAAGTTGGGTTTCGCGCGGATCTTCGTTCCGAAAGGCACTAAAGGCATCGGCCCCGCGAAGGGCATCGAACTGGTGCAGGTAGGGCAGGTGAACGAGGTGCTATCGCATCTGTTCGGCTGATCCTTTTGGAACTACACGCCAGAGTGGGATCGGCGCATCGGCATGTCCCGGACAAGCAAGTGAGCGAACACTTGGGTCCATCAGTTCCATTGCAGGATACGAATAGGGGCGATCAGGTCGATCGCCCCTATTCATATCCTGAGGTAACCAGTTCCTATTGGATCAATAGTCTGCCTGTCAGCACCTGTTCCCCGTTGGTCACTCGATACAGGTACATGCCTTGTGCCTGGCCGGATGCATCCCAACGGAACCGGTGCTCCTCGGCAGCATCAAGCGTTCCATTGAACAGTACGGCGATCCGCTGCCCGGTGGCAGAGTATATTTCGATGGTGGTCGGTCCATCGACCACATCACCGGTGAGCACCAGTTCGGTGGTGGTCGTGAACGGGTTCGGCATGGCCATTACCTCCATCACTGACGCCAAGAGCACTTTGGTATCAGCCTCATCGATCGTATCATCCTCGAGCACCATACCGCTACCTGGGCAATTGAGGAAGCCCGAATTCGCCACACCGCCATCATAACCATTGTTCACGTTGGCAAGTGCCGTGCTCAGTTGGCTGAGGCTGTATGCCGAACTACAGCCACCAATGGCTTGGTCAGCAGCAGTGATGAGCTGCTGTACGGACCAGCCCACGAACGGACCAGAGGCGATCACCATGTTGCGAAGCAGCAGTGCACTGGGCATGAAGGCCGCGTCGGTCTCATCAAAACGGACATTGAGCTTCAATGCCACCAATTGGCCCACCATGGTATTGTTCACCGTATTGCCCGGGTTTACGACCGTGCTATTGGACAACAATGCGGGAGAGCCGTAGGTGGGCAAGGACGCGATCACGGCAGCTGGTGTAGTAAAACGCATCAGGCGTGTTCCACAGCCGATGGTCAAGTAATTCGGTGCAGGAAATGCCGAAGCGAACCGGGTGGTCATGTATGCAGCCGGGTTATTGCTCGTGGCAGCGGCTCCCCACGTACCCTGCGCTTCAGTACGTAAGCCGGAGCAGCCACCAAGGCTTGCTAGTGTAACACTACCAGAGCAAGTGGCTGAACAACCATTCGCCCCGGTTACCGTAACGGTGTATGAACCACTTGCGGAAGCCGTGAATGAACTGCCCGATCCGCCTCCGCTCCAACTATAGGTATATGGCGATGTGCCACCGGTCACACTGGTCGTTATCGTGGATCCGGATACCGAACAGGTCACGGTAGGCGGTGTGCTCACCGTTACCGTAGTACCTGCCGAGGTGGTCGCACAACCACCAGAGGTGACCACGACCGTGTACGTACCGGCCAACGTGGCCAGGTAGCTCGATGACGTGGCACCGGAAATGGCCGTGCCGTTACGTCGCCATTGATAGGTATTGCCAGCGCTGGCGGTGGCTGATAGCGTGACCGACCCACCTGAGCAGAACGTGGTGTTGCCAGTTGCGGTAATGGCGGCCGTGGGCGGGCTGCCCACAGTAACTGTCACGGCTGAAGAAGTGGTGGAACAACCACCCGCAGTGATCACCACGGTGTAGCTGCCTGCGGTGCTTGCACTATACGTGCTGGCGGTAGCACCGGAGATGGTGGTGCCATTACGGCGCCAGACATAAGTGTATCCGGTGCCGGTGGAAGCGCTCAAGGACACACTGCCACCGGTGCAGAAGCTGAGCGCACCACCAGCAGTGATGGTCGCCGTGGGAGCTGAGTTCACAGTGACCGTGGTACCTGCGGAGGTGGTCGAACACCCGCCACTGGCCACAACAACGGTGTACGTTCCGGCCAGGGTCGCCGAATAACTATTGGCAGTGGCACCACTGATGGCAGTGCCGTTGCGGCGCCATTGATAAGTGAGGCCTGTTCCTGTATTGGCGGAGAGCGTCACTGAAGCCCCGGAGCAGAAGGTGGTGCCACCTCCAGTGGTGATGGTAGCGGATGGAGCGGTGCCTACCGTTACTGAAACCGCCGATGAAGTGGTCGTGCACCCGTTCGAAGTGATCGTGACCGTATAAGAGCCGGCCGTGGTAGCCGCGTAACTGGATGAGCTGGCACCCGATATCGTTGTGCCGTTACGCCGCCATACATAGGTATAACCAGTGCCTGTGTTCGCGTTCAAACTGACCGATGAACCACTGCAAATGGACGTTCCAGAGGCCGGAGTGATGGTCGCGGAAGGTGCGCCAATAAGACTGACCGGGATACCGTTCGATATTGTGGAACAACCATTGGCAGTGACCACGACCGTGTAGGTCCCAGCGGCATTGGCAACGTAACTGGCGGAATTGGCCCCGCCTATCGCCGTTCCATCGCGACGCCATTGATACGTGTATCCGGTACCCGAGCCGGCAGTAAGCGTTACCGCACCACCCGCACAGAACGAAGTGGCACTACCCGCAGTGATGTTCGCCGTTGGTAGTGCATTCACCGTGACGGTGATCGCCGTTGATGTGGTGCTGCATCCTGCCGAGGACGTCACCTGCACGGTATACGAGCCGGCCTGCGCGGCGGTGTAGCTGCTCGAGGTAGACCCGCTTATCACCGTACCGTTCCTGCGCCATACATAGGTAAGGCCCGTACCGGTGTTGGCATTGAGCACCACGCTGCCTCCTGTGCAGAACGATGCGCTTCCAGCGGCCGTAATGGTGGCAGCTGGAGCCGAGCTCACCCCAACGCACTGGCAACTCGAATTCCATGTATCGTTCACCGTACAGGCGTTGCCATCGTTACATGCCGAACCAGGCACGGCCGTACCGCCCACCACGCCAATGCAATCGGCGGTAGCAGTGCCCTGAGCGGTGGAGATCGACCCCAATGAAAGGTTGTAGTAGCTGCCGCTGAACCCATTCTCCAACTTCACAGCGCGGACCATGTATTCACGGCCAGCCACAAAAGGAACCGTAGCGCTGGACCATGATGTTCCGGTGATCGGTGTGCTGTTCAGCCGAGTAATAGCCCCGCTGGTCGCATTGAACTCGTACAAGTAATAACCCAGCACGCTGCCGGTCGAAGCCGTCCATGAAAACGATGCGGCACCTCCAGCGTTGGAAACGATGAGACCGGTCGGTGGTGCCACCATGGTAAGACGCAAGGTGGGATCACCCATGAGCGCCAAATGAGTCCGCCCGATACTTCCCTGCCAACCTTCGGTAAGCGGAGTGTACAGGCTACTGTTGTTCATGGTGGCCAGTACGCTTGCACCAATGTTCTCCCCAATGCCCATGTGATGGAAATACCAAGCTGGAATGCCGGACCAGCAGCTGGTCAGAGATTGTCCACTGGCGAGCGGGGCACGCAGGAAATTATTCCTGTTGTCCCAGTCGCCGAAATAGCTGCCCATGGCCAGATTGAAAACACCTCCATGTGATGACGAGGCATAGTTCTGGGTGGTACCCACATTGGCGGCACCATTGTAGGTGAGGACGCCGCCATCCACGGCCTGTAATCCACCTCCGGAGGAATAGGTCCACAAGTGGCTCTGGCCATTCACCAGGGAATGGAAAGCAGTACTGTTCTGGTTGGCCGCCGTAATGTTCGCCGGACCGACTAGCGGACCCATATTGCGCCACCCGCTTCCTGCAAGGGGATTACCCACCCATTGCAGGTTGTCGAACACAAGGCCACGGACAGTAGGTGCCCATGACCTCATCTTGAACGCATGCAACTTGTTCAGATAGGCACGCATGAGCTCGGTCTCGCTCGTTCCGAATGCTGGCATATCAGAAAGGTCCACTCGTCCCACCTGGAGTTCCAACTCGGAAGGGAAATTGCTCTGATCGAACTTGCCATCTCCGGGCACGTTCCTGTTCTCGGTGCGCTGTGCCGAGGAGATATTCACAGAGGCATCCGTCCAAGCACCGTTCAATTCGCCATAATAACCGTCGCATGGCCATGCACCTTGATGCTCCGAATGACCATCAGGCGCGACGTTGCCGGAATAGGGTACCGCCAAGTGACCAAGAATGAACACCGCCTTCACATTCGATGGATCACTGTTGTAATGTGAGAGGATCGCGCTCTTCACCGTAGCGACCGTCGCCGTGCGGGCCAGATCACTACGCACTACCGCCCACCCATCACCGCGCAAGTCCCTGACCAATTGCTGCAATTCAGCGCTCAATGTTGAACTGAACGTATTGTCGACAAGCAAAACCAGCTTGCCACGGTAATCGGGTGCGGGTACATTGATGCCCGTACACACGTACCCCGTCCCTGTTACACCGCCAGCTACACGGATGACCTTATACTCATACACCTGTCCGACGGTGACCGTATTATCGGTGTAGCTCGTTGCCGATGCAGCTGGCGTAGCCAAAGAGGACCAAGAAGATGCTGTGCGCAGCTTACGTTGAATGGTAATGGAAGTAGTGCTGGCCATTGAGGTCCAGCTCAGGGTAATGCCCACTGGGGAGGTAAGGGCTGTTGCCGACAATTGCACGGCAGATCGTTGCGAGATGGTCTGCGCCTTAGCGCTGAAAGCGAAGAGCATGACCAGCATCACGAAGCCGACACGTGTCATCAAGCGCCAAGCACTTGACCTTCCAATGACACCCTGCGCGGGCGCATTACCGGCACCATCGACCGTCACAGTGTTCAAAAGCATCGTCCTCATGTTGCAAGAATACAGCAATTGAAGTTGCCAATTGTTCACCGAAACCCTTGTTACACAAGGGTTTCGGTGTGTTTCGGCGGGAGCTTGAACGGCTTCGTCGGGCTTTCATACCGGCTCGACCGGCGATCATCCCGTTACGTCGGCAAAACCCACTTTCCGACAAACCGGCGTCGGTCACCGCTCAATCGCGATCGCGGCCTGTTAATTTATTCAACATGGCCATTGCGACCCGACTACCCATGCTGAAAGCGGCCTGAAGAAGGTAGCCTCCGGTGGGAGCATCCGTATCCAACATCTCCCCTGCAACAAAGAACCTCGGGTGCTTCAATAGCGCCAGGTCGGGCCCCACTTCATCCAGTGAAATACCGCCCACGGTACTGATCGCCTCCGCAACAGGACGCAGAGCCCGTACTGGTATCCGCAGGTTCTTGATGTCATATGCAAGCCAGCGTCCATCCAACGAGCGCTCCAGCGGAGTGAACGCCTTGTATAAGGCCACCGCCTGACGATCGAGCTTTAGGGCCGCCAGGCGCTCCTTCCAAGCAGCATCGCGCAGTCGAAACTCCATTTGCTCAAAGGAAAGGTCGGGCTTCAGGTCGATGGTGAGATAGGCCGGGCCTCCGCTGACCAATGCTTCCCGAATGGCGGGCACCACCGGATAAATGGCGTTGCCTTCGAGCCCATGACCAGTGATGGTGGCCTCGCCGCGCACTGACCGATCACCCGAACTGACCATGATGTTCTTCAGCGCTTTGCCCTCATGGGGTCGCACGTTCACAGGGAGATCGACCTCCAACCCACAGTTGCTCGCAGTGAAAGGCACCGTGCGCACACCGATGGCCTCGAAATGCTCACGCCATGCTCCCGTGGAACCGGTCTTGGGCCAAGAGGCACCGCCCAACGCGAAAAGCACGGCTTCCGCCTTGACGGTGGTACGACCATTCGCGTGCTCCACGATCGGTAATGCCTGTTCATCGAAGCCAACGAACGTGTGACCGTGATGGATGTTCACGCCCCGCTCGTCAAGCCGGTGGCGGATGGCAGCCAGAACCTCGGCCGGTTTAATTCCTCGTACGGGAAACACTCTGCCACTGCTCCCTACAAAAGTCTCCACGCCCATACCGCCCAGCCAGGCACGCAGTTCCGCAGGACCGAACGCCTCTAGCAATGGTTGCATGAAGTTGCGCGGTGTGAACTGAGCGAAGAGGTCCTCACCCGAGGCTCGGTTGGTGATGTTCAGTCCGCCATCACCGGCCACCAGGAACTTGCGGCCCACCATGCGCCCCTGCTCATAGAGATGTACCTCGCACTTCCCGGAGAGCAGATCGGCAGCGATCAAGCCTGCAGGTCCACCGCCGACAATGGCCACCTGCGGACGTGGTCCGACGCTATGATCAGAACCCTGGTTCATTCATAACCGGGGGTCTGGACCCTGAACACACCGTCCCTATCGAGACCAGTATTGGAGCTGCCGAGGCACACCATCACGAGATCGAGCTTGGGGACAACATCAGTGAATTGGCCCAGAAAACCCAAGGCCATGAGATCACCTTCACCTGAAGGAAGCCACCATTTGTAGCTGTAGCACTTGGCACCGCCGCGCTCCGGAATGGCCACATTGCTGTTCCAGGACCAACTATCGACCTTGCCAAGCACCGCTCCATCCTTCCCTTCAGTCTCCATCGGCACATGGGCTGCAACAGCCTCCTCGTGCCTGAACGGATCCCATGATATTACACGCGAGCGCGACCTGAACTTCCGGTGATCGCGTATGTCGACGAAATTCCAGACGAAGAAGCGCCCCACCGGGCAGCTGCCGAGCAGCGAACATGCCTGTTGCAGGGCGCTCACATTTCGATAGCGCGCACGGCTCATGACGTGCAAGTTACCTCCTGCGGTTCCGTGGCCGCGAGCAATGGGCGGTGGAAGCTCTCAACTGAAGGCCTTACAGACCTTTTTGCCTTGATCACGCCTTGGGACGTGTCTTCAACCTTTTGATCAACAAGCACTTGTGAGGGCCGGATCTACGCTATCCTGACAATGGTATGCATGCATACTATTTAGCTTTGCGGCATGAAAACGACGCCGTTGCGCAAGATCGAGACCGGCCTTGCCGTGTTGGAACGTGTATCCCATGAACTTGTGGAGGTCCGCTTTAAACCCGATGTCCGTTTGGACCAGCAAGGATTGGGCGAAGTGGTTCGCGCCAAACACACGCTGTGCGAAGAAGCTCCGGCGGACATTCTTCTCGTCATGCCCGCGGAGGTGGACCTTGACCTGAAGGTACTGTCCATGGACCATCGGGAGGAGAACGGCGGTTGCGGTGGATCGCAGCGATTGGCTTTCGCCGCAGGCAGTTCGTTCAACGAGCAGTTGGCGCGGATCTACTTCCGCTACCACCCCCGCACCAACGAGACGGCGATCTTCCAGAATGAAGCGGATGCACGCGGTTGGCTGGCCAAGGTTCCGGCGCCTTCACTCTCCTGATCCGCAGCTTAGTCGCGCACCAACTTGTAGAGCTCCTGCAGGTCGGGTGAAAGGATGATCTCGATCCGGCGGTTCTTGGCCTTGTCGGCCTGGTCCACGGGAACGAACTCACCACGTCCGGCCGCCGTTACGCGCAGTGGGTCCATACTGCTGCTCTCCTGCATGATGCGCACCACGCTGGTCGCACGCATCACGCTCAGGTCCCAGTTGTCCTTCACGGTGCCTCCGGGCTGCACCTTGTCCGTATCCGTGTGGCCCTCCACCAACACGTTCAGGTCCTTCTCGTTCTCAATGGCCTTTGCCAGTTTCACGATGAGGTCGCGGCCCTTGGCGTCTATGGCGTAGCTGCCGCTCTGGAAGAGCAGCTTGTTCTCCATGCTCACGTAGATGCGCCCATTGCGCTGCTCCACTGTGAGGCCTTTGCCTTCGAACCCGGTGAGCGCTGCACTTACGCGGTCCTTGAGTTCGCGCATGGCCTTGTCCTTGGAAGCCAGTTCGGCCTGAAGCTCGGCCAGTTGCGCTTCCCTATCAGCCAAGGCGGCTTGTTTGTCGGCAACGCTCTTGCCCAATGCGTTCAACGAATCCTCGCGGCTCATCAGGTCGAGGCGGAGGGCCTCCAGATCGCTCAGCAGCTTGCGGTTCTCGCTTCCATGACCTGCCAACAGCTTGTTGTACTTATCAAGCAGCTCGTTGTTCAGTCCATTGATCTTGTCATACTGCTTGGTCATCTGCCGCAGAGAGTTACCGAGCACGGTGGTATCCCGTTGCAGCTCGGCCATACGTTTGAAGGCATCCGCCTCGCGCGCTTTGCTGTCCTCCAGTTCGGCCTGTGCATCGCGGGCCTTGGTATTGGCCGCATCCACTTCGGCCTGCATGGCCTTCAACTTTGAGTTGGCCTCTTCATACTTCCGGGCGGGTACACATGCTGTGATGGAGGTGGCAGTAATACAGACGACCAGGGTGTTGCGCAGATAGGTTCTCATGATCCACATGTTCGGCCGTCAAAGGTGTGTCCATGGCAAAGGGGTACCGGTACATGGCAACATTATTTTTGAACAAGGCGTTCCAATGAAAGCAAGTTGAGAACATGAGCACGACCGGACTTACCCGAGACTGGCTGATGGCACCGGCCTTTGACCTTGAGCTAAAACACTACGTGCTGCTCGCATACCTCCAGCGCGTGCAACAGCGGTTCAAGGAGCATAAGCTCTACCCCCATCTGGATGAGCTTCGAGACCAGATCAGTGAACTGTGCAACTTCAGGCTGCATCGCAAGGAACTGGCCATGCGTCTAGGTGGTTCCATCATCGGTTTCGATCCCTTTACCGGTGCAGCCCTGCGCGAACCCCCACCAGAGCCAGAGGCCTTGGGGACGGTAGATGCTGTGATCGACCTCGCCCTACCCCGGCTTTCTCGCGCTTTGGACCGCGGGGTTGATCTTCGGGAGGAGCTGGCCGCCAGGATCCAGTTCGGCCCGATCGGCCTCCTGCCCCTCTACCGACAGGAAGGTTGGTTGCTACTCCGAACGGGCCGACTCGTGCGGGTCTATTCCTATGCTCTGTCCGGCGTACATGCACCTACTGAACGGCAGGCGTATTCCATGTTACAGACACACTATGTAAGCAGCCACACTTTGAGCATTGCCTGCACCTACGAGGCCATTCGCAGCACCTTGATCCAGCACCACAGGGAGCGCCCCGTACCTGCCACCTACGCCTTCGAGGCCGACGTTCCGATACCGCACATCGAGACCTTCATGCCCTTGGCCAAGCAGCTCATTTACAAGGCCATCGCTTCGGATGCTGGATCAGTGCGCTGACCGCAGCTGGGGATCGAACCACGTGGTACGAAGGTCGCGGTACTCCATGCCATTGATCGGCATGTTCATGACCCACGGTTGCAGCAACCTGATGGCCCGTTCGTGATAGAGCGGCAGCACGTATGCATCGGTTACCAAACGCGCTTCCGCCTCGGCAAGCAGCCGCATGTGCTCGACGCGGTCCACACTGCGCTGAGCCAGGAGGAACAACGAATCGAAGACCGGGTCCCGGTAACGCGTGCTGTTCAGATAAGAAGGTGTTGCGGTGTCCGCAGGCACCTGCGAACCTTGGAAAAGGGCGAGGACGTTCTCCGGATCAGGATGGTCCAAGATCCAACCTTCGCGCCAGAACTGCGCCCGGCCACGTTCGATCTGTTCGAAATGCTGCTCGCCGGGCAATACACTGATCACCACGCTCACGCCCAATTGTTTCTCCAACATGGACTGCACAGCCTCGGCCACGCGCACATAACCGAAGCCATCACTGTTCACCTGAAGCACGATAGTTGGAAGGCCCTGACCACCGGGAAAACCAGCCTCCTTCAGCAGCGTTCGCGCCGCATCCGGATCATAGCTGCGCTCGGGAACAAGGTCGTACGGATAGTCGGCGAACCCGGGCGGCACCAGACCCCGGTAGGTGGCGATACCCAGGCCCTTTAGGACAGTATCCACCAAGAACTGCTTATCAATGGCCATGGCCAATGCCATGCGAACCCGTGGATCCGTGAACGGGGCCCTTCGCACATTGATGCCGTAGAATTGAACACTCAGGCCTGGTGCGCTCTGCACCGTGAAGCCTCCCCTACTTGCCGCGCTATCAACCAGACCGGTCCGCGTGATGGGCAGCTCGTACACCACCGAAAGGCGTCCGTTCAGAAATGCCTCCAGTTCGGCGTCCTTGTTGGGCTCAAAGGTGTACTTCACACCGTCCAGGAACGGTAGCGGATTGCCATGCTCATCAACCGCCCAATAGTCCACATTGCGCTCGAGCACCATCAACTTGCCGCGGGTGAACGTACGCACCTTGAACGGCCCTGTACCGACCGGATGCCAGGCCGCATCACGCCCATAGTGCTGCACCAGTTCCGGGGGATAGATCCAGCAACCCTGATGAGCGAGCACCTGCAGGAAGCCCGCCCACGGCGAGGCCAGCGTAATGCGAACGGTATGGTCATCGAGCATGACAATGCCTTCGACCCCATTGGAGGCACGACCTGCCTTGATGGCCGCGTAATGCGCATTGGCACCGACCACATGATCGCGGAACAACCAATCCAGCTGGTTCATGTCGCCCGGGGTCGCTACCGCGTTCAGGCAATGCACCACGTCAGCAGCGGTGAGCTCTCGCCCACGACCGTCCGGAAAACAGGCATCATCGTGGAAACGCACGCCCTTGCGGATGGTGAAGGTGTACTGTGTGCCCGTAGCGTCCAAGCTCCATGCTTCGGCCAAGCGGGGCTGCACGGAAAGATCACCTTGATCAAAGCCGACAAGGCCCTCGTAGACCTGCGAGGCCACACGGTGCGAAGCAGCCTGAGTGAGCGTTAATGGGAAAAGGCTCCGCAAAGGCTCTGCTTCGTTCGCGTTGAAAACGCCACCATAATATCTGCCACCCTTGGCCTCTCTCGCCAACGGCTTTTCCGATGGGCCACAGCCCACCACAAGCAACGATGCGAGAAGTACAAGTGCCGACCAAGAGAACTTCATGCGTGAAGGAGCAATGCGACCAAAACTACCGGAAGGCTCCTGATACGCACCGCTTTGAAGCCCACAGGTGATCAACAGTCCATTGGTGATGGATCGGGACCAGCAGGGTCCGCAAGGCCGAAGCGGGTAATTTTCGGGCTTCCTCTGCGTATGGACCATGTGCCGCACCTCCTTCCGCCTACCATGACCGCTCCGCCCAGCGGACGGAAAGCTGGTATTGTACGGTGGGCGGGGATGCTGGTCGTGCTGCTTCTGTCCGGGTCGTCGGTGTTCGCACAGGACCTTAGCAACCTGCGCCAGCGTTGGTTGAGACCGAGCGGTGATACGTTGCGTTTGGATACGCTGAGCATCATTCCCGGGAGCCTGGTGATCCTGGCGGATGACCGGCCATTGGGTCCTGACGCCTACTCCCTGGACCCGTACAAAGCCACATTGGTGCTACGCACCGAGGCGGATTCCGTGCTCATCCGGTACCGAGTAATGCCCTTATTGCTTGCAGGGGTAACGCAGCACAAGGACACCCTGCGACTGAGGGCCGGCAACGATGCGCGCCAGGACCCCTTCCGCTATGAGCCCGCCCGTTCAGCGAACGACCTTATGGGACTTCAAGGTCTGAACCGGTCGGGCAGCATTTCGCGCGGCGTGCTTTTCGGCAACAATCAAGACCTTTCGGTGAACTCCACCTTGAACCTTGAGCTGAGTGGCCGACTGAGCGACCGCATTCAAGTTCTGGCGTCCATTACGGACAACAACATTCCGATTCAGGCCGGCGGGAACACATTGGAACTGCAGGACTTCGACCAAGTGTTCATCAAGCTCTTCGAAGAGGATCCCCAACGGGCCGGGAACCAATGGGAGCTCATCGCGGGCGACTTCGTGCTACAGCGCCCAAAGAGCCACTTCCTCACCTACCTGAAAAAGACCAAGGGCCTCAGTTTCGACACGCGCCTGTTCAGCTCAGAACAAGTGAAGAGCACGCTGGGAACAAGCGTGGCCATCAGCAAGGGCAAGTTCGCGCGCTTTCAGGTGCAGGGGGTCGAAGGAGTGCAAGGCCCTTATCGCCTTCGCGGCAATGATGGGGAAGCGTTCATCATCGTGTTGTCAGGCACCGAGCGTGTCTTCATCGATGGGCAACTCCTTACACGTGGACAGGAGAACGACTATGTGATCGACTACAACACGGCGGAGGTCACCTTCACTGCGCGGCGGCTTATCACCAAGGACCGACGGATCACCGTGGAATTCCAGTATTCGGACAAGAACTATGCGCGGTCACTGGTAAGGCTCGACAACACCACCGAGCTAGGCCGGAGCACGATACGCTTCAACCTGTACAGCGAACAGGACCATAAGAACCAGCCGCTCCAACAACAGCTCTCCGATGAAGAACGCGAAGTGCTACGCGAGGCTGGGGACGACCCATTGGCCGCAGCGGTGAGCGGTGTGGACAGCACCGGCTTCGCAACGGACCAAGTGCTCTATCGCGTCACGGATTCACTCGGGTATACGCCGGTCTACGTGTACAGCACGATCGCCGAATTGGCCGTTTACCGATTGACCTTCACCCAGGTGGGCAGTGGTAATGGCGACTACGTGCAACAGGAGTTCACTCCCAATGGCAGGGTGTTCCGCTGGGTGCCGCCTGATACGGTGGACAACGTGATCATCAAACGCGGGGACCACGCACCGGTGCGCGTGCTCATTGCACCCAAAAGCCAGCAACTGATCACCCTTGGCGTGGACCATCGGTTGGGTAAGCGCACCACGGCAACGGTGGAAGGCGCCTTCAGCAACAACGACCGGAACACCTTCAGCGAACTGAACGACTCGGATGACAAAGGGCTTGGACTATTGGCCCGCATCAACCATGAGATACCGTTGCCGGGGAAGGACACCACGCTGCGCCTTGTCCTCGGTGGCGAAACGGAGACCACCTCCCGGAACTTCCGTTTCATTGAACGCTACCGTGCCGTTGAATTCGAACGGAACTGGAACGCCCGAGGCATTTCACTGGATGGCGACCAGTTGATCGCAGGGGCCACGGTCGGTATAAAAGGCAGGCGGATCGGACAGGCGAGCTATGGACTGAACACATTCCAAGTGACCGACCATTACTCCGGTTGGAAACAGGACCTGACCAGCGACCTGCATCCCGGCCGGACCGACATTGTGGGCGTGGCCAGTTGGCTGAGCTCCACCCAGCCGAGCACCAGCGATTTCCTTCGCCACAAAGGCACCGTGCGCCAGCGGTTGAAGCCGCTCACTGTAGGGTTCAACAGCGAACACGAACGCAACCTGTTCCGAAGTGATACCGTGTCCGGATTGCTGGCAGGCAGCTACCAGTTCCATGAATGGGAGGGCTTTGTGCAGAGCTCCGATTCGACCCGCAACAAATGGCGTCTGGGTGGCGGCCAGCGCATGGACCAGGTGGTGAAGAACGGTGAACTGGCCACCAGTACATTGGCCACTTCGGGTTCGTTCGGACTTGACCTGACCAAGGACCCGCGGAACAAGCTGGCCACATCGTTCACGTACCGAAGCCTTGAGATCCGCGATGCCACGTTGACCAGCAACCGTCCGGAGGACACCTACCTGGCGCGTATTGACTACGACCTGATGCTCTGGAAGGGGGCCGCACTGGTGGATCTGTTCTATGAGTTCAGTTCCGGACTTGAGCAGGAACGTTCCTATATCTACATACAGGTACCGGCCGGCCAGGGACTTTACATCTGGAACGACTACAACGGGGACGGGATCAAGGACCTGAACGAGTTCGAACTGGCCAACTTCAGTTACGAGGCCGATCACCTGCGCGTGTTCGTGCCCAGCGATACCTATGTGCGCACCTACCGCAACCAGTTCAGTGCTTCGGTGGACCTGCGTCCCGCCGTTAAGTGGTCCAATGTCAAAGGTGTGCGCCAATTCCTGGCTAAGTTCTCCGACAACGCCTCCTTCCGTGTGGACCGCAAGACCGGCGCGGACGACGTGCTGAACGCCATGGACCCCTTTGTTCCCGAGATCACCGACCCCGGGCTGATCTCCTACAATGGTTCATCACGGAACACGCTCTACTATGATCGCACCAGCCGCACCTGGAGCATGGACCACACGTGGCAGAGCGATCGTGGCCGCTCATTGCTGCTGAACGGGTTCGAGTCCCGCTCCCGCGAGTTCAACACCCTGCGTTTGCGCTGGAACATGACCCGCCAATGGAGCCTTGACGTGGAGACCGAGCGCGGCCGCGTGGGCAACGCTTCGGACCTGCTCACTGGGCGTACGTACACCATAGACCAACAAGGGTTGCGCCCACGGATCACGTGGCAACCCAACACCTCAGTGCGGGCGCAGGCCTATTTCAAGGTGACGGACAAACAGAACGCTGCGGAATTCGGCGGACAACAAGCGCAACTGAACGACCTGGGTCTTGAACTCCGCTACAACACGGCCGGCAAGGGAAGCCTATTGATGAACGCCAACCTGGTGGACATCCGTTACAACGGCGAAGTGAACTCGTCGCTCGGCAACGAAATGCTGGGCGGTCTTAAGCCCGGCACCAACGCCACATGGAGCATCAGTGTGCAGCGCAACCTCAGCAACAATCTGCAGGTGGACATCACCTACAATGGGCGCCGATCTGAAGGCGTACCCGTTGTACACGTTGGTGGGGCCCAGGTACGGGCCTATTTCTGAGCCTACTTCAGGTCGAAGGAGGACTTGGACACCAGCGCGCCGGCCTCGTAGATCTCCACGATGTACTGTCCCGTGCGCAGCTCGTCCGTACCCGTCCAGAAGATGCAGGCATCCACAGCCTGGTTCTGGTAATTGATGTCACGCCGGGCGCTGAACTCACCTTCCACGCCATTGAACTTGAAGCGGTTGTCGCTCTCGGTGGCGCGCAGCACTTTACCGTCGGGACTGATCACCCGCATGTACAGCGTTTTATCGCCTGCGGTGGTCACCTTGTTCTCGCCCAGCGTGAAGCAGCACTTGATCATCTCGGCCTTCTTGGCCCGGTCGGTCTCCACCTGCTTGCCGTTGTTGCGCATGAACAGCGCATTGGCAAGGATGGAGGTGGTATGCAG
Source organism: Flavobacteriales bacterium (assembly GCA_016788295.1). Taxonomy (GTDB): domain Bacteria; phylum Bacteroidota; class Bacteroidia; order Flavobacteriales_F; family PHOS-HE28; genus PHOS-HE28. The sequence goes on from JAEUSY010000009.1 coordinate 45,228, forward strand.
CACACTTCCTTTGGCGATCTTGCCTTCCAGCTCTTGGGCCTTGGTGTTCAAGGCATCCTTCTGACCTTTCACTTCACCAAGCTCCTGGGTCAGGTTGATCTTATCGGCAGTAAGCTGCTGGTTGGCGGTGTTCAATGAATCGATGGTGGCCACATAGCCCTTCATGATGCGGCGCAGGGTCTCGGCCTCCTTCTTGGCCTTGGCCAGATCGTAGTTACCACGCTTCACCTGATCGAGCAGGCTCTCGATCTTCTCACGCTGTGCTTCCATCTCCACGGTAAGCTGCTCATTCTCCGTCTTCAGCGTGTCGTAGCTGGCCAACATGTTCTCCAGCAGATGGGTCACATCGTCCTTTTGGCTGCTGATCTGTTCCACCTGGGCCTGGGTGTCATCGCCACGCTTCTGGCTCTGCATGTACATCCACAGCAGTACCACGTTGCTGATCAGCAGCAACACCACCAGCAACAACAGGCCGGTATTCGATCGGTTCTTCTTCTCGCTGGCGTTCGATTGTTCCATGTTGGGCAGGTCTAACAGCGGGCTAAATTAGGGCCACCCGGAAGGCCTCATTCCTCAGAACGCGGCCCTTATCAACAAAGTATTGAACCCATACGGCGACATACCCAAGAGCCGGTTCATGGACCTGGTGGGGTTGTTCTTCCCCCGCCGGTGCTCTGGCTGCGACGAACCTTTGTTGAAGTTCGAGACCGGGATCTGCCTGGGTTGCCTGATGGACCTGCCGCTCACCCGGTTCCACAACGACCCCAAGAACCAAGTGGCGCGCCTGTTCTGGGGAAAAGTGGAACTAGAAGCGGCCAGCGCCCTTATGTACTTCAATCGTCATGGTAAGGTGCAACGCATGCTGCACCGGTTGAAATACAAGCACGACATGGAGGTGGCCGATCTGCTGGGCCGACTGATGGCCAGGGAACTGATGGCCTGCCCCAGGTTCCAGGAAGTGGACGCCCTGCTGGCCATACCGTTGCATCCGGGCAAGGAGCGCAAACGGGGATACAACCAAAGCCAGTTGCTGGTCGACGGCATCCGTAAAGAATGGCCCAAAGAGTCGGTACAGGGGAGCCTTCGCCGCGTGCAGTACACCTCTTCGCAAACGCGCAAAGGGCGGATGGACCGATGGTCCAACGTGAAGGAGGCCTTCCACCTGCCTGACCCTATGGCACTCAAGGACCGTCATGTGCTCCTGGTGGACGATGTGGCGACCACCGGGGCCACCATTGAAGGCTGTGTGAAAGCCCTATCGCTGGTGCCGGGGATCCGCGTGAGCCTGTTCACGGTAGCGTGCGCATAGCGGGTACCTTTGGCGCCCTTGCCAGCACACGAAATGGAGAACCTTACGCTGCCCAACACCCAGGACCGGGTGACCCTATATGCGGCATTGACCCCACAACTCCGCGAACTGCTCGGCGAAGAGCGTGACCCGATCGCCGCCATGGCCAACATGGCCGCCGCCTTGCGTGCAACCTTCGGTTGGCATTGGATCGGTTTTTATCGCGTGATGGGCGCCGAACTGGTGCTCGGTCCATTTCAAGGCCCCGTGGCATGCGCACGCATTGCACATGGTCGCGGGGTATGCGGCACTGCTTGGGCCGAAGAACGCACGGTGATCGTGCCGGACGTGGATAAATTCCCCGGACACATTGCTTGTAGTGCGCTGTCGCGGTCGGAGATCGTGGTGCCCTGCCTGGACAGCGATGGACGCGTGGCCGCAGTACTGGATATTGATAGCGAACGAGCGGATGACTTCAGCGTGATCGACGCGCACGCGCTGGAACACATCTGCGAGATCCTTCAACCCCTGCTTGGATGAAGCCTTGGTACGCCCCATTGATCGCTTGGATCCTCCTGGCCGGTTGCGCCCAGGTGCGCGAGGTCAGTGGTGGCGAAAAGGACAGCACACCACCCCAACTCATCTCAGCCAGCCCCGGCAACCTCTCAACGGACTTCAAAGGCGACCGGATCGTACTTCGTTTCGACGAACGCATCCAACTGGAGCGGGCCTCGGAGCGCATCCTGTTCTCCCCACCGCTCACCGGCACGCCCAAGTTCAAGCTTTCGGGCCCCAAGGAGGTGACCATTGAGCTGCTATCGCCACTGCTCGAGAACACCACCTATGTGGTCACCCTTAGTGAAGCGATCAAGGACCTTACCGAGGGGAACCCCGCTGCCGGGCTGGACCATGTTTTCTCAACCGGCCCCGTGCTTGATGTACGCTCCATAACGGGCGCAGTAATGAACGCCAGCTCCGGTGCTCCGGAAAAGGACGTCTTGGTGCTGCTATACGACCCGGCGGATACCGTCGCGTTCAGGACCGCACGCCCTGCATACGCGGTGAAGAGCAACACGCAGGGGCTGTTCCGGTTCGCGCACTTGCCGGAAGGCGACTTCGTACTGCGTGCACTGCGGGACAAGAACGCGAACTACAAATACGACCTGCCCAACGAAGAGATCGCTTTCCAGAACACGGCCGTGGAATCCGCATTACCTGATAGTGCCGGAACACCCGTGGCCCTTCGTCTATTCCAGGAAATGCCTGCCCGGCAGCTCATTCGCGATAGCAAGACCCTTCCGGACCGGTCGTTGAGGATCGTTCTTGCACGCCCCGCGCAGGACATCCGCATACTGGATGTGGCCCGCTCCGGAGGCAGGCTACAATGGCTTCCCGAATGGAATGAGACGCGCGATACGGTCGTGCTATGGCCATCGGACACCACGTTGCTGAGCGAAGGACGCTACGAGGTCTCAACAGAGATCGGCGTGGTGGATACCGTGCGTTACAGGGTGCCCGAGAAGCCTGAGTTCTACCTCGGACTGCGCGCCCGACTGATCGAGAACAGTGAGCGGACCGTGGTCGCGATCACTGCTTCCCGCCCCGTGGATGCGTTCGACGATACCCGTGTGCAAATGGTCGTGGACAGTGTGCCTGCGACATTCACCATGGAACGTGCCGGACCCCGGACCTTCACGTTGCAGAGCCCGGTGCCGACCAAGAACAACGTGCAACTAACTGCACTACCGAAAGCGTTCCGTGACCTGCAAGGGGGAACCAACGATACCCTTCGGACCGAGCTCAGCCCAGTGGATGATCGGAACACAGGTGTTGTGCGCGTTCAACTGAAGTTCAACGAAGAACCCATGGTTCCACTCGTCCTGTTGCTGCTCGATGGCCAGGGCCGCGTGGTTCGCAGTACCCCCTTGCCCTTGGGACAATACAATGTGACCTGGACCCGATCGCAACCCGGTGCGCATGAGCTCCGCTTGATCGCCGACCGTAACGGCAATGGCCGATGGGATACGGGAGACCTCCGTCAGGACCTACAGCCGGAACGCGTATGGCCGTACCCGGAAAAGATCAATGTCCGCGCAGCCTGGGACATTGGCCTGGAGTGGACCGTGGAGTGAACCGAAACCTCGCTCCGGCCACTTTGCAGACTCCCGGAACCCCAGCACCTTTTTCGGCGTAGAACGGCCGCGCCCCAGGAAGGGGCTGGTCCGATCAAATGCCTTTCCGCTTCAAGACGACACGTGGTCCATTGCCTTTATTGCTGCTCCTGGCCCTCATGCTGGGCACGGCGCACCAGTGCGTGGCACAAGGCTCCGAACAACTGCCTACGCGGGGCAAACGCTTCTGGACCGGGTTCATGCAGAACGGCTTCGGCGCCCAAAGCCTCAAGGTCCACATCATGCCACGCGTTGCCACCAGCGGCACCGTGAGCATCCCCTTGACAGGATGGAGCTATCCGTTCTCCATTGCTGCGAATGCAGTAGCCGTGATCGATGTGCCACTGAGCGCTGAGAACATTGGGAGCGAAGCCGTACTGAACAAAGCAGTGCTGGTGGAGACGAGCGATAGTGTCAACGTGTTCGTGACCAGTTTCCAGAACTACACGCATGACCTCACCCAGGTGCTTCCCGAGCAGTCCATCGGTACCAGCTACCGGGTGGATGCCTACAAAGGCCTGCCCAACTTTAACAACCTGCACCGCAGCGAATTGTTGATCATTGCCACAGAGGACGGCACCCAGGTACGGATCACCCCAACGGCAAATACAACAGGTGGCAGACCCGCAGGAGTGCCGTTCACCGTGGACCTGAACGCAGGACAGACCTACCAAGTGCAGGCCTTGTCCGATGCCGCCGACCTTACCGGAACACTTATAGAGGGTACCGACCAGAGCGGTCCCTGTCGACCCTTTGCTGTGATCGGTGGTTCGATGTGCGCCAGCGTTCCCAGCGGCTGTTCAGCCTGCGACGCCATATTCGAGCAACTGACCCCACGCAACACGTGGGGCACGCGATTCTTCACGGTGGTTGCGAACGGGACCAATTCGGTCACCTACCGCATCATGGCCGACCAGAACGGCACCGTGGTGACCATTGGCAATGGTGCGCCGATATCACTGAACGCCGGACAGCAACACGAAGTGAACGGCACCAACATACCGGTATGCATACAGGCCAATAGGCCGATCAGCGTGGCGCAATTCATGGAAGGATATGCGTGCGCCGGGAATGGCGACCCGTCCATGATCATATTGTCACCGGACACGCGCACCACGCGTTCAGCATCGTTCCACACACCCTCGTCCGCACAGATCAATCAGCACAGCATTACGGTGGTGATGCCCTCGGGCAATCCTGCACCACTGCTGTTGAACGGCAACGCAGTAAGCCCAGCCTTGTTCCAGAGCTACCCCGGTTGCACGGACCGTGTGTGGGCCAAGGTGAACGTTGGCCAAGGCATCAATCGATTGCAGAGCACAGCGGGCTTCCAGGCTTACATGTTCGGCCTCGGATTCGGTGAGAGCTATGCAGCCTCTGTCAACGACATCGGCAGTACGACGGTAACTCAAGATTCGCTCATCTGCGGCGGCGGACCGATCACACTGAACGCCCCAGGAGGCATGGCATCACTGCAATGGACCGCCGCCAGTGCACCCAACGTGGTGCTCGGAAGCTCCGCAACGCTGCAAGTGCAGCCTACCGGCAATGAGAGCTACACGGTCACAGGCACACAGGCCGTCAGTGGCTGCCCACGTTCATTCACTTATCACGTGGGTGCGCCGCTCACGATACCCACATCGCTCACAGCCAACGGCGCCACTACCATCAACGTTTGCCAATTCCAGCCTGTGCAACTGGCACTTGTGCCACCTCCAAGCACCGCCTGGTTCAACATTGAATGGAGCCCATCGGCAACCCTGGATGTGAGCAACCCGACCGCACCTGTGGCCACACCAACGGCCACCACTTGGTACCGCGCATCGGTCTCGAGCCCGGTCGGTTGCGGCGGACTGGTGGACAGCATTCTTGTAACAGTGCAGCCCGGTGCGATCCTTGATCTTGAGACCATGGCAACGCCGGCAACGGTTTGCGCAGGCAACACCACGCAATTGGGCAGTCGCGTACTGCGAACATTGGCGCACGACGCGTTGAATACTGTGCCCAGCATCATGTGGGGTGCCATCCAAGGTGGCACTATCAGCACTGCATGCAGCAATGGAAATGACCCGGCGCTCTACTTCGACGGCAACGGCCAGCGCTCGGCACAGACGGTTGCATACAACACAATAGGTGGCGGAAGTGTACGGTTCAAGTTGAAGATCGCCAACGGTACCACCCCTTGCGATGACGCTGACCCGGGAGAGGACGTGCTCCTTGAGTTCACTACGAATAATGGACTTTCCTGGAACACCATTGCCACCTACAACGAATCGGCATACCCTTCGTTGACCGCAATTGACGCGGCCATACCCGCTGCCGCGCAAGGACCCAACGTGATGTTCCGCTGGCGGCAAATGGCCAACTCCGGCGCCGGCCAGGACAACTGGATGATCGACGATGTCTTCATCGCTCGCTTCGATGCGACGTATGCCAGCTATTCCTGGAGCCAGGCCGGCACATTGAACAACGCCACAAGCGCTGGTCCCGTGGCAACCCCGACCAGTTCCGGATGGTACGTGCTCACAGCAACGGACCCAGTGGCCGGTTGCCAGTACCGCGATTCCGTTTGGGTGCAAGTGGCACCCGTCTTCACCCTGACCACCACGCCGAGCGCCACTTTATGCTCTGCCAGCGGTATCCAGTTGAACGTAACGCCCAGTTCGGGCACGGGCATCACCTATGCATGGGGACCCAGCAATGGCAACCTGAACAACTCCACCATTCCCAACCCCTACGCCACGCCAACGCAGACCACCACGTACACGGTGACGGCCACCAACGCCAACGGCTGCACGGCCACAAGTAGCACCACCATCACCGTGGGTCAGTTGAGCGCGCTGAACGTATCCGCAGCGAGCACCACCATCTGCCAAGGACAAAGCGTGGCGCTATCAGCCACCGTGACCGGCGCACCGGGCATGGCGATCACATGGACAGGCGCTGGACTAAGCAGCACGACCGTTGCCAACCCCACAGCTACCCCTGCTCAGACCACGACCTACACCTGTACCGCCACCGACAATACGAGTGGTTGCAGCCTCACGCAGAGCATCACCATTACTGTGAACGGCGGATACACCGCCAACGCCGGAGCCGACCTCACGCTGTGCACTACGCTCGGCCACCAGTTAACGGTGCAGCACAATGTGCCCAATGCCTCGTTCAGTTGGAGCCCTGCCGGAAACCTCAGCGCAGCCGCAGTGCAATCGCCGTTCATTACCACCAATGCGACCGCCACCTATACCGTCACGGTGAGCGATCCCAACGGATGCTCGGTGAGCGACGAGGTGGTGATCACGCGTGCATTTGCAGGCACACCCACAACGGCTACTGCCAGCGCTTGTGCGGCAACACCTCCCACGCTGAACGCCCCTGTGGCAGCCTCTTCCTATCAGTGGAGCAACGGGGCCACCACCCAGTCCATCACGCCAAGCAATAGCGGCAACTACACGGTCACCATGACCGATGCACAAGGCTGCCAGGCTTCGACAACATTCGCGGTCACCATATTCGCCATGCCCGTGGTGAACCTGGGACCCGATCAATCGATTTGTGGTTCAAGCGGCGTGTCACTGAACGCCGGCAACCCGGGAAGCGGCTACCTGTGGAGCACCGGCGCCACAACGCAGAGCATTTCCGCAACCGCATCGGGCACATACAGTGTCAGCGTTACCAACGTGAACGGATGCAGCAGCTCGGATGCCATCGAGCTCCAGTTCAACCCTATGCCATCGGACCAGCTCCAGGATGTGAGCAGTTGCATCACCACACCAGTGATTTTGAACGCGGGTAACGCTGGCAGCAGCTTCAGCTGGTCCACTGGAGCCACCACACAAACGATCACGCCCACGGCTAGTGGCACCTACACGGTGACCATCACATCACCAGCGAACTGCTCCGCCACCTTCGACGCTACAGTGACGCTCCTGCCAGCATTGTCCGTGGACTTGGGCCCCGACACGGTACTCTGCGCAGGAAGCACCATCACGCTCGACGCCACCAGCACGAACGCTACATACCTCTGGTCCAACGGTGCCACCACCCCAACGATCACAGTTGGTCCAGGCAGCTATTCCGTAACGGTAACGAACGGCGCGTGCACCAGCAGTGATGCGATCACCATTGTGCAAGCCTCAACGCCGCTGGATCAATTGCAGGACGTATCTCGTTGTGCCGACCAGCCCATCACCCTTGATGCCGGCAATGCAGGCAGCACCTATCTCTGGAACACAGGCGCCACAAGTGCGAGCGTAACCGCTACCAACAGCGGCACCTACACCGTGCTTGTAACGAACAGCAGTGGTTGTTCAGCAACCTTCGACGCGGTGGTGAACGTGATTCAACCGCCCACGGTGTACCTCGGAGCCGATACCGCGCTCTGCGAAGGACAAGTGCTGGTGTTGGATGCAGGTAATCCAGGTTCAACCTATGCCTGGAGCAACGGTTCAACGGGGCGATACCTGAACGTTAGCACTGCCGGAACTTACTCGGTGAGCGTGAACAACGGATGCGTGCGCAACGATGCCATCGCAGTTTTCTTCAATCCTTCGCCTGTGCGCATGGCAGTGAATGAGTTCCACACGTGCCTCGATGACGCGCCGCGTTATGTGGTGATCGATGCCGGGAACAGCGGCGCGCGTCATAGCTGGTCAACGGGTGCCAACACGCAGGTGATACTTGCAAGCGCCTATGGCTGGTACTATGTGAACGTAACGAACGCTTACGACTGCAGTGCCCGCGACAGTGCCCAAGTGATCGAATACTGCCCTGCCACCATCTTCATCCCGAACACCTTCACGCCCAATGGCGATGGTCTGAACGATGTGTTCATCCCTGTTGGCAAGAGCATCGCTTCCATACGCCTGATGATCTTCGACCGTTGGGGCGAGGCGCTGTACGAGACCACCGACATGGAAATGGGTTGGGACGGCACCTATCGCGGCGAGGTGGTGAAGAACGACATGTACGTGTGGCGCCTGACCTACAAGTTCTACACGGACGAGCACGGCACCATCGGCATGGAACAACAGCAGATGGGACAGGTGCAGGTGCTGCGGTGATCAGGGCCGCAGGTCGAAATGATCAGCCTCCAAGCCTACCGGGAACACGGAGCGGAAATCCTCCAATGCCTTGCGGTCAAGAGTGAAGGTGAGCATTTCGTCAACACTTGGCGCCATGGCCGTGACCGCGCCGCGTGGATCGATAACTGCGGAATCGCCAGAGTAGAGATGACCATTACCGTCCTGTCCCACACGGTTCACACCCACCACATAGCACTGGTTCTCAATGGCACGTGCAACGAGCAACTGGCTCCAGGGGTAGCGGCGCACTTCGGGCCAGTTGGCCACATAGAGCGCAGCGTCGTAATCACCGCGGTTGCGCGCGAACACAGGGAAGCGTAGATCGAAGCAGATCTGAAGCAGTATGCGCCAGCCGCGCCACTCCACCACCACCCGTTTCGCCCCCGGCGTGAAATGGTCGGTCTCCTTGGCGAATCGGAACAGATGACGCTTGTCGTAGGTGGTCACCGAGCCGTCCGGCGTAACGAACAGGCCGCGGTTGTATCGCTGTCCTTCCTCCTCGATGATCACACTGCCATAGAGCGCAGCATCCAGCAATTGCGCCTGTTCCCGCATCCACTGCACCGTGCGACCGTCCATGTCCTCGGCCAGCTCGGCACTGTGCATGGTGAAGCCGGTGGTGAACATCTCGGGTAGCACCACCAGGTCGGTCGCACCCCGCAGTTCCTTGAACTTGGTGGCAAAGAGCGCACGGTTCTCCGCCGCATCCTCCCAGTGGAGGTGACTCTGCACCAGCGTTACCCTTAGATCCTGCATAGCTTCTCAATAGCGGCATCCAAGGTAGCGTCCTGCTTGGCGAAGCAGAAGCGCAACAAGCGTTGTTCCGGTGGTGGCTCCTTGTAGAAGGGCGAAAGCGGAATGGTGGCAACACCGAACTCCCGTGCAACACGTTCGGCAAAGGCACGATCACCCTCGTTACTGATGGCGCTGTAATCGGCCGTCTGGAAATACGAGCCTTCGCACGGCAGCAGCTTGAAGCGCGAGTTGCGCATGCCTGCTGCGAAGCGATCGCGCTTGGCCTGATAGAAGGCCCCCACCTGCTCGTAGTGCGCAGGCTCCTTCATATACGTTGCCAAGGCATGCTGCATCGGCGTGTTCGCACTGAACACATTGAACTGATGCACCTTGCGGAACTCGGCCGTCAGCGGCTTGGGGGCCATGGCATAGCCCATTTTCCAACCGGTGGCGTGGAACACCTTGCCGAAGCTGAAGATCACGAAGGCGCGGTCGCGCAGCTCGGGGTAGTTGATCGCAGAGACGTGGGGTTCCCCGTCGAAGACCAGGTGCTCATAGACCTCGTCGCTGAGCAGGATGATGTCGGTGTCGCGCAGCATGTCGGCGATACGCTGCATATCCGCATCGCGCAAGATGGTGCCCGCCGGGTTGTGCGGCGTGTTGATCATCAGCATACGCGTGCGGGGCGTGATGGCCGTCTTCACCACGTCCGCATCAAACTTCATGTCGTTGCCCAGCCTCACGTGTACCGGCCTACCACCGAAAAGCTCCACCGTGGGCGCGTAGCAGTCGTAAGCAGGGTCGATGATAATGACCTCATCGCCGGGATGAACGACCGCACCGATGGCCGTGAAGATGGCTTGTGTGCCTCCCGACGTTACCGTCACCTCGGTCTCCGGGTCGTACCGGAAGCCATACAGCAGTTGCGCCTTGGCCGCGATGGCCTCCCGCAATGCCGGCAGACCGGGCATTGGCGCATATTGATTGTTGCCTGCCCGCATGGCCTTATCGACCAGGTCGATGAGCTTCCCGTCGATCGGGAAATCCGGAAAGCCCTGGCTGAGGTTGATGGCGCCGCACTCCTGAGCGAGCTTGCTCATCACCGTGAAGATGGTGGTGCCGACGTGGGGGAGCTTGGAGGACAGTTGCATGCTCCGCGAAACTAACCGTACACTGGTCCCTATGTACCATGTCGACCGGCCAGGAACAAGAAAGGCCGTCGCTGACGGCCTTTCCATGTCCAGTAACGAGAGGGTCACTCCTTCGTGACGCTCGCTGCAAGGTATTCCCTGTTCATGCGGGCGATATGCTCCAAGCTGATGCCCTTGGGGCATTCCACCTCGCAGGCGCCGGTGTTGCTGCAGTTGCCAAAGCCTTCCTTGTCCATCTGCTCCACCATGGCCAGCACGCGGCGCTTGGCCTCGGGCTTGCCTTGGGGCAGGAGGGCGAACTGGCTCACCTTGGCGGCCACGAAGAGCATGGCGCTGCTGTTGACGCAAGTGGCCACGCAGGCACCGCATCCGATGCAAGTGGCGGCGTCGAAGGCCTTGTCAGCGTCATCCTTCGGGATGGGCACGGCGTTGCCATCGACCAGATTGCCACTGGTGTTCACGGTGACGAAGCCACCGGCAGCCTGAATGCGGTCGAAGGCGCTACGGTTCACTGCCAGGTCCTTGATCACGGGAAAGGCCTCAGCACGCCAAGGCTCCACGTGGATGGTGTCCCCGTCCTTGAACTTGCGCATGTGCAGCTGGCAGGTGGTGATCAACCGGCCTGGGCCGTGCGCCTCACCATTGATGAACAAACTGCACGATCCACAAATGCCTTCGCGGCAATCGTGATCGAATGCGATCGGGTCCTCACCCTTGCGCACCAGGTCGTCGTTCAGCACGTCCAGCATCTCCAGGAACGACATGTCCTCGGAGACGTTGTTGACCGGGTACGACACCATCTTCCCCTGGTCGTTGGGACCATTTTGGCGCCAGATCTTCAGTGTCAATTTCATGTTGCCCATCTGCCTTGCTATTTCGGCGCAGGTCGACCCAATGGGCCGACGCTACAGGATCATTTGTATGAACGTTGCGTCAGTTTCACTTCCTCGAAGGTCAGCGGCTCCTTGTGCAACTGCGCTTTGCCGGCCTCGCCCAGCCACTCCCAGGCGGCCACGTAGGCGTAGTTCTCGTCATCGCGTTTTGCTTCGCCTTGTTGCGGGCCTTCGGTCTCGGAATACTCCTCGCGGAAGTGTCCGCCGCAGCTCTCGTTGCGGTCCAGTGCGTCCAAGCACATCAGCTCGCCCAGCTCCAGGAAATCGGCCACACGACCGGCCTTCTCCAGCTCTTGGTTGAAGCCATCGGCTTTGCCGGGAACACGTACGTTCTGCCAGAAATCGGCGCGGATGGCGCGGATCTCTTGGATGGCCTGCTTAAGCCCTTCAGCGTTTCGGGCCATGCCGCACTTGTCCCACATCACCTTGCCCAACGCGCGGTGGAAATCGTCCACCGGTTTGGTCCCCTTGTTGCTCAGGAAGTGGTCGATGCGGTCCTTCACCTCCTTCTCGGCGGCGTCGAACTCGGCGCGCTTGGTGTCGATGGGGCCGGTGCGGATGTCATCGGCCAGGTAGTCGCCCACGGTGTAGGGGATCACGAAGTAGCCATCGGCCAAGCCTTGCATCAAGGCTGAGGCACCAAGGCGGTTGGCACCGTGATCGCTGAAGTTGGCCTCGCCTAAAGCAAAGAGACCCGGAACGGTGGTCTGCAGGTTGTAATCCACCCACAACCCGCCCATTGTGTAGTGCACGGCGGGGTAGATCTTCATGGCGTGGTCGTAGGGGTTCTCGCCGACGATGTTCTCGTACATGTCGAAGAGGTTGCCGTACTTCTCGCTCACCACGGCACGGCCCAGCTCGGTGATCTTCTCCTTGCTGGGGTTCTCGATCTTCAGCACGTTGGCCTGCAGCTTTCCGTAACGCTCAATGGCGGCACTGAAGTCCAGGTACACGGCTTCTCCGGTCTTGTTCACGCCATAACCCGCATCGCAACGCTCCTTGGCGGCACGACTGGCCACGTCGCGCGGCACCAAGTTGCCGAAGGCCGGGTAGCGGCGCTCCAGGTAGTAGTCGCGATCCGCTTCGGGGATGTCGCTGCCCTTCTTCTTCCCTTCACGGATCGCCTTGGCATCCTCGAGTTTCGCGGGCACCCAGATGCGGCCGTCGTTCCGCAACGATTCGGACATCAGCGTGAGCTTGCTCTGGTGCGTGCCGCTCACCGGGATGCACGTGGGATGGATCTGCGTATAGCACGGGTTGCCGAAGAAGGCTCCGCGCTTGTGGGCTTTCCACGCGGCGGTGACGTTGCTGCCCATGGCGTTCGTGCTCAGGAAGAACACGTTGCCGTAGCCGCCGGTGCAGAGCAGCACCGCGTGGGCGCCATGCCGTTCGATCTCGCCGGTGATCAGGTTGCGGGCGATGATGCCGCGCGCCTTGCCGTCCACGATCACCACATCCAGCATCTCGTGGCGGTCGTACATCCTCACGGTGCCTTTGCCAACCTGGCGCATCAGCGCACTGTAGGCACCGAGCAACAACTGCTGGCCGGTCTGCCCGCGGGCATAGAAGGTGCGGCTCACCTGTACGCCGCCGAAGGAGCGGTTGTCCAGCAGTCCGCCGTAGTCGCGGGCGAAGGGCACGCCCTGGGCCACGCACTGGTCGATGATGTTGGCGCTCACCTCGGCCAGGCGGTACACGTTCGCCTCCCGGGCGCGGTAGTCGCCGCCCTTCACGGTGTCATAGAACAGGCGGTAGGTGCTGTCACCGTCGTTCTGGTAGTTCTTGGCGGCGTTGATGCCCCCCTGCGCAGCGATACTGTGGGCGCGACGGGCACTATCCTGGAAACAGAAGGCCTTCACGTTGTAGCCCATCTCCGCGAGAGAAGCAGCGGCACTGGCACCGGCGAGGCCTGTGCCCACCACGATCACGTCGATGCGACGCTTGTTGGCAGGCGCCACGATGCGCATGTGGCCCTTGTGGTAGGTCCACTTCTTGTCAATGGGTCCAGGAGGGATCTTACTGTCGAGCTTGCTCATGGCCAAGGGTCAGGCGTTGATGAACATCCACACGGGGATGAGGGCGAAGAAGATGGGAACGACAACGGCGAAGAACACGCCCACGTTCTTGATGATCGGCGTGTAGCGCGGGTGGTTCAGGCCCAGGCTTTGGAAGGCGCTCTGGAAGCCGTGCAGCAGGTGGAAGGCGAGCACGCCCATCATCACCACGTAGAGGGCCACGTACCACAGTTGGGTGAAGGCGGCGGCCACTACACTGTACAGGTCCTTCATGGGCTTACCGCTCGTGTCGGTCACCGTGGGGATGTCGCCCCAGTGCATCTCATACCAGAAATGCTTCATGTGGATGACCAGGAACACCAGGATCAGCGTGCCCAGGAGCGCCATTTGGCGGGCATACCACGCACTGTTGGCGCCGGGCTTCTCGTAGGCGTACTTCACCGGACGCGCCTTGCGGTTCTGGATGGTGAGCAGGAACCCATCGAATGCGTGGAACAGGATGCTGAAGTAGAGCAGGTAGCTCACCACCTTCACCAGCGGAAAGGTGGTCATGAAGCGAGCGTACTCGTTGAACTTCTGCTGGCCCTCGGGGCTCATGTCCAGCAATTGCAGGTTCCCGGCCAGGTGGGTGATCAGGAAGATGGAAAGGAAAAGGCCCGTCAGGGCCATCCAGTACTTCTTCGCAAGTGAGGAACCGAGTAGAGCTGATCGTGCCATGTCTCTGTAACAGCGAACGGATGATGTTCGTTCGGGCCGCAAACTTACGGGGTGGCCCGCAGGCACGGAAGGTGACCGGCGACCACCTCTTGTTTAAACTCGTTCTGATCTGAGATACACTGAGCATCAGGAACTTGGCTGCGCCCCCCCGTCGCGCGGGGAAAAGGCCGGCATCGCGTCTACTTCTGCGGCCAGGCCTTCCGGGTAGCCGCGATCGACCGCTTCACCATGGCCTTCAGCACCTTCAGGTCGATGTCGGCCAGGCGCTTCACATAAAGGCAGCCTTTGGTGGCCTTGTGCTTACCCAAATTGGCCAGCGTATCCGTGTCCTGCACCTCCTGGCCCAGGTACAACACCAGCTCGGTCTTCCGCGGACTGAAGGCCGCCAGGGGCGCACTGCCCGAATGGCCGCTGGCATAGGTGTAGTGGTAGGTGCCGAAACCCACGATGCTCGGCCCATACATGTGCGGCTCCTCGCCGGTGAGCTCCTGCATCATGGCCATCAGTACACGGCTGTCATCGCGCATCTGCTCCTTGGGGTGCTTGTCGATGAAGGCGGCAACGCTGGCGGTGGTGCGGTGGGTCTTGTTGGGGGTGGGCATGGGGTGAAGGGGCTGGCCCGATCCGGGACGTTCAACAAAGTTGAGTCGGAGAGTTGGATATTTGTAGGACCATGGGCACCCTGACCGACATCCTCACCGTGCTGCGCCGCGAACGTGCCCACCTTTTTGCCAAGTACGGGCTGAAGAGCATGGCCGTGTTCGGCTCGGCCGCGCGCGATGACTTCCGGCCGGACAGCGACGTGGACATCATGGTGGAGTTCGAGCAGCCGATCGGGATCGAGTTCGTTAGCCTGGCGGATGAACTGGAGACGATCGTGCAGCGAAAGGTGGACCTCGTGACACGAGGGTCCATCAAGGAGCGGTACCTGCCCTACATACTGCCGGACCTGAAGTATGTCTGAACGCAGCGACAAGCAATTGCTGCTGGACATGCTCGAGGCCATCGAGCGTGCCACCCGCTATACCAGGGACATGTCCTTGGATGCCTTCGTAAAGGACGACATGGTTTGTGATGCTGTGATGCGCAACATCCAGATCATAGGCGAAGCAGCCAATCGAACGAGCAAGCAATTGCGTGCATCCACCCCACACCTTGAATGGCCGAAGATCATCGGCATGCGCCATCGCCTGGTGCACGACTACTTCGAGATCGAAGAGAGCATCGTATGGCGTGTGGTCACGGAGTATCTCCCGCCCTTGGCGGAGGAGCTGAAGGGGGTCCTGGCGAGCGGGGTGGAATGAAGGCCGTCGCCGTGCTACTCCTCCTTGGGGCGGGTGTCGATGAAGGCGGAGAAGCTGGCGGCGGGGCGGTGGGTCTTGTTGGCCTTCGCCATCACCTAGAACTGCTTGTCCAGCTCGAAATGGTCCACCTTGGCCATGTGCGGGAAATACGGCAGGATGCCGATCAGCTCCTTCACCCGGCTTCCGTCCACCCCGTTGAAGAGCAGGAAAGCCCCCGTCCGGTCGGTGCTGATGAAGAAGCTCTCCAGGATGCCCTCCGCCTTCCACTGCTCGATGAAGGCCATCTCCGCCTTCTGCAGTTCGGGCGTGGCCCGGATCGTGGACATGCCTTCGGGGGAGAGGGTGATGGAGACGAGGATGCGCTTCATGGGTGCGGTTGGTGGTGCAATGATACCGAAGTGCGGATCGGGGCGGAAAGGACACATCCCTTGCTGGTGATGGTGTGGTGGGTCTTGTCGGGGGGCATGGGGTGAAGATCTCCAGCACCATGGATAGCAGCATGTACTCACCATTACCTATCAGCCGTACCTTCCCATTATGAATGACAAACCCATACGGGACCTCACCGAACTGTTGCTCTACAGAGTTCGTCAAAGACCTGCGATGTACTTGGGCAATCAGGTTAATGAGAGCGGCATTTGGACCTTACAGACATACATTTTTGGCTTTGAGATGTGTCACCAAATGGAGAAGAGCGTCAAAGTGGAACGATATCTCGACCAGTTCACAGGTTGGCTCTATGCGCGGAAAGGCGCTCAGCAAGGCCCATTACGCCTCGGGCCGATCATTGATGAATGCAACGGAGACGCGACCAAGGCCTTTCAGCGCTTCTTCGAGTACCTGGAGATCTTCGACCGTGAAGTTCCGTTCGTCGGTGAAGAGCGCGTGACGGATTGAAGCGGAAAGCCCGCAAGCGAGGAGGGACGACGAGTGCGGACTTGCAGCGGAAAGCCGGACCCCGGCTGCTTTTGAGCCGGGGGCACGCCCAAACCATTACTCTCAGACTCTCGCACCCTCTCCCTCTTCTACCTTAGCGCCTCACACTTCCCCGCGATGCGCTACCAGCCCCTCTCCGCCGCCACTTACCGCGAGCACCGCGCCCGTTTCCGCCAGCACCTGGAGAAAGGCGGCCTCGCCATCTTCCACAGCAACGACATCATGCCCACCAGCGCTGATGGGCATATGCCGTTCAAGCAGGCCAGCGACATCCTCTATCTCACCGGCATCGATCAGGAGGAGACGATCCTGCTGCTCTTCCCCGACGCGGTGGACCCGAAGGACCGCGAGATCCTCTTCGTGCGCGAGACCAGCGAGCTGATCGCCATCTGGGAGGGGGCCAAGTTCAGCCAGAAGGAAGCGAGCGAGCTGAGCGGCATTGCCACGGTGCTCTGGACGACGAGCTACGAGGCCACGATCAAGCGCCTGGTGCCACAGTGCGAGCACCTGTACCTGAACAGCAACGAGCACCTGCGCCAGCACAACGAGGTGGAGACGCGCGAGGACCGCAAGAACAAGGAGCTGCGCGCACAATACCCGCTGCACAGCGTGAAGCGCAGCGCACCGATCATGCACCGCATCCGCTCGCGCAAAACGGCCGAGGAGGTGGCCCAGATGAAGCGCGCGATCGCCATCACGGGCAAGGCCTTCGAGCGCGTATGCGGCTTCGTGAAGCCCGGCGTGAAGGAGTACGAGATCGAGGCGGAGATCACGCATGAGTTCGTGCGCAACGGCTCGCGCGGGCATGCCTACACGCCCATCATCGCCAGCGGCTACAACGCCTGCGTGCTGCACTACATCACCAACGATATGGTGTGCAACGACGGCGATGTGATCCTGATGGACTTCGGCTGCGAGTACGGCGGCTACGCCAGCGATCTGACGCGGTGCATCCCTGTGAACGGCCGTTTCACCGATCGCCAGCGCGCGGTGTACAACGCGGTGCTGCGCGTGAAGAACGAGGCCACGCAACTGCTGCGCCCCGGCACATTGCTCGCCGACTACCACAAGGAAGTGGGCAAGATCATGGAGAACGAGCTGATCGGCCTGGGCCTGTTGGACAAGACCGATGTGAAGAACCAGGATCCCGAACGTCCGCTGTACAAGAAGTACTTCATGCACGGCACCAGCCACTTCCTGGGCCTCGACGTGCACGACGTGGGCCTGTGGAACGAGATGATCCAGCCGGACATGGTCTTTACCGTGGAGCCAGGCATCTACATCCGCGAGGAGAAGCTGGGCATCCGCCTGGAGAACAACATCCTCGTGACCCGCGACAACCCGATCGATCTGTTCGCGGACATCCCGGTGGAGGCCGAAGCCGTGGAGGAGCTGATGAGCCGTAAGAAGGTGGTGGCATAGGGCCCTGTCCACATGGAAATGGTCGAATACCTCACGTAGAAGGGGAAGCGGTAGCCGTAGCGCGAGCAACGGTTGCTGCTGGAAGGACTTCGACGCTACCTTTCAACTCTGATGCACCATGCCTACATCACTGTATCGGGTCACATCGTTCGATGGCTTCCGTTGATCGTGTTGTTCCAATTTACGTCATTCGCTCATTGCCAGGAAGATGCGCTGACGGATCCCGCTGTACGCGAAGCCCTTCGCTTTACGGACTCCCTTGAGACCTCATTGACAACATCCGTGCTGAAGCTGAGGAATGGATCGCGAACAATGAAGATAATAGGAAGAGCGGGTGCGTTTACCGTGATACGCAAGACCAGGATATACCGAGGCGGGCTCTCCAAGGAGGTCGTTCGGATCCGTTCATCCTATCAGAGACCGATCAAGGAGCGTTTGAAATTGGTCAGTTGGAACGGGCGGGTTGTCTATTTGCGCCAAACGAAAACCTTGAACGGCGCGGTCCAAAGGGTCCAGCATTCGTTCGATGTGAACGGAAGAAGGACCTATGCTCATTAGTGGGGACCCTGCGAGGGTGGGTCGCCGCTGCGCTTCACTTCGCTGCACTGCTCCAACCAGGAGCAGGCCTGATCTACCACTGCGTAGAAGCTGGGGATCCGCTTGGAGAACAACATCCTGGTGACCCGCGACAACCCGATCGACCTGTTCGCCGAGATCCCATGGAGGCCGAGGCGGTGGAGGAGATGATGAATGCGAAGAAGGTGGTGGCGTAGACCATTTGACTTCCATTGGGAAGTGTCGTTGGCTTGGGATGAGCCTAGAGGCCTTTGGAGCCAGCGTTACGAATGCAGCCCACTTGCATTCAATCTCCAAACACCCTCACCATGCGCACCATCCGATCCATCGCCATCGCCGGTTTCATCCTCGGCATCCTCTTCAAGACCCTTCACTGGCCAGGTGCGAGCATCATCCTGCTCACCAGTGGGGTGCTTACCATCGTGATGCTCGGACTGCTGCTGTTCCGCAAGCCCGGACCGATGGTCGTGCAGCTACAGTACCCGGGCATGCTCATCGGAGCGTTGGTGGCGGTGATCACCGGCGGCCTATTCAAGATCATGCATTGGCCCGGAGCGAACCTGCTCTTGCTGCTGGGGCTCACTACCTGCGCGGCGTGGTTCCTGATCCCTCAGGGCCGGAGAACGGTAGAGGCTTGAAGCGCTGACCGGAACAAAGCCAACTGAAAAGCCCCTCGGAGGTCCGAGGGGCTTTTCAGTACTGGTTGATCTGTCACTTCACCTCATACACCACAACCACCTCATCGGGCAGCGTGGTATCCACCACACAGGTGTGGTAGACCTCTCCGTACTCGTCACGGTCCAGCACATTGCCGGCCACGGTCAGGGCCCGGTACACGGGCACGATGGGTGTGGAGGAGGTCAAGAGGCGCGGCGGAGTTGGAATGGCTTCACGGTGGAGGTCTCTCCATCCAGCACCATCAGGTAATACTCCTCGCCGTCAAGGTCGGTGATGCGCACGCGGGTCACGGGGCCGTTCACTTCGCCGGTCTTTACAATGTGGCCGTTGCTGTCGCAGATATCGAACAGCGCGTCGCGGGAGCCCGGTTCATAGTCGAACATGAGCAGGCGCTCGATCTGGTCGATGCGCAGGCGGATGTGGTGATTCGTGTTCTCCATGGCAGGGGTGGTTGGGCGTTTCTACGCCGGGCATGCCCGCGGGGTTGCAAAACCCAAGGGCCCGACCCACATTGCTGCGGACCGGGCCCCACCACCAAACCAAGAACAAGAAGCGGTCGGGAGCTCAGCTCCCCTGATCGATGAAGATCCAGAACCGCTCGGGGCGCTGGACCGGATGTGTTGAAGTGTACATGGCTGCGAGGGGTTTTAGGAGCGTTGGTGACCCCAAACTACTCCGGCACCGAAGCCATGGAAAGCGCCGAACGAGCAACGGCCGTACCTGACGAACCTTCGGTAACAGGACCAACCGGCCGACCCGTGACGACCACGACAGGCGAACGAGCCCCATGCACCGATGCCCTTTCCGGAACGACCGTTGGTCGGCTGGAAAGCCCTGCTTTGTGGCCATCCATTATCTTTTCGCCAAACCGACCGACCCATGGCCCTGCGCGTACTGATCGTGGATGATGAAGCCGATGCACGGGACAACCTCCGCCTGATGCTGGAGGAGTATTGTCCCGAAGTGGAAGTGATCGGCCAGGCAGCGAGTGCGCCAGAGGCACGCCAAAAGATCCAGGAGCTGCAGCCCAACGGCTTGTTCCTCGATATCAAAATGCCTGGCGAGGACGGCTTCCAACTGCTGGCCTCCATTGCGGAACTGGACCTGCCGGTCGTGTTCACCACGGCGTATGACGAATACGCGCTGAAGGCTTTCAAGCAGAACGCGCTGGATTACCTGGAAAAACCGATCGACCACGAGCAACTGCAGCGCGCCGTAAAGAAGATGCAGAAGCTCACCGACGAACTCGGTGGCACGCAGCCTTCGGCCATAGCTGCGCTGATGAAGGACCCGGCCTCACCGCTCAGTTCACGGCTCGCCATTCCCGGCCGCGATGGGTTGATCCTGCTGAAGCACGAGGAGATCCTTTACCTCGAAGCCAACGACAGCTACACCACAATCCACCTGCTGGATGGCAAGCGTTCGGTGAGCAGCAAACACATCCGGGTCTTCGAGAACAACCTCGACCCCAAGACCTTCTTCCGGGTGCACAAGTCGTTCATCATCAACCTGGGTCATCTGAAGGGATTCAACCGCACAGAGGGCAATATGGCCGTGCTGGACAACGGCACGCTGATCCCGGTCTCGCGGCGCAGGTTGCCCGATTTCCTGGGCTTGATCAATACGTTCTGACCCTCGGCCAAGGTGATCCGGTCCTTGATCCGTTCCGCTGTGCTGGCGGCATTCGCCGCAACCAGTGCCTTCGGCCAGCAACACGCCTTCCGGCAATTCACGCCGAAGGATGGGCTGGCACAAAGCCAGGTTCGGTGCATGGCACAGGCCGAAGATGGTTACCTCTGGTTCGGCACGCTGGGTGGTGCCAGCAGGTTCGATGGGCGCGAGTTCGTGAACCATGCCATACAGGAAGGCCTGCCCGACCCGCACGTGAGCGCCATGGCCGTGGATGCCGACGGCACGCTTTGGATGGGCGCAGGCAACGCGCTCGTGAAGGTGGAAGGCCAACACCTCAAGCATGAACGCCTTTCGACCTCGGCACGCATCATGGGCATTGCACCCGACGGTCGCGGAGGACTGTACGTGGCCACCGATGGGGGCGGTTTGTTCCACAAGACCACACGTGGTATTGTGCAAGCGGCCGATTACCCGGTGGATACGGCGGCCCACATCCGCTCACTGCACCGCCTGCGCGATGGCAGACTGTTGATCGGCCTGCGCAATGGGCTGCTCGTTGGCGGGACCGCTGGTTACAGATCGGTCGTACTGGGCGAAGGCGAGACCACGGTGAGCGCATTATGCGAAGGCCCCGATGGCAGCTGGTGGGTGGGCACCATTGGTCGTGGTGTGTACCGGATCCACCCCGATGGACACAACGAGGCCTATGACGAGGAACGAGGGCTGCTTATGAACAGCGTCCGGTGCCTGCTGATGGATTCGCACAACAGGCTCTGGATCGGGACCAAACTGGGTTTGAACATGGTGGACCAGGAGGGCCACATGCGCGTGTTCACCATTCATCAAGGCCTCCCAAATGACAACATCAACTGCGCATTCGAGGACCATGAAGGCGGGCTATGGTTCGGCACCGATGGCGCTGGGGTGCTTCGCTATGCAGGCGACCGTTTCGTGACATTCACTGTGAAAGAAGGGCTGTGCAGTGACCTCACGATGGCCATGGTCCGCGATTCACTTGGCGACCTTTGGCTGGGCACCTACGATAATGGAGTATGCCGCATGGACGGCATGGCCATGGTGAACACCGTGGACGGCATGCCGAACAACACGGTGTGGTGCGGGATCAAAGACCGGAAAGGGCGACTATGGTTCGGGACCAGCGATGGACTTGCACGGATAGATCGCGGGGTCGTGGACCGATTACCCGATCCGCTGAGGATGGCGGGCCAACGCGTACTGGCACTGATGGAGGATGCAGAGGGCGTTGTGTGGTGCGGCACGCGCGACGGCCTTTCGTCCATTGCCGCGGATGGTACACTGAAGCAATACCCCGCTGCACCAGCAGGCCCGGGCAGATCGGTCCGCCGGATCATTCCGGATGGCCGTGGTGGACTGTGGCTGGCAACGGAACAGGGGCTTGGACACTTGGTGAATGGGCGATACAGTTCTTACACCACCGAACAGGGCTTGAGCGACAACACCGTGCTCAGTCTTGTGCTTGACGACAAGGGCAGGCTTTGGGCCGGCACCAACAATGGTCTTTCATGTTGGAATGGGACATCCCTACAGGTGGTGCGTTTCGCGGGCGATTTCGGATCGAACCACGTGGGCGTATTGGTCGCCGACCCACAAGGGATGCTCTGGGCAGGCACCAACAATGGCGTGTACCTGTTCCATCCGGACAGCGCACTGAAGGACGCCTCATTGCACGAGCACCTGACCTTGGATGATGGCCTGCGCAGCTTGGAGTTCAACCTGAACGCCGGCTACTGTGATCAGAGGGGACGCGTCTTTTTGGGTACGACAGGCGGCTTGTTGATGCACGACCCTGCGCGAGCGGAACACATGGCCCTTCGAACAGCACCTGCGGTACATATTGTCGGCGTTCGATCCTACCTACAGGTAACGGATTGGGCAGGGCGATGCGACAGCCTGGACGCGGACGGGCTTCCTTATGGCCTTGTACTGCCCTATCGCAGGAACCACATCACCTTCGATTATGTGGGCATAGAGCTGAGCGAGCCCGATAAGCTGCAATACCGCTACAAGTTGAACGGGCTCGACCAGGACCAGCTCCCCCCTACCGACGCCAGGTTCGCCAGTTTCAGCAACCTGCCGCACGGCGATTATGTGTTCGAGGTAACGGCCAGTCGCGATGGTGTTCACTGGGGACCGAGCACGACCTTCCGGTTCCGTATCGACCCACCCTTCTGGCTCCGTTGGTGGTTCTTCGCAGCATGTGCGTTGGTGGTCGCTGCAACCGCGTACAGCATACACAGGTACCGTGCGCTACAACGCGAACGCCATGAACGCACCCGCCAATTGGTGCTGCGTTCGCGGATGCTTCAATTGGAGCAACAGGCCCTCAATGCCAACATGAACCGGCACTTCGTTTTCAACGCGCTCAACAGCATTCAGTACCACATCAACCGGCAGGACCGCGCCACGGCCAGCAAGCACCTCACCAGCTTCGCCAAGCTCATCCGCCGCAACCTCGACGCCAGCCAGAACGACACCACCTCACTGGCCGAAGAGCTCGAACGGCTCGAACTCTACCTCCAGTTGGAACACATGCGGTTCAAGGACCGTTTCAAGTACCAGATAAACGTGGACCCCACCGTGGAAATGGACCAGGTACGGTTGCCCGCCATGATGCTCCAACCCTATGTGGAGAACAGCATATGGCATGGCATTCTGCCTTCCGAGCGGCAGGGCGAGGTCACCATCACCGTATCACCCGTGGATGCGGAACGTGTGCGCGTGACGATTGCCGACGACGGCGTGGGAGTTGAACACAGTCGCAGGTCCAAGAACGCTGGTGGGGACCATATTTCACGCGGGATCGAGATCACCAAGGGGCGGGCTGACGTTCTACGCCGTTTGGAGCTCACCGATATCCGCATTTCCGGACCCGATCAGCGCGAAGACCCTTCCACCGGTGCCGTGCTCGGAACCCAGGTCGTCATCGAGCTGCCAAGGCGGTCAATGATGAAAAAAACCGGCGAGGACTTGATTTCGCCCACCGATGACATTACCTTTGGACAACGATGAGGTCTGCCAGCGCATATCGCAACCTGATTCAAGTGCTCCTCTTGGGCGCCATGCTGACCTTGTCAGCGTGCTCCAAGGAAGCCTTGGACGGGCCGAGTTGTGGCAACGAATCGGATGGTACGGCCAAATCACTGACCACCATGGGACAGGGTGCTGGCTCCACCGCAGCGGATGCCACATCCGGTGGTCCGAACGGTGCCGAAGATGGAGACGGCCGCGGCATCAGTGATGATGGCGACGATCTCTCCGATAGCGAAAAAGGCCGCAAGAAGAAGGTGAACTGACCCCCCTCGGTCCCCTTCCTTGCTGAGCGCCCGGTATGCCGGGCGTTCCTATTTCACCGAGCTACCGCTGCTTCCTGAACTTCACCCTTTCCTCGGTGTGCGTATGGTCGGCCCGGCCATACCCGGTATTTTCTCATCGCCTTGGAACACCACCCGTGAAGCACCAAGGTCCAAAGGCCATGGCGAACAAGGCACACGACCACCTCCACCGCCTCATCCGATCGATGTCGCGCGCGGAGAAGCGCTACTTCAAGGTGCACACCGGCAGGCATGTGGGCGACGGCGAGGCCAGGTACCACAAACTGTTCGACGCCATCGCTGCCTGCGAGGAGTATGATGAACAAGCCTTGATCGCGCGTTTCAACAACGAAGCCTTTACACATCGCTTTGCCATCACCAAGCGCCGGTTGTACGAATCGGTGCTGGACAGTTTGGAGGCCTTTCATGCCGAAGGGTCGATCGATGCACGACTGGGGCGCATGCTGCATACCATTCGCCTGCTCCACGACCGGTCGCTGTATGATGATGCCACGAAGCTGCTGCACAGTTTCGAACGCTTGGCCCGTGCCCACGACCGGCAACCCATGCTCCTGGCGGCACTTGAATGGGAACGTCGTTTGGCCGAACGCGATAACTATGTTCATTCAACGGAACAGCAGCTGAACGAACTCGCTGAACGACGCGACGCGCTGGCGATGGAACAGAGCGAACTTGATGGGCTGTGGGCACTGAAAACGCGCATTTTCCTGCTCCTGTACCGCAAGGGCCAGGCACGTGATGCCGCCTCCTTGAAGACCTTGAGCGATCTGTTGAACGATCCATTGCTCGACGAAGGGCGACCCGCGCGATCGGCGAAAGCGGCCTACCTGCGACACCACATACGCAGCGCAGCAGCGTTCACCATGAACGACCTGCACACCTGTTACACGCACCTGAACGCCAATCTTCAGCTCTTCGAACTGGAGAAGGACCGTTTTGAGCAGGAGCCGCAAGCGGTGCTCTCCGTACTAGGCAATCTTGCCTTCGTATGCGTGACGTTGGGGCGGTTCGAAGAGGCCCGGACCCACCTGCAAGCCTTCCGCAATGCGCCAAGTGTTTGGAACATGCCCGAGACCGAGGACCTTGAGCTCAAGCTCTTCAATACGAGCACAAGCCTTGAGCTGGGCATGCACCTGCGCGCCGGCCGGCCGGACCTTGCCTTGGAACTAATACCGCGGACCGAGCGCGGATTGGAGCGGTACGGAGAACGTATCGGACACCTGCGCAGGGCGGGATTCCTATACCAGATGGCCTATGCACATTTCATGGCCGGACAACCGGAACCCGCCTTGCGATGGACCAACCGCATGCTGGACGGGCTGCGTACGGACGACGCCAGCGACCTTGCCGCTGCGGGGCGAACGCTCTACCTCGCGCTGCTCATTGAGAGCGGCAAGCGCGACCTGCTCACCTATGCCCTGCGCAACACGGAGCGGTTTTTCCAGAACAGGGAACGCATGCATCGCTTTGAACCTCTGTTGCTCGAAATGGTGCGCCAATGGAACAGGGCCCGCACCACCGACGAAGAGGTTCGCGCCTTTCAAACCTGCATGAGCGCCATGGGCTCACTGATGAACGACCCCATGGAGCGGTCAATGATCGATCAGTTCGATGCGCTCGCGTGGACCGAAGGCAAAGTGACCGGCAGACCCATGGCAGAGATCGTGCGAGAGCGCAGTGAGGGGCTTTCCTCGGCGGCGTGAGCGTTCTCTTGCTTAGGCAGGAAGCTGGCTGCCAGTCAAGCAACCAAGTGTTCAGCCCCGCTTGAGGAAAGCGTCCCAGCCTTGAGCGGTGAGTTGATGTAGTCCACCCTGTTTGTCCACGAGGCTGTAACCACTGGCAGCATCGGTCATGTGGCCTACAATGGTCAAGCTCGGGTTGCCCTTGATCTTCTCATGATCGCTCTGGGCAATGGTGAACAAAAGCTCGTAGTCCTCGCCACCGTTCAGCGCACACGTGGTGGGGTCCAGGTTGAAATCGCGAGCTGTCTGGTAGGTGGTCGGGTCGATCGGTAGCTTATCGTCGTAGATGCGCACACCCAGGCCTGATGCGCGAGCAATGTGCAACGCCTCGCTCGCAAGCCCATCACTGATATCGATCATCGACGTGGGCTTCACTTCCAACGACCGAAGCAGGGTGATGATGTCGCGGCGGGCTTCGGGCTTCAGTTGCCGTTCAATAATGTAGTCGTGTCCTTCCAGATCGGGTTGGGCACCGGTCTCGGTGAACACCGCCTTCTCGCGCTCCAGGATCTGCAGGCCCATGAAAGCACCACCCAGATCACCGCTAACCACCAGCAGTTCATTGTCTTTTGCCCCGTTGCGGTACACGATGTCCTCCGGCCGGACAGCACCAATGGCCGTTACAGAGATCACCAGGCCGCTGCGGCTGCTGCACGTGTCACCGCCCACCAGGTCCACACCGTAGTTCTTGCACGCCAGCAACATACCCTCGTAGAGCTCATCCACGGCCTCCACTGGGAACCGATTGCTGAGGGCCAATGCTACGGTCACCTGCCGGGGCTCCGCGTTCATGGCGTATACGTCGCTCAAATTCACCACAATGGCCTTGTAGCCCAGGTGCTTAAGGGGCATATAGCTCAGGTCGAAGTGTACCCCTTCCACCAGCATATCGGTGGTGACCACTTGGTGAAGACCAACCGGATCGATCACGGCTGCATCATCGCCGATGCCCTTTACGGAGGTGGGCTGCCCCAACTGGATACGGGACGCTAGCCGTTCAATGAGGCCGAACTCGCCCAAAGAGGAGAGTTCCGTTCGGGTTGAAGGGTCTTGGAAAAGGTTGTCGGACATGGCGCAAAGGTCGGAAGCCACACCAGTTCATGCTCAAGGCATATCGATGCGTGTTCGTGTGCCTAGAGTTTGTCTGCCCAACGAACCACTTGGCGTTGCGGGTGTTCCTTGCGCAACCCTTGGCCACTCCGGTAGAGGAGCTTACATTTGCACTACATTCTTGTTTAGACCGATTCTAAATAAGGACGCAAGCCATGATCAAAGTCTCTGAGAACGCCAAGTCCGAGGTGACCAAGCTCCTCGGCATGGAAGGCCGTGGTCCGGATCACTTCGTGCGCGTGGGCGTGAAAGGGGGTGGTTGCAGCGGCCTCATGTACGACCTCGATTTCGACAACGAGCTGAAGGACGGTGACAAGGTCTTCGAGGACAACGGGGTGAAGGTGGTGGTGGACAAGAAGAGCCTGCTGTACCTCCTCGGCACCACCCTCGATTTCAGCGGCGGCCTCAACGGCAAGGGCTTCCAGTTCGTCAACCCCAACGCCAGCCGGACCTGTGGGTGTGGCGAGAGCTTTAGCATCTAAGGATGGCGCCGACGTCTCCAAAACGCACCCGTAGCGTCGACCCAACGGGTCGACCTACCCTGTTCTAGCCGACCACACCATGGCACAAGACACCGACGACATCCTCCGCGAGGTCACCGAAAAGGAGTACGCCTACGGTTTCGTCACGGACATCGAGAGCGAGAAGGCACCCAAGGGCCTGAACGAGGACATCGTGCGCTTCATCAGCGCCAAGAAGAACGAGCCCGAGTGGATGCTGGAGTGGCGGTTGGAGGCCTTCCGCCTGTGGCAGAAGATGGAGGAGCCCGAATGGGCCCACGTGCACTACCCGAAGATCGACTACCAGAACGCCTACTACTACAGCGCCCCCAAGAAGAAGCCGCAGCTCAACAGCCTCGACGAGGCCGATCCAGAGTTGGTGAAGACCTTCGAGAAGCTGGGCATCTCGCTGGAGGAGCAGAAGCGCCTCGCCGGCGTGGCGGTGGACGTGGTGTTCGACAGCGTGAGCGTGAAGACCACCTTCAAGGAGACGCTGAAGGAGAAGGGCATCATCTTCTGCGCGTTCAGCGAGGCCGTGCATGAGCATCCCGAGCTGGTGAAGAAGTACCTCGGCAGCGTGGTACCGCGCACGGACAACTACTTCGCTGCGCTCAACAGCGCCGTGTTCAGCGACGGCAGCTTCTGCTACATCCCGCCGGGCGTGCGCTGTCCCATGGAGCTCAGCACCTACTTCCGCATCAATGAGGCCATGACCGGCCAGTTCGAGCGCACGCTGCTGATCGCCGACGAGGGCGCGTACGTGAGCTACCTTGAAGGCTGCACCGCCCCCATCCGCGACGAGCACCAGCTGCACGCCGCCGTGGTGGAACTGGTGGCGTTGAAGGACGCGGAGATCAAGTACAGCACCGTCCAGAACTGGTACCCCGGCGACAAGGAGGGCAAGGGTGGCATCTACAACTTCGTCACCAAGCGCGGCCTCTGCCTGGGCGAGCGCAGCAAGATCAGCTGGACGCAGGTGGAGACCGGCAGCGCCATCACCTGGAAGTATCCCAGCTGCGTGCTGAAGGGCGACAACAGCATCGGCGAGTTCTACAGCGTGGCGGTCACCAACAACCGCCAGCAGGCCGACACCGGCACCAAGATGGTCCACATCGGCAAGGGCACGAAGAGCACCATCGTGAGCAAGGGCATCAGCGCGGGCCTCAGCAACAACAGCTACCGCGGCCTGGTGAAGATCGGCCGGGGCGCGAAGGGCGCACGCAACTTCAGCCAGTGCGATTCGCTGCTGCTCGGCGACCGCTGCGGCGCGCACACCTTCCCCTACATCGAGAGCGAGAACCCGACCGCGATGGTGGAGCACGAGGCCACGACGAGCAAGATCGGCGAGGACCAGATCTTCTACCTCAACCAGCGAGGCATCGAGACCGAGAAAGCTGTTAGCCTCATCGTGAACGGCTACTGCAAGGAGGTCCTGAACCAGTTGCCGATGGAATTCGCGGTCGAAGCCCAAAAATTGTTGGCTGTAAGCCTTGAAGGATCTGTAGGATAACCACCTGTAGCGTCGACCCACCGGGTCGACCTACCCACCATTAGCGAAAGGATACAATGCTGAAGATCGACAACCTCCACGCCAACATCGACGGCAAGGAGATCCTCAAAGGCCTCAACCTGGAGGTGAAGGCCGGAGAGGTCCACGCCATCATGGGCCCGAACGGCTCAGGCAAAAGCACCCTGGCCAATGTGCTGGCGGGCCGCGAAGAGTACGAGGTCACCGAAGGTTCCGTGACCTACCTCGGCGAGGACCTGCTGGAACTGGCCCCTGAAGAGCGCGCCTGGAAAGGCACCTTCCTCGCCTTCCAATACCCGGTGGAGATCCCCGGCGTGAGCAACATGACCTTCCTGCGCACGGCGCTGAACGAGACGCGCAAAGCGAACGGCCTGGAGGAGCTCGGCGGCAAGGACTTCCTGGCGCTGGTGCGCGAACGCGCCAAATTCGTGGAGATGGACGCCGACCTGATGAACCGCAACCTCAACGTGGGCTTCAGCGGCGGCGAGAAGAAGCGCAACGAGATCTTCCAGATGGCGATGCTGCAGCCCAAGCTCGGCATACTCGACGAGACCGACAGCGGCCTGGACATCGACGCACTGCGCATCGTGGCCGGCGGGGTGAACAAGCTGCGTTCCAAGGACAACGCCTTCGTTGTGGTGACGCACTACCAGCGCCTGCTCGACTACATCGTGCCCGACGTGGTGCACGTGATGGCCGATGGCCGCATCATCAAGAGCGGTCCGAAGGAACTGGCGCTGGAGCTGGAAGCGAAGGGCTACGATTGGGTGAAGGAGCACGCGTGATCGATCCGATGATCAGAAAATCAGACGATCAGATGATCACTGCTACATCGACCGATCCCAAGGCCACGGTGCTACCGCTGCTCGAGGGAAGCACCTGGCCCGGCGCCTCTGAAGCAATCGCCCAGGTGCACGCACTGCCCGTTCCCACCAGCAAGACCGAAGCGTGGAAGTACACCCGCGTGGGCAAGCTGTTCAACCAGCCCTATGCAGCACCGAAGGGCGATGCGAACGTGACCCTGCCGGCCCGCCTTCCCTTCGAGTCCACACGCGTGGTCTTCGTGAACGGCCACTTCCGCGCCGACCTGAGCGATGACCTCAAGGGCCAGAAAGGACTCGTTATCGACAGCCTGAAGCACCACCTCGCCCACGGCCCGGTGAAGGAGCACTACGGCACGCTGGCGCCCACCAGCGAGCACCTCTTCACCGCCATGAACACCGCCGCGCCCACCGACGGCCTGATCCTGCTTGTGACCAAGGGCGTGAAGGTGGAGCGTCCGATCCATGTGCTGCATGTCACGACTCGGGAGCGCCAGCTGGTGCAGGCCCGTGACCTCTTCATGCTCCACGAAGGCGCCGAGGCCGAAGTGATCATTGAGCACATCGCCATGGATACGCCCGAGGCGTTCGTCAACAGTGTGCGCGAGTGCGTGGTGGGCGAAGGTGCGCGCCTCACGGTGCACAAGCTGCAGCACGAGGTGAACGGCCCTGCGAACATCAGCTTCGAGGGCGTTCGCGTGGCGGCCAAAGGCCACATGCGCATCAGCACCACGACACTGGATGGCGCACTGATCCGCAATGAGGTGAAGGTCTCGCTGGCCGGTCCGGAGGCGCATGCCGAACTGAACGGCGTGTACCTGCTGAACGGCACTACGCACTGCGACAACCACACCTACATCGGTCACGATGTGCCGGACTGCACCAGCGACGAGCTCTACAAGGGCATCGTGGCGGGCAAGGGCACCAGCGTGTTCAACGGAAAGGTGTACGTGAAGCAGGATGCCCAGCGCACACGGGCCTACCAGAGCAACGCGAACATCCTGCTCGGCGACGACGCCAAGGTGTACACCAAGCCCGAGCTGGAGATCTACGCCGACGACGTGAAGTGCAGCCACGGGTGCACCATCGGCCGCCTGGACGAGAAGGGCCTCTTCTACCTGCGCAGCCGCGGGGTGAGCGAGGCTGAGGCGCGCAAGCTGATGGCCCATGCCTTCATCACCGAGGTGGTGGAGCGGGTGCAGAACGAGGAGTGGAAGGCGGTGTTGACGGCGCTCATCGACGCTAAGCTCGCCAAGTTGTAACCACAGAGGACACAGAGAAATGCGAACGCACAACCACGGCAAGGACGGAGTACCCAGCAAGAAGTTGGGCATCTCCCCTCTGTGCTCTCTGTGGCCTCTGTGGTTCAATCATCCGAAGTCATGAAACCCGCAGCGGTGAAACCAGGCTTCAACGTGGAGGAGATCCGTGCACAGTTCCCGATCCTGAAGGAACTGGTGCATGGCAAGCCGCTGGTATACTTCGATAACGCCGCGACCAGCCAGAAGCCGCGTCGCGTGATCAAGGCCGAGAGCGCCTACTACGCCACGATCAACGCCAACGTGCACCGCGGCGTGCACACATTGAGCACGAAGGCCACCGAGGCGCAGGAGGCCGCGCGCGAGACCATCCGCAAGCACATCAACGCCAGGCATGCCCACGAGGTGATCTTCACCAGTGGCACCACGGCAAGCCTGAACCTCGCGGCGTTCAGCCTGGGGCAACTACTGCTGAAGAAGGGCGATGAGGTGCTCATCTCCGGCATGGAGCACCACGCGAATATCGTTCCCTGGCAGCTGGCCTGCGAGCGGCATGGCGCGGTGCTGAAGGTGATCCCCGTAACGGACGCTGGAGAATGGGATGTTGTCATTCCGGGCTCGACCCGGAATCGCGCGACTCCGGCTCATGGCCGGAGTGACATCTTCGGGGAGAAGACCCGCATCCTGGCGATCAGCCACGTGAGCAACACGTTGGGTACGATCAACCCCGTGAAGGAGCTGATCGCCGAAGCGAGAAAGCGCGGCATCATCACCGTGGTGGATGGGGCACAAGCCATCGCTCACCTAGACGTGGACGTGCAGGACCTCGGCTGCGACCTCTATGCGTTCAGCGGGCACAAGGCCTATGGTCCCACAGGCACGGGCGTGCTCTACGGCCGCGAGGAGCTGCTGGAGCGCATGCCCCCCTGGCAGGGCGGCGGCGAGATGATCGATGTGGTGACGTTCGCGAAGACCACCTACGCCAAGCTGCCCTTCAAGTTCGAGGCGGGCACGCCGCACATCGCCGGCATCATCGGCCTGGGCGAGGCCATCCGCTGGATGGAGGACTATGACTTCGCCTTCGCCAAGGCTTCGGCGGAGCAAGGCAAGTCGACATTTGCTGCGCACGAGCACATGCTGCTGGAGCACGCCACCAAGGAGCTGCTCACCATCGATGGCCTGCGGATCATCGGCACGGCGAAGGAGAAGGTGGGCGTGATCAGCTTCGTGATCGATGGCGTGCACCACTACGACCTCGGCACCCTGCTCGACCAGCAGGGCATCGCCGTGCGCACGGGCCACCACTGCACCCAACCGCTGATGGAGCGCTTCGGGGTAAGCGGGACGACGCGCGCGAGCTTCGCGTGCTTCAATACGGTGGAGGAGGTGGAGGTGATGGTGGCTGGCGTGAGGAAAGGCGTGAAGATGTTGCGATGAGAACCCGGATACCGTTGATAGCCGCGCTACTGCTGTTGAGCTGTGGTGATCCGAGTGAGACACAGGACCACAGCGGAGATACTTCTGTCGAGCCAGTCTCCAATGTGGCGGAACCAAAGCCG
Source organism: Flavobacteriales bacterium (assembly GCA_016788295.1). Classification (GTDB taxonomy): domain Bacteria; phylum Bacteroidota; class Bacteroidia; order Flavobacteriales_F; family PHOS-HE28; genus PHOS-HE28. Next base: position 77,723 of record JAEUSY010000009.1, read on the forward strand.
GAATTCGATCAGTCCATGGCTTTTGCAGTGTTACGGTTTGGGCTGAACAAGGAGAATCCCGATGTTCAAGCTGATACCGCCGAGTGCTTAAAGTGGACTCTCTCCAAGGCGAACGTTGTCGAATTGCTGTCGTCTCTCCCTCCCATCTCCAGGAGTGATTGGCATGATCGATTTGAACACCTGCCATGTGAGATCGCTGGTGAATTCGTGCAAAATGGGGACACCTTCTCATTCGGAATCAATGGAGGGTCCTCTATCACAGTTGGCATTGCTGACACATTCTACTTCTATGGTGATATGAAATCGCGCTATGATTCACTTTTTCTCTATCCAGCGCTCGGACAAGGCCATCCACAATGACAAGCGCGTTGACCCTCACCCAAGCCCAACAAGAAGTGGTGGACGAGTTCGCCCTCTTCAGCGATTGGCAGGACCGCTACGAGCATCTGATCGAGCTGGGCAAGGACCTGCCGCTGATCGCGCCGGAGCACAAGACCGACGACAACCTGGTGCGCGGCTGCCAGAGCCGGGTGTGGTTGCACGCTTCACCCCGCAACGGCCACGTCCACTTCACCGCCGACAGCGACGCCATGATCACCAAGGGCATCGTGGCCCTGCTGGTGCGTGTGTTCAACGACCGCACGCCGCAGGAGATCCTCGGTGCATCCACGGAGTTCATCGACCAGATCGGGTTGCGCGCACACCTGAGCCCGAACCGAGCGAACGGCCTCAGCGCTATGATCGACCAGATGAAGCGTTACGCCCTTGCCTACTCTTCCAAGTCATGACCTCTGAGGAGAAGAAACAACTGGAGGAGAGCATCATCAACTCCCTCAAGAGCGTGTACGACCCGGAGATCCCGGTGGACATCTACGAGTTGGGGCTGATCTACGACGTGGTGATCCACGACGATGCCAGCGTGTACATCAAAATGACCCTGACCAGTCCGGCG
>JAEUSY010000032.1 GCA_016788295.1 Flavobacteriales bacterium
GGGTCTGTTAGATAAAGTGTGTCATCACCATTATTGCTGATGCTGTTGATGTTGTTGGGTTTTCAACGAGGGGGTCTGGGGGAGACTGATAACGTGTTGATCGTTGTTAGCCAGTTGTGGATCGAAGCGCGGGCCGAAGAGCAAGCGTAGCTCGGCTGCGATCTCGCGCCAGGCGAAGATGGGCTTTGCGGCCATTTTCTCCACGATGCGGAGCTGCGCCAGGTAGAGCAGCTTGAGCAAGGCCATGTCGTTCTCGAACACGCGCTTGGTCTTGGTGTACTTGCGCAGCTGGGCATGGAAGCCCTCGATGGGGTTGGTCGTGTAGATCAGCCGCCGGATGCGCTCGCTGTACTGGTATTGGCTGGCCAGCAGCGACCAGTTGGTGCGCCAGGAGCTCACTGCTTGCGGATAGCGCTCGAACCATTTGTCGCTGAACACCTCCAGGGCCTGCAGGGCACGTTCCTCGTTGGGCGCCCGGTAGATGGCGCGCATGTCCTTGACCACTTCCTTGTAGTGCTTGTAGCTCACGTACTTCAGGGTGTTACGCACCTGATGCACGATACAGAGCTGGATGTCGCTCTGCGGGTACACCAGCGCGATAGCCTCGGAGAAGCCGGTGAGGTTATCGATGCACGCGATCAGCATATCCTCCACCCCGCGCTGGCGCAGGTCGTGCAATACGCTCAGCCAGAACTTGGCGCCTTCGTGCTGACCCACATAAAGGCCCAAGAGGTCCTTGTGGCCATCGGGGCCTACGCCCAAGGCGGTGTACACGGCTTTGTTCACCACGCGGCCATCTTCCTTCACCTTGAAGTGGATGGCATCGAGCCACACGATGGCGTAGCGGGCTTCCAAGGGGCGCTGCCGCCAAGCCTGCACATCGGCGATCACCTGGTCGGTCACCGCGCTGATGGTGGCTTCGCTCACCTCGATTCCATAGAGGTCGCGCACATGGTCGCTGATGTCGCGCTGGCTCATCCCAAGCCCGTAGAGCTTGATGATCTTCATGTCCAGCTCCGCGTTCAGCACCCGTTCCCGCTTGGGCAGCAGCACCGGGTCGAAGGTCCCGGCACGGTCCCTCGGAGTGGCGATGTCCACCTCCCCGTGTGCGGTCTTCACCCGCTTGCGGCCGTGCCCGTTGCGCCGGTTGCCACCCGGGGGCTCTGCAGCAAGGTGGGCGCTCAGCTCCCCGCGCAGGGTGGCCTCCATCAGCCGTTTCACCAAGGGTGTCAGTACGCCTTCGGCGCCGCTCAAAGGCTTGCCCAGCAGTAATTGCTTCATGGCCTCCTTCTCGAAGGCTTCATAATCGAACTTTTCAGGCTTGTCTTCCATCGGTCAGGGTTTGAAGTTCGCAACTCCGGCCTGACACACTTTACTGAACAGTCTCTCGCGATTGTTCATAATATCCGACAAACCAGACCTAACCTGCTCAGGATGTGGAAATATCAACCACTCGTCCGAATTCAACTCTTCCCAACTCGATCAATCTCGAGGAAATCGTCCTGGCATGAGCTCATGAATGACCCTGTTTCTGCAAACCTTGAGCATACTGGGTAGTTGTTTGGTGTCATCAGACAGTCAGCGACCCCTCAACATATGTATGGCCATACATATGTCGACTTCATCCCAATGCGCCCGTGGCAGCCGTTCATACCTTCGCCACCCGCTTCCACACCCTGTCCATGAAGCACGTCGACCCCAAGGACCTCAGCATTTCCGAGCTGCACAGCTACCTCGTTGGGGCCATCGGTCCGCGGCCGGTCGCATTTGCCAGCACCATTGATGCGGAGGGGCGTCCGAACCTGAGCCCCTTCAGCTTCTTCAACGTCTTCGGGGCCAACCCGCCCTTGCTGATCTTCAGTCCTGCACGCCGGGGCAGGGACAACACCACCAAGCATAGCTACCACAATGTGAAGGCGGTGCCCGAGGTGGTGATCAACGTGGTCACCTACGACATGGTTCATCAAACCTCGTTGGCCAGCACGGAATATCCCGAAGGCGTCAACGAGTTCGTCAAGGCCGGGTTCACCCCCATTGCCTCCGAGAAAGTGAGGCCCTTCAGGGTGAAAGAGAGCCCGGTCCAGTTTGAATGCCGCGTAAAGCAAGTGATCGAGACCGGCACTGGCGGCGGCGCTGGCAACCTTGTGCTTTGCGAGGTGGTGATGATCCACGTGGACGAGGCCGTTCTGGACGATCGTGGAAAGATCGACCAGCGGAAGATCGACCTTGTGGGCCGCATGGGCGGTCATTTCTACTGCCGGGCACACGGCGATGCCCTGTTCGAGCTGGCGCAGCCCTCCACCCAGATCGGCGTGGGTGTGGATGCACTGCCGCCAGAGGCCCGCAATAGCCGCGTGCTCACAGGCAACGAACTTGGCCAGCTGGGAGGCATCCTTCACGTGCCCGACGAGACCAGTGTGAACGAATACAAGCTCACCGAACTGAGCGACATCTTCATCGAACACCAGGACAACCCAAGCGAGTTGGAAGGACTTCTGCACCGCCACGCACAGGACCTGCTGCGACAGGGCCGCGTGGAAGATGCATGGAAAACCCTGCTCGCTTTCAACGCACGCTAACAATCCGACCGCATCATGGCATCCGTAAGCATCACCGGCACCATCAAGGTACTTGGTAAGACCCAGGACGTTTCCGAGAAATTCCGCAAGCGCGAGGTGGTCATCACCGAGGCCGGTGGACAGTATCCCCAGCACATTCCCGTTGAATTCACTCAGGACGGCTGCTCGCTATTGGACAGCTTCAAGCCCGGCGAGGAAGTGACCGTGAGCTGCTTTGTGAACGGCCGTGAATGGACGGGGCGTGATGGCGTGACCAAGCATTTCCTTAGCCTGAAGGGCAACCGGATCGAGCGCAGTGGCGCAGGTGCACCCGCAGGTGGCGGCTACCAGGCTCCTCCCCCCCCAACGGCCGCCGACATGCCGCCCATTGGAGGCGACGACGACGATCTTCCGTTCTAAGCGGAAAAGTGTCGACGCGTGTGCGGTAACTTGCCCGCATGCGGTGCAAACTTCTCATTGCGGTAACCTTGATGTCAACTTCCGGTGTAGGTCAGACCTTCACCGGGAGCGGCGGTACCATACCCGATAACGGACCGAGCGCCTCCTTTACCATTGCGGTATCGGGGTTGCCACAAGCAACGCTGGACACCACCAACTTCGGGGTGCAACGCGTTTGCATCAACGCGATTCACCCGTGGGTGTCCGATCTGGAGTTCAGCCTTATTGCTCCGGACGGCACCATGATACCGCTCAGCATTGGGAACGGGGGCGATGGGAACAACTACACCAATACCTGTTTCGAGCAGGATGCGCCACAGAGCATTACAACGGCTTCGGCGCCTTTCACAGGCACCTTCCGTCCGCAAGGTCAGCTGGGGCTCGTGAACAATGGGCAGAACGGGAACGGCACCTGGACCTTGCACGTGTTGGACAACTACCCGTTCGCCGATGCCGGTTCGCTCCTGAACTGGAACATCACCTTCAGCAATGATCCCGCCGGCTACTTTGCCTTTGTTGCCAGCGACCTGCCGATCGTGGTGATCAACACCAACGGACAGACCATTCCGAACGACCCGAAGATCATGGCCGATATGGGCATCATCTGGAACGGTCCCGGTGTGCGCAACCAGATAACGGACCCCTTCGACCACTATTCGGGCAAGATCGGCATCGAACTGCGCGGTGCCAGTTCAAGCACCTTCCCGAAGAAGAGCTACGGTCTCGAGACCTGGGACATCAACGGGAACAGCATCAACGTGCCGCTCTTCGGAATGCCAACGGAGAATGATTGGGTGCTCAGCGCTGGCTACAATGACAAATCCCTGCTGCGCAATGCGTTCACCTACGCCACCTCCAGAGCGGTGGGCCAGTACGCACCGCGCACCATGCACGTGGATGTGGTCCTGAATGGTGCATACATCGGGGTTTATACCTTCTGCGAGAAGATCAAGCGGGATGATGGCCGTGTGCAGATAGCCAACCTACGACCCGTGGATATCAGCGGCGACGAATTGACGGGAGGCTACATCATCAAGGTGGATAAGATCAATGGCGCCGGTGGAGATGGGTGGTACAGCTTGCTTCCACCTGCCTATGTGCCCGGTGGAAGCGATGTGTTCATCCAATATGAAGAGCCCGCCGCGGATGATATCATTCCCCAGCAGGCAGCGTACATCGAGGCCTATGTCGATTCCTTCGAAACATCGCTCATTTCACCCGGCGCATCGAACCCGATCACCGGTTATCCGCATTTCATCGATGTGACCTCCTTCGCCGACCACCTGCTGATGACCGAACTGGTGAAGAACGGCGACGGACTGCGCATCAGCACTTTCTACTACAAGGACAAGAACAGCAATGGTGGCAAACTGAAGGCAGGTCCCATGTGGGATTACGACATCAGCATGGGCAATGGCGACTACTGCAACATCTGGCGAACCGATGGATGGGTGCACCGTTTCGGACAGGTGTGTGGTGGTGATGGCAACCAGGTAAGTGGCTGGTGGGAAGCATTGATGAACGATGCCTTCTTCCGGCAGGAATTACGGTGCCGTTGGGAAACACTGAAGACCGGTCCGCTTTCGGTGGCCGCGTTGCATGCACGTGTTGATTCGATAGCATTGCACCTGGACGAGAGCCAAGGCTTCAACTTCACGGTGTGGCCGATCTTGGGCAGCTACGTTTGGCCCAACTACTACATCGCGCAGGACTACGTTGGCGAGGTGGATACCCTGAAATGGTTCCTGGCCGAACGATGGGCATGGATGGATGGCAACCTGCCCGTGGCCACTGGTCCGTGCGACTTCACCAACATCGCCGACAGGTCGTTACAGGCCACTGAACTGCGTGCCTATTTCGACCAGGAAGATCTTGTGGCCAGTTGGTCGCAAGGCACAGCAACAGGCACGTTGGAAGTCCTCGATGTGCAAGGCAGGATGGTCACAACTACCACTATTCCCCAGGGTGCCACAACAATGCGCATCCCTTTACGCACTGCCCCCCCTGGCGTTTACCTGATCCGTTTGCGTGAGGGTACCGGAGGCACACGTGTGGTGAAAGCGGAGTGACCGTTCACACGCGTCGTCCTTTCCACTGTGGCCGCCATATCAACGAGGACAGGGCCACCAATGGTGCGTACACACTGAACAACAGGAGTCCTACAAGTGTGCGGAATACACGTGTGGGTTCGCCATGAACGGCCTTTTGAGCGTTGACCAAAGCGATATTGGGCGCTATCCAGAGCCACCAGGCGGCCAACAAGAGCGAACCCGTGTACACCAATTGCTGTCCCACCTGCAACGAGGTCGCTCGCCAAGTGACCACCAGCAGCAACCATGGAAGGCCAACAACTACCGCAGCTGCCGGCCATGAAGCCCCTGTTCGCGCATCGCGCATCTTGCCCGCCCACCGTAACCGTTGCGTCCACCAAGCGGCCCAACTCGACTCCGGTCGCACGTAAACCGCGGCCTCAGGGTCCAGCAGATAACCAACAGGGATGCCGGCCCTAAGCATGCTGGCCAGCAGGAACACATCGTCCCCGCTCGCACGCCGGTCACCACGGTACCCACCTACCCGCTGAAAGGCATCTCGCGAGAAGGCAAGGTTGGCACCGTTCGCCAACAATGGAGTCCCATCCAAAGCGCTGCCTGCAGTGGCCGCCTGCAACGCCCATTGCTCCTCGGCCTGCATAAGCCCCAGGACACCTTCGCCATCGGTGGTGCGCACCGGAACGAGCAGCAGTCCAGGGCGGTGCATCATCCAATGCGCCACGATGCGCTCCACCCGCTCAACACTACAACGTGCATCCGCATCCGTAAGAATGATCAGCTCGCCCATGGCCCGCTGAACACCCGCGGATATTGCCGCCTTCTTGCCTTCTTCGCCCACGGCCAACTGAAGGAGTTTCAACTGCGGCCATCTGCGTGCCATTTGCGTGACCATTGAAGCCGATGCATCCGTGCTGTGATCATCGACAACCAGCACCTCCAACAGCTCCTTCGGGTAGCGTTGCGCATACAGGTCCTGTAGCAAGGGGACGAGCGTATCCGCGCCGTTGCGGACAGGCACTAAGACAGTGACATGTACAGTTCCTTCAACTCCTTTAGCGCCCTCGCGGACCGCTCCTTGTATCCTCTCGCGCCAACGGGCGAGCATCAACGCCTGACCCAATGCGATCAGGAAGAGAACACCCGCGGCAAGTAACACCCCGCTCATGTTCCGCGGGTGCGTATGCGGGCGAACAGCAGAATGACACTACCCGCCAGAGCGGGCAGCACCAGGTTGATGGCCCAAACCGTGAACGTGGCCAGCAGTACCGGAGCCGCAGCGGCGCCCAGCGGCAACAACAGACCTACGGAAGCCGACCCGCGAACACCGAGCTCGGTGAGCAACACCGTTGGCACCACCGTGGCCACCAGGTAGATCACCGGTACCGCAAGCATGGCCTCACCCGTGGTTACGCCACTTTCGAAAAGCCCCAGCGCCCAAACGAACTGTAGGCTGAACACCATGTACCGAACAGCGCTCAACACCAACACATGCATCAGCTCATCTTGTTCATATCCGTTCAGCACGGCAGAGGTGCGCTCCATGCGGCGGAGAAAGGGTATGGACAACAACAACTGGCGCAGAATGCCCGGTTGGAAATAGAGCACCAATGCACCCACCGTCACCAAGGCCGTGAGCGAGACCAATGCGGTGGACGACCAGCCCATGGGCCACGGCAAGGCCAAACCCGCCAAATGCATCACCGCCAATGAAGCCCCACCAACGACCAGCGTCACAACGAACTGGGCTATACCACCGAGGGCTGTGGCGAACGCACCAGCGACCCTGTTCTCAGGCGCCAGGAACAAGACCCTTCCAACGAACTCGCCCGTGCGATTGGGCGTGATCAGCGATACGCTGGTGCCCGCCACAGTGGCCAGAAAGGCCTGCCGCCTGCCGATCAGCTCCACTGGACGCATCAACCAGCGCCACTTGTATGATTCGATGCCCCAGTTCAACACCATCAACACCGTGATGCCGGCAAGCTGCGCCCACCAAAAGAACGGTCTGGGCAGGGCCATGAGCGCATCCAGGGCCGCAGTACCTTTGGGTGCCGATAGCTGGGCGTAAAGGAACGCGCACGCCAGGAGGAACACCCCCCAACGGAACAGGACAAGCAGCGTGCGACCCACGGACCACATTCAACCCCAAGACGGAGGTCCGGCCAAAAGTAGGCCTGTCATTGCTGAACGCATCATTCTTGGCATCGATCCTGGTACCACGGTGATGGGATTTGGTGTGATCTGCATTGATGGCGGCAGGGCGCGACTGCTCGAAGCGGGAGCCATCCGATTCCCTTCTGCCGATGACCACACACTAAAGCTGCGTGCCATCTTCACGGAGACCACGCGCATCATCGAACGCCACTTGCCCGATGAGCTCGCTATCGAGGCGCAGTTCTTCGGCAAGAACGTGCAGAGCATGTTGAAACTGGGCCGAGCGCAAGGTGTGGCCATTGCCGCCGCACTTCAGCGCGATCTTTCCGTGGTGGAATACGCCCCCAAGCGGATCAAACAAAGCGTCACCGGCAATGGCAACGCCAGCAAGGAACAGGTGGCCGCCATGCTCCTGAGCATTCTTGGTCTTCGCGAGCTACCGAGCAGTACCGATGCCACCGATGCCGTGGCCGTTGCCGTTTGCCATCATTTCGCCAATGGCGCGGTGCCACGCTCAACTCGTCCTAGGACCTCGCGGGGCAAGGGCGATTGGGGCAGTTTCATCCGGAACAACCCGGACCGGATCAAATAAGGTGATCAGGCCTGGCGGATACGCTCCGCAATGGCGGCCAGTTCGGCCTGTGTCAACTTCAACTTCTCACGCGTGAAGTCCATGTCCGCCATGCGGTCAATAGGGATCAGGTGAACATGCGCATGAGGCACTTCCAACCCGATCACCGCCACCCCCACCCGATCACAAGGCACGGTCTTGCGGATCTTAGTTGCCACCTCTTGTGCAAAGGGCATGATCTCGGCCATCAACCCAGCAGGCAGATCGAAAAAGCGATCCACCTCCAACTTGGGCACTACAAGCGTGTGTCCCTCGCGCAGCGGGCTGATGTCCAGGAAGGCCAGGAACCGATCGTTCTCGGCCACCTTGTGGCAAGGGATCTCACCTTGAATGATCCGGGTGAAGATGCTGGCCATGATCAACGGCTGATCTCAATGATCTCGAACCGCGTGGTACCTGCGGGGGTCACCACCTCGGCCACTTCACCACGGGCCTTGCCCAGCAATCCTTTGCCGATGGGCGAACTCACACTGATCTTGCCCTGCTTTATGTCCGCTTCGCTTTCGGCCACGATCGTGAACTCGCGCTGAGAACCATTGTCCACATGCTTCACCAGCACCTTGCTGTGGATATACACTTTGCTTGTATCCAGGTTGCTCGTATCGATCACACGGGCATTGGCCACCACCTCTTCCAGCTTCGCAATACGGGCCTCCAGCAGGCCTTGGTCCTCCTTGGCCGCATGGTACTCGGCATTCTCGCTGAGATCGCCCTTGTCGCGGGCATCGGCGATCTGCTGGCTGATATGCGGGCGCTCCACAGTGCGCATGTGGTGCAGTTCGTCGAGGAGCTTCTTCAGTCCCTCTTCGGTGTAGTATGCCGGTGTGCTCATATCTATGGCGTTGATACCCGACGCAGGCATTGGACCATCACGCTCGTGTTCGGGTCAGGGGGATAGAACGGAAAAGGACCCCGAAAGGTCCTCTTCCCAAAGGTAATGTGTGCGATCAGATGCTGATCCGGATACCAATGCTGTGCACCCCCGAGAAGGGGTTGGTGGTGCGGTAACCGTAGTCGATGGCGAAGCTGTTCTTCTTCTCCGGACCGAAAGGCAGGTCCACGCTCAGGCCAGCAGAAGGACCCGTGAACACCGAGGTACGCTCGGAGTCACTGGTAATACCCTTCTCGTAGAGGAAGCCTCCACGCAAATGCAACATCTTCCGGAACGCGTATTCCACACCAACAATGCCTTGGTCCTTCGTGAAGGAGTTCGAGATGAACGTGCCCGCAAAGGTCACGCGGTGCATATCGTTGATGTGATAGTCGTAGGCCAGACCGATGTTCAGCAGCGATGGCAATTCAGCACGTGCAGAGCGTTGCTCCAGCGTCAATTGATCACTACCCTGTACCAACATCCCTTGAACGGAAAGACCGTCACCCGAGAACTGCATGGCCGGGCCTACGTTCTTCAGTGCGATGCCGAAATGTACATTGTCCTTGGGACCGGTCACGTACTGGATCCCCGCATCAAAAGCGAATCCGGAAGCTCTAACGTTAGCGATGGATTCGGAGATGCTCCGGACCAGGATGCCACCGTGGATGCTGCTGGAGAAGCTTTTGGAATAGGCCAGACCGATATTGGCCATGTTCGGCTTGAACGCACCACGACCGCCCTCCGGATTATCATAGGTGGTCACCTCCAACTCGCCAAAGGACATCACGGTGGCCGTGATACCGATCACACCCGAGGCACCGACCTTCTGGCCCACGCCCACGCTGTTGATCTTCACTCCGGAACCTGACAGCCATTGCGTGTTCGTGAACAGGATCTCGGTCTTGTTCACCCTGCTGAGGCCGGCGACGTTGCCATACATGCCCTCAACACCGCGCAACGATGCCGTATTGGCCAAACCCCAGCCCGATGAACGAGCCCAAGGGTTGATGAGCAGTTGGGTGCCACCAGCCGATCCGGCGCGGTCAGGGTTGCCGGCCAAAGCGGGCAGGCCGATCATCGCCGCCAGCACCGCGGTCACCACGGCCTTGTTATCCATCATTCGCTTCATCTCCGTACTTCCTTATGGTTGTGGTCGTGGTCGTCTTAGAAGTTCTGCAGGTCAATGGGGCGCATGGCACCGAACCATTTGAGCACCTTCTCGCCTACACCCGGCACATCAATGTGGCAGATGTAGACACCGCCAGCGATGGGAATATTGCTCGCGTTCTTCAGGTCCCAATCCAGGAAGGTCAGGTCATTATCCTTCCTGTACTTGCGCACCAGCGTACCGCTCACGGAGTAGATGCTGATCGTGCAGGTCTGGGGCAGGTTGATGAACTTGACCCTGTTGTCCAGTCGGGAGGTCTCGTAGCCGCTGAACGCGTAGTACGGGTTCGGCACCACATTGATCCTGTCGAGGAACTCGTTGGCCACAGAGGCTACGCCCGTTTGCGTGGCGAACTCGCCAGTACCAAAGCTGTACAACGGCAGGCCGCTATTACGCGCTGGGTCGATAGGCTCGGGCTGACCATTGTAGTTCACGTAGCTGCGGTAAGGCTTGGCAATGCTCAGGTTGATCCGTACGTCGGAGGCGAGCAATTGCTGACCAACGGCAACCATTGCACCGCCTACCCAGGCCACGCCACGGAACACCTTCAGGCGTGATTGAACACCCGGCGCAGGCAAGGTGGCCATGATATAGGCACCTTCATCGTACTTGGGTACGCGATCGGCATTGTTCGCTTGGCGACGGTCGTTCTTGAACACATAGATCCAATGGCAACCACCAAAGAACGGACTACCATTGCTTGTGATAAGCTGGTCGTTCGGGTTCCAGATCATGTCCCGACCGATCTCACCACCCCAATAGCTGTTCTCACCATAGGCGATGTTCAGCCGTTCGCCCGTCTCCAGATCAATGGCATAACCAGGGAACCAACCCATGCCCGTGGAGGAGGTCAACTGGGCCTCACCCTCGTTGCAACCAGGGGTTCCCGATTTCTTACCGGCCTTATCAATACTGGCCGAAGCACGCAGTGCCAAGCGCGCTGCACCGCCTTGTGCCAGCGAAGCGTCCGCTTCCTGCTCCAGTACCGGGGAGCGGGTCCACTTGCTCTTATCGCCAGTGATCACGATCTGCACGCTGGGCGTTTCATTGATGCGCGCCAGAGCCATCGACTGGTTCACCTCTGTGGGAGCCCCAGGCTGGAAAGGAGCCTGACCAATGAGCGGCCACGGAGCCCATGTTCCTCCAAGCAGGCCTTCATAGATCTGCTGATCATCCTTTCCCGCACGGTCGTTATAGATCGCCTCGGCATCCTCGAAGGTGGCAGTACCTGAGCGGATCCAGTTGAACGGATTGTTCGCGCCCTCACTGTCAGGGATACCGTAGAACCATGCTTTGGCATCATCACTGAACGAAAGCGTTCCCGTACCGATCGGCGTTGCGAAATCGCCGTCGTAGTATGTCTGACCTACGGTGACCGACAGCCCCCAATCCAAGATCAGTTGCTCGTTGGCCACAGCGATCGTGCGGTCGCTCCAAATGGTATCGTTGCTCGTGGTCGCAGGCACCTTGGTGATAAACCAATAAGCGTCGTTCAGGTTGTTCGGGGTGATCGTGTCCTTGAACCAGATCTCGAACTGAGCACTGGGCACCTTCAACGGATCCACCACTTTTACTTCGATAGGCGAAGCACCACGCACATACTTCAGTTCGTCCTGACGCCATGGGTTACCCGCCATGATCGCATTCTCAGAAGCAGAGGTCAATTCCAAGCGGAGGCCACCATTGCCCTGACCTTCCAAACGCGTGATCTGGAAGCTATCGCCGAACTGGGCGTTCTGTTGCGTTCCGTTCGCCTCAGCACCGGGCTTGTGGGGAATACCCACGTAGCTGCGGATGGAGCCGAATGCTGCCTTACGGCTTTCCACATATGGGAAAGGTTGGCCGGTACCAGCACCCACATTGAACGACTCGTAGTTGTTGTAGCCGTACGCCAGAGCGATGTAATAGTAGGACTTGAAGTTCACCAACTTGGGATCGCCTTGGGCGAACTTGTCCTCTGTGATGCGGATCGCGTGGCGGATGCCTTGATCTGCCCCGTTCACCATTTCGCGAGGCACGGTCTGCTGAATGGTCTCATCGAAGTAGAAGTTCACCAATTGGCCCAAGCCATCCTGAACGTCTCCTTGATACACCAAGCGGGCAAGCGATACATCACCAAGGTCCGCCACGCTCACGCTGGCATCCTTCACTTGGTAGACCTTGTAGCCCTGGAAGCGATAGAAACGGTCGTACTGCTCACCATTGGGTCCCGTTTCTGGGATCAAGGGTTGGAGCTCCTCATACTCCTCGTTCTCATTGTTGCTACCCTGCGGGTTGGTCAGGTAGAGGATGAGCTCGCGATCCAGTTCCTGAATAGCCATGTCCGGTGCATCAGGACCATCGAGGATCTTGAAGCAGTTATCGAACAGGGCCTGGGCCTTGTCATCGGCTACACGCAAGGGGCCCAAGCTGGCGGCAGCGCCACCAACACTGGCACGTGCCCACACAACACCAACAGTGATGTTGTTGTACGCACCGGGCTCAAGTGTAAAGGGACCTGCGCTCTGCACGAATCGGCGGTCAGGTTGGGCAGGCGTGGGTGCTGTTTCGGACCAAGGCGCCTGCGGAACACAATTGGTACCCCAACCCACTGGGTCGCTTGATCCGGGGAACATGTAGAAACCACGGGTAGCATTGGGGTCCTCGCTGTAGCCGGTGCCTCCATAGGTCTGCGGAAGATTGTTCTTCCAAATACTACGGAGGTAGTTGTAGAAGTGGGTAGCGTTACTAGGGTCGGTCGTGTTCGCGTTGGTCGATTCGCGGTTGAAGTAGATGAACGCGCGCATACCGAAGCGCTCGTTATCCAACACACCGTCACCATATCCAATACCAATGCCAGCGTAGGGTATACCGCCCTGTGCTTGATATTCCTGACAGCTCAGGCCTTGGTCGGGACCTGGGTTATCGGATTGATCGGCGTCCTTGAAGGGGCCTTCGAAGAAGTCCACACCCACAGCAGGCGGCTGAGGACCGTAACCCACGGCGCCAAGGCAAGCCTCGTCCAGATCATCCCAGTTATAGGCGTAACCCAGACCGCGTTGCACGTCGCAACCCACGAAGTCATCGTTCGAACAACCCAGGTCCGGGTCGATGAAGTGACCGAAGTAGGTGTTCAGGAGCGTCTGCGACCCTTGGTTGATCACCGTATAGTTGTAGAAGGTCATGTTGTTGATCTCGTCGTTCGAGCTGAACGCGAAACCTTGAGCACGGACCTCGAGACCAATGGGCTGACCCAGTGTTTCGGTGTGGGCGTCACCCTTATCGTTGAAGATCCAATAGATGTTGAAATCGCCGAACAGTGGCACAGGGTCCTCACGCAGTTTGTTCTTGCAATCATCCACGGACTGGTCGAAGCCATAGTCCGGATAATCACCTGCGAAGGGATCGTAGCTACCATCACCATCGTAGTCGAAGAAAGGGGCCAGGTACAGGTCCTGACCAGCCTCCACGTTGCCCATTGCAGGCCAATTGATGAACGCGGTAGGCACCGAATAACCATCGGGGAAGGTCTCCGCGAGGCAGGCCGGGTCGCCATTGCAGTTCTTCCATGCCACGTGCGCCTCTGCTTGGGCACGCGTGGTCGTGTAGAACCTATCGTATTGTTGGCACACCTCAGGCGACACCGTGGCAAGTCCATCATTGGTCAGCGGACCAGGCCAAAAATCGTTACCGTCCGTACGGTACAGCACGGCAGCGATCTTCAACTGGCCGTCGGGTGATGTCCCACCCATCCAAAGCGCACCCGCGAAGATGGCATTGGCACCGCTGAAGTCTTCGGTCTTGGGCACCTCATAGCCCGAACGGCCCACGCCGCGACGCTGCCAGAAGTTACCCCCGTTCTCCAACACCGCGCGAACGTTGTTGAAGGCCAGCTGGGTAACCTGTGTGGCCGGTGAACAGCCGGCTGCTTTGGGTGCGGCCGCCGCTCCAGGCTGCCTGGACATGCCCGAGCCGGTCAACGGCGGCATGGCCATGGCGTTCAAGCCCAGACCGGTGGCGAGGCTCAGAGCGAAGGTTCTGGTGAGGAGTGCTCTCGTATAGCCTTTCATGGTCAACAGTTGTGCGTTCATCAGAAATCGAAGCTCACGCCCAGACGGATGGTGCGGGGTGCGCCAAAGTTGTTCGGGTTATTGATCTTGATGGTGTACAGGTCGCGGAAGGCCTGTGGATCGATCTGCGTCGTGTCCGTGAGCTGCGCGAGGTAACCATCATTAACCGGGGATCCCGTGTAGCGGTAAACGCCGGTGATGTTCTCCGTGTTGAAGATGTTGGTGATCAACAGGTAAACACGAAGGTTCGCGGACTTGGCCTTATCACCCTCGCCGCCGAAAGTGAGGGGAATATCCTTGTCGATCTGCACATCCGTGGTGAACTGCCAGGGCAGGCGTGCTCCGTTGAGGGTACCATCAAGGAGGTAGTTCGTAGCGCCAGTAGCCTCGCTAACCACTTGGCTGCTTCGGCTATATGGGGTGCCACTGCCCAGAATGCTCACGATGTTCACACCCATGCGCTCAAGGATGTTCTTGCCGAACAGCACCGGTCCGTTGTAGTCCGAACCACCGCCGTAACGGTAATCAAGGGTCAACTGAATGCGGTGACGCTGATCGAAGTCGAGGGGCGAGATGGTGCGCAGGTTGGGCTGACCCGAGTTGATCAGGTTGATGCCCGTGTTGGGGCCCGAACCGGTACCATCGGCGAACTGCAGGGTATAGCTCGCTTGCATGCGCACATTCCCTGTACGACGAAGATCGAAGGTGGTCGTGAAACCCTTCACCGTACCGAAGTCGAAGTTGTCGTAAGTGCGATAGTCACGGGGCCATGCATTGACCACGTTACGGATCTGGATCTGGTCGCGCAGTTCACGATAGAAAGCGGCGATCTTCAGCGAAGAGGACTTGCTGAGCACCTGCTGGAAGCCGAGTTCGTAATCGATCGTCTTGGTGGGCTTAAGCGCAGGGTTGTTCAAAATATCACCGGTGTTCTCGATGTAGGCGTAGTCCACCAGGTTGAGACGGCTCTGGTTGGCGTTCGGACGCTGGGTCAGCACATCGTAGTGGGCAAAGAACACGGCCTCATCGGAGATCGGGAATGAGAATGCCACACGAGGCATCACGTTCACTGCTGGGGTATAATCGGTCCAAGCGGATTTGCGCATGGGCGAGCCCGGCAGGTCGGTGCGCTGGTCGCCACCGATCAGGTAAGGACGAATGGAACCGGATTCCTGCAACGAGTTACCGTCAGCCAATTCAACACCAGAAGCACTGTACCAGGTATCACCATCACGGTAACCCTTGATGACGTTCGGCTGGTCATAGCTGTCCACGTAAACCACGTAATCGTCACCGATGTTCGACGGGCGGTTCGCCAATTGGGAGGCTATCTCCGAATTGGGTACCGCGCTACCGGCCGTATAGGCCTCTTGCCACAGGTACTTGTCCTTCAACACCACCTGGTTCGCGTCGTAGCGATCGATACGTACACCAACGTTGAAGATAATGTCGTCGAAAGCGAACTTGTCCATCACGTAGCCGGCCATGTAGATCGGCTGGAACGGAGCTTGCAAACGGCTGAAGTTCCCGTTCTCGTCCTTGCCATTGAAGAAGGAGTCGAAGCTCGGACGGCCAGTTACCCGGTTACCCAAGTGGTCATAACCCACGTAGGAGACCAGAGTACCGTTACCACTGTTGATCAGCTCGTCCGCAGAGAACATGTCCAATGAGTATACCGAGGGATCAAGGGCGTCCACGTCGATAAAGTCGGTTCCATCGGGGTTCAGGCCCAAAGCCAGACGCAGGCTGCGATCGAAGAAGGGCTGATCACTACCCACGTTTCGGCTGTAGAAATAGAAGGGCAACGTGCTGCCGGGCAGCTGAACAATGTTCGTGGGAACCGTATCCTGCCATTCGCGGATATGGAAGTTGGCGAGCGAGCGAGCACGGGTCCAGAGGCCGATGGGTGCCAGGTCGTAGCGACGCTGGGTCAATTGCTCGTATTCAACACCGATCGCCAATGCGTGACCAGCGATATCAGCGCTACCGCTTGCTGTGAAGCGGATCTGGTCGTTCTGGCGCTTGCGGAATTCAGCACCATTGGGATCGTCGATGAAGCCGATGTTATTCCACATGTTGTACACCGAACGAGGGCGCACGCCGTTCCAAAGCACACCGCGCGAGGTGGTCTGCTGGAAGTTCTCGTAGAAGCCGATGTAGCTGGGGTCCGAACCCTCGGGTGCACCGAAGAGGTACTGCACCGGGTAGGGAGAGGGGTCGAAGGCGTTGAAGTAGAACGAGTTGAACGAAGCCAGATCGGGGTTCTGCTCACCTGGGGAGAAGGTCACCAACGTATCGCGCTCACCGATCTGGGCCCAGCGGTTACCACGGAGCTCGAACTGAGGCGCACGGTAGGTGGTGAACTTGCCCACATAGCCGTAGTCGAACAGGCGATCACCGTGCACGAAGTCCTGCACGTTATTGTTATAGCGGCTGTAGTCCAACTGCAGGCTGTAGAAGGCGTTCTTCACCGTGGCCTTCTTCTCTTCTTCCTCCGGACGGTTGATGAATCGCTGGGTGAAGCGAGCGAATGCGCGCCACGAGGTCTCCTTTACACGGTAGTTGTTCTCCGCGTTCAATAGCGCGTTGTTCCGGTTATAATCCTGGCGGTTGCTGTAATCCAAGGAACCACCCACTGTAAAGTTGATGGTAGGCGTAGTGGTAATGTCGATCTTGCCCGAAGCCGTGTAGGCCGTTTGACCAGCATTCTGACGGGTCTTGATCGTTTCGACGTCGCTGGCTCGCAGGAAGTCGCTGGCGTAGCCCAACACGAAATCGTTGGTTCCACTGGGGAGAAGACGGGCAGGCTCCTGCAGGAAGCGCTCCCGCACTTCAGGACGTACGCGCACATCACCGATGTAGGAAGGCGAGCCATCCACCACATTGGTATACTGGCCGCTTAGGAAGAAGCCGATGAGCGGCTTCACCTTGTTACCGACGCTGTCCTTCTTGAACAACAACGGGCCGGAAAGACTGGCCTCCACCTGGTTGAACGCGAACTTGTCAAGACCATAGACATCCGTGATGTCATCTCCCAGCTTATACCCGGAGGTGAGGTATTCAACCCCTCCGAAGAAATTGCGGCTGGGGCCGCGGGTGGTGATATTGATCAGACCACCCGTAACGTCACCGTAGTTGGCGGGAACACCACCGGTGATCACCTGCACTTCCTCAATGGAACTCTTCGGCAGGTTGGTACCAGCGCCAGCGGGCACCTTCACACCATCGATATAATAGTACGTTGCTTCAGAGCGTGCACCGCGAATACTGATACCGCCACCAGTACCGGCATCACTGGCACCAGCGACCGTAGTGGCAAGAGAAGCGGCAGAACGTTGAGGCATGCGTGAGATATCCTCACGGGTCACCGTTCCGCCCGATGCACCACCATCCTTGTTGATAAGAGGCACCGTGTACTGCACCACCTCGAACTCCTTCAGTTCGATACCGGGGTTCAGTTGGATGTCAAGGAAGGTGATCTTGTTGCTGTTCACCACCACACCGGTCTGCTTGTATGGCTGGTACCCCACATAGCTCACCACCACGTCGTACGTGCCGGGATCGATCGGTTTGATGTCGTACTTGCCGTCGAAGTCCGTGGCACCACCAGAGACCTGGGTACCGCGGTTCTCGACCACCACGTTCACGAATGGAAGTGGTTCACCGGTCTTTTTATCGGTGATCTTGCCCCGGAGGCTGCCAGCACCCGTCTGGGCGAAGCTTGCCACCGATCCAATGAGACAAAGGGCAACTGCGGAGAATAGCCTTCTCACCATCAACAGGTAGGTATTACGTTCTGCTTTACTGCGCAACGAGGGGGCGTAAATATAGGAAGATCCCGGATCGGCAAAATTTTCTGTTCGCCGCTGCTGGCGCAGCTTTCCGGGGCATGGGCGTCGGGGCGGCATGACGGACGGGTGGACGAACGGTGCATGATGCGGGTTACTTGGCCGAAAGATATTGGAGCGTTTGCCGAAACATCACATCACAGCCTGCCTACAGTTGGCGGTTGTATACAGGTCAGACCCTATCGCTTGCGTCCGAACAGGCCGTTCAGCCAACCATCGCGGTGCGGCCCACTGCCGCTGCGGTTCGCCCGCTTGGTGTTCTTCTTCAGCCGCTTGCGGGTCTGTTTGTCCTGTATGGAAAGGTGCCGTTTCCAATCGTCCTTCTCTTTACGCGCTTTGGCCTTCTTGTCCTCTTTGGCCTTCTTGGCCTGTATCTTCTCCTGCTTCTTCTGGCTGATGCCGTCCTGGGCGTGGGAGGCCAAGGGCGCCGCCATTACAAGACCCAACACCAACAGCAAGCGGCCCCAGCGTGTTCGCATGGCAGCAAGGATACAACACCGACGACGTTCCACATACCTAACTTTGTGTGCCAACGTTCCTCCACCATGCGATCCTTCATCATGTCCTCTGCCCTCTTTAGCCTGGCCCTGGCGACGCTGGTCGGCTGCAAGAAGGAAGAGCGTGGCGGTGTGCCCCTCACCCCGGTGGACATCAGCATCAACATAAACAACCCCGCTTACGCGGACCTTCAGGTGCCTGGTGGTTGGTTGTACCTGTCCGGCGGCTCCATGGGCCTTATCGTATACCGCACCAGCATGGAGAGCTTCGCGGTCATGGATAGGCACTGTCCTTACAATCCCGCAGAGCTGTGCCGTGTCTTCGTGGACGACAGCCAACTTTTCGCCGAGGACACGGCGTGCTGCCACTCCAGGTTCCAGATCACCGATGGCGGCGTGGTGCAAGGTCCTGCGGCCGCCAGCCTGCAGCGCTACAACACCACGTTCAACGGGACCATGTTGCGCATCTTCAATTGAAGGAGTGGCGATCGAGCGAATGCAAGGGCAACTCGCGTTGATCACGATCTGGAAACGAAAAGCCCCGGTCTCCTTTGTGGAGCCGGGGCTTTCTATTGGATATCCGTAACGCTTAGTAGCGGTAGGCGTCGCTCTTGAAGGGACCGTTCTTCGGTACGCCGATGTACTTGGCCTGAGCGTCGGTGAGCTCTTCCAGCTCCACGCCGATCTTGGCGAGGTGCAGGCGGGCCACCATTTCATCCAGGTGCTTGGGCAGCACGTATACCTTATTCTCGTACTTGTCGTGGTTCTTCCACAGCTCGATCTGCGCCAGCGTCTGGTTGGTAAAGCTGTTGCTCATCACGAAACTGGGGTGGCCCGTGGCGCAGCCGAGGTTCACCAGACGGCCTTCCGCCAGGATGATCACGTCCTTGCCCTCGATCGTGTACTTGTCCACCTGCGGCTTGATCTCCACCTTGGTGTTGCCATAGGCTTTGTTCAGCCAGGCCATGTCGATCTCGTTGTCGAAGTGGCCGATGTTGCACACAATGGCCTTGTCCTTCATCTTGCGGAAGGCCTCTTCCGTAACGATGTTGAAGTTGCCCGTGGTGGTGATGATGATATCGGCACGGTGCACGTTCGGCACCAGCTTCTTCACCTCGAAGCCGTCCATGGCGGCCTGCAGTGCGCAAATGGGGTCGATCTCGGTAACGATCACGCGCGCACCTGCACCACGCAGTGAGGCGGCAGTACCCTTGCCCACATCGCCGTAACCGCACACGATGGCCACCTTGCCGGCCATCATGATGTCTGTGGCTCGGCGGATGGCGTCCACGGCGCTTTCCTTACAGCCGTACTTGTTGTCGAATTTGCTCTTGGTTACGCTGTCGTTCACGTTGATCGCGGGCATCGGCAGTGTGCCGGCCTTCTCGCGCTCGTTCAGGCGCAGCACACCAGTGGTGGTCTCTTCGCTCAGGCCTTTGATGCCATTGATCAGCTCGGGGTACTTATCGAACACCATGTTCGTAAGGTCACCACCGTCGTCGAGGATCATGTTCAGCGGCTGGCCACCCTCAAAGGCGAAGATGGTCTGCTCGATGCACCAGTCGAACTCCTCGTTGTTCATGCCCTTCCAAGCGTACACGGGGATGCCGGCAGCGGCAATGGCGGCGGCGGCGTGGTCCTGGGTGCTGAAGATGTTGCAGCTGCTCCAGCTCACTTCGGCGCCGAGTTCCTTCAGGGTCTCGATCAGCACGGCGGTCTGGATGGTCATGTGCAGGCATCCGGCAATACGTGCGCCCTTCAGGGGCTTCTCCTGGCCGTACTGTTCGCGCAAGGCCATGAGGCCGGGCATTTCCGCCTCTGCGAGTTCGATCTCCTTGCGGCCCCAAGCGGCAAGGCTCATGTCCTTCACCTTGTACTGGAGCTTTTCCTGGGTCTGTGGCATCGTGGTGTTCATAAGGGAGCGCGAAGTTACGTTGTAGGGGTGGAACGGCGGTTGTTGGCTATGTTCGCAGGCATGGGCCGGGTGCTGGAACAGTTGGAGGACGCAAAGAGTTCGGGAAGGAAGCTTCTCGCGGTGCTCATCGACCCCGATTTCGGGACCGATGAGGCGGCCTTGGAACACACCGTTCAGAACGCGTGCATGGCCAAGGCAGACCTGCTCTTCGTGGGCGGCAGTTTGCTCACCACCACCCGTTTCGACCGGTGCGTGAAGCGCGTGAAGGAACTGAGCGACCGCCCCGTGGTGCTCTTCCCCGGAAGCCCGGCACAACTGAGCGGGCACGCCGATGCGGTGCTCTTCCTCAGCCTCATCAGCGGCCGCAACCCCGAACTGCTCATTGGCCACCACGTTACCGCGGCCCCCACCATTAAAGCGCTCGGCCTGGAGGCCATCCCCACCGGGTACTTGCTGGTGGACGGTGGCGGTCCGACCACGGTGAGCTATGTGAGCCAGACCCTCCCCATTCCGCACGACAAGCCAGGCATTGCCGCCGCCACGGCGCTTGCCGGTGAACTGCTGGGCCTTCGGACCATGTACCTGGATACTGGCTCCGGTGCACAGCACACCGTTCACCCCTCCATGATCACCGCAGTGCGCAAGGCCGTGAACGTGCCCCTGATCGTGGGCGGTGGCATCCGCGATGCGGCCACGGCTCGCGCCCTTTGTGCAGCAGGGGCCGACGTGCTCGTTGTAGGCACGGCGTTCGAGCAGGACCCCGAGCTCATCTTCGCCCTCAGCGAGGCGGTGCACGGGTAAGCACACCCCTATCTTCACCCGGTGCGCATCCCCCGCTCACTGCTCCTTCTGGTCATCGCCTTCGCGTTAACACCGGCCATGGCCCAGCCCGATTCGCTCTGGCGCGTGTGGAACACGGTATCGCTGCCGGACAGTGCACGCCTGCAGGCCATGCAGCAGCTGGCCTGGAAGACCGTGTTCGAGCAACCTGACAGTGGCCTTGTGCTGGCGCAAATGCAATTGGAACTGGCCGTGAAGGCACGTGATGCCAAGGCCCGCTACGAGGCCTACACCACCATGGCCGTGGGCAGCAGCATGAAGAGCGATTACAGCGCCGCGCTCGCCTACTTCCAGCAATGCCTCACCACCGCCAAGGAAATGGGCGACCGAAAGCGCGAGGCCAACACGTACAGCAACCTGAGCAACGTGTACCGTAACCTCGGCGACCTGCCCATGGCCCTTGCCCAATTGCAGAAGAGCCAGGCCATCGACACGGAGCTGAAGAACACCGAAGGTCTTGCGGGCACCTTCAACAACATCGGTACCATACACACCGAGCTCGGCGATATGGCCAAGGCGCTGGAGCATTACCAACGCAGCGCGAACCTCTACGAGGAGCTTGACAATGTGAAAGGGCGCGCACAATCATTGATGAACCTGGGCGCCACGCACCTCGAGATGGGCGAACGACCACAGGCCATGGAGGAGTTCCTGCTGAGCCTGGACCTGTACCGCGAACTGGGGCGCAAGCTGGAAATGGGCATGGCCTTCAACAATCTGGGGCGCACCTACGGTGAACTGGGCCGCGACAAGGATGCCTTCGCCGCGCTGGATTCGGCCTATGCGCTCTTCAGTGCACTGGGCAGCCAACGCCAACTGGCCCGCAATCACTATTACCGCGGGCAGTTGCTGTTGAACAAGGGCAACGCCGCCGGTGCGAAGACGGAATGCGCCAAGGGCCTCGCTATCGCACGCACCATGGGACTGCTGCAGCAGCGCAAGGAATGCAGTGAATGCCTGATGCTCGCCTACGAACGCTTGGGCGACCTAGGCAACGCCTTCCGCGCACAGAAGGAATACATGCAGGCTGGCGACTCGCTCGAAAACCTCAACAACAGTCGCGAAGTGATGCGCCTCGATCTGCAACGCCAGTTCCAGGAACGACAGATCGCCGACAGTCTGGACAACGTGCGGCAGCGCTACGAGGACCAACTGGACTATCAGCGCGAGCTGGGGCGTGAACGTGAGCAGCGTAACATCTTCCTTTTTTCCGGTATCGGCGTGCTGTTGCTCGCAGGTGGACTGTGGAACCGGCTGCGCTACACCCGTCGTTCCCGTGCGGCCATCCAACGCGAAAAGGACCGCAGCGACGATCTGCTCCACAACATCCTGCCCCACGAAGTGGCCACCGAACTGAAGGAAAAGGGCCATGCCGATGCCCGGCACTTCGAGGAGGTCACCATCCTGTTCACCGACTTCAAGGGCTTCACGGAAGTGAGCGAGCGCCTCTCCCCTGCCGATCTGGTGGAAGAGCTCAATGTCTGTTTCAAGGCCTTCGACCGGATCGTGGACCACTACCACATCGAGAAGATCAAGACCATCGGCGATGCGTACATGGCGGCAGGGGGCGTTCCGCAGCCTCGTGCTGGAGCTGCGCGCGATGCCGTGCTGGCCGCTTTGGATATGCAATCCTTCATGCAGCGGCGCCACGTGGAACGCGTGCGTGCCGGACTACCCGCGTTCCAGATGCGCGTGGGCATTCATACAGGCCCCGTGGTCGCGGGCATCGTGGGCACGCGCAAATTCCAGTACGATATCTGGGGCGATACCGTGAACACGGCGAGCCGTATGGAATCATCGGGCGCAGTAGGTGAAGTGAACATCAGCGAAGCCACGTTCACTTTGGTACGCCATGCACCCGACATGCACTTCACACCACGTGGACGCGTGCAGGCCAAAGGCAAGGGCGAACTGGAAATGTTCTTCGTTCGCCGAAGCTCCGAAGGCGCGTAGGAGGACTTCGTCAGCCGAGGCCTTGGCGAGGTCTGAGATCGCTCAGCGAAGCGCCGACGGAGCGTAGGTGCTTTGGTCCGCTTCAGCGGATATCGAGCCCTCGATGGACGACCGCACGACGCGCTCGCTCATTGACGAACGAATCGCACAGGATGCACACCACCCTTGCCATCGCGCAGCATTAGGGTATACAGGCCAGGCATCCACCTTGACGTGTTCAACTCTACTGTGGCGTCCGCTTCAATACGCGTTCCGCTCACTTCGCGTCCCGCCGCATCGATCACCCGCGATGTTACGGGCTGAGGCAATGAGCGCACATCCACTTGCGCGAACTCAACCACCGGGTTGGGCATCAGTTGCAGCGCGTTGAGATGTCTCTGCTCCTCCATAGCGGTGATCGTGCCTGTGATGAGGCCCTGCCGCAGCTCGGAGAAATCACCTTGGCCGGCCGTGGTATATACCTCGGAACCGTTGCTCAGCAAGCGCACACGGCCAGCACCAAGGCCATTGCCCCCGGCATCGCTCACCCGAAGGTCCAAGCAGGCCAGCACCGGCAGCACGAGCCGAACGTCCTCCGTGGTGTTCGCATTGGCATACGGCCCACCAGTTGCCACCACGTTCCCGGTCGCATCATGGATGGTCCACGTGGTCTCTTCAGGTGCATCATCGGTCAGTACTTGCAACTGCACCACGTAGCTCGGGGCGATCACAGGCTCCTCATCGAGTGCTTGTTGTAGCACGTTGCCCGTGGCATCCTCGTCGGGCTGTGCGTTCACGCTGATGATGCGGAACTCGAGCACATCGCCTGCGCCCACACCGGGCACCGCGGGCAAGGCCGGTTGGCGCACTGAGCCCATGGTGGCCGGCACTGCCAGCACCCAGTTGAAAGAGTTCACCATCAATCCGTTCTTCCAGGTCTCCACCACGCAGGTGCCCATGGTGGCGGTGCCCACGTTCTGGATCTTCAGCACGGGCGTGGTCTCACTGCCGCAGGCATGGCGAAGGCCGGTGTACTCAAGAATGCGGGCATCGTAGGTGAACTGTGCAGCGGCATCGAACGCGAACAGACAGGTGCCCATCAGCATGAAGAGGAAATGGCGCATGGTGGTATGCATTGCAGGGCCAAGGTATTCGCAGCGAGCGGCCTCGGCAATAGAACATTGGTTAGTGGCGTCTGCTTTGGCAGATGCTAAAAAGAGAAGCGCCCCCGCAGCAATGCGGGGGCGCTTCCTCATTGTTGTTCGTCAGCCGATCACTTGGCGATCACCAAGCGCTCGGTGTAGCGCTGTGCACCAGCGGTGATGTTCACCATGTACAGGCCGTCGGCCATTTCGCCGAGGCTCAGCACCTGGTACACCATGCCGTCGTTCACAGCGATCGTGCGGCTGCTTACGCGGGCGCCGCTCAGGTCGAAGATGTCCACGCTGATCGTCTCCACACCCTCTTCCACTGCGCTCAGGCTCACCGTGAGCTGATCGCCGTTGTTCGGGTTCGGGAACATCGCCAGCTTGGCATCGCCCGTGCTCGTGGTGCTGCCGCCGTTCACGCTCATCGCGTTCGGGCTGCCCGTGATCGTCACGTTGCACTCATCGCCCCAGGGCAGGCTGGTAATGCACCACACACCGTTCTTGAAGGCACGCACCTGCACTTGGTAGGTACCATTGGGCAGGGCAGGGCTCCAGTTCAGTTGCAGAACGGGCGTTGTG
>JAEUSY010000052.1 GCA_016788295.1 Flavobacteriales bacterium
CCAGCCGCTATCCGTGCGTAGTTCCAAGGCCCAAAGCGGGCGATCGCCAGAGCAACCGCCATCGAGCATCACCGTGCCAGTGATCCGCACACGCACCGAGTCCATGCACGCGCTCACCAGTTCCACCTTGCGGAGGTTGCGTGGTGGGGTGCAGGCCGATCCACAGAGCACAATGGCCACAAGGAGTGCTTGCATCAGCCTTCGGTATGGACCGCATTCCGTGAGGTTCACCATGGTCATCCGCGTTCAATCCAATAGCATCGGCACCACCAATTCCACGTTCTGCACATACGGATGACGCCCCAGCTGCTCCAGTTGCCCGATCAGGAAAGGCCCCGCAAGCCCAGAGACAGGTACGAGTTCGATGCCGGGGGAACTGAAAGCGCCATACAAGCCTCCTTCATCCATGTAGCCGTCCAGGGAGTCGGTGATCCGGAATCCGAACTGATCGAGCAGCCTGTTGATCTGCATCATGTACCCGAAGGCGCCCTCATCCTTCATCGCTGACCCATTGAACGTGATCCGCACGATGCCGTTGAACTGGTGCTGTTCGGACATGCTCAGCCCTGCGTGCGGGGTCACGCCCACGCCCTCCATCAGGTCGCGTTTCTGGTGCTCGGCATAAAGACCCGCCCATACCACGGCCGGGTTCTTCCGCACGGCTTCCAGCTCCGCGTTGTGGTGCAGCATGAACTTACCGCCGCGCTTTCGCCGCAGGTAGGTGCAGGTATGGGGCTCACAGACCAGACCCTGTTCCGCGAACCAGGGCCGCAGGCTGTCCGTGCGCACTCCTGGGTGGTAGTCCACTTCCAGGCGGCGCTCATCGAAGACCAACCGTGCCTGCCGATGTCCTTCGTCGATCAGGTGATACGGTCCCTTGCGCAGGGTCATCCGGATGGTATCAGGGTGGTATCCGAACCACTGGCAGCCGTTCAACAGCTTGCCGGCGGCCTTCACCTGCAGGGCATCGTAGCCCTCCGGTACCTCCTCGAAGGTGAAGACACCATCCTTCTTTCTCGTCGGCTTCACCTCGCGGTCGCGCGCGTCGCGCAGGCTCACGTGGGCGCCCCGCAGCGGAAGGCCTTCCTCATCGTGAACGATCACCACCAAGCGTTGGGCCTGCGTAGTGCTACTGATCAACGCACAGGCGCTCAGTACGGCAAGGGTGAGGAAAAGCCAGAGGCGCATGTGATGCTTCTTCCGGAATGCAAAGGTGCCGGTCACACCGCCATATTCGTGCCACCGCTGGTGGAACAGGCGCCATGCTTGCACCTCCTACCTTCGCTTTGCCATGCGTATACTGCCCACCATCGTTCTGTTCACCTTCGTTGTTACCACGCACGCCCAGGTGCTCCCGGAACTTCCGCAGGAGTACCTGAACGTGTGCTACCCCGCCACGTCCGCGATCATTACCGTGTGCAACAACGGTTGCGACTATCCGAACGGCCAGTTGCAACAGGCGATCAACGCCGCGCAACCCGGAACCACCATCATGCTTCAGGCCGAACACACCTACGCGGGCAGCTTCACGCTTCCTGCCAAGAACGGCGATGACTGGATCGTGATCCGCAGCAATGCGCCCGATGCACAATTGCCCGCTGATGACCAACGCATCACACCCGCTTTCGCACCGCAGCTTCCGCGCTTCGAGTCGGCCGCAGGACAGACCGCGCTGACCTTCGCCACCGGCGCGCACCACTACTACCTCATGGGCCTGGAGGTCACCAGCGCGGGCTATTCGTTCGACCTGATCCGCGCGGGCGATGGCACACAGAACAACCTCGCCGTATTGCCGTACGACATCGTCTTCGACCGCATGTACATCCACGGCAACGCAACGCTCGGCACCAAGCGCGGCATCGCCCTGAACAGCGCGCGCACTGCGGTGGTCAACTGCCACATCAGCGACTGCAAGGGCGAAGGGCAGGACACGCAGGCGCTCTGCGGATGGAACGGTCCGGGGCCGTTCAAGATCGTCAACAACTACCTCGAAGGCGCAGGTGAGAACGTGATGTTCGGCGGCGCCAACCCCGCCATCCAGGACCTCGTGCCTTCGGACATCGAAGTGCGGAACAACCATTTCTTCAAGCCGCTCAGCTGGAAGGAAGGACATCCGGACTATGCGGGCATACCATGGTGCGTGAAGAACCTCTTCGAGCTGAAGAACGCGCAGCGCGTGCTGGTGGAAGGCAACATCCTGGAGAACAACTGGGCCGATTGCCAGAACGGATTCGCCGTGCTCATCACGCCTCGTACGCAGAGCGGTGCTTCCATGTGGAGCCGCGTGACCGACGTTACCTGGCGCTACAACGTCCTATCGGGCAGCGACGGAGGCTACAATTTCAGCGGGCACGATGACCAGCTCGACAACCCAGTGAGCACGCGCATCCTGGTGGAACACAACCTGGCCTACGACATCAGCAGCGTGAACAAGCTCTACCAGTTCCTCAACGGCACCGAGCACCTCACCATCCGCCACAACACCAGCCTCAACGCCGGCACCACTACGAGCGCCGGCGGCGATCCCACGCTCTTCCTCACCTTCCAGGACAACATCTGTGGCTTCGGCAACTACGGCGTATGCGGCACGGGCACCGGCTGTGGCAACGCAACGATCAACAGCTTCTTCCCAGGTTCCACCTTCTCGCATAACGTGCTCATCGGAGCGCAGGGAGGCCCCAACGGCAACCCTTCACAATATCCGCCCAACCATTGGTTCCCCGCTGGTGTGGCACCCGTAGGCTTCGTGGACGCGGCCAACGACAACTACGCGCTCCTTCCCACCAGTCCCTACTATGGCGCGGCCTCGGACGGCACCAACATCGGCGCGGACATCGACAGCTTGAACGCGTATACAGCGAATGTGCTCACCGGCGTTTGGAACAGCTGCGCGGACATCAGCACAGGCATCGGCGAACACCGTGGTAACACTTCTTTTTCGGTCTTTCCGAACCCCGCATCGGATATCGTTATGGTACGGACCAGCGAGCCGTGCAGCGGCGGCCACATCACAGTGCTCGATGCAACTGGACGGGTACTCTTGGAACAGCCTTGCGAGGGAGCCCTTACCACCATCGACCTCAGCGCCATCCCCAGCACGCTCTTGCTGGTGCAATTGAAGCGTGCGGATGGCCGCGTGGACGCACTTACCATCAACCGCGTTCGGACAAGATAACGGCACGCTCAGGACTTCTTCCTACCCAAGCGCTTCACCTGCTTCACCCCGCTCTTCAAGCGGCGCTCCACCTCCCGGGCACCGACCCGGGATTCACATCCTCACCGGGCGGTAGTTCCTCCGGCTTGATGCCGCGTTGCAGCATGCTGTTCCGGACGGCCTTGTTGCTGGCCACATGCTCATCGCCGATGGACCTCGTGCCGCGCAGGTCCTTCTCCAGCACGTTGTGGCTGGTCATCTCCGTGGCAAAGTCCTTCGCTTTGATGGCGAGGGTGGAGAGGAAGTCGGCGAGCGGGCGACTGTCAGGCGCACCGAGTTTGCCCTTCATGTCGTTGGTGGTCGCCCCTCCAAAGAGCGCTTGATCACCTTTCGAACGGATCACGGCGAAGCCCGCATGGTCCACGCCCCGCTCGTAGATGATGCCGCTGAGCTTCTTCTCGCTCTTCATCAGTTTGACTCGGGCCGCGACGCGGGCCACGTCCAGCAGGCGCTGCTCGATCACCTCCTGCTTGCGGGTCTGCACCGCGAAGTAGGTCTGCGCGAAGGCGATCGCAGGCTTGGCCGGGTCACCGTTCTGGGCGATCAGGTAACAGGCGTAGCGCGTGAGGGCGATGTCCTCGATCATCCGCTCACTGCCGGAACCCAGGGTGACCATTTTGTTGATCCCAACAAAATGGTCCCGGACCGCTTCTCCAGCAGCCTCACAGGCCTCCTCCGCCTTTTCCACCACCTTGGTGAAGTTGCGCCACTCCGTGTAGCCGAGCACGCTCTGCAACTCCCGCGCGCTCCAGCACTCCACGCCGTTCACTTCACCGCTCGCCGCCTCGAAGCGCGCGAACAACTCCTGGATCTGTTCCTTCTTCATTGTGCGCCAAACTGACGCCTTTTGCGTCGATCGTTACTTGACAAGATAATGGCGGGAACAGCGCATCCGCTCACTCCCCCGCCACCACCGTGAACGGCGGCCCAATCAGCTCCTTGTCGCCCACCAACAGCACCACCGCGCGGTACTCGCCAGGCTTCCAGGGCTTACCATACGCCGGTCGCGCCACATGCGCCGGGATCAGCGCCACGGTCTCCTGGAACCAGCGATCGGGCATGCCGCAGCACAGCTGCACGTTGCAGGGCGGCAGGTAGTCCGTCCACGTGTTGCCCTCTTTGCGCTGGAAGCCATAAATGGGTCGGTCGGAGCCACAACTACCGTCCAGTTTTACGTAGCCGATCAGCCGCACCTCGATGGTGTCGGTCAGGTAGTAGAGCGGAGCTGAAGGCCGACCGGAACGCGAGTACAGATGACCGATCGAGGGTTCGGGAGGGCGGATGATCGGCGCGGCGTCGACGGGCTGGGCACGGAGCGCAGGCGCCAGCACCAACGCGACGAGGAGAACGAGTGAACGCATGCCCACCGGTACACACCAGCACCACATGGGTTCAATGGACGGTCGCAGACCGCTCAACGCTCAACCACATGGAACGGCGGACCGAACAAGGGCTTCTTCCCTTGCACCAAGAGCACCACGCGGTACTCGCCCGGCGCCCACAAGTCCCCCGTTGCAGGTCGGTGGTCCACCGCCGGCACCAGACCCACCGCTGGCCAGCTGCGGGCACCGTAGTAGCGATCGCGCTTGCGGATGGGATGCGGCAGCCGCTGCATATCCTGCCACACGCCGGCCACCTTGCGTTGGAAGCCGTGCACCGGCACCCGCGGGTCGAAGGCGGGCACCACCATCACCTCCCCCTCCACCTGCACGCGCAAGGTGTCGTCGGTGAAGAGCGTATCGCGGATCGGCAGCCCGGGAGCCGCAGCTGCGAGCTGCACATGGGGTGCAACCTTGATGGGATGTCGATGCATGCGCGGGATCCGTGCTCCCTGGGCGTGCAGCATGGGCACGAGCAGCAGGGTGGCGAGGAGGAAGAGGGGGCGCATCAGGTTCCTGTACACGGCACAAAGTACTTGGTTCACCGCACCTCGAACGCCTCCGTCCACCTACGCTCCCTGTTCGCACCCATCAGTACCACGCGGTACATGCCCGGCTTCAGCTCTCGGGTGGCCGCCGGTTGGTTCGCGCTCGTCCACCACCGCAACGTAGGCAGCATCACTTCATGCTCCCGCCAGTCGGCCCAGGGCATGCCGCAGTCCATCTGTACATCGCGCATGGGCACACGTTCCACCCAGCCACTGTCCGTCCATAGCTCGATGCCGAACAGGGGCCGGTTGCTCGCGCAGCCGCCATCCAGCATCACGCGACCAGTGATGCGCAGCCATACTGTGTCGCCTACCACACGGGACACGGACACCTGTTCCAGCCCGGCCGGCGCCGCCAGCGCACGCGCGAGCTCCTCTGCTGTGGGCCCGGTCTGCAACTGCGGTGGCACGGACGACGGCAGCAAGATCCGCTGCTCCCGGTCGTG
Organism: Flavobacteriales bacterium; assembly: GCA_016788295.1. Classification (GTDB taxonomy): domain Bacteria; phylum Bacteroidota; class Bacteroidia; order Flavobacteriales_F; family PHOS-HE28; genus PHOS-HE28. The sequence goes on from JAEUSY010000052.1 coordinate 5,588, forward strand.
GCGTGCTTGATCGGCCAATTGCTCCTGGTACGCCGCCGCTCGGTCATGTTCAAGCCCCTCCGCCAACCGCGCCTCCAGTGCATCGAAGGCCGCTTCCCCTGCCAGCTCCGCGAAGGTGAAGGTGCCCGGCCGGAAACGGAACACCTCCGGCGACGCATGATCGCCCGAGCGCCGCTGCACCGCCTCCAACAAAGGCTGCCGCTCGCGCGGATCGTTCGGTATGCGGATGCGCATCACCTGCCCATCCCGCTGCACCACCACCTGCTGGTCCACACAATAGCAGTCGCTCAGCTCGAACCGCAGGTAGCGGCGACCACCCAGCTGCAACGGCACCTCGCCCATGGTCCACTGCACGCGGTCGCCCGGCTTCTCCGGGCCGTACGGGTATTCCGCCGATACCGTGAACAGCTGTTGCACCATCCAGGGGCGCTTGCCCTGCGCGCTCAACAGCTCCACCATCATGCCGTCCTCGGCGATGGGTCCACGCATCGGCCGGCCGCGTTCGTTCTCCACCAGTGCGAAGGACAAGGGCGGTGCGCCGGGTTGGGCGAGGGTCTTTACGGGTAGCAACAACAGCAGCAGCAGCGCACGCATCGGCCAACGGTACACGGCTATGCGATGCAGGTTCATCACGTGTGCGCCGGTATGCTCATGGAACGGTCCGGATGCGGTCGGATCGTGCGATCGATACGTTCCGCTACGCCGCCTTCTTCCGCACCCTCCCCTTCGATGCCATGATCCGCGCCCTGTGCTTGTTGCCCCAGTCGCGCATGGCCGCGATCAAGGGCTCCAGCGTGCGCCCGTGCGCGGTCAACTGGTACTCCACCGTCACCGGCACCGTGGCCTTCACCGTGCGCGACACCAGCTGGTTCTGCTCCAGGTCGCGCAGCTCCTTGCTCAGCATCTTCGGCGTGATGGTGCCGATGTCGCTCACCAGCTCGTTGAAGCGCGACGTGCCTTTCGCCAGCAACGTGAGGATGATCAGCACCTTCCACTTGCCCGAGAGCAGCTCCACCGTGTCGCGGGTGGGCAGGATCTCCGAGATGCACTTGATCCGGTTCGGAACGTTGGGAAAGTGTTTCATGGGGCAGCGTGCAGGCCACGAAGATCGGGAGAGTTCCCTTTCGGATACTACTATCCTACAGGATACTGATATCCCTTGGATACTAATTACCCAAAACCTTTGTGCCATCAACAACGAACGACGATGAACACCAAGATCCTCATCACCGGCGCCAGCGGACACCTCGGCGGCGGTGTGCTCGCCAACCTCATCAAGCTGATGCCGCCCGCGCAACTGGTGGCCGCCGGACGCAACACCCAGGCCCTGGCGCGCTTCGCCGATACCGGCGTCACCATCCGGACCATGGACTTCGATGATGCCGCGTCCATCGAAGCGGCGCTCACCGATGTCGGCACGCTCTACATCGTGCCCACAGCAGCGCACAACCGCCTCGAACAGCACCGCCGTGTGGTGGACATCGCTGCGCGGGTGGGTGTGCAGCATGTGCTCTACTCCGGTGTCATCCACCACGATGAAAGCGGCTTCGGGCCTGCGATCTCGGACCACCAGAACACCGAGCGCCACATGGCCGCCAGCGGATTGCAGCACACCTTCCTCCGCAACGGCATCTACCTCGATGCGCTCCCTATGCTGCTGGGCAACGCGCTGGAGAGCGGCGTGTTCGCCTATCCCACAGCGCCCAACGGGGTCTCTTGGGCCGCACGTGCCGACATGGCCGAGGCCACCGCGCGCATCATCGCCGACCCGGCCCTGCACGGCAAAACGCACAACCTCTGCCTCCCCCACGCCGTGGACTACGCCGAACTGGCCGCCACCGTCAGCAGCGTCACCGGCCGCACCGTGAAGCATGTGGACCTTACACCCCAAGCCTACGAGCAGGTGCTGGTGCAGGTGGGTGTGCCCGCAGGCCTCGCGGGCTTCCTGGCCGGGCTGGCCGATGCCATGGCCAAGGGCGTGGTGCTGCAGCCGAGCACGGAGCTGCAGGACATCCTGGGCCGCGCGCCGCAGAGCCCCGCCGAAGTGCTGGGCAAGGTGCTCGCCACGCAGACCGCGTAAGGAGAAGCGGGGTGGGAACGTTCCGCGTTCCACCCCGCCCCACCTCCGCTCCATCCCGCTCTTCCGACACTTCACGGCGGTCAGAGCAGGTTCAATGACCGGTCCGGCATTACTTGCACCACATGCTGGACCTCCTCGCCACGCTCAAGCACCGCAACGAGCCCCTCTTCTGGTACGGACTGCTGTGCCTGGCCTTCGCGCTGGTGTGCCTGGGGCTCGCCCAGCTCACCACCACCACGGTCTTCAACGTGAACGCCTGGATCAAGCCCTTCAAGTTCGCGTTCTCCACCACGCTCTTCGTGTGGGCCATGGCGTGGTACATCGGTCACCTGCCCTCCTTCGATCACCGCTGGTACAGCTGGACGGTCATCGTGCTGCTCACCTTCGAGATCGGCTACATCGCCCTGCGCGCCGCACAAGGCCAGCTCTCGCACTTCAACATCAGCACCGGTGCCAACGCCACGCTCTTCTCGCTCATGGCCGTGGCCATCACCATCGTCACGCTCTACACCGCCTACATCGGCGCGCTGTTCTTCACCCCGCGCGTGGCCCCCTTGCCGCCGCACTACCTGTGGGCCATCCGCCTAGGCATCCTCCTCTTCGTGGTCTTCGCCTTCGAGGGTTTCGTGATGGGCGCACGCCTATCGCACACCGTGGGCGGGCCCGATGGCACCCCCGGCCTGCCCCTGCTGCACTGGAGCTACACCCACGGCGACCTCCGCGCCGCGCACTTCATCGGCATGCACGCCCTGCAGGTGCTGCCGCTGCTCTCGTTCTTCCTCTTGCGCAGCACGTGGAGCACGTTGCTGCTGGCCGCGGTGTATGCGTTGTTGGCCACTGCTGTGTTGGTGCTGGCGCTGCGTGGGAGGCCGATCATCCGGGGTACGGCAAAAGCCTCGGAGCAGGTTACTACGGATATGCGGTGAAGCAGGCTGCTGTGGCGCTCAGCCTGGGCGCTTAGCTTCCAACTTCTTCACCGCCCTGTCCAGTTCATCCTCCTGGGATGCCTCCAACGCCTTGCTGTACTTATCGAACTCGGCCAAGGCATGCGCCTCTGCTTCCTCGTGGCTCACCTTGCCGCCGTGCAGCAGTACCTCACGCTCATTCAGGGTAAGGAAGTCGTGGAGCTTCTTCTTCCAGTCCGCCATGTGCATCGGCTTGCGTTGCAGTGCCTGTAGCTCCGCGAATTCCAGGTACTGGTTCACGATCCGGTTCAGATGGTCCAGCTCCTCTTCGCCCAAGTAGTTCTTCGCCACCACAACATCCTGCCTGCGGATGTCTGCAGTGGGCCAGTTCGTCAAGCCCATGTTAGGCTTGCTGGCATCGGCACGTTCCATCACCACTTCGGCGGCTGTGTGCCCGTGAATGGCCCAGTGGAACTTGTTCTGCACGTTCGCGAAGAACTCGCGTGTGATCTCCACCGCAGGGTCGTAGTCGATGCTGGTGGCATAGATGTCACACACCTTGCGGTAGAACACCTTCTCGCTACTTCGGATATCCCTGATACGGCCGAGCAGCTCATCGAAGTAACCGTCGCGCGCTTGCTTCAACCGAGCATCATCAAGCACGAAGCCCTTGATGATGTACTCCCGCAGTCGCTCGGTGGCCCAGCGCCGGAAGTGAACGCCCACGTGGCTATTCACCCGATATCCCACCGAGATGATCATGTCCAGGTTGTAGTGCTCCACCAACCTTTTCACATTCCGCCGGCCTTCGCGGGCAACTGTAAAGAAATCCTTTACAGTTCCCTCGGCGTCCAGTTCACCATCGGCCAGGATGTTCTTGACGTGCTGCCCGATGTTCTGTTTCGTGGTCTGGAAAAGCTCCGCCATCTGGCCCTGGTTCAGCCATAGCGTTTCGTCCTGCAAGCGCACGCTCACCTGCGTAACGCCGTCCTTGCCTTGGTAGATCAATAGTTCGCCCTTGCTCATGCCAGCCGCGATCGACACACTTCTCGTCAACCGCGTTCGGACAAGATAACGGCAGACCCTGCTTCCCGAACACCTCCGCCCGGTGCCATGCCAGGCCTGCACGCAGGAGGCGGGTATTCGAGCCAGCTATCCCGTCCCTGTCAGGGAAATGACCAGCGACTGGCTTCATCATTGTTCATGGTCGGCGGCGGTGGCGGCGTCTTCTGTTCATTCCTTTGCACCATGCGCATCCGCATCGCACGTCAGCATGGCCGTCATCGCTTGCAATGCGTGCGGGCCGATGGAAGCATCACGCAGGCTGCGGCCGGACCTAATCTGCCTCATCATGACCTGGCCCATTACGTGGCCGAACGCGTGTTGAACATGCGGGCCGGTTTCTTCGGTGCCATAGCCGATGGCCGCACCATCGATGAACTGAGCGACCCCGCCGTGATCCGTACCCTGCCCCGCGAAGCCTGGGATGCCGAGATCGTGGCACGCACGCTCCAAGGCACGGACAATGGTACTGTAAGGGAAGAGGACTTCATCGCCAGTGTGGGCTTGGAACGCGTTGAGCCGCTCCAAGGGCTCAGTAGCGAAGCCGTTGTTCGGATGCAGCGCGAATTCCGTGAGCTGCTGGCCCGTTGGCACGCCGTGCACGAAGGTGATGCGTTGGAACTGCCCTGGCCATAAGCGATCGCATACGCCGCTCAGGATCCTTTCCCGAACACTTCCGCCCGGTGCCACGCCAGGTACCCAGGCTTGGGTCCCGCCGATCCTGCCCCGGTCAACGAACCGGGGGCGGCGGAAATGGTTAGCGGCTTCCCCTCGTAGGCCTTGAAGTGCTGGACCACGGTCGCCTCAGCGAAGTGGTCGCGGAGCGAAGGGGCGCACACCAGCCGCAGCTCGGTATCGAAGGTGATGAGCCCGCGGTCGAAGGCCTTGTCGTGAAGGGCGTTCCCCGGGCCTGACCCGGGGTGAGGGCGATGCCGTTCTGTTGGTCGAGGCGGTGTTGCGCACTGGCATTCCACGGCATGACGCCGGGTCAAGTCGTGCGAGGCAACGAGATGGGCTAATTTTGGGGCATGCTTCACGGCGCCTCCAGCATCGATAGCGTCTTCCTCCCCTTGAAGGAGATGGCCCGGCAGCAGCACAATCCGCTGCGTCTGCCGATGCGCGCGTTCATCGACAAGGTGAAGGCATTGTTGGCCAGCCGGAAGAACCTGCCTGAGCACGCCGCCACCCTGCGCGATGAACAGTTCAACTTGCGCTTGAAGGCTATCGGTTGGTCCATCAAGGAGAATATCGATCTCACCGCGAAGTTCAAGAAGCTGGAGAACGCTTGGCAGGAGAAGGAAGCTGACCACCCCGTGCTGGTGGCGAATATGCGCTTCGCACTGCATGCGCAGGTGGAGGTCATGCAAGCGATCGCAGGACCCAAACTCGACCTCTCGAAAGTGGATGGCTCCGCGCTTGAACAACTGGGCGAACTCCGATTCGCGCAGTTCGAGTCCGCACTGCTCGTGGGCGTTCCCAACCAACAGGCAGCGCAAGTGCTCCTCGGGTGGCTGCATGCCTCCATGGACATGGAAGTGGCGCTGCTCATGGGCGATGCCGTGCTCAATGATGAGATGAAGGCGTCACCTGCGCGGGTGGACGCGTTGAACCGCTTCCTGGTGAACGCCTCCCAGACCTATGCGGCCAGTGCGCGCTTGCTTGGCCTGGTCCACACACGTGAGGCCCCTGCTTCCATGGCCGCCGAACCCCTGCCCGCCGCTTGGGTGAAAGGCCAGAAACAGTTGGCCGACCTCGGCCTGGGCGACTGGCTCCGTTCGTGATGCAACAGCTTCTGCCCGGCACCATCGTTCAGGTGGACCTTGGCCTGCCGCCGGGCACCAAAGGCCGCGAGCAACAGAAACCGCGCCCCTGCGTGGTGGTGGTGCATTGGCCGCAACTCCAACTGCTCATGGCCGTGCCCATCAGCGGCAACAGACCGAAGGTGGAACTCTTCACCACGGTGGCCCTGAAACCAGGTGCCAACGGCCTCACCAAGGACTCGTTCGCGCTTTGCCACCAGTTGCGTTCGGTCTCCGAGGAACGTGTCGGGCGCGCTCTTGGCCGCCTCAGCAGCTTGGATCTGGAGAAGGTGCGCGCAGTGGTGAAGGCGATGATGCGGCTGTGATCGCCGCTCAGTGCTCAGGTCTTCCCGAACACCTCCGACCGGTGCCACGCCAAGTACTCAGGTTTGGGGCCCGGCGATTCGACGGGAATGGCCAGCGGCTTCCCTTCATAGGCCTTGAAGTGCTGGGCAGCGGTCGCATCAGAGAAGTGGTCTTGGATGTGTCTGCCGTAGCCTTGGCGAAGGCAGAGCGAAAGGGCTTGTTGGCCTTTGAAGCGCGCTAACAGCGTTTGACGGCCATTTGCACTTCCCTGTATCGCTCAGAAGCTTCGGGGGAATCGCTGAGGAACACCGACCGATCCGGCTCATTAATGAACCATACGTGCGTGCCGTAAGCGATGGATCCCATGTGCAGCGCGAACGCTGAACGAGAAGCAAGGACCGAAACGAAAACCCTTTGTGCCTTGGTCAAATGGGACCATAGACGCACTGCACGCAAACGCTGCTCGTCGAACACGCGCAAGGACTCCACGAAGAACAGACACGTGTGCTGAGGCGACCATGCCACAAGCCCCGGCATGGCCTCGATCGCACCTATTCCCAAACCAAAGGGCTCCAAGGCCGAAAGCCCTTCCAGGACAATGGCATCGGGCACTTGTTGAAGGAGCACGGACCGAAGGGCAGCGTTGTGCATGGGTATTAGCACGATGTGTGAGAACCGCTCTGTGGCGTGCACAAGGTAGCTGCAGCAGGGAGCCCTGCACATCCGTTTGGCAAGGAACAAGTTTTCAACACGAGATGCATCGACTCATTCTGATTCCTACTTTAACGGCACGCAAATGACAAATATCTCGTCAGCCATGAACACCACGTTGACCCTAATTCCTAGCAACGAGCGTGACGCACTTGATCGGCTGTTATCCGCTGTGGACAAGCCACTCGATGACATGCCGCACGAGCAGTTCATGAAGGCATGGAATGCCGTGTTCTACTTGTACCAAGGGCTACATCCCGATGACAGCGCAGACCACGGCGAGGAGATCAGCCATGACCAGGATGGACCTGAGCGCATCCAACTCATCGAGCCAAGGCTGATTGCGCCATTCCATGTAAAGAGTGGATGGCCAGTGTTGATCGCACCCATTGCACTGGAAGCGAACAGGCGGCTGGCCTATGGGCTGATGACGGAGGATGAGTTCTATCCCTCGGATGCACAGTGTGCGGGGATCGATGCGCGGATGAAGGCTTGAACGTTACCCAGGACCTGACGTTGATATTTACTGGCGCGCTGCCAAATGCATGGTGCCACTGGTCCTGAACTTTACAGCGAAGAACAGAGCATGAAGAAGTCCGTGAAGCCGCTCACGCGCAAAGCGCCGTTGAAGAGGTCTGCTGTGCCAAAGGGTAAGTCGACCAAGAAGCAGGTATCATCTGCGACCAAGATCGAACCAGGCAAGAATCGGCGCGAGGTTCCTATGGCTGGTGAACCCATGGTGCCCTACGGTCAGGGGACCTTCCGCTTCATCGACCTGTTCTGTGGTATAGGTGGCTTCCATATCGCCTTCTCCAAGCAGGGTGGCGAGTGCGTGTTCGCATCAGACTGGGACAAATACGCGCAGATCTCCTACGCTGCCAATCACGGTCTTTCGCCCATCGGCGACATCACCAAGGTTCCTGTCGAGGACATTCCGAAGCACGAGGTGCTTTGCGCAGGCTTTCCCTGTCAGCCATTCAGCATTGCTGGCGTCTCGAAGAAGAACAGCCTTGGGCGCAAGCACGGTTTCGAAGATGAGCGCCAGGGGAACCTGTTTTTCAACATCGCTGAGATCCTCGACCACCATCGCCCAGCTGCATTCGTGCTGGAGAATGTGAAGAACCTGAAGAGCCATGATCGCGGGAACACCTACAAGGTGATCATGGACATTCTGCGGAACAAGCTCGGATACCACGTTGTCGAGCCACGGATCATTGATGCCAAGCCCTATGTGCCGCAACACCGTGAGCGCATTTTTATTGTGGGCTTCCGGGAAGCTTCCGTTGCAGAGCGCTTCAAATGGCCCACACCGCCGAGCGAAGGCCCCAAGCTGAGTTCCATCCTTCAACCACGCGTGCCGACGAAGTATACACTGACCGACCATCTGTGGGCCTATCTGCAGAACTACGCTGCCAAGCATAAGGCTGCGGGCAATGGTTTTGGCTTTGGTCTTGTCGGGCCGGATGATACCGCTCGCACACTCAGCGCACGATATCACAAGGATGGATCCGAGATACTGATCAAGCAAGGTCGGGGCCTGAATCCCCGGCGGCTCACTCCGGATGAATGTGCCTTGCTGATGGGCTATGAGGAATTTCAGATCGTCGTGAGCGACACCCAAGCCTATCGGCAGTTCGGTAACTCAGTGGTTGTGCCTGTGGTGACCGCAATTGCTGAACAGGTGACCAAGGCCCTTGGGATAGGCAGTGCAATACGGCTTACAGAACGATCGCATGCCGCAGAAGCACCAGCGGCATACACCAAGGCCAAGCTTAACAGTACCAAGCAAAAGAGCGGATCGGAACCAAAAGTTGGCGATCTTGCAACGGAAGTCAGACCAAGCGCAAAAAAGAAGCGCAAGGTTGACCTCGCCGTTGCATGAGCCACTCCCTTGCCGATGTCTTTGATGCCGTTGCCCACAAACGGCTGGTCCAGGTCGATCTCCCAGGAAAGGGGTCGAACCAGCATGAGTTGAACGGAGTCTCCGCACTACGCGAGTTCTTCCAGACCACGGAAAAGGTCGAAGGACCACTGTATTGGCATTACTTCGCCGATGATAAGGAGGTTGACGAGGAGGAAGGCCGTTTCAGCTTCTATGATGCCAGAGCGAGATCAGCAGAGAGAACGGGGCGCTCGGAGTGGCGGTTCTATTACTCCGGCGAGTTCCTTGCCAAGTGTGAACCGGGTGATGAACTGATCATTGCACGGGCCAGCGGAAAAGTACATGCGCTGGTATTTCAGCGTGGCTCTGCACGTTTACGCGCGGCTCTGGTCCTGTTCGGTATTGGGTCTACGGATGAAAGACTCAGTCTCCTTTCCAGTGAAGCGATAGCCAAGAGTGAGTTCGCACTCTTCCGTCGGCAGATCATCGAGGAGCTGGAGCTGGATGTCCAGTTACCCGTTGCTGGTAACGACAAGGACCTCGTCATCCAGCGGTTTGGAGAGCAGTTCCCCACTACGGCTGTGATGTCGGCCTTTGCCCGTGATCAAGTGGGTTTGGATGCTAATGATGCCGATGCCGCGTTGGTAGCATGGCTCGATCGTGAGGAGCAGCTTTTCCGAGCACTTGAGGAGGTGATCATCGGCAAGCGGATCCAGCAAGGGTTCAACGTAGTGGATGACTTCATCCAGTATTCACTCACAGTTCAGAACCGACGGAAGTCACGGATGGGGCATGCCCTGCAGCATCACCTGACTGAAGTGTTTGCACGCCACAAAGTGCGGTTCAAGCCACAGGCAAAGACCGAAGGGGGGAACAAGCCCGACTTCATCTTCCCAGGAGAGGCAGAGTACCACGATGCGTCTTTCGATGCATCACTGCTTCTCATGCTCGGTGTGAAGTCAAGCGCAAAGGACCGTTGGCGTCAGATACTGCCGGAAGCTGCTCGCATCCGCGACAAGCACTTGTGCACGCTACAGCCAGGCATATCAGTGAATCAGACCGATCAGATGGCCAGCGAACGCGTCCAATTGGTCATCCCTAGTTCAGTGCATGCCACATACACCGATACACAGCGCTCCAAGCTCCTGAGTATCTCTAACTTCATTGACCTGGTGCGTAGTAAGCAACCGTAATGGCCAAGCGACACGACGTCTTTACCAAGGCCAAGCGCTCCGAGGTGATGTCGAAGATCCGGGGCAAGGGCAACAAGGCCACAGAAGTCGCGCTCGCCAAGTTGTTCCGCGCAAATGGCATCACCGGTTGGCGCAGGCACCATCCCATCACGGGTCGTCCCGACTTCGCCTTTCCGAAGCAGAAGCTCGCTGTGTTCGTCGATGGTTGCTTCTGGCACGGCTGTCCCAAGCACGCCACGCGACCCAAGGGCAACAGCGCGTTCTGGTCCACCAAGCTGGATGCGAACAAGGCACGGGATCGGAAAGTGAACCGTGAGCTGCGGGCAAAGGGCTGGCGTGTGCTTCGCATCTGGGAGCATGATCTCGCGCAGTCGAGACAGGGGTCTACGGTGCGGCGGGTGCTACGCGCGCTCGCGTAGGGGACAGCAGCGGCAGCCCGGCGCCGGGACGGCCTTGCGGGCGCGTGCAGCGAGGAGGCGACCGAAGGAAGCCACCGCAGCGCCGCGACCGCAGGCTGCGCCAAGCCGGCTAAAGCGGATGGCCCGACGGCGCTGCATTTGAGCGCCGGTACGCCCTCAAGACTTACATATTCCTCCGATACTGCCCCCCCACCTCGTCCTTCGGCTCACGCTCAGGACTCGCCGCCGTCCACTGCCCCAGGCTGCAATACTTCGTCGCCTCCATCAAGACCTCGAACATGTTCTCATTCCTTATCGCCGCTTGCTGCAGGTCTTTGATCGCCTTCGCCGCTTCCGCGCTATAGGCCGCGCGCAGTGCCTGTCCCGCACTCGATGCGGGATTCTCCACCGTGGCGATCCCGCTAAGGCGGGACAGGTCCTGCGCCTCCTTCTCCTCCTCGGTGGCGCGCCTGTCCGCCGGAGCTTCAGCGTAGGCGGGGATCATCCGCCGTACGGCGGACAGGATCGTCGGTGAGCCCTTGTCGCCTACGTCCGCCATTCGGCCGGACTTCGGCGACGGCGCGCTGCTGAGGAAGGTGTTCAACCCGATGGTTGTCCGTCCCATCACGCCTTCGATGCTCTTGCTCGAGTTTGGCTCCTGCGCCTTACAGTCCGGGCAAGGGGTTTGGGCATCTTGGGGAGCTTCCCCGTGTAGAGCGTCTCGAAGCGGAAACACATCTCCCAGTCGTCCCAGTACACATCCACGTTGCGGTGCAGCTTGAACTGCCGGAAGCGCAGCACATCCAGGTACTGGCTGTTCATGGGATTCTGGCCCGCTGCGCTCAGGAAGGGATGGAAGTCGATCTCGCTCACGTGCCCATCGGTGAAGGTGAAGCGGATGGTATAGTCACCCACGTAGGTGGCTTTCTTGATGCGGATGTCGGCGGGGATGGTCATTTGATGCGGCGGGTGATGCGCTCGGGCTTGATGCGCTTGTGTTCGACATAGAAGGCGGTCCACTTGGCCACGATGTCGTCCTTCATGGCCCGGACGAAGGTCTCAGCCTCACGCTGCTCCTTCTCGTTCAGCATGTCGGCGCCCCGCTTGGCCCGCCAGCGCAGTTCCACCAGCTTGCCTTCCACGATGATGAGCATGACGATGCCTTCGCGATCGCCATGTTGTACATGCAGGTGCATGGGGTCATGGTCGTCGCTGTAGAATAGAAAGATGAGGCCGAAGTATTCGTACAGCTTGGGCATTGAACCAAAGGTAACACGCCCCGCCGGGCCTTACATATTCCTCCGATACTGCCCCCCCACCTCGAACATCGCCGCCGTCAGCTGCCCCAGGCTGCAATACTTCGTCGCCTCCATCAGCACCTCGAACATGTTCTCGTTCCGTATGGCCGCCTGCTGCAGGTCCTTGATCGCCTTCGCCGCTTCCGCGCTGTAGGCCGCGCGCAGGTTCTCCACCGTGGCGATCTGCGCCTCCTTCTCCTCCTCGGTGGCCCGGATCACCTCCTTCGGAAGAATGGTCGGTGATCCTTTCGAGCTCAGGAACGTGTTCACGCCAATGATGGGGTACTCGCCCGTGTGCTTCAAGGTCTCGTAGTACAAACTCTCTTCCTGGATCCGGCTGCGCTGGTACATGGTCTCCATGGCGCCCAGCACGCCGCCGCGCTCGGTGATGCGGTCGAACTCGCTGAGCACGGCCTCTTCCACCAGGTCGGTGAGCTCCTCGATGATGAAGCTGCCCTGCAGCGGGTTCTCGTTCTTGGCCAGGCCGAGCTCGCGGTTGATGATG
>JAEUSY010000005.1 GCA_016788295.1 Flavobacteriales bacterium
CATCACGGTCACCGCGTACAAGCCGGATGTGAAGGCCTGCGCGCTGTCGTCGTAAGCGATGATGCCGCCCAGGACCGACCACCAGACCGAATCGGCGGGATCCACGTTCGTGGCCCAGAGCCAGGGCTGCTGCGGCTCGCATACCCGGATGAGCTGTGGGCCGAGCGCGTTCACGTTCACCACCACATCGTCGTTGACCAAGGGCACAGCCGGCGTCGGGTGGATGGTGACGTAGAGCGAATCGCGCCACAGGAAGCATTGCTGCCCGATGCGCACATCCACCCAGTACCAGCCGCTGGTGTACACCGTGATGTCCGGCGTAGTGACACCCGTGCTCCACAGGAATTCGAAGGCCGGCGCATTGTGCCGCACCGAGGTATCGGGATCGAAGGCGGTGAAGGTGCGCGCGTGCAGCGGGGCCTGCGTGCAACGCTCCAGGGAATCAGGGCCGAGGACCCCTTCGTTGCCGGATTGGATGACCGGCTCGCGGAAGGTGCGGTCGCAAACAGGGCCTTCGCGCGCATAGGCATCGTGCGGCTCGCGCCCATCGAGGTAGCCGCGCGCGATGAAGGCATCTTTCAGCGCCCAGCCGCGCAGGAGGTTGTAATTCGCGTAGAAGGGATCGGTGCAATAACCCGGGGGCGCCGGCGCGGTGTTCCCCGCCGCAGGCGGCCACATGCTCATGGTGCCATCCGACGGAAACGAGAGCACGTGCTCGTACGCGCCATTGAAGACCGGCTCCGCATCGGGCGCGTGCACAATCCCGCCGGGCAGCTTCTCCCCGATGCCCGCGAAATGCTGCGCCTGCTTGAAGTCGAGGTCGCTGGTCTGGAAGCGCGCCACGTAAAGGTCCCAGCGCCCCGACCCGAGGAAGCTGCTCTCGCCGTACTGCCCCGTGAAGCCCGTGAGCTGGCAGGCGAAGCGGCCCAGCACGGCCACGTCCTCCTCCTGCACCGAGAGCGCGCGCGTGGTGAGCGGATGCTGGCTGCCCCAGGTCTTCTGCGCGATGAGCTCGCCATCGAGGCCCACCTTCAGCAGATAGCTGCTGCGCGGCTCCGCAGCGGTGAAGAGGTCGGGCTCGGTATCGAGGAAGATCACCGTGCCCTGTACATCGCCCACGAGCATGAGGTAGCTCTCTTGCACCAGGACCATCTCGAAGACCTGGTTGTAAGTGCCGCCGCCGAACACGCGGAACCACTCCTCGGTGCCTCCCGGCGTGAAACGCGCGATGAATACCGCGCTGAACATCGCGTTCTCATGCACGTTGCCGGCCAGCGTGAGCGTATCCGTGAACTGTCCCGTGAGGTAGAGGTTGCCATCGGCGTCGTGCTCCACGTCCATGCCGCGATCGGCGAACTCGGCGGCGCCCTGCACGATCCAGAGCGGCGCGCCTGCTGAAGTGTACGTGGCGAGGAAGATATCGACGCTCGGGTCGCCCGTGACCGGATCGGTGACGCTGGTGATGCTCCCCTGGTCGAAGACCGCCGTGCCACGGAACTCGCCGGCCACAGCGATGCTGCCATCGGGGCCCACGCTCACGCCGTTGGGCTGGTCCACGCCATCAGCGCTGCCGCCTCCTCGCGCCCACGACACGGAGCCATCGGCCTGCGCGAGCTTCAGCACGAAGCAATCCTGCGTGCCGCCGGATGAGCTCAGGGTGCTCCCGCCGAAATCAACGGTTCCCATGAACTGGCCCACCACCGCGATGTGCCCATCGTTGGTGAGCTCGAGCTTGATGGCGCGATCCAAGCCGCTGCTGCCGAAGCTGCGCGCCCAGACCAGCCCGCCCGACGCGTCGTACTTCGCCACCACCGCATCGAGACTGCCGTTGCTGATGAGCGTGAACCCGGGGAGGTCGATGTTCCCGCCGAACTCGCCCACGGCGTAGAGATCGCCAGCAGCATCCACCGCGAGGTCGTTGTACGCGTCGTTGCTCCAAGCGCCCACGCGGCGCGCCCAATGATCCTGCGCCACGACGCGCCCCGTGCCGCACAGGGCGAGCACCAGCAGCACGACGTGTGGAAGAGCGGATGGGCGCATTCGTACGGGACAAGATACCCGCGCCGCCCATATCGCTGCCTCCGTTCCTCGAATTGCCCACAAGTGGGCGGCCGTCCGTGCTATTCGTTCACGTACGCCCAGCGCAGCACCTCCCACTCGTTGCTCAACCAGCTGCGATCGGGGAACACCCACTTGGCGCGGACGTATTTCGCCAGGAACAGCTTCAAACCACCGTGCTTGAAGTGACGGACCTGCAGCAAGCAGTAGCGCTTGGCGTCGTCGGGCACTTCGAAGGGCGGCATCCAGGGGCCGGCGGCGTTCATGCGGGCAAGGTTAGCGCTTCGGTCATTCCTTCAGCCGCCCCCCTCTACTCGTGGACGTTCTGGCGCAACGCACGAACTTCACCTGCCAGAAGCGCCGTTAACTCCGAGCGGCTTGGCCCTTGAGAGCCGCGCAGCAATCCCAATCGATCATGGACCTCAACAAATTCACCATCCGCTCGCAGCAGGCCATCCAGCAGGCGCAGACCATCGCCACCGGATACGGCCAGCAGATGCTCGAGAACGGCCACCTGCTGAAGGGCATCCTGGAAGTGGACCCCGACGTGACGCCCTTCCTGCTGAAGAAGCTCAACGTGAACGTGCCGGCGATGACGCAAGCGCTCGATCGCATCGTACAGGGCTACCCGAAAGTGAGCGGTGGGCAGATCAGCCTCTCGCGCTACAGCAGCGATGCGCTCACCAAGGCCCTCGCCGCGCTGAAGGAGTTCGGCGATGAGTTCGCCAGCGTGGAGCACATGCTCATCGGCATCCTCGACAGCGGCGATACCGTGAGCCAATTGCTGAAGGACAACGGCGTCACCAAGAAGGATTTGATCGCGGCCATCAAGGACCTGCGCAAGGGTAGCAAGGTGACCAGCCAGAGCCAAGAGGAGACCTACAACGCGCTGAACAAGTACGCGAAGAACCTCAACCAGCTCGCCAAGGACAACAAGCTCGATCCCGTCATCGGCCGCGACGAGGAGATCCGCCGCGTGCTGCAGATCCTCAGCCGCCGCACCAAGAACAACCCCATCCTCATCGGTGAGCCGGGCGTGGGCAAGACCGCCATCGCCGAAGGCATCGCGCAGCGCGTGGTGAACGGCGACATCCCCGAGGACCTCAAGGGCAAGCAGGTCTTCAGCCTCGACATCGCCGCGTTGATCGCCGGGGCCAAGTACAAGGGCGAGTTCGAGGAGCGCTTGAAGGCCGTGGTGAAGGAGGTCATCGCCTCGGAAGGCCACATCATCCTCTTCATCGACGAGATCCACACCCTGGTGGGCGCCGGCGGTGGCGAAGGCGCCATGGACGCCGCGAACATCCTGAAGCCCGCACTCGCACGCGGCGAACTCCGCAGCATCGGCGCCACCACGCTCAACGAGTACCAGAAGTACTTCGAGAAGGACAAGGCGCTGGAGCGTCGCTTCCAGAAAGTGATGGTGGATGAGCCCTCCCGCGAGGACGCCATCTCCATCCTGCGCGGCCTGAAGGAAAAGTACGAGAGCCACCACAAGGTGCTGATCAAGGACGCCGCGATCATCGCCGCTGTGGAGCTGAGCACGCGCTACATCGCCGACCGCTTCCTGCCGGACAAGGCCATCGACCTGATCGACGAGGCCGCCAGCAAACTGCGCATGGAGATCAACTCCAAGCCCGAGGAGCTCGACGAGATCGACCGCCGCATCATGCAGCTGGAGATCGAGCGCGAGGCCATCAAGCGCGAGAACGACGAGGCCAAGCTCGCCGAGCTGAACAAGGAGCTCGCAGAGCTGAGCGGTCAGCGCGACGGCTTCAAGGCCCGCTGGGAAAGCGAACGCCAGCTGGTGGACCGCATCAACAGCGCCAAGGACCAGATCGAGGAGCTGAAGCACCAGGCGCAGCAGTACGAGCGCGAGGGCGACTTCGGAAAAGTGGCCGAGATCCGCTACGGCCGCATCCAGGAGACGGAAAAGGAACTGGCCGCAGCAAAGGACGAATTGCTGAAGCTGCAGGCCGAGAGCAAAATGATCAAGGAGGAGGTGGACGTGGAGGAGATCGCCGCCGTGGTGAGCCGCTGGACGGGCATCCCCGTCACCCGCATGCTGGAGGCCGAGCGCACCAAGCTCCTGAAGCTCGAGGACGAGCTGCACAAGCGCGTGATCGGTCAGGACGAGGCCGTGCGCGCCGTGGCCGACGCCGTGCGCCGCAGCCGCGCGGGCATGGGCGATGAGCGCCGCCCCATCGGCAGCTTCATCTTCCTGGGCACCACCGGCGTGGGCAAGACCGAACTGGCCAAGGCGCTCAGCGAGATCCTCTTCAACGACGAGCACGCCATGACGCGCATCGACATGAGCGAGTACCAGGAGCGCCACAGCGTGAGCCGCCTTGTGGGCGCGCCTCCGGGCTACGTGGGCTACGACGAGGGCGGCCAGCTCACCGAGGCCGTGCGCCGCAAGCCCTACAGCGTGGTGCTGCTCGACGAGATCGAGAAGGCCCACCCCGACGTGTGGAACATCCTGCTACAGGTGCTCGACGATGGCCGCCTCACGGACAACAAGGGCCGCGTGGTGAACTTCAAGAACACCATCATCATCATGACGAGCAACATCGGCTCGCACATCATCCAGGAGAACTTCGAGAACCTCGAAAAGAAAGATGTGGACGCCGTGGTGGAGAAGACCCAACGTGAAGTGATGGAGCTGCTGCGCAAGACCGTGCGCCCCGAGTTCCTCAACCGGGTGGACGAACTGATCATGTTCCGCCCGCTGAGCCAGGGCGATGTGAGGGAGATCGTGAAGCTGCAGCTGCACATGCTACTCGCCAAGTTGGAAGAGAAGGACATCCACCTGCTGCCCAGCGAAGAGCTCATCGCCCACATCAGCACCCAAGGTTTCGACCCGCAGTTCGGTGCACGTCCGATCAAGCGCATGATCCAGAAGGAACTGCTGAACGAGCTGAGCAAGCAGATCATCGCGGGTACGCTGGAGACCGGCAAGCCGCAGGTGATCGATGTGTTCGATGGGCATATCGTGCTGCGGAAGCCGATCGATGAGAAGGAGAATGGCACGAGCAAGGGTAAGAAGACAAAGGCCTCGGCCTAAGCGATAGGCTTGTAGATCGCACCTGTAAAGTCGACCCCACACTGCTGAGCGAATTCGAAGTGGGGTCGACCTACGGTGCGTGGGACAAGGACATGAAGAGCAATGCGAAGGTGCAATAGGGAGAACCCTTCAGAGATCCGTTAGATTGCCTCCCCCACGTTTGTCGTGGTGATGGGAATGCGGATCCCCACTGCCCTTGCGCGTGCTCTCCAACTGCTCGCTCTTTGCTGCGCCCTGCAAGAAGGAGCAGCCCAGGACACCCTATCCGTTTTCTTCGAGTTCGGCAAGTGGCGCATCCCCCACGAGGAACAGGCTACGATCGCTGCGATCCCCTACCACTATGACCTTAGTGCTGTTGATTCGGTGCAGTTCATCGGCATGGCCGATTCCATAGGCTCGCTCTCATCGAACCTGAAGCTTTCGCGAAGGCGCGCATTGGAGGTCGCCTCGCAATGTCGCAGGCACTTCTCCATGCAAACGCCGGTCTCCACGCTCGCGATGGGCGCTATCGACCGAGGTGACAGGGCCCGGAACAGGCGTGTTGACATCGTCTTCCACATGGATCCGACCCTTGACCGGGTCCAAGACCTTCTCGATAGTTCTGAGGGGGCATTGCCTTTGCCCGGCGCTCGTTGCTATATCATCGATTGCGATCTGATCGGCCGCTTCATCGTTACTCCCTTCAGGAAAGGAAAGCGGGAGTTCGTTGAGGTCGAGATCCCAGGAAGGCTCACCGTACCAAACCGCTATGGGGCCGTTCTTGATATGAAACTGCCACGGTACCGCAGGACAGCAGGCACCAACGAACACATCCGGCTGAAATGGACGAGGAAGCCATCGCGAAACAAGAAGGCTCCAGCGGCCTACACCACCTCAATGCCCAAGGCAGACTTCGACCGCTATGGGGTGCTGATCGAGAAGCATGGGGATTGTGTTGTCCCGATCCTTGACACGTGCATGCGTGTCGATCACGCGTTGATGCAGGAACTGCAGCACTGGTCACGAATTAGCGGCAGCAAGGGGTTGCGGGTTCGGGTGCCGCGCCACGCCGTGGACAACAGTGCACGGTATTTCCATGGTCCAAGGCCTGACGTTCCAATTACTTGGGAACAGCGTGATGGCAAGAAGCACGCCGCCTTCTATTACACCAAGATACCTGTCCGGAAGGGCTTTGCACTGGACATTTCGCGCGAGATGGTCAGTTGTGCCGACCACTGCGATACCTCCTTGTTCGGTGGCTGGCCCCCGTACCCACCTTGCGCACCGGCAGACCAGGCCTTGAAGATGTTCATTGAAACCGGCTACCATGGACAATGGAACGTCGACCGTCCGTACATCGCCATCGGGTTGATGAGGTCGGTCACAAAGGGGCTTGTCTCGGGGAACATCGGCCTGGACAGCGACGCGCGACCACTTGCCTCACTGCGTTACCAGTACCACTTCCTACAGTTCGATCTTCGGGAACTGATCCCGACGGAACGCTGGGTCTGGCCATCGGACCAAGCCGTACTTCACAGGTACTACCGCACCTATTTCGGTACCGAACTCCGTTGGCGGGCAGGCAGTGTTGAAGAGGGCCTATTGGAGCAGAACCTTCATCTGGGCATCGCCTATGTGAATGAGAAGCCTGATGCTTTATTGACCCGGATCTTTGTTCAGGGCGGTGTCGCGATCGACTTCAGGTCAGCGACATCCGACCAACCCTACTTGTGCTGGAGCATTGGCACTTTCTTCAGGCTCTATCGATTCGGCGAGTAGAAACCCAGACCGTACCCCGAGTTCCTCAACCGCGTGTCTGAGCTGATCATGTTCCTTCCGCACTTTCAACCCATTCCACGCCCACCCCTACCTTGGCATCTCCTTCGCCGGTCACTCTGCCAGCCTGGCCCGTTCGAGCATCCCCACACCCATGACCAAGATCTCCATCCGCTTCTTCGACGACCGCGAGGTGCGCGCCGTGTGGGATGAGGAGAAGAACACTTGGTTGTTCTCGCTGCTGGACGTCGTGGCCTTGTTGAATGACCAGGACGACTACGAGAAGACCCGCAACTACTGGAAGTACCTTAAGGCCAAACTGAAGCGCGAGAACAGCGAAGTGGTTAGTGCCACTACCCAGTTGAAACTCCTCGCCCCGGACGGCAAGAGGCGCCTGACCGATGTGATGGACCTCGATGGCATCATCGCTTTGGGTAAGGAGTTCCCGAGCAAGAAGGCGAACCGCTTCATCCAATGGTTCACCCACAGCGAAGAAAGTGTGGACGGGAAGAGCAGGACAAAGGCCTATGCGCTGTTCGAGAGCTCCTTCATCGACAGCATCGAAGTCGGCACAGCCAAGGGCCTGCAACAGATCCACGCCTACCTCTTCGGTGGCCTCTACCCTTTCGCGGGGCAGATCCGGCAGAAGAACATTTCCAAAGGTGGTTTCCAGTTCGCCACCTCGCACTTCCTCGGGGCCACCTTGCAGCAGATCGACGCGATGCCCGAGGACACTTTCGACCAGATCGTGGCCAAGTACGTGGAGATGAACGTGGCCCATCCCTTCATGGAAGGTAACGGCCGCAGTACGCGGATCTGGTTGGACCTGATCCTGAAGAAGCGCTTGAAGCGATGCGTGGACTGGAGCCGGATCGGCAAGAAGGAGTACATGAACGCCATGGTCCAAAGCGCGGTGGACGCCCGCCTCCTGAAGAAGCTGCTGAAGAACGCACTGACCGACCAGATCGACAGCCGGGAGATGTACATGAAGGGCATCGACCACTCGTACTACTACGAGGAGGAGTGAGCGCCCGTCAACTCCTGGTTAGCCCAAAAGCGTATGATCCAGTTGAAACTGCTCACCCCCGGCTTGCGGTAAGTCAGGTCGAAATGAGCCGTCAGATCATCACGGGCACCAAGGAGCCCGGCGAAGAGCAGGTGTTTGACGTCATCAGAGCACCGTATTCACCCTACCTTCCGGCATGCGCCCGATCCTCCTCCTTCGTTTGCTGTTACTGGCCACCGGCCTATTACTCTCCGACGTCATCACCATCGAACGCATCGACACCTGCCCCGATGAGCAGCTGCCATCGCTTATCGGAATGCCCCTGCCCTACCGCACCAGCATACCGTGGGTGAACAGCGGGAGCGGAGTGCTCTACGTGCAGGGCCTTTTGGTAGACCTGCTTATCTGGTGGATGGTGGTGGGCGGCATGGCCTGGGGCTTGGGTCGCGTGGTCCCAGAAGGCGTACGCAGGTCCGTTGTGACCAAGATCCTCTCGTGGTCCATCACGTCGCTCGCGGTCCTGGTCATCATCTTCATCTTTGCTGCGATCGAGTGGCAATGGCAATGGGCCCCGGACCTCCCGTTCCGCTGCACTGAAAGCACATTGCGGTCCTTGTGGTCGCTCGAGTGAATAATGATCAACGATCCCACGCAGCACCGATCGTGATCATCCCGCCCCTGACAAGCGATACAGGGCATTCCGATCGTTGGATCGATCGTGGATAACACGATGGCGCATGGCCTCTTCTGCGCGGCAGTGAGGGATAGCTTGCCGTTCCAGAAAGACCATTTGTAGAATGACATTCACCGCACAGATCGACGACCTGACCACCGCGCTACGGCACACCCGTTCACGCCTGTTGGCACCGCTTGACCTGCGCCAGCAACAGCTTCCGCGCGATCCGGAGATCTTCGTAGAGGACACGCTGTACTACGTGATGGATGAGTGGGGCCAGGACCTCCGCGAAAAAGGCCACGTGCTGGAAGAGGACCTCGGCTGGAACGACAGTCGCAATCATTATCCACGCTATGTGCTGCGCATGGCGGGTGGCAGCTTGGTGCAACTCCACTTCACCGGTGAATACCCCGCCTCGCTCTACCTCACCATTTCCAAAGGTTTCCGCCACGGACAGCAGTTCAGTGATGCGCGCCAGGTGCAGATCGACCTGCCGATCACCACGGATGCCAATGTGATCCTGCTGAGCCTGCTGAACGCGCTGAAGGACACCACCGTTTGAACCCGCTGCCATGCGGACGCTCTACTTCTGCCGGCATGCCAAAAGCAGTTGGGCCGATCCCGGGCAGGCCGACTTCGACCGTCCGTTGAACGAACGCGGTGAACGCAACGCGGCCTACATGGCCGATCTCTTCAAGGAACGCGGCGAGCCCGTGGAACTTCTGGTCAGCAGCACAGCGGTGCGCGCGCTCACCACGGCCAAAAAGTTCGCAAAGGCCTTGGGCGTTCGCGAAAGTGAACTCGTTCTTCGTCCGGACCTGTACCACGCGGGTCCCGTCACCATTCAACAGGTTGCCGAGCAACTGCCGGCCCATGTGGACCGCGCGCTCTTCTTCGGCCACAACCCCGGCATCACCGAAGTGATCGAGCGCTTGAGCGGCGAGCCGATCGGAAACCTGCCCACCTGCGGCATGGTGCGCATCGACCTGCCCATTGATAACTGGGCCATGCTCAGTGCGGGCATCGGCACCTTGGTCTGGCTGGACTACCCGAAGCGCCACCCGGGACAAGGCTAGCTCATCGCAGCGCCTCGCGGTAAAGCGTCCGCGTCTGCAAGGAACCCGGCACACGATACACGTAGTAGGCATGTCCCGCGTGCACTTGCACTTCCTCTGGTGAAGCGTGTGTGAGCATGCGCACAGGACCAAGCGCTCCGGTACGTACATCCACTTCGCGCAGCCAACAACGAATGCCTTGTGCGAAGAGCGCGTAGATGCGATCGTCGTGCACATCGTGCAGAAGACGCTGCTTCCAGTGGCGCTCGTTGTGGTGGGTCAGCGGCACATCGGCCAAAGGCTCAAGCGATGCGGTGAACGGCCTGATGCGCTCCTTGTAATGATCGAAGACGCGAAGCGTATCATGTACCACGAAGAGCGGTGCGTAGGGCACACGGTAGTAGATGTCGTGACTGAAGCCGGTCATGAACCCGGCCACCACTTCACGATCAAGTCCGGTGCGCAGGGCAATGTCACTGGCGATCACCTTATCGCGTCCGCTCATGTACTTGTATTGGCTGCGGAAGAGCTCGAGCAGGAACTCATCCACCACGGAGCAAACGAGCAATGCGGAATCACGCTTGGGGTCGTACGCAATGTGATCGAACGCAGGGTACTCTGCATTCAGGTTGTTGCCCAGCAATAGACCTTGTATACTGTCCGTCCAGGGTAGCACGGCCTTGTGGAGCGTAGCCAGGTCCACCTGTTGCAGGGCCAATCCATCCCCCTGCAACTGCGCGTACCAGCCCATCGTGCGACCCTCCACCAAGGGGCGCTGGGCATGATCGGAAAGAAGTCCGCACACTTCACCGGGAAGGCGCACCGAGCTCCGTTCGTTGAAGAGGGTATCCAGCAAATACAATCGACCACCACGATACACGGTGGCCCCTGCCTCCTGCTCGGAATGCCAGAGGCGCTTCTGCTCGTACACCAGCACCCACAGGCCTTCATCGTTCACCAGGTAATCGCCCACATGCAGGTCGTTACGCTGGAAGACCACTTCGGGCGCCGGCCTGCGCACATCCACAATACCCAGTTCTACCACCTTCTGTTCCAAGCGAAGCACCAAGGGACCGATCTCCGGCCAGCCGTTAAAGGCGACCGCATGTGTAAGCGTCAGGTAGCTCACGTGCGAAACCACCAAGGAACACGGGGCACACTCGCCGAGCGTGATGCTGAAGCGTCCCTCGGTATCGGTGGTGGTAGCGACCGCCTGGCCAATCACCGTGATGTGCGCGCTGGGAATGGGGCGCTCATCCACCGCATCAAGTACGCGACCATGCAGCAACCTTTGTTGCGCATCGGCCGTCTTGTTCAAGAGGACGATGGCCAGCAGGCAAGAAAGGATATGGAGCATGCGTTCCATGTGCGCACTGGTAAGATACACCAGGCACCCGGATCGCATAACGTGACCTTCAGGAAGCGGTGGCATTGAACTCAAGAACGGCATGGCCACACCACTCCGATATGACCACTACATCGTGTTGGGCGTGGCCCGCGATGCCGGCCGTTCGGAGATCAAGCGGGCCTATCGTGAACGCGTGAAGCTGTGGCACCCGGACCGCAACCATAGCCCGAAAGCGGCTGAAGTGTTCGGCGCGGTTCATGAGGCCTATCGCGTGCTAAGCGAGCCCACGCTGCGCGAAGCCTATGATCTGCGCTTGCAAGGGTATCGATCAGCGAGCGCTCAGCCGGCCAATGAGACAGTTCCACATCATCGACCTCGGACACGTGTTGATCGGGAGGCCGACCTTCCTGTGAACCGCTTCGCCTTCATCGGCTTGCATGTGACCGGGCTGCTGTTCGGCACCATGCTCATACTCGGTATTCTGATCGGCATTGTGTTCTTCAGCTGGCCGAGCTACTTCATCGTATTCTGCGCACCGGGCGTGGCCGTTCTTCCCGACAGTATTGCCGGGTTGCGCGTGAAGTAAAGCAGGGTATTAGACCACTGGAACGATCCAGCCATGCTGATCGGCCCGGCGTCCTCGGCGCACATCGTCCAACACCTGACCCACATGGTTGGCAAGCTTACGCTCACCCACTTCAGCCAGCTTGAACTCCTGATCGCCGAAGGCGATGCTCGCGATGTGCGCAATGGTGGCGGCCGTACCCGCACCGAATGCGGAGATCAGGCGTCCATTGCGCGCAGCGATCTCGATCTCTTCCACCGAAACACGGCGCTCCTCCACACGGATGCCTTCATCCTTGGCGATCTGGATGATGCTATCCCGCGTTACACCACGCAGGATGGTTCCATCGAGCGCGGGCGTTACAAGTGTACCGTCGATGTTGAAGAACACGTTCATGGTGCCGCTCTCCTCCACGTACTGGTGCGTAAGGCCGTCGGTCCAGATCAACTGGTGGAAACCCTGGTCCTGGCCCATTTTCGCGGGATAGAGACCACCGGCATAGTTGCCACCGCACTTCGCCTCGCCGGTACCACCGGGAAACGCACGGCTGTAGGTGGTCTCGATCTTCACGCGCACGGCCTCATTGTAATAGGCGCGCACCGGGCAGGTGAAGATGATGAAGCGGTAGCCCTCACTGGGGCGCACACCGATGTACTCGTCGGTGGCGTACATGAAGGGACGGATGTATAGCGAAGCCTCATCGCCCGTGGGGATCCAGTCCTGGTCCAGCTTCACCAATTCCACCAGCGCCTCCAGGAAAAGGTCCTCGGGAATGGTGGGCATGCACATGCGCGTGGCACTGCGGTTCATGCGCGCAATGTTCTGCTGGGGGCGGAACAGGTTCACATGTCCATCGGCGGTGCGGTAGGCCTTCAGCCCCTCGAAAATGGTCTGGCTGTAATGAAGCACCAGCGCCGCGGGGCTCATCCGCAGATCGGCGAAGGGTTGGATCTTGGGTGCCCCCCAAGCGCCATCCACATAGTCCATCACGAACATATGGTCGCTGAAGACACGGCCGAACTTGATGTTCTCGAGGTCGGTCTCCGGTAAACGGGACCGCTCGGTTCGCTGGATCGCTATCTTTTGCCCGGTCGTGATCATGGATGCCTGGTATTCGGGGGATGGGAACAAAGGTAACCGTTCGCTTTGGAGGCCTCGGGGCGCAATGTAGCAGCCACAGACAGTTGGACAAATGACGAGCAGCCCGCCCCCATCCACCCCCAAAGACATCCACGAGGTGCTGCGGGAGCATTGGGGTTACACGCTGTTCAGGCCGGTACAGGAAGAGGTGATCCGCTCCGTGATGAGCGGCCGGGACACGCTGGCGTTACTTCCTACAGGCGGTGGCAAGAGCATCTGTTTTCAGGTACCTGCGCTGGCCACCGGACGCCTGTGCCTGGTGATCTCCCCCCTCATTGCGCTGATGAAGGACCAAGTGGAACGCCTGAAACGGATGGGCATACCGGCACGGGCCGTCACCTCGGCCATGTCGCACGCCGAGATCGACAACACCTTGGAGAGCGCCGCCGTCGGCCGCCTATCCTTTCTCTATGTATCGCCGGAGCGATTGGCCAGCGAACTGTTCCAGGCCCGGTTGCCACGTATGCCCATCGGCCTGATCGCGGTGGACGAGGCGCACTGCATATCGCAATGGGGATATGACTTCAGGCCAAGCTATCTAAGGATACAGGAACTGCGTGAACGACTGCCGGGCATCCCCGTGCTCGCTCTTACGGCCACCGCCACCCCCCAAGTGGCCACGGATATCATGGAGAAGCTCGGATTCGGGGCACCCCATGCCATTCGCGGCAATTTCCATCGGCCCGAACTTGTGCTATGGGTAAGCCAAGGCGAGGACCGGCACGGCCGCCTGCTGAAAGTGCTGCGTAACATCCCGGGCACGGCCATCGTGTACGTGCGCGAGCGTCGGGCCACCACGCGCATAGCGGACTTCCTTCGCGACCAAGGCATTGCGGCCAGCGCATACCACGCCGGGCTCACCACCGAGCAGCGCGATACCATTCAACAGGAATGGACCACCGGCATCACCCGCTGCGTGGTGGCCACCAACGCCTTCGGCATGGGCATCGATAAGAGCGATGTGCGTTGTGTTGTCCACTTGGAACCTCCACCCGATCTCGAGAGCTACTACCAGGAGGCCGGCCGCGGCGGACGCGATGGCAAGACCGCTCACGCCTTTTTACTGACCGGCCCGGGCGATGCCGAGAAATTGCAGGAGCGCGTGCAGCGCGGTTTCCCCACCTTGGAAGAGGTGCGCCGTGTGTACCAGGCCTTTGCCAACGAACACCGGATAGCCGTGGGATCGGCATCGCTGGAGAGCTACGACCTTGACCTGCCCGCACTGGCCAAACGCTGCGGACTGACCGCGAGCACAACGGCTGCTGCGCTCAAGACCCTGGAGCTCGATGGGAAGGTGGCACTTACCGAAGGAGCACGTACACCATCGCGTGTGCTGATCCTGGCCGATCAAAAGGTGATCTACCACTTACGCGTGAACGACCGACGTTTCGGGCCGGTGCTGGAAGCCTTGCTGCGGGCCTATGGTGGGCTGTACGAAGAGCCCGTACTGATCGAGGAACCGCGCCTCGCACGACTGCTGGAAACCACGACAGAGAAGCTAGTGAAGCTGCTGAAAGAGCTTGATAAGCAACGTGTGCTCGTGTATCGACCGCGCAGTGATGCACCACGCGTAACGCTGTTGACCCCTCGCCTGGATGCCGACCGCATGACGCTCGATCCCGCTGCACACCGCGACCGACTGCAACGCGCACAGGACCGTATGAACGCGATGCTGGCCTACGTGAAGGGCACTGAATGCCGCATGCGCATGCTGCTCCGGTACTTCGGCGAACCCATGGAACAGGACTGTGGAAATTGCGATCGCTGCGCAGGCCGAAAGCCGACCACCGCGGCCGAACGAGCCCAGTATCCGCTCCCTGACCAAGTGACCACCGTGGCCGAAATGCGCGCCTTCTTCGATGAGCACAGTGAGTAGCGACAGCACCGTGCTGCGCGGCAGAAGCTTGCCACGCGCGTTTTATCTGCGGAACAATGTGATAGACATCGCCAACGATCTGCTTGGCAAACTACTGATCACCCGTTTCAACGACGAGCTCACTGGAGGCCTTATCACCGAAACGGAGGCCTATGCCGGTGTGAACGACCGGGCATCGCATGCGTTCGGTGGTCGACGCACGCTGCGGAACGAGCCGATGTATGCCATGGGCGGAACGATCTATGTGTACCTCTGCTATGGCATCCATCACCTGTTCAATGTGGTAACGCACCAAGAGGACGAACCACATGCCGTACTGGTCAGAGGCATCCATCCGATCATTGGCATGGACATCATCGAACAGCGACGCGCACCTGCCTGCCCCACCACCAATGGCCCGGGCACGCTGACCACGGCATTGGGCATTCGCACGCAGCACTCTGGCCTCGACCTGTTGAACGGACCGATCGGTATCGAGGACATCGGCATCATTCTCAAGGAACAGGACATCGTTGTGGGGCCACGGATCGGCGTGGACTACGCCGGAGCCGACGCCGCATTGCCGTATCGCTTTCGCGTAGCACCTTCGCGCCTCCGACTTGAACCAGAACGATGGGCACTCCACGCGTGATCTTCATGGGTACTCCGGGCTTTGCCGTGGGCACCCTCGACGCCTTGGTGGCAGCAGGCATTGAAGTGGCCGCTGTGGTCACCGCTCCCGATAAGCCTGCGGGTCGTGGTCGCCAACTCCGCATGTCGGCTGTAAAAGAACGAGCGTTGGAACTGGGCCTTCCCGTACTTCAACCCGAGCGCCTGCGTGATCCGGCATTCCTTGCGGAGCTCGACCACTTCGCAGCAAAACTCTACGTGGTCGTGGCCTTCCGCATGCTCCCCGAAGTGGTGTGGACGAAACCTGCTTTGGGCACTGTGAACCTGCACGCCTCGCTCCTGCCCCAATACCGTGGTGCCGCGCCGATCAACTGGGCGCTCATCAATGGCGAAGCGCATACCGGTGTCACCACCTTCCTCATCAGTCACGAGATCGACACCGGTGATCTGCTCCTACAGGAAACCGTGGACATCACCCCCGACATGAACGCGGGCGAACTGCACGATGAGCTCATGCGGACCGGCTCCGCCCTGATGGTGCGTACCGTAGAAGGCCTGCACAGCGGCCACCTGAAGGGCAGTCCCCAACAGGTTGCGCAACAGGAACCGCTGAGGAGCGCGCCGAAGATCCATCCACCAGACCTTTTGCTGGACCCTGCATGGACCTCACAACGTTTCCACGACCATGTACGCGGTATGAGCCCCTTTCCCGGGTCGTGGCTGCGCCTGCACCTCGATGATCGCGCGCCTGTCCATTTCAAGGTCCTGCGCACAAGACCGACCACGGACCATGTAGATGTTGAAGCAGGCACTGTTCGCCTGGTAAAAGGACAACTGTTCCTGGCCTGCAGCGATAGGTGGATCGAACTGCTGGAGTTACAGCCTGAAGGCAAGCGCCGCATGATGGCCGACGAGTTCGTCCGGGGCCTACAACAGGTGCAACGCATTTACGTGTCGGCCGGAAAGATCGACTGACGGGCGTCATCGAAGGGGCAGTGCACGCACGATTTCCGTTGGACCAACGTTTGTCATTTTCCGTTCGACCGGTTTTCTGAAACCCTTGCTGGGGGCGGGATACAGGCGCACTTATCAACAAACCTCCTGATTTTTCAACATTCGCAGCGCAGACCGCCGGAAACCCTTGACAGCACTGGATCCGCAGATACATTTGCCCACGAGTTCACTAACAAAACCAAACTCAAACACACACTATCATGGGCTTGAACAAAGCTGAATTGATCGAGGCGATCGCCGCTGATGCGAAGATCTCGAAGGCTGATGCGAAGCGTGCTCTGGACGCTTTCGTGACCAGCACCACCAAGGCGCTGAAGAAAGGTGAGCGCGTTGCCCTCGTTGGCTTCGGCACCTTCTCCATCACCAAGCGCGCTGCCCGCAAAGGCCGTAACCCCCAGACCGGCAAAGAGATCAAGATCGCTGCCAAGAAGGTGGTGAAGTTCAAAGCTGGCGCCGACCTGCAGAACAAAGTGAAGTAAGCATCCGCTTACGGAACGGAAAGTCCCCTGCCTCGGCGGGGGACTTTCTTTTTGTGAGGCCCCATACCGTTCTCCATGACCGACCAAGAGCTCTACGAACAGCTGTCCGCGTTCGTCTCGGACAACAAGCGCGAACTGTTCGACCGCCTTGCACCACAGCGCACGCGCCACATCACCGCTGTGCTGGAGGATATCTATCAACCGCACAACGCCAGTGCCGTGGTGCGTACCTGCGACCTGCTCGGAATCCAGGACCTGCACATTGTGGAGAACAGGAACAAGTTCACGGTTAGCCCGGACGTAACGCTCGGCTCATCGAAATGGGTGGATATGCACCGCTACCGTGAACAGGGCGACAACACCCAGCGCTGTATCGACCGGTTACGGGCACAGGGTTATGCGATCGTAGTGACATCGCCACGAGCCGAGAACGTGACCCCGCAGACCATTCCGTTGGACAAGCCGTTGGCCTTCTGCTTCGGCACCGAGCTCACCGGCGCCAGTGATCTGCTCATGCAGCAGGCCGATATCGGGCTCCGTATCCCGATGTACGGCTTCACCGAGAGCTACAACATCTCCGTATCCGCGGCCATTGTGCTCTACACCGTGATGGAAAGATTGCGCGCGAGCGAGGTTCCCTGGCAACTTGATGCGGCATCGCTGGCTTCACTGAAACTGGGCTGGGCGCGCAAGGTGGTACACAGCGCCGCGCATCTCGAGCAACGGTTCAAGGACGATGCGGCTCGCGCGGAAGGATGAGCAGGACCTTGATCACGCGATGTCGAACAAGAGCCGATCTTGACAGGATACGGTTGAGAAGTGCAACACTGCGCGCACAATGCGCGTTGCAATGCACCAGTACTTTGTAGACCAAACGCAAACATTGCAGACCATGGGAAAAGGAGACATCAAGACCAAGAAGGGCAAGCGTCGCGCCGGCAGCACCGGTAAGAGCCGTCCTTCCAAGCGCAGCTCCATCGTAGCCGCGAAGAAGGCCGCTGGCACCGCCGCTCCGAAGAAGGCCGCGAAGAAGGCAGCTCCGAAGAAAGCCGCTGCCAAGAAGGCCGCTGCTCCGAAGAAGGCCGCCGCCAAAAAGGCCGCCGATAAGAAGTAAGCTCCATCCTCTTACAGAAGCAAAGACCCCGGCCGAGGCCGGGGTCTTCTGCTTTCAATGGCACTCGCCGTTCAAGGTTGCAATCGCACGCGCATCCACTGCCCATCGGACAGTTGTTCGAAGGCGATACGATCGTGCAAACGGCTGGGACGCCCCTGCCAGAACTCGATACGCACCGGGCGCACGCGATAGCCACCCCAATGCAAGGGACGTGGCACTTCGCCCTCGGCGAAACGTTCAGCCCATCGCGCGTAACGCTGTTCCATTTGTTCGCGGTCACCGACAGGACGGCTCTGATCACTGGCCCATGCACCAATGCGGCTCTCGCGCGGACGCGATGCGAAATAGGCATCGGACTCCTCCGCGCTCACCAGCTCGGCACGACCTTCAATGCGTACCTGCCGTTCGTGCTGTGGCCAGAAAAAGTTCAAGGCAGCGCGCGGGTCGCGCTCCAGGTCCATCGCCTTGCGGCTGTTGTGGTTGGAATAGAAAACAAAGCCACGCGCATCGAAGGAGCGCAACAGCACCACACGTGCACTTATGGTGAGCGTGCCCATGGTGGCCAGTGTCATCGCGTGTGGTTCTGGGAGTCCATCCTCTTCCGCCGCATGTATCCATTGGGCGAACAACGCAATGGGATCAGTACCGGCCTCCTGCTCAAGCAGGGTGGCCTTCGAGTAGTCGATACGATGATGGATGTGCTTGCCTTCGCTCATGGCCCTATGGTTCGCGACGAAGATATCGCCTGCACGGCTGCTCTGAACTGACCGAAGGGCCCTTGCGTTACTCCCATGGAACCCACTACCTTCATCGGCCATGGCAAAGGATCCGCTGGAACTCGATCCAGAGAACGCGTTACCGCCTGCACGGGGTCGTTTCCTTGTGAGTGAACCCTTTCTGCAGGACCCCTATTTCCGGCGAACGGTCGTTCTCCTTTGTGATCACAATTCCGAAGGCTCCTTTGGTTTCGTGCTGAACCGGCCCATGGACCTTGCGGTGAACGACCTGATGGAGAACATGCCACTGATCGGGTCCCCAGTGAACATCGGCGGCCCCGTTCAGAGCGAGAACCTCTACTACCTGCACACTCTAGGACCACGTATCGAAGGCAGCATTGAAGTGGTTGATGGTGTTCACATGGGTGGCGATTTCGAACAGCTGCGTGCCGTACTCACCACCGACCCGAAGTTGGCCAAACATGTGCGCTTCTTCGTGGGCTACAGCGGCTGGAGCGGCAACCAGTTGGATCAGGAGATGGAACAACGTTCGTGGTTGGTGGCCCCGGCTGACAAGCGCCGCATCATGAACGCCAAACTAGACGACCTGTGGGCGGACACGCTGCGGGCCATGGGACGCCAGTTCGCGCCCTTGGCGAACTTCCCTGACGACCCCACATTGAACTAGGCAGTGGTCAGCTTGGCCAGAAGATCGATCAGCTGGCCGCTCATCTTGTGGGTGTAGCGTTTGGTGCGATAGGCACCCACCCATTGCACCCCCTTCACGGCATTGGTAAAGAACAGTTCATCGGCCGCCAGCAGGTTCTGCGGGTTCAGTGAACACTCATACACCTTGATGCCGTGTGTAAGCGCAAGGTTTATTACCTGTGCACGCATCACCCCACCAATGCACCCGTCTGTAAGCGAAGGTGTGTAGAGCACACCATTGCTGACGATGAACAAATTACCGTTGCTGCTCTCGATGATGTTGCCGCGATCGTTCTGCAATAGGCAATCGTCCAGACCACGTTGTTCGCTCCAAAGAGCGGCCATGATGTAGTACTGGCAATTGAGCGTCTTGTGGCGCGAGAGTTCATTGATGGGCTTCCGCATTTCCGGCCAGATGTCCACCATCAACCCATGATCGTTCAGGGTATGGTGCGGCTCGTTCAGCGGGGTCATTTCGATCACGTACTTGCCTTGCTTGGAGGCCGGGCGGTAATGCCCAGCGCCACCGCGGTACAAGGTGAACCGACAGCGCGCGCTCGGTGCCCCACAGCGTGCGGCCAGGTCGACCATCTGTTGCTCGAACGTCTGGCGGTCCAGGCCGGTCGGCAGTTCGATGCGGAGCAACGCGGCACCGGTGGTAAGGCGCGCCCAATGCGCTTCGGCGAAACAGGGCTTCCCCTTCACTATACGCAGGCTCTCGAACAGGCCATCGCCATAATGGAACGCCCTGTTGTCCAGCGTCAGTACCGGGCCTTCCGCCGGCACAACCTGACCATCGATGTTCACGAATGCGCTCATGCCTTCAACACCTGTTTTTCAAGGATCGGGAGAAGTGGTGCATTGTGCTGCACCAAGATGCCCTGTACCCCTGCGCCCATGGCGGCTTCCACATCACGCTCGCGATCGCCGATCATGAACGAGCGTGTGACATCGATATCGTGGCGTGCAATAGCCCGCTCCAACAGCAGGGAACCCGGTTTGCGGCACAGGCAACGGCCCTTGCTGGGGTGATGCGGACAATAGAGCATATCCGCCAAGGCAACGCCATGCTGTGCAAGCATGCTCCGAAGATAGCCATGTACCTCCTTCACATCCTGATGACCATACAGTCCGAGACCAATGCCGCTCTGGTTTGTGATCACCACCAGAAGCAATCCGGCCGCCTGCGCTAGCTGAAGAGCGGCAGGCACATCGGGCAGCACTTCAAAATCGCTCAAACGCCAGGTATGCTCGCCCCGTTCTCGGTTCAGCACGCCATCGCGATCAAGGAAAAGGGCCGGTACGCTCATGCTCAATATCCGATGGAACGCTGGAGATAGCCGATATGTGTGATCAATCGCGGATCGAGCACCACAGTGAACAAGACGCCGAACACAGCACCATAGAAGTGGGCATCGTGGGCCACGTTATCGCCTCCGCGCTTATCCATTTGCCAGGAATACACCAGGTAGAGCACGCCGAACAACCACGCCTGCAGGGGAATGGGCAACAGCAGAAAGCGCACCTCGGTGGTAGGCAGCATGAGCACCTGCGCAAAGAGCACGGACGAAACTCCGCCGCTGGCCCCCACCGCGCGGTAGCTTGGGTCCAACGCATGGCGCTTGAACCCTGGCAGGGATGAGAACACTACGCCCCCAAGGAATAGCAGTAGGTAGGTACTCCACACGGGCCGTTCGCTCACCATGCCATAGAGCAGTTCCACGTTGCGTCCGAACATGTACAGCACGAACATGTTCACCACAAGATGCGGCCAGTTGGCGTGAACGAAGGCATGGGTGACCACCCGGTACCATTCGCCCCGGGCCTTCATTACAAACGGCTCGAACAGCAGTGCGGAGAACAAGCGTTGATCACCGAAGGCCACCACCGACACCAGCGTGATGGCGATGATAAGGTGGATGGTGATGCTCGGTTCCACGGGCGTTCGCTCGGTGCCGAAAGTTACCGGACCGGTTCAATAGGTATGGTCACGGGCAATACGCCAGCCATCAGCCTGCCTCACCCAGAGCAACGAGTAAGCTCCTGAAAGGGTATCAGCCGCGCGTACCAGTCGCCAGGTGCCGGTGCTCCACGCATGATCGGCACCCGCCGGCACCACTTCGTTGATGCCGAAGGTCAGGTCGCCCATGGCGCTCGCATCGGGATAGCTCCGCATGTAGTTGGCCGTAACCGCATCGCGGCCTCTGGTGGTGCCTTGCGGGCTCACGAACACCACGGTATCCGCGTATCCGGCCATAAAGCCTGCGATGTCACCACGGTCCCAAGCGGATTCCTGATCGGCCATCAGGGAGCGGATGGCCTGCTCATCATCGAGACCGAAAGAGCGCACTGCAGTGTTCTCTGGTCGTGAAGCTGGAGAGCAGGCTACAGCAAGTAAGAGTAGCAGTAAGGGAAACCTCATGATGCCTCAAAGAACGGCGTTCCTACAAGCACCAACAAGCCATGTTGCGACCCAGAAAAGGAAAGTGCCGATGCATTACGGTCGAAGGCGGCCACCATTCACGTCACGACCACTACGACCCGACCAAATGATATCTTCCGTCCAGTATGCTGAAAATGAAAAAAGGCCATCCGGTGGATGGCCTTTCGTAGCGCGGGGGAGACTTGAACTCCCGACCTCAGGATTATGAATCATGCGCTCTAACCAGCTGAGCTACCGCGCCATAACCGATACTGCTTGCAGCAACGGGGCCGCAAATATAGACAAAGCATTGAGCCGCAACAGTTGTTCAGGATCAGGGAACAAGGCTTGCACAGGCAGGGCTTTTGGCTACCTTGGCGCTCAACCGTACCCATCGAATTAGGACCATGGCCAAGAAGACCGTAAAGAAAGCAGGCAAGGCAGCCCCCGGAAAGGCAAAGAAGACCAGCCCCGCACGTGCCGCAAAGGCTCCGGCCAAGTCCACAGCCCGCAAGCCTGCTGGCAAGGCTGCCAAGCCAAAGACCAGTGTAGCCAGCAAAAAGTCAACTGCGGCCAAGAAGACGGGTAACAAAACCAAAGCTGGCACGAGCCCCAAGAAGACCCTGAAAAAGGCCGCCGTGAAACGCGTGCCGGCGAAGAAAACCGTAGCCCGGAAACCTGCTGGCAAGAAGGCGGCTCCCAAAAGGCCAACAACGAAAAAGGCCAGCAGTACCGCAGTCAAAACGAAGAAAGTGGCCGCCAAGAAGGTGGTGGCCAAGAAAGCTGCAGTGAAAAAGGTTGCCGTGAAAAAGGCGGTGGCTAAGAAGGTGGCCTCGAAGAAAGTG
The DNA here is from genome assembly GCA_016788295.1 of Flavobacteriales bacterium. GTDB lineage: Bacteria > Bacteroidota > Bacteroidia > Flavobacteriales_F > PHOS-HE28 > PHOS-HE28. The sequence goes on from JAEUSY010000005.1 coordinate 22,448, forward strand.
GCTGCCAAGAAGGTAGTGAAGGTCGTGCTTAAGAAGGCGGTGCCCAAGAAGACGGCTAAGCCCGTGGCGATACCCAAGCCCTTCAACAAGAAGGCCGAACCTGTGAAGGTTGTTGCCAAGACCGCCAAGCCAGTTGAGGCAAAGCCTACCACGAAGCCCATTAAGCCAAAAGCCGCGGCGCCACTTGCGAAGGTGGTAGCGCCAGTTGAGAAAAGCGCCCCTGCACAGCCGGCCCCGAAAACTGCACCTGTTGCAGCATCGAAGCCCTCGCAAGCGGTCACCAACCCACCCGTGGCCAGCAAACCCACCGCCGATCGCGGACCGCGTAAAGAACGGGTGGTGATGGAATTCGATGTACACAGCTCGCCGATCGTCCTGTACGAATTGATCAGTACGCCGAGCGGTTTCGCGGAATGGTACTGCACCGACGTACACGTCCGTGGCGACCAGTGGACCTTTGTTTGGCCCGAGGAGCAGGAAGAGACCACCATGATCGGCCGGCGGCTGGGCGAGGTGATCCGCTTCCACCGCAACGATGATGACGACGATGCCACCTTCTTCGAGTTCCGCATCCGCATCGATGCCATGACGAATGAGGTCGCCTTGATCGTCACCGACCATGGAATGCCGCACGAAGTGGACGCCATAAGGAACCTTTGGAGCTCGCAGATCGCCAATTTGGTAAGGGTTCTGGGCGCTTGATATCCGGCACGGGATCGGCGGGCTCAGGAACCGCATGATCAGTATGAAACGACTTCACCGCATGATCATCAGGGCCTTTCTCGGGCCCTTGGCGCTCACGTTCCTTATCGTGCTGTTCATCCTTGTGATGCAGTTCCTGTGGAAGTACGTTGACGATCTGATGGGCAAAGGCCTCGAGTGGTACGTACTGCTGGAACTGCTCGCTTATGCAACGGCCAGCTTTGTGCCCCTTGCGCTGCCCCTTGCAGTGCTGCTGAGCAGCATTATGACCATGGGTGGCCTGGGCGAGAACTCCGAACTGGTGCCCATGCGTTCGGCCGGACTTGGCCTCTTCCGGATACTGGGGCCCTTGGCCGTGTTCGTGGCGTTGCTTTCAGCAGCCTCCCTGGTGTTCAGCAATAACATGCTCCCTGTGGCCAACCTTAAATTCAGGTCATTGCTGTGGGACATCACCGAAAAGAAACCCGCACTGAACCTTCGGCCCGGAGCCTTTTACAACGGGATCGATGGGTTCAGCATTCGTGTGATGGACAAGGACGAAGAGACCGGCGTGCTCAGTGACGTATTGATCTACGACCATCGCGCCGCCTTCCAAGGCAACCGAACGGTGATAAGGGCCAAGAGCGGGACCATGCAACGCAGCACCAACGGCCAGTATCTGGTGCTGAACTTGAAGGACGGGCATTTCTACGACGAACACAGCGTGGCCGGTGGAAACAAAGGCAGTGCACCCATGATGCGCGGAACCTTTGCTGAAGATGAAGTACGCTTGGACCTTTCGGGCCTTGGTCTGCGCCGGACCGACGAAGACCTGTTCAAGGACCATTACAAGATGTTGACCATGGCACAATTGGACCATGGCGAGGACAGCCTGCTGACCCACATGGCCGAACGGGCACAGGAACACCGCAAACAACTGGATGGCAGTCTGTACCTGTTGCGGGGAACCAGCTTCCGCAGCGGCCCACAACCCATTGTGACAGGTATGGACAGCAGCGCAATTCAGCCCAGCGAAGAGGCTTGGAACAGCATGTATGATGTGGCCATGAACATGGCGCGCAACCAAGTGAACCACCTCCAGCAGCAGATCGACGAGCGCAAGGGCCGTGCGGAACAGCTCTCCCGCTACCGGATCGAATGGCACCGAAAGCCCATGCTGGCGGCGGCCTGCCTGCTCTTTTTCTTCATTGGTGCGCCACTGGGGGCCATTATCCGCAAAGGAGGCATGGGGCTGCCAACAGTGTTCGCCATCATTTTTTTCCTGGTCTTCCACATCGTGAGCTTCAGCATGGAGAAGCTGGCCATCGCTGGCGGCATACAGCCCTGGCTGGGCATGTGGCTGGCATCCTTGGTACTGTTGCCCATCGGCCTGTTCCTCACCTGGAAGGCGGCGACCGACAGCCCCCTCTTCGATGGCGATGTGTATTATCGCGGCTGGCAGCGGTTCCGGTCCCTGTTCAAGCGAAACGATGCGCATCCTTCAGCTGTGCAATAAGCCCCCCTACCCGCCCATTGATGGCGGCAGCAAGGCCATGCACAACCTCACCAGAGGCCTGCTGGCAGCTGGACACGAGGTGAAGGTGCTGTGCATCAGCACGCCCAAACAACCTTTGATCCCCGCCGAACTTCCACAGGAATACGTGGAGCAGACGGGGATCGAAGGGGTATTCGTGGACACCACGGTGAACATCGTGGATGCGTTCACCGATCTTGTAACGGCCGACAACTACAACATCAGCCGGTTCTTCTCGCCCGACATGGACATCCGCTTGATCCGGCTCCTGAGCGAAGAGAAGTTCGATGTGGTGCAGTTGGAGAGCCTCTTCATGACACCCTACATCCCCACGCTCCGCCGATACACCAATGCGCGCATCGTGTTGCGTTCGCACAATCTGGAGCACGTTATCCAAGAGCGGATAGCCACAGGGGAAAAGAACTTCCTGAAACGCCCCTACCGGCGGTTCCTGGCCAAGCAGTTGGAGGAATATGAAATGGCCGTGCTGGACCGCGTGGACGGAGTGGCCGCGATCAGTCCGAGCGATGCCGAACATTTCATGGCGCACGGTACGCGGACGCCTGTAGTGACCATCCCCTTTGGCGTGGAGCCCGCCGAATACAATGTCGCTCCTAGCCGCCCCACAGCCCATCCGGGCTTTTTCCATTTGGGCAGCATGGACTGGCTTCCGAACGAGGAAGGGATCCGTTGGCTTCTTGAAAGTGTATGGCCCCGGGTGGTGCGCAAGCGCCCAAAGGCCCGTCTTCACTTGGCAGGCAACAAAATGCCGGCCGACCTGATGGCCATGGAACTGCCCGGGCTCACGGTAAAGGGCAGGGTGAAGAACGCCATCACCTTCATGGCGAGCCATCAGGTCATGCTCGTCCCCTTGTTCTCCGCAGGGGGTATGCGCGTGAAGATCATAGAAGGCATGGCCATGGGAAAAGCCATCATCTCCACCCACATCGGGGCCGAGGGGATCGACCACACGGACGGCAAGAACATCCTGCTGGCGAAGAACGCCACGGAATTCTTGGAACACATATTGGCCCTTCACGATGCTCCTGAAAAGGCCGTGGAACTGGGTGAAGCAGCCCGCGAACTGGTGCAGAGCAGGTACTCTGACCAACGCATTGTGCAGGACCTCATCGCCTTCTACAAGCAGCTTTTAAAAGCATGAAGCTGCTCGTTTTGCTTTCGCGGGTACCCTATCCGTTGGAGAAGGGGGATAAGCTGCGGGCCTACCACTTGGTGAAACGCCTGGCACGCGACCACGAAGTGTTCCTGTTCTGTCTGAGCGACACGGACATTGACCCAACCGACATTGACCATCTGAAGGGTTTCTGTTCGCACATCGAGGTGGTCCGGATACCCCGTTGGCGCATTTTCATGAAGCTGTTAACGGTGCTGTTCTCACGCCTTCCTGTGCAGGTGCTGTACTTCCATCACCGACATGCCCAATGCAGGATCGACAAGGTGATCGCCTCGTTCAAACCGGACCATGTGCTTTGCCAATTGGTGCGCACCACCGAGTACGTTCGCCACTACTATAGTCTGCCGAAAACGCTGGACTATATGGACACCCTGAGCAAGGGAATGGAACGGCGCACCGAGACCGCACCGCTGTACCTGCGTCCTATTTTCCGCATGGAAACGCGGAGGTTGATACGGTATGAGAACCTGATGTTCGACCAGTTCGACAACCGGGTCATCATCAGCAATCAGGACCGCGACTACATCTACCACCCGCTGCGCGATACCATGGCGGTGGTACCCAATGGCGTTGATACTGAGCACTTCAGACCGATGGCACAGGAAGCTGAATACGACCTGTTGTTCACGGGAAATATGAACTATGCCCCAAATATTGATAGTGTGCAGTATCTCGTGCAGCGTGTGCTGCCGATCGTACGGCGCAGCAGGCCGGGCACCAACCTGTTGATCAGTGGAGTGGATCCAAGCCCCAGTGTGCGTGACCTGGCAAGAGCGGACCCACTGATCACCGTGACCGGATGGGTACGGGACATTCGTGCCTCCTATGCCTCGGCACGGATCTTCGCGGCGCCCATGCAGATAGGCACGGGCTTGCAGAACAAGCTATTGGAGGCCATGGCCATGGGCATCCCCTGCATCACCTCGGCTTTGGCCAACAATGCCGTGGGGGCCCGTCCCAACGAAGAAGTATTGATCGGCGAAGACCCCGAGCAATATGCCGCGCACATCCTTCGCCTTCTGGAGGATGAGACCCTGCGCCACCGGATAGCGACCAATGGGAATCGATTCGTACGGTCACATTTCGACTGGGATGTGGCCTCAGAGACCCTCAGTCGTCTGATCGGCGATGCCACTGAAGCAGCCGGCTGAGGCTGGCTGGATATGTACCTTTGCGGCCCAATCCGCAAGATGAGCAAGACCTTCGATCCGATCGAGGCAGCGATCGAGGACATCCGACAGGGCAAGGCCGTGATCGTGGTGGACGACGAGGACCGTGAGAACGAAGGCGATTTCGTTACCGCTGCGCGCAACGCCACACCCGAGATGATCAACTTCATGGCCACACATGGCCGCGGGTTGATCTGCGCCCCTTTGACCGAAGAACGATGTGCCGAACTGGGCCTCGAACTGATGGTCCGCGACAATACCGCTCTCCATGAAACGCCATTTACGGTGAGCGTTGACCTGAAAGGTAGGGGCACCACTACGGGCATCAGTGCATCGGACCGCAGCAAGACCATGCTGGCCCTGATCGATCCAGCTATAAAGGCGGAAGACCTGGCCCGTCCCGGACACATCTTCCCCCTGAAAGCCCGTAAAGGCGGCGTTCTGAGGCGCACTGGCCATACCGAGGCCGCTGTGGATATGGCGCGTTTGGCAGGGTTCGAACCGGCCGGACTGATCGTGGAGATCCTGAACGAGGATGGCACCATGGCCAGGCTACCCCAATTGCGTGAGATCGCGAAACGGTTCGACCTGAAGTTGGTGAGCATTGAGGACCTGGTAGCCTACCGCATGCGCACCGAGCGATTGGTGGAGCGCCAAGTGGATGTACAACTGCCCACTGTACGTGGCGATTTCCAACTGATCGCTTACCGGCAGACCACCACTGGCGAAGAGCACATGGCCTTGGTCAAGGGCACTTGGGATCCGAAGGAACCTGTGCTGGTACGTGTTCATTCATCCTGCGTTACCGGCGACATTTTCGGTAGCTGCCGTTGCGACTGCGGTCCCCAACTGCACCGCGCCATGGAACTGATCGAGAAGGAAGGCAAAGGCGTGATCGTGTACATGCAACAGGAAGGCCGCGGAATTGGGCTGATGAACAAGCTGCGCGCCTACAAGCTGCAAGAGCAAGGCGCCGATACCGTGGAGGCCAACCTGATGCTGGGCTTCGAGATGGATGCCCGCGACTATGGCGTGGGCGCCCAGATCCTGCACGACCTGGGTGTGCGGAAGATGCGGCTGATGACGAACAACCCGCGCAAACGCACCGGCCTGGTCGGCTATGGACTGGAGATCGTGGAGAACGTTCCGTTGGAGATCGCCTCCAACCCGCACAACCAGCGCTACCTGGAGACCAAGCGCGAGAAGCTGGGCCACGACCTGCGGGTGAACAAGGACGCCTGAGCCTATTGGGCTGAGGACTTGTTGCGTTTGCGGCGGACAAGGTCCCAGAACACATCACCTTCCCGGCGGAAGACCAGGCCGACACCCTGTGTGGTCGGGGCCTGATCCGCTTGGTTCAAGTTGCGGTCGTTGCTGACGCTGTAGGCCTTCAACCGGAACTTGCCATCGCGGGTCATCAGATACTCCAGTTGGAAATCGCCAAGCAGGTTGCTGCTGGCATCGGCGCGCTGGGCACCATACTGCACACCCACGTTGCTGCTGAACAGCAAGCGCTCATTGAAAAGCTGTGTGCTCACGGCAAGCTCAAGTTCGTCCTGCGTGATGTTGTCGCCGGGCCGGTAGTTGACACCAAGGTCCACATCCTTGCTGAGGCTGCTCAGCCAATTGCTGACCTGGTTGCTCAGCAGTTCGCTTGTGGTGGTGCCCGCGGCGTTGGCGCTCACAGAACCTGCGCCCACGTATTGAGGCGGGGGAACGAACCGGTTCAGCGCGATCAGCGCGAACACCTGCCGATTGAGTTCCTGCTCCGTGCTCAGGGCGCTGTTCACTTGGGCACGCATGCTCTCGTCCACGCTTGGCAGCCGGACTTGGAACCCGATCTCTGGATTCATCATTTTCTCTCGGAGCCGCATGCCCACTTCCACGGGCACTCGCTTTTTGTACGCTTCGCTCCGCTCGGATGGCGGAATGATGTCGTATAAAGGCGCACGCAGCCGGTACGTGGCCTGAAGATCGAGCTGCGCATCGAAGGGATCACCATACCACGTGATCCGTCCACCGGGCTCCAACTGGAAGTGCTTGTTCACCACATTTCGCAGCGTGAACAGGTAATCTCCCTGCGTAACTTCCACCTGACCGCGCATGGTGAGATCGCCTGCGTTGTTCACATAGATCTCCAGTTCACCCTGCCCGCTTCCCGTAAGGATATCACCAATTGTGGGATCGAAGATGAGTTCCATGGTCGCCTCGGGGGTCACGGTGACCTTGAGGTCCAATGAAATACCCGCGAGATCGACCTCTTCCTCCTTCACCTCGGCCGTGTCGGTGGTCACGAATTGCACGAAGCCGATGGACGAGACCTCCGTGCTACCACCGATGGGGAAGTGCATGGATGTTCCGGCCGCAGTGCGGGCATCCACCACGACATCCAGGGAACCCTCCTCACCACTTACCTCCAACGAGCCCGTTGCGTAGGCCTTCCCGTAGAACAGTTCATTGTCCGCAAGCGTGGTATTCAGCACGAGGAAACGCTCCATGGTCCCGTCCACGTTGTAGTTCCAATGGCGCAACCCCTGGTGGATGACCGTGCCGTTCACCACGGCCACGTTCCCTTCCTCATCACGTACGCGTACCCGGTCAAGTGCGAACATGTCTGGGTACACTTTCAGCCGATGCGAAAAGCGATAGAGCGTGTTCAGATAATCGATACGGAGACCGGCATCGGTGAGGTCAAGCGTACCGTTCACTTGGGGATCCAACAGCGTGCCGCGCACACCCAGATCACCGCTCACCAGACCTTGCATTTCACTAATACCCTCAGGCAGATAGGGATTAATGAAGTCCAGATCGAACCGATCGAACAGCAAGGTGACATCGAGTTCGCCACCATCGAACAGACCCAGCGTACCCTCAAAATCCAACGCCTTGATGGGGCCTCGGGTGAGCGAACCGGCAAGATCGAGCGAACGCGCACCGGGTGCCCAGCCGGCCGTAAAGCGCACATCGCCCACGGGCTTGTCCTGCACCGCAATGCTGTCCGCGCAGATGTAGGCCAATGCGAATGGATCGCCATAGAGATCATGGATGCTGCCATCACCACTGACCTTACCACGCAGGCGTGGGCCACCCAGATAGGGATCCAGATTGGAGAGCGACACGTTTTCCACCTCGAAAGCCATTGAGCGTGCGACATCCTTTGAGATGGTACCTCCTAATGCGACCCTCTGTTCGCCGTTGAGCAGGACCAACGAATCGACCACCACGGTAGAGGAATCGATGCTGAAGCGTGTGACCTTCCGGGTGACCCAGCTCCCCTTCCCCAGCATGATCTCCGAAGGCAGTAGCTCCAAAAGCACTGAGCGCCATCCGCGCACTTCACCAAGCAATTCCAACTTACCGCGTGTACCCGTGGCACTGGTATCCCATCCCAGGTCGAATTCCAGTTCATCCTGATAGGCCTTGCCTTGCACACTGATCCCCGCCATCCATGTACTGTCGTTCCACGATGTTCGTTCACTGGACAAGCCAAAGGCGAGGATGTCAAGCGTCTTTTCCGTGATCAATTCCACGTCCGTCATACGCACCAACCCGAGGCTTACTTCGGGCGATCGGAAAGTAAGGTCGATATCGAAGGTGCGGCTATCGAATGAACCGGACAATGCGCTGGAATTGGCAACCACTAACCCAGGAACAAACAGCTGCAACCATGGACCAGTTTCACGTGCCCTGGCCTCAAAACTGAACCGTTGTTCCTCTTGTGCATAGATCACTTGATCGTTCAACGCGGGAAAAACGCTGTAGACAACATTCGCCAAGGCCATGGGTAACAACGTGGGAAGGAAGGTGCCAACGATCTCCGCCTCCGCAAAGGAGGCATCCAAGAGCAGAACGTTCTGCCCGTCCCTGCGATCACTTTGTAATCGGATATCGCCCAATTCATGGTCCCCATCGGAAGAACAATAGACGATATCACTGATATCCAGTTCTCCGAGCAGACTATCCGGTGAAAGTCTTCCAGCAGCTTTGATGTGCATGCTCAATGCATCATACTGCGCCCTTTCAAAAAGCCCGAGGGCGCGCAGGTCCGCATGTCGTAGATCGGCGGTGAAATCCACCAACGGCCATCGTCCTCGGAGGTCGGCCAGGCCCTTGAACTCCAGGGCCAGGTTGGGATCGTTGACCGAAAGTGCTCCGTTGAACAGGTTGCGCTCCAAGCGACCGTTCACGGTGATATCCCTCACCGCTGTGCCAGCGATCGTGAAAAGGGGCACCTCCCCATCGAGGTCCGCCTGCAGGGTGGCCAGCGAATGCCCCTGTGCATCAACACGTATCCTGGTACCTATGGGTCCGAGCATATCGACACCCACAAGCTTGCCAAGCTCGAACGATGTGGTGGCCAATCGGCCTTTGAAACCGAAGACATCACTGATGGTATCACGCTGATAGCTCATGTCGCTACGCACTTCGCCCAGATCGGTAGTGGCATTGCCAAAGGCGGTGAACGACCGGGTGAATCCGGTGAAGTTGCCACTGAAGCTCATCCGCCCGAGCCGGTCCACTTCAGGTGGAAGTTCAAGGGACCGTCCCTCGACGAATGGTGGCACGGGCACCTGGGCAAGGTCATTCAGGTCGGTATTGAACCGGTCCACGTCCACGATCATGAACGTGTTATCGATATCGGGAAGGCCGCTCAATTCCGCGCTTCCAGTGAAACGCGAATGGCTGCCGAACCGAAGGTCCAGATCGCGCCCCTTCAGTTCTTCAACAGTACCCCGGACGCGCCCTTTCACCCGGACCGGAAAAGAGATCCCTTGAAGGTCGGGGGCGAAGTAGGCGATATCGGCAAAGTCCACGAGCGAGCTATCCAAAGCGAGCCGCATGACCACCTTCTGAATGAACTCAGAGTGGTCATCCCAACTCGTGGTGCTCATGGTCAGTTCGCCATGCAGATCGCTGTTCGGGGTTTGAAGCACCAGCTTATCCACAATAATACCATGACCGGAAACCGTGGCCTTGCCCGCGAGCCTGTTCACCACAAGACCGCTTTGTTCGCGCAGCGACAGCTGGTCCAAATGGGCCATGATCGAATCGCCGATGATCTTCAAGCCACTACCACGAACGTTCACGTTGCGTGCATCCACATGGTCAAAGTCCACCCCGAAAGGCAGCTTTTCATACACATGATCATGATGCGAGAAATGCAGGTCATCGATGGTGAAGGTGCCACATTGGATGGTCCAGTCGGGGCCCGAACTCGTTGTGTCTCCTGAGGAAAGCCTATCCAACAGGTCGGTGAAATTGGTATGAGGTTCACCTGCAGGCCTGTCAAGGGCGAACCGCATGTTACGAATGCCTAGTGCCGCCACCTTTACAGTGTGTTGACCGAACAGGATGCGCGGACGATCGACCCGCAATTCACCGATATTGAACAGTGTATCGCCCCGCAGGTCGCGGATCAGCACATTCTCCAACTCGATGCTACCCCAGGGATCCACGGATGCACGGCCGATGCTCACCTCGGAACCGAGCTTTTCGCTTGCATATGAGGCCAAGCGATGAACCACCATGTTCTGCACGGCCGGCACCAACAGCAAGGCACATAGCGTCACTACAACTGTCGCCAGGAAAAGGGAGACAATGCCCATCCACAGGACCAGCCTCCGCAACCATTGGTATTTCCTGCCCTCTGCCAGTACGCCGCTTAGTTTTGCCAAAGCCCGGCAAAGTCCGGGCCCAAGTTCCCAAAAGTAGTCCCGCCCCGCATGTCATCCCCTTCCGGCACTGTCATACTCGGTATCGAGAGCTCATGCGACGAGACCGCGGCGGCCGTGCTCGTTGATGGAGTGGTCCGCAGCAACGTGATCGCAGGGCAGGAGGTACACAGGCAATGGGGAGGCGTGGTGCCCGAACTGGCCAGCCGGGCGCATCAGGAACACATCGTGCCCGTGGTGCACGAGGCCTTGCGTGTTGCTGGCATCCAACCGACGGAGCTCAGCGCGATCGCCTTCACACAAGGCCCCGGTCTTATTGGCGCCCTCTTGGTGGGTACATGCTTCGCCCGCTCCATGGCCCAGGCGCTCAACATTCCGCTGGTAGCCGTGGACCATGTGCAGGCCCATGTGCTCGCCCATTTCATTAAGGACGGCGAACCGAGACCCGCTCCCTCCTTCCCGTTCCTGAACCTTACAGTGAGCGGCGGCCATACCCGGATCGTACGCGTTGACGGCCCTTTGCGTATGACCGTACTGGGCACCACATTGGATGATGCGGCCGGCGAGGCATTCGACAAGGGTGCCAAGGTGCTGGGCCTGCCCTATCCCGGTGGCCCGCTGATCGATCAGCACGCCAGGCTAGGTGATGCTTCGCGCTATCCGTTACCACTGCCCTCGACCCAAGGCTATGATATGAGCTTCAGCGGGCTGAAGACCGCCTTCAAGGATCTGGTGAACCGGGGCCTGGCAAACGACCCCCTATTCGTGGAACGGGAGCTACCCCACCTGTGTGCCAGCCTGCAACGGGCCATTGTGGACGTGCTACTACGGAAGCTTTCGAAAGCAGCGCGGGAACAGGGCGTACTGCGCATTGCCTTGGCCGGTGGAGTAAGCGCCAACAGCGCATTGCGGAAAGGCACTTTGGAACTGGGCCAACGAGAAGAACTCGAAGTGTTCATTCCGCCCTTCGCCTATTGCACGGACAACGCGGCCATGATCGCCATGGCGGGTCATTTCCTGCATGCCGAAGGGCATCATGTAACGCTTGATGCTGTTCCCTTCCCCAGGGCATGAACCCATGAATACATCCGGCACGACCTTCGCTGTTGAGCCAGCCCGTTACATTTGATGCGGATGTTCTACCTAGCTCAGTCCCGGTATCGCCATTACCAGCACGTGATGATGCTTGCCCTCGTGGTTTGCTCGTCATTTCCATTGGCTGCGCAGGATGTTAGAGTCCTTTTGGCCAAGGGAGATTCGCTGTTGGAGCTCGGAAAACCGCAACGGTCCATGGACTACTATGACCAGGCCGTTGCATTGGGCGAAAATGCAGCAGCTTATGCCGGTCGTGCGAAAGCGTGGTACACCATGGAGCGGATGGACAAGTTCGTTCTGGATGTGGAAAAAGCGTTGAAGCTGGACTCCACGCTTGCCGAGGCCCACTATCAAAGAGGCTTGTACGCGATGCGTGCGAACGACCCAGAGAAGGCGGAATACCATGCTGGAAAGGCCGCCGCCCACAGCACCAATGGCAAATTGACCGCTCAGGCCTATCTGCTGCGCGGCGAAGCAAGGGCTGACCTAGGGCGTGCAGCGCCAGCTATCGACGACCTTGAACGCGGCCTGAAAGGGGGTATGGATGACCTGGAAGCGATGCGCACACTGGCCAGGCTATACGATAGTGCAGGTCGTCATGCGGACGCGTTGGCCGTGCTTGAGCGACTGTGCGACATACAGCCCACCGATGTCGGGAACTGGAGCAACCGTGCTTACGAGCTGATCATGCTCGACCGCACGGAGGAAGCGCTTCCGGTGATCGAACGTGCATTGCTGATCGATAAGGACGAGCCGGTTGCACTTGCCAACCGTGCCTATATCCACCTGAAGATGGGTAAGGAACAGGAAGCGTGGTCCGATGTGGAACGCAGCCTGCGCTCCTACCCGGCCAACCCGCATGCATTGCGGACCCGGGCAATGCTACGCCTGCGAAAGGGTGAGCGGGAAAAAGCCTGTGAGGACCTCACGCTATCGCGTGCCTTGGGTGGAGCACCCGAGGTGGACCTGCTGATCAAAGAGCACTGCGCATCCGCGCCCAACCAAAAGAAGCGCTAGCCAGGCGCCCATCGATCACGATCAGCGGGCGATCAGTACCGGCCGCGTGACAGTGCCTTCGTTACCGACCACCATTAGGCGGTAAAGACCATCCGGCAATCCGGCATCAACGGTCATGACCGATCGGCCGGAGGTGGAACCGCTCCAGACCTGGCGCCCCATGGCATCATGGAGCATCAGTGACGCATTACCCATGCCTTGAAGTTCAACATTGAATTCGCCGCTGCTTGGCACAGGCCAAACACGTAACATGCCCAAGGTGCGTTCCGGCGTGACATCCGTTGAACCGAGGTCGACCACTTCGAAGCCATCAACGCCGGCTTCCACCAAATGACCGGGCGCATCATCTTGTGCAATGAAGCGAATGGTCATGTTCGCAGTTGGTGCGAGGAAGTCCGCGATACGGAGGTCCACAGGTTGCCAGGAACCCATGCCCGGTGTGGCCGTGGTCACGGTCTCAACGGTCACGGTCTGCAACCCGTTGTTCAGTTGCACCACAAGCCGATCGTTTGGCGTACCCGAACCACCTGCATTAAAGAACCAACGCTGGTAGCGTACATGGGCATCGACCATGTTGCTTACATCGAACACCGGTGATACAAGGGTCGTGGACCCATCATCCAGGTCATCATCACCAGGAGCCCCACCACCATTGCCAGTAACAAAAGCCTCAGAGCCGCAATCGTTGTTGAGATCGGTCCCTGGGTTCGCAGGAACGTTGTTGAATGTCGTACCGACAGGAGCACCTCGCTCCCAGCCTCCTCGGGGAGCCGTTGAGGTAACTGTCCAGCCAAGGTCCAACGTGAACTCGTCGCGATAGCCCTTTGGCAGTTCAATGAAAAAGGGCGAACTATTCTCTGTGAGGCTGACATCCGTTGCGCAGTAGGTATGCCATCCCCAGCGCCCTGACTTTACATCGTAGGTGCCGTTGTATACGGTAGGCAGCTCGAACCCGCCGTTGGACTGGGAAGTGGAGGTCAGGACGAACTCCGTGTTCCTGACCTCCACCTGGGCATTTGCTATCGGGGCATTACTGCCCTGCTCGATCACCGCACCTTGCAGAACGAACGGTATCATGGGAACCAAGGCCACGTTCAGAACGGTCACCTCACCGTTCAGCAACTGAACGCCCGTGATCGTCTGGGGGAAATATCCAGGAGCCGATACGGTTACCTCGTAGGAACCTGCGGTATGATATCCGGTCGCATAGGTACCTCCGATGGCTGTGAGGTCGCTATTGCCCGTTCCGGTTATCACGATGCTCGCACCGGCTACTGGAACGGTGGTCACTGAGTTGGTGATAAGGCCTTCCAACCAGCATGCGCGCACATAGGTGGGATCGAGTATGAACAAACCCTGCTCCATGTCTGAAATGATCAATCGCTCCGACCCGAAGAACGGGTACACGCCCCATGCCCCACGGAATCCATCACCGCTGAAAGGCGATGTATCAAAGTGCCCGACCTCCACCAGGTTATCTGGTCTGGACGCATCATAAATGACCACGCCATAGGTGTAATAGGACGTCACGAGATAATCGTTCAGCCAGTACGTGTTGTGCGGAATGGCACCGGAACCGGCATCACTTTGGAGCTGATCAAGGTATTCGATGTCGGAAGGGTCGCTGATATTGTATGAACCCACGTAAGAGTCCGTGCGTTCATCGGTCGTGAAAATGTGATCGCCACTATCATCCAACCACACGTTGTGCGTGAAATCATTGGGTGTTGAACGGGTGCCCAATAGCACTGGTGCAGCGGGGTCCGATACGTCCACAATGGAAAAGAACCCATCGTAGATATGGGCGCCGTAAAGGGTGTCTCCACGGGCATAACTGTCATGGCAGTACCAGTTATCGAAAGCACCCACCTCAACCGGGGCCATGGGGTCCTGTGTCAGGTCGTACATGATCACCCCGCCATTGCCACGATCTGCGCCATGGATGTACAGACGGCCGTTCTCGTCAATAAAGAGGGAGTGTGAGGTCTGCCAATCGGGCGCGTCCCATACAATGGCCGGCAGATCTGTGCTCTGCGGCAGCGGGCTGAGGTCGACTATGGTAATGCCTCCGCTCTCCGCTTCGGTGGTTATGTACGCGTGGTCGTCCCACACTTTGACCTCGCGCCAAATGGATGTGGGGCCCGGAAAGAAGAAGATCTCCTGCGGGTTCGCGGGGTCGCTCAGGTCAACGACCGCTATGCCTCCGGGGTTCTGCTCATTTTCTCCACAAACACCGACCAAGGCATACTCATTACCGAATTCATCGGTATAGCCCCATAAGTTGCTGAGGTTGCTTGACCGTGTGGTCTGGTAATTCAATTGGCCGACGAACTGGATGTTCAATTGAGCGACAGCCGGTGCGCATAGGCACAAAGCCACGGCCATGGGAACGAGTGTACGGGAAAACATGCGGGCAAGGTAACCAGTACTGCATGTTGCCCATGGCACTTCTCCCACATCCTTACCCTACCCTTGGATGGCTTCATGATGACCAACCATTGAGTATGCGACCTCCGTGGCGTTGGTAATCCTACATTCGTCCAATCGACCCCACGTTCCCATGAAGACCTTGGACATCCTGTGTGCAACGGACCTGACCACCGTGTCGAACACTGCGCTGAATTACGCCCTGGGCCTGGCCGAGCATGCCAGCACGCAGGTAAGCTTGTTGCATGTGTTGGGGCGCGGTGAGCGCGATGCTCAAGCAAGAGAGGTCGTCACCGGTCGAATGAATGAACAAGTGGCCGAGGCGAATGGGCAGGATCGCACGCGAATCCTGTTGATCGAAGGCGATCTGGCCGAAGTGATCGCAAAAGAAAGTGTACAGGACCATTCCTATATGGTGGTTGGTACACATGGACCACATGGGCTCAGGCAGACCTTGTTCGGTGCCGATATCCTGAAGATGGTACGGCGTTCGGCCGTACCCACACTGGTTGTGCAGGAACGAAGCCCAGTGGATAATTCGATGGGCCGCATCGTAATGCCTGTTGCGGGACACTCGAACATTGGGCGGATGTTGGATGCGGTGTGCATGTTGGCCAAGCTTTACGCTTCCGAAGTCCACGTATACCAATTGATGCGCCCGAACGAGCAGCCATCGGATGAACTGCTCGAGAACAAATTGGCCATGCTCCAACGCCTTGAGCGCGAGGGAATTCGCCATTTGGAAGTGAATGAACCCAGCACGGTTTTCAGCATTGGATTCGCCGAACCCACCATCCGTTACGCTGAAAAGATCGGTGCCGGGTGTATCGCCATCATGTCCCACGCTTCGGATGAATACCGGTACATGGCCGATGCGGAAAAGGAACGGCTTTTGACCAACGCGTCCAATATCCCAGTGCTTTGTTGCTGACCCTTCCCGGATCACCGCGGAATTAATGTTACGAACCGCTGATATCGAGGGGGTTGGACCTCGTATCTTCGCACGGCCGAACGCCGCCATGAGCGGGTCCGATCGACGTCCACATGACGACCAATACACGGCTTCTATCAGCGCTAACCGTTTGCTTAGTCGTAACCACTGCAATGGGGCAATTCGGTCCGGGGCAGTTGGTACACGACCTACCTGATTGTGGTCCAGCAGAGCATGCCGATATCGATGGCGACGGCGATCTGGACCTGGTAATGACCACCAATGGCCACCACATTAAATGGATGTCCAATAATGGTGACGGGACATTCGCCTCTCAGCAGAACATAGTTAGCGCTGCGGACGACATCCTGTTCTACACCATTCTGGACAAGGACCTGGATGGCGATCTCGATGTTGTGTTCATGGAGATCGATGACGACCACATCCGCCTTTGTGAGGCAACAGGGAACGGTTTGTTCTCGCCGCCTGTGGTCATCTATTCGGCCGAAGAACAGGTCGGAGCACTATCCAGCGGTGATATTACGGGTGATGGATTTCCGGAGCTATTGCTGACCACGGCCTCGGCCGAAGGCCCTGGCATTACCTGGTTGGCCAACAATGGGGGCGAATTCGAGAATGCGACCGTTCTTCAGGGCCTCTATCCGGGTGAACCTTCGCCATTTCTACTTGCTGGTGATCTGGATCTTGTAGGCGGTGTCGACCTTGTGGCACGCGGTGAAGATGGCTGGTTGTATGGTCTGTTGAACACGAATGGTGATGCCTCAATTTGGAACAGCCAGTACCTGCTTGCTTTTCCCCAATACGACTACAATTCGCCGAAACTCCTTGATGTGAATGCAGACGGCTTGTTGGATGTGGCAGGCAGCGGGCCCACCGCTGTGCATTGGGCCCGGAACACCGTGGGTGAAGGGGGAATTTGGAACATGTTCAGTGACCAGGTCCAGGAACCATGGCCAACAGGCGGTCAGGCGGCCTTTGGTCATATTGGCTGTGGTGCGGGCGGCTCAGTGGTGTTCGTACCGAACAACCCGGCACTGCCCGTGCGCTGGTCCACTTGGCTTCCCCAGCTGGGGGCCATGGCCTATAGCGCTGACCTGCCTGATGTACCCCGCGGAACCTCACCGCTGCTCATGGATGTCGACGGCGACGGACGAGACGACCTTCTTCTCCAATTGCCGGAAGGCCTGTTCTGGTTCGCCAACCTCACACAGCCTGCGACCACGGTGATGGAGATCCCTGAGATCGAGACCTTGTGCCTCTACGGAGACCCCTTTCCATTGCCCGAGGTCACGCCATCGGGTGGTCGTTGGAGCGGACAGTGGGTGATCGACAATGTGTTCTACCGGACCAACCTTACCAACGGCGGCAATTTCACACTGGGCAACACGCTCTATGGTCCAGAAGGATGCCCCACAGCTTCGAGCACCGTAGTGAACGTGATCACCGAGCCCGCCGTGTTCCCTGCGATCGGGGAGCCTATTTGCTCCGGTGATGGACCCGTGGAGCTCACATCCGAACCATCGAACACGGTCTGGTCCGGTCTTCAGAACGGCAACATCCTCGACCCTGCCACATACACGGGGAATACCATCGTATGTCTGTTCGTGGACAACACAGGAGCGGAGTGTGTAACGGTCTTCAATGCGACCGTGTGGACCACCCTACCGGCGCAGATCGCAGCGGCGGGGCCCTTCTGCATTACGGATGGTACACAAATGATCACCGCAGCCCAAGCACCGCCTGTTGGCCAGGTGTGGAGCGGCGATATCGCAGGTTTCAACTCCGCTGGAGCCAGCTTTGTACCATCGCAAGGCGCGGGTATCTATTCCGTCATCCTAACGACCGAACCCACTGGCCCACAGCAGTGCGTAGGCACGGATACACTGTTGATCACGGTCAGCGACGATATCCCTGAAGTGAGCATTGCTCCATTGCCTGTGATCTGCGCCGAAGGTGCGGCATTCCAACTGAACGGCGGTTTCCCTGAAGGCGGTATTTGGAGCGGTCCCGGCATTGCCAATGGATTCCTTGACCCCAACACCATTCAGCCCGGCAGCAGTTCAGTGGCCTACAGCTACCGTACGCCCGAAGGATGTGCCTCCACCGCGTTCGCATTCATTCAATTGGCGGATACGATCACATTGGACTCCAACGCGCCCGACCTCCAGTTCTGTACAGTGGATGAGGCCGTGCAATTCACGGCCATTCCCGCAGGTGGTGCATGGGGGTCGCCGATCGGAGGGGATGGCATCATGCAACCCGCATCACTTACTGCAGGCAGTTACCCTGTGCTATACACATGGAATGGTCCGAACGGTTGCGTGCTTGAGAATGCGGCGCTGGCCTTCGAGGTGTTGCCCGAGACAGCAGTGAGCATCGGCGACGTGGGCGTGCTGTGCGATGACGGCAGCGCTTTTGTGCTCACGGGATCGCACCCGGGCATATGGTCGGGTGCGGTGAGCGGTGAAGGAGCGAACGTGCTCTTCGACCCTACGGCTTTGGGTGCTGGCAACTGGATCGTAGCCCTCACGGCCGAAGAGGATGGGCTCTGCCCCGGGACCGCACTTAGCACCATTGTGGTGGAGATCTGCACCGATGTGGAAGAGGCTATCCCGGCCAGCCAGGCACTCCTGATGCCCAACCCGTTCAACGGACAGGCCATCTTGTTGCTGAACACGGTGGGCAGCGCTACTGTGGAGGTCATTGATGCCACGGGCCGTAAAGTGCAGGAGTTCCGCACGGGAAGCGGTTCCAATGCCCTCACAATCGACCTACACGACAACGCGAACGGCACCTACCTCATTCGCATCGGCACGGCCACAAGTGTGGAAGTGATCCGCGCGATGAAGGTGGATTGAGCCTCAGGTAAGCGCCTTCTCTGTTACCGCTCAGCGGAATAACGCTTGTCGTTCAGGTCGCATCAGTGGCACCACCATTTCCATCGGAAGTATGATGCTCAGCGGATCCAGCTCATCGAGTGCTTGTTCCACATGGTTCGCACAACGATCCATGTGAAAGCGCAGGTTAGCCGGTTCAATGGAAAGGTCCATTACGTAAGGGCCATACCCCGCCCGCTCCTCCAAGCAGCGCTGGTAGAGCTCGACCTGTGCTTGAAACATCTGAAGCTCTTCTGCAACTGCCAATGTATCGCTGCGTACTTGGCTCTTCAGAGCTGCATGCTCGATGTTCAATTGCGCCAGGAAAGCAGACACCTGCTTAACCCACATGGCCCTCAAAGTATCCGCCAAGATCACACGGCCTGAAGGCGTGAACAGTGAGTCGTAGCCGATGTAGGCGCCATCGCGCAGGTCATACTGGAGGTAACTGGTGAACCCTTCGCAGTAGGCACCGCAGCCTTCCGCGCTGAACTCCACCTCCACTACTTCGGGCATTGGCGTACGCACGTCCCATGTGATACTGTTCAACCGCGGCATCCACTCGCCCAAGGGATCACCCCAAACGCCATCGAACAAATGGCCTTGGGCCACTGTATCGAGGTCGATATCGAGCAGCCGAAGGGCCAGGTCGCGTTGAATTCGCGCCGTCTGAACAGACCGGTCTGGGATCTCCAATTGGGGGAAGGTGTACTCCGCATGAGGGGCCCAAGGCTGCACAGCACGTATCGTATCCGCCTTGACCTCGGGCTGCGCCCTGGCGCTGCAGCAAAGGCCACACAGGGCTATGGCCATCGCGGTCCGCATCAATCGAGCCCCAGGGTGATCTGTTTGCCCGGCTCATAGCCGATCAGCGGATCCTCCGGCGAACGCTCCACCTCCCCTGTGGCTTGCTGGCGCTTGAACTGCTTCATCGGGCTCTCCTCAAGGCCTTCCTCCTCGGGTGCCTCCAGGTTACCAACCTCATCGTCACTGATCAACATGCCCTGGGTCTCCTCCAACTCGGGCGTCATGGGCACGAACACGGGATCCAGCAGATCGAGGTCCTTCACCTTGAACGGTGTTAGGCGATTACCCAAGGCCTTCACCCCTTTCACCGAGATGAACGCTTCGAGGTCCACTTCCTCATCCTCGCGCGGATTGCTGCGCTTATCGAAGCTCATTTTCACACGTGCATGCGGTACCAGGCTGTGCACCACCAACTTGCTGTCGGGGTGTTCGGTGATGAACGACACTGCATCCTTCGCCGGTTCCACCAGGAAGCGCTTCACTTGGTACTGCTGCTTCTCCCCTTCCCAATACACGGCACTGATGGCGGTCTTGGGGTCCCACTTCACCACGGTCAACGCATTGTCCGGGAAGTGTGTGCTCAGAACGAAGGGGAAGAGCTGGTAGGTGCCGTTGGCCATGATCGCCAGGATGCGGTCCTCGCCGGAGAAGCGCCCGAGGTAGCGTCCGTGCCCGGTATCATTCAGGCGACGTACGGTCTCATCGAACCAGATGGGTATGGCACCGAGTGTGCTGGCGCCGCGTTCCTTCTGGGTGATCTTTTGCACAGCATATCGCGTGAGCAGGTTGCCCTTGCTGCTTCGCCCCTTTACGGCCAGTTGTGCGAAGTCGATGTCGAACTTGTTCTTGCGGATGTTCGGTTTCGGGCGCAGCACCACGCTCACGGTCTCACTGGCCCCATCGGGATTGCAGGTGAAATATTCCACGCTGCTGCCGGGTGCGCCACTGGTAAGATCATACTCTTTGTCGCGCGTCACACCGGTCACGGCGAAGCGCTTCATGTAGTACGGCCCTTTCGCACCGTCCTGATAGATCATGTGGTAGATGGTGCGCTCGTCGTTCTTCTTGAAGACACCCACGTGCAGGATGCCCTTCCCGATGAACTTCTTATCGGCCACCTTGGTCACCAGCATGGTGCCGTTCACACGGAACACGATGATGTCGTCGATCTCGGAACACTCGTCCACGAACTCGTTGTTGCGGAGGCTCCAGCCCATGAAGCCTTCCTCGCGATCAAGGTAAAGTTTCTTGTTGGCCACGGCCACTTTGGCGGCCACGATGGTATCGAAGGTGCGGAGCTCGGTGCGGCGTTCGCGGCCCGCGCCGTACTTCTTCTTCAGTTCCTTGAAGTAGTCCACGGCATGGTCCACCAGGTGGTCCAGCTTGTGTTGTACCTCCGTGATCTGGTTGTCCAACTGCTTGATGTGCTCATCGGCCTTGAAGCTGTCGAACTTCGAGATGCGCTTGATCTTGATCTCGGTGAGGCGTACGATGTCCTCCTGGGTCACCGCACGTTTCAACTCCTTCACATATGGCTTCAGGCCTTTGTCGATGAACTCCAGCACCTGTTCCCAGGTCTCGGCCTCCTCGATCTTTCGATACACCTTCTTCTCGATGAAGATGCGTTCCAGCGAAGCGAAGTGCCACTGTTCGGCCAGTTCGCCCAGCTTGATCTTCAGTTCCAGCTCAAGCAGGCGCAGCGTGTTCTCCGTGCTGATCCGGAGCAGTTCCTTAACGCCCACGAACCGCGGCTTGTCGTTCTCGATCACCACTGCGTTGGGTGCGATGCTCACTTCGCAGTCGGTGAAAGCGAAGAGGGCATCGATGGTGGTATCGGGGCTCACGCCAGCGGCAAGGTGGATGAGGATCTCGGCGTTCTCGGCCGTGTTGTCCTCAATGTGGCGGACCTTGATCTTGCCTTTCTCGTTGGCCTTGATGATGCTCTCGATGAGCGAGGTAGTGGTGGTTCCGAAGGGGATCTCGTGGATCACCAAGGTCTTGTTGTCCTCCTTGCGGATCCGCGCCCTGCAACGGATCCGGCCACCACGCTCACCCTCGTTGTAGTTGCTCACATCGGCCAGGCCACCCGTGGGGAAGTCGGGGACCAGATCGAAGGAGCGTTTGCGCAGCACCGCGATGCTGCCATCAATGAGCTCGTTGAAGTTGTGGGGCAGCACTTTGCAGCTCAGGCCCACGGCAATGCCCTCACCTCCCTGGGCCAGCAGCAGCGGGAACTTCACCGGCAGGAAGACCGGCTCCTTGTTGCGACCATCGTAGCTCAGTTGCCACTCGGTGGTCTTGGGATTGAAGACCACATCATGCGCGAACTTGCTCAGGCGCGCTTCGATGTATCGCGGAGCGGCGGCACTGTCGCCAGTAAGCGTGTTCCCCCAGTTCCCCTGGCAATCGATCAGCAGGTCCTTCTGGCCGAGCTGCACCAATGCATCACCGATGCTGGCATCACCATGCGGATGGTATTGCATGGTGTGGCCGATGATGTTCGCCACCTTGTTGTAGCGGCCATCGTCAAGGTCCTTCATGCTATGCAGGATCCGACGCTGTACGGGCTTAAGGCCATCGTAAAGGGCGGGCACGGCCCGTTCAAGGATCACGTAGCTGGCATAGTCCAGGAACCAGTTGCGGTACATGCCGCTCACCGAGAAAGTACCTGATCCACCCGCACCGGGCACGCCTTTGTCGGCACTACCTGCGCTATGGTCGTTCTCGTTCTGTTCGGGCAGTTCGATGTTCTCGTCGTTAAGGTCGCTCATCACAGGGTCACGCAGATGGTCTCCGCACGTGCAACGGAAAGGTTGTTCGATAGGCGCAGTTCGAGGCACACGGGAAAGCCCTGCACCAGGTTCTGCTTGTAATACTTGAAGGCATTCCCTCCCACCGGGTCGGGGTTCAACAGCACGGTCTGGCCGTTCTGCTGGTCATGTACCTGCACAGCATAGGTCACACCCGAGGTGAGGAACAGTTCGCTACGCACATGGAAGGCTATCACCTGCCGTACCACATTGCCCACACCGGGAATGAACACCGTCTCGGTGTAGGTCCCATCGCTCACGAACACGTTCTCGCCCACATACCCGGGATCGAACGGGTTATTGGTCAGCTTGGCAGGGTCCACATCATCCTTGTAGCAACCGCACAGGAGTGGAAGCAGTGCCAACAACAGGTGTAGTGCATTGAACTTCATCGTGCCAAAGGGATCGAAAGTCCTGCCATCCAAGTTCCTCCATTACCGCTCGGCACCCACACCAATCCTTCGAACCGTGTGCGTTCCTTATCCTCGAACAGGGGCGGCGTGCGCGAGGAGAGCTTGCGACGCAGATACCAAGTGGCACCGGCCGAAACCACGAAAACGCTGGAAGCGATGATGGTCTGCGTGCGAGCCTTTGCAAAGTCATCCTTCGCAGCAGGGATCTCCTCGGTCTTTATCCGACCGATCTCACCTGGATCGGTGGATGCGGCATAGGCATCGTTCAGGTCCTCGAGTTCCCGATGGGCCTGTGAGTAGTTCATGTAGCTCACCACCATCCATGCGGCGGCACCTGCGGCCACAACGGGTGGTGCGTACAGCCCCCACCTGCGTTGGCTTTCGTAGCGCTCGGAACGCTTCCGCCATTGGATGTACTCCTCGGAGTAGCGCAGGCTGATGCGCACATCGCTGGTGCCACCGGCCACCACCGTGAGCACGGTATCGAGCATTCTGCGCTCGGGTGCCCAGAACACGAACCTGTGCTGGCCCTCCAACAGGGTCACCTCGCGGTCGCGCAAGCGGTATTGGCCATCAAGCACATATTCGGTCTGCCCGGCCGGCTCCATGTTCAAGCGCAGCTTGCCGGTGGCTTGCGCTGTGCACACGGTCGTAGCCAGCATTAGGACCACTGCCACCACGGAACGATCTATGTTACGCCAGTGCTTCATACCTCCTCCTCTACTTCGTCGAGCTTGCGGGCGATGTCGCGCATCACGTTGGCCTTGGCGGTCGCAGCAGTGGTCTCTTCCACCAGGTCCTTCTCCACCTTCAGGTTATCGATTATGAAGTCCTGACGCTTGGGCGTGTTCTTGCCCATGTAGAACTCCAATAGATCGTGCACGGCGGCATCCTTGGTGATCATCACCGGTTCCAAGCGTATATCGGGACCGATGAAGTGCTTGAACTCATCGGGGCTGATCTCGCCGAGGCCCTTGAACCGCGTGATCTCCGCGCTCTTGCCCAGCTTGATTATCGCGCGCTGGCGTTCCTCGTCGCTGTAGCAGTAAACGGTCTCCTTCTTGTTGCGCACGCGGAACAGCGGCGTCTGAAGGATGTAGAGGTGGTCATTCTTGATGAGGTCCGGGAAGAACTGCAGAAAGAAGGTCATCAGTAGCAACCGGATGTGCATGCCGTCCACGTCGGCATCGGTGGCGATCACGATCTTGTTATAGCGCAACCCGTCCATGCCGTCCTCAATGTTCAGCGCGGCTTGGATCAGATTGAACTCCTCGTTCTCGTACACCACCTTCTTGGTGAGCCCGAAGCAGTTCAGGGGCTTTCCTTTCAGGCTGAACACGGCCTGGGTGTTCACATCCCGGCTCTTGGTAATGCTGCCACTGGCACTATCGCCCTCGGTGATGAAGAGCGTGGTGCCCAGCTTGCGATCGTCCTTCTTATTGTCATCCAAGTGCAACCGGCAATCGCGGAGCTTCCGATTGTGCAGGCTGGCCTTCTTGGCCCGTTCACGTGCAAGCTTGCGGATGCCGCTCAGTTCCTTGCGCTCCCGTTCGTTCTGCAGGATGCGGGCCTGCAAGACCTCGGCCACCTGCGGATGTTTGTGCAGGTAGTTGTCCAGTTCGCGACCGATGAAATCGCCCACGAAACTGCGCATGCTCTGGCCTCCCGGCTCTATCTCCTGGCTGCCCAGCTTGGTCTTGGTCTGGCTCTCGAACACGGGTTCGATCACCTTCACGCTCACAGCCGCCACGATGCCGGTGCGTACATCGCCGGCCTCCCAATCCTTTTTGAAATAGTCCTTGATCGTCTTGGCAACGGCCTCACGAAAGGCGCCCTGGTGCGTGCCGCCCTGCGTGGTGTGCTGACCGTTCACGAAGCTGTAGTACTCCTCACCATAGTGGTTGGCATGGGTGATGGCTACCTCGATATCATCACCACGCAGGTGGATGATCGGGTACAGCGGCTCGCCGTCCATCTTGGTCTCCAGCAGGTCCAACAGGCCGTTCTTGCTCTGGTAGCGCTCACCGTTGTAGATGATGCTGAGACCCGTATTCAGGTAGCAGTAGTTCCACAGCAGGCGCTCAATGTGCTGATCACGGTACTGGAAGTTCCGGAAGATGCTCTCGTCCGGTTCGAAGACCACGCGCGTACCATTCGCCTCTTCCGTGGCCACCAGCTTTTCATCCTTGCGCAACACGCCGGTATCGAATTCGGCGCGTTTCATCTGGCCTTCGCGGTAGCTCTCTATGCGGAAGTAGGTACTGAGCGCGTTGACCGCCTTTGTACCCACACCGTTGAGGCCCACGCTCTTCTTGAAGGCCTTGCTGTCGTACTTGGCGCCGGTGTTGATCTTGCTCACCACGTCCACCACCTTGCCCAGCGGCACACCGCGCCCGAAGTCGCGCACCTCAACGCGCGGGCCTTCAATACGGACCTCCACCTTTTTGCCATGGCCCATCACGAACTCATCGATGCAGTTGTCCAGCACCTCTTTGATCAGGATGTAGATCCCGTCGTCGTAGCTGCTGCCATCGCCCAGTTTACCGATGTACATCCCGGGCCGTAGCCGGATGTGCTCTTTCCAGTCCAGTGACCGGATATGCTCTTCTCCGTAGGTCGTCTCGCTCATCGCACAAGCAAAGGAACCCAGCAATATCAAGGGGTTCCGAAGGATGGCACGAAGTTAATCCCACTGATCGGGGCGCCGGAACATGCTTACGCTCCGTTATCCACGATCGATCGGAGTTTTCAACAGCCCAAGACCTTCTGTCAGGGCAGCTGCTGATCGAGGACATTCGTGGGCACGGTGCCCCCGATATTGCCCAGGATCACATCGCGGTCGTTGCCCCCTCCGGTGTATACCACCGTGCCGTCCAAGTTCACGTCGGCCAAGAGGTAACCGGTCACGGTATTGGTAGGCACGGTGCCTCCAATGGCTGCAAGCACGGCATCGCGGTCGTTGCCGGTTCCGGTGTAGCTCAATTGGGTGTTGGCCACCGCATTGCCGGCCCACAGCGCCATGACACTGCCGACAGACTTGCGGGCATTGGTGCCGTAGGTTGCGGTACCGGCCGCACTGAGGTCTATCGGGGTGGTGGTAGCGCCCAGCGTGAAGAACGCATTGGTCATGCAGGCCAAGTGGTTGCGGTGCCGCACGGCCACTTTGTAGTTACCCGCAGCGGAGCAGAAACCCAATGGCGACACACCGTCCACGGCCACCACATCGCCATCGCGCTGCAACAAGGCCGCACGGGCTTCAACAACAATGGAAGGCGTACTGGCATTGCGCAACTCCACCAGCACCCAGTCCACGATCGCATTGTTGCCGGAGACCGCCAATACCGACGGGGTGGTGCTCACTGTTTCGGCCACGCTCAGACCCAGCGTTGTGTAGGGCTCCTGCAGCGGCAGCAAACCCTTGGTGCGCAACGAATCCACCATGAGACCGGTAGCGCTCCGGTAGGGCCCATCGAGCATCACCTTCACGGAGACACGCACTGGCGGGGCTACCGCGCAAGGCGCCTCCAGCGTGGTGAACTGCACTGTCTGGGTGTATTCACCAGTGGAACCCTGGGCAGTTCCCGCGCAGATGGCCCGCACTTGAACATCATGCAGGGTCAACGGATCGAGCCCTGACAAGGGGTGACTGGTGCCTGCGACGCCGGTCACCGTGGTCCACGTGGAGGACGAGGCCACTTTCCAGCGCAGATCATAGCTGCTGGCCGATTGCACCGGCGACCAGGATACGGAGGCGCTGTTCCATGTGATGGCAGAGACCTGCACACCCGAAGGCATTCCACAGCCTTGCGCAGCAAAGGCACTTACACTGAGCGTGTAGCAACTGGTGGCACTGAAAGCGCCGCCATAACCGAACACATGCACGTAATAAGTACCGGCCGGTGCTGAAGCGTAGCTGATGGATTCCGAAGAGCTACCTCCGTTCTGCGAAATGGCCAGTTGGGTGCCACCGCTGTTCAAGAGCCGTACATCGAAGTCGGCCACCAATCCGTACATGCTGATGTTGATGGTGGCGGTGGAGGTGAGCGTGAGGCTGTAGTAGTCCACGTCCGACGAGGTGGCGATCAGTGCATTGATGTTGGCCGGCAGCACAATGGCAGCAGCTGCGGCAGCGCTGTTGTTAGGCTCAAGTGAATCGGGGCAAGGGGTCGGCGTTGTGAAGGTGTAGATGCCCGAATAGGTCGAACTCGAAGCACCGCAGATGGACATCACCCTGAAATCGTACGAGGTGCTCTGCGTGAGACCCGTGAGGTTATACGTGTTGCCCGTGAGGCCGGTCACAGTGGTCCATGTGCCACTTGCCGAAGGCTTCCATTGCAGCGTATAGCTGGTGGCGCCCACGCTTGACCACGACAAGGTGGCCGACGTGGTGGTGAGCGCATAGGCGGTGAGATTTCCGGGAGCATCACAGGATGAACCGCAGACCGTGAGGCAATTGGCTCCGTTCACCGCGTTCACGATCACGGCGGTCGGCTGGGGCCCGAAACCGTTCACGAACTTGATGCCCGAACTGGTGAGGTGGCAGTAGCTCATGATGGTGCCCCCGACCGCCGATGTGGGCAATGGGCCTTGCGGGCATGTGCCTTCGGTATAGCCGGCAGCCGGTCCGCAGCCATCAATGGCGGTGCTGTTGCCGTTCCATGCACAGGCGTGCGTGTGCCGTGAACCAAGGTTGTGGCCCTGCTCATGAGTCACCACCTCCACGCTCCAACTATACGTGGGCACATTGGAATAGGTGCTATTGATACCACTGTAGGCCATCCGAAGGTTTGTTGAGGAGCACAGCGTGTTCAGCCATGCTACACCACCGCCTCCACCGTAGCCGAGCAGGTGCGCCATGTCGCCATTGAAGCTGGTGCGCGTTACCCCGAATTGGGTCAATAGGGCATTGGAGGTGGTCTGTGTGTAGGGACTGGGCACATCCCATACGAACACTTCCGATAGCGTGACATCGATGCCATCGTTATCGAACAGGATCGCGCTTTGGTTGAACAGGCCGGTCACATAGTTCACCGTGTTCACCACGCTGCCCTTGTCCTGGAAGATGTTGTAGTTCACCTCCCAGTAATAGCGCACACAGCGGGTGGTCTTCGGCGCGCCCTCGAAAGCCAGCTTCGAGCGCTCGTAGGTTTCGCCATCATCTTCCGTGAAGCAAGTGGCGGTAGAGCGGGCCAGCAGGTCGTCCTCGTGGTAGAACACATGCAGACCCTTGGGGCCTTGATCGAAGCGACCCAGCACTCGTTCACCGGAAGCATCGCTCAGTATGCCCATCACCAGATCGGGGAACACACTGATGGCCACCATGGAGCCTGCCACTCCCCTGACCACACCGCGGTAGTGCAGCCCGGGCATGTGTTCCAACACCTTGCCCTTGCTCGCTGTGTTCACTGAAAAGTCATCCGTGGTGATCTTGGTGCGCTGAAGTTCCAACACCACGTTGCCCGCTGCCGAGGGTAGTTCCAGGGCGATAAGTTCCGGTTGTGTACCCAACAGGTCAAGCACCTTCGTGGGGTGAAGACGGAACACCTCGGCCTTGGCCAGTGCACCGGACCAAAGACTATTGGTGGCGGCATCAGCCGGCAGCGCATCGAACAACTGTACCGGTGCGAACCGGACCCCTTTGTTCAGCAACGCAGTATGCCTTCGTTCAACCTCGCCACCTTGAACGGTCTGGGCATGGGAAACAAGGCAAGCGAAAAACAGAATGGCAGTGAGGGTCGTACGCATCATAAGCATATGGAACGCTTTGGCGATAGGCCAGAACGACCCGTGCAAATTAGCCCGTTCTCCCAAAGCGCTCAAGGTGGCCAGGGTCCGCTTACCCTGAAAACCGCCCCAATGAGCTGTTGTGCCCGATGGACACCACTGACCGTTCGACCGCCGATCGACCAGCGATCACTTCAGCCCACGCTTCACCAGCAGAGGCTCCACTTTCGGGTCACGCCCGGTGAGGTCGCGGTACAATTCGGCCTCCGGCTTGCTGCCGCCCTGGCTTAGCACCGTTGCGCGGAACTTATCGCCGTTGGTTCGCGTCATTCCACCGTTCTCGTTGAACCAGGCGTAGGCATCGGCATCCATCACTTCGCTCCAGATGTAAGCGTAATAATTGGCGGCGTAGCCCGTCCATGCGTGGCTGAAGTAGCAGCTCTTGTAGCGGGGCGGCACCATGGACAGATCGAGCCCGTACTTCTTCAGCGCGGCCTGCTCAAAGGCGTCCACATCGGTCACCAAGGGAGCATCAGCGCTCATGGAATGCCACTCCAGATCGAGCAGTGCGGCTGCGAGGTATTCCGTGGTGGCATAGCCTTGATTGAACTTGCTGGCCTTGCGCAGCTTGTCGGCCAACGCGGCGGGCATCACCTCCCCGGTCTTGTAGTGCTTGGCGAAGTTGTTGAACACCTGCGGCACCATGGCCCAGTTCTCGTTCACCTGGCTGGGGAACTCCACGAAATCGGTGCTCGTGTTGGTGCCCGAGAACTTGGGGTACTTCTGTGCGCTCAGCATACCATGCAGCGCGTGACCGAACTCATGGAAGAGCGTGGTCACATCATCCCAGCTCAGCAGGCAGGGCTGGCCGGCGGCGGGCTTCACATAGTTGCAGTTCTGCGTGATCACCGGCTGCTGCTCCAGCAGGGTGCTCTGGTCCACGAAGCTGCTCATCCAGGCGCCTCCGTTCTTGTTGTCGCGGGCGTAGTAGTCGCCGTAGAACAGGCCGATAACAGTACCGTCCGCGTCGATGATGTCGAACACCCGCACATCCGGGTGGTATACCGGCATGTCCTTCCGCTCCTTGAAACTGAGGCCGAAGAGCTGGTTGGCGGCGTAGAAAACACCGTTCTGCAGCACGGTCTCGAATTCGAGGTAGGGCTTCACCGCGGCCTCATCCAGGTCGTACTCAGCCTTGCGTACCTGCTCGGCATAGAGGTCCCAGTCCCATGCTTCCACCTTAAAACCACCGCCCTGCTTGTCCACCAGTGATTGCAGCTTGGCGGCTTCCTTGCGGGCATTGGCAGCGGCGGCCGGCGCCATACCGCTGAGGAGCTTCATGGCCTGGTCGGGGCTCTTGGCCATCTGGTCGTCCATCACGTAGTGCGCCCACGTGGGGAAGCCAAGCAGCTTGGCCTTCTGTGCACGCAGTTGGGCCAGGCGGGCAATGATCTGCTTGTTGTCGAACTCGTTGCCACGACCGTTGCGGGTAATGGATGCTTTCAGGATACGCTCGCGCAAGGCCCGGTCCTTCAGTTCGGCAAGTGCGGGCTGGCTGGTGGTGTTGCGCAGGTCGATGAGCCATTTGCCTTCCTGTCCTTTGGCCTTGGCGGCAGCTGCGGCGGCATCGATGGCCTCGGGGCTCATGCCGTCCAATTGCTTCACGTCGTCCACCACAATGGCTGATGCACTGCGCTCCTTCAGGATGTTGTCCTCGAAACGCGTGACCAGGTTGGCCTCCTCTTCGTTGAGTTTCTTCATCTGCTCCTTGCTCGCTGCATCCAGCAAGGCACCGGCACGCACAAAGCGGGTGTAGTAGCGGTCCATCAGGCGGGCGGACACCGGATCAAGGCCCAACGAAGAGCGCTGATCGTAGAGCCCCTTGATCCGCTGGAACAGCTTCTCGTTCAGCGAGATGGCATCACCATGAGCGGCCAGTTTCGGGGCCAGGTCGGCCTTCACGGCCTGCAGCGTGTCATTGGTGGCGCTGCCGGTCAGGTTGAAGAACACGCTGCTGGCGCGGTTCAGGTCCTGGCCGCTCTTCTCCATGGCTACAATGGTGTTCTCGAAGGTGGGAGCCTCGGGGTTGTTGGCGATCGCTTCGATCTCGGCCAGGTGGCGCTTCATGCCCTCTTCAATGGCCGGGCGGAAATGCTCGTCGCGGATCTGGTCGAAGTGTGGCGCCTTGAACGGCAGCGTACTGGGCTTCAGGAGGGGATTGTCCGCAAGGGTCGACATGGCGGTGTCTTTGGTTTCGGGTGCCTGGGTGCAAGCCGAGAAAAGCAACGGCATCGCCCACAGCGGTCGGAAGTTCAGGGTACGCATGATGGTTCGGAGAGGGTACGCGAAGGTAGAATGCGTGGATCTGCGGCGGGCCGGTGTGCAGGACCGTCGGTGGTTTCGGGGACGGACGGCGATCAAACGTTGAACAGGAAGTGCATCACATCGCCATCCTTCACAATGTATTCCTTGCCTTCCACGCGCAGCTTACCCGCAGCGCGGCAGGCGGCCTCGCTTCCCAAGGTCACGAAATCGTTGTAGCTCATCACCTCGGCCCTGATGTAGCCTTTCTCGAAGTCACTGTGGATAACCCCAGCGGCCTTGGGCCCGGTATCTCCCTGGTGGATGGTCCAGGCGCGTACTTCCTGCACACCGGCAGTAAAGTAGGTCTGCAGCTTCAGCAGGTGGTAGGCGGCATGGATCAGCTTGTTCACGCCCGGTTCGGCCAAGCCGATGTCGGCCAGGAACATCTCCCGTTCCTCGGGGGTCTCCAAACTGGCGATCTCGGCCTCGATGGCGGCGGTCACGAAGATCACCTCGGCATTCTCGTTAGCCACGGCGGCCTTCACTTTCTCCACAAAAGCGTTGCCCGTTACCGCGCTCTTCTCATCCACATTGCACACGTACATCACGGGCTTGGTGGTAAGCAACTGGAACTCGTTCAGCAGCGCTGGGTCGTCGTTCGAGGTGACCACCGTGCGGGCGCTTTCGCCTTTCAGCAGGGCTTCGCGGATGCGCGTGAGCAGATCGAAACGACGCTTGGCCTCCTTCTCACCGATCTGCGCCTGCTTCTCCACCTTCTTGATCCGCGCTTCCACGGTCTCCAGGTCCTTCAGTTGCAGTTCAATGTCGATCACCTCTTTGTCGCGCACCGGGTCCACACTGCCGTCCACGTGCACCACGTTGGGGTCGTCGAAGCAGCGCAGCACGTGCAGGATGGCATCGCACTCGCGGATGTTGCCCAGGAACTGGTTGCCCAGGCCTTCGCCTTTGCTGGCGCCCTTCACCAGACCGGCAATGTCCACGATCTCCACGGTAGTAGGCACAATGCGCTGGGGCTTCACCAGTTCGGCCAGCTTGTTCAAGCGGGCATCAGGCACAGTGATGGTGCCCACGTTGGGTTCGATGGTGCAGAACGGGAAGTTTGCCGCCTGCGCCTTGGCGTTGCTCAAACAGTTGAACAAGGTGCTCTTACCCACGTTGGGCAGTCCGACAATGCCGCATTTCAAGGCCATGGTATCCGCTTTGGGGCCGCGAAAGTAGGGCTTTGCAAAGGCATGTACCGGTGGGCATGAAATGCAGAGCGGGGGCCACCCCGACCCCCGCTCTGCGCTGACGGACCGGCCCAAAACCATCAAGCACCGGTCGATGAAATAGACATGATGGCCTTAGCTGGCGTTGCTTGGGCGGTGATGAACCGTTCGCGGACCGCGTGCAAGCCAGTACCTTCTCCATGCTTCCATGGACCTCAGCCACTTTTCAAAAGTTCTCCACATGGAACGGCCGCCCAGAAGCCCCCCCCCTACTTTTGGATCCGCCGAGAACGGCCCGTTCCCCACATGTCCACCACCCCTACTGCGGCCACGGCCACCAAGGCCTCCATCAGCGAACTTCAGCGCATTGCCAGCCAGGTCAGACGCGACATTGTCCGCCAGGTGCATGGCGTGCAAAGCGGCCACCCCGGTGGCTCACTGGGTTGCGCGGACTACCTCACTGCCCTCTATTTCAACATCCTGCGGCATGATCCCGCCAACTGGGACATGGACGGCCGTGGGCAGGACCTCTTCTTTCTGAGCAACGGGCACATCAGTCCGGTGTGGTACAGCGTGCTGGCCCGCAGCGGCTATTTCCCGGTGAGCGAACTGGCCACCTTCCGCAAGCTCAACACCCGCTTGCAAGGCCACCCAACCACCCACGAAGGGCTGCCCGGCGTACGCATGGCCAGCGGATCCCTTGGCCAGGGCCTTAGCGTGGCCATCGGCGCTGCCCTTGCCAAGAAACTGAATGGCGACGACCGGATGGTGTACACCCTGCACGGAGACGGCGAACTCCAGGAAGGGCAGATCTGGGAGGCTGCCATGTTCGCGGCATCGAAGAAGGTGGACAACCTGATCAGCACCGTGGACTACAACGGTCGACAGATCGACGGCGATGTGGAGGATGTGCTCAGCTTGGGCGACCTGAAGGCCAAATGGTCCGCTTTCGGGTGGGATGTGCTGGAGACCGAGGGCAACGACATGACCGCACTGGTTGCCACCCTGAACGAAGCCAAGGGCCGCACCGGCAAAGGCAAGCCCGTGATGATCCTGATGCGCACCGAAATGGGCCAGGGGGTCGACTTCATGATGAACAGCCACGAATGGCACGGCATCGCCCCCAACGACCAGCAACTGGCCGCAGCACTGGCCCAACTGGAAGAGACCTTGGGCGACTACTGAGCCCCATGCACCCGATCGGCACGTTTTTCCCCGTTGGTACACTGAACAACCTTCAGTGGCCAATGAAGCACCTGCCGACCATCCTGCTGCGTACCCTTTTCCTGTGTGCTTTCCTGGTAGCCAACGGACTTCCACTAAAGGCCCAACAGAAACAAGAAGCACCGCAACCGCCGCTCACGCGCATGTTGTTCGTGTTCGATGCCAGCAACAGCATGAACGCGTTCTGGGGCAACCAGCCCAAGATCAATACGGCGCGCGAACTGCTGATGCGTTCACTCCAAGACCTGGAGGGGCAACCCGACCTCGAACTCGCATTGCGTGTCTATGGACACCAAACACCCATTCAAGCAGGCAAACAGGATTGCGACGACACCAGACTGGAAGTGCCCTTCAGCGCGAACAGCATACCGGACATGAAGCGCAAGCTCCAAGGTCTGCGCTGCCTGGGCACCACACCGATAGCGCGATCCCTGGAGAAGGCCGCCACTGACTTCCCAGAGACCGACCGTTCCAAGAGCGCGCGACCGGTGCGCAACATCATCATCCTGATCACCGATGGCATTGAGGCCTGCGACGAAGACCCCTGCGCGGTAAGCCGCGCACTGCAGGCAAAGGGCATCGTACTTAAGCCCTTCGTGATCGGTGTAGGCCTTACGGAGAACGATCGTTACAACCTGCAGTGCGTGGGCAACTACTACGATGCCAGCACACCAGAGCTGTTCGAGCACGTACTGAAAGTGGTGGTGACCCAGGCCCTGAACAGCACCACCGCACAGATCAGCCTGATGACCACCGATGGGCGCCCCACCGAGACCGACGTACCAGTAACGCTGTATGACCAGCGTACAGGCCAGGTGCGCTACCACATCACCCACACCATGAACGATCGTGGTGTACCGGACACGCTGAGCATCGATCCCATCTTTACCTACAAGGTGGTGGCCCACACCGTACCCGCCTCGGTGCGTGAGAACGTAACGGTACGCCCCGGGGTCCACACGATCATTGCCGTAGATGCGGGAATGGGCACGCTCGCCTTGAAGGTGGGCAGCGGTCCCTCGGATGGCCAAGCGGTGCAATGCATTGTGCGGCGAAAGGGTGAAATGGGCACGCTGCACCACCAGGAACTGGGCACCCAGCAGCGCTACCGTGTGGGCACCTACGACCTGGAAGTGCTCACACTGCCTCGCCTTTTAATACCGGACGTTCACGTGGAACAAGGCCGCACCACCGATATCGTGGTACCCAAACCCGGTGTATTGAACGTACTGCCCTCCACCCCCGGCCCGGGCGCCATCTTCCTGAAAAAGGGTGACGAACTGGTGTGGGTGGCCGATCTGGACCCCACGGCCATTCGCGGGCAATACAGGTTGCAACCGGGCAACTACCAAGTGATCTACCGCAGCCGCAACGCACGGCGAACGGAGCTTACCCTCATCAAGGACATCACCATCGAAAGCGGCCGATCGGCCACCATCAATTTCTGAAGACCATGGAAGCCTACCCTGTGCTCGACCAAAAGGACACCCGCAGCGGCTTCGGAGCTGGACTGCTTGAGCTCGGACGCCGCAACCCCAACGTGGTGGCCCTGTGCGCCGACCTCACGGGATCCCTGAAAATGGATGCCTTCAAGAAGGAGTTCCCCGAACGCTTCGTGCAAGTGGGTATCGCCGAGGCCAACATGATGGGCATTGCCGCTGGCCTTACCATTGGTGGCAAGATCCCCTTCACGGGCACCTTCGCCAACTTCAGCACCGGGCGCGTTTACGACCAAGTGCGCCAGAGCATCGCCTACGCCGGCAAGAACGTAAAGATCTGCGCCAGCCATGCGGGACTGACGCTTGGCGAAGATGGCGCCACCCATCAGATCCTGGAGGACATCGGCCTGATGCGCATGCTGCCGGGCATGGCCGTGGTGGTACCGGCCGACTTCAACCAGACCAAGGCCGCCACCTTGGCCATTGCCGAACACGAAGGACCTGTTTACCTGCGATTCGGTCGCCCGAAATGGCCGGTATTCATTCCCGCCGAAATGCCTTTCCAGATCGGCAAGGCGCAAGTGCTGGTGGAAGGCGCCGACGTGACCCTGATCGCCTGCGGCCACTTGGTCTGGAACGCCCTGAAAGCCGCCGAGGAACTGGCCACGCGAGGCGTTCGCGCCGAGGTGATCAACATGCACACGATCAAACCATTGGACGAGGAGGCCGTCATACGTTCCGTTACGCGTACCGGATGCGTGGTGACCTGCGAGGAACACAACCGACATGGCGGTCTGGGCGATGCTGTCGCGCAGGCGTTGGCCACGCATCGCCCCACGCCACAGGAGTATGTGGCCGTGAACGACACCTTTGGCGAGAGCGGCACCCCGGACCAATTGCTGAAGAAGTACGGTCTGGACACACCGGATATCGTGCGTGCCGCCCTGCAGGTGTTGGCACGCAAGTGAACCCTGAGACCCGGATGGCCGCATGAGCGACCTGTCCGATAACGAGCTGTTGGCGCTTTTCCGAAAGGAGGACACGCGCCACTATGCCTTCAACCTGCTGGTACGGCAGCACCAGCGCATGCTCTATGGGTTCATTCGCCGCATGGTCACGGACCACGATGAGGCGCAGGATGTGCTGCAGAACACCTTCATCAAAGCGTGGAACGGCTTGGGGAATTTCAGGTCCGATTCCAAACTTTCCAGTTGGCTGTACCGCATCGCCCACAACGAATGCCTCAACCACCTGCGCAGCCTGAAGCGCGGGTTGTTCACCAGCCACGAGAGCGTGGTGAACAAGCTTACCACCACGCTCGATAGCAGTGAGCATTTTAACGGCGATACGATACAACGGAAACTGCAACACGCACTGATGCGCCTGCCCGACAAGCAGCGAGCGGTGTTCACCATGCGCTATTTCGATGAAATGAAGTACGAGGACATGAGCGCCATCACGGGCACCAGCGTGGGCGCGCTGAAGAGCAGCTACCACATAGCTGTGAAAAAGATCGAAAGCTGGCTCACCGCCGATCAAACCCGCACGGACAGGCATGTGTCCTAACCATGAACGCGATGAACGACCACCACGATAACGATGAACTGCGTGATGCCCCCGGGTTGAAAGACCTGAGGCGGAGCGACCCCTTCGCTGTACCTGAGGGCTTCTTCGAACAGTTCCCTCAGCGTGTGCAACAGCGGGTGGTCCAGCTGGAAAGGCAGAACGAACGGCGTATTCCCTTCGGAAGATGGACCTGGTACGGCGCGGCGGCAATGGCCATGCTTGCCTTTGGCATCTACTTCCTTCAGCCCGGAACACCAACCAGCGCTACCAGCATTACCGACCAGACCGCCGCACTGAACGTGGACCCGGAGGAATTGGACCTGGAGAGCTGGGACCAGATCGAGTTGTACGCCTCGCTCAATGATGACCGCTCAACCATTGCGATCACGGCGCTTGAGAGCGACGAACTGGCCGCTTACATCGAACACGAGGAACTGCCGTTGGACCTGATACTCGAAGAACTATGAAACACCTGCTCACCACCATCCTGCTGCTCTTCATCGGCCTTACATCGGCGAACGTTGCCAGGGCCCAGGAAGAAGAACCACCCCCCATCAGTGATGAACGGCTGAAGGAGATCAAGGCGCAGAAAACGGCCTACATCACCACCAAGCTGGGGCTTACCAGCGAAGAGGCCCAGCGCTTCTGGCCGGTCTACAACGAGTTCGATGAGGCCCGCGACAAGTTGCGCAAGGAGATGCGCGACCTGATGAAGGGTGGCCGCAAGGAAGGCACCAAGCTCACCGAGGCCGAAGCAGAGGCCATGTTGACCAAGGGCCTGCAATTGCGGCAGAAGGAGATCGACCTGGAGCGCACCTACAAGGACCGGTTCGTGAAAGTGCTGGGGGCCGTGCGCACCGTGGAATTGCATAAGGCGGAGCGCGATTTCCAACGTGAAGTGCTCAGGCGGTACAGAGAGCGGCAAGGCGATGACCGTCGCGGACCTCCTCCGGGTCGCCCGTAAGCCAACGGGCGCGAACTTCGCGGCTGAACATGAGCGACCTGCTTCAGTCCTTCAACGCGCACTTGGCACAGACCAGCCCTTATCCCATGGCCTTGGACATTGTCCATGCCGAGGGATGCTGGCTAACCGACCGCAACGGCCGCAAGTACCTTGATCTTGTCGCCGGCCTTGCCGTGAACAATGTGGGCCACCGCCACCCCGCTGTGATCAGTGCCATTAAGGACCAACTGGACCGCTACATGCACGTGATCCCTTATGGCGAGTTCGTGCAGGAACCCCAGGTGCGCTTTGCTGAACGGTTGACCGGCCTGCTTCCCTCGGGACTGGACAATGTCTATTTCGTGAACAGCGGCACCGAGGCCATTGAAGCAGCGTTGAAACTGGCCAAACGGGTCACGGGCAGGACCAGGCTGATCGGGTGCCGCAAGAGCTACCACGGCAGCACGCACGGCTCGCTCAGTCTTACGGACAACGAGACGAAGAAGTACCGCAATCGCCCACTGTTGCCCGACACACGGCACATCCGGTTCAACCACATGGACGATCTGCAGCTGATCGATGAACAGGTAGCTGCTGTGGTGGTGGAACCGATCCAAGGCGATGCCGGCGTGCGGGTACCGGACAGTGAATGGATGCATGCCCTTCGCGACCAATGCACCGCCGTTGGGGCCATGCTGGTGTTCGATGAAGTGCAGACCGGCTTCGGCAGGACCGGTCGGCTTTTCGCTTGGGAACACAGCGGCACGGTACCCGACATCCTTGTGTTGGGCAAGGCCTTGGGGGGGGGAATGCCGATGGGCGCGCTCGTAAGCTCACGAGGGCACATGCACTTGTTCACCCACGACCCCGTTCTGGGGCACATTACCACCTTCGGGGGGCATCCGGTGCCCTGCGTGGCCGGTCTGGCCGCATTGGAGGTCCTGCAGAACGAAGGGCTGGTCGAGAACGCCCGTCACATGGGCCAACGGTTCAAGGAAAAGCTGATCCACCCGTCCATTATGGAGGTGCGTGGCGAAGGCTTGATGCTGGCGGTGGACCTCGGCGATGCTGCCAGGGTTCAAAAGGTGGTAAAGGGGTGCTTGGAAAGTGGCGTGCTCGGCTTCTGGTTCCTGAGCTGCCCTTCAGCATTCCGGATAGCGCCCCCCTTGACCATTTCACCTGACGAAGTGGACCTGGCCTGCCGTAGGATCCTGGACCGCTTGAACGATTGAACGGTCCATTCTACCGTTCTCCCGATCCCAAGCCCCGTTCCTTGAAGGTCCCTAGCCGGTTCATTCCCCATCGGTATATTGCCCCCTGTTCGTCCCTAAACACAACTGCCCAATAGGCCATGAAACGATCCCTACTCGGTCTTTTTTCCCTTGCCACTGCGCTCACCCTCAGCGCTCAAAGCCAGGACCGTTGCGGAACGGACGAGGTTCGCCGCCGACTTATCGCTGAAGACCCCACATACCTCATCCGCGAAGCAGCCTTGGAAGAGGAGATCCGCCAATTACTCGTTAATGGGGCAGAGCAACGTGACGACGAGACCGTATACATCATACCGATCGTATTCCACATCGTCCATTTGGGCGGAGCGGAGAACATCTCCAATGAGCAGGTATTGGACCAAGTGGCCATCCTGAACCGCGATTTCCGCAAGCTGAACTCGGATATCAGCCAAGTGATCCCCCAATTCCAGGCGATCGCCGGCGATGCGCGTATCGAATTCCGGCTGCCTACGCTCGACCCGTTCGGTAATTGCACGAACGGTATCGACCGCATCCAGAGCATTGAGACCTTGGTGGGCAACGACGGGGCCAAATTGAACCCTTGGCCGCGCAACAAGTATTTGAACGTGTGGGTGGTAGCGAAGATGGCCGACGGCGTTGCCGGTTACGCCTATTACCCGGGCGCTCTCAACAACCTCGGTCAACTGGCCGACGGGGTGATCATTCTCCACGATTACATTGGGTCCATCGGCACCAGCAATGCCGGGTCTTCCAGAGCACTGACCCATGAGATCGGCCACTATTTGAACTTGCGCCACGTTTGGGGCGATAACAATGGTGTGGATGGAGCGCCTGCAGGCCATATGAGCAGCGTTTGTGGTGATGATGGTGTGGACGACACCCCGCTGACCAAGGGCTGGTCGGGTTGCCCCTCATCGGCCAGTTGGAACGACTGCGACCCGGAGATCTTTGAGAACGTGGAGAACTATATGGAGTACTCGTATTGCTCACGGATGTTCTCCAACGGTCAGGTCGACCGCATGCGTGCCGCTTTGATCGCCACGGCCGGCGAGCGGAACAACCTTTGGACCACCAATAACCTTCAGGCAACAGGTATCGCCCCGGGTTTTGAGTCCCAGTGCGGACCGATCGCTGATTTCACTGTTCAGACAGTTGCGTCAGGAGCCACTGTAGGCGCATTGCCTACTCTTCCCACGGTCTGCACCGGTGTCAATGTGTATTTCAAGGATAATTCCACACGCTCATTTCCTACGAGTTGGTCGTGGACCTTCCAGGATGGCAACCCATCCACCAGTTCGGTCCGCAACCCCACCGTCACTTTCAACAGCCCTGGGTGGAAATCCGTGACCTTGACGGTCTCCAACGACAACGGCACCTCCACGAAGACCAATGAGTTCGCAGTGCTCGTTGGCAGCAATGATGTCGCCATGGGTGCCTTCTTCGAGAGCTTCGAAACCCAGGAAGGTGAGAACTTGTACCCCTATTTCGCTGCCAATCACGACAACAACCACACCTCCTTCCGTCGCTACACAGGAGGTGGACATACAGGAAATGCGTGCGCCATGCTCAACAGCGGCGACCGCAACCAACTGGACCTGATCGACCCCACCAATGATCTTGACATCGACGAGTTGGTGACACCGCTGGTGAACCTGAGCGGCCTTAGCAATGCCGTTCTCGCTTTCCGTTGGGCGTACTCCACGTCCACCAATACGGCTGCCGATATCACGGAAAAGCTCCAGGTCTTCCGCAGCACCGATTGTGGCCGCACCTGGACCCAGATGCCGGGTGAAATGGCGGGCACAGCATTGGTGAACAACGGGAATAATGCCAATATGCCACCCACACAATGGTCATTGAAGACCATTAACATCCCTTCCAGCGCGCTGACCAATAATGTGCGCTTCAAGTTCCGATACATCAGCGGATCGTTCTCGAACAATTTGTTCATTGACGACATCAACATTGCCACTCCGGTCGGCATTGCTGAGATGCTGGGAGATGGCTTCATCAGCCTATACCCGAACCCCACCAACGACCAATTCACCGTGCAGGTGACCGGCATGGATGCACATGCCACGGAAGTGGTGGTGACCGACCTACGTGGCGCCGTGGTATACAGCAATGTGTACCGGCCGATGGGACAGGGCGCGATTGAACTGAGCGCCCGAGGCATGGGGCTGGCCAACGGATTGTACATGCTACGTGCCTCCAATGGACTTGGTAGCCGGGTACAGAAGTTGGTGATCGGGCAGTAACTCCGGACCAACAGAGGTGAGCCCCGACCGGAAATCCCGGCCGGGGCTTTCCTTTTTCACGTCGTTATCTACCTCCCCGACCACCCCTTTGGGGGGCTGGCCCTTGGAGAATACTGATGTGCGAACCGGTGCCCGACTTTGACCGGTGTACAACTCAGACCCAACGGAGATGACACTGAAATGAACATTCAGCTCCGTTCCCGTGCTTACATTAGTGCCAGCGTTCACGAACGTAACCGATCATTTGCTCTATGCATGCCATGAAACACGTACTCAGCGCCTTTGTACTTGGTCTTGCTTCCCTGTCGGCCGTGGCCCAGGAGCCCACTCTTTGTGGTACGGACCAGATGCGCCTCCGCATGATCGCGGAGGATCCCACCTATTTGGAACGGGAAGCCCAATTGGAACAGGAGATCCGGGAGATGCTTCTCCGGAACGCCGTACAACGTGATGACGACTTCGTTTACGTCATCCCCACCGTGTTCCACGTTCTGCACCTCGAGGGCGAAGAGAACATCTCGAATGCGCAGATCCAGAACGCGATGGACATCCTGAACAGGGATTTCGCCAAGCTGAACGCAGATACGGCACAAGTGGACCCGGTTTTCCGTCCGATCATCGCCAACTCGAAGATCCAGTTCCGCTTCGCCACCAAGGACCCTTTCGGCAACTGCACCAACGGGATCACCCGCACGCGCACGGCGGAGACGCTCGTGGGAGAATCCACTTCAAAGTTGTCGCCCTGGCCGCGCAACCAATATCTGAACATCTGGATCTGCCGCGGTATTCGCAGCGGTGCTGCCGGATATTTCACCGCAGGTGGCCCTGGATTGGGCTCACTTCTGGACGGCGTAATGATCCTGCATGATTATGTGGGTGATGGCAGCAGCAGCGGTACCGGAAGCGTTGGACGTTCACGTGCGCTTACGCACGAAGTGGGGCACTACCTGTCGCTCGCCCACGTATGGGGATCCAACAATGGTCTGCCGGAAAATGCGCCTGCCTGCCACATGGTGCCTGAGTGTGGTGATGATGGCGTGGACGACACCCCGCTCACCCGCGGTTGGAGCTGCTGCCCCAACGTTGGCCAGCGCGCTGATTGTGACCCCGAGATCCAGGAGAACGTGGACAACTACATGGAGTATTCCTACTGCTCCAAGATGTTCACCGAAGGTCAGGTGGCCCGCATGCGCGCAGCACTGAACTCACCATCGCTTCAGCGCGACCTGCTGTGGACGAATGAGAACCTGTTCCTCACCGGTGTGGCCCCAGGTTCAGAGGTGACCTGCGCCCCAGCAGCTGATTTCTACGCTCAGGTCGGCACCAACCCGAGCAACCCCGCTGTTCCCTTTACGCCAACGGCATGCACCGGCGTGAATGTCCGCTTTGTGGATAATTCCACCCTTGCGTTCCCCAATTCCTGGTCCTGGACCTTCCAGGATGGCAACCCGTCCACCTCGAACCAACGCAACCCCACAGTGTCCTTCTCTTCACCCGGTTGGAAGACCGTGACCCTTACCGTTAGCAACGACCAAGGTTCATCGTCCAAGACGAATGAGTACGCGGTGCTGATCGGATCCGCCGAGACCGCCATGGGCGCGTTCTTCGAGAGCTTTGAAACGCAGGAAGGAGAGAACCTCTACCCCTACTTCACCGCCAACTACGATAACAACCACACCTTCTTCCGCCGCTACACGGGTGGTGGACACACAGGATCGGCCTGTGCCATGTTGAACAGTGGTGATCGCAACCAACTGGACCTGCTGGACCCGAACAATGAGAACGACATCGATGAACTCGTCACCCCGCTGGTGAACCTGAGCGGTATCAGCAGTGCGGTGCTGGCCTTCCGCTGGTCCTATTCGACCCAGACCAATACCGATTCACTCATCAGTGAAAAGCTCCAGGTGTTCCGCAGCACCGATTGTGGACGAACCTGGACCCAGCTGCCTGGCGAATTGAACGGAACCGCCTTGGTGAACAATGGTAACGATGCTTCGATGCCGCCCAGCCAGTGGTCCCTGCGCACCATTACGTTGCCTGCCTCGGTGCTCACGAACAATGTGCGCTTCCGCTTCCGCTTCAGCAGTGGTCCATTCTCGAACAACCTGTTCATCGACGACATCAATATCGCCACTCCAGTGGGCTTGATCGACCTGATGGGCGAAGGTTTCGTGAACGTGTTCCCCAACCCGACGAACGATCACTTCACCCTACAGGTCCTCGGAATGGAGGATGATCGCACCGAAGTGGTCATCACCGATCTGCGCGGTGCGGTGGTGTACAGCAATGTATTCCAGCCCATGGGCGGCGCGAACATCGAGCTGAGCACGCGTGGCATGGGCCTTGCCGATGGCATGTACATGCTGCGCGCCTCCAATAGCCGCGGTAGCAGCACCCAGAAACTGATCCTCGGTCGTTGATCGAGCGACCTGATCCAATGAATAAGGCCTCCGCTGTTGCGGGGGCCTTATTTTTTTAGTGGATGACCCGATCAATAGGTACCGGCCGCAAGCATCACAAGGGTACACCCTTCCACCACTTCGATACCGGCCATTTCAGCTGCAGCAGCGAACGTATCATCCTCCGTACCCGGATTGAAAATGATACGCCGTGGACGTAGTTCCATTATCCGGGGCTGCCACTGCCGCTGGTTCACAGGGTTCAGGTAGAGCGTTACCGTGTCCACGCGCGTGCCCTCCGGAATGGTCCGAACGATGGGTATGCCGGCCACTATTCCGTCCCGGTTCCCAACTGCCACTACGGCATGGCCTTGGGACACCAACCGGACCGTGGCCAAATAACTATACCTGTCCGCATGTGGACTGGCACCGAGGACCAATGTGAGACCCTTTTCCATTTCGCAAAGGTCGCCGAACAATGAACGATCGGTGTTGATGGTTGCCCATGAGTTAACAGCGGGGCCACACACCCACAATATGCGCCCGGTTGTTTTGCACATCCGGAGGCCCGACCAATGGCATGCGGATCATCACATGAAACGCGACATTGACATCCTCGTTCTCTCCGACATACACCTGGGCACCTATGGCTGCAGGGCCAAGGAGTTGCACAGCTACCTGCGCTCGGTACGGCCTCGCATGGTCATCCTGAATGGCGACATCATCGACATCTGGCAATTCAAGAAGAGCTACTTTCCCAAGAGCCACATGCAGGTTCTGAAGCGCCTGATGAAGTTGGCCTCCAAAGTGCCGGTATACTACATCACGGGGAATCATGATGATGCATTACGCAGGTATAGCCCGGCAACGTTGGGCAACCTGCAGCTGCTCGATAAGCTCATGCTCACCATTGGCGGGGAGCGATACTGGTTCTTCCATGGGGACATATTCGATGTGAGCACGACCCAGGCACGTTGGCTGGCCAAATTGGGCGGTGTCGGGTATGACCTACTGATCAGGCTGAACAACACGGTGAACTGGACCTTGGAGCGCATGGGAAGACCGCGCATGAGCTTCAGCCAGCGCATCAAGCAACGGGTGAAAAAAGCCGTGGCCTATATCAACGACTTCGAACGAACGGCAGCGCACATCGCCATAACCGATGGACTTGACCATGTGGTGTGCGGCCATATCCACCAACCACAGATAAGGCGGATAACCTTGCCGCATGGCAGCGTAGGGTACATGAACTCCGGCGATTGGATCGAACACTTGAGCGCGCTTGAATACGCACAAGGCAAATGGAGCCTGTACATGCACCAGCACGCCACACAGGAAAAGGTAATGACCAAGGCTGCGGAAAGCCTGCAAGTGGAACTCGCCTGATCAGACCTCAGACATTCCCTTACGAAGGTCCTCTACAGTACGCTCTGGCAACTTCTCCAGATCCAGTACCATCAGGCCGTCAAGCGCGTCATTGAACCGGGGATCCCGATTGAACCCGATGATACGGGCATTCAGCAGCAGGTATTTCTTCAATAGAACAGGCATGGCCGTTTCGTGCGGGTCCACCTCCGCGATCAACCGGTCCATTTTCTTCAGGTCCGCCTTCGAGG
The DNA here is from genome assembly GCA_016788295.1 of Flavobacteriales bacterium. GTDB lineage: Bacteria > Bacteroidota > Bacteroidia > Flavobacteriales_F > PHOS-HE28 > PHOS-HE28. Next base: position 67,054 of record JAEUSY010000005.1, read on the forward strand.
CTTCCACCAGCACAGCATTGTCGCCATTGTCGCGCGCCACCTTGAACCGATTGCGTGGCACCACATGCTGCGCAAGCTCGTGATCGTAGTGGTGCTGATGCACGAACTCCATGATCAGCTCACGAGAGAACCGACTGTACGTACCGCTGATGCTTACCGGTCCAATGAGGTAGCGGTGCTCCGGATTGGCGGTGATATGCAGGAGCAGACCTCGCCACAGCATGTACAGCGGCAGGCGCTGCCGTTGGTATTCCTGTGCAACAAAGGACCGTCCCAGTTCGAAGCTTCTGCGCAACACACGTTCCATGGGGCGGCCCATACGGAACAATGTGCTGGTGTAGAAGCCCCGTTTGCCGTAGCGCTTCATGATGCGAGCGCCATCACCGATCCGGTAGGAGCCCACTAACCTGCGCTGCTCACGGTCCCAGAGGAACAAGTGGTCGTAATAGATGTCGAACTCATCAAGGTCCGTTGCCTTGTTCGTGCCCTCGCCCACCGCCCTGAATGTGGTCTCACGCAAACGGCCTATCTCGCGAAGGATATTGGGAATACGGCTGCTCGGGGCCAGAAAAAGCTCGAACTCAGCCTGCTCGTTGATCTTCAGGTCGCTTAATGTAGCGATCTCCCGTTCGAGCACCTCGGCCGGGACAGGCTCAACAACAGGCTTGGGGCGAGCAGGGAATCGTAGCGGTTCGAACAGGTCCCGCTTCACCTTTAAACCGCTGCCAAGCGCATAGGTACGTGCACGCAGGAAGCGCGCCAATTGGTCCGTTGAGGTGAACGCTGAGATCTCCTTGACGGGTATCGGCTTGCCTATGCGCATACGCACTGATCGCCCACGCATACGGAGCATTTCTCCGGGCAACGCAAGTGTGCGCAAGTTCGGATGGATCATGCCCAGCATGTGAAAGACCAGGCTGTTCGCGCCATCGAACCAGACAGGCACTACAGGCACCTCGGCATGTTGCATGAGCTTTACGACCGGGGACTTCCACCGCGGATCGGCAACGGCCTTTACATCGGTATGCCAACTACTTACCTCCCCCGCAGGGAAAACGGCAAGCGCTCCACCATCCTTCACGTGGGCCAAGGCCTGGCGCATGCCTTGGAAGCTGCTCAACGAGCCCAACTGTTCGAACGGATTCACCCCAATGAACCGGTCCTTGAGCGGCTCCAATTGACGGAGCAGGAAGTTGGCCATCACCTTCAGGTCAGGCCTTATTCTGCCAAGTACCTTCACCAAGGCCAGACCATCGATGGCACCATAGGGATGGTTGGCCACGAAAACCAAACCGCCTTCCTTGGGAATGTTATCCAGATCCTCTTTGGCTACCTCAATGTCCAACTCCAGATTGCGGAACACCCCGTCCACGAACTCAAGGTCATGGAGGTCCTCAATGGAATTGTAGAAACGTTCCAACCGTTTCAGACCGCTCACCTCCGTAAGCAAGGTGATACGCGGATCACCAGGCCGCATATGGCTGGCCTTCGCCAATTCGGCAGGTTGGACCAATCGCTTCATCGTGGGGACACGAAGGTATCCATCTGGCCCATCAGCGCTACGTTCGGAAGTGCTCAGGGTTCCAGAATACCGATGATACGCTCGTTCATCAACTCTCCACCGGGGTAGTTGCGGGTATAATCCAAGTTGATCCAATGCCTTCCGTCCGAATCGGTGTGGTGGTAGAGCGGGGCATCACCCACCTCCTTGACGAACAGGACCTTGCGGATGAGGTAAGCTGCACGTTCAAGCCGCTCATCGTTACCAACGAGAAGTTCGGGATAAACATGACCGGTGGTGCGCACCAAACGCACCTCACCACCAACAGCGCTGATCAAAGCGGCCATCAGAACAGCATGATCGTCGCAATCGCCGGCCATCAGTTCGATGCTCTCGGCCGTAGGCGCGAAATACTCCCGGCCCTTTGGGTCGGAGACATAGGTCCACGTGCTATTTATCTCTTTGAAGATGGAGAGCGCACGCACGAGGACCACCTCATCGCCCGCCACTTTCACCTCCTTGAAATTGGCCGTGGCCATTAGGATCGCGGCCTTGCGTACGGCAGGATCAAGCTCATTCACCAAAGCCCTCAACTTCTCGGCATCATGGAACGGGTCGAGCCGTTGTGAGGCCATGGGTACCTGTGAAGCGGTCATTTGCAATGACCTCAGCCACTGGGAGTAGTTGGTAAAAAGGTCCCCGAAGGTGTAATTACCGATGATGCTCGTAACCGACAGGCCGACGAGTGCGATGAGCAATGCACCGTACACCACCAACTGGAAGCGCCGAACAAGGACCATGAAGGCCCCAATGACCGCCGCGAACGTGAGCACTTGGTCCACGCGAACACCTCCCCACCATGGTAGCACCACCTCGGGGATGTAGGGGTCGATGATCACGAACAAAGGCAGCGCAAGGACCAACGCCGCCAGGTACATCACCACTGTACGCGCCAGCCGATCGCCATAACCTGCGAACCACTTGGGGGGCTTTACTTCCTTCTCTCCCATGTCCTTAGGCGCTGCGAAACTCGTGCCCTTGCTGTGCTCCATCGGTCTTGTGCCCGCAAAAGTTGTAAACAACCTTAAGGCATGTCCACCTCGCGAGCCTTCGATCAAGCCTTAACAGACTTTAACGCTCGACAAGAACGCCGAAAACCCCTATGAACACTGCGTTTCAGGTGGACGAAGGCGATCTCACGAACAGTGTTTGACAGCCGGTGCCGCAGAAGGGTTGTGAGGTCCGTGCATACGGATAGTTTTGCCGCCCATGAAACTCACCGCCATTCTGCTGACCGCGGCCCTTTGGGGGGCTGTGCGACCGGTGATGGCGCAGACCGATTCGCTGGACCATGGCGGTCCGGAAGGTTTGGACATCTATGAGGAGCTTCTGATGGAGGACGGTGGCTCCGTGGACCCTGTTGTGCCCCGGATCGCCATTTCTCCGTTGGTCTGGGATGTGAACGACTCATTGTCCTATATCCCGGGGTACGATATGTACTGCCACTGGAATACGGACGTGATCTTCGACCGCGGCAACACCGCACGGTTCGTGCATGACACTCTGCGTTTGGTCCTGAGCCAACAGGACTGCGACCACGCCATCCCTTGCGACGGCAAGCTCAATTCGCCTTTCGGTCCGCGCAGGGGTCGAATGCACTACGGCATAGACCTGGAGCTCGAGACCGGTGACCCCGTGAAAAGTGCGTTCGCGGGAATGGTCCGGATCTCCAAATACAACAAGTCGTTCGGGCATGTAGTGGTGGTCCGCCACCAGAACGGCCTTGAGACACTTTATGCCCATTTGAGCAAACGAATGGTGGAGCCCGGTCAAATGGTTGAAGCAGGTGACGTTCTAGGGTTGGGTGGGAACACGGGTCGGAGCTACGGCAGCCACCTGCACTTCGAAGTACGCTTTCTTGACCAACCCATTGATCCATCACTGGTCTTTGATATCGAAAAAGGGCAATTGAAGGCCCATACGTTCGACATACACAAAGGCACCTTTGCAACGATCGCAGCTGCAAAGGCCACTGCAGGCACGCGGCGCTATCATGTAGTACGCTCCGGCGATACCCTCTCTGCCATTGCCAGAAGGAATGGCACTTCCGTATCAAGCCTTTGTCGCTTGAACGGGATCAGCGCAAGCAGCACGCTCCGTTTGGGGCAGCGGGTCCGTGTGAACTGAAGGTTCGACAAGGGTCATTTACCCTGTGCCAGGTCACTGCTGCGGCGGGCGTTCTTGCTCAGGGATGTCACCATCTCCTGATTATAGTCCGGTGACAGTAGGAGGTCCGTGCCATCCTTAAGGCGCATGAGCACTAGGTCGTGCCGAGCTTCGGGCAGCCGATCGATCAGGCTTCTACCCAGCCCCCCTGTAAGCGATGATCGTCCGATATCCACCGAACAGAATCGGATGTAGGCAAGGTATCGAAGTCGGGCCTGTGCCTTGCTCATCCCTTGTGACCGTGATTTGATATACTCCCGTGCAGCAGCACGATCGATCAGGCTAGCATCCACCACCTCGATCATCGGCACATATTCAGCCTGTCCATCCTTTTCAATGTGCAGACCTTCATCGTCAAGCACATACACATACCGTTTGCGTACGTCGCGGACCAATGCGATGACCGCAGCCACGGCACACAACACTGTTATGGCGATCATGTAGCTGAACGTATCGAGCAAGGTGACCGATATGACCCCGGCAAGAAGAAGCAAGGGAGCCAGCCATATTACCAGTTGCGTATTATGCCAAACGCGGCGGGTGTGGAACTTGCGGATGCCCATGATCGGGGGTGAAAGTAAGTTCCGAATAACGGCGGAACGGAACGCACGACATCAGGAAAGAACAAAGGCGACCATGGGTCGCCTTTGCTGTACCGAAGGCGGGACTCGAACCCGCACAACCTTTCGGTCACACGCCCCTGAAACGTGCGCGTCTACCAATTCCGCCACTTCGGTAAGTGGATCTCTCCGCAGGGGCGGCAAATATAACAGAACATCTTTCGCCGATCGCGGGGTAAAAAAAATCGCACCCACCTGAAGCACGAAGCCCCCATCCACCGGGCGGCGGACAGGGGCAACGTGACTCTTCAGATCGACCTCTGAACTACTTGGACACCCGGTTGAACGGAGGCTGCGATACACAGGTTACAACATGCCAGAAAAAAATGCTCCCGCCGACCGATGGTCAACGGGAGCATGGTCCATCGCTCGGTCTAGTTCTCGTCCGGCAGGAAGCTGAACTGCTGGCCGTAACGCAGCATCTGGCCAATGAGGTCCTTGGGATAGGTCACCTTCACGTCGGTGATGTTCCCGTTCGCGTCCACCACAGCCTCCATTTCAGGTTGAATGAACCCGGCGTAAGGAGCGGTCTTGATCTTCTCCGCACGCTTCAATACCTCGGCGTGCAACGCCTGGTCCACCTTCACGCCATAGTTCTCCACCAAGGCCTTGCCAGCCTCGTAGTCGCCTTGGCTCTTGATGCGCTGCACTTCACGGAGAAGATCACCGAACAGCACACGCAGCTTGTCGTAATCGCGGATATCGAAGTAGGTCTCGCCGTTGCGCTGCACCTTCACGATCACGCTGTCGGCCATGCCCTTCTCGTACACCCATGCGCTTACCCATTGGCGGTTGCGCATGTGTGCCTCTTCAATGACCTTGCCCGGCTTGATCCGGCGCAACTGCACCATAAGGCCATTGCGGATGTAGGAGTCGTATTCGGCCTTACCCACTTCCAAGCTCGGCATAACGCCCAGTTCCACCAGTTTGGGGTCCATTACGAAATAGAGGGCCACCAGGTCGGCACGTCCCTCCTCCAAGGTGCTGGCATAGGTCTTCAATGTGGCATCGGTCTCGCCAATTCCGGGCTCCAACTGTCCGCTGGCATGGCCGATCACCTCGTGCAGAGCGGTGTGAAGTTTGCCGGCCAAGCTGCCGTGTTCCTTGGCGCGAGCGATCTCTTCCGCGTCGTGGCAGAACACTTCGAGGCTGCTCTGGCCACTGCTCTTGTCGTAGGCATCACTGATGTTGCCAAGGCTCACGCTCTTGCTTCCGTGCGCCGTACGGATCCAGTTGGCGTTCGGCAGGTTAACGCCCACCGGGGTGCTGGGTGCGGCATCACCAGCCTCGCCCACGGTGTTGATGAAGCGGTAGGTTATGCCCACCACGTTCTTCTTCTTGTGCTGGGGAAGCAGGGGCGAGTTGTCCTCGAACCACTGGGCGTTCTCCATGATCACGGCCATGCTCTTGGTGGCCTCGGGATCGTTCACTTCCACAATTGCCTCGTAGCTGCCGCGCTTTCCAATGGGGTCGTTGTACACCTCAATGAACCCGAGGATGTAATCCACCGTGCTCTTGGTGTCCTTCACCCACGCCACGTTAAAGTCATCCCAGGTCCTCAGGTCACCCGTACGGTAGTACTTGATCAAAAGCTCCAATGCGGTCTTCTGTTCGGGTGTTTCAGCAACGGAAACAGCCTTCTCCAGCCACTTCACGCTTTCGGCCAAAGCGGCTCCATAGAGACCGTCCACCTTGTAGACCTGCTCCATCAACTTGCCATCCTTGCCACGCACCAAACGGCTGTTGAGCCCATAGCTCAGCGGCTGGGGGTCGTTCTTCTTCTCGATGGCGGCGTAGAACTTCTCCACTTCCTTTTGGCTGATGTCGTCACCATAGAAGTTCACAGCGCTGGCGAGCACGGGGTCCTTATCGGCATCCAGGCTCACTTTCTTTGCGTCGATGCTGGGATCGAAAATGGCGGCCAGCACCTCTGGGGCCAGCGAAGCATCGCTCTCTTTCAACAACTGCTCGAAGTACGCCTGCGGGAAAGCTGGCGTGTGCTTGTCGTTGCTGTAGTGGTGGTGAATGCCGTTGCTGAAGAACACCTGCTTGGCGTACAGCATGAAATTGTCCCAATCGGTACCACTGCGTTCACCCTTGTAGTTGGACAGCACCGCCTCCAAGGCCCGGCGGATCTTCAGGTTGTGCTTGTAGTTCTGGTCCCACATGATGTCCCGCCCGGAAAGGCCGGCCATGTTGAGGTAGTAACACAACTGTTTCTGTTGAAGGGTGAGCTGGTCCCAACCCGGTATCTGGTAGCGGAGCACGCGGACATCCGCGAACTGTTCGGCCTCCCATTGGAAGGTGTCGGCTACGGCCGTACTATCGGCATTGGATGCGGTGGCATCCGTGTGATCGCCTCCGCATGCAATGAAAAGCGGTGCAGCAAGTAGAACGGAAAGGAGTTTGCGCATGGTGTGGTCTGGATGGGCCGCGAAGATAGGCTGCCTTCCGGACCAGGGCCTGCTGAAGACCCCTGTACCTCAGCGCCGTACAGCGCTCAGGGTCATGTTGGCCTTGGCCTCTTCCACCATGCGTTTCATACGGTGATAGGCCACAAGCTGCTTGTTGTACCGCTTCAGGTCAGAAGGGTCCAACTGCTCCACATGCAAGAGGTCCATCTTATCGGCCAGGTCATGCAGCTTCACGCGTATGGCGAGATTGTCCTGCACCACGCGATCAATGTACTGTTCATAGGTCTCTTCGGGCACGCGGGTGATGTGCTGCAAGGCCTTCAGCACACGTGGAGAGAACCCTTTTTTCTCCAGCTCCACCATGGTAAGGTCCGACCGTTCCAATACATCGTGCAAGGCGCCGAGCACCTGTTCATCGAAATCGTGACCTCGCATCATTACACGCATGACGTGCAGGATGTAGGGCTTACCGAAACGGTCGGTCTGGCCCTTGTGCACCTTGGCGGCCAAACGTATGGCGGTCTCCAACAGGTATTCCATGGCGTTCGCCTTGCTACTTGCGCAAGGTAATGCGTAGGTCAAGCGCTTTGGGATCGCGGGCAATGATACCCCAATCCGTGTCCACGTTCACTTCGCGTGGCTTCGTGGCCGTATTGGACAAGCCTTCGGCCACCACCGTACTGTCAACATTGCTCGCGAACACGAAGTGGTATTTGTATTTCATCATCGACAGCAGGGCGCCCATGTTCAGGTCGCCACCCTCCTCCCCTTCCAGCGCTTCCTCCTGCTGACCAAGCCCGGCACCCAGTTCCTGGGCATGGCGGTTATTCGTTCGCACCAGTGAATTACCCTCCCAAGCGAAAAACCTGTGCGACTCACCACTGCTATCGGGCAAAAGCACATTGAGCGCCGAATTGAGCGCATTCAGGTCGTTGAACTTGAAGCTGATCCGCTGCACCCATTCCTCCTTCTTCAGCTTCACCTTGCTGATACCCGGAAGCGACGAAAGCTTCTGCAAGTTGTCCTTCAGGTCCAGCATACCCAGATCATCCTTGGGCTTGTCCTTATCCTCTGAAAGGGCTTCGAAGCTCTTGAGCATCTCACCCAGTTCGCTCATGTCCACCACGTATTCCATGGTGCCACTACCATTCTTCTTGAAGTTGTAGTTCTCCTCGATGGTAAGGCAACCGGTGAGCGTGAAAAGCAGCCCAACGGCGATGATCAGTTTTTTCCCCATGATGCGGCCGAAAGGTACGTGGCATTGCCCCCTCACTGACCGAAGAGCGAAAAAGCGAAGCCCCCGGCGATGGACCGGGGGCTTTGCCAGCAAGGTCTGGACAACAACTACCGGATAAGCGGCAGTCGGAAGGTCGTCTTGTTGTTCCCTTCCCGGACGTTGATCAGCCAGATACCGGTGGCCAGATCACTGTGCGGGATGATGATGCGCGAGGGCACACCGGCAGCACGTTGGGTGGCGTGGAGCCTGCCGGCCGCATCACGAAGCTCGATCAGAACCGGCTCGCCGAAGTGCGCGATGTCCACAACGAAGCCTTCAGCGGATACCCAGGCACGGATCCCTTCGACCGCTTCACCCGAGGCCGCGCCCGTTGTAAGTTCCACTTCCACCTCAGCCGAGGCAGTAGCGGTGCAGGCACCAAGGGTCAGCGTCTGCGTTACGATGTAGGTACCGGGCACCGAGTAGGTATGCTCGAACTCAGGCTCGGTGCTGGTTGTGCCATCGCCCAGGTCCCAGAAGATGGCATCCAGGTCGTTGGCCGTGGTGCTGAACAGGATGGGTGTACCCAGCATGACCACGGGTTGATCCACAACGATATCGGTGACAGGTGCAGGCGCACTGCCCACGACAGCCGTGCTTTCGGTGGTGCAACCGTTCGCGTCGGTCACCAGCACGGTGTATGTGCCGGGTGCAGCGCTGATGATCCCACCGTTGGCGCCGTTGCTCCACGTGGAGGTGTGCGGGGCCGTACCGCCCAGGACCTCCAGCACCACAACACCATCATTGGCATCAGGGCAGCTGGCATCCTGCACGGAGGACTGTACTTCCAACGCGAAGGGTTGTGTGAGGGTGAAGTCGTTGATAATGGAGGGACAACCCTGCTGAACCGCCACGCTCACGCTGTAGTTGCCAGCTTCGAGACCGTTGATGGTCGCTGTGCCGTTGATCATGGTCTGCTGTGCGATCACCTGCCCGAAGGCGGTCATCCAGGTCACCATTTGGTCGTTGCCGCCGGGCAAGGTCACCGTTGCACTACCATCTGCTTGGCCATTGCAGCTCACAGCTTCAACTGTACGCTGTACCGGAGCAGTGGCGTGCAACAGCAGGCGCGGTTCGTTCTCGTTGTCATTGGCGAGCATTACGAAGCTGTAGCTCGCTCCTTCAGTGAGCGGCGTAATGGTGCCGGTCTGGAGATCCTCAATGGTGATGCAGCTGAGCCCGGTGATGCCTTCCATTTCGGTGGCGGTCACCGTATAGGTACCGTTCACCGCAACGTTGACCAGCACGGGGATGGTGATGGCATTGCTGAACGCACCGTACATACTGATGGCCAGGTTATGGTCATCGCTGCTGCGCGTGGCGATCTGCGGGGCCTGTGGGTGGCTGAAGACGAACTTGGCCACATCGTTCGACTCGAACGCAGGGGTGCCATCCTGGAACACCACCACCGCTTCATCGCTGTAGCTGTTCACGGTGCTGGCGAGGCGCAGGCGCACCATGGGCATGGGGCCATCCAGCGAACCACCGAACACACCACCGGTATTGCCGGACACTTTGGCGCTCTCATCCACCGTGGTGGTCACTGCAGGACCATCCGCTTTCAACCAGAAGCCTTGGCTGCTCTGGATGATACCATTGGCGCCATTGGTGCCGACCGTACCGTTCCAAGTGGCGTTGTTACCATTGGCCGGGTTGTAGATCCAGTAGAAGTTCTGCACATCACTACCGAGGCTGATGGACGCGAAGTCGATCGGCGAAGGCAGCGGGTTGCTCACCAGGTTGTAGCCATCGGCGGCAGGGTTGCCGCTGTTGGTCCACGTGAGGGGAAGCGTGATGGGCGTGTTGGCCACATTGGGGGCACCCGTCACATCCACAAGGAAGGGATTGGTACCACCAAGGTTGTCGCCGCTCCATACCGCGTAACCCAGGCCTGTTGAAAGTGCTTCGGAGGTACCGGCCACACCGATCATGCCCTGGTTGACATCGGCATCGGCCACGGTCTCGTCGTACTTACGCACGCTGGGCCACAGGATACCACTGCCCGTGGGGCTGTAGAAATTGGGGTAGTGCGAACCGGGGAAACCCGCCATGAAGAAGTCGTCCTTCCAATCGTTCACGGTCTCACCGGCAACCGGAGTGCCCAACAGACGCCAGTTGGTGGCACCACCGGGTATGTAGCGCTGCACGGTCAGGTCACCCGTATAGGAGGCCGACGGGTCTACAGGACCAAGACGGCCGGTGCGGGTCGCATCGCTGCGCAACTGCACTGTGGCAGCGCTGGCATTGAAGGTACCGTCGTTCAGTTGCAGGGTTCCGAAGATGTTCAGGCCACCGGTCACGGTAACACCCGCGCTGGCGTTCACCGTAAGGTCGTTGAAGGCTACCGTTCCCGTTATGGCAATGGATACTGGCGCCGTGCTCTCCAAGGTCACTTCGCCCGAAGCGGCCGCAACAGTGAACTGGGCCAGGGTGAGCAGGTCACCATGCACGTTCAACATATTGCCGGCATTGACCACCAGACGGCTCGTTGCTTCGGTGGTGAGGTCGTTGATGGCCGTGTTCGCGTTGACCGTGATGGTATCACCGGTCTGGATGACCATGGACGATGTGTTGTTCCAGGTCACGGCAATGGGCGTACCCACTGGCGTGGTGGCCCAGATGGCGCTGTTCACCCCTCCATTGCCTTGGCTGTAATAGGTGCAGCCTGTGATCGTAATACTGGTGGAGGTGTTGAAGGCTCCGCATCCGCCTGCTGCAGCGATGTCGTAGTTCACCGTGTAGGTGCCGGGGGTGCTGGCACCAGGATCCACTTCACCGGTGGAGGCATTGATGCTGAGACCTGCAGGGCTTGCAGAGAAGGCTCCACCCGAGGTGCCGGTCAGCGTAACGCCCCCTGGACCGGATGCGCTGCAATAGGGCGAACCCGCGTAGCTGATGGAGGCGCTGGGGGCAGCGGTGACCGTGATGGATGCCGTGGTCTGGAACAGGGCGCAACCGCCAGAGGCTGCAATGGTGTAAGTGACCGTGTAGGTTCCGGCAGTACTGGCCGCGAGGTCCACGGCACCGGTGCTGCTGTTGATGCTCAGACCGACCGAGCTGCTATAGCTGCCACCAGCAGTACCCGTGCGGGTAACGCTGGCCGTGCCTCCCGTGCTGCAATAGGGCGAACCCGTGTAGCTGATGGTGGCGCTGGGAGCCGGAGTCACTGTAACTGGCACTGTGGTGTTCGTTGAACCGCAAACGTTGCTCACGGTAATGCCGTAGCTGCCCGTGGCGGCACCTGTCACCGAAGGGTTTTGGCTGCTGGTGCCGGGGCTGAAGGTGCCTGTACCGGTCCAAGCATAAGTGAACGGAGCAGTTCCCGTGGCCGTAACACCCAGGTTCAAGGTGCTACCTGCACAGACAGGACTGTTGCTGCTGGTGGCCGTGATCTCCGGCACCGTGCAGAAATTGAGACGAACGTAGCGGAAATGCCCCACATCTAATGCTTCATCGTCGCAGATAGACAAGACCCAGGTCCCGTTGGGATCACCGGAAAAACCGGCCAAGGTCTGCTCGGGGGCATAGGTACCGGTCGGATTGTTCACCGTATTCCCGATCGTGGACAAAGCCGTACCACCGTCCTGGAAAATAAAGGCGCCACCCGGGCAGCTGGCCGGATTACCGATATTATCACCGGTAGTGTTCCGGTTGATCCACAAATTGCGCGTCACTCCAGAAGGAGAGGTCAGGGTCACATTCAAGTCGCCACGATAGGTATGGCTCACGATGAGCTCAACGCTCAATAGACGCGCATTGCCAGCGGCAGTACCCAAGGTCGTAGGCAATCCGGATTGAGGAAGGGAAACTCGGGTCGCTGCATTGTCAGCACAACCGTTATCGACGATCGAATTGAAGCTTCCTGTTGTGGTCAAGCAAGTTGCCTCGGTGTAAGGCATTGCAACGATCACCTGACCATCAGCGCCGGCACCGCCATTTCGCGTGGCCATTCCACCCGTCTTCCAGGCACCGCCTCCACCACCACCCGGAACAGAGCCAGCCAAACCGTTACCCTGGCTTCCACTGCGGCCATTGCCGCCGTCGCCACCATCTGCGGGTGCTGTTGCACCAGCAGGGTTGGCACCATTGTTCCCGTTCGCTGCAGTACCGGCACTGGAACCACCGCCGCCGCCACCAAGCACCACAGTGCCATTTCCACCTGCACCGCCGCCGAACACCACATCACCAATGCAGGAACCTGCGGCACCGCCAACTCCGCCGTTGGGGTTGTTATTGATAACACTTGCACCTCCGACCGCGAAAATGGTGGAGGTCGTACCGAACCATGAACTTCCACCGGTGCCCGGTGCAGCATTGCTGCCCGCACCAACGGTAACGGTATACGTTCCCGGCGTAACGGTGAGCACGCTTCGTGCATAAGCACCGCCACCGCCACCACCGCCAGCACCGTTATTGGATCGGGTACCACCTCGTCCACCACCTCCCCAGCATTCCACAGTGACCTGCGAAACACCGGTAGGCACTTGGTAAGTGCCTGAGGCCGTGTAAGGAACAGCCAACTGCCCTATGGCATCGGCCATCAGCACCAGCACCAAGGCCAGTGTCAGCATCGGCCGCATCAGGCGACCGGCAAGCGTGTAAACTGTCATCATCGTTTTCATGGTCGAAGAGTTTGCCCCGCGCACGGCGGAACGGCCCTTTATTCGTCACCGACCCCGAAAAGGTTCCACCGAGGGATGAAAAAGCCGGATGGATGGCTCAAAATAACCGGCGAACGCCCTACCCTGCCCCATGCCCCCAACGCGAAAGCCCCGCCGGTCGGCGGGGCTTTCAATTCATCGAATGTCTTGATCCTCAGCGCACTACCGGCACACGGACGGTGCGCAGGGTATCGCCATTGGTCATACGGACGAACCAGATGCCCGTTGCGAGGCCTTCCGAGGGGATCAGGATCCGGCCCGGTGTAGCGGCCACCTGGCGTTGCAGGTGCAGGCGACCCGTGGCATCAAGCAGCTCGATGCGCAGGGGGCTCTGGTTGTTCAGGCCGTGCTCGATCACGATGTTATTGGGTGTGGCCCAGGCATTCACCGCACCAGCCACGTTCTGGAAGGCCACACCGGTGGTCAGTTCCACCGTGATCTCCATGCTGGCCTGGTCCGTGCACAGGCCATCGGCCACTGTCAGGGTCACCGTGTATGTACCAGGCTGCATGTATGTATGCACCACCTCGGCGCCTTCAGAAGTGGTACCATCACCCAGGTCCCAAAGCAGGCTCTCGGCCTCGGAGAAGCTTTGGAAGGCCACTTCGACACCCACGGTCACCAGTTCGGCGCTCGCGGTGAACGCAGCCTCCGGACCATTGCTGTCGATCAGGTAGGCTTCGCTGGTCCAGGTGCAGTTGTTGGCATCGGTCACAGTGAGGTTGTAAACCCCGGCGGCAGCCACCAGGTCCTCATTGGTGCTGTTGTCGCTCCAGAGGTAGGTGTACGGAGCCACACCACCCATCACCAACACATCCACCGTTCCATCGGCCGTGTTGCCGCAGGTGGCGTTCACCACCTCGGCCACCGCCTCCAGTTCGAAGGGCGCGGTGATGGTGAAGTCGCTGACCAGTTCGCCGCAAACGGCCGTTGTGCCCAAGCGCACGCTGTAGCTACCGGCCGCCAGACCACCAAAGGTGGCTGAACCGCTAACGCCCGTCTGTTGCAGCAGCACATTGCCGAATGCATCGGTCCAGGTAATGTCAACAGGACCCGCAACGCCTTCCACCGTGGCCTGTCCGTTCGGCGTATTGGCGCAGGTGGCATTGGTGGTGTTGAACGGAACGGGGGCCGTGGCGCGCAGCACCAAGCGGGGCTGGGTCGCGTCGGCGCCCGCCTCGATGGCAAAGCTGTACGAAGCACCTTCAGTAAGCGGCGTGATCACACCCGTAAGCAGGTCCTCCAGACTGAAGCAGCTGAGGCCGACCTGGCTGGTAAGCTCCGCAGCGGTCACGGTGTAAGTGCCGCTCACCGGGGCGTTCACCAGCACAGGGATGCTGATGTCCGTGCTGAAGGCGCCGTACATATCGATGGCGAGGTCCTCACCGTCAGTGCTACGCAGGGCCATGTGCGGTGCCTCGGGATGGCTGAACACCACTTTGGACACGTCGCCACCGCCGAACGCTGGTGTGCCGTCTTGGAACACCACCACTACTTCATCGCTGTAGCTGTTGAGGGTGCTTCCTACCGTAAGGCGGAGCAAGGGCAGGCCCGTCTGTCCGTCAGCGCCGAACAGTCCGCCGGCGTTGCTGGCCACTTTGGCATTCTCATCCACGGTGGTGGTCACCGAGGTACCGGTGGCTTTCAGGTAGAAGGCCTGGCTGCTCTGGATCACGTTGGTGGCACCGTTGGTACCGATCACACCGTTCCAGCTGGAAATGTTCCCGTTGGTGGGGTTGTAGCTGAGGTACTGGTTCAACACATCGGCGCCGCGGTTGATGGCCGCGAAGCTGATGGGCGAAGGCAAGGGGTTGCTCACCAGGTTGTAGCCGTCCACCAGCGGAGTGCCGGTGTTGGTGTAGGTCATGGGCAGGGTCACCGGAGCGGCCGCGATAACAGGCTGGCCGGGCACCTCGATCAAGAAGGGGTTCGTTCCACCCAAGTTGTCACCGCACCATACGGCATAACCACGACCGGGAACCAGGGCCTCGCTCACCCCGGCCACACCGATCAGGCCATCGTTCTGGCCGGTACCGGTGTTGCTCTCGTCGTAGCGACGGATGCTGGGCCAGGGTTGGCCATCCACGATGAAGTTGGGGTAGTCGCTTCCGGGGAAACCGGCCGTAAAGAAGTCGTCGTTCCACTCGGCAACGGTGGCACCGTCCACCGGGCTGCCCAGCATGCGCCAGTTGGTGGCCCCGCCAGGGATGTAGCGTTCCACCACCAGATCGCCGAGGTAATCGGCCGTGCCGGCAACAGGCCCCAGACGACCGGTGCGGTTGGCATCGCTGCGCAGGCGTACCGTGGCGTTCGTGGCATCGAAGTCGCCATCGGCCAGCAGCAGGGTGCCGAAGATGTTCACGCCACCGTTCACCGTGGTGCCGGCAGGGGTGTTCACCGTAAGGTTGTTGAAGGCCACCACACCCGTGCTATTGACCGTGACCGGCGAAGTGCTGACCAGTTCCACTTCACCATTGGCGGCAGAAACACTGAACTGCTCCAGGGTGAGCAGGTCGCCATACACGCTGAGGAGGATCTCGTTGCCGATCACCAGGCGGCTGCCTGCTTCGGTGGTCAGGTCGTTGATGCTGGTGCCCGCGTTCACCGTAACGGTGTCGCCGGCCTGCACCACCATGCTGCTGCCGGGGGTCCAAACGGCCATGCCGGGGGTTCCTGACGGGGTTGTGGCCCAGATCGGGTCGTTCACGTTGCCGTTGCCTTGGCTGTAGTACGCCGGTACGGGCAACGTGGTGGCGCTGATCTCATTGCTGTCTTCGCCAGTGCTGCAGCCGCCGGTGCTGCGCACTACATAATAGTAGGTCGTGAGCGGATCCAGACCGATGATGTTCAGCGTAGTGACATTGCCCACGCTGGCGTTGTTGTACCCCGTGACATAGCTCCGGGTCTGTCCATTGTAGGTGTGGCTGCCTAGGTTGGCCACGTTATCAATACCGAACACTTGCCACTCCGCATCCAAGGTGGGGAAGCCACTTCCCGGGTTCGTCGTTACGCCTCCGAGCACACCACTGTTACGAACAAGGGTCGCATCTACTGTAGTGCGTCCACCGGTGCCGGTCCACGCAGCACCGGGATCCTCGCCAATACGACCAAAGATGTCCACGTTGGCCGATGAACTGATCTTGAACAAGGCCACCGCATCATCACCATTGAAGCCCACGGCGGTATTGGAAGTCGCACTACCACCATAGATCGTAGCTGCGCCATTCCTATAGACCACTGTGGCACCCGAAGCCAGCGTGCCGCTCAACTGAACATCATTGGATGCGGTCCCCGACCCGTTGGTATACAGGCGCAACCGGTAGTCGCTCAAGTCCACGGTCGCACCCGTGCCGTTGAAGATCTCGATATACTTGTTGTTGGAGGAGCCCTCCACATACTCGCTGATGAAGAGGTCCGTAGCGTTGGTGGGCACCAGTTCGTACACATCGAGGAAATAGCCGGTGGCACCGGGCACGGCGTTCCAGTTGGCGGTAAAGCCGGTAACCCCGACCGCCGTGGCCGCAGTAGCCACCGGATCGGCAGGTGTTTCGTTGTCCGTGATGGCGACGTTGCGGGTGGAAGGTGTTCCGATGGATGGCGTACCCTGGCCGCCCGAGATGTTCTGGAGGGTGAAGACCAAGGCGGCGTTCCCCGTGCAAAGGGCATCATCACTGATGGTGAGCGTCACGGTCTTATTGGCGCCATCGTTGGCGGCCCAGGTCACGGTCTGGGTGGTGTAGTTGTTCACCCGCGCGGCATCACCGCTGGTAAGCGCCACTTCCACGCTGGTGGATTGTGTGGTGCTGAAGTTGCTAATGGCGAGGGTCAGGTTGGCCGTACCATCGTTCTCGTTGACCGAGAGGTCCGATCCAGCGAAGCTGACAGTGGTGTTGACTGGTGCAGGAGTGCCATTTAGTGTAATCGAGAAATTATCCAAGCCTATGCCCTGTCCATTCGTACTACCACTAACTCCAGTAAAAGTCCAACGCAGGGTGTAGCTATCCCCATTAGCAATGCTCAACCCGCTAATGGTAAATGTCTTGCTGATCGCTGTCGGAGGATTCAGGATGGTCGTATTATTCGCATCCGCCGCGTAAGACTGGTCACCACTAGTTGCTACAGTGGTTGCATTGGTGCCATTTCCATGAAAGAACGTCCAATCGAATGCCCTCGATCCTGACCGGTACTTTTCATAATCAAAAGCTACATCGATCGAGTTGATCGTCGCACCAGTGTTGTTCGTGAACCGGAAAGCAATTGTCCTTGGAGAGGTAAAACCACTTGTGGTCAGAAATCCAATTGCACGGTCCGTGGAACTCCCGGTCACACCATTGGCCCAGTTCACAGCGCCCCCTGAAGAAGTGCCCGTTACCGCACCTGTGCCAGTAGAACCATACGCTACCGTAGTCGAGGTTTGAAGTGAAGCCCAATCGGTTGAGTTCGACGTACCGCCAACCCTCCAACCGGTTGGAAGGCTGGCTGTTGCCGATGTCCCGATGGAAAAATCAGTGGTAACCGGAGTACCCAGCGAGGTAATGCTCAACTGAGCATTCGAGATGGAGACTACTGCACCTAAAGCAATGAGCAGACTGGTTCGAAGCGTAATGAGCTTCCTCATGAGGATGGTGATTACGTCCCATGCAAGACACAAGGGACGGAGTGAAGGATCGAGTTAGGGATGCCGAAGGTAACCACGCGCCGGTTATCCACATCGCCTTGTTCGTGATAAGGCCGGTCAAGAAGAACAGGCATGCCGGAAAACGAACAAGGCCCCCGCTCTGCGGAGGCCTTGCTGTCATTCGCGGACCCGTAGGGATTCGAACCCCAAACCTTCTGATCCGTAGTCAGATGCTCTATCCAATTGAGCTACGGGTCCTCTGAAAAACGGCTGCGAAGATAGGGAAAGGATCCATGTAGCGAAGAAGAAAAGTTGAAGTGTGGGGCAAGTCGCTCAGATCCACCCGTTCAGGCGGTAGTAGGCAATGGCCACCCACTCGCGCAGCACGGTCACCTCCAGCTTCAGGTAGTTCCACCAGGTGTAGCGCAGGCCGGGGGCATCGCTCACGTCGGGCACCCAGTCCTTCCCCCCTATCCTGCGGTGCTCATAAGCGAACGCATGGTACATGGCATGGTCCCAGGCGGGCGCGCCGCACACGGCTGTCAATCCGGCCTTCCGGAAGGCCAACACACTGCGGTACATGTTCTCGGGAGCGGTGACCAAGGCCAGCCGGTCCTGTTGGCCGGTGAGCGACCGTGCCATGGCCAATGCCTGCGCCCGGGTGTTGTCGCCCTCGTTCACCGGAACGATGCGCGAACGGGCCACACCACGGAGCACCAACTCATCGATCATGGCCAGGAGCGCTGTCGGATCACCGGGATGCACCACGGCCAGCGAGGCATTCGGCCATTCGCTGGCCACCTCGGCAGCACGATGCAGCCGCAACAGTTCGGGGCCCGAAGGCATGCCGCTTCCACCCAAAACCACAATAAGATCCGGTGCCGTGGCACACTCCCCTGCCGCCGTGCCCAGCCAACGGTGCGCATCAAAGGGCATGCGGGTGAACGCGAGCAGGGCCAGCACCAGGAACAATGCTCCCGAGACCTTCAGCAGCCTGCGGAGCGCACCACCCAATGCCTGCCACAGGTTACAGAGCAGCATGCGCATGGTGTTCGGCAGATCGACAAGGCGCGACATGCCACGAAGATCGGTGGAAGGAAAAGAACCGGCCGCGGTCGCTTACGGCTTGTAGTACTTCAGCGCCTCGGGCATGTAGTTCTCCAGGTCGCGCATGCGGGTCTCATCGCTGGGGTGCGTGCTCAGCAGCTCGGGTGGTGCCTGTCCGCCGCCCTGGCTCATGCGCTGCCAGAACTTGGGAGCCTCACGCGGGTCATACCCGGCCAAGGCCATGAACACCAGGCCCATCTTGTCGGCTTCGGTCTCGTGCTTGCGGCTGTAGGCCAGCATGCCCAGTTGGCTACCAATGCCCATGCTCTGCAGGAAAATGTCGCGGGTAAGGCCGGGGTTCTGTGCGGTGAGCACTTCCAAGGTCATGCCTGCACCTTGCAGAGCGATGGCCTGGCTCATGCGTTCGTTGCCGTGGCGCGCAATGGCATGGGCGATCTCGTGGCCCATCACCACGGCCAGACCTGCATCGTTCAGCGTGACCGGCAGGATACCTGTGTACACCACCACTTTACCGCCGGGCATGCACCACGCGTTCACGGTGTTGTCGTTCACCACATTGAACTCCCACGTGAACCCGGCCACCCGATCGCCGGCCTTGTTGTCGTTGAGGAAGGTGGTGGCGGCTTCGGCCAGCTTGCGACCGATGGCACGCACCTGGCGCACGCGCTGATCACTGTCGGGCAGCGGGGGATTGGCGCCCAGGAACTCGCCGTATTGCGTGGAGGCCATGGCCATGATCTCCGGCTCGCCCACCAGGTTCATCTGCCGTCTTCCGGTGATCGGCACTTTGGCGCAGGCCTGCACAAGCACGATAGCGGCCAATAAGGCGGCGCTCTTCACAAGGGTCCGTTTCATCGTATGTCGGCGGAAAGTCCGCGTTCCTGAAGGGCCGTGCACTGCGGCTCGAGTTGATCGAAGGTCCCGCGCTTCACACTGCATTTGCCGTTGTAATGCACGATCCATGCGCATTGCTCGGCCTGGATGGGGTCGTGGTCGCAGATGTCCACCAGGCTTTCGATCACGTGGTCGAAGGTGTTCACGTCGTCGTTGTGGAGAATGATCTCCTTCACGGGACCTGTCTCGCAGAGCACTTCTTCGAGCAGGGCCTCCTCGGGGCTGAAATGTGCGCGCATGGTGGCACAAAACTAAGCGGTACCGATCGGTGTCGTGCATCACCGGACCAAGAGAGCGCCGCTTCGCCTGTACCGCGCCTACGGCTTGGCCAGGATCTCCGGGCCGAACTTCTCCAACAGGGCGGTGGCCTCGCGCATGGGGATGCGCTTGCCGTTGAGGTAGGCGGTGATGAAGGCATCCTTCACCCCGAGCACCACGGCCTCATCCTTGCGCACCCGGGCACTTTCCACATCGAGGTAGAGCCCGGTGGTGTAGCGCACCTTCTGCGTTTCGGTGAGCTCGCTGTTGAGGGGGGTGATGTTGAAGAGCCTGTCCAGCGGAACGGGCTTGCTGTACACACCCACCTGCACGGTGAAGAAGAGGCCCTTCACCGTCTCCACCTGACGGGCAGGTGCGGCTCCAGGAACATTGTAGTAGCTGGTGGCCTCGGGCGCTGGAGCGAAGGTGGCCACGATCTCCTGCGCGGTGGCCGGGTAGCGGGCCAATACCTGTGCGGCCTCCTCGGCCGGGGTGGGCGGCAAGGGCTGCGTAGGTGGCTGAATGACAACCGGGGCGGGCTGTTGTGCAGCAGGTTCCAACACGGTGTTGGCGGGCGCTGGTGCGCGCTCGGACACCAGCGGTGCAGCGGCCTGTTCGGCACGGGCAGCGCGCATGGCCTCGCCCAATGGAATGCGTTGGCCATCGCGGTAGGCCACTACGAAGGCGTCACGGTAGCCACGGTCGCGCACCTGGTCCTTGGCACGCGCGGCCTGCTCGAAGCCGGTGAACAGGCCGGCGGTGTAGCGCACCAGACCATTGCCCACGGTCTCGCCCATCACCGGTGTCATGTCGCTGAACGCCTCTTGCGGCACGGCATTCCGGAAGGCTCCGATCTGCACCTTGAACACGATGCCCTTGGGCAGTTCCATGTCCATGGGAATGGCCTCTTCGCGACGCTCGGTGGCCGCACGCAGCTCGAACATGTCGGTAACCAGTTCATCAGGCATGCGCAGGGTCGAAGGACGTTCGTCGGCAGCGACGACAGGACGCTCCGAACGGACGGCTGTTGCGGGCGCCGGTCGTTCACCCGCCTGCGTTCCCGTTGACGGTGTTGGCACCTCGGTGCGGGCAATGACAGGCTCGGGCGTTGGCGCACGGTCCGGCGTAGCTGTTGGTGCAGGTGCCGTGGCACGAACAGGTGCTGTGGAAGCAGCGCCTGGCGCACCGGTTGCGGCGCTTGGTGCCGGCATGCGGGCGCTGGCCAACATCGGTTCGGTGCGGCGTGTGCGCATTTCCAAGGCCATGATACTGCTGGACCGATCGGCATTGAGGCCTTGGAGCATCACCCCGGCCTGGGCCTCGTTGATGGCCGCAGCACCGCGCAGTCGCGAGGCCACATTGTCCAATGAATCGGCCCGGGCGTCGAGGGCATCGGCGCGGGCGTTCAATACGTTCATGCGTTCCACCGCAACAGCTGCAGGCACACGACCATTGGCGGCATCGCGCTCGGTGGTCCTGGCCTCGGCACGTAGAACAGCGCTCACCTCACGGTTGCCCACCGCCGCGCGGCTGGCATCATCGGCCGCTGTGTATTGCTCCAGTGCAAGCGATCGGGCCTGGAAGTAGCGGCTATGGTCGGTGTCATCCTCCACCATCAACTGCTCTTCGGAGGAGAGGTAGTAGTATTTCACCAACCGCTCACGCGAAAGTCGTGCGGCCTCTGCCTGACGCGCGCTCAACTCCAGTTCGCGTGCCTTTTCGGCGTTTACCAGCGAGGCAGCCTGTAATGAATCACCTCCGATGCGTGCACGCACGGCAAGCTTTTCCAAGCGGTCACGATCGCGCTTGCGCGCAGTGGCCGCACTATCCGCGTAGGCCACGGCCATGTCCTGCAGGCGCATGGCGTCCTGTTGTTGTTCGGCAGCCGTAGTGCGGGCGCTTTCCGCCTTTATAGTGAGCAATTGCGGGTCCATGGACGGGTCTGCCGCCTCAAGGCTGGTGAGGCTGCCCGCTTCACTGGACAGGAATCGTTCATAGCGCGCGGCAGGCGAGCGCTGTTCGGCCGACAAACGCTGCTCGGCAGCAGCGGCCATGCGCTCAGCATCGATCCGGGCCTGGTCCAGCGATGCGCTCGCGGGTGTGGTCGTCGTTGCCGGCATGGCTGCTGGCGCGGCCCCTGCTCCGCTTTCCGGCGCACGTTGAACGGCCACTTCGGGCTGCTCGGATGTGGTGACCGGGTCGGCACTTCCATCATTGCCAACACCAGTGGCCACGATGGTGGGAACAATGTTCTGAGCGTTGCCTCCGACCTGCTCCGTTGGTGGGGGTGTAACCTCTGCGGTGGTAGTGGGTGCTTCCACGATGGTCCGCTGTGCCACCTCCGGTGTATTGGCGGTCGCTTCGGTGGCCGGGCGACCGAACATGCGCTCAGCAATGGCGTCATAGGCCAGGGTCTCGCCGCGCTGGTGGGCATCGCCCAGCAGGTAGTTGCGTACGGTGATGGAGCGATCGGCATCACGCAGCGCTTCCAGTTCGGTGCGGTATGCCGTACGGAAAAGGCTGTCGCGCAGAATGATGTCCTCCGAGCGGTCGGCACGTTTGCGCAACTGGGCGGCCTTATCAAACCCGGCCTGGGCACTGGTGCGGTAGTCTTGCGCCATCAGGAGCAGTGGCTCCGTGGGTGCGAATCCTTTGGTGGTGATGGCCTTGTCCAAAACCTTCATGCTATCGGTGGCGGCGCGCCACTCTTCCTTGGTGAGGTACGCACTGCGCTGGCCCAGGTCGGCACGGATGATCAATCGCTCATCGATCAGGCGATCGGTCTCCTTGCGCGTGCGGTCATAAGCGCGATCACGTGTTGCCGAGGCCAGGTACGCTTCGAGTGAATCGATGCGGGTGGTGAGGTCCTCCATGCGCGCCAGGTCCGCATCCCTGAAGGCCACAGCGTCATCGACCGTGGTCGCACGGTGCTCCAACTTGCTGGCATACACATCGGTGGCGTAGGGCGCCAGTTGCACGAAGCGGTCGTTGACCGGATCGCTGTTGGTGGTGCCTGCAACGCGCACACCATCAGAAGCACCAGTGCTTTTCGGAGCACCATCGGCAGTGCCCAGAGCGGCCAGCTCATTCTGCCTGTCCCTGAGATGCTGTTCAGCTTTTTGCAACTGCTCGGCGCGCATTTCACGCAAGCGGGCCACACGCGGCAGCACCTCCTCGGCGCGCTGCGGCGCCAGCTCAAGCAACTGCACCTGACGGGCCATCTCCTCGCGGATGCTATCTGCCAGCATCAGTTCAAGTCCGTTGAGGCCCGCAGCACGCTCGTCGGCATCAGGCAGTTCCATCAGGCTCTTCCGGTCGCGGTCATAGTCGGCGTAGAGCTTGGGGAGGATCGCGCTCGCCGGTGCGTTGCGGTCGAAGACCAAGGGTGTTCGGGCCGGGTCGACTTGCACATCAGAAAGGTCATCAGCCGAGCGATCGGTGCTCTCTGCCAATGCATCTGCCTTTTCCATGGCCGCCAGCTTGGCCTCCATCTCGGTCAGCATGCGCTGCAGGCTGTCGCGACGACCACGGTCTCGTTCCACGGCGATCAGCTGGCGCAGTTCATCGCGCTGGTTCTCCACTACGAAACGGTCCGTGTTGGTCCCGTCCGTGGTGCCTTGTTGCTCCGTGACCTCGGGCCGTGTGTCATTGCCATCGGCCAGGTCACCCCCGCCCTGCTTGCCCGCCTCAACAGCCACCGCAACAGTGGGTGCCTCTGTGCGACCACTCTCCTGCTGGCCCTGCTGACCTTGTTGCCCCTGCTGTGCCGCATTCCCGGTCCTGGCAGCCTCTGTGCTGGCATCCGCGGTCTGCTGCTCCGTGCGCACAGGTCCTTGTTCAGCACGATCCCGGTCAGTGCTCACTGGTACTACACCAACCTGCCCTTGTTCCAGTGTGCGTTGGTCGTTGCCCGAATTGGGCATCACGGCCGTGCGACCGGTAGTCGCCTGGGCCTGGCCTTCGGTAGTGCGCTGTTGCGCTTGTGTAGGGGTTTGCGCAGCGCCTGTACCATTGGCAGCGGAGACCAACGCCCAATCGAAAGTGCGAGACTCCGCTTCGGTGGTCGACACGGCCAATTGTGCATCGAAGCGCTCATCGATGGGCAGTGCTTCGATGCGATCACTGCTTCCCGCAATGCGTCCACCAAGTTGCTCCACTTGTGCGGCGTCCAATCGGGTCGCCACGCCGGCAGAACCACCGGTGGTCAAGTGCTTCGTGAGCGATGCCTGTCCACGCAGGGTGGCCGTGCGTTTCTCCTCGGCCCGCGCCTTGGCGAACGCAGCTTCGGTCTCGCTGTGTTGCGCAGCCAATTGTTCGCTCAGTTCATCGATGCTCCGTTGAAGCTCGTCCTTCTTCGCCTTGCTGCGTGCATCCGTCTGCTCGCGCTTCAGGCGGTTGAGGCGATCGGTCATCTCGTTCTCCTCGGTGCGCTTGCCGTTGGCAACGGTGAGCAAACGCGCGGATTCCTTCTCCTGTGCGGAAAGGGTACGACGTGCTTTTTCGGCGACATCGGGATCCAGATCGGGCCGGGCCTTCGTGTCGAGTCGCTGCTTCAGTTCGGTCAAATGGGCCAGTGTGCGGGCATCGTTGCCTGCGGCCATGGTGGCCTGCAGTTCGGTGCTCAAGCGTGTGGCCGTCGCAGCCTTCTGGCGGGTGGTCTGTGCCTCGCTCTCCAAGGCCACCCCGGTGCGGTGTGCGGCCTGTGCACGCATGGCGGCCTCGCGCGAACGCTGGCGGGCGCGGGCCGCCTCCACCATCAGGGCGTTGCGCTCCTCTTCGGTCGAAGCCTGGGCAGCGGCCTGAATTCGTGCCTCGGCCTCACGGGTCTCACGCTCGGCCTCGGTGGTGGCATCGAGCGCAATGCTGAACGCCTCTTGCGCGTGCACCGACAGTTCCTCGGACATCCGTTCCAGTTCCAACGCATCTTCCTGGGCCAGCTTTACCGCTGCACGCTCATCCATATCGCCAGCGAATCCGGCCTGGGTCATCAGATCGGCAGGGGCTGATGGCTCGGGAGCGGGTTGTGCCGCAACGGGACGATCACCGTTCACATCAAGGCGTGCCCTACGCTTGATCTCATCCAAGGCAAGGGCTAACAGGTCATCATCCAACGGTGTCTCGAA
Source organism: Flavobacteriales bacterium (assembly GCA_016788295.1). Lineage (GTDB taxonomy): Bacteria > Bacteroidota > Bacteroidia > Flavobacteriales_F > PHOS-HE28 > PHOS-HE28. The sequence continues at coordinate 91,713 of JAEUSY010000005.1, forward strand.
GTAGTTGCGGATGACCAAGCGTTCCTGATCGCCATTGCGCGTTAGGGTAAGCTCCTGGCGATAGGCCTTCGGACCATCACTACGGGGCACTTCCACAATACCGCCATGGGTCTTGCCCGTTGGGCCACACTCCACTTTGTAGCGGAACCTGCCGCTCCTTGGCAGCGATAGCGCATAGTTGCCGTTGAGGTCGGTACGCACATCGGCCACCTGCTCTCCGGTAAGCGCGTCCTCCACCATGATGCGCGCCTTGCGGTCCAGTTCATCGTACTCGCTGGCGAAGGTGCCCTTCAGTACGGTGATCACCAAGGGCAGTTGGGCCGTGGCCACGCGGTACACGTGCACCTGGCCTTGACGACTGCTGCGTGCACTGGCAAAGCAGGCCTCCTTGCCCTCGGGGTCCACGAGATAGAAAATGTCATCATCGGGTGTGTTCACCGCGAAGTCCAGGTTCTCCGGACGACCGAAGGCATCCATGCCCCGGTCATAGGCTGCGCGGAACACATCGTAGCCGCCCATGCTGTTGTGCCCCTTGCTGCTGAAGTAGAAGGTCTTTCCGTCGGGGTGCAGGAATGGGAAGTCCTCATCCTGATCGGTGTTGATGTAGCCGGCCAGCTTCACCGGTGCAGCGAAGGTGCCATCGGGCAGCAGTTCGGTGCGGTAGATATCGCGCCCGGTCTTGCCATCCTTGCCATAGCTGCTGAAGTAGATGGGGCCACCGCGTTCGGGCAGGTAGACCAGCGAGCGTTCCTTGCTCTTCTTGTCCAACGAGGTACGCAGCTCTTCAGGCAGCACCACGATCTTGCCGCCAATGTCGCTGAGGTCGTAGAAGCGGAAGAACTCCTTGTCATCCACCTCCACCTTGTTGCGCACCGTGATCTCCTTCAGGTTGTTCAGCAGCTTTTCCCCATTGCGGCACTGCTTCTGGAGGGCATCAACGGGGAGCTCGGCAATGGCCTTCTTATCGTCGGTGCCAAGGAAACGTTGGTAAGCGGCCTGCGCCTCGCGGAAACGGTAGTTCAGGTGATAGGCACGGCCCAGCCAATACCAAGCGCGCGGGTCGGTGGAAGGCGCCTCGGTGGCATATTTCAGGTGCCCGATGGCCTTCTCCTTGTCGCTGCCTCCGAACAGCAAACACGCTCCAAAGCGGTAGTTGAGGTCGCGGTCGGCCGGGGTAAGGCTGACCAACTGGGAGTACATGGGCATGGCCTCGGCGTAGCGCTTCTCGTTGAAGAGCGCATCCGCCTTGGCGCGCAGCTGTTGATCACCGCCCTGCCCGAGGGACAGGAACGGAAGGAGCACGCCGATAAATATGACCGCGAAGCGGGTCATGATCCGAGAGTGGGCGCTTTTACGCAAGCTGGTGCGCCACGGTTTCATTGCGATGGGCCGGAACGACCGGCCAGGTTCATGCGGTTCTCCTGGCCTTTGAGCAGCCGCCCGATGTTCTCCCGGTGCGTGTAGAACACCAGGAGGCACAGGGCAATGGCGAAGCCGATCTTCACGGTGCTATCCTCATGAAAGAGGAAGGCCATGGACAACGGGAACGACAGCGCGGAGAACAAGGAACTGAGCGACACATAGCGGGAAAGGAGGAAGACCACCAGGAACACCGCCACGCATACACCTGCGGCACCCGGATGGAAGGCCAGCACGCCACCGAGCGAGGTGGCCACCCCCTTGCCTCCCTTGAACCCCGCGAACACAGGGTACAAATGGCCAACAACGGCCGCCACCACCAAGGCCACGCGCAGCCAATCGAAACCGGGTGTACCGTCCGCTACGCCCACCATTTTCGGCAGCAGGAAGACCGGCAGAAAGCCCTTGGCCACATCGATCAGCAGTACAGGTATACCGGCCTTCCTACCCAGCACGCGGAAGGTGTTGGTGGCCCCTGCATTGCGGCTTCCGTGCTCGCGCACATCAACGCCATAAAATGCGCGGCCCCACCACACGCTGGTGGGAATGCTTCCGGAGAGATAGGCCAGTAACACGGCGGCCAACCCGTACACCCAGGGGAGGTCCATGGTTCAGTTCAATCCGAAGCGTTCGCGGAAATCGTCCACCTTCTTCTTGTTCGTGAGAATGTACTGGTAAGCGGGCAGGTCCTTGCCATCCTCCAGCTTGCGCTTATCGTCCTTCACCTCGCTCAGCATGGTGTTGAACTGCTGGTCGCTGCTGTAGGCATAGAGCATGTTGCGCGTGTACTGGAAGAAGTAATAGGTCTGGTCGTCCAGCATCAGCATGATGGTGAGGATGTTCCCGCTGCGCTTGCGCTCCAGATGCACCTTGCCCTTCACGTAGCGGTACACCGGCTTTTTCAGGATGCTGGCAATTCCGATGGGGCCCTCGCTCACCCAGCTCTGTTCGGGACCATCCCAGCGCATCTTCACATCGGCAAGCACCAGGGGCTTCACCAATTCCTCGGGCAGTTTCTTGATCTCGCCCTTGATGCTCAGTTCGCTGATCAGCTTATCCGAACGCTCCAGGCCCAGCACTTCGCGGAGCATACGTTCATAGTAGGTCTTGGTGATGTCCACCTGTTTCTGCTCGGGGTAGGCCAGGATCTCGGCGGCCATGCGCTCCAACGCGTTCTCCAGGAAGTGGAAGTCCACGAGCATCACCTCGGAGGTGGTGGTCTTGTCGCCCTCCGTTTCATGGCGCAAGGTGCCCACGTTGGTCAGCTTGATCCGGCCCACATCCACCCCATGATCGATCCGGCCATCGGCCATTACCAGGCAATTCTCCACGGCCAGGCTCACAAGGTCGCCAGGCAGATCGCGCTGGCGGATCTTGTCCTTCGGACCGATCATGTACTCCTTGCGGCCTTTATCGTAGTACAACAGGCCCTTCGCGGCCATCACGGGATAGTCCTTGCGGTCCTTCAATGGACTTAGGAAGGCCGCGTAGGTGCGGTACGGATCATCGCTGGTGAGGTAGGCACCGGAGCCGATCACCGCACCGAGGTCATCACGCAGCGAATCGGCCACGGGGATGAACACCTCCAAGGGGTCGATCGGGCCACTGAAACGCATCCAATTGCGCGCCATGCCTGCACAACCGTGCTGGATGCGGGTGCTGCCCGAGAAGGTCAGTTCCTTCACGCTGGCGGTGAGCGCCACATCGCCAAAGAAGTCGAACGCAGGGCTGAGCTGGAAGTCCTCTTCCTTGGCAATGCGCCCCTGTGCACGGGTCTGGAAGGCGGTGTCCACCCCTACGCTGTGGAGCTTGATCTTGAACGCCCGCTTGTTCTCGTCCAGGTAGTCGATCTCGCCTGTGGCCGTATAGTCGCGCCGGGCCTTGATGTTGGCCGTGGCGTTGTAGATGCGGTGGTACTTGGTAACGTAGTTGGCCGTGATCACGGTGTTCGTGAGCGGGTCCATCACGGCATTGCGCCGGATGCGCACACGCATGCTGTCCGGCGTGATCAACGCATCGGCCACTTGGATGTACTGCACATCATTGGCGGTGATCAGGTGTTTCTTCAGGTCGTATCTCGCTTTGGGTGCCATGAAGGCGAGCGAGTCCTGATCGGGGCGGGTACTGATGAAGTTGGAGCCTGAAAGCTGGAGGTCCTCATTACCAGCTGCTGCCGTGCGATCGCTCTCCAGCTCGATATCGCCTTGGTCCATGAACCACTTGAAGCGGTCCATGAAGCAGATGTACTGGTTCACCGGGAACTCCACCTTGGTCTCGCTGCCATTGCTAACGAACTCGCCCACACGCTCATCCAGCTTCACAGTGGCGTTCACGTTATCCGTTTTGAAGGCAATGCTGGAGGTATCACCCTCGGTGAGGCGGAAATCCGAGGTATCGGCATGGAGCTTCATGGTCTCGAACTGGAAGAGGTCCGAGCGAAGGGTGGCATTACGGAAGTCGATGAGGCCTGCGCCCGTCATACCAGCGGGGGTCAGGTCCGTGATGCCGTGCAGCAGGGCCTGGTCATCGTACATCACCATGGGCTTGCGGAGCTTCTCGGAGCGCAGCACATCGCGGGCAGGTTCCAGGCGCACGAAGAGGTCGTTACCGGCCACCACGGGCACCTTGGCGGGCGCTGTGCTCGATCGGTTGTACAGCGTGTCCGCGCGTCCCAATGTGCTATCAGGTGTAAAGACAAGGCTCTTCGACCGAAGCTTCGTGGTGAGGTACTCCATGTCGCCATCGCCCTGCAGACCGCGGTTGTTGAGGGTGATGGTGTTGGTGAACTTCGCTTTGCGTCCATAGAGCGGGAGGCCCGCATCTCCGGTGTTCCGCACGAAGCCCAGGGCATAATCCGGCTGGAGTTTCAGCGGTTCGCGGATATCGGGGAAGATGCCGCCGCTGACCAGAGTTCCGGTGAACGTTAGACCCGCATTGGTGAAGTTGTCCAGCGAATCGATCTGGAACGGGTCGCTCTTGTAGTAGAACTTGTCACGCACGTACACACCGCGCTGTATGGTGCGTTTGCTGTAGAACACAAAGCTCTCCTTGGTGCTGTTGAACTTGGGGTATTCGGGGTATTTCTCCTGCTGCCTTCCCCCCTTGTTGCTCGGCGCATCGATCTCCAATGTGCCGGTCACTTGCTCCAGCACGTTCTTCACACGCACCAGCGTGGTGCGGCCCTCGGCGTTCTTCTCGAAACTGTCGGCCATGAAGGAGACACTGTCCACGTTCAACAGATCGATGGTGAAGGGGTCGTAGTGGAAGTAGTACTCCTTGCCGTAGTACTGCAACTTACCGGCCTGTATGCTGCCGCCGAACGTGAAGTCACGGCCCTTCTTGATGGTGACAAGCTTCTCGCTGGGGTAGATCTTCACATCCTGCGAGTCGCTCACCACGATGCGGGCCACGCCACGCATGGTGAGGTCGTTGTTCAGCAGGTTCAGCGTGGCGTTCACCCCATCCTCCACATTGGAGTTGAACTGCAGCACATCGTAATCCTGTTTGCCAGCGCTGTTCAGGATGTGCTGGCGCAGGCGCGGAAGGACCTCCACCCACTCTGTCTCGGGGTCGTACTTCAGGTAACCCTTGTTGGCCATATCGATGAGCAGCGGCACCACCTGCTGCTTCTGCATGCGGCTGTACACGGCGAATTCCTGTGCATAGAAATGTCCACCGTTCTGTTTGCTGAAATCGTTCAAGCGCACCAGGGGATGCACGTTATCGATCCCCAGCATGCCCATGTAGCGCTTCTCCTTGAAGTAGTCGTAGCTCTCGAAACTGGCCTTGTTCTGCGTACTTCCCTGGAGGGAGCCCATCTGCACCAGCGGGTCACCCTGTTTCCAGGTCAGCACCTCGAAGTACATATCAAGCAGGTGGAAGCTGTTGTAGAAGGGCGCTTTACCCAAGCCCTCGTCCTTCTTGATGATGGTGAGCTGCTTCTTGTCCTTCAGGAAGCGCAGGCTGACGCTCTGGTGGTAGAGCGAATCCTTTTCCATGCGCAGGCGCACGGTGGCATCGTCGCTGGTGATGCGCTCAGGCTCGATGCTGAACTTCAGGCCACTGGAAACGATGAAGGGCCGCTTATCGCGATAGAACGTGAGGTAGGCCGGCTCCTCCTTGGTGCCATAGCCCTGCAGCTTCGCGCCTTCAATGGTGAAACCGCCCTCGAAGTCGATGCCCTCGGCGATGTCGCGGACCTTCAGACGCCGATCGTGGCTCTCGAAACGTGGATAGGTCGCATTGTCCTTGTCCACATTGGCCATCACCTTGTCGCTCACCTTGCCCAGCAGGGTGCGCTCGAAATAGGGGTGGTTGAAGCGCACGGTATCCACGTCGAAGGCGGCGCTCTTCATGCGCACGGTGTAGGCATGGTCCCATTCGGCGAAGGTGGCGCCAGGCTTCAGGCCGGCTCTTTCCCAAGTGACCTTTCCGCCCATGCCCCGCCAGGTCTCTGTGGTGGGGTAATAGGTGCCCGAGGTGGCGAGGATGATGGCACTATCGCCCTTTGCGAGGCAAACGAGGTCGGTCTTCGCGAACCGTACCATGGGCACACTGTCGAAAACGAAGGTGAACTGTGGGCTTCGGCTACGCCAGATGGTACTGGCGCCTGAGTAAAGGGTATTGTCCTTGAAGAGGCCTGCGCAAGTGGCCACGAACGCGACCACGTTCTGCTTGCGGTTGCCCTGCACCAGTTGGTCCATGCCCTGCATCCATGCATCGAACTCGGCAGCTCCACGGCCCGTGCCGGGGAATGCGGCCACCGCGGCCAGGTAATCCCTGAAATGGGGGAATGCCTCGAAGCGTTTCTTCAACATGAAGTTGGCCACCTCCACCACCTTCACACGCTGTCGCTCGCTGTACCAGGTGCTGTTCCAGGCGGGGGCGAACACCTGCTCCATGAACGGCCTGCCCTCCTTCTTGTCGGCCGCGATAATGAACTCGGACACCTCCTGCAGGAACAGCGCCTGATCGGAGGAGAAAGGCTTGGTCTGGGCAACAGATGACAGCGAAGCACAAGCCCATAACAAGCTCCATAGCAGAGCCCTGAGGTGGACCGTACGTGGAACGTACTTGGTCAGACCCTCATTGACCGTCCTTTCGTCGTTCTGCACCGTTCCGTTCATGCGCTTGGTTTCCTGCACCTCAGCAACGCCCAGTCCCCTTCGTTCAAGCGTTCCGCAAGTTCCAGGCCGCACTCTTTGGCACGTTGGGCCAACATGTGGCGATCGGTGACCACAAAGCCACTGAGGAACAAGGCCCCGCCCGGACGGAGCGCTGCGGCCATGACGGGCATGGCGTTGAGGAGCACGTTGCGTTCGATGTTGGCCAAGATAAGGTCGTAGGTATGGCCCTTCAGGGCTTCGGCATCGCCCTTTTCCACAGTGATGCGGTGACAATCGTTGTGGGCGATGTTCACCAGGGCATTGTCAACGGCCGCCTGATCAATGTCGATGGCACGCCCCGTGGCCGCACCCATGCGTTCGGCCAAAATGGCCAACACGCCGGTGCCGCAACCCAGGTCGCAGATGTCCTTGCCGCTCATATCGAAGCTCTGCCTGCCTTCGGCACCAGCATCCGCGAGACCGAGCATGGCTTGCACCATCATGCGGGTGGTGGCATGGTGCCCGGTGCCAAAAGCCATGCGGGGCGTGATCACCAGTTCGTGGGTGAAGCCCGGCACGCTGGGGTGGTGATCGGCACGAATGCGCACTGAAGTACCCACTTCCACCGGCTTGAAGTTGCGCTCCCACTCCGCGTTCCAATTGCGATCGGCAATGTCCAAGCTGGTCCATGAGACGTTCACATGGGGATCACGCAAGGTCATCAGTTCGCCCAGTGCCTCGGCCTTGAACTTGTCCGTGGGGATGTAGGCCTTCAGTTCTCCGCTCCCACCGGCCATATCGGTGAAGGACTCCTCGAAACTATCGTAGCCCAGTTCGGCCAGTTCCACCATGAGTATGTCGCGCCAGGGATCGCAAGGGGCGAGGAGGAAGGAGACTTCGGTGTAGCGCATTTTGGGGGGTGAGAGAGTTGGCAGTAGGCAGTGGGCAGTGGGCAGTGGGCAGTTGGCAGTTGGCCCTTCGACAAGCTCAGGGCGAGCAGTGGGTCACTTCGACAAGCTCAGGGTAAATGGTGGATAGCGGGGTAATGGGCGCGGCTTACACCCGTTTGCTGCTCGCGCGTTCAGTGCTTGGCCGCGGTGGCCAGGCGCACCAGTTCCACGAAGGAGGTGGCATCCAGCGCTGCACCACCGATCAGGCCGCCATTGATGTCGGGCTGACCGAAGAGGCCTGCGGCATTGTCGGGCTTGCAGCTGCCGCCATAGAGCAGGGGAATGGTATCGGCAAGGGCCCCCACCTTGTTGCGCAAGGCACTGCGGATGAACGCGTGCATCTCCTGTGCCTGTTCGGGCGAGGCGGTAAGCCCAGTACCGATGGCCCAAACGGGTTCGTAGGCCACCACCACACGGGCGATCATTTCAGCATCCATTCCTGCAAAGGCCTCGTCGATCTGGCGACCCACCACATCAAAATGGCGACCGGCCTCACGCTCTGCCTTCACTTCGCCACAGCAGTAGATGGGGGTGATCCCTCCAGCAAGCAAGGCGGCCATTTTGCGCCCTACAGCGGTATCGGTCTCCCCGAAATATTGGCGGCGCTCGCTGTGGCCCACGATGCAGGCCCCCACGCCAATGCTCTTCAGCATGCCCACGCTCACCTCACCGGTGTAGGCCCCGGTCGCGGCTTCGTGACAGTTCTGCGCCGCCACCAGAACGCGGGTCCCATTTACTTGTTCGGCCACGGAAGCCAGGAACGGGAAAGGCGGCGCCACCACCACCTCCACTTGTGCGGGCAGGGCCTCCAGGCCTTTCACTACACCATTCACCAGCTCCGCCGCCGTGGTGCGGTCGGTGTGCATCTTCCAATTACCGGCTACGATCGTTCTCATGCGTTCGGGCGGCCCGCATCGGCGCGCGACCGGGCGCAAAGATGCTCACCACGGCCCATGATCGGTCCCGCTTTCTACTGCACGCGTGCCTTTGCCTCCTCCAAGGTGGGCGTATCGTTGCCGTGCCATAGGCCCTTCACCGTGCCGGCCTTCAGCACCATCACCCCGGGATTCGCCCTGATGGCGGTCTTGATGGTCTTCTCGTCGCACTGCACGAAGTCGAAGGGCAGTTGGTGTTCGTGGCGCACCTCCTCAATGGCATCCCAACCGCTGGCACTTACGCCATACACGTACCAACCGGCGGCGTATGCCTCCCCGGCCAACTTCGCGATGGCCGCCATGTTCGTGCGGTCGGCCTTCTGCACGTTGTACATCATCACCAGCATCACCGGGCCTTGTTCGGCCAGCAGGTCGTTGGTCATGTCGTAGCCATCCTTGTCGGTGAGCAGGAAGTCCGACACGGGGCTGAGGATGCCAGGTTCCACTTCCACGATCCGGCGATCCACGTACTCGAAGTTCTCATCGTCCCAAGGATAGGCACCTGCCGCATCGTACTCCTTGGCCTCGCCGGTGGTCTTGTTGCGGTAGATCACATAGGTCTGCACCACGGGCGGCTTGCCCATCACCTTCTGCTCGGGGATGCTCTTGCCCTCGGCATAGGGGCGGTAATCGCGCACCGGGAGGTGGGCATAGCACCACCACGCGAACACCAGTGTAAGCACGCTCACCCATCCGGCAGCAGCCCACTCGGCCTTCGGGCCTTGCATGGCGCGCTTTATCGCGAGGTAACCGAGGTAGCCAACTGCGGTGAAGAGCACAGGCCCCCACCACGTGAACACCCAGCTCCAACCCGCAACGAACAAGAGGCCACCGGGCAATAGCACCAGGTCCTCGGCACCGGTATTCCAGCCAATGCCCTTGCCGCGCCACGCCGCGAACAAGATCGGCAACAGGAAGACGAAGAGCACCGCGTCCTTGGTGAAGCTTTCCCAAGGGGTGAGGCTGCGACCAACACTGCCTTTCATGGCATCGCCGAAGCACCCACAATCGGTCACACAGGTCATGTCCTGGGTCTGCTCCTGACCGTTCACGGTAATGGTGTAGGTCATGGGGTTGCCAGCGGCCTGGCGGTCGTTGCAACGGGCGGTGAAGGCGGTAAGCCAGCCGAAGAAGAGCGTAAGAACGAGCAGTGATACGGTGGCCAACTTCATGCGGCCACCGAACAGCAGGGCGAACCCGAGCACGATCTCGCCCAGGCAGGCCAGCACGGCGAAGGTGAGCGCGTAGGGCTCAAGGCCCGGCAGGCCCAGCGCGCTCTCGGCGAAATACTCCTCCAGTTTGTACGAGAAGCCGAGCGGGTCGTTGGCCTTGATGAGGCCGCTGACAATGAACAGGGAACCGACGAAGATCCGGGAGAAGAGAAGGAGTGCGCGCATGCTGTTCGGGTATGGGATCGCTACGGACGGCGGCGAAGATAGAAGGGCGCTCCAGCGGAAGCCCCTGCATTAACGATCCTTGAACAGACCGGCCACGAAAGGGTTCAGGAGGAAGGCAGATCGCGGTGGTTGTGCAGGATGCCGCGCATGCTGGCCAGGTGGTGGTCGTCGTGCTCGGCCAGGTAGGTGGCCATATCCACCGGACGCATCTTCATTTGCCTGCATGGGTGCTGGGCGCTGTGGCGCAGGGCACCAGGGTCCATGCCTTCCATGCGGGCCACCAGGCGCACACGTTGCAGGCGGAACTCCTCCAGCAGATCACCGAGCTCACGGCCCCTGTGGCCTTCAAGCAAGTGGGTCTGATCGCCAAGGTCGATCGCAGAGAGCTCGGACCGGCGCGCCATGAAGTCTTCCACGCGGGCCTCCATCCGCTCATCGAGCAAGAGAAGGTGACCGATGTGCTCCATCACGCTCCAACTGCCCGAACGACGCATGGTCAGGCGCTCGCGGGGTTCATGGGCTGCAAGGTGGGCAAGGCGGGCCGGGGTGCCGAGCAGTCGCTCCAGCAATACAGGGAATTCGCCTAGTCCGCGGCCGAAAGGTAGGGTCCGGTTGTTCCAGGGTATCAGTTCCATGTCCCGTTATTGACCGTCCAATTTAGCTGGATGTTGCCCAGTGGCATCGGGTTTACATGGGGATGACAAAAGACGGTCCGGGCCGGGAGCTTCGAACCTTAGCGACCGGTAGCGCTGGCCAACGCATTGTGCTGTAGCAGAGCACGCTGTTCACGGCGCAGGGCCACCTCGGCCATCAGGCGGTCCACCTCGGGACGCACACGCTGCTCATAGTCCGCGTTCCAGCTCACCATGCCGGTCATGGGAGTGAAACGAGCTATGCCCATGGGCAGGTCGAAGAACGATAGGTCCAGGCCATCCTGCTGCTCGAACAGGGTCATCTCCACTTCAAGGTCCTTCACGGCCTTGTCGCCTTCCCACGCCGGACCATGGGTATCCACGGCAAAACACTTGGTCACCCGGCCGGGCATGCTGAAACGGATCACGTAGTGCGCGTTGTTGTCCAGCTCAACATGGTAGCGACCGCCGGCGCCCGTGGTGAACGCTGCCTGCTTCACCCCATCCTTGTACACGCGCACCAAGGCTTGCTCCAGTGGTGTGTGGTCGTTGTGGTCCGTTACCAGACCATGTACGCGCAAATGGGCGGCCTGCATCAAAGGGGCCAGCAACAACGAAGCGATAAGGAGCACGGTGCGCATGTGGTCGCTTTTTTAGGGGAGGCGAAACTACCCGGGTGCATCAGGGGCATCCAAGGGACGGATGCCTCCTGCCACACGCAGATACCAACAGTTCATAGTGCATAACCCCGTTCAACCCTGGCTGACCGGGGTCCCGAGACCTACGCGATACCTTGCCTCCATGTTGACACGTACCATCTGTTTCGTTGCACTGCTCCTCCCCTTCACACTACGTGCCCAAGGGGGTGAAAAGCAGGATGTGCTCGCCACCGTGGACCGCTTCTTCGCGGCCTTGGGCCAGAGCGACACCACGGCCATTGGCCAGCTGATGATGCCCGGTTCGCAGTTCGTGCTGGTCGAGGAGCGCCAACCCCGGACGGTGAAGATGTACCCGCGGGATCGCTACCTCCGCGACATCGCCAAGCATCCGGAGGACCGGCTGGTCGAGCGCATTTGGAACATTGAGGTGACCGTACACGATGGCCTGGCCACAGTACACGCCGCGTACGACTTCCATGTGAACGGCCGGTTCAGCCACTGCGGGCACGACGTGTTCGATCTTGCCTTGCTGAATGGCCAGTGGATGATCACCGGCGGGCAGTTCACCATGCGGGTGGAAGGTTGCCCGCCCAGCCCTTTGGGGCCGTTGAAGTGAGTTCAGCGCCCCACTGCGATGTACACGAAGGCGGCGGCCAGGGCCAGCTTGATGTACAGCCAATACTGCATGGGCACCCAGAAGAACGAATTGTCGGGCTTGATCTCGTGGACCTCGCCGGTCTCCAGGTCCTGCATCAAGCGGCCCTCGGCACTGTTCCAGCGCTTGCCCAAATAATGGTCCGCCAGACCTGAAAGGCCGACCACCGGCCAGAACAAGCGCGGGTCGCGCAGGTCGGCAATGGCACAGAGAACGCCAGCACCGATCGCGGTAACGGGCACCAACCAGCCCTTGCCGGAAAAGACGATGAACATGATCAGCGCCGTTCGTCCATCTGGATCATGGCGAACACCGCATAGTTAACGATGTCCAGGAAATTGGCGTCGATGCCCTCGCTTACCAGGGTGGCCCCTTGGTTATCCTCGATCTGCTTGATGCGCAACAGCTTCATGAGGATGAGGTCCACGAGCGAGCTCACACGCATGCTGCGCCAGGCCTCACCGTAGTCGTGGTTCTTGCGGGTCATCAGGTCGCGGGCGTGCTGCAATTGGGCCAGCACCCTGTGCGATGCATCGTCGGCGGCAAGGTCCGGGGTATCAGCCACGCCCAATTCCAGTTGCACCAGCGCCATGGCGGCGTAGTTGATGATGCCGATCAGCTCGGGCCGGATGCCTTCGCCCACCCTGCTCTCGCCCACCGTTTGCAGGGTGCGTATGCGCTGGGCCTTGATGAAGATCTGGTCGGTGAGCGAGGGCACGCGGAGGATGCGCCAGGCCGTGCCATAGTCGTGGGCCTTCTTGGTGAAGAGCGCAAGGCACTCGGAAACAACGGCGTCGTACTGCTGCAGGGTCTTGTCCATGGGCGGCGCAAAGGAACAACCTCAACGGCGATCGGCGGTATCGAGCACCGCCTCGATATGGAAGACAAAATCGCGGCCCAGCAGACCGGTCCGTGTGCAACACCGCAGGCTGTCCATTGTGGTCAACTGTTCCTTGATGGCCCTGGGCATCTCCAAACGCTCTCGTTCACCATCCCACGCCACCCTTATGCTCATGGATCCACGGCTGTGGGTGACCTCTTCCACGGGCCATGTGGTGCAGCTTTCCGCTCCGTGAAGGAAGCTCCGGTTCAGGAATGACGCACCAGCCACGCACAGCAATGGAAGCACGAACCACCACACCCCACCGGACCAAAGCATCAGCCTTGGGTACTTGCGCGCCACTTCAGGCGTGCGTAACCAAGCCACGACCAATGCAGAGACCAGCCCCAGAACGGCGCCTTCCGCGACAAGCCCCCACACCTCCAGTGTGTTCTCCAACCCATTGCGGCCCTCGAAAACGAACAACAAAAGGGCCAGGAAGAACAGGGCCATGGGCGTCCAGCCACCCCGGCGGTTGCGCCTTGCGTCGACCGGTTCATCCATACTTATCCCTTCATCCGCGTCCGCATACTCCTGCGTGTCTACTTGATCCTTATAAGCCCCGTCCCACTCCTGTGAGAGACCGCCCCCCAACAGAACCTCCGATATCAATAGGCCCAACGCCATAAGGCCGATCATGAGACCCAGGAAGGCCATGAAACGAAGTGGCCCTGCGTCAGAACCTAGTTCGAGCATCAGCCAGACGGCAAGGGAAAGTTGCGCCACCAGCAGGACAATGCGTACTGTACGACCCGAGCGCCTCAGCACCTGCTGTGTGACCAAGTAGATGATCCATATGAGCGCGAAGGACAGGTACAAGGCCCACTCCACGCAGAGATCGAACAGGGTAAGGCCCCAACGTTGCAGGGCCGTGGGCCGCTTTTCGGGATGCTCAACAAGGTACTCCTCCAATAAGGCGTTCCATCGTTCGGTGAGCGGGGCCGAACGCTCCATGTCCCAGGCCATGTTCTCTTCCGTGGGGTCCCAACTGCAAATGCCAGCGGGGGCGTGAAGCATCAGGCTATCGCCCCCCGCCATTTCCGGGAAAAGACGCATGTCCATGTTGGCCTCCAGTGCATCGTTCCACTCACGGGGCACATCCGTGGCATCGAACACGACATGGCGCATAAGGCGGTCCGGATGCTCGAAGCGGATCACTGCCCGCTCGCCCGCACGCACCTCGAACCGATAATGGCCATCGACCCGGGTCACGTAACTCGCTGTGCGTGCATCCTTGCGCTCCAACCGTACCACGGTACCCTGAACAGGCAGCCGCGTGATCGCATCGCGCACGATGCCCTGAACACGCACGGCCAGCACCGGACCAGCAAGGCCTGGCAGCATGCATAAAAGCAGGATACGGTGAAGCCAGGCCATTGGTCGATCTTCGCGGACGCAGCCCACGAACCTAATGCACAGCACCGAACGCCACATGCGTATAAAGGACCGACTTGTGGTATTTCGCCCGCCGATGGTCATGGGTATCCTGAACGCCACGCCCGACTCGTTCCATTCCGAAAGCAGGGTGCGGGTGGATGATGCCCTGCGGTTGGCCGAGCGCATGATCAGCGAAGGCGCGGCCATCCTGGATATCGGCGGTATGAGCACACGGCCGGGGGCGCAAGAGGTGGATGTGGACGAGGAACTTCGACGCGTGGTGCCGGTGATCGAGGCCGTTCACCAGCGCTTTCCCGAAGCCTGGATAAGCGTTGATACCTATCGGGCCAGCGTGGCCAAAGCGGCGGTGGATGCCGGTGCGGGCATGGTGAACGATGTGGGTGCCGGCCTGCTCGATACGGCGATGCTACCCACCGTGGCCGCGCTCGGCGTGCCCTACATCGCCATGCACATGCAAGGCACACCACGCACCATGCAAGCAGCGCCGCAGTACACCAACGTGGTGGCGGAGGTGACGCATTTTCTCGGTGAACGCCTACGGGCCTGTCGCGCCGCTGGCATTGCCGATGTGATCCTGGATCCGGGCTTCGGGTTCGGCAAGACCACCGGACAGAACTACAGCCTACTGCGTGAACTTGACCGCATAAACGACCTGGGCGCCCCGGTACTGGTGGGCATCTCCCGCAAGCGGATGATCAACGAGGTGCTGGGCACCACCCCGGCTGAAGCCCTGAACGGCACCACGGTGCTGAACACGCTGGCGCTGCTGCGAGGGGCGGCAGTGCTAAGGGTGCATGATGTACGGGAGGCGGTGGAAGTGGTAAGGCTGGTGGGGGCCTTCGGGGGATAGCGACGACATATGTATGGCCATACATACTTCCCGAAGCTCCATCCCAAAGCACATCGAGCTGCTCTCCTACTCTTGGGTCAGTTGCTCTTCAGCCTTGAAAAGCCCGCTACATAGGGCGCGCACATCCCCTTCGCCGATGAGCTGCTGGTAAGTGGACCGCACCTTCTTCCAGGCCGAAGTAGCGTCCGCTTCATTGCGTACACCCACCGTGGTGAGAAAGACCCTTACCGAACGTCCAAAGACCTCGCGCTGGATCAACCCTTTCAGCTCCATCTTCTCCAAGGTCTTGGTGACCGTGGTCTGATCGAGCACCAACAACACGGCAAGGTCCCCGACGGAAATGCCCGGTGCCTGCTTGGCGGCCATCAGGATGAAACCTTGTGTCGGACTAAGCTCGAACCTCCCGAACTGCTCTTTGGCGGAGCGGTCGAGCACACGCGCCATTGCCGATGCGGAGAAGTAGAGACACTGTCTGAGATCGTCTTGGATGGAAGCCATAGCGACCAAGATAACATATGTATGGCCATACATATGTTCGATGGCTCCTGGCAGGGCTCAGAAATACACCCTCCTCCTATTCACCTTCTTCTTCAACGTCGACCCCTCCTTCGCCGCTTGTTTTCGTCGCGCAGCCACCTCCCGCTCATACAGCACCATCATACGCGCCACCTCCACCCGCATGCGGTCCGTGTATTCGATGTCCCAATTCAAGTTGCGCACCGAATGTTTGTACGCTGCCATACCGATCGGCGCATCCAGCACACTGAAATCGAACCCCTCGATCCAGGTGAACAGCGTCATCTGGAGGTCCATGTCGTAGAAAGGGACGTCCGGGAACAGCGGGATCTCCCGTGCATCTATCCGCACGTGCTTGGTCACCAGGTCCTCGCGGTAGAACCAAACGATATAGTCGTAGCCGCGCTCCAGAAAGAGCTCATAACTCCCGTTCCACGGGGTGATCACCGTTTCGCGCTCGATGCTATCCTTCACCAAACGGATCTGTACGCCCTTCATGGCATCGCCGGTGGCATGCTCGGTAACGACCCCGTGCAGGCGGATGTAGAACGCACGAACAGGCCCAAGGGATAGGCCTAGTACCATCAGGAATATCCACCGCAACACCCGTCCGTTCATCTCCCGCCGAAATTATCAAGCTCGGGTGCGAAGGTGCGAACTCTTCGACGGACGCATCTTTGTGAACGATCAACACCCATGTTCAGATCCCTGCGTGCCAGTGAGAACATCCACATCGTACTGTGGTTGCTGAAGGACCTGTGCTGGGTGATGGACCTCAAGCTGGCCGGGGTCATCATGGTGGTGCCCACGGTGGCCATGGCGGTCCACCTTGCCTGGCGCAGCCGTGCCGACCTCGGTGAACTGCTGCACTCCGTGGCCGTGGTGTTCTGGATCCTGGCCAATGGCACGTGGATGATCGGCGAGTTCTTCCTGGCCGATGGCACGCGCCCCCTGGCGGCCACCTTCTTCATGGCCGGTCTGCTCTCGGTGCTGTGGTACTACGCGGTGGAACTGCCCCGCAAACTGCGCCGCGAACGCAACGAGCGCAGCATGCGGGCTTGACGCAGGCTTAACATACCGACGGCGACACCCCGGCTAACTTCGCCCCGCGCAATTCCCTGCATGGATCAACTCACCAGTTCCCGCCTACGCCTGCTGCGCACCCTGCGCATCACCGGTTCGTGGGTGGCCGTGGGGCTGCTGGCCGCCCTGTTCGAGCACAATGTGCTGGCCGAGGCCGGTGTGGAAGTAAGCCTGCGCGAGCGCATCGATGAGCGGTTCATGACCTCCCTGCTGGCCGGCCTGTTCGGCGGTGGGGTGTACATCTTCCTTCTGCGCGACCAGTTGCGCAAGCTGGCCTACTTCACCGCGTTCGCCATCATGGCCGCACTTATTCTACCCATTGTATTGGTGGGTACGGCATTGGTCCCCACCAACTTCCAACTGGCACAGGCCCTGCCCCGCATCTTCACCCTGCACTGGCTGGGACAGTATCTCTACTGGACGCTCCTGATGGGCGGCACCATGCTGATGGTCCGCCTCAACGACCAGTTCGGTACAGGGGGCGTCAGCTACCTCACCGGCCGCTACCGTAGGGCCCGGCAGGAGATGCGCATCTTCATGTTCCTCGATATGCGCTCCAGCACCGCCATTGCCGAGGAACTGGGCCACGAGAAGTACTTCAAGCTCATCGACGAGCTCTATATGGACATCACGGACCCCATTGTGAACGCCCGGGGCGAGATCTACCAGTACATCGGCGACGAGATCAGCGTGAGCTGGCCGCTGCGGAAAGGCGTGCGCAAACAACGTTGCGTACGTTGCTTCCTCGACATCCGCACCAAGCTCCAGAAAAGGGCCGCCCACTACAAGGCCACCTACGGAATAGAACCCGTGTTCAAGGCCGGTTTCCATTACGGATCGGTCACCACGGGAGAGGTGGGCACCGTGAAACGCGAACGGATCTTCAGCGGCGATGTGGTGAACACGGCGGCCCGCATCCAGAACACCTGCAACGAGCATGGCGTGGACAACCTGCTCAGCGACGAACTGCTGCAGGTGATGCACCTGCCCGCGAACTACACCGTGCGCGAGATCGGCAGCATCGGCCTCAAGGGCAAGAAGCTCCCCATGCGCCTGTGGACCATCGACAAGGTGGATGGTCCGAAGCGTCGCTGAAAGGCCGACAGGTCAGTACACGTAGCTGCGGCCCCTGCGCACCACCACGGTCTGGCCCAGGGGACTGGGATACACCACCGCATCGCCGTGCACATCGAAGGTGCGGATGGCCGCTTCGGTGCCGTAGCGCATGCGCTTGCCATGCTCCAGCCCCCGCAGTTCGCGGTTCATGTCCAGCCACACCAGCAGGCCTCCCACAATGCGCCAGCGTTCGGGCACGTAGGGTTCAACCGTAATGGTGCCTGCCGGATCGAACATCCGCAAGGCCCCGCCCTGTACCCAGAGCAGCAAACTGTCCTGCACCCAGTATTCCGTGGGCATGCTGTCCGTTAGGGCGTATAGCACACTGTTCTGCCAGCAGCGCAGACGGCCATTGCCGTCCACGAAACCGAGGATGCCCTCCCCTGCCTTGGCGCTCCATGGTCGCAGTTCCGAGGCCACATGCACGCCGCTGGCATCCTGCACCTCGAACCGGTCCTGCACATCGTTCCAATAGCCGGTAATGCCGCCGCCCGTGGCCACCAAGGCCAGGCCACAACTGTCCGTCAGCACTTCGTTCCTGCCCGCCTTGAACTGGTGCAGCTTCAGCGCACCCCGGTCGTGGAAGGTCACGCGGTCCGTGCCGTGCGCCCATTGTGGTCGTTGGCTGCCGCGTTCCAAGGTGGCCATGGGCACCAGCTGGCCACGCCACGAGGCCACCAGTTCCTGCCTTGCACTGTCGTGCAGCACCAGCAGGCTGTCGCTCACCGTAAAGCGTTCTATATCGTGCGCCACCAACGAGGTCCTTCCACCGCGCAAGGTGTACACCGTATCGGCATTGGCCCAGGCCACCCGACCTCCGCGGACAAGCAGGGTATCGGGCGCGCGCTCCTGCAACAGGTGCAACCGACGGCCCTCGGCTAAAAAGAGCTTCAAGCGGCCGTCATGGTCCAGATACACCACTTGGCCTTCCATGGCGTGGTATTGGCGTGGCGGACGGGGCTCCAGCACCTCGAACCGCTTGTCGGTGAACACAACGAAACGCTGGGCCTCGGACACAAAGGGTACCGGCACCTGGGCCAGCAGCCGCGTACCCAGCAGCAACAAGGTCAGCAGCAGGGCCCCACAATGCTCAAACTGCCGACTTCGCATGGCGTTGCAGGGTATGCACCCGCACCTCGCGGCGGCGGCCCTTTACGGGGATGATGTGCTGCGGGCCGATGGTGAATCGCTCCGATGCGTTCGGGATGCGGTGCAGGAGCTCGGCCGATACCAGCAGGTCCGTCTTCATCTCCTTCGCCAGGCCCAGCATCCGCGAAACGCTGTTCATCACATCGCCACTGAGGTCGATGGCGCGCTTGATGTGGCCGATCTGCGCACTGATCACGCGGCCTCCGTGCACCGCGCCCCGGTACTGCGGCACCACGCCGAACTCGCCCTTCAGTTCCTCGGCGTGCTCCTCAATGCGCTCCATGATGTCGAAATACAGGTCCAGGCAGTTCTCGTAGCGCACCCCCACGCGCATGGGCCAGGTGAAGATGATCTCGTCGCCCACGTATTTATGGATGTCCGCCTCATTGCGCAGCACCGCATCGGTCATCAGCGAATACACCTGGTTCAGGTAGCGGTAATAGCGCATATCGCCCATGCGCTCGGCCAGTGCGGTACTGCTCACAAGGTCGATGGTGAGCACAATGCGTTCCTCGGCCTTGGGCCGTTCATAGCGCCCCAGCAGGAAACCCAGGAACATGCGGCGGCCCATCAGCTCCTCCACCTGCACCACCAGCAGGGCCACGGTGGTCACCACCACCACGCGCAGGGTGAGCTGGTAGAACAGGGCCATGCCCAGGATGTCGCGCACCCGGTAGGGTTCCTCCGCCACCAACAGGCGGAAATGCTCCTGCCCGGTGATGTACGCGAAACCGATCAGCGCCACGGTGAGCAGGTTCACAAGCAGGGCTTTGCCCAGGAACTGCAATGGAATGGCCAGGGCGCGGAAGCGCCTCCGGAAGAAGAACTCCTCCATCACGCCCGTCCACAGGCCCAGCAAGGCCCACATGCCCAGCACGGCGCCCACCGGCTCGCCACTGAAGAGCGTGAGCACCCACGCCACGGCCGTGGTGACCAAGGCATACTTGATCACCTTGCGGATCTTGTATCGGGTAATGGGCGTCACTGCGGGCCGCGAAAGTACGGCGGGGGCGGGGCGACGCGTGAAGGGGCGGCCACTTGGTGCGCAGGTCGAGGTCATCGTGGCGGGAAAGGAGCGCCAGGGTGAGGCTGGGCAGTGCGGCGTTGAGGAGCAGGGTGTCCTGCGGTAGACGATCCAGTGGCGGTTAAGGGCGCAAGGGTGGAACCGCAGCCAACCCGCCTTGCTGCGCGAAAAGCACATGCCCGGCGGAGGAACAGGCCGAACGGTCCCTTCCGGGCACGCGCCTCGAATCCTCGACCGGGCATACAATGCGAATGTAGTGGAACTCTCCGGACCCAGGGAGACGTAGACCACCCTGAATAGCACATGCCCGGCAGAGGAACAGGCCGAACGGTTACCGAAGTCGCCGCGCCTAGGATCCCCGACCGGGCATGCATTGCAAATGTATAAGGGTTGCACGAATACCCGCGCAATGCGGGCTGCAACCTGAACAAGGGGAGCAATTAGGTTGCTGGCAGCCACAAACTCTACCTCCACACGAGGTTACGCTACCCGCTTTCAACACCCATCACCTGACCCATGGCCACCAACCGCACACCCGCCAAGGAGCTTACCAAGACCGAACTGCTGCAAAAGCAGTAAGGACGGGCCCCTTATGCAAGATGAAACCATCCTGTACTTTATCAAGGTGCGGGGCATGAAGGCGAGCGATGCCGAGGCGATGATCAAGCACACGCCGCGCAACATCGTTACCAAGGACATCATCCATCTAGGTTGAGCGCGCACGGCGGTCCCGACCAAATGGGCGACAGCACGCTGTCGCTTAGTTCGTAGCGAACCCCAACTCCTTAAAGTAGCGCACGCCATCGCGCGGCCCCAGCTCCACCTCGAAGAACAGTTGGCTTGCCTCGCCGCGACTGCCCAGCGATATGGTCAGTTCAATAAGGCCATTGGCCAGCGGCCTTGCCGCGAATCCGTAACCACCAGTGAGCAAACTGCCGCCCGGCTCCCACGCACGGGGCGATAGGGCGCGAATGGTCTTTCCTGACACCAAATACCCTTGCAACCGTTCGAGCATGCCACAGGTAGGAACCTTGGTCGCCTTGCGCAACACGGCCAGTAGACCGCGCTCGGTCATCAGCTCGAAGACGCTGACGTAGGGTGTGGGGTTCTTTGGGGAGGGCATGAAGGACAACGATGAATGCGTTGAGTTGGTTTATGAGCAACTCCTGCTCGCGCTGTGTCTTGAAGAGAACATGTGATACCCGCCCTTGATCTACTCAGCATGCTGTCAGATCAGTGCCTCTACCTTCCATGCGCTCACAAGGGTGCTCTTTTTTCCGGGGACAGGTGGTTTCAACTCACGTTCAAACACGCGCGTGGCGCATACCGTGATGCCCGTCTGTTGGAGCTTTTCAAGGAAGCGGGT
Source organism: Flavobacteriales bacterium (assembly GCA_016788295.1). GTDB lineage: Bacteria > Bacteroidota > Bacteroidia > Flavobacteriales_F > PHOS-HE28 > PHOS-HE28. The sequence continues at coordinate 112,847 of JAEUSY010000005.1, forward strand.
GTCTATCTTCCTCCCTACAACATAGAGGTTCATCAAGTCTTGAAGTACGGTATGGTCGAACTCGTAACGCTCGGCAGGGAAGGCTTCAGAACGGTCCGACCTTTTTAGCCGCTTCCCGAGCATTGTGTAGTCTGCAACACTTACAAAGTAGCCGCTGCCTTTGACCACATGCACCTGCAAGGCAAGGCGCATCATGTCATTCAATATTTTGAACGCATTCTCGGTGTCGTTGATCGGACTGCCATCCACACTGTTACGCTTGAACATCGCGAACTCCACATACGTGCGTTCGGCACCATCGCCAAAGGCCAGGTCCAATTGAGGCTTTTCACCCCGCTTGCTCTTCTCATTGTTCCGGGGCACGTAAGCACTGGGGTCTATGGGGTGCTCCAAGTGGATCTCCCACGACTGTAGTCCCTTGATGTGCATTAGCGCTGCGAAAAAGTCATACCGGAACACATCCTCTGTCAGGTCCAGATCCAAGTGGCGGGTATATCGCTCTCCAAATTGCAGGTGGAACTTCTCGAACACATCTTCCATGGCCTTAAAGTAGCTGGTTCCAATTGGCACTCCACAAGGCCTCGTTGAATTGGGGCAGACACCCACCCCATCCCCCAAAGCCTCTGCAGGGGCTGTCCACGCCTTTGGCGGACGACCCTGTGGGAATGGCAGCCACCGTGCAGAACGACCATGAGGGCTGGGTGGATTGTAGGCGTACGGAATGAGCTTAGAAGATAGGGTCACGATGCTGAGGACCATGCCAAAGATCAGGCTCTGAAAGGGATGGCACGGGATCGGCAAGCCTATCAAAAACACCCTCCCAATGAATGTGAATGATATGCTGCGCTACTTCATGCTCTTCATCAACGACATCGAGGGCAGGGAAACATTCGTGATGCAACTGGACAAGCCCAACGAGCATTTCACCTTGCAGATCCGGCACCGCGAGCGGATGCTTGACCTGCACAAGACCACCGTGCTCCCCGGTGGCAACAAGGCATACGAAACTCTCTTTCAGATCAGCTTCTACGCACTCGCTCGGTTCTTCGCGAAACTGCGCAAAGAGGGAAAGCGCGTTGAAGGGGCCTTGAATACCATGGAGGACGTTGAACGCGAATTCGGCACGCGCTGGATGAACCCAGGCTGGTTCGGGCGGAACTACATGGAAGCCACGCATGCCGACCTCGATAAGATGAAGGACCTAGGCCTTTTGCGCACCAAGAACCGGGGGCGCCAAGTGCGGTTTACGAAAGACCCAACCACCGTCGATCAGGATGCAATGTTGAAAGTGATCCATTCAGAGATGGAACCCGGTAAGTACATCCTCTTGAAATGGAACAAGGGCGGTAGTACAAGCTTCGCTGGGAGTTTGCTGGTATTGCCCGAAGGTGAACGGCGGTTCCTTTGGATACCGAAGAAGGCGTTGAACATTGTAGCGAAGAAGCTCGTGAAACTTCTCCTTGGGGAGTTCAAACGACTGGAAGGAACAGGAGGAAAGGAAGTGTATGAGCGGTTGCGGAAAAACTATCCAATGCTCCACAACGATTGACGGGTCGGATAGGAAACTATGTATAGAGCCCTACAGCGGCTCAGATTCAAGTAATTAGAATAGACCCAAGGAGGGTACCTTGCCTTACGCTGAGGGCGCAGGATCCACTGCGTAAGACCCTGCTAAGGCTTGGTTTCACCACCGTACTCCGGACGACGCTTGTAGCCTGCATCGGGGCGCGCCATGTAGTGCTCGATGTAGGCATCGAACGCGGGGTGGCGGGGCACGAGCAGCTCCACGGCAATGAAGCATTGTTCCCAGGGCTGGGCCTTGGGCTGGGTGTACACCACATGAGACTCGAGCAGGAGGCCGTGGTCCAGCATGTAGGCGAGGCTCACGTTCTCGAACATGGGCAGGTAGCCGAGCTTGTTGCCCTCCCAGTACACGGCCACGGCGTTGGCGTCGTGCTCGTTGTCGTATTCGCGCACCAGGTCCAGCGCATCGTCCGGGGCAATGCAGTGGATGAGGCCGGGGCCTTGGTGGTGCTGGAAGCCCCGCACGTAGGTATCGTAGATGAAGATGCCGTGGCAGTCCTCGGTCCAGGCGAGGCGGTGCTGCTCGTCCTTGGGCAACAGGTGCAGGGGCGGCAGGGTAAGGAGGGCCGCATTGCCCAGCATGCTCTTGAGAAAGGTGAGGCGGTCCATGAGGGGTAAAGATGGGTGGAGGCTGGAGGGCGATGCGGGAATCGGCTTGGGCTTTGGCTTGTTGGGTGCACTACCCTGGCGGTCTATGGGCAGGGTCCCCGAAGCCGGGAGACCCTGCGGCGATTTTAAGACGGGAGGCCCTGCTGTGGTCTTGGAAAACTAACCATGATACGTGGTTGCAACCACGCGTCATGCGAAGATTATTTGGCTGACTGGAACCGACCCTCGTGATTTGCGCAAATGGAAAGCCTGATCATCCTGCTGCTCCGGTATGTTTATCGGTGCCGCACAGGGCGGAGTATAAAGACCTACGCTATCTCTAATGAGGATCGTACAAATAGATATATCCGCATCAGTTGGCATGAAGCATTCATTCATATAGTTTGGACCGGTATGATTGGACTGATAATTATTGCCATTACTCGCCTAATTGGAACTGCCTGACAGTTCCTCACAAGAACTGCTGTACCTCGCAAGAATGGCGCGGCGGCATTGCCTTGTGAGATATAGCGGGAACACTAGTAGCTTTATAGGCCAATACATTTAATGAGAATGACACTCGCCGAATTCTTGCAATTACTGGGTCTTTTCACCGCTGGTGGGCTGGTAGTCCTCGGAGCTGTCGTATACCTACTCAAGCATGTACTGAAGCGCTGGATAGATCGAACATTCGCAACTAAGGAAAAGGAGATCGACCTTCAGAATAGATTGCTTGAACATCAGGCACAAGTGACTTTTTCATCGCTTCATGTTCAGCGCGCGGATGCCATCCGCAACATCTATGACAAACTCATTGAGTTCAAAGCAGCGGTACTTGATGTGGTTAACCGTGCACATCTCAACGATGGTAAAGGCCAGGATAGGTTCGCTAAGTTTTGGACCCTTGCACTGGAACTCCACACCATGGTTGAGCGCGAAGGCATCTACCTGGACCAGAAGACCTGCGATCTGATCCTCAAGGTCACCAATAGCTACGACCAAGCAGCACTTACAATGCAGGTTGGTGCCGGGGTACCGATAGATTACGCTGCCTATGTTCCTAAGTTGGAACGATCCCGTGAGATTATCCAGAAGGATTGCCTTGGCGCATTAGCAGAGCTGCAAGAACAATTCAGGAAAATACTTGGTGTGGTGTGAAGCGGGGATCCGTAAGGCCACCATAATACAGATTGACCTTGTGAACCTGAATCCTCACTTCACATGGTCGTTTACTATCGAGTCCTGCGGTATTCCCCTTAAAGTGCATGCTCCACTCGATGATGCTGCGTATGACCAGAGCTATGGATAACTCTGACGCTTGTTAAAGACATGGTGGCGTCTTTCCAAGATAAGAGCGTCATCCCAAACATTCTGGTAGCTGCTATGACCGATCGCTATCTCAAGATAGGGCGTGATATGCCTATCTGCGAGAACAGTCTTATATGCTACCCTATAGTACATCCCAACTACAAGGGTCAACCGATAAAGAGCATAGAGGCGGGCTTGCTCTGTGTCATTCACTTTACCGAATAATTGGTCGTCGTCAGTGAAAAAGCTCAATGTGGTCCCGATTTGGTTGTAGAAATCCCACGGTAGATCGTCCTCGTGTTCCAATAATTTTGCCGCTGCTTCTCGCATCCTCTCGCGCTGATAATAGAAGTTGCGGGCGAACGGATCAATAGTGCCCACGCGTTCTCCACCATCCCACTTGCTGACCATTAGCTTGTGGATATGCCTCGCGTTCTGCGGATCCCACTTCTCATAGTAGTTGCCTCTTTCTTCAGAGATGCGATCGTGCGGACCAAGTAGTTCAACGTTAAGGTCATGCCAATGAAGCAAAATCGAGGCGATGTAGGTTTCAATCTTGTTGCGCTGATTGTACTTCTTGCGCATCGATGGCCAATGGACAATGATCAGTTGGAAAGCATAAGATGTCACGAACGCCCCCACTAGAACGGAAATAATGCTGAAGGTCTGCAAGAGAATGAGGTGTTCATGCTCATTGAGGATAGCCCTTAACCAAAGCTCTTGGATCAACCAGTAGGATAGAGATAGGACGAAAGCCGCATTCAGCTTGAATGATGTTTCTTGCCATGCAAATTCATTAATGGGACGGTAGTCTTTGCTCTCAAAGTCAGCGCCGAATACCGTTATGATGGATTTTTCAACTGGACGACCATAGCGGTTATAGAGTTTGAACATGGCGAGGCGAAATCTATTCGGCAAATGATAGGAGCAGCTACCTCTTCCTCTTCCCCCCCAACACCCCTCCCACCACCTCCTCATACCGCTCGAACAAATACCCCACCCGTTCGGCTTCGCTGGTGAAGGGTTTGGTGCGGTAGCACTTGTCCACGGCGCGGTCCAGGGCTTGGTGGGCCTTGACGAGATCGGCGGGCATGGTGAGGGGATCGTAGAGATCGGCCAAGCTGCTGCCGGGGTGGTTGGCGCGGGCATCGAGCACGACTTGTGCGGCGGACTCCACGGCTTCGCGCTGGGCTGCGGTGGGTGCGGATGGCCAGGGGTAGTTGTTGTAGACGATCTTGTTGGAGTAGCGGTAATCACTCTTTAGTCTACCAGCGACTGCGCGCATCCAACTCATGTGCATCGTGGATGTAAGCACACCAAAGTGGAACAAGGTGGCCTTAGGGATGATCAGGCATAGGTTCGAGGCGATGGTCTTTGCATCCATGAACCCTATGGGCGCGAATGCGCGACGTTCGGAGGACACACTGGGGACGATCAAGAAATTGCCCCTTTCCGGCTGCCTGTCCTCGTCAAACAGTGCTGGTGTCGCAGCCTTGGCTCTCGTTGCTGCTTTGGTGCTTGCGTTGCGGAAACGACGGATGCGCTCGATCCGCTCTCTTACATAGGGCAACTCCCTCAACTCCGCAGGTGAGGTGTGCTTCAACCAAAGACAATAGCGTTCCTCGCCATTGATGAACTCTTGCGCACCAACGAACGGGCGGATGTACTTCTTCGAGCCTGGCTCAAGCTTGACGAACTCACGCATCTCCTCCTTCGTGAATAACAAGTTGCCATCATCAGTGGGTTGACTGCCCTTCATCATCTCCGGCACATTGCAGATCGGCTTACTGCGGCTGGGGATCAAGATATCTCGACCGGCAACGAGGTAGGGATTGATGTTGTCCACCACTTCCATGGTGGGTTCGGCCTTAGGTTCACTGTAGCTGTAGAGGCGCTTCTTGAGCACATCGTGGTCCGCGAAGCCGATGATGACGCAGTGGACGGCCGCCACGCCGCGGGCCTCGTTGTTCCAGCGGAAGGTGCGGTGCGCGAAGTGGATCTTGATGCCTTGTGCGAGCAGCGGTGCCCACAGGGCGGCGACCTGTTCCCCTTGGACAATGCTGTTGGTGCTGACGAAGGCACAGGTGGAGCCGCCATGCCCATGCTTTTTCATGTAGCGCGCGGCGAGCCCGTACCACGCGCACACAAAGTCCAGGATGCCGCTGTTGGGGGCGTTGTCCATGGCAGCGAGCAGGTCGGTGCGCATGTCTGCGCTCATAAGCTTGCTGCCTACAAAGGGCGGATTGCCCAGTATGTAGTCGTAATGCTTGCCGGGCGGCAGAGGTGCGCTCCAATCGGTGCGGAGGGCGTTGGCGTGGATGACGGTGGCGCTTTTGCGGAGGGGGATGCGGAGTACGTATTCACCGAATGCCTGGCTGATCTCCTGGTTCATCTGGTGGTCCGTGAGCCAGAGGGCCACCTGGGCGATCTGTGCGGGGAAGTCCTCGATCTCGATGCCGTAGAACTGGTCCACGTTGAGGCGGATGAGCTGGTCCACGTTGGTGACCTGCTGGCCTTTCATGAGGGCACGGATCACTTCCACCTCCAGGCGGCGCAGTTCGCGGTAGGTGATGACGAGGAAGTTGCCGCAGCCGCAGGCGGGATCGAGGAAGCGGAGCTCGCTGAGCTTTTTGTGGAAGGCCTGCAGCTTGGGCTTGCTGGCCTTCACCTTGTTGAACTCCTCCCACAGTTCATCGAGGAAGAGGGGCTGGATGAGCTTGAGGATGTTGGCCTCGCTGGTGTAGTGGGCACCCAGGTCGCGGCGGGCCTTGGGGTCCATGACGCTTTGGAAGAGGGCGCCGAAGATGGCGGGGCTGATGCGGCTCCAGTTGAGGGCGGCGGCCTCCAGGAGGGTGACGCGCATGCCGGCATCCCAATCGGCCATGGGGAGGTGCTCTTCGAAGAGCTTGCCGTTCACATAGGGGAAGGCGGCGAAGCGTTCGTCCAGCCTGTTGCTGCGCTGTGCGGGCGGGGTGTTGAGCACCTGGAAGAGGCGCTCCAGCTTGGGGCCGAGGTCGCTGCCATCCTCGCTGGTGTGGCCTTCGAGCCAGTCGTAGAAGAGCTCGTTCTCGAAGATGCTGGTATCGTCGGCAAAGAGGATGAAGAGGAGGCGGACGAGGTAGACCTCGAGGGCGTGGCCTTCGTAGCCGGTGGCCTTGAGCTCATCGTGGAGGCGGCCCATGAGCTCGGCGGCGCGGATGTTGACGGGGTCCTGCTCGCGGGGTGCGCGGCTGGTGTAGCCGCTGATGAAGTCGAAGCGGTCGATGTGCTGGGGCAGGTCGGCGAGCTTGAGCTCGAAGGCCTCGCCGCTCTCCATGTGGTGGAGGTGGATGCGCTGGAAGTCGCTGACGACGATGTATTCGGGGAGCTCGTGGTCCTTGAGGCCGTGGAGGTAGCCGATGGCCTGGCCGTGGGCCTTGGCGAGGTCCTTGCCGCGGCTTTTGTGTTCCACCACGAGCTTGCCGGGCCAGTACAGGTCGATGTAGCCCTGGCGGTCGTCCAACTTCTTCACCAACTGTTCGAAGACGGCGACGCGTTTGCGGGGGATGCCGAAGACTTGGAGGAAGCCATCCCAGAAGCTTTTGGCATCGGCATCCTCGTTGTGCGCATCGCGCCATTCGTGGGCGAAGGCGGTGGCGCGGCGGCGGATCTCGTTCTTGGAGAGTGGCATTTGTATTTATCTGGTATCCAGCCTTAGATCGGATGGACAAGATTGGCAATGGTTCTTGATACAATGCAACTTGATCGGAAGCAATTTTCCACACATGCGAGGGGTGATCCGCCAACACCGGACATAAGCCCAGGTCGAATAGAGCGTTAAGACCCGTTTGAGAATAACTTTCAGCCATGGATACAATCATCGTCCTTGGTGTTGTTGGTTCCGTAGCTTCAATCATCGGCATCTTCTTGCCGGCCAAAGGCTGGCGTCATAGGGTAGTGCACGTCGTCTATGGTTTGGCCATTGCTGGATTAGGTGTTGGCATCATGGACAAAAGCAAAGAACTTGATCGCATTAATGATGTCGAAAGAGCTGCGCAAAAGATGATAGCCGACTTTGACATGAACTACACGTATAACGGTTTTATTCAGGCGAGTCTTGCATTTTTAGAGAAGAATAGAGACCTCTACCCAGATAGCTATGCAAGAGCAAAAGCACTTTGTGAGTCTCATGACTGCTGGTCAAACAATGGGGCCGAACCGGTTGAAATCGCATATACTATGAAAGGCTTACTTTCGGGAATTGCAACCATTCAGTCGGGCAATGAATAATGCAGCCGACAGCACTTCCGCCGCCCCCCGCAGGGTCTCACGCAGTGGACCCTTCCCCAGCCGGGATTTTGCCCAACACGATTGAACCGCATGGTACTTGCCTCCTTCGGTATCCCATGAATGGGCGTGGTTGGCACGTGGTGTAGATATCACTCAACCGCCACACGGTCTCACCCAGTGGCCCCTGCCCTTCCATATGGCAGGCACAACCACCATCCTCCTACCTTCACCCTCCACCACGATGGGTGTAGAATATGCCTTGCACTGCGCCGCCTGCGGCTACCACAACCCGCACAGTTGTGCGGGTGTGGAGGCGGGCATGGCCGTAACGCTGAGCACCGTGCATTGCGCTGCGTGCAAGCAGCTGTACGATGTGCCTGTGTTCGAGCACGGGAACGGGGTTACCGCGCCCCCCCCTGCGGTGCCCCAGGAACAAGGCCCATGCGGTGGTGGCCTGGAGCCATCCGGGGCCATGCCCGGTGTGTGGGCGGCCGATCAGCAAGTTGGGCCAGAGCGCGGTGTGGGATTGAGGCCGTCCGCAATGCGGGCAATGGACAACACGTCCGCCGCCTCTCGTGGTCCTACTTGCCCCTACCAATTGCACCAAAATAGAACGGCCCCGCCGAGCCGGGGCCGTTCATGTGAACAGTACGTCTGCCTCAGGGCAGGAAGGCGCCGGTGTTAGCGCACCAGCGTGAAGGCCACATCGCTCCAAGGGCTCTTACCCTTGGTGCCGATGGCCCGTACGCGGAACCAATGCACTTTGGTGCTGGTAAGACCGGCCACCACATGCTTGATCCGCGTGGTCTCTGCCACCTGCTTCCACGCGCCGGCATCATCGGGCGACACGCTGTTGTGCTCGATCACATAGATCGAAGCACCACGTGTAGTGGCCCAATCCAGGCGCGCTTCGCCGGTGTGGTCACTGATCCGCGCGCGGAGCTTCAGGGGCATGGGCAGCCCTTCCGAAGTACGCACGGAACTGCGCAGGAAGAAGCCTGCGTTGAGGATCAGCTCCTCGTCGTCGCCGGCAATGCTGGCAACACCTGCAGCAAGCCTGTCGATGACCTCCTTCAGCTCGCGCTTGCGCTTCTCGCGCAAGGCCACTGCGGTGCGGCCTCCATCGGCTGCGGCGGTGATCGCCTCCTCCAAGGCTTGTCGCTTCTCGGCCACCTCGAGAAGAAGAGCGGACAGGGTGGCAAAAGCAGCGTTGTCTTTCAAACGCGCTTCGATGAACAATACGCGCAGGAGCAGGTCCTTTGCGCTAAGGCGGTTCAAGCGCCGTACTAACTTTCCCATCTTAGGGGGTATAGGGGCAAGGCAGGCGAAAGCCATACCTCACCGTTGGTGTGATCCGTTCCTCACATCCGCTCGAAGGAGGGGATGCGCGGTTCGATCCTGCAAAGGGTATCCTGCACGACACCAAGGCATCGTTGGACAATGACCTTCCAGCCTGTTGCGAACGACGGCAACAGAACGATGAGCAGCCATGGTCTGGGGCTCGGACCAGACAGCACTGATCAGTGGACGAACCGGGGAGTGAACGAACGGGGCGGTCCCCGGCTTTCCCACAACTCCAGATCGAGGCGCTGGCTCAATGCACGGGTCACTTCCACCCTTCCCGGCGCCAGCTCGTCCATAATGCCCAGCAAGCGTCTTGCAAAGGCCAATAGAACTGTGATGGCCGTGGGACTGGGACAGACCCGGATCTCACGGACCAAGGAAATGTGCATGAGGAGGTGATGCACATGCGGCATCACCCAATAGCTTTCCCCGGTAAGCCTCGACCATTCCGCCTCTGGGATGTACTCAACGGTGAACAGTGCGTCGAAATTTCCCGCTTCATAAAGTGCCTTTCTGATGCGCAACCTTTCGCGGGCCGCATCATCCATGCGCCGCCGGCGCCAAAAGAACAGGACGGAGATGAGGGAGATCCAGGCACGCACAACCACAGGCTTCGGTGCGGCCTTGAACCCATCGGCTCCTTCCAAGGGAGCAGGAACGGGCCCTTCAGCGCCCTCAATGGCCATGCATTCATCTGCGTCAGACACAACAGTCCCTTCGGCCGGACATTCTTCACCATCCAAGTGAGCACCGCGACCTGTGCGGGCGTTCAATGCCGCTAACGCCCCAGTAAAGTCATTGAACGTTGCGTCCATGACATTGGACTTTCCGCCGATGTCATTGAACTCTGTGCCAATGTCATTGGACTTTCCGGCAAAGTCATTGGACTTTGTGCCAATGTCATTGGACTTTGCGGCAATGTCATTGATCTCTGCTCCAATGTCATTTGATTTCCCGCCAATGACATTGAACTCTGCTCCAATGTCATTTGACTTTGGGTCAATGTCATTGAACTCTGCTCCAATGTCATTTGACTTTGCGGCAATGTCATTGGGATCTGCGCCAGTGTCACTGGACTTTCCGGCAAAGTCATTGGACATGGTCTTCATGCTCCCGTGCATGCCAAGGCCATCGGATGCCTTTCCGGGCACCTCTCCTTTGCGCTGGGGCATTCCTGAACCTTCCACAACACAAAGAATTGCTCAAGACAAGATCTTTTAATCTAAACCATGGACTTTAGTGTTAACGATCGATCATGAATTCGCGAGGGATCTCCACACGACCTCTCGGCTTGGGATGATCGTAGAGCAGTTGACCTTGATCCCGGCCATTGCATCGCACACCATTTCGGCGAGGTTATTTGAAGCCACCTCGAAATGATCCTTCGGGACGCTTACGCCAATGCTTCAGCGACGGAGCACTACGACGGCGCCTCTTACGGCCATGCTGCGTTGCTCAACCCTTACAAAGCGTCCAGCTATGCGCGTTGTCACTCCGGGCATGACCCGGAGTCGCGCCTTGGCTGGCAGAAAGATCCATCCTGCCCGGTCCCCGGGGCCTCGGCACAAATACGATCTCGTGGTGGCTTCCAGATCAACGCTTTCGACCAGGAAGTGAACAGCCGGGAACGAGCCAGGAGGCAGCGCAGTTCATTAGGAAGCAAGGGCCGTGTGCAAAGGCATCAGCGCGAACGGCGGAGCAGCTTCCAGTTGAACGCTGCACGCAATAGTCCTTGCCGGTTCGAAACACCCAACTTCTCGAAGATGCTGGCGCGATGGGCGTGAATGGTGTTCGTACTGAGCTTCATTCGCTCAGCTACCATGGCGTAGGTGGGGTCATCGTGCGCACAGATCTCCTCGATCACTTCCATTTCCCGCTTGGTCAGGCAACGGATCACTTGTTCCCTTCCTTCCGGGAACGACGCGGGGGTCTTGGTCCTGCCCGTAAGGTGCGATCGCATCAGTTCATTCATGTAATACCCGGTGGTGCTCACTTGGTCCAATGCCTGGTGGAGCTCCTCCTTATCGATGGATTTCGAGATCATACTGCGGGCCCCCAACTTCACGGCCTTCGAGACCTCTTCCGGAGAGGGCTCATAGCACAGGAGCATGATCGGCAGGGTATCATGCTGGTTGGTGCGCATCCACTCCAGTGTTGAGAAGCCGTCGCGCACCGGCATGCACGCATCGATCAGTGCAATGTCCACGCGCCCGACGTTCGCAATCGCTTGCTCGTAATCCGCTCCATTGGCTGCGAGCAATATGACCTCGCCGCGCGGCCATGTGTTGAGCATGGCCGAGATACCATAGCATACCATACGGTGATCATCAACAATGGCGATCCGAAGGGAATGCATCGACATGATCGTGTGGGTTGGGGTTTGAAAATAACATTCGCACTGGAATGAAATGTTAATACGCCCCGGATATTGTTCCGGCACTTGAGATCCTCACAGGCGTTACCCGCATTACAATACTGATCATTGGCACTACCAAAGATCAGAACATGCACCTCATTGGAAACAATTACAACGGCGTAATTGGAATGGGTAATTGGCCATTCACAAGCCCATATTGACAACTAGTTTGGCCAAGCCTTCGCAGTCATTGGAGCTTCCTACGACACGAGGCAACGAATGAAATGGTCAACCTTAGTTCAACCGATGCAGCGAATAGCCAAAACACTTGTACGGTGTTCGGCATTGGTGGCATTAACTGGACAAGTGGCCATCCAACAGGTCCGCGCTACCTGCGGACCAGCGTTCACGCCGAATGGTGCTCCACGATCGTGGAAGGGTACGGACCGAAAATCGGGAACGGACCAGTTGATCTGCCCACGGAATACCCGTACCTGGACATGATGCATAGGGGTCCGTTCCATTTGCGTCATCATTTCCTGACCACAGGGTTCATTCTTTGGTTAGGGCAATCCAGTTCATGGGGCCAGACCATTCTGCCAGGTGACTCAACGGATACCTCGCACACGGTCACGAGACAAGATACGACCACAACGGTCAAAAGCAAGCCTGAAGTTCGGCCGAAGGTCAAGGGAGCACCACGTACCGAAGGTGCCATCGAACTGGGAGGCGTCCATGGCGCCATCCCCTTCACCCTGGATGGTGGTTCCCTTTGGAACGCCTATGCCAGAGGCCGGGTAAGTTCCGATCTGTTCGGTGTTCCCCTTGGCCTCCAGTTCGATCTCGGAACGGACATGCCTGTCCGGGGGCAGCGCAACAAGGTCCGCTTCTTCTTCGACCCTGCCCGGGCGGCCGAGCTGGACCATTGGCGCAATGCACATGTATTGCACGACAAACAGGCAAAGGTCGACTCGCTCCAATTGGAAAGCGCCCGGTTGGACCGGATCATCATAGGGCAACAGGCACGGTTGAACGCCTTGCGCAGCGCCGCCCAATATCCAAGCCTGGCGCCGGAGCTGTCTGATAGCATCGCCGTACCGAACGCAGGCACCTTGGACGGCAACCTCGCGCCAGCCGTTCCATCGATGGCCGACAGTGGCCGAACGGCGATGGAACAACAAACGGCATCCATTGAGCAGGACCTGGCAACGGCGCAACGCCATAAGGAGGAACTGAACTCGGCCTTGGAGGCCGCACGATCGGCCTTGGCATTGCAAAAGGCCATAAGCAGTGCGGACGCCAGTGCTATGGCCTGGCCCCTCCGGTTCGCCCGTGGGATAAGGACCTTGGAACTGGGGTCCTGCACGCCCCAAGGGTCGGAGTTCCTCATGAACGGTACCACCATTCAAGGGGTCTCCTTCAAGTACATGCAGAAGGACCTCTTCGTGGCATTCGACCATGGGCGGAGCTTTGACGATACCTGGCGTAACACCGACCCCGTCCAGAACGGCATCCGTCAAGTACAGCAGAGCTTGTTCCTGATCGATGCGCAAGACCTTGCACCTAGGCGGTTGACCGACCTGCGTGTAGGCGCTGGATCACCAGAGGGGACACACCTGCACGTGGGCTACTTGTATGGAAAAAGGAATGACCTCACCGAAGCGGGGTCAGAACGCACGGACGTTAGCTACAGGACCAACCACGTGGTGGAGTTCGATGCTGGCCTTGTGGTCAAAAAGGGACATACGGTCCGGCTGGTCCATGCGCGCTCGGTTGTGGTGCCCGGCCCATTGGAAGCAAGCAACAGCGATAGCCCACCCACGGCAAGCGACCTGTTCACCGAAGGAGCAGCGCAGGCATGGAAGGCCACATGGACCTCGGACCTGGAGCGCACGAGAACGCGTGTGGCGGCCGAAGGCCGGTACATATCCCCTTGGTTCCAGAGCTTCGGCATGGGCTTCCTCCGCAGTGGGAGCAAGGCGGCCGAAGCGCGGATCGATCAATCCATTGGACAACGGTTGCGCCTTCGCGCGAAAGGCAGCTTGGAGCAACGCACCGCACCGAATACGGATGCTCCACGCACCATGGAGCTGGCCCGGGGGCAGTTCGGCGTGAACTGGAAACCCCTCCAGGTACTGGCGCTGAATGCCACCTACCTGCCCGTTGTTTCCCAATGGGAGGCAGGACCCGCCGATCGCACCGATTGTTACCAGTTCGGTGCGGATATCCGCAAGCGATGGCGCGGCACCGTGCTCTTCGTTTCGGCCACGAGCGGCCTCTATCATTGGCAGGGTTCCTTCGGTAACGACCAGCGCATCTGGAACCAAGGCATGAACGTCACACTGACCCAGCGTGACCGTTTGAGCTGGGGGCTGTCCTACACCATGCTGGCAACACAAGGGGTGGACACGGTGCCCGCGGCCACGAACCTTGGCATCCGCTTCGGGTATCGCACGCCCGGCAAGCTCTCCATTGAGGCTAGTGCGCAGGTGTCAAAGGACCACCAGCCCGGTTGGACGCTGGTCATCCAGCGGCCCTTGAACGAACACTTCGCGTTGAACGTGAGGGGCGAGCAGTATGCCAATTACACCGCACTGTACAATGTCGACCCCATGGCGAATACGCGCACGGACCAAGCGTGGAGCATGAGCATATCCTATAAATGGTGACCCGCATGAAGAAGCATATTCCACGCTCCCTGGTGCTGTCCTTGTCCTTAGCCGGTGCGCTTTGGGCAGCAGCGCAGGTCACCATTCAAAGTGCCACACTGAACGGCGAGCTCTTCACCCCCACCACGCTCTACCAGCTGGTGGTCATGAACAACGGACCAGCGACCAGCGTGCGCATCGAAGGGGCCATCCTTACCAAACAAGGGGAACAGGTGGCCTCCTTCCGCAGCAATGAGCACCTGCTATCGACCGGTGTGGCCACGCTGTCCGCGACCGCCATACCCATGGCGACGTTCACCTACGGCACGGGCGATATGGGAAGGAATGCCAGAGTGCATCAGCGCCTGGCCGGCGGGAATTACAAATGGTGCGTTCGCATCAGTTCGGCCGCACTGGAAACGAACGATGAATGGTGCGATGTGCTGGAAATGCAGGACCTCATCTACCTCGACCTCGTGATGCCTTGGAACGGGGACAGTATCCATGAGGTAAGGCCTGCCTTGACGTGGACCATGTCCGGCACACCGGCGGCTACAGCGGCGGCGCAAGTAAGGATCACGGTGGTGCCCCAGCCAGCACGCATGAACGCCGCCCAGGCATTGGCGGCGGAAGTGCCCATCTTCAACCTGAGCAACGTGACCCAACGGACGCTCCCCTATCCGACCGGTGCACCGGACCTTGAACGCGGCAAGTGTTACGCATGGCAGGCGGAAAGGCTGATCGAAGGCAGGGTCGCCGACCGTTCGGACCCGTGGTCCTTTTGTGTGCGGGACATACCACGCCCCATGGCCGATAAGTACGTGCTGTTGGACCGGGTGGAGCCGGGCAGCATTTATCAAGCCATCGATGAGCGGATCTACTTCCGCTATGATGAACCCTATTCCACGTCCACGCTTACCTGTGTGATCCTGGGCCCGGACCCGCACCAACTGGAACCGATCGCCCGGAACGACAACGCGGAAGAAGCGCTTACATCGACGAAACGGGCCGGAGTGAACCTGTACGAGCTGGACCTCTCCACCTATGCATTGAAGGCAGGCACCTACACCCTGCGCGTATTCGATGGCAAGGGACGCCAACATGAACTCCAGTTCAACGTGCCGCGATAGGACCATGAGAACCAAACGCACCCGCATTCTCCTCGTTGCCGTGGCTGTCATCTTGGTGATCGGCCTCTGGGCCATGCGCGCAGCGCCGGTACCGAGCACCCCACCGCAGGCCGATGCCCCGCACGTGGTGAACAAGCCCGGCTTCTGGCAGGTCCTGCTTGACCTGGAACCGGACCCGTTCGAGGATTGCAGCGAGGTGACGGCGTGGATGAAGGAGCACCAGGAGGCCTTCCAAAGCAGGATCGAACGGAAAGAGGTGCATGTGACCGTGCAATACAGACCTGCCGCGTGCATGACCTGCCTCGAGCTCGGAGATGTCCCTTTGGCATCAGCGGCCTACACCGAACGCGCTGTTCAATTGGCCCGGAGCGATCAATTCGTGCTGCGCATCCAGGCACCGCCAACGAAGACGGACATCCCCGCCGTGGATGATACATGGGTGGACCGGATCGTGGAGATCGTTGGGAGGGACACCGTACCATGCGCCTTCATTCACGTGGAGACCATGCCCCCGGGCGTGCCGTTCCGCTCCGTGCTACTTGGCTTCGACAGGGCACAGGACGCTCAGGACCGCAAGCTCATGATCAGGGATCACGACCAAGTGCTGGGTGGCGATCTGGTCTTTACCATGCCCACAGGCGGCCCTCGCGCGCTTGCAGAGGCGATGAACCCATCAAGCTCACGGCAATGACAACGAGCCGAAATAAACGGATCGCGGCTGCCGCCCTGGCGGCCCTCCTGCTCGCGGACATCCTGTTCCCGACAGCCATGTATGCGCTGAGCACGGGTCCCACACAACCCGAGGTCCAAGGCTTCACCCCGGCCAGCGCCACCAACATGGTGGACCTGTTCACCGGTGATGTGTCCTACAACATCCCTCTGCTGGACGTGGAGGGCTATCCGGTGAACCTCGCCTACAGCGGTGGCATCGGCATGGAACAGGAGGCCAGCTGGGTGGGCCTGGGCTGGAACCTCAGCCCCGGCCAGGTGGAGCGAAACATGCGCGGCATCCCCGACGACTTCCGTGGCGACGAGATCGTGCGCACCATGAACCTGAGGCCGAACAGGACATTCGGGGTGGACCACGGTATTGGACTACAGCTTTTCTCAGTCGGCCCATTAGGCACTGGCCTTTCAGTAGGTAGTCCGAGCTTCAATAACTACACCCTTATGTCCTTTGAGCTCGGGCTCAACATGTCCATCCGATCAGCGCAAGGGAACAAGCCATCCTACTGTGCTGCTCTTGGATTCAGTTCCACTGCGAATTCAGGACTGAGGTTGCAACCCAGTGTAGGGTTTGATGCGGGGCAAATAAGGCACAATAAGATGAGCTCCTCCGCTGCGATGAACTTCGGTATGACGATCGATTCCAGACAAGGACTGACGAATATGACCCTTAGTGGAACTGTGACATCCAGGCGCGCAACGGATGAGCAGAAGAACCAGAATAATAGACCGTCGAAAGAGTCCTCCGCTGACAACGCAACACCGAGGTTACGAACAACGGACGCCCGCATCAACATTGGTACTAGCTACAATTATGGTTCACCGACCTATTCTCCACAGATCGGCATACCGATGAGGAATACGAGTGTTTCATTCTCATTCACTTCCGGTGGCGCAGTTAATGGAGCGCACCCTAACCTAACGCTCGGTGCATTCTACAGCGAGCAGCGTTTGGCCTCACCAGTTCAACGGACCCCAGCTTATGGATTCATACATCATGATGCTGGTCAATATCGTGCGGATGCACAACTCGACTTCAATCGGGAAAAGGACGGTCCTTACTCAGGCGACCGCCCTGCACTTGGCATTGCCAATGTCACGAACGATTTCTTCACGGTCAGTGGACAAGCGGTATCCGGGAACTACCGCGCATACAGAGGTGATGTGGGCCATGTGAACGACCCATTGGTCACCAGCGGCGGAGGTGGGGGATCGCTAGGGCTTGATGTGGGCATGGGCCTTCTGGCTCATGGAGGTGCTCGTGTCATGGTGAACACTTCGAACTCAAGTTCGGGGCCATGGAACGGAACGAGTAACGAAGCCGGGAAGCGGCTTAGTTACCGTTCGCTTGCGGATAAACCACACCTCGAGCGTGTATACTTCAGAGAAGCGAATGAGCCAACGGTGGAACAGGACTCCTCCTTGTGGAAAGAGCTCATGGCCGATACCGCTGTCCGTTTCGAGCTGCCGGAACAGAGCGCCTTCGCCAACCGATTAGGGACGACCGTAACCGACGGGGAGCGAAAACGGACGATACCTACCACCAATTACCGGACAAAGCGCGAACCACGCGCACAACTATTCACCTACCTCGATCACGCAACCGCGACGAACTTCGGTCTTGTACCTCCAATTGCACACGGGGCCTACACCCCTCCTGGTCATCATATGAGCGAAGTGACCGTTGTGGACAAACAGGGAGGACGCCATGTCTATGGCATCCCTGCATATAACATGACCCAGGTCGAAGTTGAATTCAACGTTTCACCTGTTAGTGTTGAGGATGGAATGGTGGGCTATTCCACTGCTGAGAACTCCACCGCCAACGAGCGCGGCAGGGATCATTTCTACTCCAGAACGGAAACACCTGCTTACGCGTATGCCTTTTTGCTCACCGCAGTGCTCTCTCATGACTATTCCGATGTGGACGGTGAACAAGGACCCAGTGATGGCGACCTCGGTAATTACACCAAGTTCGATTATGTACGGAAGCATGAAAATTTCCCTTGGAGAACGCCCGCACCTGCTGACCAATCACATCGCGGGAGATACATCAAAGGGCGCCCTGCGGTTGACCATGACGACAAGTGTACCTATGTATACGGCACCAAGGAGGTGTACTACTTAAAGAAGATCGAAACAAAGAACTACATCGCAGTTTTTCACCTTGATAGTGACCCAGGATTGACCTCGCCGGATCTCCGCAAGGATAGCAAAGGTGTTAGCGAGCACGGGACCATCACTGGAGCAAGCACGTCCAAATTGGACAGCATATCGCTTTACGAAAAGTCAAGCTATCTCTTCGCGGATACGAACAACCTCCCGCTACCAGCACCCATCAAGCGAGTTCACTTCCGCTATGACTACAGTCTCTGTCCAGGCACTCCCACAAGTGCAGATGTGAGCAAGGGTAAGCTCACGCTTAAGCGCGTCTTTTTCACGTACGGTGTTTCGCGCATGGGCGTAACGGCCCCATATCTATTCGACTACACAGGAGTGAACCCACCTTATTCTCCCGTTAAGCAGGACCGCTGGGGAATGTATAAACCGGCGGGTAGTTCCAGCAACGAGGACTATCCGTACGCCGACCAGAACCCCGTGACCGCGAATACGCACGCCAGCGCTTGGCAACTCACGTCAATTCGGCTGCCATCCGGTGGGACCATCCACCTGCAATATGAATCTGACGACTATGGATATGTGGAGGATCGCAGAGCGATGCGCATGTTCCAATTGGACGGTTTCACCGCTTCCAATTCAGTAGAGAGTAACGGCAGCCAGGACAAGCTCATCGTAGACAATTTCCCTAGTGATCCATTGTCAAATAATGTGCTTTGGATAAACAGACCTCCTGATGTTGCCCCACAGGATATCGGACAACTTTTTGAAGGTGTGGAAGACCTGTACTTCAGGGTCAAAGTGATCGTTGACCCACAAGACCCCATTCCCGGCTATACCGGCGAATACGTAAGTGGGTACGCCAACTTCGATGTGAACAACGTCGGCCTATCGTCGAGCGGCGATAAGATCTACATACAACTACAGAATGTGCTTATTGATGAAGGTGTAGGTTATTGGACCAACCCAATATTCAGGGCGACCATGCAATACGTAAGGCTTAACTATCCGGAAGAGATCGCCAATAGCACAATACCAGGTATTGCCAATGAACAATCGGTCACACTTTCATTCTTGACCGCAGCTGCAGGAGCTGTCGGTAACCTTGTCACTGGCTTTCTGGACCTGCTCACCGGACCTAATCGTTCACTCCACCGGATCAAGCCCTTGATCGGAACAACGGTCGTTCTAGGGCAGAGCTGGATCAAACTGAACGACCCCGACCACAAAAAGCTCGGCGGTGGGTATCGTGTTGCACAGATCAACTTCAACGATGAGTGGCAGTCCATGGAGAGTTCAGAGACCGATAGAAGCTATTCCTATACACAACACTACACCTACGGCGATGTCAACGGATCGTGGGGTGTTGCCGGATTTGAGCCTGCGATCGGCGCGGATGAGATCCCACATCGAAAACCCGCACCGTACACTGAGGACAGAGCACTTAGCCCGGACGAACGCTTCTACATGGAGGAGCCCTTCGGCGAAAGCATGTTCCCGAGCGCGGTAGTAGGGTACGCTCGTGTGGAAGTGACCGACGTCGTTCCGGAATCGGTACGAGCAGCACAAGGCACCGGGCGCGTGGTGCATGAGTTCCATACCGCGCGCGACTTCCCGACGATCGTTCGGCGCACAACAGTTGACCCCCAACGCCGACAGAACAACAACAATATACTTTCCTTTTTGGGCTTAAGGAAGATCGACCACATGCACGCCAGTCAAGGCTTTGTGGTCGAAACCAACGACATGCATGGCAAACCCAAAAGGACGGCTGCATACCCCGAAGGCAGCAACATCGCCGTGAGCTATGTGGAGTATAACTACCGCACCAAGCCGTACGGAAATGCAAAACGTCTGGACAATGTCGAAACCACGATCGATCCTTCCGGTGCGGTCTCAAGGAATACGATCGGACGCGATTACGAGTTCTTCGCCGATACGAGGGAGTTCAGCTCCCGTAGCTATTCTGGTGGGGCGGACATCAAGTTCGAACTTCTGTTCGCTGCCATTGCAGCCATACCCGTCCCTTTGTACCTACCACAGGTCTCATGGGAGAGCACGCGTTTCAAGACCGGCGTCATGGTCAAGAAGATCCATCGCTTCGGCCGCATCCACGAAGTAGTGAAAATGGAGAACGGTTCGCGCGTGAGCACCGAGAACCTGGCCTACGATGCATTGACCGGACAGGTACTGTTGACCCGCACCTCGAACAACTTCAAGGACCCCATCTATACCATCAGTTTTCCGGCCTATTGGCATTATGACGGCATGGGCCTGGCCTATCGGAACATCGGGGCCACCATCCATGCGACGGTGAATGCAAGCGGGCAGTTCACACACCCACAGGCGCACGAGCTGTTCGTGCCGGGCGATGAACTGGCGCTGGTGCCCAACGACAATGCCCCCCCGATAAAGGCCTGGGTGGATGCCCGCGCCGACAATACGGTGACCTTGCTCCAACGCACGCAGCAGCCCGTGCCCGCTGGGACGTACCGCATCATGGTGCTGCGTTCGGGCCGGCGTAACATGGCCGAGGCCCCGATGATGGAGATGACCACCCTGCGCAACCCGCTGGATGGACTAACGGGCAACCTCTACCGCGAGATCATCAACGCCAGCGCCTTGGAGTATGGCCAGGAATGGACCACCGAGTGCCTCTGCTTGGACGGCCCGGAGGATGGTCCGCCCCTGAACCGGTGGGTACTCAACCAACGCGGTGTTT
Organism: Flavobacteriales bacterium; assembly: GCA_016788295.1. GTDB lineage: Bacteria > Bacteroidota > Bacteroidia > Flavobacteriales_F > PHOS-HE28 > PHOS-HE28. Next base: position 133,640 of record JAEUSY010000005.1, read on the forward strand.
GGAGGCTCAGCAAAGAGAACGTGTGGCTCACCGAGCGCACCCGCAGCGTAGCCAATAACAACTCGAACATCCGCCGCGATGGGGTCTACACGGCCTATGACCCCTTCTACAAGGTGCAGAACGGACAGTGGTCCAAGGATCTCACCGGATGGACCACCACACGTACGGTGACCCATTACAGCAATGCCGGTCAGGAATTGGAGAACAAGGATGCCCTTGGCCTGTACAGTGCGGTGAACATCGGGTACAAGGGCACCTTGGTGAAATCCGTTGCCCGTAACGCCAAGTACCAGGAGACCGGTTTCGATGGGTTCGAGGAGACCACTCCGGTGAACTGTGCGGACCAGCATTTCAGGCTCTACGGCGGACCCGGTTCCATCATGGATGGCATTGCCCACTCCGGTCGCCGCAGCCTGAAGGTGACCAGCACAACGCCGGTCTCCTTGGTCAGGACCAACACGACCTGCGACCCCGGAGGTTGCACGCTTCAACTGCGTTTACACGCTGGTGAGCTCACGATTACCGGCGCCCAAGGCAACGTGACCCTGAGTTCAACACCGGTCCATGGTTCGCCCCTGCTGGTACCTGGCCCATCGGGTTGGCAGGTTACAGGAACCACTCCGTGGACCATCATGATCGTAGCCACCGATGCCGCTGGTTGCACTGTTCAACAGCAATTCAATTGGGACGAATGAAACAGGTCATACGCCCTGATCGCCACTGGCCGGTCACATCATCGCATGCGATGGATCGCTTCTACTTGGTACTTTACCTGCTCGGGTCGTTCGCCGGGATGCTGTGCTGGTCGCCATCACATGCACAGACGGCTGTCTTTCATCCACAAGCGGGGCAAACCTACGACTGCTCCAACCCGATCCCCTTCTGCAACGATGTTTCGATCGCACATCTTCCAATTCACTCTACGCACCTATGGTTCACATTCACGGTACCATCTGCTCAATACATCGAGATACAGATCTGGGGCGTCACCAGAATGCAACTCCATCAGATCACCGACCCGCTGGATCCCTGTCGAGGACTATCGTGTAACGCTAATGAGGATTGCGGGATCACAAGCGACTCCAGCTACGTCTGCGGGTTCGGCGCCTTTCTGCAACCAGGCACCTATTACCTCTGTGTGCTGGCCGCACCCAAAGAGGACTTCCACTTCCTCGACCTCATCCAAGGCGACCTGGGCTGCGCACAAACGGATTGCGAGGATTGCCTGCCCAGCTTCATGCCACTACCCGGCGAGGACTATGTGGTGAGCGCCTGGGTGAGGCAGGTGGACGCTCCCTTAGGCACCTTGAACTACACCACCCCGGCTGTGAACGTGAGCACACCAGGTGGCACCTTGGACCTGACCTTCAGCCCCAGCATCGAACGTCCGGTGATCGAGGGTTGGCAGTTGATCGAAGGACGCTTCACCATGCCTTTGGGCAACTGGCCTTTCGTGATCACGCTCAAGTGCTCCACCGGTGATTGCCTGTTCGATGATCTGCGCGTGTTCCCTGAGGATGGGAGCATGAAATGCTACGTCTACGATGCCGTGAACCTGCGTTACGTAGCGGAGCTGGACGAACGCCACTTCGCCACCTTCTATGAGTACGATAACGAAGGCCGCCTGGTGAGGGTGAAGAAGGAGACCGAGCGCGGCATCATGACCATCCAGGAATCCCGGCAGAACGCTTCACACGTTGCCCCATGAGCTACCGTTGCCTCCTTGCCTTGCTGCTGCTCGCCACCAGCGCCACAGCCCAGGAATGGCGGACCGTGGACCGCGCTGAACTGGCCACATCCCTCGATGCCAGCGCAGCCAAGTTCAAGGCCTACCCCGCCTTCGAGTTCCGGAGCACGATCATGGCCTACACCAACAGCACCGACCGCGAACCCGCCGAACGGACCAGCACTGTGGTCTGGAAAATGGGTGATGGGGCCAAGGCCGAACACCTGGGCGTGATCAGCTACCAGAACAGCGAACTGAACGTGACCGTGGACCCCGAAGAACAAGTGATCATGGTGGCCGAACCGGTGGACTTCTTCGCACCGCTGGGCACGAACTACCGGGACATCGTGTTCGAGGCGGCCATCAGCATTGGCAAGGTCACCGACGCCACCGGCGTGCGCTACCGGGCGCGCTTCGCTGCCGGTGCCGACTTCGAGATCATCGAGTTCGCCTTTGACAAGGAGGGTTGGCTGCGCCGTGTGGAAGCCCACTGGGGCCGACCCGTGGCCCTGATCGCGGACAACCCGCTTTCCGCCCACGTAACCCCCAAGGTGGTGCTGGAGCTCGGTCTGCCCAAACGCCTGGCGCCGGGCGCGGTGAACGTATCTCCCGCGCAGGCCGTGGTGGTCCACAACGGAACCCTGCAGCCTGCCGCAGCCTACCAAGGCTACACCCTCATCGATAACCGCCTCCACCCATGAACGTGCGCCGATCCGGTAGCCTGATGCGTCGCGCGGCGATGCTCCTGGCCTTGTGCCTCCCGGCCCTGGTGGCCATGGCCCAGCCTTCCATCGAGTGGACGCGCCCTTGGCCTGCGGACACCTCCACGGTGGTGGTGAGCAAGAACGACAGCACCACCCTCTCGTGGAACCGCCCATCCGGCATCATCGTATCCCACGGGATCGAGGACCGCATCCTGCTGAAGAGGGACCCGCGCCGGACCCTCACCACCACGCCCATGGATGTGCACGTGACCATTGGCGTGCGGGCCCTGACCAATCCCGACCACGGGGACTACAACGCTGGTGACGACAGCACCACCTATCAGGTGTTCGACCTGTATATCGGCGTGCGCGGCGCCGACCTGGCACCCGCCGGGCTGGACCGTACGCTTGACCGGATCGACCAGGCCGGCAAACACTTCAGTGATGCGCATGCGTTCACCGTGAAGCTGCTCGACATCGAGGTGAACGAAGGAAGCGGCTATACCGCGGTGAACGAACTGCCCGAGGGCATCTACTTCGACCTCTACCTGCTGTGGCGGCGAGACCCGCCCTTGAACCTGAACAATGGCCCGACCAACCCGGCCTCCGCTTACATCGCCTGCACCGGCCCTGGCACGGCCACCAACGCGTATGAACTGGAGCTGAGCTGGACAGGCCAGACAGGCGCACTGCGATACGATGTGGAATGGACCTGGGTGGACGACTACGACTACGTACCCGCCACGGGCACAGTGGCTACGGGCGCGCTCCCTGACTCGCACATCCACTATGACCTGGACCGCAACGCCAGCCGTGCCACGGTGAACTCCACACAGACCTACTATCGGCTCCCCCTGCTCTACGACCGAGGATACATCGTATGGCGAGTGCGTAGTGTGGGGGCTGCGCCTGGACAGCCAGGGCTGTTCGTCCACACCGCATGGTCAGGACCCGCATTGCCCAGCGGCACGGTAGGGTCGATCACCCCGACACAGTACCGCGTGCAAGTGGCGGCCCACCATGCCAGCAAGAACTGGCAGGTGACCACCAGCTTCGCCGAGGAAGGCAAGCGCAAGGAGGTGATGACCTATGCCGATGGCACCAGCAGGGCCCGGCAGATGGTGACCCGCAACAACTCCCTCTACGTGCCCATCATCGGCGAGACCGTTTATGACGCCACCGGGCGCGCTGCGGTGCAGGTGATGCCCGTGCCCAAAGTGAAGGATGGCTGCCTGACCGCTGGACAGAGCTGGGCGCCGATCGACTACAACCCGGACTTCAACATGGAGGATAGCCTGGGCTCCTCCAGCCGGTTCGACTATTGGGACCTACAGTTGCAGCCCAATAGCTGCGACCTGCAGGCAGGAGCATTGCACACCGTGAACGGAGCAGAACGCTACTACTCCGAAGCGTTCGCCACGGACAATGCGGCGATCATAGAAGCACCGGACCACCTGCCCCGTGCAGAGGGCTACGCTTACGCACAGACCCAGTACACACGCGACAACACCGGACGTGTGCGCAAACAAGGCGGTGTGGGGGCCACCTTCCAGCTCAACGGCCATGCCACCACTACGTACTACGGCAAGCCGGAGCAGATCCAATTGGACCGTCTCTTCGGCTCCGAGGCAGGCTACTCCATGCACTACCAGCGCATTGTTACCGTGGACCCCAACGGCCAGGCCTCGGTGACCTATGTGGACATGTTCGGGCGCACGGTGGCCACCGCCCTCTCCTGCCTGGAAACCACCAGCGGTCTGGAAGAACTGGAGCATGAGCCTGTGGAACTCACCACGGACCTGTTCTCCGGTCTGCCCAGCACCTCCCCTCAATTGGGACAGCGGCGGGGCGATGAGCTCTTCTTCACCACCCAGTTCGCGGTGGCGTGCTCATCCACCTACGAGTTCACCTATGGTGTGCAGCCCTTGATGCTCGAGGACAATTGCTGGGGCAATGAGAACCGCCTGTGCCCGAACTGCGTGTACGAGCTCACCATCCGGATCGTGAATGAGTGCGGTGAACAGGTGTTCCAATACCCGCCTGTCAATGCGCCGGCCATCGTTGGACATGTGCAATCCAGCGGACCGGAAGGCCTTGTGCCCAGCTTCATCTGCTGGGAGGAGGGCCCCGCGTACCACACGGCCCCACCTGCCGACCTGGTCGCGGACCTGCCTCCGGGCGAATACACACTGACCAAGAGCCTTCGCTTGCACACGGGTGCACGAGACCACTTCGTGCAGCAACTGCTGGACCCCGCCAACAATGACACGGCCTGTTTCCGGACCCTGGATGAGTTCATTGATGAGGCCATCCAGAACGTGGGCCTCGAGGGCTGCGATGTGGGCTGCGCGGCATGTTTTGAAGCCTTGGGCAGCCTCGAAGATTTCCTCGCCAGCGGGCAGGGTACCGAAGCTGAATATCAAGCCCTTCGGCAGGAATGCGACGAACTGTGCCGGGTGGACAGCTGGTGCGATGTGCTGCTGATGAACATGCGCGCCGACATGGAACTGCAAGGGCAATACGGCCGCTTCGAGTGGGACGGCAACACCGCCAACGCGCCAAGCTTCCCGGACCGCACCTCGGTCTTCATCCCGGAATATGAAGGCAGCAGCATCCTGCGCGACAAGTTCACCCACACGGTCACGCCCACGGCATGGAACGAGATCAACTGGGGCCTGGGACTGTGGCGCCAACCCTGGCTGGAGCTGGACGGGCAGGTGTTCCAGGAATACCGCGACATGAACGGCGATCCGGCCCGCATCCCTGTGGAACCCGATGGCGCCAACTTCACACCAGAGGTGGTGGATGTGAACGCCGTGGTGCAGGAGGGTCCGAACACGTGCACCACCACCCCACAGAACCTGGCATTGGTGCAGGACTTCCTCGACGCTTGGGAAAGCGGCTGGGAGCGTTCGTTGGTCCGTTTCCATCCGGAGTATTGCTACTACATGGATTGCAGGCAGTATGGTCAGCCGAACAGCGCAGAAGACCCCATGACCAGCGACGCGTTCGACGGCAAACTGACCCTGGCCAATACCGCGAGCGAGGCTTTTGAGCTCGGTCTGGTCAATAGTTCTGGACAACCTGTATTCCTCGGTGCTGATCCGTTCATCACGAACAGCATTTACGACCCCTATGGCGCCGAGCTACAGGCACGCATCAACTTGTACTACTCCGCCGGCGGGTCGAACTACAGCATGGTACAGATGGCCGCCATCACGGCCCGCTGCAACGGGGTGTATTCAGGCCCGGCCTGTACCGATTTCGGCACCGGGAGCATGGAGCTCCGCGATGCCGAATGGGCCGCCCTGCGCGGCTTCTATCGCTCGGTGAAGTATGAGCTACAGTTGCGCCGGGCCGAGGCGAGCGTGAAGGATTGTGCGTGCGCGGGGCTGAACTACTGCATCGGCGAGGACGACCTGAACGACTGGTGGTACCGCATGCTGGCCATGGGGCCGAGCAACTGGTGGCAGAACTGGGGTTCGCAGCCGCAGTTCCAAGGGTGCCAGCCCTGCCATGTATCGCGCTTCCCCCACTACAGCAACAAGGAGAAGCGGGTAAACGATCCGGGCCAATTGCCGGGCCTGCACCAGAGCCCCATGGAACTGGCCTATCAGAACTTCCTGCAGACCGGGCAGTGCCCTTTGGCCACCGCTTGGGTGCAGCTCTTCCTGGAGCTCGCCAACAGGGTGGATCACCCGCTCGCGAACGGAGGCTCCATCCAACTTCAGAACTCGCCTGGATGGGCAGCCGTCCATCTGGCACTGAACAACATGGAGATGGGCACCACGCCGCCCGCCGCCGACCTCAACATTTTCAACTTGGCTTCAGAAATAGTGCTGTCCACGACATCTGGATGTGATGTTACACTGTACACTCCCACCGGCGCCACGGATTTCGCATGGGACCGCATCACGCACATCAGCACCTTGGTGGCCGACCCCAACTCGTATGCCTTCACGCTGCATGTGTACTACAACATGAGCGATGGCACACCCGCAGTGACCCCGGTGGAAGGCGTGATGTGTGCACAATTCGACCTCGCGCCCTGCAACTTCCCAAGGGTGTGCGAACCCAACCAACTGGCCTTTGGGGTGCAGGACCTGTTCAACATGGTGAAGAGCGGCGGCCAATGGATGGCAGCCCCGCTCGCCTTGAGCAGCTATGTGCCACCGGGCGCCTCAACACCGGCGCAGGAGCTCCTCAGTCAGTCGGTCAAGGCCTGGTTCACGACAACTCCCGACCTGAGCTGGAGCTACTCCGCTACAGGTCCGAAGATCTACGTGCGCGACCTGAACGCACCGGGCACCGTGCGTTTCCGATTCGATATCCTCGAGGCCGAACCCGTATCCTTTGCCTTCAACGCCGCCACTTGGGCCACCGTAGCCTATTTCGGCAACATCACGGGCGACCACGAGAACTTCTTCACGGTTCAAGGTTTCGATGGCACCGGCAACGTGACCGTATCCCTGCGCTGCCAGGCCTGGTTCGAGGAGAACGGCGATGTGCGGCCCGTGGCCTTGGGGCTTTGTGGCCTGCCTGAGAACGCCCTCTGTACCGACCCGCAGTTTACCCTGGACGACCAACTGGCGCAGGTGTTCCAGGACCTGATCTACGGCACAGGGCTGAACACCTCCACCGTGGACCTGTTCAGCAGCCCGAACATGACGGACGCGCTGGCCTGGACCCTATGCCCTCCCGGGCCAACAGCCCAAACGCCTGTGGCGGCACCGGGTGATGTGGCCACGTACACCAACCTATACAAGGTGGACGTGTGCGAATGCCTGACCGTGAGCGTACCCCGCAGTGGTGGCCTACCTGTTGGTACGGGCCTGGACCTCGAAGGCATCACGCCGATGAACAGTACGACCGAAGGGACCTTCACCACCTTCCGGGTACCCATCCTACCGAATGGCCTTCAGTTCGTGACGTTCTCCAGTAGCTGCCACACGTTCGCCTCCTGCGACACCTGCCGAACGCGGCCACGGGACGCGCAAAGCCTGATCGGGCTCAACGATGAGCAGCTCCTGGCCCAACAGGTGCTCAACACGGACAGCATTTGGGACCACTACCAACAGTACCTCGCTGCGGTGGACTCCCTGAACGAACGGCTGGGACCTGCCGTGGCCGATAGCGGCCATGTGACGGCGCTGAGCTACGGCGAGTTCCGGCGCAAGGGCTACTGGCACAGCCTCAAGGCCTACCAGCACTACCTGCGCAACTACAAGCCCACCATCGACAACCCCACCTACCTGCATCAGCTGGATTCCTTCGTGGTGGCGCACAGCAATGCACTGAATGTGAAGGCCGAGTACAAGCGCTACGTCAGCGCCGTGGAGCACTACAACACCCTGGCGGCGGCCGCTGCACAACCCACCGTCACCCCGGCGGGTGACAGCCTCTTCACCGCACTGCTCCTGGCCGACATCGTACCCGACTATGTGGACCTGCTCGACGGCCTCACCCCTGCAGCCATCCTTCCGCCGGACATCGCCACCCTGGCCGACATGGATGGCGATGACCCCTGTGTTAACCTCTACCTGAACACCTATCTACCCGCCTACTGGCACTTGGCTACGGACAGTACAGGCCGATGCCCCGACCTCCAGAAGTACGCCCCATTGGTCTCCTACAAGGAGTTCCTGGCGGCCAATATCTGTTGCTCGGACAGCGGGTTGGTGGTGTTCGACCAGTACATCCAGCAATTCCTGGTGGATTCCCTGAAGTGCCCCAGTTACTTCCCCCAACTGAAGGAGTGCGGCAACGATAGTTTGGGAATAAGCGCCTTGAAGAAAGTGGGCGAGGACTGTCAATACTTATACAGCCTGTGGTTCAATGATGTGAAGAAATACATGGGGCCACCACCTGTTCCGTATCAGGTCCATACGGGGATCGTCCTGGACCTGACCTATTTGAGCTTTGAGGAGTTTGCCCAGGCAGGACTGTGCGAATGCGTTCAGGAGTACCTCACCTACCTGAAACCCTACCTCAGCTGGAACAACGGGCTTCCAGGCACACCCATCAACACCGACCCGACCACTACACTACCGAACGGCGATCCCTCCCTTCCTCCCCTCCTCTCCATCGATGAGTACTGCAACGGCGGACCGAACGACTGCGAGGACCACTTCCGCGCATATGTGACCACGGTACGTGCGTTCAATGGGTCAGCCTACAGTGACTCGATGGCCTTCGATCTGCGGAACGACTTCACCAAATTCAGCGATTTCGAGGAGGCCAAGCTCTGCTGGTGCGTAGAGGCCTACAACGCCTACCTGCAAGGCTATCTCCACTGGACCGCCGAGTCGGGCAATTGGCCTAGGCCCTTGACCATCCAGGAATTCTGCCGCAGCCGCACAGGGCCGGATTGCTCGGACATGTACCACCTTTATGTGACCCGGCTTATCACACTGCAACCGGTCGTGGAGCAGATCAATGGGGCTTTCAACAACGAGTTCAAGCTCTTCATCGTGGATAAGAAGACCTTCGACCTCTATGGCCTCTGCTGGTGTGTGAAAGCCTACCTGGCGCGCTTGGAGCTCTATCTCTCCGACCCGGAAACCTACATGGCGGAACTGGAGAATGAGGAGAACCATGTGTGGAACTTGCTGAAATTCTGCACCATCCCCACCCCCTGCCCGCCGCAGGACCCCATACCGCCCACCCCGTCGCTACCCATCGAGCAGTCCGCATGCGTGTGCTGTGATGAGCTCACCGCCATCGCCACCCTGAACGCACACAGCGCCTACGAGGCCTACATCGACTCCCTTACGCGCAACATCACCGAACGCTACACCGAGACCTGCCTGGGCGCTGCGGAGACCTTCCGCATGAACTTCCCCGACCAGGAACACCACTATACCCTCTACTACTACGACCAGGCCGGCAGCTTGGTGCGCACCGTACCGCCCGAAGGGGTGCAGCTCACGGACATCGTACACCCCAATGACAGTGTGGCCGTGCGCATTGCCCGCGACCGTACACAAGGTGTACACAGCTACTTCACCGACCACCGGCTCACCAGCGACCACGTGTACAACAGCCTGGGGCAGCCCATCCGCAGTTCCATGCCCGACCAGGACCCGCGGAACGAATGGAAGAGCACCACCCCGCTGGGCCTGGCGGAAGGCATGACCATCACCGGCGTCACCTTCGGCGAGGGGGGCAAGGGCTTCCTGAGCGGTTACCTCAGTGGCGACCGTGGCCTGGCCTACACCACCACCGATGGGGGCCTTACCTGGCAGCGCAGCAATGGGCTGGTGGGTGCCGACCTCTACGGGGTGCACTATCCCACCCCCACGGATGGGTATGCAGTGGGCGACCACGGCACCCTGCTGCGCACCACCAACGGCGGCGCCTCGTGGTCCTTGTTGCCCAACGCCCTGCTGGAAACACGGCCCGCCCTGCGCGATGTGCGCTTCATCTCCGCCACCGACGGCCTGATGGTGGGCCTCAATGGCGATGCGGCCTTCACCACCAACAGTGGCACCAGCGTCACCACCATCACCGGCCTGGGCACCGACCACCTATATGGCGCGGGCTTCGATGGCACCCACTTCTACCTGGGCGGCTCCACCAACGATGGCACCACCGGCCGCCTCTACACCCGTGCGGGCCTGGACGCCAGCGGATGGAACCAAGTGGCCGACACCCGCACCGCCGCTGAGCTCACCTGCGGCCAGGCCGCCACCACTACCGACATCTACGTGGCCGGCCACTACGGCGTATTGCTCCACAGCAGCAATGGCGCCCAGTGGACCACCCGACGCACCGGCACCACGTGGGATTTCATCGATGTGGCCTTCCGCAATGCCGACCATGGGGTGGCCATTCTGGACAGTGTGGGAGAGCGCGGCGTGCTGCGCCACACCACCGATGGCGGCGCCACCTGGCACCCCGTGGCCGACCTGCCCCACAGCGACCTGCGGGACCTCTACCTGGTCCGCACAGAACCCGCCGTTACCGAAGTGCTGGCCGTGGGTGCTGGGGGACGTGTGTTCCGGCTGTTCCTGGGGGTGAATGGCGACAACGAGGCCACGATGGGCTGGGCACAGGTACAGGGGCTCGGCACCACCGCCGACCTTACACGCTGCTGGGCGGCCTACGAAGGCACCGCCCTGCGGGCCATGGTGGTGAACGGCAACACCGCGTACATCAGCCTGAACCTGACCGCACAGCCCGTGGCATGGACCACCCATTCGCTGGGCGCCTGGCAGGCCACCGATGTACTCGGCTTATTCTCCGGCGGCCAATGGCGCATGATCCTGGCCGCAACGAACGGAAGCACCCAACGCTACCTCACCAGTGCGTGGAACATGACCGGATCACCCAGCTGGTCCACCTCTACCGCCACCAACGTGGGCCGCATCGCCCTGCGCAGCGACAACAAAGCCGTGGTGAGCGTGAACGGCGCGGCCGCCCTGCTCGTGGACCTGAGCAACAACACATTCCCCGTCACGTCCCTCACGGCCGTGAACACGCCGCCCACGGCAAGCAACGCCTTGATCACCCTCCCCACAACTGAAGAAGTGGTGAGCGCTGGGCCCACCGGCAGTTTGTTCATCGCCAACATACCGAGCGGCACCACCTGCACGTGGACCAACACGAGCACCAAGATCACCCCCCTGCCCATACACGCCGTACACAAGGACGGCGGCTGGGCCGCTGCGGCCCAAGGCACCGTGCTGCGCAGGAACGGCACCAGCTGGACCGCCCTGCCCACCCGCACCGTGCAGGACCTGCGCGGCGTGGAGCCCATCAACGCCAACCTGATCGTGGCCGTGGGCGATGAGAGCGCCGTGCTCCGCATGGACCCCGCCGCCCCCAGCACCTACAACGCACCCACCGTGATGCCCAGTGGCACGCTGCACGCCGTGCGCGCCATGGGCAACGCCGTACACCTGGCGGCCGATGCGGGCCGCATCTGGTACTGCCCCGACATCACCGCGGCCACGCCCACCTTCACCGCGCTGAACGTGAACGCGGGCGCCGTGCGTGCCCTGGCCGCCAACACCGCCGTGGGCGACCAGTCCCTGGTACACACCGTGGTGGGTACCACCCGCATGGTGGTGCATGAGCTCTACACCCCGCGTCTGCACAGCATCTGGACCAACGACGGCCTGCGCGTACACACCGTGGGCGATGCCAACACCGTGCGCACCAGCACCAACGGAGGCCTCACCTGGCAGGTGGTGCCCGTGACCGGCCCGCTCACCACCCTGCGCGCCGTGCAGGGCAACGCCACCGGCACCGTGCTGGCCGTGGGCAACACCAACGCCACGGGCAACAGGCAGGTACTGGCCCTCAGCGGCACCACCTATGCCCCGCAGACCCTTTCCGGTGGCAACACCACCGATGTCCTGCACGCCGTGGCGGTCTCAGGCACGGGGGCCGTGGTGGTGGCCGCCGCCAATGCCGGGGGCAGTGCCGGTGGAGCGTACCGCCGCACGCCCAACGGCACCTGGAGCCATAACGCCTACAGCCAGCCCGTAACGGCCGTATGGAGCTTCCCCAACTACATGGCCGATGCGCCCGGGATCTTCAACGAGACCAGCCACGAGGACTTCCTGATCGGGGGACAGTCCGGACACATGGGCTATGTGCGCTATGTGCCGGGCACCAACAGCTTCCCAAGCACACCCTCGGCCTGGGGTGCGGCCAGCGGCCTGGTGGGGAACGTGCGCGCCTTCTGGTTCCACGACCAAGTGAACGGCTTTGCCGTGGTGAACGCCAGCACCGGCAGCCAGCTCTACCGGGTGGCACTGCCGCTGAACCGCGCCAACACCGGCACGTGGAGCAACAGCGCCACCCTGCTCAACCTCACCAACGAGCCAGACGCGGCACCCCTATGCATTGCCTTTGCCGATCGTGAACGGGGTTTTGTGGGCGGCAGCCAGAGCACCACGCCGGTCGGTCTGGCGCGGACGCTCACTGACGAAGGCGGCCTCTACAGCCAACGCTTCTGGTACGATGCATTGGGCCGCTTGGTCCTCAGCCAGAACAGCAAGCAGTTCAACATGGCCACGCAGCGCTTCAGCTACAGCCTGTACGATGAGCTGGGCCGCGTGTACGAGGCCGGCGAGCTGGAGGATGACGGCAACGCCCCCGACCGTTTCCAGGACCTGCCCGCCACCAACGTAAATGGCGCCCTGCTGCCCAATGTGCTGGACCCCGATGTGCTGAAGGCCTGGGTGCTCGGGCGCCCGCGCTTTGAGGTGACGCGCACCTACTACGACGCCATCTTCCCGAGCCTGACCATACCCGGCTTTGCACAGGAGAACCTGCGCCTGCGTGTGGCCAGCACGGTGTACTACGATGCCTGGGAGGAAGGGACCACACCCGAGGCCGATTACGCGCACGCCACGCACTACAGCTACGACATCCACGGCAACGTGAAGACCTTGGTGCAGGACCACCCGCAGTTGGGTATTGATGGCGGCGCGATCCAAACCAATTGCACCGGCTGTGTGGAACACCGCTACAAGCGCATGGACTACACCTACGACCTCATCAGTGGGAATGTGCGCCAAGTGGATTACCAGAAAGACCAGCCCGATGCGATCCACCACCGGTACACCTACGATGCCGACAACCGCATCACCGAGGTGGAGACCAGCGCCGATGCACAGAACTGGCACCACGATGCGCGCTACTTCTACTACCCGCATGGCCCGCTGCAACGCGTAGAGCTCGGCGAGCACCTGGTGCAAGGCACCGACTATGCCTACACGCTGCAAGGGTGGCTGAAGGGCATCAACGGCGACCGCCTGAACCCCACCACCGACATGGGCCGCGATGGCGATGCCACCGTGGTGGACAACCCCAATTTGCTCACCGGCCGCGATGCCTATGCCCTGAGCCTGGGCTACTACGGCGACAACGACTACAAGGCCATTGCCAGCTCGTATGACAGCGATAGCCCGGCAAACATCGCCCAGCGACCCTTCGCGCCCATCGGCGGCGTGGGCACCATGAACACCGAGCACACCCCGCTCTACAACGGCAATATTGCGCACACCGTGAACACCCTACAGCACTTCGGGCTGTGGGATGCCACCAACGGCGACCAGGGCCAGGTGCTCGCCATGGTGTACCGGTATGACCAGCTGAACCGCCTGCGTACCGCACGCGGCGTTATCGGTCTTGGCAGCACCAATACCTGGAATACGGTTGCCGATGCCGCCACCAACCGCTACCGCAGCGAATACACCTACGATGCGAACGGGAACATCGAGACAGCCCAACGCTGGAACGCCACTGGCGCAGCCCGCTACGATAGCCTGCACTACCACTACCACGATGCCAGTGGCCGCCGCCTGCGCAACCGCCTCTACCACCTGCAGGACCTTGCCGCCGATGGCATTGTGACAGCACCCGACCCCGACGACCTGAAGAAGACCACCCTGGCCTTCGACACCAACCTGGGCACCCTGAACACCAACGCCTCCACCAATAATTACCGCTACGATGCGTTGGGTAATCTGGTGTACGACAACCGCGAAGGCATTACCAAC
>JAEUSY010000015.1 GCA_016788295.1 Flavobacteriales bacterium
CACCCAGAAGTGCCTGCGCGTCTCGGGCAAGCACAACGACCTGGAGGAGGTGGGCATCGACACGTACCACCACACGATGTTCGAGATGCTCGGCAACTGGAGCTTCGGCGACTACTTCAAGAAGGAGGCGATCGAATGGGCTTGGGAGCTGCTCACCGAGGTGTACGGCATCGACAAGAACAACATCTATGTGACCTACTTCGGCGGCGACGACAAGGACAAGCTGCCCGCCGACCTGGAGACGCGCGACCTGTGGAAGCAGTTCATGGCCGATGACCGCATCCTGCCCTTCAGCCGCAAGGACAACTTCTGGGAGATGGGCGACACCGGTCCGTGCGGGCCGTGCACCGAGATCCACGTGGACGTGCGCACCGCCGAGGAGAAGGCGCAGAAGCCCGGCCGCGAGTTGGTGAACAACGACCACCCCCAAGTGATCGAGATCTGGAACAACGTGTTCATGCAGTTCGAGCGCAAGGCCGACGGCTCGCTCGTGGAGCTGCCCGCCCAGCACGTGGACACCGGCATGGGCTTCGAGCGCCTGTGCATGGTACTGCAAGGGAAGCGCAGCAACTACGACACGGACGTGTTCCAGCCGCTGATCCAGGCCATCGCGAAGCGGAGCGGCAAGACCTATGGCAAGGACGAGAAGGCCGACATCGCCATGCGCGTGATCGCCGACCACCTGCGTGCCATCAGCTTCGCCATCGCCGACGGTCAACTGCCGAGCAACACCGGTGCGGGCTACGTGATCCGCCGCATTCTGCGGAGGGCCGTGCGTTACGGCTACAGCTTCCTCGGCTTCAATGAGCCCTTCATGCACGAGCTGGTGAAGACCTTGGCCGGTCAGATGGGCGACCAGTTCCCCGAGCTGCGCAAGCAGCAGCAGCTGGTGGAAAGCGTGATGCAGGAAGAAGAGAAGGCCTTCCTGCGCACGCTGGAGCAGGGCACGAAGCGTTTGGAACAAGCGCTCGCAGAGTCGAAAGGAACCCTCGCTGGCGACCGCGCCTTCGAGCTGTTCGACACCTACGGCTTCCCCATCGACCTCACGCAGCTCATGGCACGTGAGCAGGGAATGAGCGTGGACATGAAAGGCTTCGAGGCGGAGCTGCAGAAGCAGAAGGAACGCTCCCGCGCCGCCACGGCCGTCACCACCGGAGATTGGGTGGAGCTCGGCAAAGGCGAAACGGCGTTCATCGGCTACGATGAGCTGGCCACAGAGGCGCGCATCCTGCGCTACCGCAAGGTGAGCGGCAAGGGCGGCGACCAGTTCCAGCTCGTGCTCGACCGTACGCCCTTCTATGCGGAAGGCGGCGGCCAGGTGGGTGACCAGGGCTGGCTGGTGCAAGGTGCCGATCAGGTCGAAGTGATCGACACCAAGCGTGAGAACCAGCTGATCGTACACTTCACGAAGGAGCTGCCGAAGGACGTGGAGAAGCCGCTCACCGCGCAGGTGAACACGCAGCGCCGCGGCCTCACTGCGCGCAACCACACCGCCACGCACCTGCTGCACCACGCCCTGCGCAAGCACCTGGGCACGCACGTGGAGCAGAAGGGTTCGCTCGTGGCGCCCGACCGCCTGCGCTTCGACATCAGCCACTTCGCCAAGGTGACCCCCGAGGAGCTGGCCACCATCGAGCGCGAGGTGAACGCCATGATCACCGACGACATCGTGTTCGAGGACAAGCGCAACGTGCCCATCGCCGAGGCGAAGGCCATGGGCGCCATGGCGCTCTTCGGCGAGAAGTACGGCGACAACGTGCGCGTGGTGAAGTTCGGCCCCAGCGTGGAGCTCTGCGGTGGCACCCACGTGCCGCGTACCGGTGTGATCGGTCCCTTCCGGATCGTGAGCGAGAGCGCGCTGGCCGCGGGCATCCGCCGCATCGAGGCCATCACCAGCGTGGAGGCCGAGCGCATGATCAACGAGAAGCTCGCGAAGCTGGAGGCCATCGAGGCACTGCTGAAGAACCCCGCCGATGTGGTGGCCGCCGTGCAGAAACTTACGGAGCAGAACACCGCGCTCTCCAAGGAACTGGAGAAGGCCGCCCGCGAGAAAGTGAAGCGCTACGCGACGTCGATCCCCGCCAAGGCCACGGCCAACAGCAAGGGCGTGAAGGTACTCGTGGAACAGCTCGACCTCGATGCCCAGGGCCTGAAGGACCTTGGCTTCACACTGCGCGAAACGCACGCCGACCTCGCCTTCGTGGCCGGCTCCGTGATCGACGGCAAGCCGCTGCTCGCGGTGTCGCTCGGGAAGCAAGCGCTCGAAGCTACCGGCCTCAAGGCCGTCGACATCATCAAGCAGATCGGTCCGCTGATCAAGGGCGGTGGCGGTGGCCAACCCGACTTCGCCACAGCCGGAGGCAAGGAGCCCAGTGGCATGGCCGAAGCGCTGAAGAAGGCGGCGGAGCTGTTGATCTGAGCGATTGGAGCCCGTGGCGCAGCCGAGAAGAGTGCCGCGCTCGACCGCTCACGGATGCTGCTATTCCTTGGTCTTCAGAAGACCTGCTTCGCGCAGGGCATGGTCATACATGCTTCGCATCATGTCCACTGTGGCACTATCGCATTTCTCGGGCGAGCCATGGTCCATGGGCGGTGATGGGTCGTAATGCAGACCCAGCTGGACCGCCTTGGCATACTCATCACCCGCGATCAACCGTACCAAGGTGAGGCCCATGTCCATACCCGCTGAGACACCAGCGCTGGTGATGTACTTGCCGTTCACGACCACTCGAGCAGGGTCATAGCGCGCACCCAACCGCTCCAGTTCTTCAGCCCCATACCAATGCGTGCTCGCGGGGCGGTCCTTAAGCACACCACTGGCCGCCAGGATCCAAGCGCCAGTGCAGACGCTGCTGGTCCACGTGGTGGTGCGGTCGATGCGTTGGATCCAGTGCTGAACGGCGGTGTCCTGCGCGGTCTGCAGGGTTTCCACCAGACCGCCCGGGACGAGCAGGATGTATGCGCTATCCACTTCGTGCAGCGCTCGTTCGGCGGTGAGTTCGATGCCGTTGTCGCTCACCACGGGACCGCGCTCTTTGGCCACGGTAATGATGCGTACGTCCTCCAAGAGGCCCAGGGCTTGCAAGGGGCCTACGGCGTCAAGTGCGGTGAACCCATCGTAGAGAAGCACAACGATGGGCCGGGCCGTACTGTGTTGCTGAGGACCAGCGGGCAATGAGGGGCCGTTGGAGTGCGTGCAGGCGGTCAGGCCGGTCAGAATGCCTGCGAAGATGATGGACCTCGGTGACATGATGGAACAGGTGATCGGTGGATCCCCTGCACGCCCTTGATCGGCGCGCAGGGGACACCACCGTGTTTACGATGTTCGTCCAGACCTATGGCGCTTGGGGATCTTGTGCGCCACTACGCCTGATCAACTGCGCGTACCTCCTGGCCAGGCGTCGCACGTCCAGGATGCTCTTGGCAGCCAGCAGTGCCAACGCGCCGATGGTGATGTACAGGAGCGTCATGGTCCTTTATTGTTTGATGAAATGACGCACCCCCTGCGTACCGGCGCCTTGCATGCGCAACAGGTAGGCACCTTGTGCAAGGCCGCTCACATCGATCGGTTGTCCGCTCCAGTTACCTTCAGCAAGCCGTTCACCCGTAGTGCTGAAGATGGTATAGGTGCGCGGGGCACCATCCTCCGTCCTGATCAGGAGCGCGTCGTTCACCACGTTGCCCAGCAGATCGAAGGTGAGCGCGGGCCGCAGACCATCCTCTACGGTCAACACGGTCCCAAGTTCGAACACCGCCACATCGCCGTTGGAATTACCGATGGCCACTTTGGTGCCATTGGGCTGGATGTCCGCCGAATAGACCGTGGTGCCGGATGTGCTGTTGAACGACGCGAACTGTGTACCTGTTGGAAGGCTGTAGGCTCGGGCCTGTCCGTTCCGCGCCGCCACGATCCAGGTGTTGTCGTCACTGATGTCCACTTGGTACACCGAGCTGCCCGTGTTGAACTGGGCGATCTGTGCATGCGACACGGCATCGTAGACGTAGATGTTCCCATTGTTCTTGGCCACCACCACACGGCTGTTGTCCGCGCTCACACGCACGTTGGCGATCGCGGCCGTGGTGTTGGTGTAGGCATGCAGCAGGTTGCCGGTAGCGGCGTCCCACAGCCGCGCCGTGCCATCCTGGCCGCCTGTTGCGATGAACGCACCGTTGGGTGACCAGTCCACCGACCGGATCGCGCTGGCACTGGCGTTCACACTGATCAGCAGGTTCCCGGTGGACACGTCGTAGATCCGCACCACGCCATCGCTGCCATCCATCGCCACCTTGCTGCCATCGGGGCTGAAGTCAAGCGAGTAGCTGCCGCTGACACCCAGATCAATGGTGTGGATCAACGCAGGAACGGCACCGGTGTTGTCGAAGATGAGGAGGTTGCCCAGCTCCTCGGTAGTGGCGAAGTAGGAGCCACTGCTACTGAAGGAAACGCCCACCAGGCACATCAGGGAGTTGCTCACCTGAAAATCCCAGTCGAGATTGCCGTTGTTCGCATCCCACACGCGGATGCGGGCCTGTGGGCACTCACTGCCACTGATCAGCTTGGTGCCATCGCCGTTGAAGACCACCGCGTAGGCATCGCGGTCCAGGTTGTTGCAGGCGCCCGACCACACCTGGGTCTGGGCGGTTACCATCCCGGTGATGCCCAGGATGGTGAGGGTCAAGATCGTTCTCATGGTTCGTTCGTATTTCTGTTGTTCGTTCAGTTCGGTTCACCCAGCACGCGGCTTGTCAGGTTGGCCAGCGCCTGGCGGTTGAAAAGTGATGGTGCGATGCACTGGGGCTCATCGGCAATGTCGATCCCGTGGAACAGCGCATGCACATCAACGGTGATCATCAAGGTGGCTGTCATCCCCTCGGTCACGCTGGTATGCGCATGGATGCGGAACATCTCCTGCTCCGCAGGCAGCGCACAACGGATGACGAACGGTTGGTCCTCTGGCGTGATGTGATCGTCGTCGTTGCTGTCCACGACGCCCTTCACTACAAGCGCGGACCAGCGGGGATCGCCAGCCGTCGTGTCGCAGAGCGCACCTGTGGGCGGCGCGTGCGGGTCGGAAGGTCCAAGGCGAACATCGAGGTAATGTAATTCGCCGGGATCCAGGCGCCCAAGCATCGTGGTCTGCTGTGGCGAAGCGAGGTCAGCAACGATGTGAACGGACGGCCAGCTGCCGATGGGCATGCCCTGGTCATCCAAGGCTGTTGTTCCGGATAGCATAAAGCCCAGTTCATCCACGCGGCACAGGGTGTGCACAAAGTCGCGCACGAACCTGTCCTGTTCGAGCGGCAGGCCCCGGTCCGTGAACACGAATCGTACTTCCAAGCGCGTGTCGTCCCTGTTCACGGCCGGGGCAATGCCGTCCTTTTTGCAGCCCGTGAGGGCCAAAGCGGCAAGGAACACCGCATTTGTAAAGGGTCGCAAGAGAAGTTAGGTAAATGGTGGGAAGGCGCCCTACCCAAAGCGGAGCAGGTTCCGCCTTAGGTCGCTGTATACCGGGTGCAGCGTATGGACGCACACCAGTTCACCGGTGGGGACCGGTGCGGGCGTGGGAAGAGTGCACAGCGTAGCTCAGGCCGTCCATGGCACCGGGTCCGGCACGGTGCGCACCCCCTTCTCCAAGTGGGCCTCGGTAGCGGGGAAGATGCGCAGGGAGGGCATCTGCCCGAAGGAGCTATCGGACCTATCCACGATAGCGATCACCTCCACCAGTTCGACGCGAGGTGGCGCTTCGCCGCCGCTCGTTCCAGACGAGGCTGCTTCGAGCCGCTTCGTAAGTTGGCAGCTTCCCTTACAGCAGTTCTTTTCCATCGGCTTGGTCCGTTCCACGCAGAGCGTGCGGATGATCTCGGCCCGGTCCAGGTGGAACTGTACAAGCACCAAAGCAGGCGCAAAGACCATGAGCCCGTATGCCATCGCAAGCCCGAGGGCCAAGATGCAGCGTTGGCGCGCCAAGCGGTCCATGGTTGGCAAAGGTAGTCTTGGAAGCGTTAGCCGGTGGGTTGGTCCAACGGCATGGTCCAAGCGCTGAAGAAGGCTCCGGAGTTGCTGGGCTGATCAGTCCTTCACGTCGACCTCCGGGATCGGCCGCAGCAGGATGTTCACGTAGCCATCATACGCGTCCACACGCACGTTCGTACCTGTGAGCGACGGATCGAGCATCACGCGGTAGGGAAGGACCACCACTTCACCCTCCCCGACGAAGGGAGCCAGCCGCTGCAGAGAAAGCTCGGCGATCAACCGCAGGCGCACGTTGCTGCCGAAGTCCCCGATGGTCAGGTCCTCCAGTCGGAAGACGTTGCCATGCTTGCGCGCCTTGATCGACCAGATACTGGGGCGGTCCGCATGCACGGAGCTGGCCAGGAGTTCCCAGTCCCGTTCCGTTGTGGCGTCTTGTTGAAGGACCGTTCGCGCAGCATGGAACATGGCATCCAGCAGCGCTTCGTTCAGGCCGTCAATGTCAGTTGTTCGGATGCGGTTCGTGGTATCGCAGCGTAGACGGCCGTTCGGCGCATAGATCGCCATGGACAGGCGCTCCTTGCGTGCCTGCTCGACCCGTTGGAGGCTGTCTCGGCGTACGGCATCGCGAAGGGCTGCTCGTTGCGCTTCCTCCTTGGCCTCCCAGGCTTCGTGTGCGCGAAGCGCTTCTGTGCCCTCCTGGATCAACGCTTCCAATACCGAGGCACAGCCACAAGCGGTCGGGGGAAGACCCTCCACACGGTTGCCGTTCCGCTCGAACGCACGTCTGCACAGTTCGCGCTCCAGGTTGCGCGCTTCTGCAAGGGCCTGCTGCTGTTCCGCCGCCGAAGGGTAGCCGTCCACCGTTCCCAGCGCCACCATCCGCTCGTAGTTCCTGAACCCCTGCTGAAGCCCACTGGTGCTTTGCCCGCTGATGCGAGCTTCATGCAGGTAACACAGGAAGTTCAGGAACAGCGCCTCCTGCTGCCGGGCCATGCGCGTGGGGTGCTGTTGCCGGGTGTCCACCGGATCGGCGGTATCCGCCAACTGATGGCGCAGTTCGGTGATGGCGCGCAGCTGTTCGTTCGCATCGGCATTGTGCTGGATGCGGGTGCGGTAGAAGGTGCGGCGGTCGGGGTCGGGTTGGGCATGGATCGCGGCGGCAATGCACAGCTGGAACACCAGAATGCAAAAGGTCCTCCAGAAGAGGCCTCTAGATATGTTTCGGGGAGGAAATACAAGCATGGTGTGCTCTACACGAATGACCCTGAAAGTATTTGTTCCGTTACAATACAGATGCCGGAACATACCGAGTTGCACAAAGCTCGCTTCACAGGGTCGTTGAACGTCGATGTGAGGGGCATGAGGCCTACCGCACAAGTCAGGTCGCTATTGTAAGCACAAGCTTGATAAGCCACAGACGGCGGCAAGGAACCTGGCGGCATGGCCTATGCCTCGAGCAAAGCGGCAGAGCTTCAGGGCTGATCGATCGCCTTGTCCAAACGCTCGATCATCCGCTCTGTGGCGGTGCGCTGTTTCTCCAGCACGACCAACGCGATCTCGCTGAGGACGCGACGTTGCTCAATGCTCTCGTAGAGCCGGAAACGGTCCTGGCCGCTGAGCGCTGTGTTCGTCTCCAGCCGTCCTTGCGCATCCCGCGAAAAGCTCGGTGCGTTGCTGGCCGCGTAGAGACTGAACAGCTCGTCGATGAGCCGGTTGTTGGTGTTGACCACCTGGGTGGTGTAGTCCAGTTGCTGGTGATAGCGCATGAGCTCTGTACGCAGACGGGGGTCGCCGATCAGGTTCATGCCGCCGGTGGAGAGCAGCACCTTGAAGGTGGCATCGCTGGCCACGAAGGTCTTTCGCCAGCCCAGGTTGCGGCTGCCGTAGAGCCTGCGCTCCAGGTCCTCCAGGCCCATGTGGCCGGTAAAGAAGGCCATCGCCGAATCGGCCCGCAGGATCATGCTGGAATCGTGCACCATCTGGGTGCGGATCACCTCCAACTGCAGGTTCAGGTCCTCCCGAAGGTTCTCCAAGTGGACCTTTTCCGAGGCCCGGTCCCGTTGGTCCGCTTTCCAGGTGTTCAGCTGCAAGGCGATGAGGATGCCGATCACCACCAGGATGATCTCGCCCACGGCATAGACCAGGTAGCGCTGGAGGCGACCCTCGCTGAGCAGGCGTTTGCGGACCGCGTTGAAGACCTTCATGGTGCCAACGAATGTAGGTGAACCCGCCTTTGCCTACGGCGGCTGTAGGAAGGAGGGGTTTCCCAGCACCATGCCCCCGAACACAACAAAGCCCCTTCCGAGCGCATCGGAAAGGGCCTTGTGGTGACGTGAAGCGGATGGTCTGCTACCTCACGCCAGCTGAGGGCGCTGGCGCGACACTTTGTGCGAGGGGGGCAGGGGCACATCGGCGCCATGCACCGGGCCGAGGTAGCGGGTCTCGTAGTCCAGGCCGATGTTCAGGATGTACAGGCCGTTCAGCAGGATCACCAGCACATAGTCCAGCGTGGTGCGCTTGCCAAAGCTCTGGCACACCTCGATCCACACCTTGGGCATGAAGTAGAGCTGGCCGTAGAGCGGGATGAAGAAGTAGAGCACATGGCTGGCGGGGCGCCCCACCACTTTCAGGAACACCACCAGGTTCCAGAAGGGTACAATGGAGGCGATACCGGGCTGGCCGGCCTTTTCGTAAAGCCGCCATTGGGCCGCAACGGCGATGATACCAGCGAAGATCAGGGCGTAGTAAAGGGTGTTGCCCATGATGGCGTACAGGTGGTCGTGCGCGTCGAGGAGGGGTTGTAGGATGTTCATGGCCGCAGGTATTGGTTCAACAAAAGTGCCCGCCCGTAAGCGGTGGTTCCGTTAGGAAGACGGCCCACCGGTGGTGCGGTTGCCTACGGAACGCACACCAATGCCCACTTTGGTATGTGAACAACGGCCAACGGCAGCTTCCGGTCGACCAACGGCCGCAATGCACTTCCCGACCCGGGGTCAACCCCTGGGTACCGCGTAGGCTTTCACATCGGCCTCGGTGATCTCCTTGCCGCTGAGGATCACCAGCCGTTCGATCACGTTGCGCAGCTCGCGCACATTGCCCGTCCAGGGCAGCTTTTGCAGCTCCTTCACGGCCTTGTCGGCGATCTTTTTGGGGGCGATGCCCTGTTCGGCACACACCAGGTTGATGAAGTGCTCGGCCAGTAGGGGGATGTCCTCCAGGCGCTCGCTGAGGCTGGGCACGTGGATGGGGATCACGCTGAGGCGGTGGTAGAGGTCCTCGCGGAAGTTGCCGGCCGCGATCTCCTTTTTCAGGTCCTTGTTGGTGGCGGCTATGACCCGCACGTTCACTTGTACGTCCTTGTCGCCACCCACGGGAGTGATGCGCCCTTCCTGCAGGGCGCGCAGCACCTTGGCCTGTGCGGCCAGGGCCATATCGCCGATCTCGTCCAGGAAGAGGGTTCCGCCATCGGCCAGTTCGAATTTGCCTTTGCGGTCCTTGATGGCGCTGGTGAAGCTGCCTTTCACGTGGCCGAAGAGCTCGCTCTCGATCAGTTCACCGGGAATGGCCGCGCAGTTCACCTCGATATAGGGGCCTTGGGCGCGCTGGCTTTTCTCGTGCAGGGTGCGGGCCACGCCTTCCTTGCCGGCCCCGTTGCCGCCGGTGATCAGCACCCGGGCATCGCTGGGGGCCACTTTCTCGATCATCTCCCGGATCTCGTGCAGGGCCTTGCTCTCACCGATCATCTGCACGCCACCGGCCTTGGCCTTGCCCACCTTGGTGCGCAGCACTTTGGTCTCCTGCACCAGGTTGCCGCGGTCCAGCGCATTGCGCACGCTCACCAGTATCCGGTTGATGTCGGGTGGTTTCTGGATGAAGTCGAAGGCGCCCTTCTTCAGCGCGTCCACGGCGGTGTCGATGGTGCCGTGGCCGCTGATCATCACCACGGGCAGGTCGGCGTCGTGGGCCTGTAGCTTCTCCAGCACTTCAATGCCGTCCATCTTGGGCATCTTGATGTCGCAAAGCACCAGGTCGAACTTGCCCTTCTTCGCTTTCTCCAAGCCCGCGGCACCATCCTCGGCCTCCTCCACGGTGTGCTTTTCGTGTTCCAGGATCTCGCGCAAGGCGTAGCGGATGGCTTTTTCGTCGTCGATGAGGAGGATGTTCGCCATGGCTGCCGGTCCGTATCGGGTGGGTGCAAAGATGCTCAACATCACATTCTTCCCAAGGTCCCGCCATAGGCAACCGTGCCGGACAGGGGCGTCTTCATGCTGCAGGGTCGCGGTCCATTGGGCCGAACCCCTTATTTTCGAGTCACCACTGCGCCATGCTGAGAACGATCATGATCCTGGGCTTCTGGCTCACTACCGCCCAGCAGGTCCTGGTGGCGCAGCAGCAGTGCAAGAGTTGGGACAGGCGGCACGGCTCAACTTCAGGGGCGGTGGTCGTTGAGCGGTTGTCTTTGGCCGATGGCGGTTTTGCGGTGCTGGCTCAAGTGCAAGGTGTCGGTGGCGACGTGACCGAGGCCGCTTATGGCGGTAACGACTTTTGGCTACTTCGCTTTGATGCCGCAGGGAACAAGCTTTGGGACAAACGATACGGCGGCCCAGGCAACGAGGTGCCCTCGGATATGTCCGCAACCAGCGATGGTGGGTTCCTGCTCGTGGGTACCACCGACGGCGACGCTGGAGGTCTGGTCTCGGATGGACCCTCTGGGCTTACCGATTGGTGGATGATCCGCGTGGATGCGAGCGGTGTGGTGCTGTGGGACAAAAGGATGGGTAGTTCGATCGCGGATCAACTGGACCAGGTGGCCACCTTGCCGGATGGGAGGTTCTTCCTCGCAGGCCGGCTGCGAGGGGTTTTCGCTGGGAGCTCAAGTAACTGTCTTTACCTCCGCACGTTCTTGTTGGATCAGAGCGGCACGGTCATTAACAACCGCTGTTGGCCTTCATTGAACACGGCCCAAGTGGTGGAACTGATCGCCGAACCGAACGGGGATTGCACCATGTTCCACGGTCCAGGGATCAATCTGAGCCGGTTCGATGCTTCGGGCATTGGTCTCATCACGCAGCAGAACACCTACACGGCCCCAGGGGTCCTACAACTGAACGCTGCCGCACGTACACCGGACGGCGGCTACTACCTCTCGTCCATCTGCGACGGCGGAGTGGGAGGGAACAAGACCCAGCCAAGCCGCGGTGGCTACGATAACTGGGTGCTGCGCATCACCGCCACGGGCATGGTGCTTTGGGATGCCACGATCGGCGGTGCGGGCAACGACTATGTCTGGGGCTCCACGGTACTGGCTTCAGGTGAATTACAGACCATAGGCCAGACCTTCGGCAACGCTTCCGGCGAACGTACCCAGCCTTCGCGGGGTGGGAGCGACCTATGGACCATGCGCTTGGGAACGGGCGGCAACCTGGTGTGGGAGGCCCGCTATGGTGGAAGTGGTGGGGATAGTGGAGCTGCACTGCATCAATCGCCGGACGCCAGCCTCTATCTGATCGGGAGCTCTTCCAGTAACATCGGTGGTGATCGCAGTGCAGCATTGCTCAGCACAGGCGACATGTGGATGCTGAAAGTGGATGGATCAACGGCCACGCCTTGGTACCGCGATGCGGATGGCGACGGGCTTGGCGACCCGACCTTCTCTGTACTGGCCTGTGCAGCGCAACCCGGCTTTGTGCAGAACAACAGCGACTGCAACGATGCGCTTGTTCTGGGTTCGCCCTGCAATGACAACGATCCCTGCACGGTGCAGGACGTTTACAACTCGAACTGCCAGTGCGTTGGGCAATCCGCTACACCCATTACCGCAGTAGAGGCGACCAGTAATTCGCCCGTTTGCGAGGGTGTGGGCATCCAACTGGGCGCGGGGTCCAGTGGGACCGGGATCCTCAGCTACGCATGGTCAGGTCCCAATGGATTCAGTTCAACGGCCCAGAACCCCACGATACCCGGAGCCACCAATGCCACGGCCGGCACCTACTCCGTTACCATTTCCAATGGCTGCGGCAGTAGCGCTGCATCGAGCGTAGCAGTATCCGTGATCGACCCATCGGTGTCCATCGCCTACCCACCCGGTACCTATTGCACCCTTTACCTGGACCATCTGACCCCTGTCATCACGGGCCCCGCGAACGGTACGTTCACGGACAACTCCACCAGCTTGGTCGTAGCTCCGGGCTCAGGTGCCTTGTATCCGAGCATATCATACCCGGGTGATTATGTGGTTACCTATACCGTTGCGGCCACTTCGGGCTGCCCGCAGCTACAGGCCAGCACCCCCGTTACCCTTGCCCCGGCACCGAGTGCGGAATTCTCCTATGCCGGTGGAACGAATATGATCTGCAGTCGATCCCCGGGTCCCTTCCTGCCCGGTGGTTCCTTTACCCCGGGCGGTGTGTTCTCCGGATCGTTCGGTACCACGGGTGTCGATCCAGTTACCGGGGAACTGTCCTTCGATCCGGTGTCGCAGGACACCTTGACGTATTGGGTGAATTATGAGGTGCCGGAAACGCCGTTCTGCAGCGGAGTGGATTCTTATTTGCAGGTCACGGTACTTCCATGGTTCACCTATGCACGTGACCTGGATGGCGATGGTTTTGGCGATCCGAACGATGTGATGGAGACCTGCGATCCCTTGCCCGCTGGTTACGCCCTACAAGCGGGTGACTACTGCCCCTTGGACCCACTGAAAACGGAGCCGGGGGCTTGCGGCTGTGGTGCACCCGAACCCGGCACGTCCTGCGACGATGGCGATCCCCTTACGCACGATGATGTGATCACCGCAGCGTGTACCTGTGCCGGTACCGTCATCGAGCCTTTGTGTAAGCAATGGTCGATCGTGCTGGGTTCCAACGGTAGCGACGAGCCGCAGAACGTGGTCCCTGCCGCCGATGGTGGTTTCCTGGTGACCGGCCGTTCCAACGGCGGCGTTGGCGGTGACCGAAGCCAGGACTCCCGGGGATCCTACGACTATTGGGTCGTTAAGGTGAGCGCATCAGGCGAGAAGCAATGGGACAAGCGATACGGTGGAACCTCCGAGGAATATCAGGACGGCGCGGTTGCTACGGCCGATGGTGGCTTCCTCGTCGGTGGATTCACTTTCTCGTCCAGCGGAGGTGATATCACCCAAGGCACATTCGGCAATACCGACTTCTGGGTCGTTCGTTTGGATGCCGATGGCAACGCGCTTTGGAACCGGCGCTATGGGGGGAGCGACCTGGACAAGATGACCGCTGTGGTGGCCACACCCGACGGTGGCTTCCTGCTCGGCGGCTACACCTGGAGCTCATCCAGCGGCGATATGAACGGCATCAATCGCGGGGGCATGGACTATGCCGTGATGAAGATCAACGCGAGCGGGGTTCGCCTATGGACCCGCATGGTGGGCAGTTCCGGACAGGATTACCTCTACGATGTCCAGTTGGCCACGGACGGCAGCATCTACCTGATCGGCGAGTCCAATGGTCCGGTGAGCGGCGACAAATCACAGGCAAGCTTCGGAGGTATCGATACATGGATCGTGAAGCTCAACGCTTCCGGAACGTTCATCTGGGATCGGTCATTCGGCGGTTCCGGTGCCGATACTCCCATGAACACACGCGCAACGATCACGCCCGATGGCGGACTGCTGTTCGTAAGCCGTTCCACATCCGGCATCAGTGGTAACCGCACCGCACCGCAACAAGGCTTCTCGGACGCATGGACCGTGCGGGTCAGTTCCTCCGGCGCGAAGCTCTGGGACCGGTCCATGGGTGCCGTATCCAACATCTGGCTGGAGGATATGGTATTGGCCCCGGGTGGCGGTTGCTACATCGGTTCACGCGAAGTGCTGGAGGAAGAGGTGGTGGACCAGGGAATGAACAACGCAGGGCTCTATGACAGCTACCTCCTGCGCACGGACTTCAATGGCCAGCTCTTGTGGGACAAAGGCGTTCCGATCAACGCTTCGCTGCGCGGAATGCTGCGTGCGCCGAACGGCCTCGCAATACTTGGCGAGGGTACCAACGGCTATCCGGATGCCACCAACTTCACCGGCCAAACGGGCGCCAACTATGTGCTTACTTACCTGGCCCAAGGGCAGGATGTCCAAGTGTGGCTCGATGAGGACCAGGATGGGCATGGAGGTTCGCCCCAAGGCCCTTGGCAACGGCGCTGCGGAGAGATCGCCGGCTGGTCCCTGCTCAACGATGATTGCGATGACCTGCTGGACACGGTATACCCTGGAGCGCCCTGCGACGATGGGGATCCGACCACGTTGAACGACCAGTATGATACTAACTGCATGTGCGCTGGTTCCGACGTTGTGCTCCTGCTGAACATGCGCGTCCTGCTCAGTGGTCCTTACAACAGCAGCACGGGGCTCATGAGCGATGCGTTGCGGGTGGCAGGCCTTGTGCCTTTCGTGGAGCCCTACACCCAGCTCGGTCATTCCTTTGTTGGCGGGGGGGGCGAAACAGCGCAATCCATTGCATTGTCCATGGTCGGGGCCGATGCGATCGTGGATTGGGTCGTGATCGAGCTCCGCTCAGCACAGGCTCCCGCCACGGTGGTATTCTCCCGGTCGGCACTCCTTCAGCGGGACGGTGATGTGGTGGACGTGGATGGCGGCTCTGCGGTCCAGCTCCTCGCGGCTCCGGGCAACTACTACATCGTCGTTCGCCACCGCAATCA
The DNA here is from genome assembly GCA_016788295.1 of Flavobacteriales bacterium. GTDB lineage: Bacteria > Bacteroidota > Bacteroidia > Flavobacteriales_F > PHOS-HE28 > PHOS-HE28. Next base: position 14,657 of record JAEUSY010000015.1, read on the forward strand.
TTTGGGTGTCGCCACGGCAACGCCCATCGCGCTCACCCAGTCAGGCACCTCCGTGGATCTGACTTCAGTAAGCACTGCTACTTATGGTGTCGATGCCCAGGCCATTGTGAACGGCATGCGCATGCTATGGCCGGGGGATTCCGATCACAACGGCATTGTGCGGTACACGGGAGGGGTTAACGACCGTGACCCGGTCCTTACGGCCATTGGTGGCGTCATCCCCACGAGTACCGTTACCAACGCGTATCATGTGGGTGACCTGAATCTGGACGGCGTGATCCGCTATACCGGTGCGAACAACGACCGCGACATCATCCTGCAGACCATTGGCGGGTCGGTGCCAACGGCGGTTCGGGTTGGGCAGATGCCTTAGTGGGGGTTCGTGCTTCACGGCGCATCTTTGCGGCATGCCCGCCATCAAGGTCCACGACCTGCGCCGCCAGCGCACCACCTTCGCCACCGTGCTGTTCCTGGCGGTGTCGATGGCCATTCTGTGGTGGGCCCAGTTCGATGGCAATCTGAACGGTACGGTGGCCCTGGGCATGATCGGTGCCTGCGCCACGGTGTACATCGGCATGCTCAACTACTGGCTGCAGCGCGATAAGGTGATGCAGGACCTCTTCACCGCCTTCAACGTGCGCTACGACCGATTGAACGGCGACCTGCTGGCCATTTCTAAGGGCACCTTCGAGGGCGATCCGGACCGCATCATCATCGACTACCTGAACCTGTGTGCCGAGGAGTATTTCTGGTACACCCGTGGCCGCATCGACGGGGCCATTTGGAAGGCCTGGCGCAACGGCATGGAGAACTGGTTGCAGGTGCCGGCCATCCGCGAGGTGGCCCGAAGGGAGAGCACACTGCGCGATAGCTACTACGGCCTGTTCGAGGCGGTGCCGCTGGAACGGTGATGGCCGATCGGGTCTTGGGCCCGGTCACGCATTGTTCCGTTCATCACTGAACAGCTTTGGTCAGCAACTGCTCGGCATCATATTTGCCTGCGGGCGGCCTGTTACTTTCGAACGTGTGTTCCGTCCCATGGGGGCGCACTCCTGCTTCAACGATCCACTGAAAACCAACCAAACACATAGGAATGATGAGAACCGTACGCTTCGTAGCATGTCTTTCTCTGCTCGCCATGGGCACGGCCATGGCGCAGGTCCCTAACGCCGGCTTTGAGCAATGGACCAGTTTCGGCACCTACCAGGACCCCACGGGTTGGACAAGCTTGAACATCCTGACCTCCAGCCTTGGTGCGTCGGCTTCATGCGAACAATACACGCCGGCTTCCGCTGGTAGCTATGCCGTAAAGGTGACCACACGCAATCTCCTTGGTCTTGGTGTTCTGCCTGGCCTGTTGCTTTCCGGGAGCCCGGATGCCGCGGTTGACGGGTTCCCTTATACCTCCCGTCCACAGGCCTTGAACGGGAAGTGGCGTGCCGATCTGGCCACTGGCGATCAGGCCACGGTCGTTGTGACGCTTACCCGCTGGGATGCCGTTGCGGGCGAACGTGTGACGGTGGGTGGTGGTGCGGTCATCACAAGCGGCGACATCAACGCATGGACCAACTTCTCCGCGGTGATCGAGTACGCCGAGACATCGAACCCCGACACGGCGAGCATTGCCATCCTGTCAAGCACGGGTGATGGCGTTGAGGGTAGTTGGGTGGCCGTGGACGAGCTCGGGTTCGGTGGTGCTGTGGGCATCGGTGAGGCTTACACGGGTAACTACCAATTGTATCCCGTTCCTGCGGCCGATCAGCTCACGCTTACCACGGACCGTCCTGTTCAAAGCATTGAACTGTGGGCCGCTGATGGTCGTTTGGTGCTGACCGCCCGCCCCGGCACCGACCGTGTGGTGATGGACCTCTCCGCCTTCAGCGCCGGTGCTTACACCCTCGTAGCGCGCATGGACGACGCCACGGTGCTGCGTCGTACGGTGGTGAAGTAAGGCACATCGAATTGCATATGGCGAAGGCCGTCCTGCGGGGCGGCCTTCGTTCTATTGGTCCTTTAGTGGGCCCTTCGTTTACGCATGATGCCGCCGCGCACATCCTTCACGGGGCTCATCACCACGAACGCGTTCGGGTCGATCTTCTCGATCTCGGCGAGGAAGCGGCCCACTTCCAAGCGGGTAAGCACGCAGTAAAGGATGTCCACTTCGTGGCTGCCGGCACCTTTGGTGAAACCGCGTTTACCGCTGTATACGGTGATGCCACGCCCCATGGTGTTCGCGATCATGTGGCGGATCTCGGCGTGGTGCGGACTGGTGATGGTGATGCCGGTGTACTCCTCGATGCCTTCCACCACCAGGTCCAGCGTTTTGCTGGCCGCGAGGTAGGTGATCATGGCGTACATGGCGGTCTCCAGGTCGATGAGCCACGCGGCCACACTGAACACGGCCACGTTGATGAGCATGATCACATCGCCGATGGTGATGCCGATCTTCCGGCCAAGGGAAAGGGCCAGTACTTCGGTGCCGTCCAATACGCTGCCACCACGCACCGCCAGCCCGATGCCGGCCCCCAGGAAGAAGCCGCCGAAGGCCGCCACGAGCAACTTGTCGTGCGTTACATCCTGGATGTGTACCAATGAGGTGAGGGTGGCAAGTGCCACGATGGAGATCCCCGCCCGCAATGCGAAGGCCCGACCCACCAGGCGGTACGCAAGGAAAATGAAGGGCAGGTTGATCACCACCAACAATGCCGAGAACGACATGCCGGTGAGGCGTGATGCCAGTAGTGCGATACCCGTGGCACCACCATCCAGGAAACCGTTCGGGAGCAGGAAGCCCTCGAGCCCGAACGCTGCGGAGCACACACCGATGGCGATGAACAGGGCGTCCTTCAGCCCATGCACGAGATTGATCCGTGCGTTCAGCAGGGCTTTGGCGTGAACATAGGGTGTCTTTCCGCCTTTGCGTGCGGTTCCGGTCTCGGGCAGCAGGCGGATAAGTCGATGTCGGAGCGTTCCCCTCATGGCGGCAAGATAGCCGGGCTTCAGTTGGTCCGCATCATGCGTGCCGCAGCGCCTTCCTTCAGGGCGAAACGGCTCCATGCCAGGTCGCGTATGCCACCGGCCAGCAGCACGCGCTCGATCTGGATCAGTGCGTAGGGTATGGTGTCCACGCGATGCTCGGGCAGCCCCGGCACCTCTACGCGTTCAGCGCGGGTCTTGCGCATGAGGTTGTCGCGCAGGGCATCGAACGTTGATGCATCGAAGGCCAGGGTGGTGGCCTCCTTGGGCAGCTCTTGTTGACTGCCTGCCGCCACCATGCGGGCCAACGTATCGAAGCTGCCCGCACTGCCGATCAAGAGGTGCGGTTCGTGGCGATCGATGATGGCCCACAGCGGTTCCAGTCGGCTGTCCAGGTGCTCGGCGATACGGGCCTCTTCCTCCATGGTAATGGGGTCGCTCACGGGAATGCGTTCGCGCAGGCGGGTCACCCCCAGCTCAAAGCTCTGTTTCCACATCAGTGCCTTATCCGTGGCCAGTATGAACTCCGTGCTTCCGCCACCAATGTCCATGATCAGCGTGGGGCGTTTTCCCAAAGGCACGGCCTGTCGCACACCGTCCAGGATCAGCCCTGCTTCCTCTTCGCCCGGAACAATGGTGATGGCGATGCCCAGTTCGTCCCATGCGCGTTGCACGAAGTCCTTTCCATTGCGTGCGTTCCGCAGGGCCGAAGTGCCGAACCCGGCAATGCGTTCGGCCCCATGCTCCATGGCTGTTGCACGATGAACACGTAGCGCTTCCATGCCGCGCTCAAAAGCATCGGCAATGATCACGCCCTTTTCAATGCCGCCTTTTCCAAGGAAGACCGGTCGCTCCACCGAGACGATGATCCGCATGGGCTGATCGGGCACGTGCTCGAAGACCAGCAGGTTGAAGGTGTTGGTGCCGAGGTCGACGATGGCGTTGCGCATGCTGCAAAGTTCCTTCACAGGCGCATCACAGCGGCAACCGCAGTGCGCAGTCGTTCATCCGGACTGCCGGTGATCAATGTGAAGGGTTTGGCCAAGTGCGTAAGCATGGTGTGGTACACATCGAACAACCGGTCGCGGTCGTGCGGGTTCTCGCGCAAGGGGTCGGGCTCCCAGGGAATGTCCGGTGTGCAGAGCAGCCAATGATCGTAGTGCCGGTGTTCTGCCAACGCCATCAGCTCCGGAGCGCAGTGCCCGTATTTCTCCTCGCTCCAGATCCTGATGGTGATCATGTCCGTGTCGCAGAAGAGCAGCCCGTCGTGCTGTTCCGGGATATCGTCTTCGAACGCACATTGCCCGCGGGCGATCACCAATAGATCACGCTCTTCGTAGGCGCGTCCGAGGTGCTCCAGATAGTGCCGTGCGAACTCGTCCACCCGCTTTTCCTGGAAGTGTTCCGCAAGCGCAGCGCAGAGTGTGCTCTTGCCGCTGCTCTCGGGTCCTACAATGGCGATCTTGATCATGGGCCTTTCGCCTCGAATGTAACTTTCCGTCACTGGCCGGGCAGCGATCGGCGAACGCACACGGTCTTGATGGTGAAACACGTTCAACTCTCTTGACCATGCAACGATCTCTGCTCCTCCTCTTGACCGCGCTTCTCACGATATGCTGCCGCGCACAACTTGCACCGGGCACCATGGCCCCGCTCAGCGAGCACCTGGTGGAAGTGAACGCCCAATGGGCCGTGCAGGGGCTGTTGCCAGCTGATGCATCGGGTCCGGTGAGCTTCAGCGACGAGGCCGAACGGATCGCCACGCATTTGCGCATGGTCCGCGAACGATTGGAACAACGCACATCCGAAGGACTAAGTGCTGCGCAATGGACCGCCCGGCACCAGCTGCTCGAAGCGCTGGGCGTGTATGCCGAGGCCGGTGTTTTCCCCCGCAACTATGTTCTGCCCTACCGCAATCCGGTCTTCATGGATCCGCATGGCACGGCCTGCGCGGTGGGTCAGTTGATGATCGCCAGTGGGCACGGGGATCTGGCGCACCGCATCGATACGGAGATGGAGCTTGCCTATCTGTTGGACATGGAATGGCCGGAGATCGGCACGTGGGCGACCGAGCATGGCTTCTCGGCCAATGAACTGGCATGGATACAACCCGGTTATCCGCCCAACCTGCCGTGGACCACGCTCGGTGGTGGCACCAATGGCGAAGTGACCACCATGCTGAAATTGGCCAATGGCGATCTGTTGGTGTGCGGGTCGTTCACACAGGCCGGGTCTGTTGCCGCGAACGGTGTGGCCATTTGGAACGGCAGCTCGTTCAACGCGCTTGGTGGAGGCATACAAGGTGAAGTGAACACTGCGGTGGAGTTCAACGGAGCGCTGTACATCGGTGGCGCCATGCTCAGCGGTCCTGCTGACCTCGCGAAATGGGATGGTACATCATGGACGTTCACCAGTGTGTTCGAGGGCAAGTATCCGGTGATCAATGCATTGCACGTTCACAATGGAGAGTTGTATGCGGCAGGAAGCCTCAGCGGTTTCGCGGGCATCACCGAGTTCGTGCAGCGGTGGGATGGGTCGCAATGGCTGCCCGTGGGCGTGCCGTTCGATGCGCCGGTGCTTGCGCTCGCTTCGCACAATGGCGAATTGGTGGCCGGTGGGGCGTTCGTTTCACTTCAAGGCCCGCCCATGCCGCTGGTGCGCCATGTGGCAGCATATGGTGACAACGGCTGGTACCAATTGGGCGATGGTGTCAATGGCAGCGTGAACGACCTGTTGGATGTGGATGGTGTGCTTTACGCTGCCGGCCAGGCCTTCGAGAATGTAGCGCCCACCTACGGCCTGGCGCGCATTGCCGTTGGTGCATCAACGTGGGAGCCCCTGATGCCCGACCTCGTGAACTACATGCAGCCATGGGTGGGTGCGGCCGAGGTCCGCAGCATTGTGGCACATGATGGCCATGTCTACTTCGGTGGCAACTTCTTCCTGTCCACGCAGATCATGGTCATGGGCACGCACATGGGCCGCTGGGATGGCGTGGACCAAGTGCTTGAACTGGCGGCACCGGACCAACCCGTGAACAGTGTGGCTGTGCGCGAAGGTCGCCTGATCATTGGCGGGGCCTTCTCTGCATGGCAACCGTATGTGGCCACGCTCGACCTCGCCACCGGCACGCGCGATGCGCTTCCTCGGACACCAATGACCGTGTTCCCGAAACCGGCAAGCACCGAAGTGTTCGTCCACGTGCAGGGCACCGACCTGAGCAAGGCGGCTTTGGGTGTGGTGGACGCAGCGGGTCGGCACATGAACGTGCCCGTGGTCCGCATGGGCGATCGCGTTCGGCTGGACGTGAGCGGTCTGGCCTCGGGCACTTATCACCTTCGTGTGGCCGCAGGCGAACAGTCGTGGACGGACAGGTTCATCAAGCCGTGACCTGATCGGTTGTGTGTGTTAGCCGCACAGGCTGTTCACCCCGCCAGGTGCCTTCGCATCCCACCACTCTGAACCGCGCATACAGTTCCTCGCTGAAGCCGTTGGCCTGCCGGGTCCGTGCCACGGCTTCGGCATGTCGGGTGCCGCGCCCGTAGGCGAATGCCGTCATGTCGCGTTCACTGCGCCATACACTGAAGGTGGCCTGTTCCACCCAGGGCAGTTCACCAACGCCCTTGGTGAAGAGCAATCCCTCGCGGCCTTCCAGGGAACGGGCCACACCGGCCACGCGCCGCCAGAAGGGCACCACATAGCGCGGTCGAATGGTGGCCCTGGTCAGTACGGCCAGTGGCCCATCACCGGCGCGGTCCGTGCACTCGAAGGGGTTGATGCCGCTCCAGGCCCCACGGCTGAGCAAGGGGGTTAGATGCAACGTGTACAGTTCGTGGCTGTGTTGCTTGAACGCCTGGTGAGCGGGATGTGCGCGGTGGAATTTCTCTGCCGCGCTGCGGTCCGTCCAGCTGCCCAGCAGGCCATAGGTGCCCAGGTCGGGCCAGAACCCATAGCCGTTGCCACCACCGGTGCCGAGCAGCTTGTAGAAGTTCAGGCCGTGCACCTTGCCAAGCGGGGCCCTCATCTCGGCCATCTGGCGCATGCCCCAAACGCGTTCACGCCCTGCATAGCGGAAGAACGAAAGCGTGACGTGGCGTCCGGGGCGGTGCATGAAGAATGAACGATCCACAGGTGCCAACTGTTCTCCGGGTCATGTCGAACGCCATTGTCATCGGTTCCGGGGTCGCTGGTCTGGCGGCGGCCATAAGGTTGGCCATCAAGGGCCACGATGTGCAGGTGTTCGAGGCGGCCGACACACCGGGTGGAAAGCTGGCCGAGTTCACGGAAAGCGGTTATCGGTTCGACATGGGCCCTTCGCTTTTTACGCGGCCCGATCTGGTGGAGGAATTGTTCCGTGAAGCGAACGTGGACATGGCCGGTCGGTTCAGTTACTTGAAACTGGATGAGGCGAACCGTTATTTCTGGGAGGATAGCACGCGGCTGACCGGCTGGTGCGATGCGCAGCGGTTCGCGCAAGAGTTGGAACAGGCCCTGGGCGTGCCACAAGAGGCCACGAACAAGCACCTTCTGCGTGCCGGTGAATTGTTGGCCAGCACGGGGCGCACCTTCCTCGAACACTCGCTGCACCGACCTGCCGAGCTGCTGCGAGGTGGGTTCCTGAAGGCATTGACATCTGTGCATGCGGGAGAGCTGTTCCGCAGCCTCGATGCCGTGAACCGCTCCACGCTTGGCGACAACCCGAAGGCCGTGCAGCTCTTCGATCGGTTCGCCACCTACAACGGCAGCGATCCGTATCGGACTCCGGGGCTCATGCGCATGATACCGGGCCTTGAACACGGCCAGGGCGCGTTCTATCCGGTGGCAGGGATGTACAGCATCACGCGTGCGCTGCACCTGCTCGCCGTGGACCTTGGCGTGCGTTTCCATTTCAATGCGACTGTGGAACGCATCGTGCTCGATGCGACCAAACGACGCGCCACCGGTGTGCGTGTGAGCGGAGCAGTACACAAGGCCGAGGTGGTGGTCAGCAACATGGATGTGGTGCCCACCTACCGGAGGCTGATGCCCGATGTGAAGGCCCCGGAACGCACGCTGCGCCAGGAACGCAGCAGCAGCGCTTTGGTGTTCTATTGGGGCATACGGGCCGACCACGCTGAGCTTGGCCTGCACAACATTCTCTTCAGCAATGATTACAAGGCCGAGTTCGATCACCTGTTCAGCAAGTTGGAGGTGTTCGATGACCCCACGGTCTACATCAACATCACCAGCAAGCACACACCGGGCGATGCGCCGAAGGGCTGCGCCAATTGGTTCACCATGATCAATGCCCCTCGTGATGTCGGGCAATATGATGCCGCCACCATTGCGTTGGCGCGCAAGGCCATTCTCCGGAAGGTGCAACGAACGTTGGGCATCGATGTGGAGCCGCTGATCCAAGTGGAGCGTGTGCTCGATCCCCGGTCCATTGCCGTGCGCACATCGAGCCACCAGGGTTCGCTCTACGGCACCAGCAGCAACAGTCCCTGGGCGGCCTTTCTGCGCCACCCGAACGACCATCCGCACATCAAAGGCCTGCATTTCTGCGGTGGCAGTGTGCACCCTGGCGGAGGCATTCCGCTCGCATTGCTCAGCGCACGCATCGCCACAGCACCAGTGCCTACCAACAAGACCATTGAAAAGACCGCACACGTATGAAGACCCTGATCCAACGTCTCGATCATCGCCATGGCATTGGCCTGGTGCTCATCCTCCACGTCGTTGGTGTGCTTGCATTGGCCAGCCCGCTCGCACCGTGGGTGGTGGCTCTCACGCCGTTGAACCTGCTGCTCACCGCAGCCGCCATGGCCGTGTTCGCCAAGCTCGATCGGCGCACGGTGCTCTTCGCCTTCGTGGTGGGTGCCCTGGGCTACTTCGTTGAAGTGCTGGGTGTCTGGACCGGGCGCGTCTTCGGGGAGTATGCGTATGGTGATGTGCTCGGTTTCAAGTTGCTCAATGTACCAGTGCTGATCGGCCTCAACTGGAGCATGCTCGTGTTCGCCATCGGCGTCCCGCTGTCGCGGACCTCGCTCCCGGTGTGGACGAAGGTGCTTCTGGGCAGCCTGGCCATGGTGGCGCTGGACCTGCTGATCGAGCCGGTGGCCATCCACCTGGGCTTCTGGAACTGGGAACAGACCACTGTGCCTTTGCAGAACTATGTGGCGTGGGGGCTTGTGAGCGCGCTCTTTTTCACGCTCTTCTTCCTGCTCCCGCTCCGGCGCGAGAATCCGGTGGCCCGCTATGTTCTGGCGGCGCAGGTGCTTTTCTTTGCCGGGCTCAACCTGGTGCTGGGCGTGGCGTAATGGAGCACTACTATTACCTGGGTCTCGACCTCTTCACCATCTCCTTCCCGCTGCTGCGCAGTTTCGAACCGCGCATCACCTTCTGGAAGAAGTGGCCAGGGCTCTTCGTTGGCATTGCGGTTATGGCGGCCGTTTTCCTGGTGTGGGATGCCATCTTCACGGCCAACGGCGTGTGGGGCTTCAACCCGCGCTACCTCACCGGTCCCAAGCTCTTCCACCTGCCCATTGAGGAGTGGTTGTTCTTCCTGGTGGTGCCCTATGCCTGCGTGTTCCTGTACGAAGTGATGCGCTACTTCGTGCGTCGCGACATACTCGGCAGCATCGCAAGGCCCCTCAGCATGGTGCTGATGACCGTGCTGCTCGTTGTGGGCGTGCTGTACATCGATCACATCTACACGGCGATCACTTTTCTCTGCACAGCGGCCATGCTCGCCATTCACCTGTTCATCCTGAAGAGCACCTACCTCGGACGTTTCTATGTGGGCTATGCAGTGAGCCTGATCCCCTTCTTTCTGGTGAACGGGATCCTTACGGGCTGGCTGCTGGACGAGCCGATCGTGTGGTACAACAATGCCGAGAACCTGGGCCTTCGACTGAACACCATTCCTCTGGAGGACAGCATGTACCTGTTGTTCTTCCTGCTGCTCACCATCACCTTCTACGAGCGGCCCTTGAAGCGCGAGCATGGGGATCTGCCGCCGGTTGTGGGGTAGTGGTCCGGGAACCGATCGGTATCTTGGGGGACTCATGCACTGCCCGATGGCCTCATTCGTACAGATCCTCGCGTCGCTGATGTTCATCGTCGCCGCAGGCATGTGCAATGCTCAGCCAGTTGATGGTACGGGCCCATGGGAGGGTGATGGACTTGCGCCCCATGTCCTGGTGCCGGTGCGGAACGAAGAGAACGGGCTTATGGGTTTCACGTCCGGTTCTGGGCGGTCGCTCGCACCGATCTACGAAGAAGCGGGTTGGTTCGAGGAGGGTGTGGCACCGGTGAAGTTGAATGGCAAATGGGGATTGATCGATACGCTGGGGCGACCGGTGGCCGAGATGAAGTACGATCTGATCTCGAACAGGACCAACGGTCGTGCGGTAGGCTACATGAATGATGGAGCGCAGGTGTGTATCCTGCGAACGAATTAGCCGGAGGTCTGTGTGGCGTGGGAGATCTATTGGACCGCATGGAAGCAGGAGCTTGAAGCAACCATGCTGGCTGATAAAGCATTGATCCTGCGCGTGCTGGAAATGCACCGCGATCCCGCTTCGCGCTTGAAGGAGATGATGTTCTTGCAGCAGACCTACCAAGAGGTGATCAAGGTCCGGGATCGGGCCGTGGACCGGGTGCTACGGAATTGATGCGCCACCGCAGCGGCAGTGATCAACGCTGAGCCGCTTTCCATTGGCCGTGCCAACGCCTTAGTGCCGATGCCGAGATCACCACGTACACCATGTACAGCCCGGCATACCAATACATGCCCAGCAGCATGTAAAGCACGATGGCCACCGCATCGGCCACGATCCAGTAGGCCCAGTTCTCCAACACCTTGCGCGCCAACATCCACGTGGCCAATAAGCTGAAGGCCGTGGCGAAGCCGTCCAAGCCTGTATAACGCGCATCGGGTAGGAGCTTCAGCAGCAGTGCACCCGCAATAGCGAGCGCTCCACCACCAACAATGATCACGAGATGGAAACGTGTGCTCCGGCGGTTGATGGCCAGTTCGCCCTTCCCCTCGTTGCCCCACGACCACCAACCGTAGACGCCCATGATCACATAGTAGGCGCTCAATCCCACTTGGGCATACACGTGCTGGTGCATGAACAAGGCCACGCCCATGGCCGAAGCGGCAATGCCGAACAGCCAGCCCACACGCTTCTCGTACAGCATGAGCACGGTATAGGCCAGATTGCCAACGGCGGCCACCGCCTCAAGCACCTGCCAGGGGTCCACGGTCATGCGGCGAAGGAACGAAGAAGCCGCCCCCGTTCCGTATCGATCGAACCGGAACGCTCCACAGGTGTACGGACAGCCAACTTCGACCCCATGTTGCGCAGCACACCCCTCATACTTGCATGTCTCTCCTTCAGCGGTGCCCATGCTCAATTGGATCCGGGCCAAGACGCACCGCTCGGCCAACACCTGCTCGCGGTGAACGCCCAATGGGGCTCGATGGCCCCGGCCGTATTGGACGATCAGCGCACGCTGGCCTTTGCTACTGAGGCCGCCCGCATTGCAGAACACCTGCATAACGTGGCCGATCGCCTGGCCACGCGAGCGCCTATCACTGTTGATGAGGCGCCATACCAGCGGCGACGCGCTCTGCTCGATACATTGCATGTGTATGCGGATCGCGGCTTATTCCCACAGAATAGCACGGTGCCCGGCCGCACACCGGTCTTCATCGATGAAGAAGGTGCCGCCTGCGCTGTTGGACAGTTGATGATCAGCAGCGGTCACGAGGCGCTTGCCGAGCGGATCCGCAAGGGGATGAACCTGGCCTATATCCACGACATTGATCTACCGGAGGTCACCGTCTGGGCCAGGGACCATGGCTTCACCATCGATGAACTGGCCTGGATCCAGCCGACCTATTATTTTGAGCGGACCCGAGACCCGAGCATACTTGCTGCTTTCGACCTCGCGAACGGCGACCGCATCGAAGTGCACCCCCCGACCAGCCCCGATGCCCCAAAAAAGCTCCGATTGGTCCGGAAGAACGGTCAGGGTGAGAAGGTGCTTGCCACATTCCCCCTGTTATCGGCTGTGCAAGCCATGGAGTTCAACGGACAAGTGTACGTGGGCGGGATGCCACCCGAAAAAGGTCCTTCCGCTGAGGTGTACCATTGGGACGGTACCGCCCTTCACGCCCTCGATCCCTTCCCCGGACGTTTCGTGATCGGTTCGCTGTTCATGCAGAATGGTAAGCTGCACGTGGTGGGATACGAAATGGGGAGCCCGGTGCTTCAAGAGCGCTACCTGGCCGAGGACGGCACATGGAAGACCCCGTAGTCGACCTCAACAGCAGTCATCCGCTGGTGCGTTCCCTCGATGGCGCTGTGATCGCACCTACATGCCGCAATTGCACGGCTGGCTGAAGAACAGCTTCGTTCGCGGAAGCAGTTCCTGTATCCGGTCCATCTCGTGCTGTTCGAACTGGATGGCGCGCAGGTCAAGGAAGCGCAAGGAGGTCATGCCCTCCAACTGCTCGGGAAAGTCGGCGAGGTCGTTGCTCCAAAGGTCCAATGAGATCAACTCTTTCAGTTTGCCCATGCATGCTGGCAGGCCGGTGAGCGCATTGCGGCTCAGGTCGAGCCGTTTGAGGTGTTCCAGCTTGCAGATCACTTCTGGGAATTGCACCAGCTTGTTCCGCGATACCCGCAATTCCTGCAGGTAGGCCAGTTCGGCCAGCCAGGCGGGTAGTTCCTTCAGCTTGTTGCCCGAAAGGTCCAGTGAGTTCAGGTTCTTCAGTTGTTTGATGCCTTCGGGCAGCTCCTTCAGTTTCTGGCCGGAGAGGTCGAGGCGGTAGACCTGGTCGGGTTCCTTCAGCGCGCGTTCCAGGCTGCGGTAGGTGCGCATGCTGTCCAGGGCCACACTGGGCAGCAATTGGGCCTTGGTGATCTGCGGCAGGGCGAGTGCCAGCAGCAGGAGCAACCTCCAAAGAGCGGCGGGTCGTTGGGCCAATGGGTTCATGGCAGTTGGCGCAGCAGGTCCAGGGCGGCTTTGCGGTCCTGGTGCAGTTGTTCCTTCAGTTGTTCCATTCCATCGAACCGCATGTCGCCGCGGATCCTGTCCATGAAACGCACGTTGATGGGCTCTCCGTACAGGTCGCGGTCCAGGTCGAAGATGTTCACCTCCACGGTGCGTGCCGGTGCGGGGTTGGAGAGGGTGGGGCGCTCGCCGATGTAGAGCATGCCGGTGTGCGTGCCTGATCGCAGTTCCACGGTTACGGCATACACCCCATCGCCGGGTACCAGTTTCTGCGGGTCGATACCGCCGATGTTGGCCGTGGGGTAGCCCATGGTGCGGCCCAGTTGATCGCCTTTCACCACCACGCCGCCCAAGGGGTAGGAGTAGCCCAGCAGGTCGTTGGCCATGCGCACATCGCCCGCGATCAGGGCCTGTCTCACCTTGGTGCTGCTCACTTTAACATGCTCCACTTCCTGGGCCGGTATCTCCTCCACCTCGAAATCGTACACCTCGCCCAATTGGTGCAGCAGGTGCAGGTCGCCTTCGCGGTTCCGGCCGAAACGGTGGTCGTACCCGATGACGACGGCATGCACCCCGATGGCGCCCACGAGCACCTCGCGCACATAGTCCGTGGCATGCATGCGCGAGAACTGGCGGCTGAAAGGCACCACCAGCAAGTGGTCCAGTCCAGCCTTCTCCAACAGGGCTGTCTTCTCGTCCTGGGTGCTCAGCAGCTTCAGGTCGTTATCGCCCGGGAACAGCACCATCCGGGGGTGCGGATGGAAGGTGAAGAGCACGCTCTCGCCCTCATCGCGCCGGGCCCGCTCCGTAAGGCGGTCGAGTATGGTGCGGTGGCCGCGGTGTACGCCATCGAAGGTGCCCGTGGTGAACACAGGGCGGCGAACGTTGGCAAAGGAGGCCAGGTCGGTGTGGACGCGCATGGGAGCGCTACAAAGGTGGTGTGGATCGGGCTTATCTAAGTCATAGGGGGCCTCGTTGGCTACGCATTGAACGGTATGCCCCATCCACCATCCTGAAGACCCTCGATCGGGGGATCTTGCAGTCTCAATGGAAAAGGGACGCATTATGGAGGCGAACAGGCCTGGCCATTGGGTGGCTAGTGTTTCCTATGCGTGGCTCTTCTGGGGTCTGGGTGCTGTCGTATTGCTCGCAGTGGTCATCGGTTTTACACCCGCTCTGCGCCATGGGAAAGCCGACAATGAACGGTCGGGTGGGGTGTTCACGACATCTTCCGTGAGCTGGGGAGCTGTCTCTTCGCTGCAACAGGTCATTGAACGGCAGGAGTATCACATGCGGCCGGATGGATTTGGTGGTTTCAAAACACCTAACAGGTATCAGGACCTGAGGTTTCAATTCGATGCATTGGGGTTCACCTTATGCCCACGGGCGAACGACCCTGATTGGACCATGCGCTTTGAATTGGAGAGCATAGGGCGTTCACACTTTTCACAGCGACCATCCGATAATCCTCGGATGATCGCATCTGGATCGATTCTTCGGGTGGAGCATGGGAAATTCACCGTTAGGTATGCGAACGACCGTACGGGGATGCGGCAGGATTTTCTGGTCCATGAGCGGCCAGAGGGCAATGACCCATTGCAAGTACGGATCCGGGTCAGCGGCCCTTTGGTGGCCATGAGCGCAGCACCGGACGCTGTGCACTTCGTCGCACGAGACCCCAAGGGCAGGGTCAAAGGGCCTGCTTTTACCTACGATGGACTGGTGGCCTGGGATGCTGATGGCGATACGCTTCATGCTACAATGACTGTGCAGGATACCGAACTGGTGATAAGTGTCGATGATCGTGATGCCATTTATCCAATTACCATCGATCCGCTTTCCAGCACGGGCGGTAGCCTGTTGGAGATGGATCAGGCCAGCGCATCATTCGGAACTTGCACGGCCACGGCCGGTGACGTGAATGGGGATGGGTACTCGGACGTGCTGGTAGGCGCTCCCTTGTTCGATCTGGGTTCGGGTGATGAGGGGGCAGCGTTCCTCTTCCTAGGGTCAGCTAACGGCCTTGCCAATGTGCCGGCCTGGAGCTGGTCGGCAGGTCAACCAGGAGCACGTTGTGGTCAAGCGGTGGCAACGGCCGGGGACGTGAACGGGGACGGGTTCAGCGATATGCTGATCGGCGTGCCTCAATGGAACAACGGCCAAAGTGAAGAGGGTAGGTCGGTCTTGTTCCTGGGCGCCTCGACAGGACCTGCCGCTACACCTGCCTGGTCCATGGAAGGACAGCAGGTAGGCGCCCGGGCCGGTAGCAGTTTGGCCACAGCGGGTGATGTGAACGCCGACGGATTCAGTGATGTGGTCATTGGTGCTGATGCTTATGATAGTGGGCAGATCGACGAAGGAGGCGTATTCGTATACATGGGTAGTCCAACAGGTCTGGGTCCGGTCGCGAGCATCATTCTCCAACGCGACCAAGCGGGTGCATCGTTCGGTGCAGCGGTCTCCTCAGCCGGCGATGTCAATCGGGATGGTTACAGTGATGTGGTGATCGGTGCACCGTTGTACGACAATACGTTGATCGATGAGGGTGGTGTTTTTGTTTTCCATGGCTCTGCATCGGGGCTCTCCGCCGCTCCCAATTCCTCGAGGTTCCGGGCCCAGTCAGATGCTCGGTTCGGGGCATCCGTCTCGTTCGCGGGAGATGTGAACGGTGACGGGTTCGGGGATGTCATCATTGGCTCGCCACAATTCAGTGGAACGCTTGCCCAACAGGGCCAGGCCTTGATGTACCGCGGAAGCGCCTCGGGGATAGTGGCAGCCGCATCATGGACAGCCAATGGCGGCCAGGCGGGTGCCCGTGCAGGAACGAGCGTGACAGGGCTTGGCGATGCGAACGGTGATGGTTTTGCCGATGTGGCCATTAGCTTGCCTGCATATAGCAATGGTCAGAGCGGAGAAGGCTTGGTGCGGGCCTACATGGGGGTCTCATCACTTGCGGGATTGGCCTTGACACCGTCATGGTCATTCGAAAGCCAACAGGTGGGCGCGGCTATGGGTACCTGGGTCGCGGCGGCGGGTGATGTAAATGGGGATGGTCTGGCCGATCTCGCTATTGGTGCTCCACTATTCGATAATGGGCAAACAGATGAAGGAAGGGTGTTCGTATTCCATGGGACCAGCGCTCCACCAGCGTTGAATGCCGTTTGGTCGGTCGAGAGCGATCAATCAGATGCTCAGATGGGCTATGCCGTCTCACGGGCAGGTGATGTGAACGGAGATGGGTTTGCAGATGTGATCATTGGTACACCTCGGTTTACGAACGGGCAATTGCGTGAAGGGCGAGCGACAATGCACTTGGGAAGTGCCACAGGCCCCACTGCCGCCCCATCATGGACCGTTGAAGGAGATCAGGTGGAAGCCCAATACGGACTGGCCGTGGCTTCAGCCGGTGATGTGAACGGGGACGGTTACGGGGACGTTATCGTCGGTGCGCCATACTATGACAATGGGCAGTTGGATGAAGGTCGGGCCTACGTGTATTTGGGTTCACCAGGAGGATTGGCCACATCGCCGGCATGGACGTTCGAGAGCGATCGGGCAGGTGCCCGACTTGGATGGAGCGTTGCTTCAGCCGGCGATGTGAACGGGGATGGTTACAGCGACGTGATCGTGGGTGCCTACATGTACGATGCAACGGTATCTGCTGAGGGGCGTTGTTACCTCTTTTTGGGGTCGGCCACCGGGCTTGCTGGTGCTCCGGCATGGATACGGGATGGTGGACAGATCAATTGCTTCTTTGGCATAGCCGTGGCTCTTGCTGGCGATGTTAACGGTGACGGATTGGATGATGTGATCATTGGTGCCCATCTATATGACAATACGTACAGCACGGAAGGTGCTGCTTTTCTGTTCCTTGGCACGCCCGGTGGTCTGGCGGCAACTCCTGCGTGGGTCACATACGGAGGGCAAGGCGGGGCTCAGGCGGGCGGTTGCGTAGGACATGCAGGAGACGTGAACGGGGACGGCTACAGCGATGTCTTTGTGACCGCCTATCAAGGCTCCAATGGACAATCGGCCGAAGGCATCGTTCGGGTATATCACGGCACTGTCAATGGGCTGTCCGTAGCACCTTCGGTCGTGCTTGAGAGCAACCAGGTCGATGCGCGTTTCGGCGTTAGTGCCTCTTACGCTGGTGATGTGAACGGAGATGGTTACGGTGATCTCGTGGTAGGGGCACAACGATTCAGCACGTTCTATTTGAACGAAGGCCGTGCCAACATTTACCTGGGTGGTCCATCCGGACTTTCGGTTGTTTCAAGCTGGTCCTTCAATGGAGGGCAGACCGGTGCCGAATCCGGATCTGCTGTTAGTGGTGCCGGGGATGTGAACGGGGATGGCTTCGGGGATATCCTTGTAGGTGCACCTAACTATGCGAACGCACTGGCCTATGAAGGCCGTGCCTCCCTTTTCCTTGGGAATGGTGGCACAGGCATCGCGCAACGGACACTGCAGTATCGGGAGGATATGACAACGCCGGTTCGAACGGGCAATAAGACATTCAACAGCAGTTGTGGTTGGGGGATCGGGCAGTTCTCGCGCTCGCCACTTGGTCGCACGCGACTGCGGCTCCAATGGGAGGTGAAAGGGCATGGCCCCCCCTTCTCCGGCTCGCCGATAAACAGTGGCATGGGATTCACGGGTATAGGTGCTAGTTGGTCCGACAGTGGAACAGGTGGAGTGGACATCCTGGAGCCTTTGTCCATTCTTTCCCTGAACAGTTCACACCCGGCCTGGCGTGTTCGGGTGCGCTATCATCCTGCCACGATGATCAATGGCCAGCCATTCGGGATATGGCGGTATGGAGGCCTGCATGATGATCAGGTTCCCAGCTTGAAGGTCGATCTCGATGTCTGTGGGCCTTTGGCTCTTCAGTGGCTGCACTATTCGGCCGCTTGCATTTCAGGCCGGACCGCGCTGGAATGGAAGGTTGTCGAGGATGAACGTGTACGGCAGTTCAATGTGCTTTCGAGCATCGATGGCACGGATTGGGAACTTGTGGGAAGCCTGCCAACATCAACCAACACCGCGACCTATCATTGGCAAGAGGACTTACCGATCTCAGTGTTGACCTACTATCGTGTGGAAGCACAATATGTCGATGGTGTCGTGGAACCGGCTTCGATACTGGCTTTAAGTCCATGCGGGTCGGATGAGGACATGGGGCTTGCCATCATGCCGAACCCGGCCAACGAAAGTGCTTGCATGGTCCTTCATTCAGGCAGTTGGGATGGTCTTCTGGTCGCGGTACTTGCATCCAATGGCCAGGAGGTGGAGCGCTTAGGACCCCTTGCTGGTGTTGAAGGACAGCGTATCTGTATGGATGTGAGTGATCTTCAGCCTGGTCTTTACCTGATCGTGCTGGAGGAGCCATCAGGTCATCGGTCTGCAATGGCACGACTGATGGTCCATTAGGTTATACATACCGGAACTTGCATCACAGGTCCGTTCACGCGGGACCTTTTATGATGTCAAATTCTGCTCAATGCCGATCGATGATGAACAGCCCTTTTCAGCTCGTGGACGGACATTGCCACATTGGTGGTGTTCCTGTGAATGCAATTGTTGAACGCTCTGGGACACCAGTGTATGTGTATGATGCAGGACGGATATCCCACCAAGTGACGCGGCTGAAGCGAGCGTTTGATCGCTGGCCGGTCCGCATCATGTACGCGTGCAAGGCACTTCCGAACGTGAGCATCATGCGCTTGGTCCGGGCCCAGGGTATTGGGCTTGATACTGTCTCCATACAGGAAGTGGAGCTGGGTATGAAGGCCGGATTTGCTCCGGACGAAATACTGTTCACGCCCAACATGGTGCCTTTTGCGGAGATCCAACGCGCGGTCGAGCTCGGCGTGCATGTGAACATCGACTCCATCCCCATGTTGGAGCGGTTCGGTGCAGAGTACGGTGGTAGCGTGCCGTTGTTCATCAGGATAAATCCGCACATCATGGCGGGTGGCAATGAACGGATAAGCACTGGCCACATTGACTCGAAATTCGGCATCTCCATACATCAGCTGCGTCATGTGGAGCGTGTGGTAGCGTCACACGGCATTCATGTACATGGCCTGCACATGCACACGGGTAGTGATATCCTGGAAGCCGAGGTGTTCATGCGCGGTGCTGAGCTGCTGCTTGAGGCTGTGGTGCATTTCCCCAAGGTCCGTTTCATTGATCTGGGCAGTGGGTTCAAGGTCGCCTATCGTGATGGTGATATCGTTACCGATGTGGAGGAACTGGGCCAACGGCTATGCACCCGCATGGAACGCTTTGTGGAGGGAAGGGATACACCCGTGGAGATCTGGTTCGAACCGGGCAAGTTCCTGGTGAGCGAGGCCGGTGTGTTGTTGACCCGTGTTACACAGATCAAGCAGACCACCGCAACCATTTTTGCTGGTGTTGACAGTGGGCTCAATCACTTGGTCAGGCCCATGATGTACGGCAGCTATCATCATATCCTCAATGTGAGCAATCCTCAGGGTGCACCGCACATTTACACGGTGGTGGGGAACATCTGCGAGACAGACACCTTCGGCTGGGACCGTAAGGTCGCGGAGCTCAGGGTGGGTGATGTTCTGGCCATGCTCAATGCTGGTGCATACGGTCATTCAATGGCAAGCAACTATAACAGTCGGCTGCGCCCGCCCGAGGTTTTGGTGGAGAATGGGGTGGCCTGCACCATTCGACGTCGTGAAACATTGGATGACCTTCTGGCCACCCAGTTCGTCCCGGAGGATGATCGGACGGACGTGTAGGTCTCTGGATCGAGGTTCCGGTCTTGTAATGCGTTGAAAGTAAAAGGGCCGCCTCATGTGAGGCGGCCCTTTTACTTGGATTCGAGCTTCTAATTGATCACTTGGCGATCACCAAGCGCTCGGTGTAGCGCTGGGCACCAGCGGTGATGTTCACCATGTACATTCCGTCGGCCATTTCGCCGAGGCTCAGCACTTGGTACACCATGCCGTCGTTCACAGCCATTGTGCGGCTGCTCACGCGGTCGCCGCTCAGGTCGAAGATGTCCACGCTGATCGTGTTCACCCCCTCCTCCACTGTGCTCAGGCTCACGGTGAGCTGCTCGCCATTGTTGGGGTTCGGGAACATCGCCAGCTTGGCATCGCCCGTGGCCACGGTGTTGCCACCGTTCAGGGCCATGGCGGTGCTACCCGTGATCGTCACGTTGCACTCATCGCCCCATGGCAGGCTGGTAATGCACCACACACCGTTCTTGAAGGCACGCACCTGCACTTGGTAGGTACCATTGGGCAGGGCAGGGCTCCAGTTCAGTTGCAGAACGGGCGTGGTGGTGGTACGGATCACCGGTGCGGCCAGTTCAGCATTGTTCCAGCGGAACTGGTACTGCGTGGCGCCGTCCACGGCCTTGGCCACCACCTTGCTCAGCGAGCTGCCACCCCAGGTGCGAGTAACACCGCAACTATACTGGGCGTTGCCCGGGATGTCCATCAGCTTGGTGAGGGGGCAAGCTGCACGCACTGGATCGATCATGAAGCGGCATACTGGACCCCAGTTGCTGTTAACTCCGGCCACGCGGCTGCGCACCTTCACGTTCATCAGCACGTTGGCGGGGATCTGGTTAGGGCTCCAGTTGTTGATGCGGGCGTGGCAGGCACGCGTTGCACCTGTACCGAATCCATCGCTGGTGGCATGGCTGCGGAACTTGCTGTAGCCATATGTACCGTTCGGATCGAACCACCAGAACTGGTAACCGCTCGTGGTGTTCGTCACACCGAACTGGGCGCTCACAGCAGGGTTCTCGGCAGCCACAATGAACTGGTTATTCACCCAGTCCAGCTTGTCGCAGCTGGTGAAGATCAACTTGTCGGTGCCCAAGGGCAGGCAGAAGCCGCCGTTGCCGATCACCGCGCTAACGCTACCGCTGGTGAAGTTGTCCCGATTGTCGATAATGCGCTGCGCGCCAACAAGTGTGCGCATCACATAACCACCGTTGGCAATACCATCACCACCAGCGTCGAACACACGGAGGTAATAGCAACCATCGGGCAGGCAGGTGTTGTCCGTCAGCGTGGCATTATTGGGATAGGATCCGCCACCGCTCTGTGCCAGATCACTGGTACCCTGCTGGCGGATCTCCCAAGTGGTCTGGGTTCCATTGCCATCCGTACGCACCTCGAGAACGAGGTCATTCGTGCAGGTTACAGGTGTGCCTACGCACTGGCAATCGCCAGTGATCACATCGTTGATGGTGGATCCGTTCCCATCATTGCATGCGGTGCCGGGCTCGGGCCCTCCCGGGCATTGGTCAAGACAATCCACAACGCCATCTCCATCACTGTCGGTGGCGCATGGGTCTTGTAGGTTCCAGCTCAACAGGAAATCGCCGGAGTCGGTGCCATCCTGCCACCAGTAAACGTTCTGTGTAACGCCGGTCGTATTCGTCCACGTGTACAGGTCCAGGCCTGCAGCACAGGTCAGCATCGTTCCAGGGCAATTGCTGCCGTAGGAGACCTGCACTACAGCGTTGTAATCATGCAGTGCTTCAAAATCGATGGTGGCCCCATCGGGCACGCTAATGAAGTACACGAGGTCGCCGCCACCTGATGCGCCACAGCTCAGGGACGATGCATCGTCCGTAGTGCCCGTCGTGCTTGCTATCAAGGGAGCGGATTCATTGGCGAGGTCGATCGCCACTGCACAATTCTCCCCCGGGATGATGGTGAAGTTGAGCACTGCACTGTTGGCGCTGAAGCTGTCTCCGCAGTCCTGTCGCACGTACACGTCATACGGCACTCCGGCACTAAGGCCGGAAAGCGCCGTGTTGGTGCCTGAAACCGGAAGAACAATGCCATCACCTGTCGATGCATCCGAACCAGGGTTGAATCCTGCAACACCATACTCCACGATGACATTGCCGCTGCAAGTCGCGTCCCAGGAGATGTTGGCGTTGGAAATTCCTGTTATTTGGGCTGCGAGACCGGATGGTGTCTGACAGGTCGGGCCATTGCTCACATAACTGTAGTTCCAGATGTAAACAGCGCCACCGCTGCCGGCCTGTGTCGCATCCACGGTCAGGTATACGCGCTGCTCATCGCAGGTGGTGTTGGTCCATGTGACCAGACCGTCACCATCCACGTAAGTGCCCGCTGTGAAGTAACCGCCATTGGAACAGGCCAGCGCCGTCGTTCCTGGGCATGTGCCGCCATGGCTCAGCGTCATGCGGGCATTCCCGAAAATGGTCTGTGCAGTGAAGCTGAGGGTTGCACCCGCGGCCACATCATGGTACAGGACCACATCAGGACCAGGCAGGCTGGCATTGCATCCCGAGCTGTTGAAGTTGTTCTGCGCATTGGTGCTGTTCGCTGAAGGCGTGGTGGGCGTGTCGCTCGGATTCGAACCGGCGAAGTTGATCGCGGAAGTACAGAAGTCACCGGCCACAATGGAAAAGGCGATGGGTCCGACATTGGAACTGACACCGTTCCCGCCACAATCCTGGCGCACGTAAGCTTCATAATTGCCCAAGGCCACACCGTTGATGGAGGCAGCACTACTGGCGAATGGGCCTGCTACGGTGCCTGTACCAAGCGTGAAGCCCGTGGTGCCATATTCCACATAGTATGATCCCGTGCATGACGCGCAGGTCCAGCTCACATCAACGGAACCGGGACCGGTGACCGTGGCGCTCGCGCCCGTTGGTGCGGTGCATGTCGCAGCAGGGATGATCCGGAAATTGTCGACGCCGATATCGTTGCCGGTCGCCGATGCTGCGGCAGTGCCGCGGAGCCTGATGACCGTTGTCGGTGATGTGGATCCAATGCTGAAGTGCTGCGTCACCCAGGTGTTGATCGCGGTGGTAAGTAGTGTGGTTCCCACCTGGCTGAAATTGGCGCCACCATCGGTGGATACGAATACGGCCAGGTTACCGCCACCAGCAGAGTTGATGTACTCGAAGCGCAGGAATTCAGCTCCGGTACCGGCGCTCATGTCAACGAAGTAGTCAAGTGTGCCAACAACAGAACCGCCCTGACGACTATGGAATCGTGCCGACGGGTAAGAGATGGGCACGGCATTCGGGTTGGCAGCCACCGTTGTGGCAGTGAAGGCGCCACTGATGTTGTTCCATCCGGAAGCTCCGGTCGATGTGTTGCTCTGACGCCAGGTACCGGCACCGAACGCCGGTGCGTTCCTCCATGATGTGGTGGGCACGTCACTGGTGCTGCAACGGTTGGTCCAGGTGGAGAAGGACTCCGTGAGCTGAACTCCGGCATAGACGGCGTAGGTGGGTGCCGGTTCCGAGACCACGATCTGTACCGGTGTGCTGGACACGGTACTAGGTCCTGTGCTGCAAGTGACCTCGCAGCGGAACCAAGTGGTGATCGCCAGGCTGCCGGTATTGTGCGTTGCGATCGACGTGCCCAAGTTCGTCCAAGTGTCAACACCATTGGGGCTCGACTGCCACTGGTAGCTGACCCCGGAGCCTGCTGTATTGTTCTGCAGGCTTAACGATGTGGAGAATCCAGGGCATCCGGATGCTGCTGCCGCAATAGTATTCCCCGGTGCTGGTGGAGGGGTACAAGGCGCAGGTGGCGTGAATGTGAAGATGCTGCCGTTGCCTGGCCATGCGTTCAGCGGAGCGCTATCCGTGGTGCTGCCCATAGGACCTGGACGAACGTTGATGTAGTTGGTGCTTACCGCGCCTCCAAGGGCGATCAACTTGTCCGGAGCGCCACCACCGGTAGGCGCACCCGTACCATAACGGTACTCGATGACGTTCGTGCTCTCATACAACCACACCTGGAAGACGCAGTTGGTTGTTGCGGCATTGTAGTCCACGCCAACATTCCATTGAACAATGCGAATTCGGACAGGAGCGGACCCTAGTAGTACCGTACTCACGTTACCGTTGCTCGTGGTTGATCCGTCCGCGCTGAACGGGAGCACCTTCGGGTCATCGCCGCTTTGGGTGAGATTGTAGATTGCGGACGACCCGATCGCTGTGCCACCGAAGCGCATGCCACCGTTCGAGTTGGTGGAGAACTGGGTGTGGTCCACACCTTCGAAATTGAAGGTAAAGCCTATCCCTGTTACCGCCGAGGACACATCGTCCTGGTTCGCTCCGATAAGGACCGTTGCACCGGACATCGGGTCTAGGGTAGTGCCCGTGCCGGACGAGAATGAGTAAAGTGACACCACTTGCGCGGAGAGCGGCGTGAGCAGGACGGCCGATATGGACAGCAGGCCGATCTTCAGCCAACTGACCACCGTGTCCAGGTGGGTTCTATTTGTCTTTCTACAATTCATGTGTTGGGATTTTGGTTTTTGGGACGAGGTAGTTTTCCGAAGCGCAGGTCAAAGTATCGAGGTGCCTTATCCTTACCTGAGCGGATGGGGCAGATCGTTATGTGCGGCGTGAACGGTATGCCGGGGGAAAGGAAAGAGCCACTCCGCGATGGAATGGCCCTGCCTTGAATGCACCCTTTCGGGTATCCACGCTGGTCTTGAGTTCTTTCGATGCGCTTCCGATCATTCGGTAGGAAGTGCCATCGTAGTCGTTCAGGGAGTCCTGTCCTGATGTGCCCGAGGTTGAACTATGGAAGGCATTATGGTCAATTGTTCCCGAGCACGGTCAGCGTGCCTGTGTACGAGCGCGAATCATGGGGTGTGAAAAGCACATAGAAGTACGTTCCGTCCGGTGATCCGTTGCCGCTCCAGTTGTTCAAGTAGTTCTCCGTTTCCAGTAAAACCTGTCCCCACCGGTTGAAGAGACGGAGGGTATGTGACACGTGTTCAATGCCATCGATCACCCAAAAGTCGTTGGACCCATCCTGGTTGGGGGTGATCACATTCGGGATATCCAGCTCGCACCCGGAATTCACCTGCACGGTCTGCATCACGGTCTTCGGACAAGCATCGGTCGCGCTCACGGTGTAGCTGGCGTTCTGCATACCGGGTGCCACGGTAACAGGTCCGTTGGTGCCATTGCTCCATTGAATGTCGATGATACCGAACCCTCCACTTGTCGAGGCAGCCAGTTCAACGGTCTCAGCATCACAGAAGAGCTCGGGGACGATCACTTCGAGATCGATCGGCACGTAGTCCAACAGGGTGACAGCTACACTATCTATCGTTGCAGATCCGCAAGAGTTGGTGGTGGAGATTGTGATATACAGGGTCTCGCTCCCCTCGATGACCTCATCCTCCAAAGCGGTGAATGTGAATGAGCTGGTGGACGTTCCTGCTGGTATTAGGATGGATGGGGGGATCCCGGCAAGCTCCGTGGCCAGGACCCCCGCCCCTTCCAACCCTAACTCAATAAGCAGGTCACTCGATGAATTGTCCC
The DNA here is from genome assembly GCA_016788295.1 of Flavobacteriales bacterium. Lineage (GTDB taxonomy): Bacteria > Bacteroidota > Bacteroidia > Flavobacteriales_F > PHOS-HE28 > PHOS-HE28. The sequence goes on from JAEUSY010000015.1 coordinate 39,969, forward strand.
GTTGAATGTTGACGGTGGCAGTACCGCAGCCTTCGGTCAATGTGCCGTCACCGGTAGACGTAGTGATGTTCGCATTGAGCCCACCGGTAGAGGAGAAGCTGCCGCCTTCAAGGAACACGGCCGAATCCACACTGGCATCGCCAGCGTCTGATAATGCGATTTTGATGTGGTATGTCTGACCGCATTGGACACGAGCTCCAGCGACTAGGGGCACCGTGAAACCATCCATCTGCATGGTAGTGCCGCTGCCATTGTTCACATAATACTGAGCATTCGCCTGCCAATTGGGATCGGAGGCCATACAGGTTGATGCCCCTTGCCCTAGAACGCCCGGTGCCCCGCTGTTCACCGTATTAATGGCGATCGGGACCTGTGAGCCAGGCACAAGTGCCAGGTTCATGGCGTCGTTGGTAAAGGTGCCATTGATCCCGGGGCCACTGAGGAAAAAGCCAAAGACATCATTCCACATGGAGCATACGTATTCCGGATACTCCTCCGATGCGAAAACGAATCGGAAGCTCACCGTATCTCCAGTGGGCACGAAATCGAATTCTAGGATGACCTGGTCACGCAACATGATGGTCGTACTGATCTGCATAAGATCAGGGTCGGCCTGATTGAATGAGCTCGATGGTGACAGGCTGGCGCTCATGTCCAGGTTCGGGCCTGTGACCACCGGGATACGGCCGGTAGCCATGACGATGCCCGTTGCAAGGCCCAGGTTCGAATCGCTGCCGTTGAACGCACCCACTTGATCATGTGTGCTGTTGGCCAGGACCCCGTTCAACGTGACGTTGCTCACCGACACGCCCTGGCCTACCAATACCTGCTCCACCAACTGTGTTGGTGATAGCGTGTTGGTAACGGTGAGCTGGGCAAATGCGGAATTGCCAAGCAGTGCAAGGCCGATTACGCAGCTTGTCGGGAGAATGCGGGTGATGAACGAGATGCTCAACATGATCGGAACAATATTCCGACGAAGAACGCGCAGCTTTAGCAAGTGATGAGCCTGACCGTTCGACTTGATGCGAACAGCGTGGCGATCAGGGGAGCACTGTAACGTGACCGCGGAATTCCCGCCTCATTCCATCCACATCGGAACGGGCAAGAAGACGCCAGACATAGACATCCGTTTTTGGCGAAGCGCCCTTTACGGATCCATCCCAGCCTGCATTGATGTCACTGGTGGTAAAGATCTCTTCGCCCCAACGATCGAAAATGAGCAACTGATAGCCATCGGTCATCACATCCCGCATCACGGGAATGAACAGGTCGTTGATGCCGTCGCCGTTCGGCGTGAACGAGTTGGGTACATGTACCGAGAACAGGCCGGATATGCTCACGACCGCGATCGCCGTGTCCACACAGCCGAGGTCGTTGTTCACGATCAGCATCACCGGATAGTCGTTCACTTCGCCGAACGGGAACATCACCACAGGGTCCGTTGCGGAAGAAGTTCCAGGGTCGCCAACACTGAAGGTCCAGGACCACACGATGACATCCGGACTTGAACGGTCGGTGAAGATCACTTCGGTATTGAACAGGTCGGTAGGTTGCGGGTTGGCCTCGAAAGCCGCAGTTGGCGATGGGTTGACGGTGATGAGTTCAAAGAGCGTGGTATCACCGGTACATGATCGGGGTGTGGTCACCGTCAGGCTCACGTTATAGATGCCTGGCTCCGTGTAGGTATGGACCAGGTTGCAGCCGTTCGCAGTGGTGCCATCACCGAATTCCCAAAGACAGCCGGCGGTCAATGCGGGGTCGGTGATGTTCTGAAAGGTTACTGATAACGGCGCGCAGCCACTATCAGGTGATGCTGTGAAGAGCACCTCGGGTAATGGATATGCGGTGATCGTATCCAGGTGGACGAGAGTCGCACTGCAACCGAGTGTGTTCGTCATGGTCAGCGACACCGTGTACACGCCGGGTTCTGTATATGTTCCGATGGTATGTGTTTGGTCGCTGGTCTGTCCATTGCCCAGGTCCCAGTCTGCGGTCTGGGTGGCCGCCCCAGGGGTTTCATTGTCGAAACGTACCACGAGCGGGATGCAGCCTTCGGCGGGGTCGATACTGAATGATGGTGCGGGCACGGGTAGGATCGTCACCAACGCGTTGGCCAACGTATCGTCAGGGCAGCCTTCAGGTGTGGTGACCGTTAGCCGCACGTCATAAATGCCAGGTTGTGCATACGTGTATACCGGGTCACAATCGGTGAGCGTGGTGCCATCGCCCATGTCCCATGTGCAAGTGGCACCGTTGGCGAGCAATGATGTGTTGGTGAACGCTACCACCAGCCCTGGGCAGCCCGCCAACGTATCGGCCATGAAGGATGCCGCGGGAACAGCGGATACCTGGATCAGGTCCTGGAAAAGAGTGTCTTTCACACATCCCTCAGGTGATGTGATCGCGAGGGTCACGTCATACGAGCCTGGCTCTGAATAGATGTGCGTGACATCAGTTGTGTTCGCGGTGGTGCCATCGCCAAGGTCCCAGAGACTTGTACCTATGGGGGTTATCGTTATATTGGTGAAGGCCACCTCCAATGGGGCGCAACCGGATGTTGGTATCGCTGAGAGGTCGGGTTCCGGCCACTCAACCTCAATGGTGTTAGCGGCCACTACACAGTCCGATCCATTCGAAGCACGGATCTGGTAGATGCCGTCAGTAAGGCCAAGCGCAGATGCCGACAGTTGTTCACCCGTTTGCCCCACGATCGCTACACCGTTCAAATACCATTGGTACTGCGCAGCGGATGCGTCATAAGGTACAGCCGTGAGCACAAGGTCATCGGTGCAAATGTTGCCTTGCGGTTCAATGGTCAGTTCGATCGGTTCAAGGATGAACTCATCGAAGAAAAAGTAGGGCCAGCTCTGATTGCCCATGGTATAATCGGTCGGCGTTGGGCAGGTGGGCCCGAACGCAATGGCCTGCACATCAAAGGGCGCGGTGAACGTAAAAGTTACCGTCTCCCAGTTGGTAGTAGGGGTGTAGGTCGCCTGCCCCATCTCGGTCCAGCCGAGGTCAGTCATGCAGATATTGGCTGGGACGCCCAGGTCATAAGGCATGGTCGGACAAGAGGAGATGCCGTAAATGGCCAGTCCGACCGGACCATAGTTGATCGGATAGGTGATGTCCGCGAAGGTGCCGAGGAACCTACGTACCGAGGCCACTTGAAAGCCGAACTGGTAGGACTGCCCCCCCTGCATTTGTACGGGAAGGCACTGTGCGATGAACTCGTAGTAACTGGTGCCCGGCGAGGATGCAATACCCATGCCCACTGCCGCATTGCCGCCAGGAAGGGGTACCGGCACGGAGCCGGGGAAGTAATCGCAGTTGTTGAAATAATCCGCCGTTGCGGTCTCCAAGTAGTCAACCCAGCCGGTAGCGCAGTTGATGTAGTCAAAAGGGCTTTGGCTCACTCCCTCAGGACAGCAGTTGAACTCCTCGAAGGACCCGTTGGTGATCAGCGTCGGAACCTGTACCACGGGGTCGCATGGGCATCCGACCAGATCGTTCAGGTCGATGAGGCCATTGCCATCATCATCCACGCCGTTGTCGCAGATCTCTTGGGCGGTCAGCGGGGCGGCCAGGGTCAGAAAGAGGAACAAGGGCAGCAGCGTTCGCAGGACCGCAGGGCCCTGGCGCATACGTTCATCACCGCTGCCCTTGCCCATGTTCATTGGTGGATCACCATCACAGGTATGCGGATACGGTCACCTGCGCCCAGCTCCAGTTCGATCAGGTAGCTGCCGGAAGCAATGTCGTCTACGCTCACCGATACGCCATTGGTACCAAGGCCGTGGAACATGCGTTGTACCCGGCGCCCTTGCACGTCGATCGCTGTGGCGGAGAGCACGGTCGTGCCTTCTTTCAGATCGATACGAATGGACTGGTCGGCAGGGTTGGGATAGGGTGCGCGAAGCATGTACCCGAGTTCGTCGACCCCCACGGTAAGTACTACGGGTGCGCAGGTCTCGCTGTCGCCGCAGTCCCCTGTTACTGTCAGACAAACAAAGTACGATCCATTGCCTGTGAATGTGTGTACCGGCGAGGTCTCAGTGCTGGTCGTTCCATCGCCAAAGTCCCAAGAGTAGGTCGCGCCGGCAGTGCTGGTGTTGGTGAATGTCCATTGGTAAGGGTTGCCGGGTGTTTGTTGTTGGGTGAATGCGGCCAACACCTCGCAACATGGGTTCTGTTCGAAGATGGTGAGCGGGGCCGTGCCCAGTTCCAGAGTGAACACTTCGGCGCCCGTGCCGACAACGCTGGTAAATGGTACTACGTTAGGCGTGTACGACTGCCAGGCGATATCCCAATCGGACCCGTTGCAGCTTCCTTCGCCATCCGCGTCGATCTTGATAACCTGAAAAGCCCATTCCCCCTGAAAGCTGTTCGTCGTGCCGAAGAGGTACCATCCACCTCCAGTGGCAGGCGCCATGTTGCCGATGTAATCATCCGCTTGACGTCCATAGATCTTCGTGATCACTGCTTGGCCATCAGCATCGAGCACACCCCAGCCGATATCGTATCCGCCGAAGCCGCCGGTCACGTTCTGCGGCCTGGCCAGCCAGGTCACACCTCCGGCAGGGTTTGCCTTGAGGCTGGTGATCTCGATCGCATTGGGCAACACCTTTGTCCATAAGTGTGAGCCATTCGGGTCAAGCTTTGTAATGAAACCCGATACGCTGGGTGGCGTTACGCCCATGCCCAGGCTACGTCCACCGATGTACAGGTTGCCCTGAGCATCTTCCGCCACGGTGTACCCCTCATCCGCCCCGGTGCTGTAGATGCCGCGCGCCCACAGTTCAGTGCCATCGGCGTCGGTACGCACAACGTAGGCAGAGGTCTGGGAGGCCAGGCCATCTCCGTAACCCACCATAGCATGTCCGCCATCGGCCAGGGGAATGGCTTGGTAGGCCCAGTCCCATTGTGAACTGCCATAGCTGCTGGTCCACTCCAGTTCTCCATTGGAGTCGAATGAGCCGAGGAACATGTCGTAGCTGTTGGCTCCGGGCTGGCAGCGGCCTGCGATCAGGAAGCCATGCCCCAGGGGGGTCACTCCGTGAAATGCGTTCGACCCTCCGAGAACGTCGAGCCGCTTCGTGCCGATCAGTGTCCCGTCGAATCCGATGTGGAGCAGCACACCATCCCGGGATGCGGTACCGAATCCCATGGTATAACCGGCCAGGAAGATGCCTTCACTGGTTGAGGCAAGTGCCGGACCGTAAAGCCCCTCTTCCGTGAATATCGGATAGCGTTGGGACCATTCCACTTCCCCTGTGGGAAGGAGTCGCATCACCATCAGATCATCCTCGACAGTGGCGGTCACCACCAGATGACCTTCAGCGTCAACAATTCCCCCCTGCGTCTCCAACGAGCCGGCAAATGGGTAGTATCGTTCGAACGTGGTCTGAGCAGAGCCGATCGCTGCGGAGAGGGCAAGAACAAGGGCGATGGAAAGATCCTTCATCAAAGGGTGGATTGGGTGTGCTGCAAATTTGACCGTAACCAACGGCTGTGGTCGAAACGCTCACTACGTTCCCAACACCTCGTCCCATCCGGGCGTGTTCGATGTGATGGGCCGTTGGCCTTCAGGGGTTTCCAGTGCCGCTGGACAAAGCGATTGAGACCTTGTCCCGGTAGCTGCGGCCGCTCAACAGATGCTGGCCATTGCTCATGGTGAACGTGAACTCATTATTGCCACTGTAACGTGCATTGCGCACATGGGGCATGTTCACGATGTAGCTTCGATGAATGCGCAGGAACTGTTTGGGGTCCACTTCGCTCTCGAGCATGTTCAGGGTCATCCTCAGAAGAAAGTGCCGTTCCTTGAGCTGTAGGATAAGGTAGTTGCTCTCAGCCCGCACGAAGATCACATCCTTGTACTTCACTCTATAGCTGCGGCCTTTCTCCTTGATCACGATCTCGTCCGAGTAATCCTTCTGGGCTCGTACATGCTGTTGCACGATGTCGATCAATCTACCAGCGAGATCCTTGCTGTTCCGCATTTCGATGAACTCCTTGGCCTTGGCGAGCGATGAGTGGAAGCGCTCTTCGTCGTAGGGCTTCAACAAGTAGTCCACAGCGTTCACGTCGAATGCTTTCAGGGCGTACCGGTCGTGTGCAGTCACGAAGATCACAAAGGGTTTAGGGTCCCTGCGGATCGCCCCCAGTACCTCGAACCCGTTCGCCTGGGGCATTTGCACATCCATGAAGACCAGGTCCACCGCTTCCTTTGCAATGGTGTCGATGGCTTCCTGGCCATTGCGGCACTCACGTATCACCCGAACATCCTGATCGCGCTCCAGCATACGGAGTATCCGGGCACGCGCCGCAGGTTCATCGTCCACCACCAAGGTCCGTATATGGTTCATCGCTCTGGTTGTTGTGCGCCGACCTCATAGGGCAGCTCCAAGTGCACTTGGAATCCTTTGCCGACGGTTGACAACACCTGGAAGGTGCCATTGTCGCCGTACATCAATTTCAATCGTTGCTGCACGTTCCGAAGGCCAATACCGCCCTGTGTCACCGCTTTTTCCACATCAGGGCATCCGCGCCCGTCATCGATCACCGAAAGCTTGATGCGGTCAGCCTCGCGCCATGCCTTCACCTCGATACGTACAGGCTCGCTGGTCCCGCTAACGCCGTGTTTCACGGAATTCTCCACCAAGGGTTGAAGGACAAGATTGGGCACTATGGCGTCGTGACAGTCGTTCGAAACGGTGTATTCGACCTGCAGCCGGTCCTTGTATCGGACCGCTTCGATCGCGAGGTAATGACTGGCCGTATCCAGTTCATGCAACAGGTGGACCCGGTCCAGACGGGATTCGTCCAACGTGGTGCGAAGCAACTGGCCCAAACGGATCAGCACATCCTGTGCGGCTTCTACATCCTCCTCCATCAGGGAGCTGACGGTATTGAGCGCATTGAAGAGGAAATGAGGCTGTAACTGCTTCTTGAGCGAGTTGAGCTCGGCCTCCTGCAATCTGTTCTCCAATTCCAGCAACTGGGTGCGTTTCTCGGCCACTTGTTTGTTGGTACGGGCGTACATCAACAGGACGAGCAGCACCCAATACTCCATGGTGCGCTGAAGGATGCCGCCCGGCATGCTGATCATCACCTCCTTGGCGTTCGTCAACGTCCATACGAAGCGGTCGGCGTAGGAGAGGATACTGATGTAGACCACATTGGAGAAGACCTCCTGGACAGTGCCGAGCAGAAGGCCAAAGGCTAAGTGGATGAGGACCTGGGGGAACGTCCTTCCGGAAACCAACGGCCACCGGGACAGGATCATGTTCACAAGCGGAACGAACAAGGCCCACGTGAGGAAATTCAGGAATGGGATAGGGGCCACTCCGAGCCAGTCGAACCGCTCCGGATAGCGCCCCATGCCCGTGCGGCCGATGAACGAGGTGAACACGAACAGCACCGCCAAGAGCACCGCCCAAAGGAACACCGTTCGTATCGGTATGGGGGACCGATCGAAATAGCGCTTTAGTGGCATGGCATAGGTGCTACCTTCACTGCTGGGATTAAGCACGTTTGATCGGCCCACAGTGCCCCCTTGGAAAATGCGCCGATGACCGACCCTGCCTCTCGATAGTTGCTGTTCCAATGGTGTGCGAAGGCAGTGAGATTACGGTCTGAACAATACATAGTGCGGACGGGATGGGGTGGATGGTTCATAATCAAGGCGAAGTGTGCAAAGGTGGTCTCCTTAAAGGGCCTTTGCCACGGATCTGGTGCAAGTGGTTGAGGCGAGGGATGGAACTCCCTCCTGTTAATTCCCGAATGAGGCTTGAATTAACCGGATGGCTTCAGAAAGCCCCGGGGAAGCCCGGTATCGGGCCGCGCCAGGGTTGCTCGGGAGGGACCGGTTGGGGCCAAGATCTCAACACGCGGTTGCCGCTTCCATTGGCAAGCCCTACCTTCGCGGCCGCAAAACGGGGGCAATGTTTCCCAAACAGCACAACTCGCTCATGTCCAAGCACATCGGAAAGGTCGTCCAGGTCATCGGACCCGTGGTCGACGTTCGCTTCGAGGCCGGTAAGGACCTGCCCAACATCTACGACGCTCTCCATATCACCCGTCCGGATGGCAGCATCCTGGTACTGGAGACCCAGCAGCTTATCGGTGAGGACACCGTGCGGGCCATCAGCATGGAGAGCACCGACGGCGTTTCGCGCGGTGCCAAGGTGGAAGGCATGGGCCAGCCCATCAGCATGCCCGTGGGCGATGCCATCAAAGGCCGCCTCTTCAACGTGACCGGTGCCCCCATCGACGGCATGAAGCCGGTGGACACCGGCAAGAGCTACCCCATCCACCGCGAGGCCCCGAAGTTCGAGGACCTCAGCACCAGCACCGAAGTGCTCTTCACGGGCATCAAGGTGATCGACCTGATCGAGCCCTACGCGAAGGGTGGTAAGATCGGGTTGTTCGGTGGTGCCGGTGTGGGCAAGACCGTGTTGATCCAGGAGCTGATCAACAACATCGCCAAAGGCTACAGCGGCTACAGCGTGTTCGCCGGCGTGGGTGAGCGCACCCGTGAGGGCAATGACCTGCTCCGCGAGATGATCGAGAGCGGCATCATCAAGTATGGTGACGACTTCGTGCACAGCATGGAGAAAGGGGGCTGGGACCTCAGCAAAGTGGACTACACCAAGCTCGCTGAAAGCCAGGCCACCTTCATCTTCGGACAGATGAACGAGCCTCCCGGGGCCCGCGCCCGCGTGGCCCTGAGCGGTCTCACGCTGGCCGAGTACTTCCGCGATGGCGATGAGCAGAGCGGTGGTCGCGACATCCTCTTCTTCGTGGACAACATCTTCCGCTTCACGCAGGCGGGTTCGGAAGTGTCCGCTCTGTTGGGCCGTATGCCCAGCGCCGTGGGTTACCAGCCCACCCTGGCCACCGAAATGGGTGCCATGCAGGAGCGCATCACCTCCACCAAGCGCGGTTCCATCACCTCGGTACAGGCCGTGTACGTGCCTGCGGATGACTTGACGGACCCCGCGCCGGCCACCACCTTCGCCCACCTCGATGCCACCACGGTATTGAGCCGCAAGATCGCCGAGCTGGGTATCTACCCCTCTGTGGATCCCCTGGATTCCACCAGCCGTATCCTCACCCCCGCCATCGTGGGCGAGGAGCACTACAACTGCGCCCAGCGTGTGAAGGCCATCCTGCAGCGCTACAAGGAATTGCAGGACATCATCGCCATCCTTGGTATGGACGAATTGAGCGAGGACGACAAACTGGCCGTGAGCCGCGCCCGCCGTGTGCAGCGCTTCCTCAGCCAGCCCTTCTTCGTGGCCGAGCAGTTCACCGGCCTGCCTGGTGTCATGGTGCCCATCGAGGAGACCATCAAGGGCTTCAACATGATCATGGACGGCGCGATGGACGAGTACCCCGAGGCAGCCTTCAACCTGAAGGGCCGCATCGAGGACGTGATCGAGGCTGGTAAGAAGATGTTGGCAGAAGCCGCAAAGGCCTGATCCACGCAGAACGCTGCAGGTCCGCACCTGTAGCGTCGACCCACAGGGTCGACCGAATGGTGCGGCAGGCATGGAAATCAGACACCCCGATCAATGCGCGTAGAGATCATCACCCCCGATAAGGAGCTCTTCAAGGGCGAGGCCACCAGCGTTACCGTGCCCGGTGTCGATGGCAGCATGGGTTTCCTGAAGGACCACGCCCCACTGATCACCGTGCTGAAGGCCGGTGAGGTGAAGGTGAGGACCGCCGAAGGCGATAAGGCCTTCACCGTGAAAGGCGGTGTGGTGGAAGTGATGAACGATACCGTGCTGGTGCTGGCGGAGTGATCCACCTGTTTTCCTGAACGAATTGCGAACGGCGCTCCGGTGGGGCGCCGTTCTGCGTTATTGGTGGGCCGCCTGTTGGGCCGGGCCTACATTTACCTGCCATGGACCGAGTGACCGCACAGCAACACCCCATCGTCTTCTTCGATGGCGTTTGCGGGCTGTGCAATGCCTCGGTGGACCGTATGCTGAAGTGGGACCATCGCAGGGTATTGCGGTTCGCGCCGCTTCAGGGAAGTACGGCTGCACAGTTGCTTCCGCGCACATTCGCCAAGGACTTCGACACGTTCGTGCTGTTGGACGAGCGGGGCATGCATGTGCGCTCCGATGCCGCCATCAGGGCGTTGGTGCATATCGGTGGTGTGTGGCGCATCGCCGCGATCATGCGGGTGGTGCCGCGTTCCTTGCGCGATGCCTTCTATGCGTGGGTGTCGCGGAACCGTTACCGTTGGTTCGGCAAGCGCGATGTCTGTCGGTTGCCCACACCACAGGAGCGGGAGCGCTTCCTTCCGTGATCCAGGGAACTTTTGCTTGTGGTACGGTCAGGGCCGGCTCTTGCCTTGGCGCTTCAATTCCTTGGCCTTCGCTTTTTCCTGGTCCTCGAAATAGCCGCGGAAGAACCAGTTGCTCTGCAAGGCCTTCAGGTCCTCTTCCAAAGTGACGCTGCTCTTCTCCAACTGTTGGATGGTGCGTCGCACGTTGCCTGCCACAGCGGTGTCCTGCGTTAGGGTGTGGCCCAAGGTCCCGGTGGTGTTGAGGCCTTTGGCAAAGCGGTCCACTTGTGCGCTCGCCTCGGCCAGGCTGTCGGCCAGGTGCTGCATGGTCACCAGCCATTGGCGGACCTGCTGTTCGGCGGCGGGGTCGCTGACCAGCATGCCCAGTGCGCCCTTACCGGCCCGCACATCGGCGAGCATGGCATCCACATTGGCGGTGGCATTGCGAACATGGCTAACTGACCGCTCCAGTTCGACCAGTGAAGTGCGCACGTCAGAGGCAAGCGTCGTATCGCTCAACACCTGCACGATCCCACCTGGGCGGTTGATGTTGCTGCTCAGCTCCCTAAGATCATCCGTGATGGCGGCCATGTTGGCGTTGGTGCGGTCCAGTGTGCGCATCATCAGGTCGGTGTCCAAGGGGATCGATGAACGCAGGGAACTGCCTTCGGCGACCGGGTTACCGTTGCCTGCGCCCGGCCCGATGTTCACCAGTTTGTTGCCCATCAATCCGTCGCTGCCCAGGCTCGCGATCGCGTTGTCGCGGATATGCACGGCCTCATCGGCGCGGATGGCCATTTCCACCAGAACGGTCGTGTCGTTCAGGATGGTGATGCGTTTCACCGTGCCCACGTTGATCCCCGCGTAACGCACGTTGTTCCCTGGTCGCAATCCGCCCACCTGCATGAAGGTGGTGGACACCGTGATGTTCGAGCTGAACAGGTCGCGTTTGCTGCCCAGCAGGTACAGCCCCACCACCAGCAGGAGCGTGCCTGCCAGTACGAAGAGGCCGAGTTTGATCCGATCACCGCTCTTGTCCGCCATTTACATGAAGATAAAGAACTGCTTCACCAACGGGTCTTCCGAGGCCAGCAGTTGTTGGTACGTGCCTTCCAGGTGGTTGCGCCCATCATACAGTACGGCAATGCGATCAGCCGCGAGCTTCGCCACGTTCAGGTCGTGCGAGATGATGATGGAGGAGGTGTTGTAGGTGCGCTGCAGTTGCAGGATGAGCTCCACGATCTCTTTGCCAGTGATGGGGTCGAGGCCGGTGGTGGGCTCGTCGTACAGCATGATCTCGGGCTTCAGGATGAGCGTGCGCGCCAGGCCGATTCGCCGCCGCATACCGCCCGAGAGCTCCGAAGGGTACATGTTGCGCGTATGGGCAAGTCCTACGGCCGTAAGCACTTCATCCACCAAGGCATCGGTGTCGCCCTTGGTGGTCGCCATCCAATGGCGTCGCAGCGGGAACTCCAGGTTCTCTTGCACGGTCATCGAGTCGTACAGCGCACTGCTCTGGAACAGGAAGCCGATCTTCACCCGAAGGCGGTCCAGCGCATCCTGGTCAAGGTCTGCCACGTTCTGGCCCAGCACATCGATACGGCCCGCATCGGTCGTCAGGAGCCTTACAATACACTTGATGAGCACGCTCTTCCCGGAGCCGCTCTTCCCCAGCACCATCACGTTCTCGCCACGATACAGGTCGAGGTCGAACTCGCGCAGCACATGGTTCTCACCGAACGACTTGCACAATCCGCGTATGCGGATCACCGGCTCCTTGTTCTCTTCGCTCATCGCCATCAGTTGATGCCCATGATGTCGGTGATCTGTACGGCCACCAGGTCAAGGATGAAGATGATCAGCGAGGCGACCACCACACTGCTATGTGCCGAAATGCCCACGCCCTCGGTGCCCTTTTCGGTGTGGAAGCCCTTGTAGCATCCGATGATCCCGATGGCGAATCCGAAGAAGTAGCTCTTGATGAACGAGGGGATGAAGTCGCTGAACTCAAGGCTCTCGAACACCTGCCGGTAGAACAGGTCCCAGCTCACCACGTCCTTGATGTTCACGCCGATCCAACAGGCCCAGATGGCAATGCCTTCCGAAAGCACCACCAGCACCGGAAGCATCAGCGTGGTGCTCCACACGCGCGTCACCACCAGGTAACGGAACGGATTGGTGCCGCTCACTTCCATGGCGTCGATCTGTTCGGTCACTTTCATGCTGCCCAGTTCGGCGCCCAGGCTGCTGCCGATCTTGCCCGCACAGATCAGCGCCGTGATCACCGGTGCGATCTCGCGCACCACGCTGATGGCCACCATGGCGGGCAGCATGCTCTCCGCCCCGAAGCGCGCGAGCGTGGGCCGGCTCTGCACCGTGAGCACCAGGCCCATGATGAACGCAGTGACGGCCACCAGCGGCAACGAGCGGTAACCGTTCTCCGTGGCCTGCCGCAGCAGTTCGTTCCACTCGAAACGCGGGTAGAACGCATTGCGGAAAAAACGACCGGTGAAGTGAGCGATGGAGCCGACCTCGTTCAGCGTATCGCGAATTCCGTTCCTGGTCGCCATGTGTTATTGAACGCGAAAGGTACCTGAACAGCGCTCTGCAAAAGTTGAGAAATGACAGTTCCAGGGCTGATCCGTTGGTCGCCGGTACCGCATCTTCGCCGCCCGAAAGAACGAGGAGCATGCATGACCATTTCCGTAGATCGTTGAGCTGTGTCTTGTTGGGCTTGCCCATAATGGCTATTGCACAGGAACAAGTGGCCACAGGTCCCAAGCTGGACACACTGCATGTCACCGCCACCCGGATCACCAGTCCGTTGCCCCGCACGGCCCGCCACCTGCAGGTGCTGGACTCTGCCCAGTTGCAGGGCGCACCTCGTCCAGAGGTGAGCGAGCTGTTGCGCACGGCCACTCTTGTTGATGTTCGCCAACGGGGTCCTTTCGATGCGCAGACCGATCTGGGCATTCGCGGGGGCACCTTCGACCAGGCCTTGGTGCTGGTGGACGGCATACCCATGACCGACCCGCAGACCGGTCACCACCTGATGAACCTGCCCCTGCTCTCCGATGCCTTGGAGCGCGTGGAAGTGCTGTACGGAGGCGCCGCGCGCACCTTCGGCGCGGGTGCCATGACCGGGGCCATCAACCTGGTCACGCGCGAGCCGGTGGGCCGGGGTGGCAGTTTCCAAGTGGACGGAGGGCAATACGGTTCGTACTTGTTGCGGGCCTCGCAGGACCTTGCAGGGCCTCGTGGTGGCATACGGCTCACCGCGTTCCACGGCCGCACCGACGGCTATGTACCGAACAGCGACATGGACCGTACGGGCGGCCATTTGGTGGGCGTGCATCGCATGGGCCGCGTGAAGTTGAAGGGCCAACTGGGCGGCGTACATCGCCGCTTCGGTGCGCAGAACTTCTACTCGTCGGTCTATCCCGATCAGCAGGAGATCATCGGCAGCTATTTCGGTGCGTTGGAATTGCGCAACGATGATGCGCTGTGGGCCTGGAACGTGAAGGCCTATCACCGTCGCCATGACGATCAGTTCCAGCTTTTCCGCGAGAGCGATGACTATTACCGTTACGCTGATGGGTACTTCATTCGCGGCGAAGCGGATACCGCACGGTTCACGCCGACCTTCTTCTACACCTTCCACAACCGCCACCGCACCGATGTCACCGGAGCGGAGGCGAACGTGAAGCGCCGCTGGAAGGCGGGCACCACGGCCTTCGGCGCGCACGCCCGTAGGGAGCATATTTTCAGCAACGTGCTGGGCGAGCCGATGGATGAGCCACGGGAGGCCGCCGGCGCGCGTGAGGCCTTCACCCGGAGCGATGCGCGCTACAACCTGGCCATGCACCTGGATCACCGCGCGGAGCTGGGTCGTTGGGGAATTGATGCGGGCCTCTTGCTCAACGTGAACGACCGCTTCGTGCCCGAGTGGATCCCCGGAGTGGATCTGCACTATCGTTGGGGCAAAGGGCACGTGACCTACGGCAGCGCGGGACGTGCGTTCCGTTTCCCGACCTGGACCGACCTGTACTACAGTCGTGGAGGTGCACAAGGCAGCAAGGACCTGCGCACCGAACATGCCGTACAGATGGAGCTCGGGCATCGCTTCACTGCCGATTCCTGGAGCACGGTGCTGTGCGTTTGGCGCCGCGAAGGCAGCGACCTCATCGATTGGGTGCGCCTGCCGGGCGATGCTGTTACACGTGCCACCAACCTCACGGAGGTGGACCTCAACGGTGTGGAGCTTCAGGTGGACCGGCGCACGGCCAACGGCAAAGGTCGTGGTGGTGTGCTCTATGCCTACCAGTGGTCCGATCAGCAGGAGTTCCCGTTCACTTCGCTCTATGTGCTCGATCATCTGGAGCACAACGCGGTGTTCTGGTGGCAGCAGCGTGTGGCCGGCCGCTGGATGTTACGATCTGACCTGTCTTGGCGCACACGGTACAGCACCTACGTGGACTTCGCGGATGGCCAGCGCGTGGAATACCCTTCGCCGCTGCGGATCGATGTGCGTGTCGACCGCACTTTCGGACCTGTTACGCTGCATGTGGGCTGCACCAACCTGCTGGACGCCGAACAAGTGGACCGTGGCAATGTGCCGCTCCCTGGGCGCTGGTTCACCGGAGGCGTGCGTGTGGAGTGGGGGAGCAGGGGCAGGCAGGGTTCTTAGCGCCTTCAACAACGGTCCGGAGTGACCACCGGCATGGGCGATCCATGCACGGCCGGTGGTGCCCAATGGTGTGCGGCTATCTTCGCCCCGTTCCCATCGCACTTACCGCATGCTGCACCTCGAAGGCATCGTAAAACGCTACGGCTCCCACACGGCGCTGGACGGCATCACCATGGACGTGCCGCCCGGTCAGGTGTTCGGCCTGCTGGGCCCCAACGGAGCGGGCAAGACCACCCTCATCCGCATCATCACGCGCATCACCGGTCCCGATGAGGGCACCGTTACGCTCGATGGCCACCCCATGGGCCCCGAGGATGTGGCGCGCATGGGCTACCTCCCCGAAGAGCGCGGCTTGTACAAGAAGATGAAAGTGGGCGAGCAGTCCCTTTACCTCGCACAGCTCAAAGGCATGTCCAAGGCCGAGGCCACCAAGCGCTTGAAGGCCTGGTTCGAGCGGTGGGAGATGAGCGCGTGGTGGAACAAGAAGGTGGAAGAGCTCAGCAAGGGCATGGCCCAGAAGGTGCAGTTCATCACCACTGTGCTGCACGAGCCCAAGCTGCTCATCCTCGATGAACCTTTCAGTGGTTTCGACCCGATCAACGCCGAGCTGATCCGCGCCGAGATCCTGCGCCTGCGCGATGCGGGTGTAACCGTGATGCTGAGCACCCACAGCATGGCCAGCGTGGAAGAGCTGTGCGACAACATCGGCCTCATCGACCGTTCGCGCCTGATGCTGCATGGCAATGTGCGCGAGATCCGCAAACGCTACGGTGCCAATGTGTACCGCATCGAGTACAAAGGCAGTCGCGTGGCCTTTGCCAATGCCC
Organism: Flavobacteriales bacterium; assembly: GCA_016788295.1. Taxonomy (GTDB): domain Bacteria; phylum Bacteroidota; class Bacteroidia; order Flavobacteriales_F; family PHOS-HE28; genus PHOS-HE28. Next base: position 55,789 of record JAEUSY010000015.1, read on the forward strand.
TCGGTTTCGCCGGCGAGCTGATCGAAGTGCAGGAAGGCGGTGAGTATTCGGTGGCCAAAGTGAAGCTGGGCAAGGGCAGCACGGTGAACGATGTGCTGCGCCCGATCATCTCCGCCGTGGAGGTCCACGGGGTACAGGAGGAAGTGCCGCGCATGCACGACATTTTCATCAAGGTGGTGGGCGAGACCGCGCCTGAGCACGTTACCGCTGGTATGACCGAATGATGAGCACGAACGAACCAATAGTGCGTTTCATGTTGCCGGGTTGCGTGGTACGCGTTGGCGAACACGCAACACGCAACCCGTCAACGCGCAACCTCTTCCCATGAACAAGATCAAGCTCATCATCTGGCGCGAGTTCATCACCCGCGTGCGCAAGCCCAGCTTCCTCATCATGACCTTGCTCGCCCCGGTGCTCATTGCCGCGGGTGTCACGGTGATGGTGTACCTCGGGTTGCAGGACAGCGACGACCACCGTGTGCTGGTGGTTGACGAGGCCCACATCATTGCGGGCAAACTGAAGGACAGCGACAAGGTGAGCTTCTATGTGGACCAACGTCCATGGAGCGATTCGGCCTTCAAGGCGAGCCCGTACACGGTGATGGTGGAGGTGAACGACGACATCCTCAACACCAACACGGTGCTGTTCTTCTATAAGCAGTTGCCCAGCCTCGGTGTGCAGCGCCTTATTGGCAACGAGTTGGAGAAGACCATCGAACTGGCCAAACTGCGCGGCGAGAACATCGATGCTGAAGCCTATCAGCGCGTGCGCAAATCGCTTGTCATGAAGATGTTCGACATCGAGAAGATGGGTGAGGAATCCCTGGAGCAGGAGCGCGCGGGCATCGGCTTCTTCTTCGGGTACTTCATGTTCATCTTCATCTTCATGTACGGCGTGCAGGTGATGCGCGGCGTGATGGAGGAGAAGCAGAACCGCATCGTGGAAGTGCTCATCAGCAGTGTGAAGCCCTTCCAATTGATGATGGGGAAGATCATCGGTATTGCGCTCGTGGGCTTTGTGCAGTTCATCCTTTGGATCACCATCACCGCCACGCTGGTAACGGCCGGTTCCGCACTGTTGCTCAAGGACCGCTTCGATCCGAAGGTGCTTGCCGAAACACCCATGACGGCCCAGGTACAACAGCAGTTGGGCGAACAAGTGGCCATGCCCGATATGGAGGATGTGAAGTTCCTGAAGGCCCTCCAGAAGATCGACTGGCCGCTCACGCTCGGCATGTTCCTCTTCTTCTTCGTGGGTGGCTACCTGCTGTACAGCTCACTGCTGGCCGCCATCGGTTCGGCGGTGGACAGCGAGACGGACACACAGCAGTTCATGTTCCCCGTAACACTGCCCATGATCCTCGCCATCGTGATCGCGCAGGCCGCTGTTTACAACCCGAACAGTGCGATGGTATTGTGGTGCAGCCTCATTCCGTTCACCAGTCCTATTGTTATGATGGTGCGTGTGGCCATGGGCAGCGCACCGGCGTGGCAGATGCTGCTCAGCATGGTGCTGTTGATCGGTGCCTTCGTGTTCACCACCTGGCTCGCTGGCCGCATCTATCGCACCGGCATTCTCATGTACGGCAAGAAGGTGAGCTGGAAAGAGCTCGGCAAGTGGCTGTTCTACAAAGGCTGATCACATCCATCACGGCCGAGCGAGCTTAGACGGAGCTCTTCGTTCTGTGCTTGACCAGGGTTTTGTGTCCTCCTCCTCGCCCCTTGGCGCCTCCCGAGGCCTCGGGAGCAGTGAATTTGCATTCACTCGGCCTTACTTCGTATGCCGTACAGCGGACCTCTGCGTTGAATTGTGTTTCCCTCCGCGTTCCTTCGCGTTCTTCGCGTCTCTGCGGTGAACCAGCCTTCCTCTACTTGCCCCTTTGCGCGCTTTGCGCCTTTGCGGTGAATGAGCATTCCCCTCCCCGAACCATTTCCCACTTCCCCTGTTAGCTTTGCATCGTCGCACACTGGGGTGCCCTCCGATAGGCGGGCTGAGATCATACCCATCGAACCTGCGCAGGTAATGCTGCGAAGGGAGCAGACCAAGGCCACCACTGCGGTGCACCTCCGTGAAGCGACCAACGAACACGGAGCATCATGTACCATCGTATCGCCTTATTCGTCGGCCTCCTGCTGCCGACCACTCTTCTTTCACAGGTGCGCCTCACCGGCACCGTTACTGCTGCCGATGCCGGCCCGCTCGACGCCGTGAGCGTGGTGGCAGGGGAGGACCAACGCTTCGGCACGTGGACCGATCGCGAGGGACGCTTCGCACTTGCCGGTCTGCGCCAAGGCCCACTGCGGCTGCGCCTCTCGTACGTGGGCTACCACCCGGTGGATACCCTGCTGGAACTTACCAACGACCACTTGGACGTTAAGCTGGTGATGCGCCCACAGGCCGTGCTGATGCGCGAGGCCGAAGTGAGCGCCCTGCGCGCCGGTGAACGTGCGCCCTTCGCCCAGAGCAAGGTGACGCGTGAAGAGATCGAACGCATCAATACCGGCGTGGACCTGCCCATTCTGCTCGATCTGCAGCCCAGTGTGGTCACCACCACCGATGCGGGCACGGGCATCGGCTACACCGGTCTGCGCATCCGGGGTAGTGATGCCACACGCATCAACGTCACACTGAACGGTGTGCCCATCAACGATCCCGAGAGCCAGGCCGTGTTCTGGGTGAACATGCCCGATCTAGCCAGTGGCCTCGAGGATATTGAAGTGCAGCGTGGCGTGGGCACCAGCACCAATGGCCCCGGTGCGTTCGGTGCTAGCATCAACATGCGCAGTGCCACCATTCGAGAAAAGGCGTTCGGCGAGCTCGGTGTCTTCACAGGCTCTTACAACACGCAGCGGCAATACGTACGCTTCGGCACCGGACTGCTGGGTGTGGGTGATGGTGGCAAGCTGGGTTCCTTCAGCATCGATGGCCGCCTGAGCAACATCACCAGCGATGGCTATATCGACCGCGCCACGGCCGATCTGAAGAGTTATCAATTGCAGGCCGCTTGGTTGGGGCGCACACGATCACTGCGCTTTTTCACCATGAGCGGGCACGAGGTCACCTACCAGGCCTGGGAAGGTGTGCCGCGTGAGGTCATCGACACCAACCGCACCTACAATCCGTACACCTACGACAACCAAGTGGACGACTACCGCCAGACACACTACCAACTGCTCTTCGATCAGCAGGTGGGCGCGCACGGCACCTTCAACCTCACGTTGTTCCGAGTGCTGGGCAGTGGGTTCTTTGAGCAGTATCGCGACAATGATGATCTACAGCGTTATGGCATCGGACCCATAGCTGTTGGCGATACCGTGATCACGGAAGGCGACGTCATCCGTCGACGTTGGTTGGATAACACCATGGATGGCGTGAATGCCACCTACCAGCAGAACATCGGGGCGCATCGGTTGGCCATCGGCGGTAGCTACAGCAAGTACGACGGCGATCACTTCGGTGAGGTCATCTGGGCACAGTGGGCCGGTGACAGCCCGATCCGGCAGCGCTACTACGACAACAAGGGCACCAAAACGGATGCGAACGCTTTCGCCAAGTTCACCTATGTGATCAATGATCGTGTCGATCTCTTCGGCGATGCACAGGTGCGTTCCGTCGCGCATGAGTTCCTCGGGTATAACAACGCGTTGGAGAATGTGACACAGGAGGCCTCGTGGACCTTCTTCAATCCCAAGGCAGGCGCGCAATGGAAGGTGCATGAAGGTGGTCGACTCTATGCCAGTGTCGCTCTTGCGAACCGGGAGCCCAACCGTAGCGATCTGATCGAGAGCAGCCCGCAAAGCCGTCCACGACCCGAACGCATGATCGACTACGAGCTGGGTTACGAGCGGCGCAGTGGACGCCTCGCATTCGGTATCAACGGCTACTACATGGACTACACGGACCAGTTGGTGCTTACCGGTGAGCTGAACGATGTGGGCTATGCATTGCGCACCAACGTGGCCAGCAGCTACAGGGCAGGGGTGGAGCTAACTGGCGCGGTGCAGTTCGCCAAGCGGTTCACCTGGCGCCCCAATGCCACCTTCAGCAGCAACCGCATCACCGCCTTCACCGAATACGTGGACGATTGGGACAACGGCGGTCAACAGTCCAACGCATTGGGCACAACGGACATCGCCTTTTCACCGAGCATTATTGCGGGCAGTGAGCTGATCTGCCGGTTCTGGGAGCGCGCTGAACGCGGCCATGCGGAGATCGCGCTGGTCACCAAGTATGTCGGCGAGCAATACTTGGACAACACATCAAGCACCGATCGTATGCTCGACGCCTATGTGGTGAACGACCTGCGCCTGAACGTGACGTTGCTGGGAAAGGGTGCCCGCTCACTGGGGCTCAACCTCACCGTGCGCAACCTCTTCAGCGAGCTGTACGAGAACAATGGCTGGGTGTACAGCTATGTCTTCGATGGCCGTCGCCAGGACCTGGTCGCGCTGTTCCCGCAGGCGCCGTTGAACGTACTGGGCGGTGTGGTACTGCGGTTCTGAGGGGGGGTGTAACTTTTGTTATAGCGCAGGCAGGTTTGCGGTCGGCTACCTTGGCCGGACAACCACACTGTCATGACCATTCGTTGGCCCTTTGCCCTCCTGGTACTTGTGCTCTCAGGTTCCCTCGCAGCCCAGAACACCTACGATGCCAAGATCCTGGACTATGCCGGATTGAAGTATCCCTGTGAGGGAACTTCGGCCCCGGTGCTGAAGATCCAGAACGTGGGAACCGCCACCATGGGGACGTGTGTGGTGGAGACCTGGAAGAACGGGCTCATGGTGAACACCTTCAACTGGATCCTGGCCGTTCCGGCCTTGACCGGGCAGGTCCGTCAACCTGTACTGCCGCTTGTTCCTGATGTACAACCCGGTGATGACCTGGAGTTCCGCATCATCAGCGTGAACGAACAGCCGGACCAGGATGCCACCGGCAACATCCTACAGCTTGATCTGGACACTGAAGTGAAGTACGCGGATGATGGCGGTCTGACCGTTGAAGTGATCACAGGCGATGTAACGGGTGAGGTGTATTGGAAGATCATCAATTCCAGCGGTCAGACCGTTGGCAGCGGTGGGCCATACACCGAGGAGAACACCGTCGTGACCGTGCCGGTCTCCCTTGATGCAGGCTCCTGTTTCCAGTTCGAGAGCTATGACGCCACTCGTGGCGGAGCGAGCGATGTGCAGGTAAGGGTGCTGCTTAATGGCTCCACCTTGATCGAGGCAGTGGCCGCTGACCTCGGTGGTCAGTTCACGGAAGGCATTCGCACCGGTAATGGCGAGGGTTGCACTTACCCTGTGGTCCTGGAGCTGACCACCGATGGGTTCGGTGGCCAGGTGTCATATGAGATCGTGCAGCGAGGGTCGGATGCCGTTGTCTGCGTCGGAGCTGGCTTCCCGAATGAGGTCACCGTGACGGAGAGCTGTTGTCTGCCCGACGGTTGTTACCGCCTGCGCGTACTTGACGCCGGTGGCGATGGCATCAGCGGCGGCGGTTACATCCTGCGCACCCTGTCGGGCGCCCTGCGCATCATCGACAACCGTGGCAATTTCACCACAGGCAGCGTGAGCGCGGTGATCGGCAACGGTGGCTTCTGCCTGCCCTTGGGCACCGATAAGCTGATCTTCACCAGCTGCGACAAGATGGACTGGGTGAACAACCAGTTCATTGTGGCCGATGAGAACCCTGTTGTAAGCGCCCAGTTCGGTGTAACGAACACCACGAGCGGTTACCAGTTCTGGTGGTTCGATCCCAACGGCAGCTACGGGTACGCCAAGTTCCGCAGCCACGCCACCAGCGATGGATTCGGTACGGGTGCAACGCGTGCGTGCCACGCCCGCATCAACAACTGGAGCCCCAACCAGATCCCGGCCAACGTGCTGATGAACGTGAAGGTGCGCGGCCGTGTGGCCGGCAACAACCTGCCTTGGGGTCCTGTATGCCGCTTCATGATCGATCCGGTGCGTGCGGCATGCCCGCTCACCAAGCTGGTGGACATCCCCGGCAATGCCAACTACAGCTGCGGCGTTACCCGCACCTGGGGCGGCAGCTCGCTGAGCAAGGTGGTGGCCAAGGCCGTGGACGGCGCCACGCAGTACCAGTTCCGTTGGAACAATGCTGAACTGGCCGCACCGGTGATCCGCACCACCACCACGCCCGTATTGCAACTGAACTGGACGCCCGCACTGCCCAACGGCACCTACCAGGTGCAAGTGCGTGCCTTCAAGAACGGTGTGTGGTGCATTACCAGCCTGCCCTGGGGCGATGAGTGCAACGTGACGATCACGGGCAGCACCGCCATGGCGCTGAACGGTGGAAGCGCCACCAGCACGGGCGATGCCAAGCTGGCGATGTTCCCGAACCCCAACAACGGCGATCAGCTCACGGTGAGCCTGAGCGCAGTGGAAGAGGGTGTGGAGACGATCAGCGTGGACATCTTCGACCTGAGCGGCGCCCGCGTAAGCAGCCGCACGATCGCTGTGAACGATGGCATGGTGTACCAGGTACTGAGCCTCGGCGCAATGGCCGATGGACTGTACATGGTGAACATCACCGCTGGAGCACAGCGCTACACCGAGCGCTTGGTGATCGCCAAGTGATCGGCTAACGAACAACAATGAGGAAGCGCCCCTGCAGCAATGCGGGGGCGCTTCGCTTTTCCGGCAGGTGGGGGCGCAAGAACCGCATAGAACACCAGGATGATCGCCCATTCTGAATAGTGCACCGTGATCGGTACATCCGACAGCTTCGAACGAAGCTAAAAGACGAGTGCCTTCCCGTATGGTTGCCTTTGTCGATATAATTCCTCGGATTGTCGATAAATAATGACCATACGACGAACATATTACTTGACAGGCGGATGCGGATGGGTCTAGTTTCGATCATGTTAGACGATGGTTCTTGCCTGTTCATAGGCTGCAAAAGTTGATCGGTCGAAGCTCAAAACCTCCACCTCCATGAAGAAAGTTCAACCCCCTAAACTGTCGGTCGGCCAGTTGATCCGTTGGCGATGGATCGCCTTGGTGTGTGCGTTGGTCGTTGCCATTTTCGCCCCTGCATTACTGAATGCCCAGATCCAGCTCATCACCGCCTCCAACGGTGGTTTCGAGGGTGCTACGGCCACCTTCGCAGGAAATGGTTGGTCCACCGCCCAGCCTGGAATTACCAGACAATGGCAGGTAGGCACGGCCGCTGGTAGTGTGGCACCCGGCACGCGTGCGGCCTATGTGGGTTCCACAACGAACTACAACGGCAATGCGACTCTTTTCGGGACTACCATGCACTTCTACCGCGACGTGGTGATACCTGCCGGGGCCACCAACGTGCAGCTGCGTTTCTCGCTACGCATGCCCACGGTGGATAACACATACGATTATTTGCGTGTGTACACCACGAGCACCACCAATACGCCGGTTTCCGGTACGGTGCCCGGGGCGGGTTATGTGCAGCGGTTCGTGAATACGGCCACCGCCTATGCCAATTTCACGACCATTGGCCCCATCAACCTTACGGGCGTTGCGGGCACCACGGTGCGTCTGGTGTTCACGTTCACCAGTGATGGGGCCACTCCACATGCCAATCCGGCCATCGATGATGTGCAGCTCTCGATGGACTGCATCCTGCCCACGGCAACGTTCACCGTGGTGGAGAACTGTGCGGCCAACAACTTCACCGTGAACGCCAATGTGACAAGTTTCGGCTTTGGCACCACAGGTACGCTCGCTTATTCGGTGAACGGTGGTGCGCCAACGAACCAGTCCCTCACGAGCACAGGCACGGTGACCATCGGGCCTTTCCCTTCATCCAGCACGGTGGTGGCCTCGGTCAGCAATTCGGTGCCCAGTTGCGGTGCCACGTCCTCGGGCAGTTTGTACAGCGGTTGTCCCATCACCATAGCATGTGGCACCCCCGTGGATGTGCAGCATTGTTACGGCAACCTCGATACACGGACCTTTACGTACATCGCGCCGCCCGGTGAAACGGTCACGCTCACCTTCATACAAGGTACCATGGGTCTCGGTGATGTGATCCGTGGCTACAGCGGCACCAGTTCAGCCGGCACTCCGATCCCCGAGCTGACGGGCAGTTTCGCGAGTTTGGCAGGGTTGAGCGCTTCGAGCATTGGCAACGAGCTGTACCTGGAGGTGGAGAGCAACGCCTCTGGAAGTTGTGCCGATGGGCAACAGACCTCCTGGCACTTCGAGGTGAAGTGTACGCCTGCCTGCACCAGTCCCGATGGGGTGGTGGTGCCGATAACGAACTGTGCGGCCTCCAACTACTCGTTGAACGTGGAAGTGCTTTCCACAGGAAGTGAGGCCACCACGACCTTGTGGTACAGTGTGAATGGTGGCCCACCACAGACCATGCCCGGACTTGCGGAATGGGATGTACAGGTCATTGGCCCCTTTGCGTTGACCGCCATCGTGAACGTGCGCCTGTTGCACGAGAACGATGCGACCTGTGATCGCAATCTGGGCAACTTCACACGTGATCAACTGTGCCCGCCCGACAACGAACTGTGCGGCCTGGCCACTCAGCTGTTCGTGAAAACGCCGGCTCAATGCCCGGGTGAGGCCACCAGTGGAAGCACATTGGATGCGATCAACGAGATCGCCGCGCCATCATGCGACGGTACGGGTGGCACCATTCGCGATGTGTGGTACCGGTTCAATAGCGGCTGGAACCAATCGCCCATACTGATCAGCATTGGTGCCGGTACCATTGGCCACTGGGGTGTTGAGATCTACACCGGGTGCGGTGGCGCCCTGGTGGGTTGCGTACCGAACAGCCCGGCCGGAGTGAACCTCACGAACGCATCCGCCTACACCGATTACTGGGTGCGTGTGTTCACCAATACCTCGCTTGGCGCTGGTGGCACGTTCACCATCTGTGTTTCCGCAACCCCGCAGGTCTCTTCATGTGGCAGCGTTATCCGCGATCCGGGCGGAACAGGCAACTATGCCGTCAATCAGAACGTGACCACCACGTATTGCCCCACAACGCCGGGGGAGGTGCTCACCATGACCTTCACGGAGTTCAATACCGAGGAGGGGTTCGACTTCGTGAGGATCTACGATGGCCCATCCACTTCCTCCCCGCTCCTGGGCACGTTCAGCGGCACCACCATTCCCGGGCCTTTCACCAGCACCCATCCGTCGGGCTGTCTTACAGTGAATTTCACATCGGACAATACCATTAACGCTCCCGGTTACACGGCGAACCTGAGCTGCTGTGTGGCACCTGCACCAACGGCCACTGCCGGAAACACAGGACCGGCCTGCGCGGGTGGGTCCGTGCAACTGAACGTCACCACCAACATCGGCAACACGTTCAGCTGGACCGGGCCGAACGGATTCAGCAGTGCGCTGCAGGCGCCCACCATCCCGGGCATTACGCTGGCCGCCGCAGGTGTGTACACGGTAACCGTGCGGAACGGGGTGAACGGATGTCCGACCACCTCTACTACCACGGTCGATGTGATCGGGGTGCCAACTGCGCTCACCACCACCCCGGCAGGGTCTGCCACCATTTGCAACGGGGCCTCAGTACCCCTGTCGGTCTCTGGAGGGCTCTATGCGGCCACCGTCACCTCGGGCTCAGGTACCAGTGTCACGGATGGGTCCTCGGGCAGCGCGACCATGGGACCGAACCCCATGCAGAACTACTATGGAGGGACCAAGCAACAGATGCTCTGGCGTGCCAGCGAATTGGCGGCACTGGGCTTTATGAGCGGTTCACAGATAAGCAGCATGGCCATCGACCTGGTGACCGCCGACAATACCTATGCGCTGAACAGTTTCAGGATCAAGTTCCAGTGGAGCAGCACCGTGAACGCGCTTACGGCAACGCCGGTAAGCACCGGCTGGACCAATGTGTTCCCGGCGCAGACCGTAACACCACAGACCGGGTTCAACACCTTCACGTTCACCACGCCGATCACGTGGAACGGTACGGACAACCTGCTCATCGAGATCAACTATTCGAACACCAACTTCGGTACCACTGGCTCCGTGTACAACACGGCCCGCTTCTTCACCGGGTTAAGCTTCAACGCCACCAGCTTCTACTTCGTTGATCTTGCCACGCCGGGAACGCTCAACGGTTACACGATGACCATGCCCCACCTGTACACGGGCCGTAACAATGTGCGCTTTAATGCGACCCTCGGTGCCACCTGTACCTGGTCTCCCGCTGCCGGACTAAGCGCAACTACTGGGCGTTCGGTCACGTCTTCCCCGACCGGCACCACCACTTACACCATCAGTACATCGAACCCTGGTGGCTGTTCGGGCCCTTCGCAGACCATCACGGTGAACGTGAACCCACTACCTACGGCCACGCTCAACGCCAATGGCCCCTTCTGCGGAAGTGGTGCTCCACAGCTCACCGGAACGCTCACGGGTACCGGTCCATGGAGCGTTACGTACACCACCAACGGCGGTTCGCCCATCACGGTGAGCGGTATTGCCTCATCCCCCTTCACGATCAACCCCGCAGGTCCGATCTCCAGCAACACCACCTATGCCATTACTGCCATCAGCGATGCGAACTGTGCGGCAACAACCTTCCCATCCTCAGTGCAAGTAGTGGTGAACCCACCGGCCACGGCCAACGCAGGTGGTCCATATGTCACTTGCGGTACAACAGCGGTTGGCATCGCTGCCACGGCGAACGGACCAGGCAGTTGGAGCGGTGGGCTTGGTACGTTCGGTAATGCCACCGACCAGAGCACCACGTACACGCCGGCGCTTGGCGAGGCGGGCACTACAGTTACCCTCACTTGGACCACCAGCGATCCCGATGGCGTGGGTCCATGTACGAGCCCAAGCAGTAATTCAACGCTCGATGTCGGGGTGCCTCCGACCACGGCCACCGTGGGCGGCCCGCAGGTGATCTGTGCGAACACCACTACGACAGGCCTTGGCGGTAACGCCGCCATGATGGGTGCTGCCTCCTGGAGCATAGTCAGCGGTGGGTCGGGCACCTTCAGTGATGCAGGTGATCCGAACAGCACCTTCACGCACACGGGCGGCGTCGGTCCCATTGTGCTCCGCTGGACCATTTCCGGCACTGCGCCTTGCGTTGCAAGTTCAGCAGATGTGTCCGTGACCATCAACACCACCGACACGGATGGTGATGGGGTGATCGACTGCATCGACAACTGTCCGGCCCTCTTCGGCCAGAACGGCGATGCGTGCAATGCCGGTCCCAACTTCGTGCTGGGCCAGATCGTGAACTGTGCTTGCGTGGGCCAACAATGCACCACGGACCTTATCGTGGAGTTCCAGACCGATGGCAACGGTTTCCAGAACACATGGGAACTGCGCACCAATGGCACCAACATCGTGGTGCAGAGCGGCGGTGGTTGGTACCCCGGAGGCGCAGTGATCACCGACAACACCTGCCTGCCCGATGGTTGTTACCACCTGCGTGTGTTCGATGCCGGTGGCGATGGCATGGCCAATGGCGGTTACATCCTGCGCACCACCAGTGGTCAGCGCATCATCGACAACCGCAACAACTTCAACAGCGGAAGCTTGAGCGCGGTGATCAACAACGGTGGCTTCTGCCTTCCCTTGGGTGCCGATAAGCTCATCTTCACCAGCTGCGATAAGCTCGACTGGATGAACAACCAGTTCCTTGTGGCCGATCCCAACCCGGCAGTGAGCGCCCAGTGGCAAGTGGGTGACCAAACGGACGATGGTTACCAGTTCTGGATCTTCGACCCCAACGGCACCTACGGCTACACCAAGTTCCGCAACCACGCCACCAACGATGGTTTCGGTCCCCCCAGCGCCATCCGTGCCTGCCACATGCAGATCAACAACTGGAGCCCCAACCAGATCCCGGCCAACGTGCTGATGAACGTGAAAGTGCGCAGCCGTGTGAACGGTACCAACAGCGCATGGGGTCCGGTGTGCCGCTTCAAGCTTGATCCCGTGCGCGCCGCATGTCCGCTCACCAAGCTGATGGACATTCCCGCTCACCAGTTCTACAGCTGCAATGTGACGCGTAGCTGGGGCGGGGTCAACCGCATCCATGCACGTCCTGTGGACGGTGCCACCCAGTACCAGTTCCGTTTCAACAACGGGGAACTGGCCGCACCAGTGGTCCGCACATCATCTACATACTACGTGAACCTGAACTGGACGCCCGCCCTGCCCAATGGTACCTACCAGGTGCAGGTGCGTGCCTTCAAGAACGGTGCATGGTGCGTGACCAGCCTGCCTTGGGGTGATGTGTGCAACGTGACCATAGTGGGCAGCACGGCCATGACCCAGAACGGCGATGGCACTGTGAGCGAGGGCGATGCCAAGCTCGCGATGTTCCCCAACCCCAACCGCGGCGACCAGCTCACCCTAAGCCTGAGCGCTGTAGAGGAAGGTGTGAACACGGTAAGCGTGGACATCTACGACCTCACCGGTGCTGTGGTAAGCAGCCGTACCATCGCCGTGAACGATGGCATGGTGTACCAAGTGCTCGATCTGAAGGAGATGGCCAGCGGCCTTTACATGGTGAACATAATTGCCGGCACACGACAATACACTGAAAGATTGGTGGTCGGCAAATGAGTTGAACGGTCTGAACGTACTTGGAAATTGAGCGCCCCGTAACCGCTCTGTGCGGTTACGGGGCGCTCGTCGTTCAACTCGATCCCAATAGAGCTCAAAGAAGCCATCTCAAAATGATCCTTCGCGTCACTTGCGCCAAAGCTTCAGCGACGGAGCACTGCGCCGACGCCTCTTTCGGCCATCTGCGTTACTCACCCCTTACAGAGCGTCCAGCTATGCGCGTTGTCACTCCGGGCTCGACCCGGAGTCGCGCCTTGGCTGGCCGAAAGATGCATACGGTTCGCTCCCGAGGCCTCGGACAAAAACTATGTTGGGATGGCTTCCAGTGTGTTCTGTGTTGATCGTCAAGCCTAACAAAGGTTGACAAGGGGGCTAACCAAAGTTGACGATCGGTAAGGGACCCTGAAAGGGAAGGATGGGGACTTTCGCTGCAAATGCTCCCTGCCATGGCCAAACGTTCCGCTTCATTGCTTGCACTGCTCCTGCTGCTCTTGATCTCCAGCGGACTTCATGCTCAATCGTCCTGGGTGCCTGGAGAGGTGCTGGTGCGGTTGAAGCAAGTCGGCGATACGGCCCTCGTGCGGGCACAGTGGCGTGAGCGCGTCCCCCAAGGCCCAGCCATCGCACGGATCGAGGTGCTCGGCGAGGGCTCCCGCTATGCCGGGTTACGTTTCACCGGATCGGCCTCCTCAGGGGATATGGAACTGCAACGGTTGGTGGCGGACCTTCCGGCCGTGCAGCGCACATCGCTCAATTACCTGGTGCAGCGCCGCGCACAACCCAATGATCCGCAGTACGGCGATCAGTGGCACTTGCTGGACATGAACGTGGAACCCGTGTGGAACAGCACCACCGGCGGCGCCACGGCAACAGGGCAGCGCATCGCCGTAGGCATCGTGGACAGCGGCGTGCAGGGCAACCACCCCGACCTCGCGGCCAACATGGTGGTGGACCAGCCTGCTGCCGATGAGCACGGCACCGAGGTGGCCGGCGTGGTGGGTGCCATGGGCAACAATGGCGAAGGCGTGAGCGGGGTGAACTGGGACGTGGACCTGGTAAGCCCCGCGACAGTGAACACGCTGAGCGATGTGTTCACACAATTCCAGTTCTGCCTGAACCAGCGCACGCTCTTCAACCAGAGCAACGGCACGCAAGGCAGGTTGATCGTGTCGATCACAGCCTCCTGGGGCTTTCCGGGGGTGGACTGTGGCTTTGGTGAACCGCTCTTCGACGACCTCGGCGCGGCGGGTATCCTGGTGGTGACCAGCGGCCCCAATGACCCCACCGACATCGATGTGACGCCCGACTACCCCGCCACCTGCCCGAACGCGAACAACATCGTGGTAACAAGCTACGGACCGTTGAACGAGGTGCCCTTCGCGGTGGGTGACAACACCATACACCTGCTGGCGCCCGGCGTGGACATCCTCACCACCACACTGGGCAGCACCTATGCCTTGGTGGACGGCAACTCCTTCGCCATACCGGCCGTGGCGGGCGCGGTGGCACTGCTCTACAGCACCGACTGCGTCACATTCGCACAAGGCATCACCAGCGATCCGCAAGGCACTGCCCTGCAGGTGAAGCAGGCCATCCTGAACGGAGTGGCGCCCTTCCCCGGTGGCAACGCCATCACCATCACCGGCGGCAAGCTGGATGTGCACGGCGCCTACCAGCAACTGGCGGCACTGTGCGTGCCCTGTACTTCGGTGATCGTGGACCTGGTCACACCTGCGGGCACGAACGCGCAGTACAGCCTGGTGAACGGGCAGGGCAGCGTACAGGCCAGCGGTACAGGCAACTCCTTCAGCTTCTGCGCGATCAACGGCTGCTTCACGGCCACGGTGACCGATGGAAGCCTGCCCGTGAACGGCAGCTTCACGGCCACGCTGGAGGGAACGGTACTTGCTTCGGGCGCCATCGTGGACGGTCAGCTTGAATTCACCTTGGGTACACCGGTGCAAGGATGCACTGATCCGGCAGCGATCAACTACGACCCCACCGCGGTGTGCGACGATGGCAGCTGCTGCACCAACGGCTTGGTACAGCTGCTGGTGGGCGCGGCGGAACCCGGTCTGGTGGGCACCGTGGACGTGACCGTGACCATTGGGGGAACCGTGCTGCACGATGGTCCGCTCACGCTCACCGAGCAGTTCGGTTACGATGTGCCGGTGGCCACCTTCACCTTCTGCGAGCAACCCGGCTGTCTCGGCATTGCCGTGGGCAGCAGCACCGTGCCGCTCTTTGACTTCGCGCAGCTCACCTTCCTGAACGCACAGGGCACGCAGTTCGAGTTCTTCCCCATCAGCGAAGGTTTCCTGGTAGGGCTGGGCCAGCTGCAGGAGCTGTGCGATGGTGTGGACAACGACTGCGACGGCGCAGTGGATGAGGACTTCGTCTGGTATGTGGACGCGGACCAGGACGGCTGGGGCGATACGAGCACCGAAGCCGTGTATTGCACGCCACCCACAGGCGCCTTCACCCAGCAGCCCGGCGATTGCAACGACGGCAACGCGGCCATCTTCCCCGGTGCCAGCGACCTGTGCAGCGAGGCCGATGGCGTTGACAACGATTGCAACGGGCTGGTCGATGATCAGGAAGGCACGTTCTGGTTCGCCGATGCCGACAACGATGGCTGGGGCGGCGACCTGGACATCGTGCAAGCCTGCACGCAGCCGCCCGGCTACGCTGCGAACGCGGGCGACTGCGACGATGCCGATGCCAGTGTGAACCCCGGTGCCACCGAGCTCTGTGATGGCCTGGACAACGATTGTGATGGCACGACCGATGAGGACTTCCTGTGGTACGTGGATGCCGACGGCGATGGCTTCGGCGCCGCAGGTTCAGAACCGGTGCAGAGCTGCATCCAGCCGCCGGGCACCGCTGCACAAGCGGGCGACTGCGACGATGCGCGCAGCAGCGTGTTCCCCGGCGCGGCAGAGGTCTGCGATGGGCTGGACAACGACTGCGATGGCACCGCCGATGAGGACTTCTTCTGGTTCGTGGACGCGGACGATGATGGCTTCGGCGATCCCGCCACGGTGCAGCACAGCTGCACCCCGCTCCCCGGCCGCATCAACACCGGCGGCGACTGCGACGATACCAACGACGCCATCACCACTCCCGGCAGCGACTGCAACGACGGCGACCCCAACACCATCGGCGATGTGGTAACGGCCGATTGCCAGTGCCAGGGTTTCCAGCAGGGTGGCTGCCCTCCGGGTGAGGTGCTGGACTGCAACGGCAATTGTGCGCCAGCGGACTGGGTGGGGGATGGCTTCTGCGATGATGGCAGCTTCGAGTGGGAAGGCAATTTCATCGACCTGAGCTGTGCTGCGCTCACCAACGACGGTGGGGATTGCAGCAGTGGCTGCGTGACCGAAGTGTGCGATGGCCAGGACAACGACTGTGACGGGTTGATCGACGAGGACTTCTTCTGGTATCCGGATGTGGATGGCGACGGCTTCGGCGATCAGCAGGCGCAGGTGTACAGCTGCACGCCCATCGCCAACTTCATCAACACCGGCGGCGACTGCAACGACAACGATGCCACCGTGAACCCCGGCGCCACCGAAGTGTGCGACGGTGTGGACAACAACTGCGACGGCTTCATCGATGGCACCACCGTGGCCTTCCAGAGCGGCTGTACCGACCCGATGGCCTGCAACTACGACCCCAACGCGGTATGCCCCGATGGTAGCTGTGTGCAAGGCACCACCACCACCGGCACGGAACGCTACGCCACCAACTTCACCGCCACCGCTGTGAACGGTGAACCGGTGGACCTCTTCGCCCTGCTGGCCCAAGGAAAGACGGTGGTGCTCGACCTCTTCACCACCTGGTGCCCGCCGAGCAACCTGATGAACAACGCGGGTTTCCTGCAAGACTGGTACGCCCACATGGGTCCCGATGGGCTGGATGCGATCCGCATCATCAGCGTGGAGATCGAGGACACCGCCACCGTCGCCGGTTCGCTGGCACCCTACGTGGCCACCATGGACTGGCCGATCATCAACACCGGTGGTGGCTCGATCGCGCAGCAATACGGCGCACTGGAGCTCTACAATGGCTTCGTGCCCACACTGGTGATGATCTGCCCCGACCGTTCGGCTACCGTGCTCTATGGCGCGCAGGACCTGCTGCCCTACACGGGCACGTTCCAGTATGCACCCGCGGTCGCACTGGAACTGCTCAACGAACAGTGCGGTTGTCGCGGCGAGCCCTGCCTGGCCAACATCGGCTGCATGGACCCCAACAGCTGCAACTACGACCCCGATGCCACCTGTCCCGGCCCCTGCGCACAAGCCCAGGAGTGGTTCGCGGACAACGATGGCGATGGTGTGGGCGGTACGTCACTGGGCACCGCCTGCACCCAACCGCCCAACAGTGCCGCAGTGAGCGGCGATTGCAACGACGAGGATCCCACTGGGCAGCAAGGCTTCACCCTCTTCGTGCTCACCAACGATCCCGGCGACTTCGGCACGGCGCACTACGAGATCCAGCACAACGGCGGCGTCCTGGAAGGCGACCTGGACCTTCCGCTGGAGACCGAAGGCATCGGTGAACTGCCGGTGTGCATCGCCAACGGCTGCTACACCATCAGCATCGGCCAGAACGATGTGCTGTTGTGGGAAGAGGGCTACCTCGTCTTCCCGAACGAGCCGGATGTGCAGCAGCCCTTCCCCACCTTCGATGGCTACCAGAGCAGTGGCAGCGCGGAGGTGTGCGATGGCGTGGACAACGACTGTGATGGAGTTGTGGACGAAGGCTGCGGCAATTGCGATGAGACGCATCGTGCGTGGATCCTTGCCAACCAGGCCACCATCGAGGGCATCATCACGGCCAACCTCAACAACTGCCTCGGGGGCGGCGATCAGTTGGCCTGCTTCACCGATGCCTTGATGCAAAGCACCCCGCTGCCTGAGGCCTGCGCCACCTGCGTGGCCCAGCGCTACGTGTGCATCCTGCAAAGCTGCCTCGCACAATGCGTAGGAGGCTTCGGCTCGGCGCCCTGCGTGGAATGTGTGAACGCCTCCTGCAACGCGGCCTACTACGCCTGCGCAGGCTTCACCGACAACGATGGCGATGGGGTCGTGGCCGAACTGGATTGCGATGACAGCGACCCGAACGTGTTCCCTGGTGCGAACGAGATCTGCGACACCATCGACAACGACTGCGATGGGCTGATCGATGAGACGCCCACCACCTACTACGCGGACCTGGACGGCGACGGCTGGGGCGATGAGAACAACACCGTGGAAGGCGGATGCAACCCGCCCAACGGCGCCACCAGCCAGGTCGGCGACTGCGATGACAGCGACCCCGACATCTACCCCGGTGCGCCCGAGCTCTGCAATGGCATCGATGATGACTGCGATGGCGAGGTGGATGACAACGCGGGCATCGCCTACTACGTGGATGCGGACGGCGATGGCTACGGTGACATCAACAGCGAGCAGTTCTCCTGCACACCGATCCCCGGCCTGATCACCCAAGGCGGTGACTGCGACGACACCGACGGGACCATCAACCCCGGCGCCGCCGACCCCTGCGACGCGATCGACCAGGACTGCAGCGGCGGACCCGTGCTCAGCATCTGGTTCGTGGACAACGACGGTGACGGCTTCGGCAGCGATGCCACGACCACGCAGGATTGCACGCAGCCCTTTGGATACGTGGCCATCGGCGGTGACTGTGACGATACCAACAGCGATGTCTTCCCCGGCAATGGCTGCAGCACCTGCACGCTCACCGAGCAGGCGTGGCTCGCTGCGAACCAACAGACGCTGCTGGCGGCCGTGAACGACTGCGCGCTGCAATGCTTCGGCGACCCCACCTGCATCGCCAGCTGCCTGCAGAGCAATGGTGTGCCGCTGGGCGCCGTGTGCCTCACCTGCATCGATGGCTACCTCCTGTGCACGCAGGACAACTGCTCCTTCGCCTGTCTCAACGCACCGGAATTCTGCTTCAGCTGTCAGGTACAGGCCGGTTGTCTGGCCACACTGGCCACCTGTATGGGCCAGGTGGATGCCGATGGCGACGGCTGGTGGGCCGGCAGCGACTGCGACGACAGCAACGCGAACGCCTTCCCCGGCGCCACCGAGGTCTGCGACGGTGTGGACAACGATTGTGACGGCGATACGGACGAAGGGCTCAGCGTGACCTACTACACCGATGCGGACGGCGATGGCTACGGCGTGGATGGCACGGGGATCACCGGCACCTGCACACCGCCACCCGGCACGGCCACCCAGGGCGGCGACTGCGACGATGCGGACGACACGGTGTTCCCCGGCGCACCCGAACTCTGCGACGGCATCGACAACGACTGCAACGGCGAGACCGACGACAACGCCGGCACCCTCTACTACACCGATGCGGACGGCGATGGCTACGGCGCCGATGCCACTGCTGTGTTCTCCTGCACACCCATCCCCGGCGCAGTGACCGTGGGCGGCGACTGCAACGATGCCAATGCAGCCATCAACCCCGGTGCCGCCGACCCCTGCGATGCCATCGACCAGGACTGCAGCGGCGGACCGGTGCTCACCACCTGGTTCCAGGACAACGATTCCGACGGCTTCGGCAACACGGCCGTGAGCGTGAGCGACTGTTCGCAGCCGGTGGGGTTCGTGGCACAAGGCGGTGACTGCGACGACACCAACAACGACCTCTATCCCGGCAACGGCTGCGCCAACTGCACGGTGACCGAACAGCAGTGGTTGGCCGCCAACCAAGCGACCCTGTTGAACGCACTGAACAACTGTTCTGTGCTATGCTTCAGCGGCACCCCGGAGTGCATCACCAGCTGTCTGCAGGATGAAGGTGTGCCCGTCGGCGCCTTCTGCCTCACCTGTGTAAGCGACTATTTCTCCTGCACCTTCAGCAACTGCGCGCTGCCCTGCCTGGGAAGCGAAGAGGCCTGTCTGGAGTGCCAGTTGCAGAGCGGCTGCTTCGCCACCTTCGCCGATTGCCTGGGCATGGTGGACGCCGATGGCGATGGCTGGTGGGCCGGCAGCGATTGCGACGACAGCGACCCGTCCGTTCACCCCGGCGCCACGGAAGTATGCAACGGTATCGACGATGACTGCGACGGCACCGTGGACAACAACGCCGGCGATGCCTACTACCCCGATGCGGACGGCGACGGCTTCGGCGACGACGATGCCATGGTGCTCTCCTGCACACCGGTGTCGGGCCTCATCACGCAGGGCGGCGATTGCAACGACAGCGATCCGCTCGTGAATCCGTTCGGTGTGGAACTGTGCAATGGCTTGGACGATGACTGCGATGGCCAAGTGGATGAGATCAACGACAGTGATGGCGATGGGGTGGAGGATTGCCTCGATCCCTGCCCATTGCAAGCCTTCCTGGTCCCGGGAGATCCCTGCGATGACGGAGATCCCTCCACGTTCAACGACGTGATCACTGCTGGTTGCCTATGTGCCGGACAACCGCTGATCAACTGCACCACGGACCTTATCCTGGAGGTGCGCACGGATGCGAATGGCGATCAGATCACGTGGGAAATGGTGGAACAAGGCACCAACACCGTGGTGCAGAGCGGCGGCGGCTGGTACCCTGATGGTGTGCTGGTCACCGACCAGACCTGCCTGCCCGATGGCTGCTTCCGACTGCGCGTACTTGATACAGGTGGCGACGGTATTGCCAGCGGCGGTTACATCCTGCGCACCCTGTCGGGCGCCCTGCGCATCATCGACAACCGTGGCAATTTCACCACAGGCAGCGTGAGCGCAGTGATCGGTAATGGTGGCTTCTGCCTGCCCTTGGGCACCGATAAGCTGATCTTCACCAGCTGCGACAAGATGGACTGGGTGAACAACCAGTTCATTGTGGCCGATGAGAACCCTGTTGTAAGCGCCCAGTTCGGTGTGACGAACACCACGAGCGGTTACCAGTTCTGGTGGTTCGATCCGAACGGTACTTATGGCTACAGCAAGTTCCGCAGCCATGCCACCAGCGATGGATTCGGTACGGGTGCAACGCGTGCCTGCCACGCCCGCATCAACAACTGGAGCCCCAACCAGATCCCGGCCAACGTGCTGATGAACGTGAAGGTGCGTGGCCGTGTGGCCGGCAACAACCTGCCTTGGGGTCCGGTATGCCGCTTCATGATCGACCCGGTACGTGCGGCCTGCCCGCTCACCAAGCTGGTGGACATCCCCGGCAATGCCAACTACAGCTGCGGCGTTACCCGCACCTGGGGCGGCAGCTCGCTGAGCAAGGTGGTGGCCAAGGCCGTGGACGGCGCCACGCAATACCAGTTCCGTTGGAACAATGCTGAACT
>JAEUSY010000020.1 GCA_016788295.1 Flavobacteriales bacterium
GGTGAAGCCGTTGGCCAGGGTGAAGGCGAGCTGGCTGATGGGGTTGGCGCCGGCCTCCGCGATGTGGTAGCCGCTGATGCTGACGCTGTAGAAGTTGCGGACCTTCTTGTCGATGAAGTACTGCTGCACGTCGCCCATCAAGCGCAGCGCGAACTCGGTGCTGAAGATCGTTGTTCTGCGCCTGGTGGTTCTTTGGGCGTGCCCCGGCTCAAATGCAGCCGGGTCGCGTGCTGCGCTTTAGCCGGTCTTGTCAGGGCCAGCGGCTGCGGCACTGCGGGGTCACGCCTGCGTCGTGCCGCCTCGTTGCTCGCATCCGCAATGCCCTTCCTGCGCCGGGCTGCCGCTTCGCCCGCTCACGCGGAGAACACGCTTGCGATCTCAACCGTTGAAGCCTACATTCGTCCCGGAAAATGCGTCGCCTCCTTTTCCTGCTCACCCTTACGGTCTATGGCTTCAGTGCCCTGGAACTGCACGAGTGGCTGCATGTGCCGCAAGTGGTGATGCACTTTCTGGAGCAGCATACCAGTGAGGACTTCCACGACCTCTTCCACAACGAGCACACCGACGATCAGCAACACGATGAGCACGACCACGATCCGTTCAGCGAGGATTGCCACGGCGAGTTCTGCGCGTGCAGTGGCCTGGTCGCGCTTTCACCGGTGAACAGGTCTCTCCTGATCTCCCTACAGCCGCTCACCACCAAGGTGGGTGCGCAATTCCTCAACGTTGCGCCCAGTGGTTTCACGGGCAACGTGTGGATCCCTCCCAAGGCTTGAGTTGATCCGCCCTTCGGCGGAACGGGAACGCACCGTGCTTCGGCACGGTCCGGGGCCATTGTGTACCCGCGTTCCGCATTCGTCCTTCCTTCCATTCCCAAGTTTTTCCATCCATGATCGACAGGATCATCCGGTTCTCCATACACAACAAGGCCATCATCGGGCTCTTCACGCTCGTGCTGGTGCTTTACGGGGCGTACTCGCTCACGCAATTGCCGATCGATGCGGTACCCGACATCACCAACAACCAGGTGCAGGTGATCACCACCACGCCTACGCTGGCCGCGCAGGAGGTGGAACAGTTCGTTACCGCGCCCATCGAGCGGGCCATGGCCAGCCTGCCCGATCTGGTGGAGATCCGCTCCATCAGCCGCTTCGGGCTAAGTCTTGTGACCATCGTATTCGATGAGGACGTGGACGTGTACTTCGCCCGCACCTTGGTGGACCAGCGCCTGGGCGAGGCCGCCGCACTGATACCGCCCGGGGTGGGCACACCGACCATGGCCCCGGTAAGCACCGGGTTGGGCGAGGTGTACCAATACGTGCTGCACCCCAAGGAAGGGTACGAGGGCACCTTCAGCCCCAGCGAGCTGCGCACCATCCAGGAATGGATCGTAGTGCGGCAGCTGTTGGGCACACCCGGTGTGGCCGAGGTGAACAGCTACGGCGGCGAGGTGAAGCAGTACGAGGTGAGCGTGGACCCCAAGCGCTTGCAAAGCATGGGCGTCACCATCGGTGAGCTACTGCTCGCGTTGGAGAGCAACAACGAGAACACCGGCGGCGCCTACATCGAGAAACGGCCCAACAGCTACAGCATCCGGGGCGAAGGACTGCTGCGCACGCTGGACGACATCCGCAAGGTGGTGGTGAAGATCCCGCCCGGCGGTGTGCCGCTCCTGGTGGGCGATGTGGCCGAGGTGGGCTTCGGTGCGGCCCCGCGCTACGGTGCGCTCACCCGCAATGGCGAAGGCGAAGCGGTGGGCGGCACGGTGATGATGCTGAAGGGTGGCAACAGCGCCGAAGTGGTGAAGGCTATTGAAGCGCGCATACCGAACGTGCAGAAGGCCCTGCCGGAAGGGCTGATGATCGAACCCTATCTGGTGCGCAGCGAACTGGTGGGGCGGGCCATCGGCACGGTGAAGACGAACCTGATCGAGGGCGCGTTGATCGTGATCTTCGTGCTGGTGCTCTTTCTAGGAAATTGGCGCGCGGGCCTCATCGTGGCCTCGGTGATCCCACTGTGCATGCTCTTCGCCATCATCCTCATGAACGCCTTCGGCGTCAGCGGCAATTTGATGTCGCTTGGTGCCATCGATTTCGGATTGATCGTGGACGGCGCCGTGATCATCGTGGAGGCCACCCTGCACCACCTGCATGCGCGCTTCAAGGGAAGGATCCTTACCCGCGAGGAGATGGACCGCGAGGTTTTCGTGAGCGCCAGCAAGATCCGGACGAGCGCGGCCTTCGGCGAGATCATCATCCTGATCGTGTACATCCCCATCCTCACACTGGTGGGCATCGAGGGCAAGATGTTCCGCCCCATGGCCATCACCGTCAGCTTCGCCATCCTGGGTGCCCTGTTGCTCTCGCTCACCTATGTGCCCATGATGAGCGCGCTGGTGCTGCCGCGCAACACGGCGCACAAACCCAACTTCAGCGACCGCATGATGGACCGTTTCCAGAAGTGGTACGATCCCATCATCGGCTTCGCCTTGCGCAACCGGATCAAGACCGTGGGTGTGGCCGTGGCGCTCTTCATCAGCTCGGTCTTCCTGTTCGCACGCATGGGCGGCGAGTTCATTCCCACCTTGGAAGAGGGCGACTTCGCCTTCCACAGCATCCTGCCGCAGGGCGCATCGCTCAGCCAGAGCATCGCCAACAACGCCAAGGTGGAGAAGATCCTGCTGCAATTCCCGGAGGTGAAGCAGGTGGTGGGACGCACCGGCAGCGCCGAGATCCCCACGGACCCCATGCCCCCCGAAGCCACGGACCTCATGATCATCTTGAAGGACAAGGACGAATGGACCACCGCGCACGACCGCGAGGCTTTGCAGGACACCATGCTGCAAGCCTTGAGGCAGGTACCCGGCGTGTTCTACGAAGCCACCCAACCCATCCAGATGCGCTTCAACGAATTGATGACCGGCATACGGCAGGACGTGGCCGTGAAGATCTACGGTGAGAACATGGACACCCTCGCGGTGATCGCGAACAAGGTGGCGGCGATCATCGGCGAAGTGCAAGGTGCGGGTGAACCGCAGGTGGAAAAGGTGGTGGGCCTGCCACAGATCACCATCACCTATGATCGTGCACGGGTAGCGCAGTACGGCCTCAACATCCGCGAACTGAACCGCACCGTGCGCACGGCCTTCGCGGGCGAGGCCACCGGCGTCATCTACGAGAACGAGCGCCGCTTCGATCTGGTGGTGCGCCTCGGTGACCAACAGCGGCAGAGCATCGACGATGTGCGCACCCTCTTCGTGGCGCTGCCCGGTGGCGGACAGATCCAGTTGCAGCAGGTGGCCGATGTGTCCTTGACACCCGGCCCGGCCCAGATCAGCCGGGAGGATGCCAAGCGCCGCATCGCCGTGGGCGTGAACATCCGTGGCCGTGACGTGGAAAGCTTCGTGGAAGAGCTCCAAGGCCGCATCGATGCCGAAGTGCCAATGCCCGCGGCCTACTACTACACCTTCGGCGGCACCTTCGAGAACCTGCAGGCAGCTAGCAAACGCCTGATGCTGGCGGTGCCCATCGCGCTGGCCCTCATCTTCCTGCTGCTCTTCTTCACCTTCAACAGCGTGAAGCGCGCCCTGCTGATCTACACCGCCATCCCCATGAGCGCCATCGGCGGTGTGCTTGCGCTCATGGCGCGCGGCATGCCCTTCAGCATCAGCGCGGGCGTGGGCTTCATCGCGCTCTTCGGCGTGGCGGTGCTCAACGGCATCGTCCTCATCGCCACCTTCGACCAACTGGAAAAGGAAGGCATCAGCGACCTGAAGGAGCGCGTGTTGAAAGGTACCCGCACACGGCTGCGTCCCGTGCTGATGACGGCGGCGGTGGCCTCGCTCGGTTTCCTGCCCATGGCCTTGAGCGGCAACGCGGGCGCGGAAGTGCAACGCCCCCTGGCCACGGTGGTGATCGGTGGCCTCATCACCGCCACGGCCCTCACCCTCATGGTGCTGCCGGTGCTCTATCTGCTCTTCATGGGCGGAGGCAGGAGGCGCAACGATGCCAATGGCGGCAAGGCGAACGCACCGCTGATCGTCGCGACCGTGCTGTTGATCATGATCGGCGGCACCAGCAGCGCACAGGAACCGATGCCGATGGACACGGCGATCGCACGCGCCTTGCGCACCCATCCGAGCATGACCGCTGCGGAACTGCGTGTGCAGGAACAGGATGCCCTGCGTGGCACGGCCTTCGGGCTGCAGCCGCTCAACGCGCAATTCTCCCATGGCCAGACCCAGGGGCCGTATCCCAAGGACATTATCCTGGAAGCCAATACCGGGTTCGCATTTCCCACCACCATTGCCCGACGCGCGGCCTACCTGAAGGAAAGCCTGCACCTTGCGGAGAACGAAAAGCTGAACACGGCGGCCTACGTGAAGGAGAGCGCGGGAGGGGCCTACCTGCAATGGGCCATGGGCCTTGAACAGGTGCGTATCCTGCAACAGCTGGACAGCGCGTACGCATCCATGGCGGCCTTCGCGCTGCAGCGCTTCGAGCTCGGTGAGACCGGCCGCTTGGAAAGCACCAGTGCGCAAAGCCGCGCCGAGCAGGTGAAGGTGCGCTTGCGCCAGGCACAGGCTGATCTGGTGGCCTACCAGGTGGAAGTAGAACGCTGGACGGGCCCGCTCAGTGGTGCCGTGCCGGTGCCCGAGGAATTGCTCAACACCGCACGAGCGCCGGATCCCGGCGGCGGCAACGACCCGCTCCTGCTCTCCTTGCAGCAGCGCACGCAGGTGGCCGAGGCCGAATGGAAACTGCAACGCAGCCAATGGGCACCCAGCCTGCAGGGCGGCGGCTTCTACCAGACCTTCGATGGCACGTCGCCCTTTTCGGGCTTCCTCATCGGTGCTTCGATCCCCCTGCCCGGCAGCGGCCAGGGCGGTCGCACCTCGGCGGCACGTTTGCGCAGCGAGATCGCCGCGCAGGAACTGGAAGCCGCACGCCGACAGCGCAGCAGCGAGCGCGCCACCACGCAGGCGCAGCTCACTCAATTGCGCGAGAGCCTCGCCTTCTATGAAAGCACCGGTGCCGCGCTGGGTGCTACCCTGCGCGACGATGCCCTGCGTGCCTATCGCGCGGGCGAAGCCGACTACTTCCAATTCACTCAAGGCATCGAGCAGGCCTTTCAACTCAACGCCGAGCACTTGCGCGTGCGTTACGAGCTCGCACTTACCGTCCTCCACCTCCGTGCCCTCAATGGGCTCTAAGACCGCATAGACATGAAAACGCAACCGATCAACAGCGCTCTTCAGCGCATGCCGAATACGCTCTTTCTGCTCCTGCTCACCATCGCACTGGCCGCCTGTGGCGGTGGCGCGGCCTCCGGCGAAGAAGAAGGCCATGGCCACGGCGAAGAGGAGGGCCACGGCGGTGGGAGCACCGTCACCGTTTCGCCGCAACAATTCGCCGCCATCGAGGGCAAGCTTGGCAAGGTGGAGATGAAGGACCTCACCACCGCCCTCAAGGCCGTCGGCTTTTTGAAAGTGCCGCCGCAGAACGTCGCCGACATCACCGTGGCCATGGGAGGCACCGTGCGCGAAGTGCTGGTGCAGGAAGGCGACCATGTGAACAAGGGGCAGGTGCTCGCTACGGTCACCGACCCTTCGATCATCCAACTGCAACGCGACTACCTCGATGCGAAAGCACGACTGGTGTACGCCGAAACGGAATTGGAACGCCAGACCGAACTGGCCCGCGCCAACGTGAGCGCGCAGAAGACCCTGCAACAGGTCACGGCGGAACACGCCTCCTTGCGGGCCAGCGTGAACGCCCATGCCGAGCAGTTGCGCCTGATCAACATCGACCCCGAGAAGCTCACTGCCAATGCACTGCGCTCAGCCGCGGGCATCGTAAGCCCCATCGATGGCACCGTGGCGCACATCGCGGTGAACGTGGGAAGCAAGGTGAGCAACGATGCCACAATGTTCCGCGTGGTGAACAACAGCAAGCTCCACGTGGACCTCTTCCTCTACGAACAGGACATCGCCTCCGTGAAGGTGGGCCAGACCATCGACCTCAGCCTCACCAACCTGCCGGGCAAGAACTACACGGCCGTGGTCTTCGCCATCGGCAGTGCCTTCGAACGCGAGACGAAGACGATCCCGGTGCACGCGGAGATCACCGGCGACAAAGTGGGCCTGATCGACGGCATGGGCGTTACCGGGCGCATCAGCGTAGGCAACGCCACCACCACCGCCGTGCTCACCGAGGCCATCGTGAACATGGAAGGCAAGGACTACGTGTTCATCAGGACCGAAGGTGAAGAGGAGCATGGGCACGGGCATGATGAAGAGCCCGCGCACAAGGAGGAACCGGCGCACAAACACACCGAAGGGGAAGCACACGATCACGCGAAGGAGAACAAGGCAACCCATGCACAAGGTGAGGTGCACGAACATGACCATAGCGATGAACATGCGCACGAGGCCGCAACCGGCAGCATGAGCTTCCAACGCATCGAAGTGAAGCGTGGAACGACCGATGGCGCGTACACAGCAGTAACCTTCCTGCAACCGGTGGACCCGGACGCCGAAGTGGTGACCGGTGGCGCCTACTACCTGATCGCGATGATGAACACGAGTGAAGGACACGAGCATTAAGATCATGAGCACCCATCATTCCCTCGCTGCTCGTTCCACCTGGCGGACCTACCTGCCTGCTATTGTTTCGTTCATCCTGCTCCTCAGCGGCATCGCCATCGACCAGCTGGCACCGCAGCTCTGGCAACAGGCATGGTGGCGTTTCGCCTGGTACTTGGCCGCGTACCTGCCGGTAGGCTGGCCGGTGCTGGTGAATGCGGTACGTACCATCGCGAAGGGCGCGGTCTTCAGCGAGTTCTTCCTGATGAGTTTGGCCACCATCGGCGCGTTCTACATCGGCGAGTACCCCGAGGGCGTGGCGGTGATGCTGTTCTATGCCGTGGGTGAACTGTTCCAGAACGCCGCCGTTGATCGGGCCAAGCGCAATATCCAGGCCTTGCTGGATGTACGTCCGGATACCGCGAACGTGCTGCGCGACGGCATCCCGGTGGAAACGCCCGCTGCTGAGGTGAAGGTCGGTGACATCCTCCGCATCCGCGTGGGCGATCGCGTGCCGTTGGACGGAAAACTCCTGAGTGAAAAAGCGTCGTTCGATACCGCCGCGCTCACCGGTGAGAGCGTGCCGCGCACCATCGTGAACGATGCGCCGGTGCTTGCTGGCATGATCGCTGCGGACAAGGTGGTGGACATGGAAGTGACCAAACCCTTTGGCGAGAGCAGCCTCGCACGCATACTGGATCTGGTGCAGAACGCCGCCAAGAGCAAGGCACCAACGGAGCTCTTCATCCGCCGCTTCGCCCGCATCTACACACCCATCGTGGTGGCGCTCGCCGTGGGCATCGTGCTGGTGCCCATGTTGGTTGTGGAGTCCTACGACTTCAACAGTTGGCTATACCGTGCCCTCATCTTCCTAGTGATCTCCTGCCCATGCGCACTGGTCATCAGCATTCCGCTGGGCTACTTCGGTGGCATCGGCGCAGCCAGCCGCAAGGGCATCCTGCTGAAGGGTGGCAACTACCTCGATGTGCTCACCAAGGTGAACACCGTGGTGATGGACAAGACCGGTACGCTCACCGAGGGCGTGTTCGCTGTTCAGGAGGTGAAGCCTGCGGAAAGTGCAAGCGCGGAACAACTGCTCGGCGTGGTGAAGGCCATGGAAGCGCACAGCACGCACCCCATCGCAAAGGCCGTGTTGGAACATCCGCAAGGCGATGCCGTGGGCGAGGCCACGAACGTGGAGGAGATCAGCGGCCACGGTATGCGCGGTACGGTGCAGGGCAAGGAGGTGCTGGTGGGCAATGCGCGCCTCTTGAAGAAGTTCAACGTGTCCTATCCTGCGGACGTGGATACCGTCGAGGATACCATCGTGGTGTGTGCGATCGGCGGCAGCTACGCGGGCTACATCACCGTTGCCGATAAGGTGAAAGCGGACGCACAGCAGGCGGTGAACGAACTGCGTGCATCGGGCGTGCGCGAGATCGTGATGCTCAGCGGCGACAAGACGGCCATCACGCAGCGCGTCGCGGCCAAGCTGGGTATCCACAAGGCCTTCGGCGATCTGCTGCCGGAAGATAAAGTATCGAAGATGCAGCAGGTGAAGAAGGACCCTACCGCCGTGGTGGCCTTCGTGGGCGACGGCATCAATGATGCGCCGGTGCTCGCGCTCAGCGATGTGGGTATCGCCATGGGCGGCCTGGGCAGCGATGCGGCCATCGAGACCGCTGATGTGGTGATCCAGAACGACCAGCCCTCGCGGATCGCCGAAGCCATCCGCATCGGCCGGGCCACCAAGCGGGTGGTCACGCAGAACATCGTACTCGCTTTCGGCGTGAAGGCGATCGTCCTGATCCTCGGCGCGGGAGGATTGGCCACCCTATGGGAAGCGGTGTTCGCCGATGTGGGTGTGGCGCTGTTGGCGATACTTAACGCGAGCAGGATGCGGTGAGGGTTCTGGAACATAACTTGCGTGGCTACGAACATGAAACAGCTGACCACCCTGCTCTTTGCCTTTTGCACACTAGGCCTATCTGCACAAACCGGTGCAGTTTCCCCGCCCGCCAAAGGCAAGAAGACCGCCACCATCGCCATCCAGAGCACTGGCATCTGCGATATGTGCGAGAAGACCATCGAGACCGAACTCGTCTATACCAAGGGCGTGAAGAAGGTGGATGTGGACCTCAGCACCGCTGCCGTGAGCGTGACCTACGATCCGCGCAAGACCGACGCGGACAAATTGCGTGCAGCGCTCACCAAGCTGGGGTACTCCGCCGATGGCACACCCGGTGATGCAGCCGCCTTTGCCAAATTGCCCCAGTGCTGCCAGAATGAAGGCTGCGGCAAGTTGCCGGTGAAGCAATCAAGCTTCATTGGGCCATGCCGACGCAGGTGCGGCCATACTACGTAGCAGAGTTGCGCAAGAGCGAAGAGGCTCGCACGCTCGGCGATCTGCAACTCGAATGGCACCATCTCGAGCGGGCCCATATTCTCGGCCAGCGTTGGCCCTTGGAGCACAACGCGGTGCATTGGCGCATGCTGAAGTTCGGGTTCCGTACCAAGAACATGCGCGAGATCATCGGACAGTTGCCGCGTCTGGTCTTCGGTGGGGTGAAGAGCTTCGTGGGCACGGTGCCGATCGGGAATACGGGCGGAGCGAATGTGCCGGCGCTGAAGCCGCTGGCGTTACCAGACGACCTAGCAGCGATACTCAATGACACCTTTGCCGTGTGATCGATAGTGCGATCACCGTGTCCGAGAGTGAATGGAGTATCGGGCCCTTCGCGGGTCACATATTCCGCCGATACTGCCCCCCCACCTCGAACATCGCCGCAGTCAACTGCCCGAGCGAGCAATACTTCGTCGCCTCCATCAGCACGGCGAACATGTTCTCGTTCCGGATGGCCGCTTGCTGCAGGTCCTTGATCGCCTTCGCCGCTTCCGCGCTGTAGGCCGCGCGCAGGTTCTCCACCGTCGCGATCTGCGCCTCCTTCTCTTCCTCCGTGGCGCGGATCACTTCCTTCGGCAGGATCGTCGGCGAGCCCTTGCTGCTGAGGAAGGTGTTGACGCCGATGATCGGGTATTCGCCCGTGTGCTTCAGGGTCTCATAGTAGAGGCTCTCCTCCTGGATGCGACTGCGCTGGTACATGGTCTCCATGGCGCCCAGCACGCCGCCGCGTTCGGTGATGCGGTCGAACTCGGTGAGCACGGCCTCTTCCACCAGGTCGGTGAGCTCCTCGATGATGAAGCTGCCCTGCAGCGGGTTCTCGTTCTTGGCCAGGCCGAGCTCGCGGTTGATGATGAGCTGGATGGCCATGGCG
>JAEUSY010000043.1 GCA_016788295.1 Flavobacteriales bacterium
ACAGATGAACGCGGCCAGCATCGGACCCAGCCCGCCGAGCGCATGGTTGAAGGGAAGGACCGGCAGCCCTTGCACGCCGAGCGCTGGCCCCCACAAAGGTGCCCACAGGGCCCATGAGATCCCGTAGGCCAGCAGGAAGAAACGGATCAGCCCGCTCATTCGGATAGCGAGTTGATCCACCGCACCAGTTCCCGCTCATCCACGATGCTCCACGCATGCGGGTGCCGGCTCCCGTGCTGCACACCGCGCCCTTCGGTGGTGATGTACTCCGCCCGCGTATTCCCCGTCGCCACCAGCGTATCGTGTATCCGCTTCATGCTGTAGGCGTTGAGCTCCTCGTAGCGATCGTCACGGTGGGTGCGCCACCAGGCCGTGTCCGGCTCGGTGTAGAAGCGGATCGGCAGGTCCTTCAGCGGCGCCACGCTCGCGGACGAGTTGAGCAGGGGAGCGGCGCGCTCGTAGTTGTATAAGCTGTCCGTGGGCGAGCCGAGGGCACTGTCCAGGAACGCGATCACATAGCGCGCCTCGTCCTTGTATTCGGGGAAGCTGGTCTTCGCCAGGTCGCGCTGCGAGCATTCGTACAGGTGCACCAGGTCCAGCGGACTGTCCACGGCGAACACGCCTTTGAGCTGCACCGGCGGCTCGGACGAACGCAGCAGCGCCTTCGCCAGCAGTACGCTCACGTTGCCGCCTGAGGAGAAGCCGCCGATGACCGTGTTCGACGCATCAACGCCGTGCGCCGCCACCGCGCCCGCGATCGTGCCGATCACCTGCTGCTGCTCGGCCTCGCTCATCAGGATGTGCCGATTGAAGTTCAGCATCAGCACCGCGATCCCGTTCGCCGCGGCCGTGTCCGCGATGCGCGACTCCGCCCGGGTGTCCGCCGCATCGCAGGGGAAGCAGGGGAAGAGGATCAACAGGGCTTTCTGTTCGGCGGGGAGGAGGAGGTCGTAGGTGGGGGTGTGGATCTCGCGGGGAGTTTGGGCCTGGGGTGGGGCGGGGGATCGGCAGGCGCCCAAGAGCGCAGCAAGAAGCACCAAGGCCAAGTGCAGCACCGGTGATCGCTGCATGGAACGACCTATCACCATGAGATGCCGAGATCCAAGCCTGATCATGTGCCGGTACTGGAACAGCCTCAGGCAGGCTCGTACCGGACCACCTGCACCTCTGGGATCAGCAATTCAAGCTTCCGGTCGGCGGTCATCAAGGGTGACTCATGATGGCAGGCGGTGGCGGCAATGATGCTGTCCGGTAGCTTCAACCGGTACTTCCTCCTGAGCCGGATGGCCAAGTCCTCGATCGCTGCATGGATCGGCTCCACCGGCCAGGTCTCCAGGAACACGTCCACGCGCTTCAGCTCATCACGGGTGATGCCCGAATAGCTCAACAGCTCCATCCGGGTGATCTGGGAGATGCGCAGCGCCTGGTCCTCCAACATCGCGGCCAGTTGCCGGTCCCCGTTCAGGAGGTACAGGCAGATGTTCGTGTCGAGGACGATGCTAGTCCCACTCATCGCGCATCTTCCGCTGGATCTCCATCGGGTCCTCCTTCAAGGTGATCACACCGCAGAACTTCCGAATGTCGGGCAGGGGGCGCTTGCCCCGCTTCCGTTGCCCCGCGTGCACCTTCTTCCAAAGGGCATCGATCTGCGCCTTGGTCATCCCGGCTTTGAATACGATGGCTTTCTCGTTCGGCATGATGCTCAAAGATAAATCGCCGCGGCCGTGTCCGCGATGCGAGACTCCGACCGGGTGTCCGCCGCATCGCAGGGGAAACAGGGGGAGAGGATCACTGCGCCTTCGCGAAGCCGCTTCGGCGAAGCAAGGGCAGGGCTTTCTGTTCGGCGGGGAGGAGGAGGTCGTAGGAGGGGGTGTGAATCACGCGGGGAGTGTGTTCTTTTGAAGGCCGATGGTCGTTCGGTTTCGGCGCTTGACAAGCTATCAAGCTGAAGATGAGAAGAGCATAGTGAGTAGGTTGCATAACTCACTTCAAATCGCCCCAGAGTTTCTCTGGCCAGGTTTGAAGACCAATCGCACCGCCAGCCCATTCCACCGCGAGCGTGTCGTTGGCGAAGAGAAGCGTGTGGTAGCTCTCATACACAGTTCTGAGGCTATCAGAAACCGGTGGGTGGAAGATGTAATAGGAATACATCTGCATCCCTGAACGCTTGAACCCGATATGCGTGCCATCCGCATGGTTCGCGATCTGAATACAATCAGCCGCGTCTAGTATCTTCTTCAGCTCACGGACCTGGTTCAGATCCCACCCCAGGCAATCCATTAGCGAATCCATTTGGGACGACTCGACCCGCACATCCCAATCGAGGAACCACTTCTGTGAGGTGTCGCACGGAGGAGTGAATCCGAAACGCGTGAGTTCGTCGTCATCGTCGAACTCTATCTCAACAAACTTGCCTTGAGGCACCATGTTGTTGAAGTAGGAGATGAGTTCATTGATCTCTTGCTTATGGTCATCGAACGCCTCGACCATTTCGGAGGGGGTGTAGGTCCTATCAAACCCACCAATGAGTCCATAAAAGAACAGACCGATGACCAGGAAGAAGAGCAGTATCGCACCCATTGCGATCGCTAGTCCTTTGATGATATCTCGGCCGAGGCTTGCCATTGGATAGTGCTACATCATTGCAAGACGTCTTCCCGCATTTCGCGTGACGGATCGGAGCGGCACCCCGCAGTGAGGAAGGAGCGAGGAGAAAAGCGGAGAGCCGGACCCCGAGGCTTTGCGAGGGGGCACGCCCAAACCAGTATCACGCTTCTTCTGCATCTCAGGACATGATGAATGAGTATGCGTAGAAGAAAGTGAACGAGAAGACAATGAGCAATGCGTTCAACCAGATCTGTGTACGAATCTGGCCGAATCGTCTGAAGATCATTCCCACGATGAGCCCAGTGGTGAGGATACACCCCTTTAGCATGTAAGGTCCCATCACGACCCCGACGGTCCATTCGGGGATCAACGGACTGTCAATGTTCGCCTTGGTTTGGAAGTAGGTAAGGAACAAGGCCAGCACAAAGACCATGATCACGATTGTCGTGATGTCCGCGACTTTCAATGCCGTGCGATCGTCCATTGTCTTCATCTTCTGGCCCGCCGTTCAGCTCAACAACTCAAACACTCTCGCAGTTCCCTGCCCCGTCCCCACGCACAACCTGTCCCGCCTCAGCGGGATCGTCACCACGCCGTACTTCTGCTTCCGCCGTCGCATCTCGCTTGTGTAAATCATGCAAGGTCATGAACCTTGATCGGACTTCATGATTCCGAGTTCCTGGCTCCAGAACGTCCCGCTGTCGAATGCGCGGCTATCGACAAGTGCCAGTTTCTGACGCAACTCCGCTAACTCGTGATCTCCGTATTCCCCGTTCAGGAAGGCATCTTCTCCTTTGGCCTTGAGCAGGTCCTGTACAAAGTCACGATAGCCTAGGAGGAAGGATGCCAAGGCACCTATCGAGGAATTCATGTACGCGTGCCTGAAGTTTTCCTCGTGGTCGAGCCAAACCACTTGGTCATCGTTCGCTGTGTCGATCGCAATGGGATTGCCAGAACCATCGAAGCCGAGGACAATGAAGCGTTCGTATTCCTGACCGAGGTGATCAAACACGGCTGTCAGCTTGAGTCCGAAAGGAGAGGACGCTTCATTCAATTCACCGAATGACAGGAACGGTGCGGCACTTTGAGGTAAGCCGGCGACAGCCAGAAATTCAGCGGTCGAGGCCTTCAGGTTGATCTTCTGCAGGCGCTCTTGGCTGAGCACGATGCACGTATCCCTGTAGGCACCCCCAGTTTAGGCGCAGTGGTTTGTAAAGGTACTTCTGAGTGTGGTGGTGTTGTGGATGTCCTGTTGAACTGTGGGGAAGTCCGCGCGTGAGCCTGCGTAGTGGGCAGGGAGTTGTCCACATTTCAACAGGAACGCACGGGGCGAGAGGCGGAGCAGCGAAGCGTGCGGGCGCACATGGTTGTAGCGCCACATCCACTCCTGGGTCATCTGCCGGACCTGTTCGAGGGACTCGAAGATCCAGGCATCCAGCACTTCGGTCCTGTAGGTCCTGTTGAAGCGCTCGATCAGGCCGTTCTGCATGGGCCGGCCAGGCTGGATGTAGGTGAACTCGATGCCGTTGGTCGCCGCCCATTCCTTCATGGCCTGGGCGATGAACTCCGGGCCGTTGTCCATACGCAGGCGTTCGGGCTTGCCGCGCCACTCGATGAGTTGTTCGAGCTCCCGGATCACACGAGGGGCCGGCAGTGAAGTGTCCACCGCGATGCACAGCGCTTCGCGGTTGAAGTCGTCCATCACGTTGAAGGTCCTGTACTTGCGGCCAGTGACCAGCGCATCGTGCATGAAGTCCATGCTCCAGGTGATGTTCGGCCCGATGGGCAGCACGATCGGGTCTTTCACCCGCTCGGGGACACGGCGTTTGGTGCGTTTGCGCTGGGGCAACTTGCACTCTTTGTAGATCCGATGCAGACGCTTCTTGTTGGCCTTGCAGCCCTCGTTGCGCATGTGGATCCGTATCAAAGAGAAACCCCACTGCGCCTCGCTCTCCGCCACCCGCATCATGTGTTCGATCACCTCCGCATCGTTCTTCTCCTTGGGCACGTAGCGGTACACGCTCGCGCTCAAGTCCAACAGCTTGCAGGCCCGGCGTTCGCTGTACTGGCGCTGTTCGACCAGTCGGCGCACGACCTCTCGCTTATCGTCCGGGCCTACAACTTTCCCTCGATGATCTCCTTCAGCACCTGGCGGTCCATCTGCGCCTCGGTGTACATCTTCTCCAGCCGGGCATACTTGGACTTCAGCTCCTTGAACTCCTTGAGCTGGTTGGCGTCCAGGCCGCTGTACTTGGCCTTCCACTGGTAGAACGTGGGCTGGCTCACACCGTGCTCCCGGCACAGGTCAGCCACCTTCTTGCCCGCCTCATGCTCGCGAAGCATCGCAACGATCTGCGCCTCGGTGAATCTGCTCTTCTTCATCCTGATCAAGGTTAGGTGTTTCTACTTTCACCTGCACCTGTTTCAGGGGGTGCTTA
>JAEUSY010000011.1 GCA_016788295.1 Flavobacteriales bacterium
GGTAATGCACCACACACCGTTCTTGAAGGCACGCACCTGCACTTGGTAGGTACCATTGGGCAGGGCAGGGCTCCAGTTCAGTTGCAGAACGGGCGTTGTGGTCGTACGGATCACCGGTGCGGCCAGTTCAGCATTGTTCCAGCGGAACTGGTACTGCGTGGCGCCGTCCACGGCCTTGGCCACCACCTTGCTCAGCGAGCTGCCACCCCAGGTGCGAGTAACACCGCAACTGTACTGGGCGTTGCCCGGGATGTCCATCAGCTTGGTGAGGGGGCAAGCTGCACGCACTGGATCGATCATGAAGCGGCATACTGGACCCCAGTTGCTGTTAACGCCGGCCACGCGGCTGCGCACCTTCACGTTCATCAGCACGTTGGCGGGGATCTGGTTAGGGCTCCAGTTGTTGATGCGGGCATGGCAGGCACGCGTTGCACCCGTACCGAATCCATCGCTGGTGGCGTGGCTCCGGAACTTGGCGTAGCCGTAGGTGCCGTTCGGGTCGAACCACCAGAACTGGTAACCGCTCGTGGTGTTCGTCACACCGAACTGGGCGCTCACAGCAGGGTTCTCGGCAGCCACAATGAACTGGTTGTTCACCCAGTCCAGCTTGTCGCAGCTGGTGAAGATCAACTTGTCGGTGCCCAAGGGCAGGCAGAATCCGCCGTTGTTGATCACCGCGCTCACACTTGTGAAGTTGCCGCCGTTTCCGCGGTTATCAATGATGCGGTGGGCACCCACCAGAGTCCGCAGGATGTAACCGCCGCCCACGATACCATCGCCACCGGCATCGAACACACGCAGGTAATAGCAGCCGTCAGGCAGGCAAGTGTTATCCGTCAACGTGGCGTTGTTCGGATAGGTACCGCCGCCGCTCTGCACCAGAACGTTGGTGCCCGTGGTGCGGATCTCCCAGGTGGTCTGGGTGCCGTTGGCATCGGTGTTCACCTCCAGCACCAGGTCAGTGGTGCAGGTCTGGCCCACGCAAGTGCAGGTGCCGTCCAGCACGTCCAGCACGGTGTTCGGGTTGCCGTCGTTGCAGGCTGTGCCGGGGATGGACACCACCACGACCACATCGTCAGATGCACTGCCGCAGGCGTTCGTCACGGTCACTGAATAGGGACCCGAAGCGGCGCCGTTCACGGTCACACTTGCAGAAGCATTATCCGGCACAAAGCTGCCAGTGCCGCTCCATTCATAGGCCAGAGCGGGGCTACCCGTGGCATTCACCGTAAGGCTAAGGCCATCGGCTCCGCAGAAAGGGCTGTTCGTAACGATCGATGTGATCACCGGCGCATCGCAGGTGGTCGCGCTGATGGTGTTGGAATTGCCGCTCACGCAGGAACCCACCACAGCACGAACGCGGTAGTAGTAGGTCTGGTCCACGGTAAGCCCGGTGACCGCCAAGCTTGTACCAGCTACGGGAACGGCCTCGTATCCGGGCACGAACGAGGGTACGATGCTCGGTACCACGCTGGTGTGAGTACCCAGGTTGGCCACGTTGTCCAAAGGGAACATGGTCCATTGCGTTCCCAGTGTGGGGAAGCCTGCACCGTTTACTGTATTACCACCGGTAACAGAGCTGTTACGCACCAAGGTGCGGTCCAAGGTGGTGGTCCCGCTCACGATCCATGCTGTACCAGGATCCACACCGATCTCACCAAAGATGTCCACGTTGGCACTAGCCGATATCTTCCAAAGACCAATGGCATCATCACCGTTCCAGTTCACGGCGGAGAGCACTTGGTAGCCCGAGGTACCGGCAATGTTGGCCGCATTGTTCCGGTAGACCACTGTGGCCCCAGAGGCCAGTGTACCACTAAGTGTGTTGGTCGCGCTGGCAGTTGGGGAACCGTTTGAATACAGGCGCAATTGGTAATCGCTCAGATCGATGGCAGCTCCGGTCGGGTTGTAGATCTCAATGTACTTGTTGCTGGACGAACCTTCGATGTATTCCGAGAAGAAGAGGTCCTGGCCGAAGTTCTCGACAGCGAAACTGGGCAGGGTGCTCACATCCACCACATATCCGGTGGCTCCAGGTACCGGGTTCCAGTTGGCCGTGAAGCCCGTGCCCGAAATGGCAGTGGCAGACGTGGCTACCGGGCCTGCCAATGGTGCCACCGTGAAGCTCGCCTGGGCTCCGTAGGCCGTACCGCTCAGACTGGTAGCGAACGCACGCACATAATAGGTACCACATGGATCGAGCCCGGTGATGACAGACTCCCAGGTGCCTCCCCCAAGGTCATTGCCGCTAACTACGGTACCGGTGGCCGGGTCAAAACCATTCACGGAGCTATACACCACGCCGAATGCGGTGACAGGATTGCAGCCATTGTCCCCATAGGAACCACCAACGGTGGCACCCTCGGAAGTGATCGCTGATATCGTTCCCGTGGTCACCGTTGGCAGGGTGTTGATGCCGGCTCCTATAACAGCAGCACCTGAAGCACTGGCGCCGCCGCCCGTCACTGGGATGATGCCATCATAAGATTGCACCACGGTGGGCACGAAGCGTACATCGATCGATTCGTTCAGCGTACCTCCGTGCACGAAGGTGAGTGATGGCGCATAGTCGACCAGGTTGATATCGAAGAACTCGAAACCCGCGAGCGGACCCACCACTACATCCTCACCCAGCACGAGGTCAACACCTTCCACCGTGAAGGTGCCCGAAGGCGGGAGCGTGGTATTGATGCATACGTTGCCAAAGGACGGACTTACCGCAGAGACGACCAAGGTGGGAGAACCAGAACCCACGAAGGTGTAAGCGGTGCCAGTTATGCTGAACGCGGTCACGATACCATCGCCCAACGTTACGCCGGCATCATCCAAGGAAATGCTCAGGCTTGGAGTGACCACCGTGACCGCACCGGTCACATCGGCCACCAGGAAGTAGTTCGCGACGGTGGCGGTGAGGGATTCAGTCAACCCGGTCACCGCGATACTCCCTGCATTCTGCACAAAGGAACCACCGACCACGGTATTGTCGCCCGCTGTGGCGTAGTCGTTGTCCGTGGAACGCACCAGACGGAGGTTGGTGAGCACACCGTTGCTGTTGATGGATGTATTGAAGGAAAGCCCTTGCAGGGTCTGGCTGCCATCGGAACTCGCCGCAAAGCCGAGCAACGCGTGGTCCGTGGTGCTGGCCGTAAGCGGAGAAGCCGCGATGCCATTGGTCAGTTGGGTGAAAGTGGCGACCTCGGGCGGAGGAGCGGTCAATGAGCCGGTAATGGTCAAGTTGCCCTGCAGACCGGCAGTTCCAGCTGTGGATTCCGAGTTGAACGCATAGATCCGGAACGTATAAGTACCTGGTCCCAGATCTTGATAGGTCGCGCCGCTCAGGTCAAGGACGTTACCTGTCCAAGATGAGTTCGCATCGGGGTTTGTAAGCACACCGCCAGCCTGGGTCAATCCAGCATTTACCGTCGTATAGGTGGAAATGATGGTCGCATAACCATCCACACTGGAACGCCATTGCCATTGACGCGTGCCCGTGCCACTTCGTCCAACCCCAAAGGTGACATTGGTCAGATCGAGCGTGTAGCCCGCCGCGACCGTCACATCGAATGCGATGTATTTCGCAAGGTCCACGGAACCCGTGAAAACGTCGTTACCGTTAGTTGCCCCAGTTGGCCAGACCGTTGCACGGAAATTTCCCGAACTTCCAGAAGATGTGACCCCCACCTTCACAAGGGGACCAAAGGTCACACCGGCAGGTGCTGTGCCGTTGAACGCGAAAGAGGCAACATCATTCGCACCTCCGGAAAGGTCATAGGTAGCCGTAATGGATTGTGCGGCGCTGGTCAAGGCGATGCTCGACAAGAGCGCGAGGCCGGCCATTCGCAAGGCGGCCAAAGGGGTCAATGTTCGTCTCATGGTTCGGGGGAATTGGTAACGCCAAGGTGGTCGGGCCTGAGCGTGTGTTCAATGGAAGAATCGAATGGTGTTGAAGTTCAGGTCATCCTCGAGGCGGAGAAGAAGAATGCCGCGGATCTCCGAGGGAATGGATATTGACGTGCGTCCCTCGTCCAATGATCCAGTACGAATAAGCCGGCCTGAGGCGTCAAGCACGTTGAACGATGCGCCCGCTGGCAGATCGTGCCATACTTCCAACTCCCCTTCCCGCACGATGACACGCACACCTGGCATGCCGGTCATCTCGACGGCCACCACAGCGGAGTGGACCCAGCTGCCATCAAGGTCCGTTTGGCGCAGGCGGTAGTACGAAACACCCGGCAAGGGAGCCTTGTCCGTGAACGAGTAGGCCCGAAGGTCCCAGCTATCCCCGAGGCTGCGGACCAAGCCCACGGCCTCGAACGTTAGTCCATCGGCGCTGCGTTCCACGGTGAAGTGGTCGTTGTTCCATTCCGAGGCCGTGATCCACTTGCAGAGCACCTCCTGCCGTTGCGCTTCGGCAGTGAAGGACACCAGTTCAACCGGCAAGGGGTTCTCGGTGGAGATCGAGGCCAGGGTCCAGTAACCGAAATCGGTCTCTACGACAGTGGTGGGCACGTAGCCGCCCCAGGCCTGCACCGTAACCCCATTATTGCCTCGATCGCGCCAGATATCGGGTGCGGGAACCTCATCCAGCTTGGCCACCCGGAGGTCCGCAGGCAGGGTCACTCCACAACTGTAGGTGGTATGGTAGCTCAGCACCACGCGCGCATTGGCCGTACCGGCACTGCGGTTGATGGTCCAGTACTCACAATCACTGATGTGGTCCAGTGTGGGCTCCATCACGCTGCTGAGCGTGTAGGCACTTACCGGGAAGTACTCCGCAATGAAGGCATCAGTGGCCACACCAGCAATGTTCTGAAGTTGCACGGGACGCCAACGGAACGACTTGCCTATGGGGAAAATAAAGTTGGCCGTGCCGAACTTCTGGATGGGGCCGTTCACGTGACTGTTGTCCGTAGCCCCTGTGGTGAGCGTGACCGTACTTTCCAATGAGAGCAGACCATTGGGCAGCGAGGAAAGGATGCGCCCCCCGATGGTTCCACCTCCGAGCGGTGAAGCTCCGGTGAACTGCAGTGCGGTAGCTGTGCGCAGGGAGATCGGCGCGTTCAAGGTGAGGTCCCCTGCGGTCTTGGACATGCGGATGGCGCCAAAGCGCTCCTGAAAACCGGCGGTATTGATGGACTGTGGAGCACCTCCCCAGAAAACAACCAGCGAGAACTGCTCATCGAAAGCGGCCTCACTATCGTTGTTCGTGTAATTGCCCTGCAATTGAAGTGAACCACCCGTTGTGATGCCTTGCAGGTCAAGATAACCGCCTGGCTGAACGGTTACAGGCCCGTTCACCCTTAGAATGCTCAGGGCTCTCTCCCCGCGAACGAACGCGTTCAAGGCCCCTGTTGCGGTCCCGGTCATGGTGAGTGAGGTGGCTTGCAGCGTCCCGTTCTGGGCGAGTGCAAGGTCTCCGACCGTTATACCAACGGAAGCCATGCCGACCGCGGTCTTGGTGACAGTGACGGGACCTTGCACATCCAGACTTTGGCCGTTCCGCACTGCAAGATTCCTTGCGACGCCACTATTGGAGCTTACGGACAACGAAGCGCATGTGGCCGCCGCCGTGAATACTTCGCAGTTGTTCAGCGCACTTTGGTCGATGGTGACGTTCGAGGTGGCGTTCGGCACCACTCCGAAGTTCCAGTTGCGGCAGTCATGCCAATTGGTATCGAAAGCGCCGGTCCAA
Organism: Flavobacteriales bacterium; assembly: GCA_016788295.1. Classification (GTDB taxonomy): domain Bacteria; phylum Bacteroidota; class Bacteroidia; order Flavobacteriales_F; family PHOS-HE28; genus PHOS-HE28. The sequence goes on from JAEUSY010000011.1 coordinate 5,693, forward strand.
ATGAAGGGATACGGAGCTGGCGATGTGGTGGTAATGGTTACATCATCAATGAAGAAGCCCTCGTCATTGCGGTCGTAATTGCCCGCGGTGGCCGCGGCCATGTTGGCATTGAAGGTGGCACAATCGCCGCCCACGACGGAAAGCACCCTGAAGGCCAAAGTGTTGGTCCCCCCTGGCACATTGTACACCAAGGGGTTGGGCATTTGGTAGTCGGTGCAACTGGTACCCGTAGCACCGCCCGGCGTATTCGCCCATGTGTAATTGTGGTCCGCTGTTCCGCCGACCTGCCCAATGGTCACCCAAGCACCGCCATTGAGCGAGACCTGCGCCACGGCACCTTCGCGTACGTCCATTCCGGGACCCGACCCGGGGCGCACCGAATGCCAGAACCGCAATTGCACCCCGGCAAGGCCGGCAACGCTTACCGTGTTGAAGGTGATGGTGTTGGACTGTGCATTACGACCCACCCTGTTGGAATTGGCACCGGTACGGGCGATCTCCGGATTCACCACACCACCCGTATACCCCCAGCTGCCACAAGGGGCGGGCGACTCGAAGCCTTGGAACAGGATGGTGGTCTGAGCCTGCGCGAATGTTACGATCCACAAGAGCGCAACCACAACCGTATTGATCCGTGCCAAGGCCATTGTTTTCAACGGGGCAAAGTTCGTCGATCAGGCCCAAAGTCGTGTTAACTGATCATCAAAATTTAAACACCTTCCACCCCTCTATTTCCCTCACAATGAGGCGATCAGCTACTGGGCCTGGTTGATCGAACGTACATCGCGCCCTAACAAAGCCCACTGTTCGGGGTCTGCTGGTGATGGAAATTGGCATCAGCACGTCGTATCCCAAGCCGAAAAGGCCAGCTATTCGCTTCAAGGAACGGTATAACTTCAACGATCCTCCGATCCAACCGACCGTATGCTGCTACATTCAAGGGACAAGTAAGGCAGGCGGTTACTTTCACTCGACCTAACCCCACGGCCATGACCATAAGTACCCGTTGCATCAATAGCTTGTTGATCGGAGGCTTTATCGTGCTGTCGTACGACGGCAGGGCCCAGATAGGCAGTTCGTTATACACCATACCCGTGATCGTCCATGTTCTGCACCAGAACGGTATGGAGAACATCAGCGATGCACAGATCTACAATGCGTTGGAACTGGCGAACAATGTCTTTGACCTGACCCCCATGCCGGTCGTGGAACCTCCTTTCGATGTGCTCGTTGCGGACATGGAGGTGCGTTTATGCCTTGCCTCTATCGACCCATCCGGAGCCCCCACCACGGGCATTGAGCGTATCGAGACCCCACTGACCGAACAGGGTGGTGAGCCGGAGAGCTATGTGAACGGCTGGCCACCCGATCGATATCTGAATATCTGGGTGGTATCCACCATCACGACTGGCCAAGCTGCGATCGGTACCGCACCTGCCACTGCCGTTGCACAGCCGTTGCAGGATGGCATCATGATCCTGCACAATTACATGGGCACCATCGGCACCGGCTCATTATCCACATCCAGGGCCCTACCTTACGCACTGGCACGGTACCTGGACCTGAAGCGCCTGTATGAGGTCCCTGTGGCAGGCGGACCGTGTGGCGATGACGAGGTGTCCGACACACCCAAGTGCAGGAGCTACAACACCTGTGACCTCACAGAAAACGCCTGTGATACCGTACGGTTCATGGAAGAGAACATCATGTCCACCTCCTACTGTTCCCGGATGTTCACGATTGGCCAACGCGATCGTGTACACGCCTGTTTGAACAGTTCGGTCGCAGGACGATCGAACCTCTCATCCCCTGAGAACTTGGCGAGCACAGGATGCGGGCCTGCTTTGGCGGTGGAAGAACAGACCACGAGCAGCATGTTCGATGTATATCCATCACCTTTTGTGGACCACTTGACCTTCAATTTCGGGTCTGTGGTGCCTGAACGCATTGTGCTTTGCGACGCCTACGGCAGGGTACTACGCACTCTTTCCGCACAAGGGTCAAGCGTACAGACCAGCTTGAGCGACCTAAGCGACCTGGCCCCGGGCACTTACCTGGTGCTATCGAACGGTGCTGGCCAGGTAGTGGCCCGCAAGGTGCTCAAGCTCTGACCGAGCCTATTCCTCCACCGGCGGCAATCCCGTTCCGAAGAAGCTGGCCGGCTGTGCCTTTGCCAGTACCGTGGCCTCCTTCAAGGTCAGCACCACGATGCCCATGGGGCCACCGGCCTGCTCCACCGTGTGGGGCAATAACACACCACCCACTTGGCGATGATCCTTGTAGTCGGTGGTAATGGTCATGGGTCGGCCTTGCGCGTACTTCCGTTCGATGCGGCGGATGCGGAGACCGGTATCCACGTGGAAATAGTCCTCCACGCTCTGCATGTTCATGGTGGTCATCACCACTTTGTAAGCATCGCGATCGGCGATCTTGATGCGACCTCCGAGGATCATCTGGTCCATGAACTTCTTCAGGTCGAGCTCGGGTACGAGCATCCCGTTGAAGTGCAGGTCCTCCAGTTCGGCATCCATCACCTCGTATTCGCCGCCCTGTCCCCGACGCACTCCCCGTGAACCATCGAAGACCTCCTCGGCCAAGAGCTGGTCGCCCATGCGGGTCTCGCTGCGATAAAGTCCGCCCCTTCCGTACCACTGGGTAATGGTGATGTCCATGCCGCCCAACGTGGTGGTGTAAACCAACTTCACATCGTTGAGCTTTGTGGCAGCCGCGCGACCACCGATGGCCTCGATGTAGGCATCGATCACCTGCTCAGGAGTGCGGTCCTGAACGGGTATCAGGGTTTCATTCCATGGCTCGCCGTTCTCGTCCAGTTCGAATACCGGTGCCACCACATCGCGGCTCAAGGGCACCAGTTTGTTGTAGACCTCCTGCTTGTCGCCCACCACGAAGAGCACGGCGTTGTCCGGATGCAGGAAGGCCTCCGCAGCGGCCTTCACATCGTCCTTCGTAACGGCATCCAACCGCTGCAGGTAGGTGGCGTAGTGGTCCTCGGCCAGGCCGTTCAGGTAGGTGTTCAACGCGAATCGGGCCACGGTGCGGGGATCCTCGAGGCTGCGGGCGAAGCTGCCGGCCATGTACTTCTTGGCCAGATCGAGCTCCTCGGTGGTGACACCCTCGTTACGCATGCGCTCGAGTTCCTTCACGATCTCGGTGAGGGCGCTATCGGTCACATTGTTGCGAACGCTCACACTGGCCGAAAAACTGCCGTTGAAGCGATCGGCATCAAGGCTGGAGTAGGCGCCGTAGGTCCAGGCCTTGTCCTCGCGCAGGTTCTGCATCAAGCGTGCATTGAACACACCACCACCGAGAATGGTGTTCATCACCTGAGCGGCCAGTGCCCGGTTATCCTTGGGCTGCAGGTTCAGCGGAAAGGTCACGCGGATCACGGACTGGGCCGAGCCCGGACGGTCCACCAACTGCACACGGCGCAAGCCGGTGGCGGTCACGGGTTGCCCCAAGTAATGGACGGTGCCCAGGCCTTCCACGATCTCGTTCCCGTTCTCATCGATGGTCATGGGCGGCATGGCGGGCTTCCAGGCACCAAAGGCCTCCTTGGCCAACTTCTTCGCCTCCTTCATGGTGATGTCCCCCACGAACACGAGGTAGCCTTTTTCGGGCCGGAAGAAGCGCTGGTAATAGCCGTTGATGTGCTTGATCGCGATGTTGTTCAACGACTTCTCCGTCATCACCTCGCCGTACGGATGGTTCCTTCCGAAGGTAGCGGCGCGGCCCACGGCCTCGGCAATGGCATCGGGGTCGTCCTTGCGCTGCTGAATGCCCGAACGGTAGCGGGTGATCGCCTTGGTGAACTCGCGCTCCGGAAAGCTCGGTGCGGTCACCACGTCCTTCAGCACGGTCATGAGCGCCGGTAGGTTCTTCTTAAGGCCGGCGGTGTAGGCCCCATCGCTGCTGGTGACCAGGAAGCCCCCGAGCTTCTCCACCGATTCATCGATATCGGCCTTGCTGCGCGTGGCCGTACCGGTGGCCAGGAGGTCGCCCACCAGGTCCACGTAACCGGTCTTGTCGCCCTGCGCCACGGGAGGTATGTCGAAGCGCACCTGCACACTGGCCAGCGGCAGTTTGTGGTTCTCCACCACGATGACGCGCATGCCGTTGGGCAGGGTGAAACTGGAGTGACTGCCGAGCTGCACGGTGGGTGCTGGTCCGGGAACGGGCGGTCTGCTGCGATCGATCTGGGCGTTCATCGGGGCCGAGGAAAGCAGGCTACCGGCCAGGCACAGGCCGGCGAGGCCCATGCGCGTGAAAGGGTTGGCACTGCGGATCATTGTGGTTTCTGGTTCATGGGCAGGTAGTGGAGCACTACGCGCCGGTCGGTACTGAAATAGGTCTGGGCCGCGCGCTGCAGGTCGGCCGGGGTCAGGGCGAGGTAGCGCTCCAGTTCCTTGTTGACCAGGGCGGTATTGCCCAGCAACATGTGGGCTGTTGCAAGGTTGCCGGCAACACCGGCCACCCGGCTGTTGTCCTGGATGGCCTCGGTCTCCAACTGGGCCAGCAGCTTGGCGAACTCCTCGGCCCCCACACCCTCCTTCTGGATGCGGTGCAGTTCGGCGTCCATGGCGCGCTCCAGGTCCTTGGCATCCACGCCCGCATTGGCAATGGCGTACAGGATGGCCAGTCCGGGGTGCTCGAACGGAAGGGAGAAAGCTCCGGTATACACGGCCTTCTGTTGCTCATCCTTCAACGATCGGTTCAATCGCGAGGCATTGCCATTGCTCAGCAGGCGGTTCACCATTTCCACGGCATAGAAATCGGGGGTTCCGTTGGCGGGAATGCGGTAACCCTGCACCACGGCAGGCAGCTGGATGCGATCGTAGATGATGTCGCGAACCTCCTTTTCCAAGGGCGGTTCCACGGCCATGGGCTGTTTCACCGGTTCGCCCTTGGGAATACCACTGAAGTACTTGAAGACCAACACTTTCGCTTGCGCCGGGTCAATGTCTCCCGCCACCACCAGAACGGCGTTGTTCGGGATGTAGAACTTCTTGTAGAACGCCTTGTAGTCAGCCTCACTGGCGGCGTTCAGGTCTTCCATGAAGCCGATGGTGGGCCACTGGTAGGGATGCTCGGTATAGGCCCGCTTCAGCACCTCGATGAGGATGGTGCCGTAGGGTTGGTTCTCGTATCGCTGGCGTCGCTCCTCCTTCACCACTTCCCGCTGGGTATCCACACCCTTCTGATCAACCTTGGCGTGCAACATGCGCTCGCTCTCGAGCCATAGCCCAAGTTCCAATTGGTTGCTGGGCAGCACCTCGTAATAGTACGTACGGTCACCGGTGGTGTTGGCGTTCAGCACGCCTCCAGCACGTTCAACATACTTGCTGAACTCGCCGCGCCCGATGTTCTCAGAGCCCTCGAACAACAGATGCTCGAAGAAGTGCGCGAAGCCGCGACGGTCCTTCTCCTCATTTTTACTGCCCACGTGGTACATCACGCTAACGGCCACGATGGGTGTGCTGTGGTCCTCGTGCAGGATCACATGCAATCCGTTCTCGAGGTCGAACTCGGTGTAATTGATGGCGCGGGTCTGTGCGGCGACGGGTGCGGCAAGCATGGTGGCCAGGGGGATGAAAGTGAGATGCCTCATGCCGATGGGCTTGGGGGTTGGTCCTTTCCGGGACGGAAGGGTCCCTGCGAACGGGTCGCTAAAGTAGTTTGTGTGGGCGTGTGGTGCCCTGCCTTGTTGGTGCTTATGGGGTAAGCGAGGCCCTACCTACCAACGTTTCCACTCATCGACAGCAAGCTGCCTCCCGTCGACAACCTTCGAGGACCTGTCCGCGTAGAACGTGGCCATTGACGAGCGCACCATGCTGACCGGCACCGTGGAGGACCGTATCCTCACCCCCGCCCTGCGGGCATTGATCACCGAGCTTGAACACCGGCACGGTAAACGGCGCACGGACCTACTTAACGACCGCACCCGACGACGCGCACAACTCTCCGAGGGCCAAGTGGCCTTTCGCGAAGAGACCGCCCATGTGCGCAGTACCGAATGGAAAGTGAGCCCGCCGCCCGAGGCGCTTCAGGAACGTCGTGTGGAACTCATCGGAGGTGCCACACGCAGCGAGCTGATCAACGGTTTGAACGCTGGTGCCAAGAGCTACATCGCCGACCTGTGGAACTTCACCACAGCCGATACCTGGAGCATGCTGCGAGCGCACCGGAGCCTGGAGCGCGCCGCCCGCCTGGACCTCGCCTACCTGGACCCCGCATTGGGGCGCATCCGCATCAATCCCGCAACCGCCACCCGACTGATGGTGGTGCCGCGTCCGCTCTACGCCCTCGAAGGCGCCTTAACGCATGATGGCGACCCCGTACCGGCATGTTTCTTCGACCTGGCACTGTTCGCACTAGGCAGTGCCCGCGAACTGGCCGCGCGCCAAGGCGGTGTGTGGTTCTACCTGCGCGATGTGCAGGGACACTTGGAAGCGCGATTCTGGGCACAGGTGTTCACCACGTTGGAAGAGCAGCTCGGCCTTGACCGCGGTACTTTCCGGGCCACGGTCATGATCGATACCGTGGCCGGAGCCTTGGAAGCGGACGAGATCCTGTTCGAGCTGATGCACCACGCGGCAGGACTGAGCTTCGACCCGCAGGGCTATGCTGCCGACCATGTGGCCTTGTTCCATGGCCCGGAAACACACGTACTGCCCGACCGCGAGATCATCGGACTGAACGCCCCATTCCTGCGGGCATTGAGCCTTCTATTGATCGGCACCTGCCACCGCCGCGGATGCCATGCCATTGGTGCACCCTCCTTCGTACTGCCTCCGCTGGACCCCATGAAGGTGAAGGCGAGCTACCTGGAAATGCTCGCCGACAAGGAGCGCGAGGCCGTTGACGGGCACGACGGCACCATCGTGGTCCACAGTGGAACTGTGAATTCTGCCATGATGGAGTTCAACAAAAGCATGCCGCGCGCCAACCAGCTCTATTACCTAAGGCACGACACCATTACACCCGCGGATCTGGTGCGGCGTCCCGAAGGCCCCATCACCGTTGACAGCCTCGTGGGTGTCATCCGCACCGCCATGCGCGCTTTGGTGCAACGCCATGAGGGTCGCGGCTGGGTGGTGCAGGGCGGCCGCTTGCACGATCGCACCTCGCTCCGGCTGGCCCTGCGCATGCTTTGGCAATGGGGCCATAGCAAACATGGCGTGATCACGGCCACGGGCCTTACTATCCAAAAGGACCTCTTGCGCTACCTGCTTCAAAAGGAAACGGGTAAGATGTTCGCCGATGCCGATGATCAGACCCGCCAATATGCCGAACAGGCAAAAACGCGACTGCTGGACCTGGTGACCGGCGATGAGGTGCCTTTGGAGCCCATGGTATGAGGTGACCGAACCCCATCGGCTATCTTGGGCGCCATGGCCAATTGGACAAGCGTGAACGATGCGCTACCGGAGGATGGTTCCCGTGTGCTGTGCTTCACCCCCGGCAATAGTGTGTACCTACCCGGCAAGACCGGCGCTTCGGAACTCCGTGAAGTGGTGGTGATGCGCTTTGCCCGTGACTTTTTCGTAAAGAACCCCAGCAAGACAGGCTACACTGGCGCTCCCCATTTCTGGTTGGGCGAAGGCACAAGTAATCGGTTCTTCCATGAGGTGACCCACTGGATGTTACTGCCTGAACGTCCGTAGGATGTGAAGAGTGGTACAGGCTGATCGGTGAAGGAGGTTCGTGGGTTGATGGATGGGTCTGTGGTCAGATAGTGGCGGGGTTGAAACCCCGTGAAAATGGAATTGATATATGTATGGCCATACATACTTCAGGCTAAGTTCCCGACTCACTCCCACCACAATGAATCATTCAACCATCTCGAAATCAGAATAATTATGACTCCGGGCACGATCGAGTAGACCTCAGAAGAATGTATGGCCATACATACTTCATTCACTTAGGTCATTACTCCCCTCCACACACAACACAAAAAATGATGCCCGACCTCCCCGGCCGGGCATCATCCAAGGAAAATCGCTCGGCGGCTTACTTCACCACTTCCAACAGCTCCACATCGAAGATGAGCGTGCTGTTACCGGGGATCTTCTCGCCAGCACCCTGCGGACCATAGGCCAGATCGCTGGGGATGTAGAACTTGAACTTGCTACCGGTGGGCATCAGCTGGATGCCTTCCACCCATCCGGGGATCACCTGGCCCACACCGAAGGTGGCAGGCACGCCACGATCCACCGAGCTATCGAACTTGCTGCCATCGATAAGCATGCCGGTATAGTGCACTTTCACTTTGTCCGTAGCCACGGGCTTGGGTCCGGTACCGAGGGTGACCACCTCGTACTGTAGGCCGCTCGGTGTGGTCACCACACCCGTGCGCTTGCCGTTCTCGGCAAGGAACTTCTCACCGGCCAGACGGTTCTCCTCGCCTTTGGCACGCTCGGCGGCCATTTGTTTCTCCTGCACCTTCATCATGTAGCCTTGCACCACTTGCTGCACGGTGGCCTCATCAAAGAGCATCGCACTGTCCAATGCGTCGCGCAGTCCCATGGCGAGAGCCTCCACGTTCACGCTATCCAGCTTGGAACGCTTGAAGTTGCTGCCGATGTCGGTACCGATGGCGTAGCTCACGGAATCCATCTCGGTCTGAAGGTTCACGCGGCCTTTCTGGCCTTGGGAGCAAGCGCTGAGGATGGTCATCGCCAGCACGGCGGAAGCGAAACGTACGTTCATGGGGTTGTAATGGGCCGCGAAGGTAGCGGTTAGCCGATCGCGCAGCATGCACGACCTTCGCGGCCACAGCCATGGAGAATGGATCCTTCCGCATGATCGCGCAGACCCTTCACGGTCTGGAGGACGTATTGCGCACCGAACTGGTGAAACTGGGCGCCCGAGATACCGAGCGCCACAACCGGGCTGTGAGCTTCACCGGCGACCTCGGCTTCCTTTACAAGGCGAACTTCATGCTGCGTACTGCTGTGCGGGTACTTGTACCGATTGCCAGCTTCCAGGCTCGAAATGCGGAGGAATTCTACATGGGCGTGAAGCGTATCCGGTGGGATGCCCACATGACCAACACGGACACCTTCCTGATCAAGTGCAACCTGAATGCTCGTTGGGCCGACAACAGCCAATTCCTGGCATTGAAGGCCAAGGATGCCATTGTGGACCGATTCCGCGAGAAGACCGGTAGGCGCCCTTCGGTCTACCTGCACGACCCCACGCTACGGATCCATATCCACGTGGTGAACGAGCACTGTACGGTATCGCTGGACAGTTCCGGCGGTTCGTTGCATGAACGCGGTTACCGACAGGACACCAACGCTGCACCCCTTAACGAGGTGCTTGCCGCAGGCATGGTGCTATTGAGCGGCTGGGACCGCCAGATGCCCTTGGTGGACCCCATGTGCGGATCTGGAACATTGCTGATCGAGGCCGCGCTTTTGGCCGCGAACATTCCGCCGGGTTATTATCGTGCGAAGTTCGGGTTCGAGCTATGGCCCGACTTCGATGAAGACCTCTGGGAGAAGATCCGTGGCGCCATGATCGATCGGATCACCGATGCCTCACCGGTGCTGATCGGTGGCGATATCAACCGCACCACCCTCCGCAAGGCCCAGGACACCGTTCGCGCTGCCAAGTTGGAAGATGCCATCACCCTGCGCCACAGCGCCTTTGCCGACCTTGAAGCGCCCGAGAATCCGGGCATGCTGATCATGAACCCGCCCTACGGCGAACGCATGGACCAGCACGGGATCGGACGTGCTTCGGATGATGAGGAGATCGATGCGCTGTACACCATGATCGGCGACACGCTGAAACACCGCTGGTCGGGCTGGACCGCGTGGGTCCTCACCAGCAACTTGGATGCGGCCAAACGGATCCGCCTAACGCCCGGAAAGCGCGTCCAGTTGTTCAACGGCCCACTGGACTGCCGCTACTTCCGCTACGACCTGTACGCCGGTTCGCGCCGCCTTACACCGCCACCTGCACAAGAAGGAAAGGCGAAGGATTGAACGCTTGGCCATCCTTCGTGTACCGCTCGCAAAACCGAACGGAACATGAACCCAAGCACACGCACCCTGATCCTATTGCCAGCGCTCGCGCTGGCCCTAACGGCCCGTCCGCAGGCCATGGGTAATCTGATGTACGAGAGCAATAGCCGCATCTTCTTCCAACAGGCCGAACAGCCGGTGAAAGCCTCGCTACAGGGCAATATGCTGGTGCTGGAGGTGAACGCCATGATGAACATGAAGGCGGACAGCTACCTCGCCATCTTCCACATTACACAATTGGGCCAGACCGCCGAAGAGGCGGACAGCCTGATGAACACCAGGATCAACGCGGTGATGCGCCGCGTGAAGGAGCAGGGGGTGAAAGCCGATGACTTCTTCACGGACATGCTCTCCTTCGTTCCCGTATACGAGTTGGAGACCACGCGCAAGTTTTTCAGCAAGACCTACCAGGAGATCCCCGCTGGTTTCGAGATCCAGAAGAACATCCACATCAAGTTCCGCGATGCGCGGGTACTGGACAAATTGGTTACAGCCTGCGCCAAGGAGGAGATCTACGACCTGGTGAAGGTGGACTTCTTCGTGAAGGACCAGAGCGCCTGCTACGATACGCTCCGCATGTTCGCCACGAAACTGCTGCAACAGAAACTGGCCAACTTCGAGAAGCTGGGCCTGAAAGTGACCGAAAGCCACCGGATCGCAGCGGAAAAGAACGGCGCCTACTTCCCGCTTGACCGCTATACCACTTACAAGTCGCGCGTGCAAAGCAGCCTCAATAGCCGCCGAAAAGGTCAGGTGGTGAACGATGTGCGACAGCCCAATACGTTGTTCTACAACAAGGTACCCTACGGCCAGTTCGATATTGTGCTGCATGCCGAGATAACAGAGCCACCGGTGCAGTACACCTACAACATCACCTTGCATTGCCAACTTCCGGAGGCATTCCCCAAGAAGGACGTGAAGGAGATCATCCGCTATCTGTGGATCACGGACAAAGGCGAGATGAAGGAACTGAAGTTGTGACCGCCCGCGCGAGCCTCCCAATGCATCTGGTCTGACCAAGGACCGATGCGTTGGGAGCGCTACGGGCATTCCCCTGTGCTGGCGCGCCCGTACTTTCGGGACCGTTGTCGAGCACCACACAAAATAGCACTGAAAAACCCGCCGCGGAACCATCGCGGAACTGGCGGCGTGTGCTCCGGAAGATCGCGCTGCGACTGCTTCTGGTGCCGATATTGGTGGTGGCCTTTGTAGTGTTACTGGTGTACCTGCCGCCGGTGCAGCACGTGATCCGTGGACGTGCAGTGGCTTTCCTATCAGGTAGAACAGGGACTAAAGTGACCCTTGATCGGCTGCGGATCGGCTTCCCGCTCACAGTTCGATTGGAAGGCTTGTTCCTAGCGGATGAGCAGGGCGACACATTGCTTTATGCGGAGCGCATCCAAGCCAATGCCGGGCTATGCGATCTGCTCGGTGGCCGGTTGTTCCTCAAGGAAGTTGACCTCGCCGGCATCCGCGCCCACGTGCACCAGAACGTCGACAGCACATTCAATTTCAACTTCATCATCAAGGCCTTCGCGGGCAAGGATGAAGAGGTTGAACAGCCCAAGGATACTGCCGGAGGCTTCCAGTTTGATACGCGCAAGATCCATGTGGAACGCGTGCGTTTCACCATGGAGTTGGAGCCCAGCGAACTGGGGCTGAACCTTGACCTGGGCGAACTCGATGTTGCGCTGGACAACATGGCGATCGATCCGCTGCGATTCCATGTGAACACCATCGCATTGCAACGGACCCGCATCGACCTGCGGACCACGAGCGGCACACCCGAACCACCAAGCTACCCGGCCTTGCAGGATCCCTTGTCCGATCTGGACATCCGGTTCAAGTCCATTGGAGTGGACGATGTGCGTTTCAGCATGACCACCGTGAACACAGGCGACAGCCTCTGGATCGCCTTGCACAACGGCACCGTAGAGGCACATGATGTGATCACCGCACAACAGCGCCTGGCCCTTTCCAACGTGGATCTCTCAGGCTTCGAGCTGGGCATGATCAGCTACACCCGGCCCAACGCACCTGCTCCATCGGAGGCACCGCCCCTGTGGCTGGACCAGCACGATGGCTTCCGCTATTGGACTCAGGACTGGGACCTTGCTATCGACCGATTGCGTGTGTCCAACAGCGGCATCGCCTTCCACACGGATAGTATCTCCGCCCCTGCCCTGCTGTTCGATCCAGCGCACATGGTGTACAACGCTGTTGGCTTGGGTGCCCGTGATGTCGTGGTGAACAACGATCGCATGGCGCTTCAATTGGACAACCTCGCCTTCAAGGGTGGTCCCGAAAAGGAGCGCGTAAGCCTGACCGCAAGCCTCGATGCGACACCGGCGACCATAGCATTGACCGAAGGCCGGATCGAAGCATTCGAGAATAACATCAACTTCAGTGCTACTGCGGCACCCGGGGATCTGTCGGTGGCGTACCGAACGCCCGAAGCAGTGCCTGTCGAGGCTGAGATCGAAGGAGATATACGGCTGGCGGACCTGCTGCCACTGCTGATGCAAATGGGTATTGAACTACCCGCTGGCGCGGCTGCGGAAGAACGCTGGAAGACACGCCTGTGGATCGAGGGCAGCGTGCAGGACATCCGAGAGGCCGGCGTTCAACTGGATGGCGACCAAGGCACCACGGTCCTCGCCAATGGCCGCATCAGCAAGGCTATGGATTGGCCGAGGAGCAGCTATGCGCTTACCGTGAACGAACTGGTCCTGGGCGAAGGGTTGCGCAAGGTGATCAAGGCATACACACCGGGTGATGTGCCGGTGCCATCACGGCTAACCCTTCGTGGCAACGTCAACGGAACGGGTCTGGATGCCAGCTTACGGTTGGAAATGAAGAGCGACCTCGGCGATCTGAAGGGAACGGCCGAAGCGCGCGACTGGAAGGGCAACGTACCCGGCCACATCCAGGTGGACATCACCGCCGACAACATTGCAGCCGCTCGCTTCACCGGCGACACCTCCATCGGTCCCTTGAGCTTCTCGCTTGTGGCCAAAGGGAATAAGCTCCACCAGCCGGATCGCAAAGGCTCGTTCACATTCACCCCAACCGCGCTCAGCTACCTGGGGAACGACCTCTCCCACCTACACTTGAACGCCAATGTTGCGGGCGATTCGCTGCACAGCACATTGACCAGCGATGCACAAGCTGCTGCGTTCACGCTGAAAACGCACAGCCCTTGGCCCGAGCGCGGAGACAGCCTGGTGGTCGCCTTTGATCTGGCCTTGAAGAGCCTCCACTTGCAGGAACTGGGACTTACACCCTATGTGCTGAACATGGATGGCCCTTTGAAGGGTCGCATCGCATTGATGCCCGACGCACGCGGACAATACACGCTGGAAGCACCCGGTCTGCGTGTGTTCAATGCCGAACGCACGTTCGCCTTCGAGCGCTTCTTATTGACCGGCCTGTTGGATACAGATTCCACGGCGCTCGACCTCGATTGCGATGCCGCTCGGATCAACTACCACGCGAACCTGTCGCTGGACAGCACCGCTTCGCTTCTGCGCGAACGACTGCTAGGTTCGTTCCAGGAGCCGTACGCGTTCGTACCACCCGCAGGCAAGCGCATCACCCTGAAGGTGGACCTGCCTGGCACAGAGCGTCTCGCCAGCCTGATCCATCCCGCACTGTATGCCATGGAAGTGAAGCGCTTCGAGGGCCGCTACGACAGTGACCTCGACTCGCTTGCCTTGAACGTGGACATCCCCCTGCTCGACTACACCGGTGTGGAAGTGAAGGGACTGCGCATCGATCTGAACGCAGCGGGCCCGGACCTGGAGGGACAACTCGACGTGCTGCAGGTGATGCGCGACAGCCTGCACTTGGACGATGTGACCTTACAGGCCACCAACGCACCCGGGGCCTTACGAACACTGCTCCGCCTCCGCGACGGAAACACGGATCGTTACCGCATTGGGCTCGACCTGCGCCGTGAGGACGGTATACCCGTGGCACATCTGCAGGAAGACCTCGTTCTGGACCGTAACCTGTGGAAGGCGATGGCTGGGAACGCGCTTTACCTCGACCCGAACGGACTACACGCCAAGGACTTTGCGATCACCAGTGGACAACAGCGCATCGAACTGCGCACGGAAACGGATGGCAACCACTTGGAGATCACGGGCCTCGAACTGGCGAACATCACAGGCTTGGTACGCAGCGCCGACAGCCTTGCCCTGATCCGCGGAACCTTGGACGCCACTGTACTTCTGCCCATGCACGAGCATGAGCGCTTGAAAGCGGATATCGCGCTGCACCGGCTCGAACTGATGGAGGTTGCCTTGGGCAATGTGCAGGTCTATTTAGAAGAAGACCGCAAGGACCTTTACACGGGATCGTTCGAACTGGACGCCGGCACCGACCATGCCAGCGCGGCCTTCGAGGCCGACCTGAGCAGAGAGGAAACCCGCGTGCAAGTGGACAGCGACCTTGATCTGAAGGACCTCGCCCTGTTCAAGCCCCTGGTGGAAGAGTACCTGTTCGATCTGAGCGGTGCTCTTAATGGCGAGCTGCGCTATGAGCAGAACGGCGAGCAAGTGAAGGTCCTCGGGACGACAGCCATTACCGAGGGCCGTTTCGGCCTAATTCAGACCGGCGCCGTCTACCGGATCGCGCAGGACACCATCGTTTTCGATGAACAGGGCCTGGCCCTGAACGACCTGGAGGTGCTCGATGCCAAGGACAACCGGTTCCGGCTGGATGGCCGCGTGAACACCAGCGTCAGTAAAGAACCTTCGCTGGACCTGCGACTCCGCACCGAACGATTCCAACTGGTGAACAGCACGGCCAAGGAGAACCCCATATTCTACGGCAAGCTCTTCGGCGGCATCGACCTGCGCATTGGTGGAACGGCGACCACGCCTATCGTCAAAGGCGAGGTGGGCATACTGGATTCAACCGCCATCAGCGTGGTGCTGCCGGGAAGCAAAGTGGAAATGATCGACCACGGAGGCATCGTGCAATTCACTTCGGACTTCGATGCAAAGGACACCTTGCTCGTGCGAACGGACAGCGAAATGCTCCGCGACTCGCTGGCGGCGCAGTTACCCGGCATCGACCTCGACCTACAGTTCAAGCTGGACCGCAACGCCAGGTTCAACATCGTCATCGACCCCACCACGGGCGATGCAGCCTCCTTCCGCGGCGAGGCCGACCTGCGCTTCCGCTACAACCCCGAGGGCGATATCTACCTGCAAGGACCCTTCACCGTGGTTGATGGCGGCTACACCGTGGAATTCTACGGACTCGTGAAAAAGCGCTTCGACCTGGTACCCGGAGGCACCATCATTTGGGATGGAGATCCGCTCGCAGGCCGCATGGACATCAAGGCCAAGTACAGCACCAAGGTGGCGCCATATCCATTGGTGGCCAACTCGCGCGGCGGGCTCACAGAAAGCGAACGAAATGCCCTGCAGGCACCCTTGCCCTTCGATGTGATCATCAAGATCCGTGAGGCCGTGCAGGCGCCCAACATCAGTTTCGGGCTCGATATGGACCGGCAGGTGCGCAACAGCTATCCGCAGGTGAACAGCGTGCTTGACCAGCTGTCAAAGCCCAGTAGCCAGGAAGAACTGAACCGCCAAGTGTTCGGCCTGCTCGTGCTCAGCACCTTCATCGAGAACGAGAGCAACCCCGATCAGGGTGGCAGCAACCTGGCCAGCACAGCAGCGCGCAACTCGGTGAACAGCATCCTTACGCAACAGCTCAACCGCCTGGCCGGCCAGGGCATCAAGGGCATGGACATTCAATTGGGCGTGAACACCTACGACCAGACCCAGGGCGGTGAAAGCTATTCGCGCACCACGGTGGATTACAAAGTGACACAGCGTGTGCTGAACGACCGCGTGAGCTTTGAGGCGGGCGGATCCATCGGCTACAACGAGAAGAAGCAGGACGTGAGCGCGATGAGCAATACCAAAGCGCCGCAATATGCCATCGCCTACGACCTCACTGCCGATGGCCGCCTGCGGCTGCGCGCCTACCACGAGAACGCCTACGACCTCTATGACGGCGAACTGGTGAACAACGGCGTGGCCATCATGCTGACACGCGACTTCGAGAAGAACGCCAAGGAACTGGAACGACTGCGGCGGGAACTGTTGAAGCTACGCGAGGCCGAACGCAACCGCGAGAACGAACCGTGAGCATCTGCCCCCATAGCCATCGAATATCCATCATTGTCGCCATGGCAGCGATGATGCTGAGTTCGTGCACGGGTCTGCGCTACAGCACCGAAGAACGTCCGCTGTACACGGGCTTCACGATTGCTTGGACCGAAGAACCTGCATTCGATGCGAAAGGTGCACACCTGGAACTTGCCGAGCTGGTTCGACCAAGTGCCAACAACGAAATACTGGGCATGCGCCCCATGGTGGCCTTGCACAACTCGGTGAAGGAACCAAAGAAGCAGAAAGGCCTGCGCTTCTGGTTGAAATACAAGGTGGGAGCTGCACCAGTGTATCTGGAGCAACTACCATTGGACGACATCAACGCGGCCATGATGAACCGCATGCGCAATCGTGGCTACTTCGATGCGGCCAGCAGGTATGAAGTGGTGCGCAGTGGTCGAAAGGCCTCGGCGACCTTCACAGTATCGCCGGGTGCTCCGCATGTGATCCGGAGCCTGCGCATGGGCCTCACGAACGGCGATGCGCTGGACAGCGCCATCTTTCTAATGCTGGCCCAATGCAGGATCAAGGTCGGCGAGCCCTACCACCTTGCCCGCCTGACCGAGGAACGTGCCCGAGTGGCCGACCGTTTACGCGACCAAGGCTGGTACCGATTGCGCGCGGACGACCTGGTCTGGGCTGCCGACACGGCCAATGGAGACAAGACCCTTGCGTTGCACCTACGTGTAAAATCCACCACCAGCGCCCAGAAGCGCCGCATCCACACCATTGGGTCCGTTACCGTGCACACCGATCAGGACGAGGTTCTTCCTCCTACCGACACCACCCGCGTGGAAAGCGTGGACATGATCAGTTACCTGGGCATGTACCGCCCGGAGCCCTTGTTACGCGGTGTGTTCGTGCGGCCGGGCGATACCTCATCGCTTGCGCGCAGCAACGCCATGCAGCGGTACCTCAATTCCTATGGTGTGTTCCGTAACGTGCTGGTGGCCTATGCAGAGGATTCGCTGCGCGATGATGTGCTGCATGCGCGTATCGCCATGATACCCTTGAAACAATTCTCGCTCTTCAGCGAACTGAACGCGGTGAGCAAGAGCAACAACTTCGCCGGCCCCGGTATTCGCGCCGGTTTCGTGGACCGCAACCTGCTGGGAGGGGCCGAACAATTCACCTTGGATGTGAACGGACGATTCGAGACGCAGGTGGCTGGCGCCGAAAAGGGCACCAACGCCTACGAAGTGGGCATCAAGGCCGGCCTTGCCATTCCCCGCATGCTCCTGTTGCCTGAACCCAAAGGTCTGCGAAGCAGTACCCCCACCACCAACTTCGCAGCTGGCTATGGCCTCTTCAGGCGCATCAACCTCTATGGGATGCGTTCTGCTGCAATAGGTCTCAACTATGCGTGGCGCCGGGACCGAAAAGTGTGGCACGACCTGCAACTGTTGGAGGTGAGCTACAACAACCTGTTCTACACCACCGACGATTTCAACGCCTTCCTGGACGAGAACCCCACGATCAGGCGCAGCTTCGAGGACCAGTTCGTGGTGGGCATTGGATACACCTTTACCCGCAGCACGAAGAACCATGAGAACCAGCGAACCTGGCTTGTTTACAGCTTGGGGGCCGATGAGAGTGGCAACCTGTTGTCGGCCATCTTCTCAGGAACACGTGGCGTCAGACCCGAGGAAGGTTACACGTTGTTCGACCAGCGTTACAGCCAATACCTGCGCCTGCGGCCCGAACTACGCTGGTATCGGAGCATCGGCGCACGCGGCTCTCAACTGGTCACGCGCCTGCTCACCCACACGGGCATATCCTACGGCAACACGGAAGTGCTCCCCTATGTGAAACAGTTCTATGCTGGCGGCACAAACAGCCTGCGCGGTTTCCGGGCGCGCAGTGTAGGACCAGGCAGCTATATCTCCGAGCAGGAAGGCAACTTCCTGGTGGATCAAGTGGGCGACCTCAAGTTGGAGCTGAACGCCGAGTACCGCTTTACCATTTCAGGTTTCGTCAAAGGCGCGCTCTTCGCAGATGCCGGGAACATATGGCTGCTGAATGAGGACCCCTCAAGGCCGGGTGGTGCATTCTATTGGGACACTTTCGTGAGCGAGATCGCGCTCGATGCGGGTATGGGCCTACGCATCGATCCTCAGGTGATCGTGATCCGTCTGGACCTGGCCGCCCCATTGCGCAGACCGGACCTACCTGCTGGTGACCGTTGGGTCTTCAACGATCTGGATGCCCAGTGGAACAGGAACCTGATCCTCAATATCGCCATCGGTTATCCCTTCTGATCCATGCGTACACTCCCGGCACCGGTCAAGTTCAGCATCACCATTATCGGCACGCTCGCCCTTGGATCATTGAGCGGACTGCTCACCGCGGATGCCATCGGAACGTGGTATGTCGGCATCAACAAGCCATTCTTCAACCCGCCCAACTGGATCTTCGGGCCTGTCTGGACCGTGCTGTACATCCTGATGGGCATCGCCGCAGGTCTTGTATGGAACAGCAACGTAGTGCCTAGGATCAAGCATCGTGCGCTTGGGGTTTATCTCCTTCAGCTCTTCCTCAATTTCCTGTGGTCGCTGCTGTTCTTCGGTCTGCGTTCACCCGTGTTGGCATTGGTGGAGATCGTGCTTCTGTGGCTGGCGATCGTGATGTGTATTCGCGCGTTCGGCCCCATCCATCGCACGGCCATGTTGCTCCTTTTGCCCTACCTGCTGTGGGTGAGCTTCGCTGCTGTGCTCAACGGTGCCATCGTTTTCCTCAACTGACGCGGCACATACACGGTCCTCGGGGGATCGCGTTACCACTACAGCATCCATGGGAAAACGCAAAGCAATTCTGGGGTTGTTGACCATCGTGCTGGTCGGACTGGTACTGCCCCACCCGAAAGGCAACCCGGTGGCCGGTGCCGATAACAACAGCTACAACGCGCGCTCGTTCTGGTACTACCCGTGGGGCCACAGTGGCACACACAAAGGCGTGGACGTGTTCGCACCGATCGGCACCGATGTAAAAAGCACCACCGGTGGCCTTGTGCTCTACACCGGCCAATTGGCCATGGGCGGCAACATGGTGCTTGTGATCGGGCCGAAATGGAGGCTGCACTACTTCGCCCATCTTCATACGATCAACACGTCCTCCTTTCGTTGGTGCGCTGCTGGCAGTATCATCGGCACCGTGGGCGACAGCGGCAATGCGAAGGGCAAACCGCCCCATTTGCACTATAGTATCGTAACGCTCATTCCCTTTCCGTGGCGCATGGATGGGGCGCCCCAGGGTTGGAAGAAGATGTTCTACCTGGACCCTACGCCGTACTTAGCGCACTGAGTTGCCTGCCGTGGGAATGGACGCCACGCGTTGGGGCTTGATCCTCGCGGCCACCGCATCGTGGATGACCTCCTGCACTTTGGTGCGAATGCCCATTTCGAGCAGCTTATTGGTATCCGCCTTGGGATACACGCGGTTGCTCAGGAACACGTACACCACGTTCTGTTCGGGATCGGCCCACACCATGGTACCGGTAAAGCCCGTGTGGCCGAAGCTGGCGTAGCTCACACACTCGCAAGTGGGGCCACCCTTGCCGCGCACGGGTTTGTCCCAGCCAAGCCCACGTCGATTTCCACTGCCATCGGGCTTGCAGAACTGGCACTTGGTGAACTCCTTCACCACCGTTTCACTGAGGTATCGGCGTCCGCCGTAGTAGCCTCCGTTCAGCAGCATCTGCATCACTTTGGCCAGGTCATTGGCACTGCCGAAAAGCCCGGCATGGCCCGCCACACCGCCTTTCAGCGCTGCACCGGGGTCGTGTACATCGCCCCACACCTGCCGCTGCCGGAACACTGCATCATTCTCGGTGGGCGCAATGCGTTCCTTCGCAAACCGCTCATACGGCTTGTAACCCATGGTGGTGGCACCCAGCGGACGGTAGAACTGTGCATCCACGTAGCGGTCCAACGGGATGCCTGTCTGCCGCTCGATCACTTCCTGCAACAGGTAGTAGCCCATGTCGCTGTACACATAGTCGCCCCTCTGGCCCAGCGGGGTCTTCAACACCCACAGGAACAGACTGTCGCGGTAGGTCCGGTTCAGGTAAAGCCCTTCGGCGATACGAATGGTGTATTGCTCGGTAGCACTGTCGCTCACCGTACCGGGCTTGAACTTGCCGTCCTTCATCAAGCGGCTCTGGAACGGCACAAAGGCTTTGAGCCCCGCTTGGTGGGTAAGGATCTCGCGGATTCCCATGCGGGCGTGGGCCGTGTAGTGGTCCTCCAGTTCGGGCAAGTAGTGGCCCAGCGGTTTGTCCAGGTCGATCAGCCCTTCATCCACCAACTTCATAAGGGCCAGGGTGGTGCTTGCCACCTTGGTCACCGAGGCCAGATCGTACAGGTCGTCGGTGCGCACACGGCGGGTCTTGGCGTAGGTGGTATGGCCGTAGGCCTTGTTCATCACCACCTGTCCGTCCACGGCCACCAGGACCTGGCAGCCCGGATAGGCTTGCGCCTGTATCCCGTTCGCCACAATGTCGTCAATAGGCCGCAGATCGATGGACCGCATTCCCAAGCCTTCCGGCAACGTGTAGCCGAACCTGCGGACAGGTCGCACATCACGACCATCACCAGCAGCGTAGAACGATGATGCGGTAATGGGCAGGCGTCCCGTGGCCCCCACCCCTCCGAAAATGAGCTGTGCGGCCAGGTCCTGAGAATCCTCGGTCTCTTCGTAGGCCACCACCACACTGGCGAGGTAATGTGCACCGTAGGCCCGCGTGAGGCGGTACGGGTTGGCGAACAACGTGAACACCGTGGGCTTACGCGCAGCGATCTCCCGAACGATGTCCATGGCGGTCTCGGGGATGCCGAAGTCCTTGTTCACGCGGTAAGTGGTGCCATGCACCGAAACGATCACGCGATCGAAAGGCTCCAGTTTGCGGAGCAATGCGTTGAGGCTGTCGCGGCGCATGGACTTATCGCACCGGAAGGTGGCCACATCGGCATAGCGCTGCAGGCTGCGCTGGAACACGTTGCCCAGGCTGTCCCCGATGACCACCGAGGCCACACGCTGTTTCTGCAGATCGGTGATGGGCAGGATGTTCTTGTTGTCGTTCAGGACGGTGAGCGCACGGGCGTACAGATCACGACGCAGTTGCTTGGCCTGCATGGTGTTCAGGTCGTTCGTTAGCCCGGTCACTTCCACCGGA
Organism: Flavobacteriales bacterium; assembly: GCA_016788295.1. Taxonomy (GTDB): domain Bacteria; phylum Bacteroidota; class Bacteroidia; order Flavobacteriales_F; family PHOS-HE28; genus PHOS-HE28. Next base: position 27,103 of record JAEUSY010000011.1, read on the forward strand.
CGCATCCGGTTCAACCCGGCCCACTCCTTTGCACGCAGCACCTTCAGGCATTTGTGGTCGATCACCGCGCGATCAAGCTCGTTATCGTCGATCGCCTTTCGGATCCGTTCAATGGCCTTCACGGGGTCCTGCGGAAAAAGCATCACATCATTACCGGCCAGAAGTGCGCGCAGCTCGATCTCGCCCGGCTTGTCGGCATTGGCCACGCCCTTCATGTTGAGCGCATCGGTAAAGACCAGCCCTCGGAACCCGATCTGTTCTTCCAGCAGGTCGCTCACCACATAGCGGCTTAGGGTACTGGGCCGTCCCTTGGTGCTATCCAGCGCGGGTACCTCCAAGTGCGCCACCATCACGGCGGCAAGACCTTCGTCCACCAGGCGTTGGAACGGGAATAGCTCCAGCGAATCCAAGCGGGTGCGGCTGTGCGCGATCATCGGGAGGGTGTAGTGCGAATCACTCTCCACGTCGCCATGTCCGGGGAAGTGCTTGGCCGTGGCGATCACGCCGCCCTCCTGCAATCCGCGCATGTATGCGATGCCTTTGCGGGCCACATTCTCGCGGTCCTCGCCGAAGCTCCGGTCGTTGATCACCGGGTTTGCGGGGTTGTTGTTCACATCCACCACCGGGCTGAAGCTCACATGCACGCCAAGGCGCTTCATCTGCCGCGCGATCTCGAGCCCCATTTCGCGCACTAGGGTCTCATCGGCATGCGCGCCGAGGGTCATTTGGCGGGGAAAACGAATGGTGCTGTCCAAGCGCATGGCCAACCCCCACTCCAGGTCCATGCCCAGCATGAGCGGTGTGCGCGCTGCTGCCTGATAACGATTGGTGAGCTTGGCCTGCCGCTCGGGCCCACCTTGAAAGAAGATGAGGCCACCGATGTTGCGCTCGCGGATCAGCTTCTCGACATCGGCCTCGTGACGGGCGTCCTTGTTGCTGTAGGCGGCCACCATCATCAGCTGAGCGATGCGCTCATCCAACGAAAGGGTACTGAACACGGAATCGGCCCAAGGCATGGGCTGCTCCAGGAAGGCGGGCGCCACGCGGTGAACCTCGCGATACGGCGGCGTGCCACTGAAGGCAAGGAACCCCGCGAGGACCAGGGCTGACAGGTAGGCGATGCGCTGTTTCATGAACGGTCCAAAACTACCGGAGCATCAGGGGGCTATGTGGGCGCAGGCACCGCACTTTTCCACAGGTTCATTGGTGATGACGGCGGTGCCCGAACACCCTGCTGCACGGAGTAACAACCGTGCCACGACGTACTTTTGTATGGCTGTTGAGAAACTCCGTGATGAACCCGCCCAAGTTGCCCGTCGCTTTTTCGCTGTTCCGCCAACGCGGACCGAAGGGCTTCGACTTCCCCACGCGGTACTACGATGCGGAGCGTGAAGCACGCGAAGAGCGCCTGAAAAAGGCCCTGGAGCGAGCTGGAGCGGAGGGGCTGATGGATGCCGATCGCGCGATGTTCGCAGAACGGATGCGCCACAGTTGGCAACGCCAGACCACGGAGCGCAGCCACATCACCCGCCTGCTGATGACCATGGGCGGTGTGATGGTGATCCTCTATTTCATCATCAAAGGCTTCGGCCTGGTGCAGTTCTGAGATGGCCGATATCATCCGGCTACTGCCCGACCATGTGGCCAACCAGATCGCTGCCGGCGAAGTGGTGCAGCGCCCTGCCAGCGTTGTGAAGGAACTGTTGGAGAACAGCGTGGATGCCGGCGCCGACCGCATTGTATTGGTCCTGAAGGATGCCGGACGCACGCTGGTACAGGTCACTGACAATGGCAAGGGCATGAGCCCCGGCGATGCACGGCTATGCTTCGAGCGGCACGCCACCAGCAAGATCCGCGTGGCGGACGACCTGAACGCCGTGCGGACCAAGGGATTCCGGGGCGAAGCATTGGCCAGCATCGCGGCCATTGCGCAGGTGGAACTGAAGACCCGCGAACACGACCAGGACCTCGGTACCCGTGTGCTCATCGAAGGTAGTCGCACCCGCGGCCAGGACCCCATGGCCGGGCCTCCGGGCACCACCATTGCCGTGCGCAGCCTGTTCTACAATGTGCCCGCCCGACGCCAGTTCCTAAAGAGCGACGGCGTAGAGCTGAAGCATGTGCTGGACGAGTTCCATCGCGTGGCATTGGCCCATCCGGACATCGCGTTCCAGTTGCTGCACAATGACCAGGAAGAGTTCAACCTGCCCGCCGGTTCAGGCCCTGCTTTGCGGCAACGGATCGTTGGGCTCTTCGGCAGGAAGTACGATGAACGGCTGGTGCCCGTGGAGGAATCCACCGACTTCGTGCGTGTAACGGGCTTCGTAGGCAAGCCCGAGTTCGCCAAGCGTTCGCGCGGCGAGCAGTACTTCTTCGTGAACCACCGCTTCATCCGCAGCAATTACCTGGAACACGCGGTGCGCAAGGCCTACGACGAGCTAGTGGCGCGTGACAACTACCCCAGCTGGTTCCTGTACCTCGATATCGATCCTGCGCAGATCGACATCAACATACACCCCACCAAGACCGAGATCAAGTTCCGCGACGACCGTGCCGTGTACGCCATTGTGCATGCCGCGGTGCGCCGCGCACTGGGACGCTTCAACATCGTACCCAGCCTCGATTTCGAGCCGGAACCGGCCATCCTCGCCGGGTTGGACCAAAGCCCACGGCCCATCCAGGCGTGGCGTCCACAGGACCTGGGCGCCTTCACTGCACCACCGCGGCCCAGTGCAGAAGGCTGGCAACAGCTCTTCCAGATGGGCATGGCCACACCGGTGGATGAACCCGTGGTGCCCGCCGAGCAACCGCGTGTGGTGCCCTCGCGCAACCACGAGGTGGAGCCCGGCGAACGGCCAGTGTTCCAGCTGCATGGCACCTACATTTTGGCCCAGTTGCGCAGTGGCTACATGGTGGTGGACCAGCACCGTGCCCATGAGCGCATCCTTTACGAACGCAACCTGAAGCTTCTGGCCCAAGGAGCGGGCATCAGCCAAACGGAACTCTTTCCCCGCCACGTGGAATTGAACGCCGCCGACCTGGCACTGGTGCAGGATGTGCTGCCCGAACTGCGCAGCATGGGATTCGACCTGGAGCTGTTCGGCGGACGAACGGTACAGGTGAACGGCATGCCGGCGGAGGCTGCGGACGAGGACCCTGCCAAATTGCTTGAGCAACTGCTGGAGCAACTGAAGCATGAGAAGGGCAGCCTGCGCAACGAACGGCACCATGTGCTGGCGCGCGGCATGGCCACCAGCATGGCCATCCGGGCGGGTCGCACGCTGAGCCCCGCGGAAATGCACGACCTCATCGATCGGCTGTTCGCCTGCGAAATGCCCTACCACACACCGGGCGGCAAACCCACATTGATCACCTATGGGCTCGACGAGCTCAACGAACGCTTCGAACGCTGATGCGCAACGATGCCAACCCTTTCGCCGGCCTGCCAGTGGTGGTGAAGAACCTGCTGCTGATCAATGTGATCGCCTACCTACTGAAGTTCACCGGCCTGGGCAACTTCGGCGGCGTTGACATGGACACCTTGTTCGGTCTGCACTACTTCGCCTCGCCCCTGTTCAAGCCCTGGCAACTGGTCACCCATATGTTCATGCACGGTGGTTTCGGCCATCTGTTCATGAACATGCTCGGCCTGTTCATGTTGGGGCCGCCCTTGGAATACCGCTGGGGATCGCAGCGCTTCCTCTCGTTCTACATGCTCACGGGCGTTGGGGCGGCGCTGTTCTATAGCGGGGCGCACGTGCTCGACTTCTACAAGCTGAAGGAACTGCTCACCCCGGATGAATATGCCGAAGTGCACGTACGGGGTACGGCGATGTGGTTGGCCCGCGAACAGTTCTACAATCCCTACATGAACATCCTGAACGGATTGTTCAATGTGCCGATGGTGGGGGCATCGGGCGCCATCTACGGTGTGCTGCTGGCATTCGGCATCATCTACCCGAACGTGCAGTTGATGATGTTCCCCTTCTTCATCCCCATCAGAGCGAAATACTTCGTGCTGATCTTGGGTGGCATCTCCGTATACAGCGCCATACAGAACAACCCGAACGACAACGTGGCGCACCTGGCCCACTTGGGCGGCATGGTCGTGGGCTATTTGCTCATTCAGTTGTGGCGACACCGCGACCAGAGCGGCACCCACCACCCGTGGCGATGAACGGCGCGATCGTGGACAATACGGCGGCCAGCCGTCCATGAACGGTGACCGTTCGTGCGCCAAGCGACCGAACTTTGCGAAGCACAATTGGTGAATTGAGCGCACCACCCAACGATCACTGACCGATACATGGCCTTGCAGAACGACCTCCGGATGAAATGGCATACAGGCGGCATGACCGTGCGCCTGATCCTGATCAACGTGGCGGTGTTCGTGGCAATGGTGCTGGCCTACCTGCTTTTCCTTCCCGCTGGTGGCAGCGGCATGGGAGCCCAACTGCTGCGCGATCATTATGTGGTGCAATGGCTGCGCAGCACAGCCGACCTGCACCTCTTGGCCACACGTCCATGGACGGTGCTCACGTACATGTTCGTGCATACCGGACTGGGCCATATCTTCTGGAACATGATCCTGCTCTGGTTCGGTGGCCGATTGTTCGAGGACCTGTTGGGCGGAAAGCGATTGCTGGGGCATTACCTCCTCGGCGGATTGAGCGGCCTGGCCCTGTACGTGGCCGTGAACAACGCGATGCCCGGCCTGCACGTAGGAGGCGGCATGGGCATCATGGGGGCTTCGGCGGGCGTGTTGAGCGTATTCATTGGCATAGCTGCATACCGCCCTGAAATGATCGTGAACCTCATCCTGATCGGCCCGGTGAAGTTGATGTACGTGGCGGCCGTTTTCCTGCTGCTGGACCTGGTGGGGATCGGCTCGGGTGATGGCGTGGCGCACGAAGCCCATATCGGAGGTGCGCTCTACGGGTTCATTGCCGCCAGGCAGCTCACCAAAGGCCGCGACTGGTCGTTGGGACTGGTGAACACACTGGAGAAATTGACAAGCCTTTTCAAGCGGTCCAAGGCCCCACGAATGCGGGTGGAAAAGCGGCCTGATGCGGGTAAAACGCAACGCCATGCCGCTGCACAGCAACAGAAACAGGCCCGCATAGATGCCATTCTGGACAAGATCTCGCGCAGCGGGTACGACAGCCTGTCCAAAGAGGAAAAGGACCTATTGTTCAAGGCCAGTAACGACCAGTGAGCCAGATCCTTTCATGCACCCAACGCAACACATCGGCATTGTGCGCGTCCTTGTAATGGAAGTCCTGTAAGTAGCGGACAGCTTGCATGAAGAAGGAGACACCGACCAACGCGCCCCGAAGGCCATCGCCTTGGCTCCGCCCCATGTGGTGGATCAATGTGTTGGCGGTGCTTGTGTTGTTCGTCACCTATCTGGCGCCATATGTAAGTCCTCGCTATTTCTGGCCGCTGGCGCTTCTCGCCTTCACCTACCCCTACCAGCTCTTGGTTCATATCGGCCTGATGGGTTGGTGGGCCTTCTTCCGGCCCAAGCGTGTGCTGCTCAGTGGCGTAGCCTTGCTACTGGGCTGGAGCCACATCGGCGACCATGTGCAACTTTTCGGTCGCAGTTCACCGTCCAGCGAGATCCACGGCGAAGGCGTGAAAGTGCTGAGCTACAACGTGCGTGTGTTCGATCTGTACAACTGGACCCACAACGTGCACACGCGCGATGCCATCTTCGAACTGTTCCACCGCGAGGATGCCGACATCCTGTGCCTGCAGGAGTTCTTCCACAGCCCCAACAAACGCTTCTTCCGCACCAAGGACGACCTGATGCGCAACTTCAGGTACACCCATCTGCACGAGCACTATCCGCAGCATGGGCGCTACGATTCGCACTTCGGTGTTGCCACATTCAGTACCAGGCCCATTGTGGCACGTGGCGTGATCGCCTTCCCCGAGAACCCGAACAACCAGTGCATTTGGAGCGACATCCAGGTGGACGGCGACACCATACGCGTGTACAACGCGCACCTGGCCTCATACCACTTCGGCAACGACGACTACGCTTTTATTGGCTCGTTGGACACTGATACGCCCAGCGATACCCTGAAAAGCGGTGGACTGCGCATACTCAAGCGCCTGAAGGCCGGCGTGTTGCGCCGCGTGGGCGAAGTGGACCGTATTGTGGAGCACATGGCCGCCAGTCCGCACCCGGTGGTGTACTGTGGCGATATGAACGATGTGCCCATGAGCCGCGCCTACGGCCAGTTCAGGGAACAGCTCACCGATGCGTTCACAGAGAGCGGGCGCGGGCTGGGCGGCACCTACATTGGCAAGCTGCCCTCGTTGCGGATAGACCACATCCTGCATAGCGAGGAACTGGAGACCTGGGATTTCCGCACACTGCCCGATGAACTGAGCGACCACCGACCGGTGAGCTGCCGCTTGGGCGTACGCACCCAGTAGCTCAGCGGTCCTGCTCCACTTCTTCTTCCCGCCTGGTGGCCACACTGAACACCGGCTCCACGGTATAGCCGCGAGACCGTAGCAGATGCACCAGACCATTGGTGCGCGGCAGGTGACCCGCACCAACGAGGAAGAACACCTGCTCCCCCCGTTGTATCAAACTGTCCAGCCGGTGCACCATGCGCAGGTTCCGGTCCGTGAACAAGGCTTTCTCCATGGCTTCGGGAATGCCACCTTTCTCCCCCATCACCACGAACAGAGCATCGAGGTCCTGCTGGGCATAAGCCTCCAGCATGCGGTCCAATTGAGCGGCGCCCTCGCCCCCCTTCACGTGTTGCAGGAGCATATTGGCCTGGTCCTTCAACGGAATGGCATCCATGGCCTTGAACTGTTCCTGCACGGTCTCCAACCCGATCACCCGCTGGCCGTTGGTACGACCACGTTCCATCAGGTCATCATCCAGCATACGTTGGCGCCCCTCCCCTTCCGTGCTTCCTCCTTCGGTCATAAGGGCCATCACATAGAACGGCTTCATGCGGAACAGCATGTTGGCCATGGGGCCGAAGCGCTCCTTAAGTGCCGCGTCCACCAACTTCCAATCCTTCTTGCGGTACAGGTCCTCCAACCGCTGGTCATTGGGCAGCATCATGAAACCCAACAGACCGGCCATGCTGGCCCGCGTGGCCTCCAGGTCCAATTCGCCGGCCACGATACTGCACCTGGCCATGGCGGGCAGCACGGAATCGCCGAACTGGAAGGCCCGTTCATCGCGGCTATGAATGGTACCGTACAGGTAACTGGGGCTTTCGGCACCCTTGCCCGAAACGCGCCACAACAGGCTCTTCGGTGTGGGCTGGGCGAACAGTCCACACGTGCTGAGGAGAAGGGTAAGTAGCGAAAGGCGGCGCATACCGCCAAATGTAGCAGGGAGGCCTATGCCACAACGCGGGCGAGGGCGAAGGACACCAAGGCCAGCACGGCGAAGACCACCATGCTGAAGCGGATCAATTGGCTGCGATCGGCGTTGCGTGTGCGTTCCATGTGCGGAGCGAAAGAGTACTGTAATGACGACCTGCCGTGGGATGGTTGCTTCCGGCCGGAAAATAAACTTGACAAATGTGCGGAAGTGACCAGTGCTCCCGCGGCGTTAGATATACCGGTTAACAACAAGTGCATGTAGAACGGTCCGAATGGAACCGCCCCCCGGCTACAACGCCCCGATCGGCACGTTCGCAGGCCCATCGGTACCTTTGCCGCCCCTTCGTCATGCGCCACGCACGCACCGTTGCCTTCCACACCTTGGGCTGCAAGCTCAATTTCAGCGAGACCAGCACCCTGGCCCGTTCGCTGGAGGAGGCCGGGTATGCCCGTGTGCGGGTGGAGGAACGGCCCGATGTGTTCGTTCTGAACACGTGCAGTGTGACCGAGAACGCCGACAAGGAATGCCGCCGCCACGTGCGTCGTTTCCAAGCCATCAATGCCGAGGCCTTTATTGCCGTGGTGGGCTGCTACGCGCAGTTGAAACCTGAGGAGATCGCCGCCATACCGGGCGTGGACCTGGTGCTCGGCGCCAACGAGAAATTCGACCTGGCTGCCCACATTGAAGGCGTGGAAGGCAAGCTCACCGAGGGCAAGGCCATCTATGGGGCCATCAAGGAAGTGAAGCGCTTCGTGCCTTCCTACAACGCCAACGACAGGACCCGCACCTTCCTGAAAGTGCAGGACGGCTGCGACTATTTCTGTTCCTTCTGCACCATACCCCTGGCCCGTGGCCGAAGTCGCAGCGCCACGATCGCTGAAACGGTGGAACAGGCCCGTCGCATTGCGGCATCGGGCGTGAAAGAGATCGTGCTCACCGGTGTGAACACGGGCGATTTCGGGCGCACGCACAACGAGGACCTTCTTGGACTGCTGCACGCCTTGGACCTGGTGGAAGGCATCGAGCGCTTCCGGATCAGCAGCATCGAACCGAACCTCTGCCACGATGGCATCATCGACTTCGTGGCCGAAAGCAGATGCTTCACCCCGCACTTCCACATGCCCCTGCAAAGCGGCAGTGACACCATCTTGGAACGGATGCGCCGGCGATACGACACGGCCCTCTACTCCGAAAGGGTCCAGCGCATAAAGGAACGTATGCCATACACCTGCATCGGGGTGGATGTGATAACAGGCACACCGGGTGAGACCGAGGAGGAATTCCTGCGCACCCATACTTATCTGCGCAACCTGGCGGTGGATTACCTACACGTCTTCACTTACAGCGAACGGGCCAACACTACGGCCGTGCGCATGGAGGACACCGTGCCCATGGACGTACGCCGCGAACGCACCAAACAGCTCAGGATCCTGAGCAACAAAATGCAACGCGCCTTCCAGGAACGGCACATGGGCACCACACGAAAGGTGCTGTTCGAGCATGGTGAGGACGCGACCGGTGCAGCCATGATGGAAGGCTATACCGACAACTACGTGCGGGTCGCGTTGCCCTACGACGCGGCACTAGTGAACACCGTGGTGCCGGTGACCCTGGAACGGATCAACGGCGACGGCCACGTGGTGGGCACCATTACTCGTATACCCAAGGACGCACCCTTGCTCACCTGAACGCCCCCCGGAATGTACCCCACCCTCTACCACGCGTTCCTGGACCTCACTGGCATCGACCTGCCGGGGCTGAAGTTCCTGAACAGCTTCGGGTTCTTCGTGGCGCTGGCGTTCGTGTTCGCCAGTTGGACATTGGGTCTTGAGCTCCGCCGCCGCGAACAGGCCGGTATGCTGAAGGCCGCCACGCGCAAGGTGATCGTTGGCGCACCGGCCACCGCGAGCGAACTGGTGATACAGGGCATACTGGGCTTCGCGCTCGGTTTCAAGCTGCTGTACATGGTGCTGAACCTCACCGAGGCTACCGCCGACCCACAAAGCTTCCTGCTAAGCGGCACGGGCTCCTTTGTTGGTGGCCTTTTGGGAGCCGCTGCCATGGCCGGATATGCATGGTGGGAAAAACAACGGACACGGTTGAAGGAACCGCGCACCGAGACCTTGCAGATGTTGCCCAGCGAGCACGCAGGCAACATCACGCTCACCGCCGCGCTGTGGGGACTTATCGGCGCCAAGCTGTTCCACTGGCTTGAGAACCCCTCGGAATTCTTGGCCTTCCTGAAGCATCCGGGCGGCGACGGCCTGTTCAGCGGACTGACCATGTACGGAGGCCTGATCGTGGCCGGTGCCATGGTGATACGCTACTTCGCCAAGCACGGCATCCCCGTATGGCAGGGAGCCGATAGCGCAGCGCCGGGTGTGATGCTGGCGTACGGTGTTGGACGGATCGGCTGCCAAGTGAGCGGCGATGGCGACTGGGGCATCGTTAACACCACCTTTCTGGGTCCAGGCCCCAGATGGCTGTGGCAGTATGACTATCCCAACAACGTGAACAGTGTAGGCATGCCGCTTACCGATGGAAGGCCCTGTTTTGATGGCTATTGCACCGTGCTTCCAGAGACCGTGTTCCCGACCCCGCTGTACGAGACCGTTGTTTGCGTGGGCTTCTTCTTCGTGCTTTGGGCACTGCGCAAGCACCTGACTCCAGCGGGCACCATCTTCTTCCTTTTCCTGTTCCTCAACGGCCTCGAACGCTTCTTCATTGAGAAGATCCGCGTCAACGTGCATGTAATGGGGAACATCACGCAGGCCGAGATCATCGCATCGCTGCTCATGTTGGGCGGCATCGGTGGAATGCTCTGGCTCCGCAACAAAAAGAACTCCGACAATGGACCTGAAACTGCTCACTGAACAGGTAGTATCGCTCAGTACCGAGATCGCGGCCTTCATCCGTGCCGAAGCACCGAAACTCACTGAAGCAGGTGTTTCGAGCAAGAGCGCCAATAACCTGGTGACCCACGTGGACCATACCGCCGAGGACCGTATTGTGGAAGCCTTGGAGAAGCTGCTTCCCAATGCGGGTTTCATTGCCGAGGAAGGCAGTGGCGAGCAAGGCACTGGCCTCAACTGGGTGATCGATCCGCTGGACGGCACCACCAACTTCGTGCATGGGGTGCCCTGCTACTGCATCAGTATCGCCCTGCTCGATGGCACCGAACCCTTGCTGGGCGTGGTGCATGAAGTGACCCGCGACGAGCGATTCACCGCGTGGAAGGGCGGCGGTGCCTACCTCAACGGCCAGCCCATCCGCGTTTCTGCCCGAAAGGAACTACAGGACAGCCTGCTCGCCACGGGCTTTCCGTACGACGATTTCGGCTACGAGAGCGAGTACATGGACCTGCTGCGCGAACTGATGCACCGCACGCGCGGGATCCGCAGGCTGGGCAGCGCCGCTGCAGATCTGGCCTACGTGGCCTGCGGGCGCTTCGAGGCGTTCTACGAGTACGGCCTGAACAGTTGGGACGTGGCCGCCGGTGTGCTGTTGGTGCGCGAAGCGGGCGGCAAGGTCAGCGGCTTCCTTCCCAGCAAGGACCCTGTGTTCGACGAGGAGATCGTGGCCAGCAACAGCGCCATACACGATGAGCTATTGGAGGTGATCGAACGCAACTGGCAGCGGCAGGACTGAACCTAAACGTGGTCGTCCTGTTTTGAGCCAGTGCTCACCAATAGCAGGCCAATAAAGGTGAGCGCCCCATTCACCAGCAACAGTTCGAAACCGAACTTGTATCCACCGAACAGATCGGTCGAATAGCGGTCCAGCAAGAACGTGAGCACAGGTGAAAGAGCCGCTATGAGCGGCACCCATCGGTCTCTTACGTTCCAACGCGTGACCATACCGAAGGCGAAGAGGCCCAGCAATGGACCATAGGTGTAGCCCGCCAACTTGAAAACGGTCTTGATCACGCTGTCGTCATTCAGCAGCTTGAACAGCAGGATCAACAGCACCATTACTGCGCTCATGATCAGGTGTACGCGTTGGCGCAAGGGCAGTCGCTCAGCTTCGGGTCGCTTCTCGATCTCCAGCACATCCACGCAAACGCTTGTGGTAAGCGCTGTAAGTGCACTATCGGCACTGGAATAGGCGGCTGCGATGAGACCAAGGATGAAGAGCAAGCCGACGACCACGGGAAGTCCACCGCTCGTTGCCAGGAAAGGGTAGATCTGATCGGCCTTGTCGGGGAGCGACAGCCCGAAGCGCTGGGCATAAAGCACCAGAACGGCGCCCAGCGCCAGGAACACCAGGTTCACGAACACCAGCACCAGGCTGAAGGAGACCATGTTCTTTTGCGCCTCGCGTATGTTGCGGCAGCTGAGGTTCTTCTGCATCATGTCCTGGTCGAGCCCGGTCATGGCGATGGCGATGAACATGCCGCCGAGGAACTGCTTCCAGAAGTAGGTGCCGGGCTTGGGGTCATCGAAGAAAAGGACCTGGCTGAGCGGGCTTTGCTGCACCTGTGCCACCAATTCGCCCAAGCCCCAGCCCATCTTCTGCCCCACCATCAGCAGGGTGAGCACCACGGCCAGCAGCATGAAGAGCGTTTGCAACGTATCGGTCCAGATGATGGTGCGCATGCCGCCGCGGTGTGTGTAGAGCCAAATGAGCGCGATGGTGAGCACCACGGTGAGCCAGAAGGGCACGCCCCACGCATCGAACAGCAGGAACTGCAGCACCACGGCCACCAGGTATAGGCGTGCAGCAGACCCAACACTACGACTGAGCAGGAAGAACCACGCCCCCGTGAGATAGCTGCTGCGTCCGAAACGTTGGCCGAGATAGCCATAGATGGAGGTGAGCTGCAGCCTGTAGTATAGCGGCATCAGCACAAAAGCGATCACCGCATACCCAGGTAAATAACCCAACACCATTTGCAGATAGCTGAACCTGTCGGCACCCACCATACCGGGCACACTAATGAAGGTGACACCGCTGAGCGATGCCCCGATCATGCCAAATGCGATCACATACCACGGGGACTTTCGCTCGCCGAGGAAAAAGGCGCTATTGCCGGCACCACGCGATGTGATGACCGAGATGCCAAATAGCAACGCGAAATAGGCAACGATGACCGTGAGGACCAGCAGTGGCGACATGTGCACGAAGGAACGGGCCGACCAGCCGGTATTGAATGGCGAGAGGCAGGAAGTTCTCAATGCGTGTTGTTGGATCATTGGGAACGACTACGGAGGCACGAAGGCCCTTCAGCATGAGCGCATAAAAATGAGCCGCTATATTCGCCACAGCCTGTCGGGGTCAGCATTTCGGCACCTGCCGATCAAACGGCACTTCAGAAGATCCAGTTCGTCCTCCTCCGCAGACGAACGAAAGCATTGTTCTCAAAAGGAAAGATGAAACGTGTTTTGAGAAAGATCCCCTTCCTGCGACGCATTGTCGGCATGTTCCACAGGCCCGCCCCTATGCCGTCAACATTCACATCATCCGGCAACTATTGGGAAGAGCGTTACAGCCAAGGTGGTAATTCCGGAAGCGGCTCGTACGCCAAGTTCGCTGAGTTCAAGGCTGAAGTATTGAATGATCTCGTTGCACAGAACCAGATCGGATCGGTGATCGAACTTGGCTGCGGCGATGGGAATCAATTGGCCTTGTTCCGCTTCGGTCACTATATTGGATATGATGTGAGTCCGACCGTACTGGACAAATGCCGGGCGCTATTCATGGGTGATCCCACCAAGGAATTCCGCGACATGAAGTCCTATTCGGGTGAACAAGCCGACCTCTCCCTTAGCCTCGACGTGATCTACCACCTCATCGAGGATGAAGTGTTCAATGCCTACATGCGTGACCTGTTCCGGGCTTCGCGAAAGTTCGTCATCATCTATTCCTCCAACCGTACCGAGGACGAGTTCGCAAGCCCTTCAGCACATGTGCGGCACCGGAAGTTCACGGACTGGGTGTCCGCGAACGCTCCGGAATTCAAACAGATCGCACGCATCCCCAACCGCTATCCATACAACGGCGATCCGTTCACGTCCTCATTTGCCGACTTCTACATCTTCCAGCGGAGCTGAGCGTTGCCTTGCGCCTCTGAGACCGAGCGTTCAGGAGGACCGTTAGCCCCCCTGTTAACTTTGGCACATGTCACTTTCCTCGTCCCTGCTAGAACATGCCGTGGACCAATTGGCCACATTGCCGGGCATCGGTCGGCGTACGGCCATGCGGCTGGCCTTGGACCTGTTGAGGCGTGAACCGCAGGAAGTGGCACGTTTTAGCGAGGCCATTCGCAGAATGCGCGAGGAGGTGCGCCATTGCGAGGTGTGCTGCAACATCAGCGACGAACCGCGCTGTTCCATTTGCAGGGATCCGCACCGCGATGGAGGGCTGATCTGTGTAGTGGAGGACATTCGCGATGTGATCGCCATAGAGAACACACGCCAGTTCAGAGGCCTGTATCACGTGCTGGGCGGGGTCATCAACCCCATGGAAGGCGTTGGTCCTGACGACCTGAACACCCATGAATTGATGGAACGCGTAAGGCCGAGCGAAGATGCCGCGAACGGCACACCAGTGCGAGAAGTACTGTTGGCCCTCGGTGGCACGTTGGAAGGCGACACCACCGGCTTCTACCTGAACCGCCGTTTGATGGAGGCCGGCGTGCTGGTCACCACCATTGCACGGGGCATCAGCGTAGGCAGTGATCTGGACCAGGCTGATGAACTGACATTGGGGCGCAGTATAGCGGACAGGAAACCCTACGAACAGAATCTCAGGAGATAGCTCTTCGGATCGGAACACATTGAACAGTAACTGATCTCCATGAAACTCTCCGTAGTAATCGTCAACTACAACGTTCGGGCCTACCTCGAGCAGTGTCTTCGAACAGTGTTCACGGCGCTTGACGGGTTGAACGGTGAGGTGTTCGTGGTGGACAACCAGAGCACCGACGGCAGTGTGGAGCTCGTGCGCGAGAAATTCCCGAACGTGCGTCTCATAGCCAACACGGAGAACGTGGGTTTCAGCCGGGCGAACAACCAGGCCATACGTAAGGCCAAAGGAGAGTACGTGCTGCTGCTGAACCCAGATACCGTGGTGGGCGAGGATGTGTTCCACAAGGTGGTGGCGTTCATGGATGCGCACCCCAAAGCCGGTGGACTTGGCGTGAAGATGATCGATGGCACAGGCCATTTCCTCCCTGAATCCAAACGCGGTCTACCCACGCCGCAAGTGGCTTTCTTCAAGATCATCGGCTTGTCGCGCCTGTTCCCCAAAAGCAGCTTGTTCGGGCGCTATCACCTGGGCCACCTCCCCGAGAATGAGGCTGCACCGATCGAGATCCTTTCAGGCGCGTGCATGTTCCTGCGCAAGAGGACGCTGGATGAAGTGGGTTTACTGGACGAGAGCTTCTTCATGTACGGCGAGGACATCGACCTGAGTTACCGCATAACGCTCGGTGGTTATGAGAACTGGTACTACCCCGATGCCCGCATCATTCATTACAAAGGCGAGAGCACGAAGAAGAGCAGCGTGAACTACGTATTCGTGTTCTACAATGCCATGGCCATATTCGCGCAGAAACACTTTGCTCGCAGCGGTGGGGTGTTCCCTGTATTGATCAAGAGCAGTATTTACCTCAGTGCAGCCGCGGCCATTGCCACTCGCTTCCTCAACCGGGCATTGCTCCCCTTTCTCGACCTGCTCACGATCGTGCTCGTGCTCGCCCTCTCCCCCGTGGTTCCCCAGCGGTGGCCCTTCATTCAGGAATTGGGAACCGACCTGTTGATCGGCCTTGGTGTGGTAGGCTGGACGGCCCTTTTCGGGGGATACGACCGGCCGTTGCGGTTCACTCCACCCGTAAAAGCCCTAATGGGACTGCTTATCATAGGAGGGGGTCTATTGTGGTCGCTATCGGGCACCACCGACGACATTTTGGAGACCGCCCTGTTGTGCACCTGGGCCACAGCGGCCATGCTGTTGGTCCGTTTGGTGCTTCATTTGCTCCGCATTAAAGGGTATGGGCTCCGTCGCAAAGAGCGCGAACGCGTGCTGGCCATTGGCTCCAATCAAGAGGCGAAACAGGCTTTGGCACTGCTCTGGCAAACCCACTTCGGTCTAGGCTGGACCAGCACCGTGCGGCCCGGATCACCGGAAACCACACCGGAAGCGTTGGCGCGCATCATTCGCAAACACCGGATCGGCGAAGTGGTGTTCTGTGCGAAAGACCTTTCCTGGGGCGGGATCATCACATTGATGGAAAAGCTTCGCAATGGCGGTGCCGAGTTCAAGATAGCACAGCCTGCCAGGGAGTTCATCATCGGGCCCAGCAGCATTGAAAGCTTGGCGGACCTTTACGTGCTTCAGGAACATGCGCTGATCACCCCGGCTGGGCGGCGTGCAAAACGTATCCTTGACGTGATGGTGTCATTGACCATTTTGCTGCTGGCACCTTTCGTGGCCTTATTGCTACCGAACGGTGGCCGGAGGTTGAGTGAAGCGGTGAATGTGCTTACCGGGAAACGTAGTTGGGTGGGGTACCTTTCAACATCCCGATCAGCACCGCGTTTGCCAACATTACGTCGCGGCATTTTCGACCTGTACCCAGACCAGGGCCCGGCACTCACAGAAAGGGCGGCTGTGCGCATGAACGCCCTGTACGCCAAGGATTATGACCCCTTCCATGACCTGCGCGTGGTATGGCGCGGACTTCGAACTGTGAGTTGATATCCGGCATCCTCGCATTGTACGGCATCGTTACCTTTGGCCGGGTCCGATAAGGACCTGAGCGAACATGTCCCAGATCGAGATCCTGCTGCCCAAAATGGGCGAGAGCGTGGCCGAGGCCACCATCATCAAGTGGTTGAAGAACGAAGGCGACCGTGTGGAGGCCGATGAGCCCATTGTGGAGATCGCCACGGACAAGGTTGACAGTGAGGTTCCCGCGCCCGAGGCGGGCATCCTGCTGAAGCGCTTGGTGAACGAGGGCGATGTGGTGAAAGTGGGCCAGGCCATTGCCCAAGTGGGCAGTGCGGCCGGAGCTCATAGCGCACCGGTTGCTGCGGCGCCAGCAGCAACCGCGCAACCCGTGGCCACCGCACCGGCCACCAATGGGTCACCTGCTCCTGTGGCTCATGCAGCAGCAGCTGTCGGCCCTGTGGAACGGACCGGCCCGAGCGGAAAGTTCTATTCCCCGCTGGTACGCAACATCGCCCAAAGCGAGGGCATCTCCCTGCAGGAATTGGAGAGTATTTCCGGCAGCGGACAAGGTGGACGCGTTACCAAGAAGGACGTTCTGGACTATCTGCCCAATCGCAATACCCAGACCGCATCAGCGCCTGTTGCAGTTGCAGCTGCCCCGGCAGCATCCGTCCCCGCACCGGTGGCTGCATCAGCACAGCCTGCTGCACCGGCTCCCGCGCTGATACCTGCGGCAGGTGACGAGATCATTGAAATGGACCGCATGCGCAAGCTGATCGCCGACCATATGGTGATGAGCAAACGCACCAGCCCGCACGTGACCAGTTTCGTTGAGGCCGATGTGACGAATCTGGTGCTCTGGCGCGAACGCGTGAAGAAGGCCTTTGAGCAACGCGAAGGCGAAAAGATCACCTTCACCCCCATCTTCATTATGGCCATCGTGCAGGCCATCAAAGAGATGCCGATGATCAACGTGCAGGTGGACGGGTACAACATCATCAAGAAAAAGGACATCAACATCGGTATGGCAGCGGCCATGCCGAATGGCAACCTTATAGTGCCTGTGATCAAGAACGCCGACCAGTTGAATCTGGTGGGACTGACCAAGAAAGTGAACGACCTGGCCAACCGCGCTCGCTTGGGCAAGTTGCTACCTGATGAGATCAGCGGAGGCACATACACTGTGACCAACGTGGGCACCTTCGGAAACGTTCTGGGCACGCCGGTGATCAACCAACCTCAGGTGGCGATCATGGCCACTGGAGCCATCCGGAAAAAGCCTGCTGTGATCGAAACCCCACAAGGCGACCTCATTGGCATCAGGCACCAGATGTTCCTCTCCCACTCTTATGACCACCGCGTAGTGGACGGTGCGCTTGGTGGCCGTTTCGTACGTCGCGTGGCCGACATCCTCGAGAGCTGGTCGGCGGACCAGGCCTACTAAGTGATGCCCGCAGGCGGAAAATCCTACATTTAGCCACCTATCGACCTCCGGACCTTGAACCATTTCAACATGAAGTACGGCTACGCATCGGCGTTGCTCACCTGTTTGATCGTTTTCAGCACAGGTGTGATCGCACAGCCCTCGAACACCTCGTTCAACTGGAAATTCGAGGAGGCCAACAAGTTGATGGAGGAAAAGCTGTTCAATCAGGCGGCAGAGATCTGGGCCGAACTGGTCACGGCAGATGGGGAGAATGCCAACCTGAATTACAAACTGGGACTGGCCTACTTCAGCTCCTACAACCAAAAATCCAAGGCACTTCCCTACTTGGAGCGCGCCTCCCAATTGCGCCAATCGAAAGGCACGGGTGGATTCAATTCAGCGGGATATGACCCCTTCGAACCGAAAGAGCGGAACGCCCCTGTAGAGGTGGACTATTACCTGGCCCGCTCCTATCACCTGAAGAACGACCTCGCCAAGGCCGACACCTATTACCAGAAGTTCCTGGATGAGACCCAAGGCAAACATGCCATGGCGCCATTGGCGGTGCGCGGAAAGGAACAGGTGGCCAATGCACGCGCCCTGCAGGCTACCCCATTGAATTACTCCATCTTTAACGTTGGTCCCATGATCAATGGTGAGTATCCGGATTTCAGTCCGGTACTTTCTGTAGATGGGAATGCCTTGTTCTTCACCTCTCGTCGCATCCGGCCCGACAGTTCAAACCGGGGTATGCTCGACCCCATTGCAGGTCTACCGCATGAGAACATCTATGTGAGCTTCAAGGACCGTGAGGGCAACTGGCAACCCGCCGAACTCATCAACATCAATCCTCCCGCTGGTGCAGGACATATGGCCGTGGTCAACGTGGCTTCCGATGGCCAGACCCTGATCATCTATCGCGCCGATGGTGGCGATGGTAACCTCTACGAGAGCAAGTTGGTGGGTGAGTTGTGGAGCGACCCTGTGTTGATGGGCAGCGACATAAACACCCGCTCCTGGGAGCCCCATGGCGCACTCACCGCCGATGGCAACACCTTCTACTTTGTGAGCGATCGAAAAGGCGGCTTCGGTGGAAGGGACATCTACCGCGTTGTCCGCCTTCCGAACGGCCAGTGGAGCAAGGCCCAGAACCTCGGCAACACCGTGAACACCCCTTACGATGAGGATGGCGTGTTCATGCACCCGAACGGACGTTTGATGTTCTTCTCGTCCACAGGGCACAATTCAATGGGTGGTTTCGACATTTTCACCACTGAACTGCAGGATGATGGCGCGTGGAGCACGCCCAAGAACTACGGCTACCCGCTGAATTCGCCCGATGATGATGTGTTCTTCATTACAACGGCCGATGGTCGGCGCGGATATTTCAGTTCGGACAAGATCGAAGGCCTTGGTGAGAAGGACATCTACTATGTGGACCTTCCATCGGATATGGAGAGCGAAGGCCTTACCGTACTGAAAGGCTACATCGTTCCAGCTGCCGGTGAGACCCTGCCTCCTAGCACGATCCTTTACGTTACCGACAAGAGCACTGGCGAGGTCAAAGCGTACAAGCCACGTCAGCGTGACGGTGTGTACGTCGCCATCCTGCCTCCGTGCAAGGAATACAACCTTGATTATCGCGTGAACGATGTGACCGTGCATACGGAGGACATTTTTGTTGAGTGCGAAAGCGCTTACCAGGAGATCAATAAGGAGATCTACCTGAACCCTGTATCGTTGGTGGGCCCGGCCAGCATTGTTGACCTGCCCAAAGGATCGCCTCCTGGCAAGAAAGAGAGCGGCAAAGCCGTTGCCGGAGCTGCAGGAGGTGCAGCCCTGCCTGATGGTACCATTGCCGGCAAGGATGGCAAGAAACCATTGACCGATGCTGAGATCAAGGAAAGGGCGGAGAAACATGTAGCCCCGGACGCCAGCTATGCCGACGAGTACGCCAAGTATTACGCGTACAATATGAAGGACATCGACATGAACGAGGCGCGATGGAAAGAATTCGTAGACAAGGTGATCAGTCTCATTGAGAAGAACGGTGAAGCCCGCGTTGTGATCGAGGCCAGCGCTTCCAAAGTGCCCACCAAGACGTTCGGATCCAACGAGAACCTGAGCCGCCAGCGCATGGACGATGCACGGAAACGATTGATCGAAGCCGTGCAGGCCCGTGGAGCGGATGCCAGCAAACTGAAGCTCGAAGCCGTGAACAACCTCGTTCAGGGCCCCCGCTACCAAGGCGACTATCAGAACACCGACAAATACGGCAAGTTCCAGTTCGTGAAACTGAAGGTGCGGTGA
This sequence comes from Flavobacteriales bacterium, assembly GCA_016788295.1. Lineage (GTDB taxonomy): Bacteria > Bacteroidota > Bacteroidia > Flavobacteriales_F > PHOS-HE28 > PHOS-HE28. The sequence continues at coordinate 46,872 of JAEUSY010000011.1, forward strand.
GTGGCATTGGACAAGCGCAGATCATGAGGATATCGAGCGACCCCGGCACCTGCCGGGGTCGTTTCTTTCACCAACTTTGAACCCATGCGTCTTACCCTTGAAAGGCCCCTCGCTTTCTTCGACCTGGAGACCACTGGAACGCGCATAGGGCGCGACCGCATTGTGCAGATCGGCATTGTGCGCCTGTTACCCGGTGGCGACCGCGAACGCTACCAGACCTTGGTGAACCCGGGTATGCCCATTCCAGCGGAAGCCACGGCAGTGCATGGAATAACGGATGCCGATGTGGCCGATGCCCCCGCTTTGGAGGATGTGGCCCGGAACATTCTTGACGAACTCGCCGGTTGCGACCTGGCCGGGTTCAACCTGCTCCGTTTCGATGTGCCGTTCCTGGCCGAAGAACTGTATCGCGTGGGCTTCGACTGGGACCATGCCAGCCTGCGTGTGGTGGATGTGCAACGCATCTACCACCAAATGGAACCCCGCAACCTGAGCGCGGCCCTGCGTTTCTACTGCGGCCGCGAACATGATGGGGCGCACGATGCCATGGCCGATGTGGAAGCCACGGCCGATGTGCTTCTGGCCCAGTTGGACCGCTATTCTGATGCACTGCAAGGCACCGTTGATTTCCTTGGCGAACTGAGCGGCGACCGACAGCGAAGCCCGGATGCGGCCGGCAAGCTCATGTATGACGATCGGGGCAACATCTGCCTCTCCTTCGGTAAATACAAAGGCTGGACCTTGGAGAACATCGGGCGAAACGACCCCGGCTACATGCAATGGTTGATGACCAAGGCCGAACTGCCGGGCAGTACGCTGGGCATCATGCGCAGTACGCTCGCGGACCTCAATCCCTGAAAAGACGATGAAGATCATCTGTATTGGCCGCAATTACGGCGAGCACGCCAAGGAACTCGGCAATGAACAGCCTGATGAGCCCGTGGTGTTCCTGAAGCCCACATCGGCTCTGATCCCGTTGGGCGGGCCCATCGTACTGCCCGGTTTCAGCAACGATGTGCACCATGAGATCGAACTGGTCTACTCCGTTCGCCGGCATAATGGACGAGCTCAAGCGGACAAGGTGACCATTGGTCTGGACCTGACAGCACGCGATGTTCAACAGGCCCTGAAGGCAAAAGGATTGCCGTGGGAGAAAGCGAAGGCGTACGATGGTTCGGCCTACGTTGGCGAGGCGTTCACCGCCTTGGACTCCTTCCCTCCCGGCCACCACATTGACTTCATGCTGAAGAAGAACGGGCATGTGGTACAGAGCGGCCACAACGGCCAGATGATCTTCGATGTGGCCACCCTGATCGCCCATGTGGAGCGCTACATGCAGCTTGAAACGGGCGACCTGATCTTCACCGGAACTCCGGCGGGCGTGGGGCCACTTCAGGCAGGCGACCGACTGGAGGGATTCCTCTTGGGCGATCTGGTGTTCGACCTTGAAGTGAAAGGGGCCGCTACGCCGCGGTGAGTACCTTTGGCGGCTGTACCGCAATCCTAGTCCGTCCCATAGCATGACCAAGATCGTCCACGTCGGTAACATCGCCTGCGGAAGCGACCAGCTCTTCCTCATCTCCGGTCCCTGCGTGATCGAGACCGAGGACGTGATGCTGCGCACCGCGGAGAAGCTCAAGGAGGTGAGCGAGCGCATGAAGGTGCCCGTGATCTACAAGAGCAGCTTCACCAAGGACAACCGCAGCAGCGTGGATTTCTACCAGGGCCCCGGCCTGGATGAAGGCTTGAAGATCCTCGCCCGCATCAAGAAGGACTTCGGCTTCCCCATCCTCACCGACATCCACTACCCCAGTCAGGCCAAGCCCGCCGCCGAAGTGGTGGACGTGCTGCAGATCCCGGCCTACCTGGTGATGCAGACCACGCTGGTCACCGAGGCCGCGAAGACCGGCGCCGTCATCAACCTGAAGCACGCGCAGTTCCTGGCACCGGACAACATGATCAAGCCGGCCGAGAAGTGCGTGAGCGTGGGCAATGACAGGATCATCCTCACCGAGCGTGGCTACACCTTCGGCTACAACGACCTGATCGTGGACCCGCGCGCTTTCTACCACATGCGGAGGACCGGCTACCCCGTGGTGTTCGACATCACGCACAGCATCCGCAAGTACGGCATCCCCAGCGCCGACCCGCGCGGCGGCAACCGCGACGTGATGCCCACCATCGCCCGTGCCGGTGTGGCCGCTGGCGTGGACGGCGTGTTCATCGAAACGCACCCCGATCCCAGCAAGGCCCTCTGCGACGCCGCCAGCCAGCTCTGCGTGTACGACCTGGAGAAATTCCTCAAGCCCCTGCTCGATCTCCACGCAGTGGAGGTGAAGCACCGCCACCAACTTACCAACGCATAAAGCGTACGCTTTTCAGCCTTCACCTTTCATCTTTCAGCTTTTCCCATGGAGCTCTACCTCGACAGCGCCGACATCAAGGAGATCGACGAAGCCTTCAAGCTCGGCTTCCTCACCGGCCTCACCACCACGCCCACCTTCATGCACCGGGGCGGGGTCACCAACATCGACAAGATGATCCTCGACCTCGCCAAGAAGGTCCCCATCCTGCAGGTGGAGGCCCTGGGCGAGACCGCCGAGGA
>JAEUSY010000018.1 GCA_016788295.1 Flavobacteriales bacterium
CGGCGTGGGCTGCGTGAAGAAGATCGTGAGCGACCTCGGCGTGTTCGATGTAACGCCTGAAGGCTTCAAACTGCTCGAGCGCGCTCCGGGTGTGAGCGTTGATGAGATCAAGGCCAAGACCGAAGGACGATTGGTGGTGGAGGGCGAGGTGCCGGAGATGGTGGTGTGAGCAAGGGCCTCCAACTACAGCAAATGACCACCCCTATGCTCCGGCAACTGGAACAGGTATGGAAGTGGCTGGCTGCCCCATCGCGCACATGGCTTCTGTTCCTGGCCGTATTCGTATTCTTCGCCAAAGCCTCAATAGACTTCAATGACCGCATTGGGCTGGAGGATTGGAAGTCCGACCTGCGTGCTGATGCCGCTGGTTACTACATCTACCTCCCCGGCACGTTGCATCTTGGGATGCGGGCGTCGAGCGTAAGCGACAGTCTTTTGTGGAAAGGGGGGAACGGATTCCACTTGGACCAGCAGAAGGACCGCATCATCACGAAATACACCTTCGGGACCGCGCTGTTGCAGCTGCCCTTTTACTTGGTAGCAGAGGTGTTGGAAGGGTATGGGGCAACGGATGGGTGGACCCGGACCCATCATCGTGCAATTGAAGTAGCTGGCGTGTTCTATTGGACCACTGGTCTGCTGCTGTTCCTGTTGGCCATGCGCAGGTGGCGGCCCAGCGTTACGGGCGTCGCCGTGGTGACGTTGGCTTGCGTAGCGATCGGGACGAACAGCTTCTATTATGCATTCCGGTCGGCAGGGTATTCCCACGCCTATTCGTTCTTTCTGGTTGCACTGGCCATTTGGTGCATTCATGCAGACCAAGGACGACCGATGAAGAAGATCCGGCTTCGGCTCTTCCAGGTGGCTTGTGCACTGATCATCGTGGTGCGTCCCATCGATGGATTGGCCGTGCTCGCCTTATACGCCCTACTATGGTTCGAACACCCCAGGTTGTTCAGGTCATGGAGGACATACACGGATCAAGCGTTGATCGGCCTGATCGCCGCGATCCCTCAGCTGGTCTATTGGCATTTCGTCCACGGCTCTTGGTTGGTGTACTCCTATGGCGATGAATCCTTCATCAACCTCGCAACACCCTTGTTCGACCTCGTGCTGTTCTCGCCCATGAACGGATTGTTGCCTCATGCTCCTGCGTTCTTTCTTCTATTGCCCGCCCTTCTTTTCCTGTTCGCCCAACGCTGGCGCTTGGCGCTCATGCTCACGGTCCTGTTCGCGCTGCTTATTTACTCGTTCGCATCGTGGCATGCATGGCATTTCGGGTGTGGTTATGGGATGCGCCCTGCAGTGGAATACACGCCCTTCCTTGGGTTGGCATTGTGGCTCATGTTCGATGCGCTCCATCGCCGCTGGCCTGCGGTTTTCCATGGTCTTGCGCCACTGCTGGTGATCATCTGCTTCGTGAATTATCGGGCCATGCTCCAGTACGGAGGCTGTTATGTTACGGAGCAATGGGATTGGATCCCATATGGTCGCAACCTTCTGGAGGCGTTCTTTGGAAGGGTCCAATTCTGACCCCTTCGTGGTGCTGTCGACCATGATGGGCGAATACCTAAGGACATTGGTCGTGTAATCAGCTTCCGTTTCGAGGCAGGCAAACGCGTCCTGATCGGGGTTCGTATTTTAGATCGGTCGGAGCATGAAGCATCTGCGGGAGTTCATCACGGAGCATCGCGTGGGACCACGAGATCTGCCCTTGCTTCTTGTTTGGTGCGCGGTTTGGGCCTATGTGATGGCTCGTGCCGTACATGTCTCATTCAGTTGGGATGAGGCGTACACCTATTTGCACCATGTGAGGCCCGGTGTTCTATGGCCCGATCGCTTTGATGCGATGGGGGCCAATCACCACCTGCTTAACGTGTGGCTCATGTGGTTGGCCAACGGACTACTGGGAAATGCCGAGTGGATGCTACGAGCGCCCAATGTATTTGCCGGGGCCCTCTATCTGACTGTGGCATTCCTGTTGGTCAGAAATGTGCGCCCATGGCCGGTGTCGCTTTGTTTGTTCCTATTGCTCACTGTGCACCCGTACATGCTGGATATGTTCTCCTTGGCCCGTGGTTATGGCTTGGGCATGGCCTTTATGTTACTGTCCTTGGTAATGCTCAGGAAGTATGCGAGCTCGTTCAGAACAAGTACTGGAGCATGGGCGGTATTTGCTGCGGGATCAGCGTCATTATCGAACCTCACCTTCTTGAATTTTCTGTTGGCGGTCTTGGCGACGCTTTTCGTCGTGCTCATGATAAAAGGCGATACCCTCCGCAGTAAATGGATGAGGCTGGTTCTCTTTATTGCTACAGCTGCTCCGTTCCTGATGATCAATGCCGTTCTTACATGGCACCTGAAAGCCGGCGGTTCGCTCTACTTCGGGAGTAGTGATATTGAAGGGGTGATCTGGTCGGTTGCCATCAAGATGTTCTACCACCTGCCCGATTATGAGGATCCGGTCAGTACGTTCAAGTGGGTGCTGGCCATCTCGTTGTTGATCCCGTTCATTTCCTTGGTCATTGTCGTGGTTCGCAGGCAGCGGGAGGTCGCATGGCCGTTGTTGCCGGGGTTGCTTGTGTTGGTCTTCTGGACTGCGGGATTAGGATTTGAACATCTTGTGTTCGGCACTCCTTTGCCACATGCTCGAACTGGTGTGCCGATCATACCACTTGCATCATTCCTGCTCGTTACAACCCTGATGAGCCCTGCCATGGGCCGCTTTGCTGGAAGGGCAGCGGCGTGCATTCTGGTGATACCGCTTTGCCAACTACAGGTGAGGGCATATAACCTGGCATATACCATCGAGTGGCGGGTTTCAGGACAAGTGCGCGAAATGTTCGAGACCATACAGAAGGATATGGCGACCGTTCTGCCGCACCGGCCAGTTCGAACGGTTCTCAGTGGATTCGAATCATATATGCCTCTTCGTTATTATGCCGAGCGTGATGGCGCTGACCGGCTCGTGATCCATCAAATGAGGAATGGCGAACCGTTCCTTCGCTGGGACTACTATATCGTGGAGTTCGATGCCCTGGACAAGATCGATACGGTGAATTGGGATCTGCGCTTTGATGGCACAGCCACGAATACGCGCTTGTTCCAAGACGCACGGAATGTCGGTATACATAAGCGACTGGCCCATACGCAGTACGGATCACTTGGTAATGAGGAGTGGACCGGACACAGAATGTTGAAAGGAGACCAGCGATACGGAGGCACCATCCGTTATGTGTTCAATGAGGAAACCGCTCGGGACCCTTGGTTGGTCGTGGATATGGAGGTGAGGGCGGATGGCAAGGATGATTGGATCTCCTTTGATCTTGGCATTCGGCGCAATGGCGTTAACCTTGAGTCGCGAACCACTTACACCCAAGAAGGCGCTCGTGGACCCGAATGGGAGCGACTCGCATTGGCATTCGGCCCAAGCTTGGAGGTGCTGGCCGGCGATACGTTGGAAATGACCATATGGGCCGCAACGGGGCAACGAGAGCAATGGGTGGCCCGACCGGAATTGCGAGTGTACTTGCCGGATGCGAAGTGATGGATGCGAGCCGGGACCGGCGGACGACCACATAAGCGCGATATTCGCGGTCGCAGCGACTTCCGCATGGTAAAGACCCTCTCCATCATCATACCCGCCTACAACGAGGAGCGGACCATCCATTTCATCCTCGACAAGGTGCGCGATGTGGTGTTGCACCATGGCATCACCAAGGAGGTGATCATCGTGAACGATGGATCGAAGGATGGCACTGTGGAGGCGGTGAAGCGCTACATGGAGAACAACCCCGCCCTGGGCATCAAGTTCTTCGAACAGCCCCACAACATGGGCAAGGGTGCGGCCATCCATCGCGGCATCAAGGAGGCCACGGGCGATTACCTGATCGTGCAGGACGCCGATCTGGAGTATGACCCGCGCGAGTACAACGATCTGCTGCGCCCCGTGGTGGAGGGCTTTGCCGATGTGGTGTTCGGCTCGCGGTTCATGGGCCACCACCCGCACCGCATCCTCTTCTTCTGGCACAGCATCGGCAACAAGTTCCTCACCTTCCTGTCCAACGCGTTCAACAACTTGAACTTGACGGATATGGAGACCTGCTACAAGCTGATCCGCAGCGACATCGCCAAAGGCCTCGAACTGCAGGAGCGCCGTTTCGGTTTTGAGCCCGAGGTCACCGCCAAGCTCGCCCGGGTAAAGGGTGTGCGCATTTACGAGGTGGGCATCAGCTACTACGGACGCACGTATGCCGAGGGCAAGAAGATCGGTTGGAAGGATGGCTTCCGCGCCATCTGGTGCATCGTGAAATACGGCCTCGGTTAGCCGAGCAGGGCGCGCAGGTAGTTCTCCGCCAGCTTCGCCCAGGTCCAATCCGGACCCTCCCATGGCCATTGGTAGATGCGGCTCATCCGCATGTTCACAAAGACCAATAACGCCAGTCCCACCCACGCCACTTCCTGCACCCAGCGCGAGCGTCGGAACAAGTGGTTCACACCCCAGGCAAGTGGCAGGGAGAGCAACGCGTAGTATTCAATGAAACCGCGGTGCCCGAACGACCCGCCCAACCACCAGCACCACCAGCTGGCGTAGGTGTACCAAACGAGCGCCCAGATGATGAGGACGAGGCGTGCACCGGTCGTCCGCTTCCAGGCATGCCACAGCAGCACCGCCATTGCCAGTAGCATCAATGGCGTGTATACGAACCAGCCGTTCTGGTGGCTGGCCAGCACATCCGCCAGGTGCGGGTGCAGCCAGTCGAAGCCCTCGCCCTTCTTGCCGTAGGTGAACACGAACCATTGGCCGGTGACGTGCTTCCAGTACATCACCTGTGGGATCCAAGGCACCGTGGCAAGAAGCACCCCTAACGCAGTGGCCAGCGGGAACTGCTTCACCCAGCCGACCCGCTGAAGCAGGGCATTGCGCACGTTAGACCCATAGAGCAAGGGGAACAACAAGGCGATGGCGTTCAATTGGCGAACGAGCACGAGCAGGCCTGCACAGGCCAACAGGCCGATCAACCAGCCACCATGCGGTGCCTCCTGCATGCGAACGGTGAGGTACATCAGGGCAGCGATAAGGAAGAAGGCATACACGTGGGACATGCCGGTGTCGTACACCGCATAGAAATGAAGGTTGGTGGCGCCTGCGACCAAGAGCGCGGCGATGATCGCGGAGACCAACGGCACGGACCGGCGTAGTGCGTGCATGAGCAGCACACACCCGAGGGCCAGGTAGAACGCGGCAGCAACGAACTGCGCGAACACGAAGGGCATCGAGTAGCCATCCACCGCTGCGCCAGTAAGGGATGCCACCAAGCATGCGGCACCGAAAAATGGAGCCTGCAACCAGGCCACGCCTGAACTGAAGATGCTGAGCGTGCGGCCGTGCTCCAATTGCGTGGCGTAGGGCAGCTCCAGCCATTCGTGGGTGCCGATCAGTGCGGGCAGATACTGGTAGTAGCCCCATTGATCGCTCTTGTGGACGAGCACCTCGTCGAGCCGATGCGCGTTGCCCCACCACGCCAACAGGAAGGTGATCAGGAAGAGGCCCGTGCCCAGCGACACGCCGATCTTGCCGGAGGGAAGTGCGTGTGTTGCGTGGTGCTCCATGGCGTGCGTAACGCGAAGGCCTGATCGGTAGTGCGAAGAACGTCATCTTTGCCCGAATGAACGACCGTTCCCTTGACCGCCTGTTACCTCTCTGGTGGCTCTTCTGGGCCGGGGCGGCGGTGGTCGTGCGGCTGCTTTCCACCGGTATGCTCGAGGCGGGTGATGGTGTGCAGCATTTCCAGATCGCACGCGCTGCATGGCAGCATCCGGTCCTGCTCCTTGATCATTGGGGCAAGCCATTGTTCACGCTCTTGTCCATGCCCTTCGCACAACTGGGCGCATGGGGCATGACCCTGTTCAACGCGTTGTGCTTCCTGGTGACCTGCTGGTTGGCGGACGGATTGTTACGTCGCCCGGGCAACATGGCCCGTATCCTGTTCCCGCCAGCGTTGATCATGGTGCCGGCCTATGGGTCCATGGTGCTGGCCGGCATGACCGAAGTGCTCTTCGGTCTGCTCACCATCATGGTGCTGCGTGCGCTGTTCGAAGGTCGGTATGTGTTGGCAGCGATCGTCATCTCGTTCATGCCATACGCACGCCCCGAGGCCATTGCCGTGGCCCCGTTCTTCATCGGCTGGCTGCTGTGGGAGCGGCAGTGGCGCGCTTTGCCGTGGCTGATGTTGGGCAGTGTGGTCTATGCCGCGATCGGCGGAGTTGTTCTTGGTGATCTGCTCTGGTATATCCATCGCGACCCGTACTACGATGCTTCGGACACCTATGGCAAGGGTGGTCCGTTGCATTTCATCTGGTACATCAAGGTGGTGCTTGGTGGCCCCGTGCTCATGCTGCTGGTCCTGGCCATGGTGCTGTTCGGCGTGCGATGGTTCCGCGACCAGGATGAGCGGCAGGACATGAACAAGTTGCTGTTCCTCACGCTTGGTCCGGCCGTGGCCATTCTGGTCGTACACTCTTTCCTGTGGTGGCAGGGCCTGAAGGGCTCCCTGGGCTTGCTCCGTGTATTGGCCACGGGTGTGCCGCTCACCATGGTGTTCGTGCTCACGATCCTGGTCAGGACCATTTCGCCGTGGTTCACCACACGACCCGGGCAATGGGCCGCAGGCCTTGCGAGCGGGGTGGTGTTCATCCGTTTTGCCTTTGTGGGGTTTGACATGCAACATCACATCCCGGTAAAGGCCGATGACTACCAGTCTTTTCTCAATACCGTCGGTGAACGTATCGTGGAGGTGAAGCCAGCGCACCAGCGCGTGGTGTTCTATCATCCTTACCTGGCCTTCCGCGCGGAATTGGACCCCTTCGACAGCACGACCGCCTTCCATTGCAGGGGGCTGAACATGACCCCGCAGGACCCTGGGCTCAGTGCGGGTGATCTGCTGGTGTGGGATTCGCACTTCGGCCCCAATGAAGGCCGCACGCCTTTACGCGGTCTTTTGGACCACCCAGGACTGCGACTGGTGGAGGCCTTTACGCCGCGTGAGACCATGAAGGTGTTGGGCGGCTATCTGTTCGAGGTGTTGCTCTTCGTACGCGATCGACAACGCCGCGAGGCCCCAACGAGCTGGTTCGTGCAGCCCAATGGACCACTGGTCCCCCTTGGCCAACGGTTGGACACTGTGCCCTGTACAAATGCCGGTGCATGGTGCTTCAATGCGGGCGAGTTCCCCATGGAGCTGAGCGCGTTCCCCCTGAACGCACCCGGTGTGGTAATGACCGAACTGACCATTAGCGGGAGCTTCCGTTGGGACGGCGAGCCCGGGGATGGCTTGAACCTCGTGTTCTCCGAGGAGGAGGACGGGATCAAGCTCAGCTATTGGCCAGAGAAGCTGGTGGAAGGGGATTTTGCCTTCACGTTCCATGCGCCCGCAAGGAGCAACAAGGCCACCAACAAGTTGTATTTCTGGAACTCCACTGGAAAGCCGTTCCGCGTGGAAGGGCTGAAGGTCGAGGCAACGCGCTATCTGGTGCCTTGATCTACACCAGCGCGATCCGCTCCTCTTTCACCAAGGGCTTTCCCGTAAGTCGCAGAAAGAGCTGCGCAGTGGCCACCACATCTTTTTTGCAGTAGGTGGCTATGCGTTCCAGGTCGCGGTCCTCGTAATAGACCCGTGAAACGTCTGCCCCGGAGATGTCGTCCTTGGGCGTGGGAATGCCAAGGATGTGCGTAAGCAGGGCCAGCGATGTATACGCCTTGCGATCGCCGAAGCTCCACAGGTTCATGGTGTCCAGGTGGCCCACTTCCCAAGGCTTCAATCCTGCAATGTCGAGCAATTTGGGCAGGTGGATGCCATTCACCACGCAGCGTCTTGCGATCCACGGGAAGTCGAACTCCTTGCCGTTGTGGCCGCAAAGCCAATGGTCCTCGGTGTTGTAATGGCGGTCCAGCAGGTCAACGAAGCGCTCCAGCACATCGCGTTCATGATCGCCATGGAAACTGGTCACGCGCAACGACCAGTCAGCATCCTGTTTGTGGAGGCTGCCCACGCCAATGCAGATGATCTTGCCGAACTCGGCCAGTATGCCACCGCGCTCGCCGTACAGTTGCTCGGCGCTCTTGGCCTGGCGCTCCTGTTCATACCGCGTCTTTTCGCTGAACAACTTGACCGTGCGCTCATCCAGCTCGTTCCACTGGGCGTGCTGCGGAGCGGTCTCTATGTCGAGGAAAAGGACCTTGCTCAGGTCGCGTACATGATCGGGACGCATGGGGTTCTGCTTTGCTGCCTGAAGGTATGTGCTACGGCGAACAAACTGGACCTCTTGGCCCCATGACCCGCTACTGGATCAGCACACCGCGCTTTTCCAGCAGGGGCACCGTGGTGAAGTTGCCTTCTTCAATGCTGCCCGCAAGGAAGATGTACTTCTTGTCGAACATCTCGCGGCCCAGATAATAGCTCAGCCAGTACTGGTTGCTTAACCCGAACACGTCCTCCACAATGCGCTCGATCTTGGCCCAACTGCGCGGCTCCAGCCTGTCCAGGAAGTGGCGCATTTCGCTCGTCTTGCGGGCTTCTCCTTCCAGCTCGCCGTAACCACGCGAGCTTACCAGCACGTTCTCCAGGGCCTCCTCTCGCTGGTTGATCACGTACACGTACCAGGCCTCTTCGCCTTCCTCATCGGTCTCGCGCACAACGGCCATGGCAATGCCTTCGACTTTCGGCTCATGAATGTCCTTGCGCATGTTCAGGCAGGGCGTTTGGCGAGTTCGCGGGCAATGGCGATCCATTTGAACACATCCGTCGGGTGGCCCGTATCGTTGACCTCTTCGCGCTTCATGCCCGTACGCACCATCACAATGCGCTCGTGCGGGATCACCACCACGTATTCGCCATGGAACCCGCGGCAGTAGTGGATGGGCAAGCCGTCCAGCTCGGCCAGCCACCAGAAGTAACCGTAACGGGCGTTGGGCTTGCCCTTGTCCATCACCTTGGCGGGTGTAATGGATGCCTGCCAGTAATCACGCGGGACCAGTTGCCGTCCCTTCCACATGCCGCTGTCGAGGTAGAGCTGCCCAATGCGACCGAAATCGCGGGCCGTGGCGTATAGGCAGCAGAAGGCCTTGAAGTCGCCGTCCTCGCGGTCCTTGCCCCAATAGGCGTCGTGCTCGCATCCGAGGGGTGTCCAGATCTTCTCGCGCACCAGTTCATCCAATGGGCGCTTGTAGGCGGCTTCCAGCACTTCGGCCATGATCTGCGTGGCGCCGCTGATGTAATCGAGCTCGGTGCCGGGTTCGTCGCGGCAGGGTTGCTCCAGGCTCAGCTCGCGCACGTTGGTGCCGTAGTAGCCCTTGGCGTTGTCGCTGAAAGGGTCGGCGCCGCTCTCGCTCCAGTCCAGGCCGGTGCTCATGGTGAGCACATGCTCCAATGTGATCTTGGCATGGCAGCCGTCGGTGTATTCGGGCAGGAAGTCGCCCACGTGCTGTTGCACGCTCTTGATCACCCCATCGCGGAGCGCAATTCCGGTGAGCACGCTGATGTAGCTCTTGGCCACACTGAAGCTGTTGCTCACGCTGTCCGCATCCCAACCGTTCCAGTACTGTTCCAGGATCAGGCTGTCGTTCTGCCACACAGCGAAACCCACGCTGTGCAAGGCTTTCAGCTCGGCCTCTTGTTCGGGTTTCAGGGCGAGCTTACCGTAGCGCGCGCCGAGGGGCCAGGGCTGTGGATCGGTGGCAGCGATGGTGCCGTAGGGAAAGAAGTCGCGGTCATCGATCTCGGGGCTGGTGCGACCGATGAGGTAGGTGTACCGCACGCCACGGGGTATGTGGCCGTTGCCGGTGACGTAGGCAAGCGCGATGAACACACCGAGCACCACGGCGGTCCAGAAGAGAAAGCGGATGAGTAAACGCATGGGCGGATGGGTCCCGACGAAAGTAACGCCGCAGCGGCGAGGAGCGTTCCTGCCATTAGCGGATCCACGAATGAACCGTGGCCAAACTGAACGGTCAATGACCTTTCACGATGGATCTGTGCAAGGTGCCCGATGTCGTGCGTACTTGCAACAGATATCTACCGGGGATAAGTTGTCCCGTCTCCACCTGTAAGCCCGGACCACTTCCCTGCCAGAGCACAGGAATGCGTTGGCCAAGTGGGCTGAATAGCTCGATCTCTTTAATGTCGTCCTGGGCGAGAGCGATGGTGAACCCGTCTTCGAAAGGAATGGGATACACATTGAGCGCTGTGGTGGGACGGAACTCAACGGCTACCGCATGGTATGTAGTGGATGTGCCATCCATATCCACTTGGACCAAGCGGTAGTATGACAAGCCCAACGGTGGTCCCTCATCTGAGCTGTAATACTGATTGAGCGAATTGCTGAAGCCCGCAGCGGCTACCGTAGCTATGGTCGTCCAGTGGTCAAGTTCACTTGAACGTTGGACGAGAAAATGGGCGCTATGCTGTTCTGTCGCAGTTGCCCAGCTCAGTGCTACCCGTTCGTCCTCCGGTACGGCCGTGAACGTCACCAGTTCTACAGGAAGCGGTGTGGTCATGCTGTTCGTGGTGCCCAATGTGAAGCGCCTGCCGTTAGTGAGCGCGCTCACATTGCTGAAGCGATAGGAACCTCCGCCCATATCGACCGCGCCCGAGATCGGTAGGTCATTCGCCAATACCCCATCTCCGTTAAGGTCCACTACCAACCGTAGATCGCTCGGGTTCACGGGCCCGAGTCCGTTCAGATCGAATGTGATGTCCACATTGCCTACATCCGCGGCGACTCCTGATGCGTTGACCTCGCTTACCCGCCATAGACGCTCCAAGCGCCCCTGAAGGCTGCTGTGCATGTCGCTCACGCCCCAGGCACCCAAGGCCCCATTGTCGTGGCCCCAGAGGAGGTAGGTGTTGTTGGTGATGCTGCCACTGCTTCGGGCAATGGTCAACAGGCCAGTGCCTCGCGATCCGTTCACTACATCGCTCCCGCTGCGGCCAATGCCGGCCACGTCGTGGTCGAAGTCGCCATTGGTCGGCTCATCCATGGTGTACAGGTCGGCTGCGCCTAATGCAGTACCATACTTGGCCGCGAGGTAATTATTCACAATGAGGTGCTGTACGGTGGACAGCGTTTGGTTGTATACGATGATCTCCGCGATGTACCCGTTGAAGCGGGTCACGTTCGCTCCGGTGCCCGTGTGGCCATAGAGCACGCCCAAGTGTAGGTTCGAGCTGTAATTCGGAATGCTGGTGCTCGTTTCCTGGCGGTTGGCTACAGCGACATTGCTGGTGAATAGTTGAAGATCGTTCGTGTTGCTGGGAGTGGCGCCATGGTACATGAAGCTGTTCACATAATTCACCCCCGTACTGAACGTGTTCGAGCTGGTGGCCCGGTCTCCGGAACCGTCAATATCCAGATGCTGGCTCAGGTTGGTGCCATTTTGCCACAGGAACCATCCATAGGCGTTCTGGCTTCCTGGATTGACGCGTTTGCTGAAGAACCCTCGCGGCGCACTGTTCGGTGTGCCTGTGTTCAGCCGGAACACCACGAAGCCGGTAAGACCATTCATGTTTTCCAGCGTGCTGTTGTCGGGCACGGTCAGAAGGTCGGGAAAGGTCTGGTCGTTGTCGAAGAGCACGGCCGGATAACCGTTGATGGCATTCGGAGCAAGGACCGGTTGATGATCGGCCACGGCCTGTATAGCGTGGTTGCTGTTGCCCGAACGGTCGCTCCATTGTTGTACGCCTGCCGTGGGCGCCACTACGCCCACGTCGGCCGTGAACCAGAGGATATTATTGGTACTGTTTCCGATGCCGCCAGGTCCGGATTGGCCTTGGCACGCGTAGTTCAACAGCAGGAACGTGGAGCAAATAGCCGCACAGATCGTTCTCATCAGGCGCCTTGTACGGCACCTTTGAAAAGCGGTTGCGTGTTCGCGGTAAAGATCAGCCCTTCAGCGCCTCTGCGCCGCCAACGATCTCGAGGATCTCGTTGGTGATGGAAGCCTGACGCGCCTTGTTGTAGGTGAGCTTCAGGTCCTTCAGCAGGGCGTCGGCGTTGTCGGTGGCCTTGTGCATGGCGGTCATGCGCGCACCGTGCTCAGCGGCAAAGCTGTCCAACAGGGCCTTGTAGAACTGGATCTTCAGGCTCTTCGGAATGATCTCCTCCACGATCGTGGCCCGGTCGGGTTCCATGATGTGGTCCACCTTGGACGTGCGTGAGGCCGTGGCCTCGTTGCTCGCGGTCGGCAGGATGGGCAGGAACTGCTCTTCCGTGGTGATCTGCACGGCGGCGTTCTTGAACTTGTTGTAGAACAACACCACGCGATCGTACTGGCCCGAGGCGTATTGCTGCATCAACAGCTCGGCCACCGGTGCGGCCTTGTCGAAGGAAAGGCCATCGAAAAGGTGCGCCAGGTCAGCGGGCAGCTGGTCGTTCAAGAGACCACTGCGACGGTAGGTGTCCATGGCCTTTTTGCCCACAGGCAGCAAATGCACTTCCTGGCCCTGTTCTTTCGCATCGGCAAGCGCCTTGCGGATCAAGCGATACACCTGTGTATTGAAGGCACCGGCCAGACCGCGGTTGCTCACGATGGCCACGAAGAGCACCTTCTTCACTTCGCGGGGTGCGCTGTACACGCCCTCGCTGCTATCGAGGCTGGCGCTCACGTTGCCCAGAATGGTCTGCAGCTTCTCGGCATACGGACGCATGCGGATGATCGCGTCCTGGGCACGACGCAGTTTGGCCGCGCTCACCATTTTCATGGCCGCGGTGATCTGCTTGGTGCTGTTCACCGAGACGATCCTGCTGCGTACTTCCTTCAGGCTGGGCATTGTGGCGGGCTGCTGTTCCGGGACCGTAGGTCGACCCACAGGGTCGACCTACAATTGCTCCGATCTTAGTTATCCAGGCTCTTGATCAGGTCTGCGGCCACCTTTTCCAAGGTTCCCGTGATCTGGTCGTTGTACTCACCCTTTTTCAGTGCGGCCAGCACATCGCTGTGCTTGTTCCGCAGCATGGTGACGAACTCGGCCTCGAACTGGCGGACGTTCTTCACGGGGATCTTGGTGAGCAGGCCCTTCACACCGCAATAGATGATGGCGATCTGCTCTTCCACGCGCATGGGGCTGTTCTGGCCCTGCTTCAGGATCTCCACGTTGCGCGCCCCCTTGTCAAGCACGGCCTTGGTGGCAGCATCCAGGTCGGAACCGAACTTGCTGAAGGCTTCCAGTTCGCGGTACTGCGCCTGGTCCAGCTTCAGGGTGCCGGCCACCTTCTTCATGCTCTTGATCTGCGCGTTACCGCCAACGCGGCTCACGCTGATACCCACGTTGATGGCAGGGCGCACACCGCTGAGGAACAGGTTGCTCTCCAGGAAGATCTGTCCGTCCGTGATGGAGATAACGTTGGTGGGGATGTAGGCGGATACGTCACCTGCCTGCGTCTCGATGATGGGCAGTGCGGTCAGCGATCCACCGCCCTTCACCTTGCCTTTCAGGCTCTCCGGCAGGTCGTTCATCTGTGCGGCCACGGTCTGGTCGGCCGTGATCTTCGCGGCACGCTCCAACAGGCGGCTGTGCAGGTAGAACACGTCACCGGGGTAGGCCTCACGTCCGGGAGGACGACGCAGAAGAAGCGATACCTCGCGGTAGGCCACGGCCTGCTTGGATAGGTCATCGAACACGATCAGTGCCGGACGACCGGTATCGCGGAAGTATTCGCCGATGGCGGCACCGGTGAAGGGTGCGTAGAACTGCATGGGAGCGGGATCGCTCGCGTTGGCGGCCACCACGGTGGTGTAGGCCATGGCGCCGTTCTCCTCCAGGGTCTTCACGGTACCGGCCACGGTGCTGCCCTTCTGGCCGATGGCCACGTAGATGCAGTACACAGGCTGTCCGGCCTCGTAGAACTCGCGTTGGTTGATGATGGTATCGATGGCCACCGTGCTCTTGCCGGTCTGGCGGTCACCGATGATCAGTTCGCGCTGGCCGCGACCGATGGGGATCATGGCATCAACGGCCTTGATGCCGGTCTGCAGCGGCTCCTTCACGGGCTCGCGGTAGATCACGCCCGGAGCTTTGCGCTCGATGGGCATCTCGAAGGTCTCACCGGTGATGGGGCCTTTGCCGTCGATGGGTTCGCCGAGGGTGTTCACCACACGACCCACCATGCCTTCGCCCACGTTCACGCTGGCGATGCGACGGGTGCGCTTCACGGTGTCGCCCTCCTTGATGCCTACGCTCGAACCCAGCAACACGGCGCCCACGTTGTCCTCCTCCAGGTTCAGTACGATGGCGCGCAGACCGCTGGCGAACTCCACGAGCTCACCGCTCTGTACACCTTGCAGGCCGTAGATGCGGGCAATACCATCGCCCACCTGCAGTACGGTCCCGACCTCTTCGAACTCCGCAGCATCGCGCACACCGGCGAGCTCCTGCTTGATGATCGCCGATACTTCGGCGGGTTTCACTTCTGCCATGATACGATTGTCTTAGAACTTCGGGATGTACGGGTTCTCGGCGAAGGTGCGCCGGATCACGTGGAGCTTGTTGCGCAGGCTGGCGTCCCATTGCAGGTCGCCGATCTGGATGATGCCACCGCCGAGTATCGAGGGGTCCACCATCTCGCGCATTTCAATGGTCTTGCCCGGGTAGCGGAGCGAAGTGATCTTGCGCACTTTCTCCAGCTCTACAGGCGTCAGTTTCACCGCGCTGGTGATCTGACAGATTACGATGTTCTTCTGCTCCAGGTAGAGCTCCTCGAAAGCGCGTGCGATCTCGGGGATCAGTTGCTCGCGGCCTTTGCGGGTCACCACGGTGAAGAAGTGCTGGGCGATCTCACCCACCTGGCCACCGAAGATCTTGTTTAGGGCACGCTGCTTCTGGTCGGCGCGGATCACCGGGCTCTTGAGCAGAACACGCAGGTCGGAACTGGCCGCGCAGGTGTCGAGCATCAGCTTGACATCAGTACGCACCTGCTCCATCTGGCCTCGTTCGAGGGCCAGGTCCATCAAGGACTTCGCGTAGCGGTATGCGGCCTGTTGGTTCCTCATGAAAGTCGGGCCTCGGCCTCTTTCAGCATGCGGTCCACCAGTGCGCGTTGGGCGGCGTCATCGGCCAGCTTTTCGCGCAGCAGCTTCTCGGCGATCTCCACGCTGAGCTCGCCCACCAACATTTTGATGTCGGCCACGGCGGCGTTCTTCTCGTTGCGGATCTCGGCCCGGGCACGCTCGATCATCGCGGCGGCTTCCGCTTTGGCCTTTTCCTTGGCCTCGGCGATCTCCTTGTCGCGGATGTCGCGAGCTTCCTTCAAGAGCACCTCGCGCTCCTCTCGGGCGGCGCGGTTCAGGTCCTCGTTGCGGGCTTGCAGGGCCGCCATCTCCTCGCGGGCCTTCTTCGCCTCGCTCAGGGCGTCCTCAATGCCCCGCTCACGCTCGTTGAGCGTCTCGAGGATGGGTTTCCACGCGAATTTGCGCAGGATGAACAGCACCGCAAGGAACGATACCGTCATCCAGAAGATGAGGCCGAAGGAGAATTGGATCAGCATGGCTTGGGGTCAATGGTTACGACCGGCCGGTGCTCAGAGCACCATGGCGAGCAGGCCCACAACGATACCGAACATGGCAGCACCTTCCACCAGAGCGGCGGCCAGGATCATGTTGGCGCGGATGTCGTTGGTAGCCTCGGGCTGGCGGGCAATGGCCTGCATGGCATCACCACCAATACGGCCGATGCCGATACCGGCGGCGAGAGCAGCGATGCCGGCACCGATGGCGGCGAAACCGAAGTGTGCGTTGGCAGCGGCTTCCAGGAGGATCGAGAGGAACATGTCGAACGGGTTTGGGTTTGCGGTTGATTCTTAGTGATGATGGGGCTCCTCAATGGCAGCACCCAGGTACATCGCGCTCAGGAAGGTGAACACGAACGCCTGGATGAAGGCCACCAGCAGTTCCAGCATGCTCATGAAAATGGTGAAGGCCAGGCTGAAGACGCTTACGCCCCAGCCCAGTCCGGCATTGATCTCACCGAAGATGAAGATCAACGCGAAGAAGCTCAATACGATGATGTGACCGGCCGTGATGTTCGCGAAGAGTCGGATCATCAGGATGGCGGGGCGCAGGAACACGCCGAGGATCTCCACCGGCGTAAGGATCAGGAGCACCGGCTTGGGCACCCCGGGCATGGCGATGATGTGACCCCAATAGTGGCGGTTGCCGTGGATCAGCGTGAGCACGAAGGTGATGGCCGCCAGTGCGAAGGTCACCGAGATGCTGCCGCTCACGTTGGCGCCGAAGGGGAAGATGGGGATCAAGCCCATCAGGTTGTTGATGAGGATGAAGAAGAACACCGTGAGCAGGAAGGGCATGAAGCGCTCGTACTTCGGACCGATGTTCGCCTTGGCCACATCATCGCGCACGAAGAGGATGATCGGCTCAATGAAGCTCTGCAATCCTTTGGGGGCTCCAACACCGCGCTTGCGGTAGCCACCGGCCACGCTCAGGAAAATGATCAGCATCAAGGCGATGCTCACCAACATGCCCAGGACGTTCTTGGTGATGCTCACATCCCAAGTTGCGGCCGTGAGGGCCTCGTTCTGAGTGGCACTGTGCACATCGGTGCCATCGGGCGCATCGGTGGCCAGCAATTTGCCCTCATGCAGGTAGTAGCCGCCGTAGGTCTTGTGGCCGTGGTCGAAACGGGCGCTGAAGAACACGCTGAGGCCGCGCTCGGTGTTGTAAACGATAATGGGGAGCGGGAGGGAGGTGTGTCCCCACAGGTGCCAGCCGTGCTCATCGGTCACGTGGCCCATGATCATCTCTCCGGGGTTGAACTTCTCCGTAGCGTGTTCGTCGTGTGCTTCGGTATGTTCGGCGTGGGCTTCCGCTCCGGTGGCCACCATTTCGTGGTGGTGGGCGGTGTCGCCAGCGGCGTGGTCGTGGCCTTCATGCTGCGCCACCGACACCCCTGCGAACAGTACGCTGAACAGAAGGAATGTGGCGCGGATCAAGGCTTTCATCACGTTTGTGCGGGGTGCTACCCCCCTCAATGCGGGCGCAAAGGTAGAATTCGGGATGGAATTGCGGAAATACGATCTCGCGCCTATTTCCGCCCCGTCTCCTTGAAGAGGTGCAGCATGGCCCCCGTGATGCCCAAAAGAGCCAGTAGAATGGTGAACAAAGGGAATCGCCAGGCCACTTGTCCATCGATCCACCAACCCGCGAAGGTGAAGGCCAGGATGATCCCCATCATGCTAAGCCCCAGCCCCATGAAACGCAGATAGCTGGCATACTGGTCGCGGATGCGCTTGGGGTCAGGCGCGCTCATGCGTTGGGTCGTTGGCGCATGAGGCCTACGGAACGCGAGGTGCTGAAGGCCAGGAAGGCGAGGTAGATCAATACGAAGGTGATGGCCACCGGAATGAGGTGCTCGCGCGAAAGGGACACCAGCAGCACCAACAGTACCACCAGCGAGAGCATCATCTTGATGACCAGCCCGGCCATGAAGCGGCGAACGAAAGCCTTGGGATCGGTGCCGTGCACGCGTTCCTGCCAGGCATGTAAGGCGAAGGTGAGCAGACCGAAGTAGATCAGTACGCCCCAGTAAAGACCGGTAACCGGCACGGAAGCAAAGCGCAGCGTAAGCGTCATGGCGGCGCCACAGACCACCACGAACGCCAGAAATGGGAACAGGAACGACCAGCGACCGGCCGCCTCAGTGGACCTGGCCATGTGCGGATCAGCGGGCGGCCTGGGCGGGTTCCGGACGCACAGCGCTATCGGTGCGCAGGCGGGCCGGGTCCATCTCCTTTACCACACCACCGGCCATGCTGCAATTGCCGGTGAACACCGCGCCCGGCTCAATGGCCAGTTTCTTGGTGTTTATGTCGCCATGCAGTTTCGCCGTTGCCTTCAGGCTAAGCAGGTCCTGGCAGTTCACCTTGCCCAGTACCGTGCCTTCAATGTCAGCGCTCTGGCACACCACCTCGCCCTCGATCACACCGTTCTGCCCAACGATCACCCGACCACGGGCCGTCAATGTGCCCTTGATCTTGCCGTCGATCCGGATGTTGCTGTCGCTCTGGATCTCGCCCACTATGGAGGTGCCCTCCATGATGCTGTTGATCTTGCCGGGGCTGATGGGTTCTACAGGCTTGCTCATGGCGGCGGCGGCGGGTTTTTCGCTTCGGAACATGGTCCCTAAGGCTTTGGGGTTAGCAACGTTCCGTGCAAAGATAGCTGCGAGGTCCACTTATCCTACTGACGGCCAAGGTAGTTCTGTGTGAAGAAGGTGGTGTACGCGTTGAGGTCCTTGGATTTGTAAAGGATCGCGTAGTTGTCCGGGGTTATGGGAAAGGCCGGGTAGCCCTTGTCGTTGATGCCGACTAGGTTGCTCTTGTCACCGGTGAACAACGAGTGGAACTCCATGGCCAGGGCCTTTGAAGGCAAGGGCTGCAGCAACACCACCTGGCGTTCGGTGTCGAGGAAGCTGTTGGTCACTTCCACGGGCGTTCCGGGCATGTAGGTACGTGCGAAATCCGACAAGCGTGCTTTCACTGTGGCCATGTTCGTGCCGGCATTGGGGAACACGATCATGTACGAGTGCTGCTCGTTGCTCAGGGTGAACACCGGACCTGCTGGGGCCGGTTTCGGTGCCCCCTGGCTTCCGGTACCGGCACCGTCCAGCGCGGCCAGCAGGTTGTCCGCCGCCTGGGCTTCCTCTGTACCGGCGTATTGGGACTTCACGTCCATCAAGGCCGCCCGGTAGCCGGCCATGTCGCGCATGCCTCCCTTGGCAAGGGCTTTCAGGATGTGGTACTTGGAACGGAAGTGGTTTCGCGGTTCGTCCTGGATCACGCGGTCGCACGCACTGATCACCGTGCCGTAGGCGTACTGCCGGTAGAGCTGGTAGGTGTCCCGGTAGGCGTTCTCCTCCTGCTGACGGCGCACTTCATCGGCCTGCAACATGTTGGGGTCGCGCACCAAACGGGCGAATTCGGAGGTGGGCCAGCGCTCAAGGATGATGTTGGCATAGGTCTGCGAGCCGCTGCCTCCCATAAGGTCCACCCAGCCCTCGGCCTCTTTTTCCAAGTAGATGCGGTATAGCTGGTAATGGCTCTCGGGCGTGTACCGGCACTCATCGAACCGGTTGTTCAGCACCTCGAAGCTTTCAATGGCGTTCTCCCGGTCCTTCAGCTGTTCCTTGTAGATCATGCCGCTCACGTAGAGCGCCTCGCATACCCGCTCGTTGGAGGCCGTAATGCCCTCGATGTCGCGCGGAATGTCCTTGCCATAAGAGGCCGGGTCTTTCCAAGCGGGTTCTCCATCCTGCTTGCCGTCCTCCTGGCCGTCCTCTTTGCCGCCATCCTCGGGGTTCTCGGCAAGCACCACGGTCTTGTCCTTGCGCCGCCAGTCGTCCTCCAAGGGGCGGTTCCCCCATTTTTTCCGGAAGCTCGCCAGACCGCGGGAAAGCTGTTGTGGGTCGTAGAAATACCATGCGCCACGTCCACCACCGGCACCCGGCGCGGGTCGCGGGGCCGTGGCGGGCACATCGGCTGCACGGGCCTCCTCTTCTTTCCGGCGCAGGTCCTCTTCGGCCTTTTCGCGTTGGCGGATGATGCTCCTGATCTTCTTCTCAAGGTCCTCTTCGTTCAACCCGGCCAGCGCCTGCAAGCTGTCCTCGCGCTCAATGATCTCCAGCTGCTCCACCAGTTTGCCGAGCACACGGGCGCGCGTATCCACCTCGTCGTACCGGGCATGCTCTTCGCTCAACAGGGCGCTGGTACTGTCGTAATACTGCTGGGCGCTTCGGTAGTTGCGGTCCTCGAAGTAGATGTCCGAAAGCCGCAGGAAGCTCTTGGCCTTTTGGCGCGTGTCGGTGGTGCTCACCTTGGCGCTGGTGCGCAGGTGGGCCATGCCATCCTCCTTCTTCCGTTCTTTCAGGTCCAGGTCGGCCAGCGCGTAGTGGATCATGTCGAAGTGGTCCACGTGCTTCTGGTCCTTCAGCATGCGGTTCAACTTCTGGCGCAGGGCCTTGCTGTCGCCTTTGTTAAAGGCCAGCGCCTGCATGATCTGGGCATGGAAGGCCATTTCGTAGGTCGGCGACATCTTGAGCACGCGTCCGTATTGGGCGATCGCCTTTTCCTCGTACCCCTTGCGCTCGTATAGCTGGGCCAGGATGAACGACCAGCGGACACGGTCGCGTTTGCGCTTGGCCGTGGGGGCTGCGCGCTCCAGGTGCAAGATCGCGTCATCGATCTTGCCGCGCTTCAGGTTCAGCTCGGCATACACGGCGTCCAGTTCGGAGAGGTCCAGGTCCTTGGGGATCTTCTTCAGGTCGCGCACCTGGTCCAGCGCGCTCTGGGCCTTGCCGTACTGTTCCAGCACGATCGCCGTTCGGGCGGTCCAGATCTGGCTTTCCAACTGCCGGTTCTGGTCCTTGAATCGCTTGCCGATGTATGCGAAGCCTCGTTCAGCCTCGTAGAAATTGCGCTTGTAGAAATGGCTCTTGGCGATCACGAACCAAGCATCATCGATCCAGGTGTTCTTCTCCTTTCCCTTGATATCCATGCTGTGCCGGTCGATCACCGTGGAGCATTTCTCAATGCACTTCTCCAGATCGGGGATCGCGGCCTTGGCCTGTTCATCCGTGCCATACACGAAAAGGGGTAGCACCTCGTCGTAGTCGTCCACATGGGCGTCCTCGATGCCCGTCACCACTTCATTCAGCTTCTCGTTGGCGTTGAACCAGCCATTGTCCCTGGCCGTAAGGCGGTGGAAGGTGCGGTTCAGGAAGGCGTCCTTTTCCTGCGAACAGGAGGCGACCAGCAGGGCCAGCAGTAGGCTCGCGATCAGCAGCGGACGGTATGGACGGAGAGGGAGCACCGGTTCGGTGTGGATAACTGCGAACGGGCGAAGATATTTCATCGGCCCGCACCGGGGATGGGCTTGTCCATCTTCATCGCCACCTTTGTTGCATGGCCGAAGTGACCCCACCGGACCGGAAGCGCGCTGAACGAAAGGGCAACCGCCTGCTCCTGAAGCTGCGCAGCAAGTACAGGCTGGTCATGATCGATGACCGCACCTTCGAGGAGCGCTTCAGCATGCGGCTCAACCGGTTGAACGTGCTGTTGGTGGCCATTGGTGCATTCACCGTGCACGGCTTGTTCGTTACGGCGGTCATCGTGCTCACCCCCTTGAAGCGCTACATACCCGGCTATGCCGATCAGGAGACCAAGCTGAACGCCTACCAGAGCACATTGAAAGCCGATTCGTTGGAGATGGAGCTCCAGGTGCGCGATCTATACCTGGCCAACCTGCGCGCCGTGCTCCGTGGCGAACTGCCGCCTGATAGTGCCTCACTTAGCGCGCCCATCACCGTGGTGCCCACCCCTGCCGATCTGGTGCCCGGACGCGCGGACAGCGTGCTACGCTCGCGGATCGCACGGGAGGAGGCGTACGAACTGCTGGAGTCCAAAGCACCGGTGGAAGGCCGTGAGCTCGCAGGCATGTTCTTCTTTCCGCCCTTGCAAGGCGTGGTCACCAGCACCTTCGACCGGGCGCAGAAGCACTTCGGGATCGATATCGTGGCCAAGGCCGATGCCGCAGTGAAGGCCTGCCAGGCGGGTACCGTGGTCTTTGCCGGGTGGACCACCAATGAAGGGCATGTTCTACAGCTGCAGCACGGCAACGACCTAGTTAGCGTGTACAAGCACAACAGCGTTCTGCTGAAACAGGTGGGCGATCGTGTGAAGGCCGGCGAGGCCATCGCCATTGTGGGCAACAGTGGCGAGCTCACCACCGGGCCGCACCTGCACCTGGAGCTGTGGTACAAAGGCGATCCGGTGGACCCGCAGACCTACATGGTGTTCAAATAAGGCAGCCGCTCCGCACTCAGCACCTTCACCATGTCACTGAAAGCCGCCATTGCCCTGCCCTATGCCCGCTGGGCCACCAAGCAGGTGATGCACCGTGCCATGGACCCTGTGGCCACGCAACAAGCAGTGCTGAAGGAGCTGGTGCGCTTCGGCGGGGACACCGCCTTTGGACGCGAGCACCGCATCCACGAGGTGAGTGACCACCAAGGCCTGGTGCAGGCCGTGCCGCTGCGCGATTACGAGGGCTTCAGGCCGTACATGGAGCGGATCATGTTCGGGGAAGAGGATGTGCTGTGGCCAGGTCTGCCGAAGTATTTCTGCAAGACCAGCGGCACCACCAGCGGCGCCAAGTACATCCCCATTACCAAGGAGAGCCTGCCCAACCACATCGGCAGTGCCCGTCGCGCCTTGCTGGCCTACATCGCCCACAGCGCCCGCGCCGATTTTGTCGATGGCAAGATGATCTTTCTGCAGGGTAGCCCGGTGCTCGATCGCAAGGGCCTTATTCCCACAGGCCGCCTCAGCGGGATCGTGGCCAACCATGTGCCGGCCTACCTGCTCAAGAACCGCATGCCCAGCTTCGCCACCAACAGCATTGCCGACTGGGAGACGAAGGTGGAGGCGATCGTTGGCGAAACGATGACCGCTGACATGCGGCTGATCAGCGGCATACCCGCATGGGTGCAGATGTATTTCGAGCGGTTGCTGGCGCGCTCGGGCAAGGCCACCGTGAAGGAGGTGTTCCCACACTTTTCGCTCTTCGTGTACGGCGGGGTCAACTACGCGCCCTACCGCAGCCGCATGGAAGCACTGATCGGCAGGAGCGTACCCAGCGTGGAGCTCTTCCCCGCCAGCGAGGGCTTCATTGCTTACCAGGACCAGGACAACGACGATGGCCTGCTGCTGGTGCTCGACAATGGCATCTACTTCGGCTTCGTGCCCATGCAGGGCGCCGACCGCAGACCGCGCTCCATTGCCGAGGTGGAGCTGAACACGCAGTATGCCTTGGTGCTCTACACCAACGCAGGGCTCTGGGGCTACGAGATCGGCGATACCGTGAAGTTCACCTCGTTGGCCCCGCCACGCATCAAGGTCACCGGGCGCACCAAGCATTTTACCAGTGCGTTCGGTGAGCATGTGATCGCCGAGGAGGTGGAAGGTGCACTGAAGGAAGCCATCGCCGTTGTGCCCTGCGAGGTCGCCGAGTTCACCGTGGCCCCGCAGCTGGTCCCGCAGAACGGCGGACTGCCTTACCACGAGTGGTTCATCGAGTTCGCCGCACCACCGCCCGATATGCAGCGCTTCGCAACAGCGATGGACGATGCTCTGCAAAAACGCAACCCCTACTACAAGGACCTGATCGCCGGCAAGGTGTTAAGGCCACTGGTGATAACAGCGGTTGCGCGCGGTGGCTTTGCGGCGTGGATGAAGGCCCGCGGCATGAACGATGCGCAGAGCAAGGTGCCGCGGTTGGCGAACGACCGGAAGTATGTTGAGGGGCTGGGCTGATCACCCCACGTTCACACGCAGCATGTCGCCTTCCACCGTTGTGGGGTAGCGCTTCAGGTCTTGTTTGCTGGGCCCTTTGGTCACCTTGCCGTCGCCATCGAAGGTGCTGCCGTGCCATTCACATTTCAACCCCTCACCATCCTTGAATTTCACAGGGCCATTCTTGTGTGGACAGTTCAACGCAAGTGCAACGATCGTCCCATCGCTGCGCTTGTCGAGCAACAACGTATGGTCCAGTCCCTTTGCGCGAATGATGTTCACGCCAGGTGTGAGCCCGGCCAACGGTATCGCCAACGCACCATCATTTACCGAATAGCTGGTGCCCTTGCCACTGGCACAACCCTCCAGCGTGGCCACGGCAGGTACAACAGCCAGTGCAGCGCAGGCCTGGCAGGCGGATCGGATGAAGGTGCGACGGTCCATGGGTGGTTCGTTCAGTAGGTGATCTGTTGGTGAAGGTCGTGATCTTCCGATGGGTTCAGCATGGTTCAATCCACGCGGCGGAACACCAGTACGGTGCCGTTCGCAGCGCGCAAGGTGAGGTCGTTGTTGTGGAAGGTATAGCGGAGCGGCCCGCTGCCCAAGGCCTTGTGGAACGCCCGTTCAATGCGCTCCCCTGCCCCGGGGCAGGCACGCAGAGTGCGCATCAGATCGCCGAGGAACAAACCTTCGGGCGTAGCGGTGAACGGCCCGGAGATCCCGTTGCAGCCATCGCTGCCCACCACGTGCCCATCGGCCACAAAGAACTCCAGACGGGGTCCTTCGCGAAAGAGCTTCTGGTCCACGCGCTTTCCATCCATGGTCATTAGCATCCAGATGTCGTGCAGGCGCACCGGTGGCAGGAACTCGCCAGTGCCGTAATGCCAGATGTGGGTGGAGGATGCATCAACGTTTCCGATCCGCACGGTCGTGGGAAAGGTGCCCGGGACTGCGTTCGCCGTATCGCTCACAACGACCGCGATCCGCGCGTTGTCGATCGTGCTCACATAGCGATAACCGCCGTTCTTCTCTTTTACCGGCGCGGAATAGGGGAATACCATGGGCGCCATGCCAACACGTTCCAGCACGAAACCTTGTTGTGCATGCACGGTGAGCAACCATCCATCACCTGCCGCATGGAACTCCACGCCTCGGAGCACATCGCGATGCCGGTCCAGCGTAAGCGTGTCGCGCTGGAGCGTTGGTAGTGCCTTCATCACCGGTACTGCCGGACCGTTGCGCTCCGCAAGGAACAAGTAGGCATCGGGCATGTGGTTCACGAACACGCGTTCACGTTGTTGCGGAAAGCGCGCACGGTAGGCGCTATCGGGCATCAGGGTGATGATGGTGCCTGCGCGGGCGTAGTTGTTGGTGGGCGCATATGGCGGTGGAACGAAGTCGGGGAGCGTTCGCTGTACAAAGCCAGATGCCGAGCTGCCCAGGTAGTGCTGGTAGTTGCGCTGCGCTTTGCGGGTGGGCTTGTCCAGCTTGTTGTACACGTGGCGCGCCACCACGCGCTGCGAAAGGGGCAGTTCCTTCATGGCCGCCTTGCCGTCGGTGAAGGGATTGATGGCGTTGAAGTCCTCCACCGTTTGGATGCTCATCGGCGTTTCAGGCACCCAGTCCCAGGCGTTCACCACGTTGAAGGCCCATTCGCGCGTTACGCTCTCGTAGTGGTGTGCGAAGAAGAGGTTGCCGGGCTTGGGTGCGGCACTGGCGTAGGTCTTCAGGCGAAGGTCGCCAGGCAGCACACCACGCGCCCGCAGGTCCCACAGATGCGCGGTGAGCAGATAGGCCAATGCACCACCCTGGCTGTGCCCGGTGATGACCACATCGCGCACGCCGGCCGTGTACAGCGAGTCCACTTTTGGCAGGATGTCGCGCTGAAGGAAACCCAGGCCCACGGTCCAGCCCACATGCACAGCGGCTTGTGGATCATCGGCAAGTTGGTGTTCGAAGGTGAAGCCCTTTTCCAACTGCATCGAGCCTGTTGCGGGGATCATGGCCGCGTAGCCGTTGGCCAGCCAGCTCACCGCCTTGGCCGTGGTGCCGCGCAGGCTGATCACGGCCGTGCCCCGGTCGTCGGTGTGCAGCTCCCACATGTTCTCCAGGCCCATCACCGGCGAACGGTACACACGCCTGAACCGGCTGCTGTGCGGTATGTCCAGACCGGGGATCACACTATCAACAAAGCTGCGGCCCACCTTCAGCAGCTCGGTGTATTCCTGCATGTCGAAGCCGGGCGCCAACCGCTGCGCAGCAACAGCGTGCATACATGAAATGAAGAGCAGGGCGAGAAGGGTACGCATGTGTGGAAGCCTAGGCGATGAAAGTAACGCACCGTCCTGTGCGGTGGTTCTTCCGTGGATGCGAACTTCGCGGCCATGGCCACCATCGGCAACAATGTGCAACGCGCCGCCGAGCTTTTGCGCAACGGCGAGGCCGTGGCCATTCCCACGGAGACCGTCTACGGCCTTGCCGCGAACGCCTTCGATGAAGCCGCCGTGCTGAAGATCTTCTCCATCAAACAGCGCCCTTCGTTCGATCCGCTCATTGTGCATGTGGCCCGCAAGGAGGATGTGCGGCGCGTGGTGCGCGAACTGCCGCCTGGTGCCGAGGCGCTGATGGAGGCCTTCTGGCCCGGACCGCTCACGTTGGTGCTGCCCAAACACGCCGCCGTTCCCGATCTGGTCACCAGCGGCCTCGATACCGTGGGCGTGCGTATGCCGGACCATCCGCTCACGCGGCAGTTGCTGGAGGATCTCGAATTCCCGCTGGCGGCCCCCAGCGCCAACCCGTTCGGCTACGTAAGCCCCACCACGGCGCAACATGTGGCCGATCAGTTGGGCGACAAGGTGCCCTACATCCTGGACGGTGGTGCGTGCAGTGTGGGCGTGGAATCCACCATTGTGGGCTGGGACAGTGGCCACTGGCATCTCTACCGTCCAGGTGGCATCGCGCTCGAGGCCATCGAGGCCGTCATCGGTCGCGTGGAGCCTGCCGTGAAGCACGTGCTGCCCGTGGCGCCCGGCATGTTGGCCAGCCACTATGCCCCCAAGAAGCCCGTGCATGTGGGCGATGTTCCAGCCTTGTTGCGGCGCTTTGCGGGCAGGGCGGTCGGGGTCATCAGCTTTC
Source organism: Flavobacteriales bacterium (assembly GCA_016788295.1). GTDB lineage: Bacteria > Bacteroidota > Bacteroidia > Flavobacteriales_F > PHOS-HE28 > PHOS-HE28. The sequence goes on from JAEUSY010000018.1 coordinate 26,491, forward strand.
GCACCGAATACCCCGGCCATCGCTGCGAGGTGTTGTCCGAGTCCGGCGATCTGGCTGAAGCCGCACGTCACCTCTTTGCCGTGCTGCGCGACATGGACACCAGCGACTGCGCCGTCATCGTGGCCGAGGAGTTCCCCAACGAGGGCCTGGGCCGCGCCATCAACGATCGCCTGCGCCGGGCCGCCGCCGCCCGATAGGTACCGACGCTCCCGGTCGGATCCCCAAGGAAATTCGTCGAGATCTTGAGCACGGAGGCCGCGTGCCGGATACTCCCCGTGTCGAAAGCGCCGTTCACCACAGTATCTTCAGGGGCCGCATCACCCACTAACCACCATTCCATGAGCACCACTCTGAACACCCGGGAATTGACGTTGGTGTACAACAGCACCACCAGCGAAGGACGCAAGGCGCTGGCCTACGCGGTCTCCTTGTCGCCGAAAGTGAACCGCCAGGATGTGAACGAGGTGCAGCTCAGCACCACCTTCGTGCGCCAGGTGCTGAAACAGTTGAACGTGCGCCCCAAGGACCTGCTGAACCGCGCACATCCGTATTACCAGGAGCACCTGCGCGGTCGCGACCTGGACACCGAGGGCTGGCTGCAGGTGGTGGCACACAACCCCGATCTGCTGAAAGCCCCCATTGCCCTGCTGGGCGACAAGGCCGTGGTGTGCGAACCGGCGTCGCTGATCTACACCCTCACCGAGGCGCAGCGCAAGGCCGGCTGATCGGTCCGTTCGTTTCTCCGGGGAAGCGCGATCTTTGCACGCTTTCATCCGTCCGTCATGTGATCCCGTTCTCATGGGCACATGGTCGAACGGATACACGGGCACATGAAGAAGATCGCCATCCTCGGTTCCACCGGGTCCATCGGTACGCAGGCACTGGACGTGGTGCGTGACCAGCCGGAACGCTTCCAAGTGGAGCTGCTCACCTGCGGCAACAACGTGGACCTGCTCATCAAGCAGGCGCTCGAGTTCAAGCCCAACGCCGTGGTGATCGGCGACCCGGCCAAGCTTGAGGCCGTGAAGGAGGTGCTCTTCCCTGCGGGCATCAAGGCCTACGCCGGTGCCGAGGCGCTGGAACAGGCCGTCACCATGGAAGGCATCGACCTGGTGCTTACCGCGTTGGTGGGCTACGCCGGGTTGCGCCCCACCTTGGCCGCCATCGCAGCGGGCAAACACATTGCACTGGCCAACAAGGAAACGCTGGTGGTGGCCGGCGAACTGGTCACGCAGGCCGCGCGGGAGAAGGGAGTGAACATCTACCCCGTGGACAGCGAGCACAGCGCCATCTTCCAATGCCTGGCCGGCGAGTGGCACAACCCCATCGAGAAGATCGTGCTCACGGCCAGTGGTGGCCCGTTCCGCGGACGCACCCGCGAGCAGCTCGCCACGGTCACCAAGGCACAAGCGCTCAAACACCCCAATTGGGACATGGGCGCCAAGATCACCATCGACAGTGCCAGCCTCATGAACAAGGGCCTGGAGGCCATCGAGGCCAAGTGGCTCTTCAACCTGCGCAAGGACCAGATCGACATCATCGTCCACCCGCAGAGCATCATCCATAGCATCGTGCAGTTCCACGATGGCAGCATGAAGGCGCAGATGGGCCTGCCCGATATGAAGCTGCCCATCCAGTATGCCATGGCCTACCCGGACCGCCTGCCCACCACTTGGCCGCGCTTCGATTTCCTGAACTACCCGGCGCTCACCTTCGAGCAGCCCGACCTTGAGACCTTCCGCAACCTGGCCCTGGCGCTCGATGCGCTGGACAAAGGCGGCAATGCGCCCTGTGTGCTCAACGCCGCCAACGAGGTGGCCGTGGAGCTCTTCCTCAAGGATGCCATCGGCTTCCTGCAGATGAGCGACCTGGTGGAGCATTGCCTCGTGAACGTACCCCACATCAACAACCCTTCGCTTACCGACCTCGAGGCCAGTGACGCCGAAGCGCGTCGCGTGGCACGGGCCGGACTTCCCGCCGCATGGACATCCTGATCAAAGGAGCACAGCTCATCCTCAGCCTCAGCATCCTGGTGGTGCTGCATGAGCTGGGCCACTTCATTCCCGCCCGCCTCTTCGGCACCCGCGTAGAGAAGTTCTACCTCTTCTTCGACCCCTGGTTCTCCCTGTGGAAGAAGAAGTGGAAGGGTACCGAGTTCGGTATCGGCTGGGTGCCGTTCGGGGGCTACGTGAAGATCAGCGGCATGATCGACGAGAGCATGGACAAGGAGCAATTGTCCAAGCCCGCCGAGCCATGGGAGTTCCGCAGCAAACCCGCCTGGCAGCGCCTCATCATCATGGTGGGCGGTGTAACGGTGAACCTGCTGCTGGGCATGGCCATCTACATCGGCATCCTGTGGGCGTGGGGGCGTGATCACCTGCCCTTGGAGAACGTAGTGTACGGCGTGCATGCCAGCGAAGTGATGAAGGCCCAGGGCGTGCAGGATGGCGACCGCTTGGTGGCCATCGACGGGCATACGCCGAAGACCATCGAGGAGGTATCGCGCGCCATCCTCATCGATGAGGCCCGCACCCTCACGGTTGAACGCAACGGCACGCGGCAGGACATCGCGCTCAGCCCGGCCGTGCACGACAGTATCCTGGCGAGCGGCGAGAAACAACTGTTCGCCGTGCGCCTGCCCTTCTACATCCAGGCCATGGAACCCGGCAAGCCCGCAGCGGGCAGCGATCTCCGCGTGGGCGATCGGTTGTTGGCCGTGAATGAAGAGCCCACGCCCTTCTTCGAGGACTTCCGCCGCTCGGTGGGCACCCACAAGGGAGAGCAGGTGCGGCTCACGGCACTGCGCGGCAACGATACCGTGCAGGTCGCGCTCACCGTGGATCCCGCAGGGGTCATTGGTGCGCGCCCCATGGGCCTCGATTCGCTCATTGCGCGCGGCCATGGGTTCAAGCTGGAGCACGAGCGCTTCAACTTCATCTCCGCCATTCCCGCTGGCATCGCCTATGGCGTGGAAACGCTGGGCGGTTACGTGCGTTCGCTCAAGCTCCTATTCTCACGCAGTGGCGCCAGCCAGATCGGTGGCTTCGGTTCCATCGGCGGCCTCTTCAGCCCCACGTGGGATTGGCAGGTGTTCTGGAACATGACCGCCTTCCTCAGCATCATCCTCGCCTTCATGAACATCCTGCCCATTCCTGCACTGGACGGTGGCCACGTGGTGTTCCTGCTGTACGAGATGGTGACACGCCGTCCGCCCAACCAGCGCGTGCTGGAAGTGGCACAGATGATCGGCATGGTGCTCCTGCTCGGCCTGCTGCTCTTCGCCAACGGCAACGACCTGTTCAAGGCCCTCTTGAACTGATGCCCGCCTGATCGCCATGGGCTTCCGCGACTTCTTCCAGCACCTGGCGCACGAGTTCGCGTTGCCCCTGCAGAACCCCGTTCTGGTCTTCTGCGTGGCGCTCTTCATCATCCTGCTCGCACCCCTCATCCTGCGCCAGCTCAGGGTGCCGGGTGTCATCGGCCTCATCATCTCCGGGGTCATCATCGGCCCGCACGCCCTCAACATCCTGGAGAAGAACAGCGCGGTGGACCTCTTCAGCACCATCGGCCTGCTCTACATCATGTTCATCGCGGGCCTCGAGCTGGACATGGACGAGTTCCGCCGCCACCGCAACAAGAGCCTGTGGTTCGGCCTCTTCACCTTCGCCATCCCGTTCGCGCTCGGCTATCCGGTGCTGCGTTTTGTACTGGGCTATGGCGAGTCCGCCAGTTTCCTCACCGCCAGCATGTTCGCCACGCACACGCTGGTGGCCTATCCCATCGTCTCCAAGTTCGGCATCAGTCGCCACCAGGCCGTGGCCATCACCGTGGGCGGCACCATCCTCACCGATACCGCCGTGCTGCTGCTCTTCGCGGTGATCATGGGCTCCGAGGGCGGTGGCCTCACCCGCGAGTTCTGGATCCGCTTGGGTTCGTCCATGGCGCTCTTCCTGCTCTTCATGTTCATGGTGCTGCCACGCATTGCGCGCTGGTTCTTCAGTCGCCTGGAGAGCGAGAAGACCTCGCACTACGTGTTCGTGCTCGCCGCCGTGTTCTTCGCCGCCTTTCTGGCCCAGGTGGCCGGCGTGGAGCCCATCATCGGCGCCTTCGTGGCGGGGCTCTCGCTCAACCGCCTCATCCCGCACAGCTCCGCGCTCATGAACCGGCTCGAGTTCGTGGGCAACGCGCTCTTCATCCCCTTCTTCCTCATCAGCGTGGGCATGATCGTGGATGTGCGCGTGCTCACCAAGGGCCCCACCGCGCTCTGGGTGGCCGCCGTGCTCACCGTGGTGGCGCTGCTTGGAAAATGGTTGGCCGCTTTGCTGGCCCAGCTGGTGTTCCGCTTCTCCGGCCCGCAACGCCAGCTCATCTTCGGCCTCAGCAGTTCGCACGCCGCCGCCACGCTCGCCATCATCCTCGTGGGCTTCAAGGCGGGCATCATCGACGAGAACATCCTCAACGGCACCATCATCCTCATCCTCGTCACCTGCCTGGTGGCCAGCTTCGCCACAGAGGCCGCCGCCAAGCGCATCGTGCTGGCCGGCGAGGTGGAGCTGCCCGGCAACAGCGGCAGGCCCGAGGCTCAGCGCGAACGGATCCTCATCCCCTGCGCCGAACCCGCCTCCGCACCTCCGCTGCTCGATCTCGCCGTTATGCTGCGCGAGAACAAGGGCGATCAACCCATCACGCTGGTGAACGTGGTGGAGAACGACGACCGCGCCGAATCACGTGCCCCGCGCATGCAGCGCTTGCTGGCCGAGCAGGCCCGCTATGCCGCCGCCAGCGAGACCAAGGTGCAGGCGGTGGTCACCATAGACAACAACGTGTCCGGTGGCATCATCCGCATTGCCAAGGAGACCAACAGCAACCTCATCCTGCTGGGCTGGAGCGATCGCGTTACGCTGCTCGAGCGCCTCTTCGGCCCCAAAACGGACACGCTGCTGCGCAACTACCACAAGCTGGTGCTGGTCACCCGCCTCATGCGCGCCCTCAGTGCCCATCGCCGCATCCTCCTGCTCTGCCCGCCACTGGCCGAGCGCGAGCCGGGCTTCGGGCAGTGGGTGGGCAAGGTGCATCGGCTGGCCAAGGAACTGGGCCTGCGTGTGGACATGCTCTGCACGCCCGCCACACACACCGCGGTGCTCGCCGAGGCCCAGGAACAGCGCCTCGGCTTCGAGCCGGCCCTTATTCCGCAGAACGAGGAGCCCGATGCCGAAATGCTCCTGGCCCGCCACAGCACCAGTACCGACCTGGTGGTGGTGGTCAGCGCCCGGCCCCGCTCCATTTCCTACAGCCCCGCCATGGACCAGCTGCCACGCCGCGTGGACAAGCAGTTCCCCGATATCTCGTTGATGATGGTGTACCCCGCCACCGCCGAGGGGGTGGACCACATCCTGGAGCTGGACTGACCCCGCCGGGAACCTTGGTGCGCCCGTGGCGTACAAGGGCCCATGCCGCATGTGATACTGATCGAGGACGATGCCCTGGTACGCACCCTGCTGGAGAAGCGCCTGGTGCTGGCCGGCTGGCGGGTCACCGCCCTGCGCGATGGGCGCGCCCTCACCACGGTCGCCACCGAAGACCCCGCCGACCTCATCCTGCTGGACCTTGGCCTGCCCCATGTGGACGGCCTCAGCCTGCTGGAGGACCTTCGCGGCCGCGGCATCACCACGCCCATCCTGGTGCTTACCGCCTACGAGCTCCCCCACTTGCACGCCACTGTGCGCAGTACAGGCGCTAACGAACTATTGCAGAAACCGTACGATCAGGAGGAGCTCATCGCGCGCATGCAGCGGTTGCTGGCGGCGTAGATCCTTGTTCGTTCAGAGCGGCGGCCACGTCCTACAGGCCGCCCCAAAGCTGAATTCTATTGGAACACGATGGTGCCGCTATAGCGCCTCGGTCCGTCCATCAGCTCGGCATGGTATACCCCTTTGGCCTGTGCACTGATATCCAGTCTGATGGTGCCCTCTATCCACCGAAGAGGTACGCGCTGCACCTCCCTTCCTAACGCATCGTGTATGGTCAGCACCAGGTCGCTTCCGGGCATCACAGCGGCCGGTATCTCTATGGTACAGAGACCTTCATTAGGGTTGGCGTAGATATGGAGGTGTTCGTTCGCGGACACCTTTGGTGCGGGTATGCTCGTAAAGCCCGAGAGGCTGTCGAAGCGGGCAAGAAAGAGGTCTTCGTAGAACTCATTAGTTGGACCTTGTGCAACGGTGCTACCGAGGGTGAGGGTACTGTCGAATTCCGAGGATAGATAGATGCCATGGTCAGTTGCGAGAATCGAACCGCCCAAAGAAGGTAGCGATTTTCTACCAAAGGTCATGGCTGCCTTGAGTACACCGTCAGTACTGAAACGGCAGACAGTTCCGCTTTGGCTGCCGTATTGAGGCACATATGTCTGGCCGATCTGTAGTCCACCTTCAAATTGTCCATAAGCAAGCAAGTCTCCTTGCCTATCCTGGCCCAAGGAGTACACCCGGGCAGAACCACTCGCCGTGAACGGAACTGCCCATTGGATCTCACCCTGATCGTCTAAGAGCGCTAGGAAACTGTTGCTGAAAGATGCTGTGCCGAAGAGTGTGTCATTGGGAAGGATAAGATCGCCCGTGAAGGACCCACACACCGCGATGGAACCATCCGTTAGTACAAGCGTTTGAACAACGATGGCAGATTCGGTTGACGGCAACATGGTCGTCCATTGCACATTGCCTGTGGTGTCCACCCGAGCCACGTAGCCATCACCCATCACTGCCGCAGCAGGAATAACCTGGCCGTACAACGTTGCTCCGGGCTTGGCTTGGCCGCAAAGGATCCACTCCGTCGGGCCTGCCCAAGCAGTCATCTGGAGCCTGCCATTCGTGATTACGCGTTCAGCGTGTATCAGGCCGCCGTCGGGATCGTACTTGGCGATGAACCCTCCTGCCGGTACGGACATGGTGGATGGTCCGTGGAAGTAAACCGGCGAGTTGCTGCAGGATCCTGATAAATAGATGCCCCCATTGCCGTCAGTTACCAGGTTTCCAGAACTCAATAACCCGTTGGAAGAGATCCGGTTGGCCCATTGACATTCGCCGGCTGGGCTGTATGCTGCTATGAAATCATCAGCGACACCAGATAATGGCCCAGAGCCATTAAGCACGTGGCTTCCGAAGAGTGATCCCGGGCACGTGAACTGCCCGTTTACAAGGATGTGATCGGCCGCCTCATCGTAGTGCGCATAAAAGCCATTATCAATGTCGCTGGGCTGACAGGTGCCACCAGCCGTGCGCGCCCAGATCAAGTTGCCCGAGCTGTCCCAGCGAGCGATGAGAACATCCTGCATACCTAAAATACTGACAGAAGTATCGCCCAAGGATGTGGCACCTCCAAGAGTACCAATGCCATAGATGGCACTTTGCCCGTCCCAGGTAAGGTTGAGGCCTCCATTTTCGCTGTTGTTACTGTAGTGGTTTAACCAAATGGGTTCTTGGGCGGACGTAATGACCCAGGCCATACATAAGTGCAGTGCGGTCAGGTAGCGCTGTGGAGTCATGATCAGTTCGTCTTTAGGATTAGAGTAGTCTGTATGCCTCCTTGGTGTTGCAGTGTGAGATGATAAACCCCCCGACCTCCGCAGATTCTGTGTTAGGTTGAGTGATTTACTTTTACGGTCGGATTCATTCCGAGAGCGGCTTCAAGCCAGCTCGTTCAGGGCAGCCTTCAAGGGCTGCCCTCTTTCTTTGGCACCTGTGCTGGACTGGTACTGCT
>JAEUSY010000031.1 GCA_016788295.1 Flavobacteriales bacterium
GGGGAGGAGGGACGCGAGGTGCTTGCGCAGCTCATTCGTGCCCAGGTCATGCTTCGCGACGTAGTAGCCGATCAGGCGCTTCAGGCCCGGACGGTCCTCGCGCACGGTGGCCACGGCCTGCTCCACTGCGGGGTGCTTCTCTATCGCCACTTCCACCTCACCTAGCTCGATGCGGTAGCCCCGCACCTTCACCTGGCCATCGATGCGGCCTTTGTAATCGATCTCACCGTTGGGCAGTTCCGCCGCGCGGTCACCGGTCTTGTACATCCGACCGCCCGGGTTGAACGGATCGGCGAGGAAGCGCTCCGCCGTGAGGTCGTCGCGACCGATGTAGCCCTTGGCCACGCACGCGCCGCCGAGGTAGAGCTCGCCTTCTTCGCCGGTCGGAACGGGCTTCATCTGCTCATCGAGCACGTAGAGCTTCACGTGATCGATGGCGCTGCCGATGTTGGGCAATGCGGGCCAAGTGGAAGGGTCCCCCTTGAGCTCCAGCTCGCTCACCACATGGCCTTCGGTGGGGCCGTACTGGTTGCAGAAGCGGCAGCCGGGCAGCTGCTTGAAGAGGTGCGCGATAGCAGGTGTGATCTTCAGTTGCTCACCGCTGGTGAAGACCTCCTTCAGCGAGGAAGGCACTTCGCCCGTGCGCTCCACGGCCTCGGCTAAATACTGCAGCGCCACGAAGGGAACGATGATGCGGTTGATCTTTTGGGCAATGATCTTCCGCAGCAGCTGTGTGCTGTTGAGACGGTCCTCGTCGGTGATCAGCACCAGCGTGCCGCCTTGAGCGAACGTGGTGAAGATCTCCTGGAAGCTCACATCGAAGCTGATCGGCGCGAACTGCAGCGTGTGATCACCTTCTTTGCACACGCTGGTGCGCAGTTGCCACTGGATCAGGTTGGTGAGCGGCGCATGGTGCATGGCCACGCCCTTGGGCCGGCCGGTGCTGCCGCTGGTGAAGAGCACGTAGAGCAGGTCGTCAGTCTTGGCCGGGCAGGGGCCATCGAACAGCGGTCCGTTCTCCAGGTCGATGTCCTCGATGAGCAGCACCTTGGCCGCGGTGCCCTTGAACAGGTGCTGGTGGGCCTTGCTGGTGATCACCACCGGCGGCTTGGCATCCTCGAGCATACCGGCAATGCGCTCGGTGGGGTAGGCGGGATCGATGGGGACGTAGGCGGCGCCGGCCTGCACGATGCCGAGCACGGAGATGATCAGCTCGGGGGAGCGGTCGAGGCAGAGGCCGACCGTGCTGCCTTTTGCCACGTTGTTCGTGGCCAGTACGTGAGCCAACCGGCTCATTCGTCCGTGCAGCGTTGCGTAGGTGAGGCTTTGGTCTTCGGAAATAAGGGCCGTGCTGGTCGCACGTTGCTTGAACGAAGCGTCAAGCAGTTCCAGTAGGTTCATCGATACCATCCGATTCTCGTTCATGTCCTTTTGTGGTCGGGTCGGTCAAATGCCATACGCTTGATCTTCAGCTCTTTCGTGTTCCTGAACAAGGTGTTCACGGGCAAGGACCAAGGCCATTTAACCGCCATTTCTACGCCGTCGTCCGGTCGAAGGTTCGCTTCGTCGGAGAGGTGGCGAAGGTAACCACGTCCAAAGGTGGTCGATACTGAGCGGGGGTACGTCGGCTGGAACGAACGATCCGTCGGCGCGGGGTGTTCCACATGCTCCTCCCCTCACGCGCGCGGGGACTATATTTGCGACCCTGTTGAAAATGCTCCATCGCACCAGGACCCTCATCACGCTTGTATTCATACTACTAGCGATAGCTTCCAAGGCACAAACCCTGGGGCAGAACAGGTCCGTGCAGCTATGGGCCACGGTGCAGTCGAACCCTCCTCAGATCACGCTGAACTGGGCGCCGCATGCGAACACCACGGGGTTCTCCATCTTTCGAAAACTGAAGGGTGGAACAAGCTGGGGCTCTGCCATTGGTACTGCTGCCTCCACGGCCACTCAGTTCGTTGACAACACGGTCAGCATCAATACCTCGTACGAGTACAAAGTGGTCCGCACCACATCGAACCTGGGCAATGGTCAGGGATACGTGAACGCGGGTATCGCCGTGGACATGGTGGAGGACCGCGGAAAGATGGTGCTGTTGGTGGACAATACGTTCACGACCTCGCTCGCCGCGCAATTGGCCCAGCTCCAGAGCGATCTGGAAGGCGATGGATGGCAGGTTATCCGGCATGACGTGAGCCGGACAGCCCCGGTGACGAGCGTGAAGGCGTTGGTGGTGAATGCATACAACGCGGATCCCACCAAGGTGAACGCGGTGTTCATTGTGGGGCACGTACCTGTGCCAATGTCCGGCAACCTGGCCCCCGACGGTCACGGTGAGCATTATGGCGCTTGGGTGGCCGATGTGTATTACGGTGAGATGAACGGCACCTGGACCGACAACTCGGTGAACAGCTCAACAGCACAGTGGACCAGGAACCACAATGTGCCGGGTGATGGCAAGTTCGATCAATCGGTGATACCCACGGCCGTGGAGTTGGCAGTTGGTAGGGTTGATTTCTTCAACATGCCCGCCTTCAGCCAGGACGAGACCACGCTGACGGCCAACTACCTGAACAAGCTGCACCAATGGAAGGTCAAGCAGATCACAGCTCAGGACAGGGCTGTGATCGATGACAATTTCACGGGCATGGCCGATGCGTTCTCGCAGAACGGTTGGCGCGGCTTCGGACCCTTGGTGCATCCGAACAATGTGGTGGCGGGTGACTACTTCACGTCCATGTCCACACAAAGCCACTTGTGGAGTTTCGGCTGCGGTGGCGGCTGGTGGACGAATGCGAACGGGGTGGGAAGTACTGCTCAATTCGCATCCACGAATACACGCGGGATCTTCACCATCCTGCTGGGCAGCTACTTTGGCGATTGGGACTTTCAGGACAATTTCCTTCGGGCAGCCTTGGGCTCCGGTACCATACTGGCGAATTTCTGGGCTGGCTATCCCAATTGGTTCTTTCACCACATGGGACTTGGTGAGACCATTGGCTATTCCACCCGGCTTACTCAGAACAACGGGAATGGCCATTATGAGCCGGCCAACCCCCAAGCAGGCCGTATTCACGTTTCACTGCTCGGCGACCCCACTCTGCGTATGCATGTCGTGGCCCCGCCCACCAATGTGCAAGCCACAAGTCCCACAGGCCAGACCACCACGGTAACCTGGACGGCTTCACCTGAGACCGGGTTGACCGGATACCACGTTTATCGTTTCAACAACTCTACACAGACCTGGCAGCGACGCACCACCACCCCCGTTACCGGTACCAGCTTCGCCGACAATACCAGTGGGCTCTCGGGCACGGTGCGTTACATGGTACGCGCCCTCAAGCTACAGGTCTCGTATAGTGGCAGCTATTTCAATTTGAGCCTGGGTGCTTTCGGGCAGATCGCGATCACGCCCGTGGCCACTGATTGCCTGGGTGTGCCCAGTGGCCCTGCAGTTCCGGGAACACCGTGCAACGATGGCAATGCCTGTACGACGAACGACACATGGAACGCTTCGTGCCAATGCGTGGGCGTGCCCCTTCCCTGTAACGACAACAACCCCTGCACATCGGATGGATGTGTTGGAGGTACTTGCGTATTCACACCGTTGCCCGATTCTGATGGGGATGGTGTTTGTAACGCAGTGGATGGATGTCCGACCGATCCGAACAAGACCGCGCCGGGTGCATGTGGTTGCGGTAATCCTGAGCCCGGTACTGCCTGCAACGATGGCAACCCGAACACGATCAATGATGTGGTGGGCGCCAATTGCGCCTGTGCCGGACAGTTGGTGGATTGCCAGGGCGTGACCGGAGGACCTGCGGTTCCAGGATCGCCGTGTAACGATGGCAATGCCAACACGGGCAATGATACGTGGAACAACAGCTGCCAGTGCATTGGGTCCCCTTTTGATTGCCTGGGTGTTGCAGGTGGCGGAGCCTTGCCCGGAACACCGTGTAACGACGGGAACTCGCTTACTATTAATGACACGTGGAGCTTGGATTGCGCGTGCTCCGGAACGCCTGTTGATTGCCAGGGAACCCCGTTCGGTGGGGCTCTTCCGGGAGCTCCCTGTGATGATGGTGACCCGAATACTGGCAACGACAGGTGGGACCTTTCATGCCAGTGCGCAGGACTTCCCATTGATTGCAATGGGGTTCCCGGTGGTGGTGCTGTAGTGGACCTGTGCGGTGTATGTGGCGGGAATAACGATTGTGTTGTAGCCTCCACGTGCTACTCGCTCACATCGGTCGGTGGCAATCCGGATGGCGAAGAGGCCGAGAACGGTAATGTGTACAACAACATCGGTTCCCTGGACCTAGTGTTCGACGGTGAGGCCACGCCGTGGCGAGGGAACCAGTTGGTGGCTCTTCGTTTCGGCAACATCTCCGTACCCCGTAATGCCCCGATACTTCAAGCCTACGTGCAGTTCACGGCCAGAGGAACGGGCAATTTGTCGCCAAGTAGTTTGAACGTTTCCCTCGAAGCATCGGACAATGCTCCTGCATTGGGCTTCACACCGTTCAACTTCTCATCTCGACCTACCACATCCGCAGTTCCGTGGGCACCTCCTACATGGACGGTGGCCAATGCCAATGGTGTTGCGCAACGCACCAGCGATCTTTCCACGGCTGTTGAAGAGGTGGTGAACAGACCGGGATGGTCACAGGGCAATGCCATGGTGGTCCTTATTGAGGGAGAAGGCCGGCGCTCGGCATGGAGCTGGGACCAGAGCCAGGCAAGGGCCGCACGGTTGTGCATCACTCATGCGGCGCCTCCCATGGATTGCCTTGGCGTGGTTGGAGGTCCTGCCATGCCAGGGACTCCTTGCAATGACGGTGATGCGAACACAGGCAACGATCAATGGACGGTCAACTGTACGTGCATGGGCCAACCCTTCGATTGTGCCGGGGTCCCGGGTGGTTCGGCAGGTCCTGGTACCCCATGCGATGACAACGATGCATCGACCGGGAACGATGTTTACCTAGCCGATTGCGACTGCGCCGGTGAGCCCATCGATTGCCTTGGTGTGCCGGGTGGGGCAGCGCAAGTTGGCACGGCGTGCGATGATGGACTGGCACTCACTGCCAATGACGTATGGACAGCAGAATGCACGTGCGAGGGACAACCGTCAAATGATGACTGCCTGGGCATTGAGTTCGGCACTGCCTTACCGGGTGCGCCTTGTGACGACGGAGACCCCTTGACCGGCAATGACCAGTGGACAACGGCATGCACGTGTGTAGGCTTGCCGCTGGATTGTGACGGAACGCCGGGTGGTGCTGCCGGTCCAGGTACACCATGCGATGATGGCGACCCCTTGACAGGCAATGATACCTGGGGAGCGGATTGTGTGTGTGCCGGTGTGCCGTTGGATTGTGCTGGAACACCGGGTGGAACGGCCTTGCCAGGGACACCCTGCAACGATGGGGATCCCACAACGGGTGCCGATACGTGGCAGGTGGACTGCACCTGCGCAGGTATCCCGTTGGACTGTACGGGTGTGCCCGGAGGCACGGCCTTGCCCGATTCGCCTTGCGATGATGGCAATGCCGCAACAGGGAACGACGAGTGGACCGCCGCATGCATTTGCGTGGGCATCCCATTGGATTGTCTGGGTATACCGGGCGGTGGTTCGTTGCCAGGCACGCCTTGTGATGATGGCGACCCGGCTACAGGAAATGATCAATGGACTGCAACCTGCGGTTGCTCTGGACAGTTGATCGATTGTCAAGGCGTGGCCGGAGGCGCTGCCCTGCCCGGTACCGCTTGTGATGATGGCAATGCGGGTACCGGCAACGATCAGTGGGATATCAATTGCACCTGTGTGGGCGTGCCCATCGACTGCCTCGGTGTTGTGGGGGGAAGTGCCCTGCCTGGAACACCTTGCGATGATGGGTTGGCCACCACTGGTAACGATCAGTGGACCGGATCGTGCACCTGCGTGGGCCAGTTGATCGACTGTGTGGGCATCCCAGGTGGTCAAGCATTACCAGGAACTTCATGCGACGATGGCAATGCCTCCACCGGCAATGATGTGTGGATGAGCAACTGCCAGTGTGTTGGCGAGCCCTTGGATTGTGCTGGTGTGCCGGGAGGCCTGGCGCTGCCCGGAACGCCTTGTGATGATGGCGACCCGAACACGGTGAACGACACATGGAACGGTGCTTGTGCATGTATCGGTGTGCCCATGGACTGCGCGGGTGTTGTCAATGGGACCGCGTTCATTGATGACTGCGGAACGTGTGCTGGAGGTACCACGGGAATTACACCGAACCCCGACCAGGACGGTGACCTGGTGCTGGATTGCGACGATAACTGCGTGACCTTATCGAACCCGGTACAAGGCGATTTCGATGGTGATGGGGTGGGGGACCAGTGCGACAATTGTCCCTGGGTGGCCAATCCGGATCAGTCCGACGACGATGGTGATGGCGTGGGGGATGCATGCGACGATGTAGGCATCAACGACCGCTTGCTTGAGCTTCAGGTGCGCGTACATCCCAACCCCACGTCCGGATTGGTGCGATTGATGCCGGACATCAAGGAGGCGCGCACGATCAGCATCCACGACCCGCGCGGCGCCTTGGTGGCGCGCCTGCCCTACACCGCGGTGGTCGACCTGTCATCATTGCCGCAGGGCACGTACTCCATCACGCTGAACGCTGGAGATGGGCTCCCCCTCGCGCGCGTACGCGTGGTTCGTTTATAGGTGATCCGCCGTTCGAGGTATTGAATGCGCCGGGGTGACATTACCCCCCATGTAACCCTTGCAGCAGTTCCTGCGGTAAAAGGGCCTGCCTGCCCATCGCAGGTCCCGGTCCGAACGCAACTGCCTTGTGTTCGCACCAGCTGAAAGGCAGGGAGCGCGATGGAAGGGCGATCGTCCTCCAACACGCATCTGCCATGGTACGTAACGTCCTTGTTCTGTTCGCCCTGTTGGCGCATGTCGCCGTATTCGGCCAGACCGCCTCTCAACGGGCCGCGGTCCAGCTCTCGGCGACCGTTCAATCTTCACCGGCTGCCATCACACTTTCGTGGCCGCCGATGGCGAGCACGACCTCGATCACCATCTTCCGCAAGTTGAAGACCGGCACCTCTTGGGGAAGTGCCATTGCAACACCTGCGGCTTCGGCAACGCAATATGTGGACAACAGCGTTGTGTTGGGCACCAACTACGAATACCGTGTGGTGCGGGTATCCAATGGAGTCACTGGAACGGGATACATCAGCACAGGCATCGAAGTGGCTCCGGTCGATCAGCGCGGCAAGTTGATCCTGCTTGTCGACAACAGCCTGGCACCCCAACTCACCGTCGAGCTTCAACAGTTGATGGTCGATCTGCGTAGCGACGGTTGGATCGTACTTCGCAGTGATGTGAGCCGCACGGCCACCGCTGCCAGCATCAAGAGCATCATCGCGGGTCACTACAACAGCGATCCTGCCAATGTGAAGGCCATCTACATCGTTGGCCACGTGCCTGTTCCCTATTCCGGCAACGTGGCACCCGATGGCCACAGCGAACACACCGGAGCCTGGCCTTGCGATGGCTACTATGGTGACATCGATGGTAGCTGGACCGATGCTTCGGTGAACAACAACGCTGCCCAGCGCGTGGAGAACCGCAACACTCCCGGTGATGGCAAGTTCGATCAGAGCACCTTCCCCAGCGCTGTTGAGCTTCAGGTGGGTCGCGTAGACCTCTCCGATATGCCGGCCTTCGGTCAGTCGGAAGTGACGCTTGTCCGCAATTACCTCAACAAGGCGCACAACTTCAAGGTGAAACAGTGGAGCCCGCAGCAGCGCGGATTGATGTTCGACAACCTGCAATGGGTTGGCAGCCCGATCGCCGGCTGCGGTTGGCGTTCCATGGCGCCGCTCGTGGGGCCCTCCAACATTACCAATGCCAACCAGAACGGTACGCCCTTCTACAGCCTGGTGAACAACCAGAGCTACCTATGGACCTACTCCTCTGGTGGTGGGACCCAGGCCGTTGATGGAGGCGTGCTCACCTTTAATGGAGCTGCGAACGTCGGTTACACTACCGACTATGCCAGCACTTCCATGAGCGGTGTGTTCAACATGGCCATGGGCAGCTACTTCGGCGATTGGGACAACCGGAACAACTTCCTTCGCGCCCCTCTGGCCAGTGGTCAGGCGCTCACCAACTGCTGGGCCGGGATCCCCGCGTGGTACTTCCATCACATGGGCATGGGTGATCCCATCGGATACAGTGTGCTGGTCACCATGAACAACTCAGCCCTCTACACCCCGCTCACCGAAGGTTGGCAGGGTAGTATCGGTCGTTCGCATTTGGGGTTGATGGGCGACCCCAGCCTGCGAATGAAGATGGTGTCACCTCCCTCCAACCTTGTGATCTCCAATGCTTCAGGTGTTGCTTCGTTCAGCTGGACGGCTTCCGCTGAGAGCGTTACGGGCTATCACATTTATCAGTTCGACGCCACTTCGGGTGCCATTACGCGCTTGACCACCACGCCGGTGGTAGGCACGGGTTATGTGAACCCCGCAATTCCCTTCATCACGGGCCGTGAGTATATGGTGCGCGCGGTGAAACTGGAGACCGGCAACAGCGGCAGTTACTACAACCTATCGCTCGGGGCCATCGGTGCCAGCGCGGCCGGTGCAACGGTGGATTGCCTTGGTGTGAACGGCGGCACGGCAATGCCCGGCACGCCCTGTAATGATAACAACGCCTGCACGGTGAACGATGTGTGGACGGCCACCTGCCAGTGCGCCGGTACTCCCATTGCCGCACCCGTGATCGCAAGTGTTTCCGGTGCGGGTGCTATTTGTGCGGGCCAGCCGTTACAGTTGGGTGTTAACGCCACTGGTACGGGCACGTTGACCTATGCCTGGAGCGGACCCAACGGTTTCTCATCCTCTGCGCAGAACCCTTCCATTGCCTTGGTGACCACAGCTGCGGCAGGCTCCTATACAGTGGTGGTAAGCAACGGCTGCGGTAGCGCTCAACAGACGTTCACCGTATCCGTGGGCACACCCGCATCAGCCACCATTCAATACGCAGGCTCGCCATTCTGCGCATCTGTCGCTTCGGTAAGTGTAACACGCACAGGCACCACGGGAGGCTCCTACAGCGCTTCTCCTGCCGGTCTTACCATCAATACCTTCAACGGGAACATCACCCCTTCTTCCAGCACTCCAGGTAGCTATACGGTCACCTATACGGTGGCCGCTGACGGTGGATGCGCTGCCTTCACTACGACCGCGAGCGTTTCGATCATCTCTCAGGCTTCTGCGACCATCTCATACACGGGTTCCCCGTTCTGCACGTCGTCCGCTGCAGTATCGGTTACCCGCACCGGCACTGCTGGTGGTAGCTACAGTGCAAGCCCCGCTGGCCTTTCGATCAATGCTTCGACCGGCGCGATCACGCCTTCAACCAGCACCGCAGGTACCTACACGGTGACCTATACGGTGGCTGCAACGAGTGGGTGTGCTGCCTTCACTACGACCGCGAGCGTAACGATCACTGCACAGGCTTCTGCGACCATCTCATACACGGGTTCCCTGTTCTGCACGTCGTCCGCTGCAGTATCGGTTACCCGCACCGGCACTGCTGGTGGTAGCTACAGTGCAAGCCCCGCTGGCCTTTCGATCAATGCTTCGACCGGCGCGATCACGCCTTCAACCAGCACCGCAGGTTCCTACACGGTGACCTATACGGTGGCTGCAACGGGTGGCTGTGCTGCCTTCACTACGACCGCGAGCGTAACGATCACTGCACAGGCTGCTGCGACTATCGCATACACGGGGTCGCCCTTCTGCACGTCGGCCACTGCAGTATCGGTTGCCCGCACAGGCACTGCTGGTGGTAGCTACAGCGCGAGCCCCGCTGCTCTTTCGATCAATGCTTCGACCGGCGCGATCACGCCTTCAACGAGCACAGCAGGTACCTACACGGTGACCTATACGGTGGCTGCAACGGGTGGCTGTGCTGCCTTCACTACGACCGCGAATGTCACGATCATTGGTGCGACCATGTGGTATGCGGACCAGGATGGTGACGGAGCAGGTGATCCTGCCATTTCTGTGAGCGCTTGTTCTCAGCCAGATGGTCATGTGGCGAACTCTAATGATGGTTGCCCAAGTGATGCTGCGAAATCTGCTCCGGGAAACTGCGGTTGTGGTAATGCAGAGCCTGGCACGGCCTGCAACGACAACAACCCGAACACAGTGAATGATGTGGTCGGCCTGAACTGCCAGTGCGCTGGTACCCTGGTAGTGTATGACTGCCTTGGTGTGGCCAACGGAAGCGCCCTGCCTGGCACTGCCTGCAACGACAATAACGCGAACACGGGCAACGACACGTGGAACGCCAACTGCCAGTGCGTAGGTCAGGTGATCGACTGCCTCGGCGTGGCTGGTGGAAGCGCATTGCCTGGCACGGCCTGCAACGACAACAACGCGAACACCATTAATGATGTGTGGAGCGCGAACTGCCAGTGCGCTGGTACGCTTGTGGTGTATGACTGCCTCGGTGTGGCGAACGGCACCGCACTGCCTGGTACGCCCTGCAACGACGGTAATGTGAATACCTATAACGATGCATGGGATGTCAATTGCAACTGCGTTGGCTTCCTGGACCTGGTGGTGGATTGTGCCGGTGTGCCGGGAGGTGACGCATTCATTGATGGTTGCGGTACATGCGCTGGTGGCACTACCGGCCTCGTCCCTGATCTGGATAGCGACGCTGATGGCCTGCCCGATTGCATGGACAACTGCAGTACTGCGGCGAATCCTGGTCAAGCTGATTTTGATGGCGATGGCGTGGGTGACGCTTGCGACAACTGCCTATGGGTGTACAACCCCGACCAAGCGGATGCCGATCTTGATGGTGTTGGCGATATCTGTGATTTCGCGACCGGTATCGAGGAAGGCGGGCTCTCCATCGGATTGAGCTTCGTGCCGAACCCGTCGCTGGGCGAAGTGATGGTGCACTGTGCATCACCGGATGCACGTACGCTGAAGTTCCATAATGCGGTCGGTGCGCTGGTCTTCGAGGCGCCCGTTCGTCAACGTATGCAATTGGAGGCCCTTTCTCCGGGCATCTACATCGTTCTCGCGCTGGATGCGGAAGGCAGACCGCTGGCGCAGACCAGGCTTGTCAGGCAGTGATAAGCCCGTGTTGGAAGAGAAGGCCTCCCGTTCGAACGGGGGGCCTTTCTCACTTTAGTAGGGTCACCGTTCCGAAAAGGTCCTTGCGTGCCGCGCTGAACTGGTCCCGGGCAATGATCCTCCAGACGTAAACGTCAAGCGGCATTTCCGCTCCGGTGTTGTTCAGTTTGCCGTTCCAAGCTTGCATCGGGTCAGTGGAGGAGAACACCTCGAGACCCCAGCGGTCGAAAATGAGCAACTGGTAGCTCGTAGGATCAACGCCTAAGATGTTGGGCAGGAATAGGTCATTGATCTCATCGCCGTTCGGCGTGAACGCATTGGGCACATGGATCGTGAGGACGTCCTCTACAAAGAGATCAAGGCAGTTCGTATTGCTGCACCCAAGTCCATCCATGCCGGTGAGGCAAAGCGTGTAGATGCCCACTTCCGCTGGTTGGATCGCTAACTCGAAGGAACTGCTCCCTTCAAGGGGTTGGTCGCTGAGCGTCCAGCTGTATTGCACATTCTCGCTCGGTGCGTGCTCCACTTGGAATACGGGGTCCTGTACGCTTGCGCGGAACGGACTGGCCAGGAAGGTGATCGCCGGGCCACTGCTCGTCTCCATAGCGTTCGAAAGTGTGGATGATCCTGAACAGCCGTTCCCGTCGGTCACCGTCAAGCTGACGTTGAACTGGCCTCCCGTTGTGTAGGTATGTGCAGTGGACCCTGTTGCGTTGGAAGAGTTACCATCGCCAAAGCTCCAGTTGGCGCTTTGCAGCCCGTTTGGTCCGGTGTAGGTGAATTGCACCGGCAGGGGGGTACAACCGGAGGTGATGTTCGCACTAAAGCTCGGAACCGGCAATGGGGCCACAGTAACGATCACAATGGCATCTTCCGTGATGCCGCTACAGCCTTCGCTCCCCAACACGGTGTAGGTGTAAGTGCCGGATGATGTAGTTCCAGGAACGAACGTGCTGTTCGCATTTCCCGATGGACCGCTCCATGTTCCGCCAGCCTGCGCTGTTGCACCAAGCAGAGCGAAAAGGTTGAATGATGTTCCGTTGATGCAGACCGTTGTCGCTGCATCCTCACCAGCGTTGGGGAGCGGTGAAATGGTCACGGATAGTTGAGCTTGTGCATTGGGGCATGGTGCCGTTCCGCTCACCGTGTAAGTGTAGGTGCCTGATACTGCTGTTGATGGGTCTATCAGCGTGGTGGTTCCGCCAGCCGGTGTCGTCCATGTGCCGCCGGTAGCAGGTGATCCGCTTAATTGGGTATAGGGATCGAATGCGGCGTCGCCAGCGCATACGGTGATGCTGCTGTTGGTCCCTGCAACTGGAGCCTGCACCACGTTCATGGTCACCGTGCTCGAGACAGAAGGGCAAGGAGCCGTGCCGTTCACAGTATACATGTATGCCCCCGTAGCATCGGAGCCAATGTTGAAGGAGTTGCCATGCGGTTGTCCGTTCGGTGCCGTCCAGGTCCCGTTCAATGCAGGGATGCCGCCGAGGCCAGTGATCAATGTGTATGCAGCGGTTTGCGAGGAGCATAGCGTGGTTGTTCCGCTCGTTCCTGCGTTCGCTGCTGGAACGATGCTCACATTGACAGTGGAACTTCCTGCGGGGCAAGGTCCGTTCGCTGGTACGGTGTATTGATAGGTGCCGCCCACACCAGTGGCCGGGTCCACGGTCCCGTTCATCGGTATCCCGTTCGGCGAGGTCCATGTGCCACCGGCCATGGGCGTGCCCTCCACCGACGGGAAGAGGTTCGTTGCAGCACCGCTTGAGCAAAGGCTCAGCGTTCCGTTGGTACCCGGGTCGTTCGGTTGCACCGTGCTTACGGCCACCGTTGCACTGCTGCTTCCGCAAGGCGGCACCCCACCGACCGTGTACGTGTAATCACCGTTCGCACTGCTTCCCGGCACGAAGGTCCCATTGAACACTGCACCCGAGGGGGTCGTCCATGTGCCTCCGGCTTGTGCACTGGTGCCAAGTGAAGGAAGCAGGCTGGTTGGAGCTCCGGTGCTGCATAATAACAGGGTGCCACTGGTGCCGGCATTGGGCTGTGCCGATACGTTCACGGTCACCGTGGCCGATGCGTTCACACAAGGCGCAGGTGCTGTAATGGTGTATGTATATCCACCTGGTAATGAAACACCGGGTGTGAAAGTCTGGTCCTCCGGTGCTCCAGCAGGGCCTGCCCATGTGCCGCCACCATCCGGACTTCCGGCCAATGCAGTGAACAGATCGGTGTTCGGCGAGGCATCGCATAGGTTTATGGTCGCACTACCACCGGCATCGGGCTGCTGAAGAATGGTTATCGCCACGCTGGCTTGGGCGTTCGGGCAAGGCGCCGTTCCGGCCACCGAGTAGGTGTATGTCCCGCTCGCTGCGCTCGCGGGGTCCAACTGTCC
Source organism: Flavobacteriales bacterium (assembly GCA_016788295.1). GTDB lineage: Bacteria > Bacteroidota > Bacteroidia > Flavobacteriales_F > PHOS-HE28 > PHOS-HE28. Next base: position 13,556 of record JAEUSY010000031.1, read on the forward strand.
GCTTACGTTGGCACCGTTCGGTGCTGTCCAGCTGCCTCCAGCATTGGGCGTTCCGCCCAGGAGCGATGTCAGTTGCACGATACCTGCGGTCTCACAATAGCTCACTGGTTCACCATTGGTGCCGGCATTGGGCAATGTGGGTTCTGTAACGGTAACGGTGGCAGTGCTCGCGGCACAAGGTGGCAGACCGGCAACGGTATATGTGAATGTTCCCGGTACATCCAACGCCGGCGCATAGGTGCCGCTCACTGAAATGCCGCTCGCGTTCGTCCATGTGCCTCCGGGGTCAGGTATGCCTCCCAGTTGGCCGAACAGCGGTGTGGGCGGTCCACTGGAGCAGATCGCAAGCGTACCATTACTGCCGGCAGTGGGCGTGGGATTCACCGTGACATCGACAGAGGCCACCGCTGTTACGCAGGGAGCAATACCGGCAATGCTATACGTGTAGGTCCCTGGTGCGTCGTTGCCAGGAATGAAATTGCCGGAATGGGCCGCGCCACCCGGTGCGCTCCACGTTCCTCCCGATTGTGGGCTTCCGCCCAAGCTGTTGAACAGGGCTAAGGAAGGTGTTGAACTGCATATGGTGAGAGCGCCGGAAGTACCTGCATCCGGTTGTGTCGGTATGCTGACCGTTACAGTGGCTTGTGCCGAGCAAGGTGGTGCCAAGCTTGATACCGTATACACGTAGGCACCAGGGGCATCAACAGCAGGGTCGATCACGCCCGAATGAGCGGCGCCGGAAGGAGATGTCCATGTGCCACCTGCATTAGGGGCGCCGCCCAAAGCGTTAAAGAGCCCTGTTGCCGGTGAGGTGGAGCAGAGCGTCAACGTGCCTGGTGTCCCTGCGTTCACCGTGCAGCTTTGGATCACTACAGGGGTGGTGAATGCAGGTGGATCGGCATCACCTCCACAACCAGCGCTGCTCCATGATCCGGTCTGGCTATCGCTGAGCGTGTTGAACGTGACCCCGAGACCGGTGCCGTTCACACAAGCGGGGCCACTGAGCACACTGATGGTCCAGCAGAACTGCCAGTTCACGGCCCCCACACAGAAATCGCCGAAGTTGTTCCCCGGGTTCCCATCGTTGTTCAGGTCGAAGAAGAAGCCCGGTCCGGTGGGGCCGATGTTCGTTGCCGCCGTGCCTTGCACCGAATTGTACCAGCCCCAGGAGCCACCACTTCCTCCGCAGGTGGCCGGAGGTGCCCCGGGGGTCAAGGTGGCGAGGTCCCAGCCGGGCCCAAAGGTGGCCGCTATTCCTTGGAACCAGTTCGCATTCGTAGAGTTCCAGAAGGTGACCGTGAAGCAGAAGGTCACTGTTTCGCCACAGGCATAGGTGCCATTGGTGGGCAGCGGGCTGGCTGTGAGGGTGTATCCAGTAAGGCATGGCTGCGCGCTCACATTGGTGCCTGCCAACATGATCGCCACGAACAGGGATGGGGCCCACGTTCTGTTCAGCATGATCGCTTACCGGGTAGCGTGTTTTCGAAACCCAAGATAGGCGAACGCGCCATTCGGCGCACCAGGTCACTGGTCAGGTGGCAAGTATGCCCACCATGGCGACCAGACCTTCCTGCAGCTTTTTCTGCTTGCCTATCGCTTCTGCGAATGGTGTGCTTAGAACGGTCCCGTTCACCTCGCCCAGCATGCAGTTGTGCTCGCCAGCGAGCAGCCGCTCCACGGCGGCGACGCCCAAGCGACTGGCCAGTATTCGGTCCATGGCCGTAGGCGAACCTCCGCGCTGCAAATGACCCAATACCGTAACACGCATGTCGCGGTCGGGCAGGTGTTGTTTCACACGCTCGGCAATGGTCACTGCACCGCCTTGTTCATCACCTTCGGCCACTACAACGATGCTCGATGATTTCAAGCGAGAAGCTTGTCCGAGCTCCTTCACCAACTGTTCAATGCTCTGGCATAGTTCGGGCACCATCACGTATTCGGCCCCCGAGGCAATGGCACTGGCCAATGCAAGGAATCCGGTGTCCCGGCCCATCACTTCCACAAAGAAGAGGCGGTCGTGCGAGGATGCCGTGTCACGGATCTTGTCCATGGCCTCCATCGCGGTATTTACCGCCGTGTCGAAGCCAATGGTGCGGTCGGTACCGAATAGGTCGTTGTCAATGGTGCCCGGCAACCCGATCACACGGCAACCATGTTCCTCATGGAACAGCTTGGCGCCGGCGAAGGTGCCATCGCCTCCAATGGCCACCAATGCATCAAGTCCATGGCGTTGTACGGTGGCAGCGGCTTTCGCCCGGCCATCTGCGGTCCGGAAGGCTTCGCTTCGTGCGGATCGCAGAATGGTGCCGCCGCGTTGGATGATGTTGCTCACATCCCGCGGACCGAGCGGACGGAGTTGGTCGTTCACCAGTCCTTCGTAGCCGCCCAGTATCCCCGAGACCTGTATGCCGTGAAATGCCGCAGATCGGGCCACTGCTCGTATCGCCGCGTTCATGCCCGGGCTGTCGCCACCCGAGGTGAACACACCGATGTGCCGCACTGGGGCCATTCTCCCTATTCGGCGATCACGGTACCGAGCGCCACACGGCGACCATCGGCAGCGTTCACGAGCACCAAGCGATAACTGCCTTGCGCGAGACCATTGCGGTCCACGCGTACGAGTGCTCCAGGCAGACCGCTCCGTTGTGCCACTTCACGTCCCATGGCATCAATGAACAGCAGCGTGCTGCCCGCTTGGAACGAGGTCAGGTCGATCTGGAACCCATCGGTGAACACTGTGGGGTAGGGGACTGGCAGCGTGGAGGATCCGGTCTGATCAACACCTGTGGTCGTACCATTGATGCTGTATACATCGAAAATGGCACCTACGTAGAGCTTGGTGCCCGAGGCGTGGAACTCCTCCAGACCGACCTGGTCGAACGAGGCCAGTCCAGTATTGAACGCGCTCCAGTTCGCACCTTGGTCAGTAGAACGCAGCACACCCTGTGATCCACCGGTAATGGCGAAATACTTTCCATCATACAGGATCAATTGGCTCTTGGCCAAGGGAACCGCCACTCCGCCCGTTGCGTTGCTCCAAGTGGAGCCACCATTCGTGGAGAATTTGTACCCGGCATCGCTGATGCATACCAGACGAGCAGGCGTCCCTTGCACGCTGTACATCGCGAAATTGGAGCCCGAAACAATGTTCCAGTTCACCCCGTTGTCCGTGCTCCGCACCATGCCGGCACTGGTAGCGGCGTAAAGTATGTTGTTGATGCTGGCGATATGGTAGACCGTCATGTTGCTACCCATACCTGCATGGGATACCACCCAGGCATCCCCATTGTTCACGGTGCGGTAAACACCACCGCCATTGGCGATCATGCCGCTCATCACCACGAAGGTGACACCACCGAAGTTGAAGAATTTGTTGGCGAACACATTTGCGTTGGCCGTGAGCGTGCCATTGGCCGGGGTCCAGCTCGTGCCACCGTTGCTGGAGCGGTAGATGCCCGAATGCGTGCCAGCGAACAGATGCGTGGCATTGCTGCCTACGGACTCAATGGTGATGTTCGTACCGTCCGTAGGAAGGCCCGAATTCACCGTTGACCACGATGCGCCGTCGTTGGTGGACTTGTATACACCCAACGGAAAGCTGGCCAGATAAATGGCTCCACCTTGGGTGGTAATGCTTCGCACGGCCTGCACGCCCGAGGTGTTGGCATTGTATGGCTGCCATTGCGCCGTAAGGCTAACGGCGGTCAGAAGGAATGCGGCGAGGGCCGAAAAGGGTCGAATAGCGGTCATGCGTTGCTCCGTATTGGGGATGCGAATGTAGGCCTGTTCGCACCAATTCCGGAAGGTCAGCGCCGATCACAGGGGTTACCTTTGGGCCATGTTCGGTCGGGAGTCCAAGCGAAAGGCATCGGGTTGCATTGCCCTGATGGCCATTGGAATGCTCCTGCTATCGCCTTTGGTCCATGCGGGGTTACATGTTGGGGAGAGCGATCACCACGACGTTGAAAGTCCTATTTGCATAGGGGATTGTGTGCTTTGCTGTGCCGCATTGCTCGCTGTTACGGTGGATCAAGCCGCAATACAAGGGCCATTGGCCTTGGTGTCGGCCGAACTGGTTCCTGTGATACATGTACAGCGAGTGGTTTTGTGGAGGACCGCGTGTTCCGGACGAGCGCCTCCCTTGGGGTAGGTCAGTTGGTACCGTCCCATTTTCCTTCACCCCATAAAGGGCTTTTCCCCTTTCGCGCTGGTTCGTGCTCATGTCCCCGTTGTTCAAGTTCCTCTTTGCCTTGTTGTATGTGTTCGCTGCAGCGACCGTTGCCGGTCAGCCTGTGGTTTGTGACCTTACACTAAGTGGGCGCGTCATCGACGACCACGATCGTCAGGTCTTGTCATTCGCAGAGGTCTGGCTTCCCGAAGTTCAGCGCGGTGCGATAACCGGCGTGGATGGCCGCTTTATGCTGGAAGGCTTGTGTGCGGGCACCTATCTGGTAAGGGTCACGCACTTGGGCTGTGAACCGGTGGAACGTAGGGTCGTGCTTCAGCGGAGTTTGGAAGTGGACTTCAGGCTGGAGCACCACGTGGAGGAACTGCGCGAACTGGAAGTGGTGCGCGAACGGCCTGATGAGAACGTGGGCGCCGCCAAGCAGGAACTGGGCAAGGATGACATGGAACGGGGCGCTGGGCGTGATATGGCCACCATGCTGGCTGTTATCCCGGGCGTCACTGTCCTAAGCAGTGGCCCCACCATTGCCAAGCCCATGATACAAGGCCTTACTGGGAACAGGATCCTCACGCTCAATCAAGGCGTGCGGCAGGAGGATCAGCAATGGGGCACTGAACATGCGCCGAACGTGGATCCGTTTTCCAGCGACCGCATTACGGTCGTGAAGGGTGCAGCCTCTGTTCAATATGGTGCCGATGCCATCGGTGGGGTGGTGATCACAGAGCCGGTGCAGCTACCTCGCGAACACGGCCTTTCCGGCGAGATACGGGCACTGGGCATCATGAACGGCAGGGGCGGCGGTGCCAGTGGCATGCTGCAAGGAGCAGTACCATCGGTACCGGGACTTGGCTGGCGCGTCCAAGGCTCCTCACGTGCCATAGGCGATGCCACGGCCCCCGGTTATGTGCTTAGCAATACCGGCATGCGCGAGGCTGGCGGTTCCGCGGCCGTGGGCATACGGCGCTATTGGGGCAAGGCACAGCTGTACTACAGCTACTTCGGCCGCGAGCTCGGTATCCTGCGTGCATCGCATATCGGTAACCTCACCGACCTGCAGACCGCCATCGCAACTGGCGAGCCTTGGTATCAGGCCCCGTTCACCTATGCCATTGAAGCGCCAAGGCAGGTGGTGCAGCATCACTTGTTCAAAGCGGAGTTCGAACACCGTATTGCAGAGCGCAACCAATTGACCGCCACCTATGGCTACCAGGCGGACGACCGGCAGGAGTACGACATACGCCGCGGAGGACGCAGTGACCGACAGGCGCTTGACCTCTTCCTGACCACGCATACGGCAGATGTGGTGTTCAAGCACTGGTTGGGCACCAAGGTGCACGGCAAACTGGGGGCGAACGGAGTGCTTCAGGACAACTTCAATGTCCCCGGAACGGGTATTCGGCCGCTTCTGCCGGACTATACCAGAACGACCGGGGGATTCTTCATTCTGGAACATGTGCCACTGGGAGAACGCTACGAGCTGGAGGTCGGGGCCCGCTTGGAAGGCACACGCATCGAGGTGCGTCGTTTCGATCGCGAAGGCAACTTCGACACGCCGGTGCATTCCTTCATGAACCAAGCCGTAGGGGTAGGGCTGAACTGGAGCTTGTCCGATAGTACGCGTCTTCGGTTCAACCTGAGCACGGCGTTCAGGCCGCCGCATGTGAGCGAGCTGTACAGTGAAGGGTTGCACCACGGTTCGGCCGCGATCGAGATCGGTGATCCCGGGCTGAACAGCGAGAATGCCTACCGGGCCTCCGTGGATCTGCAGGCCGCTCCCTTCAAGGGGCGTTTGCGCATGGACCTAACCGCTCATGCCGGGTTCTTCGATGGCTACATCTACCTCCTGCCCACCGGTTATCAATTGACCATCCGGGGCGCCTTCCCCGTATTCAACTATATAGCCACCGATGCGTGGCTCCATGGGCTGGATGGTCTGTTGCTATTCCAAGTGAAAGGGCCTTGGGCGCTGCGCTCAAGGTTCAGCGTTGTTCGTGGCTGGGATGTGGGCACGGATCAATGGCTTTTCCAAATGCCCTCCGATCGCATTGAGAACAGTGTGGTTTTCCAAAAGCCAGAGCTTGGCACCTGGCGCAACATGGAGTTCACCGTCAGTAGTGCCTTCGTGTTCCAGCAGGTCCGATATCCGCCCGATGTGGACTTCATGCCCCCGCCGGATACATATCACCTGCTGGGTATGGGCATCAGTATAGAGCGCCTGATGGGCAAGGACCGCCTACGCCTCGGATTGGTGGGTGGTAATTTGCTGAACGCGGCCTACCGGGACATCCTCGACCGGTTCCGCTACTATGCTGATTCGCGGGGTGCCGACCTTACGCTCTCGGTCCGGTACACGTTCGGATCGGCACATTGAACGGAGGTGCTGGCAAGGATCTGAATGGCGAACCGTTAATGCTCTCGTTACCCTTCGCGCCAACTTGCATTTCCTGTGCATGCCCGACCTGAAGAAGCTTCATATCCTATGGATGCTTTGGCCTGCGTTCTCGTGCGGCCAACCCGCTGATCAGCACACCGCTCAGTCCGCCGTGGTCAGCGAAGTGCCCGTTACACAAGTCGTGGCTCCGCGCATTCCCTTGAAGCGTTTGGTGGACAGCCTTCATGTGCATGCCGATAGCATCCGGTTCCATGTGGTGAAAAGCAGACGGGTGTTCCATGTGGTGGCCAATAGGGACACCCTGTGCACATACCCTTGCGTGCTGGGCGAACGCCCTGAGGGGGATAAACAGATGCAGGGCGACCGTCGCACACCGGAAGGCGTGTTCGGGTTCCGAAGCAAGCGCATGCACGACAAGTGGCACGCGTTCGTGTGGGTCGATTATCCGAACGCCGAGAGCTGGCGACGATTCCGCGAACGGCAGCGCCAAGGCGTTGTTCCGGCAGGTGCGGACATCGGTGGCGAGATCGGCATCCACGGCGTGCCCGAAGGCATGGACCATTGGATCGTGCAGGGAGTGGACTGGACCTGGGGTTGCATAGCGCTGCGCAACACGGACCTCGACGAGATCTATCCGCACATCCGTCCAGGGCGCACCACCATTACGATCGTGCCGTAGGGTTGGTCACGGTGTGATGGGCTCCGCGAAGAGCTCGTCGTAACCGGTGCGTTCGTCGTGCTTCCGCAGGAAACGCACGCCGCCTATCTCCTGCACCACGATCTCCAAAGTTGTGCGTACGACGCATCCGTTCGAGGCGTGGCCCCCGGTCATGTGTCCATCACGGTCAGCCACGGCAAGATGGAGATGCATGCCATGGCGTGAGAGCGTGCCCGACAGGCTGCACACTTCCAGGTCGCCATTGATCATGGTGCTTTCCTGCCTCCCCCCGAAGCGGAGCATGGCGGTGGACAGACTGCCCACAGCGCTCACCACAGCCGCGGCCTCGATCCCGTTCTCGTTACACCACTGGGCAAGCGTCGCTCGCAGATCATCATTCGGCAACAAGCGCAGGGTATGCACCAGGTAAGGTCTGCCCGCCGTGTGGATCACTGGTCGAAGGTGTTCGGGAAATGCTGCTTCAACGCAGCGATGCCATCACGCACCTTGTCCTCCTGTTCGCCTTTGAATGCGACGAGCTTCGCTGCCAATTGCTCATCGGCAGTGGCCATGATCTGCACGGCGAGCAGGCCGGCGTTCCGGGCGCCGTTCACCGCTACGGTGGCCACGGGTACACCGGACGGCATTTGCACGATCGAGAGCAGCGAGTCCCAGCCATCAATGGAATTGCGGCTCTTGATCGGCACACCGATCACCGGCAACGTGGTGAGCGAGGCCACCATGCCTGGCAAATGGGCCGCCCCCCCGGCACCGGCAATGATCACTTTCAGGCCTCGGTCGGCCGCACCTTTGGCATAGGCGAACATGCGGTCCGGTGTCCGGTGCGCGCTCACCACCGTGAGCTCATGTTCCACGCCGAACTCCTTCATTGTGTCCAAGGCCTCGCGCATCACTTCCAGATCGCTGCGACTGCCCATGATGATACCGACCATGTTGTGAAGTGTGTTCGTTGGTTAGCGTTGTATCACTTTGCGTGTGCCGATGTTGTCGCGGGAACTACACGGCACTGTTCGCGCACGGTGTGGATCGCTAGTTCCAGGGTCTGCTGGTCCTGGGCCATCACGGTCACGTGTCCCATTTTGCGCCCACTGCGCGTTTCGGCCTTGCCGTAGAGGTGAGGGAATGTCCCGGGCAGGGCCAGTACTTCTTCGGCACCCATCAACATGGGTTGGCCAGTGCCGCCGCTGCCCACCAGGTTCACCATGGCGGCAAGGCTCCTAAGGCGTGTATCGCCCAAGGGCCATTGCATGTAGCAGCGCAGCAATTGATCGAACTGCGAACTGGCGCAGGCCTCAATGGTGTGGTGCCCACTATTGTGCGCTCGGGGCGCGGTCTCGTTCACCAGCAGTTCGCCGCTACGCGTAAGGAACATTTCCACGGCATACAGGCCGGGTTCGCCGAAAGCGTTCGCCACGCGGTCGGCCAAGGCACGCGCATGGGCAGCGGTTTCAGCGGGTATCCGCGCAGGGGCTTGCAGGTGGTCCACCAGGTTCAGCACTGGGTCGAACACCATTTCAACCGAATCGTAGGTCACCTGGACCCCATTGTCGTCGCGCACTACCAGCACCGCAAGTTCCAATGCAATGTCCACGCATTGTTCCAACATGCAAGGACCCTCGAAAAGGTCCGTGCTCGCAGGATCGTCCACACGCATCACGCCTTTACCATCGTATCCGCCGGTCCGGGTCTTCAGGAAAGCGGGCAGGAGTCGGCTGGCCGCGCGGATCTCTTCAATGCCGTTCACCAGTGCGAAGGGTGCAGTGGGGATGCCGTGCTGTACATAGAACTGTTTCTGGAGGCCTTTGTCCTGTATCGTCCGTAGGACATGTGGCGCGGGCACCACGCGTTTGCCCAACTGTTTCAGGTCCTCAAGCCCATCCACGTTCACCTGCTCGATCTCGATGCCGATAATGTCCGCAGCGGCACCAAAGCGTACGACCGTCTCGCGGTCCGTCAGGTCGCCCACAACGAAACGATGAGCGATACCGGCGCAGGGGGCTTTGGGGTCGGGGTCGAGCACATGCACCACATGGCCGTAACGGAGCGCGTTCTCAATGAACATGCGGCCCAATTGTCCGCCACCGAGAAGAGCGATCACCGGAACAGTTGCCATGGCCGACAAAGATAGCCGGGTGGCCGTGCCGGGTTCATCGGCGTCTGCGTGTCATGCCGGAACCACTGAACCGTGCAATACGGAACCCGGCCGTAAGTTGCAGCGTGCGGTTCCTTGGGAAAAGGGCGTCATCGTTCTGGTAGATGGTCCACAGACCGCTGTAGTAGCGAAGGGCGAGGTCTACACCATTTTGTGTGTCGAACCCAAGACCGATGTTCACGCCCATGTCCACCGGGCGCATGTCGCTTGTCACGTTCGTGCTGCCTTCGGGATCGATGCGTTGTGCACTGAGCACTTTCCCGAACTGCACACCGGCCTGCGCATTCACCACATTGCTGAAGTATAGTTTGAGCGAAAGTGGCACTTGCACCATCAGTGTATGCAGGTTGGTCCGGTCGCCATTGGGCTCAATGAAACCTGATCCAAGAATGGAAATGAGAAGTTCAGGTTGTACTTCCAATCGGTTGCCCACTTGGAAGGGCGCATAGAGGCCGGCCGTTGCACCTGGAACGATCGAGGTCTCGATGTGTTGGGCAGTGGTCGTAGCGGCCATCAGACCACCTTTGATACCCAGGCCCGAACGTTGTGCACTGGCCGTGCCGAACGTGGTCAGTAGGAGCGTTGCAGTGAATAGGGGGCGCGTGTTCATGACGATAGGATATTCCTGACGCGTCGGTGTACGGCCGCAAGCCGGCTCATGTTCCTTGCTCAACTGCCCAATTCGACGAGGTTCTCCTAAATGACGATGGAGGCCCATAAAAGGCCTCCATCGCGGGTTTTTCCGTCGTTCGGTTCAATGGTCGCCCGCTATGTCGAAGCGGCCCGTGCGGCGAACACCGTTCTGCACGATGCTCAACACGTAGCTGCCTGAAGCGATCCCGGTGAGCGGCAGTTGAACACGGTCCGAAGTGGAGCGGTGCGTGGACACCAAGCGGCCCTGCATGTCCAGTACTTGGATGTCGGCCGGTCCTTCCTGGCCCAGCACAATGGTCAGTTGGTCCGTGGCCGGGTTGGGGAACAAGCGGAATGGCTCAGCCCCGGCACTTTCCACAGCTGTCGTCGATTCGATCAGGATCCGGTAGTCCTCGGTCTCGCCATAGGCGTAGTTGAAGCAGGGGTCCGTTGGCGTGGGTTCACCTGTGTTGTGGAACACTCCGCGCACACGCATGCGCGTGGGACCAAGCAGAGCGGTGCCCGGTACTGTGAAGGTGATCGTCTGGCTTTGTCCAATGGCCGTGTTGGTGAACTCGCCCAATTTCTCGCTCGCAGCGAAGGTGAAGTTCTGGTCATAGTCGATCCAAACAGCGTAATTGTCCGGGGTATACCCTCCGCTCTGTACGGTTATCGAGTAGGTGTTGCTGCGCACCAGTGAGGCCGTCCACGTGGCCGTGTAGTTGGTGTAGGTGGGTGCAGAGGTTCCACCGCTGTTCACATTGTTGATGGTGCCCAACTGAACGGAGTTGATGTAATCCCCGTCCGAAGTCCCTTGTGCTGAAGTGGGAATGCAATAGCTGCCTCCGGCCGAGGTGATCGTGATACCGTAGTCCTCGGTCTCGCCGAAGGCGTAGTTGAAGCAGGGGTCCGTTGGGGTCGGTTCCCCTTGATTGTGGTAGACCCCACGGACGCGCAATCGTGTGTTGCCAAGTGTGGCACCTACAGGCACGGTAAAGCTGATGGTCTGGGTCTGGTTGATGGCCGTGGTGGTGAACTCGCCTAATTTCTCACTTGCCTCGAAGGTGTTGTTCTGGTTGTAGTCGATCCAGGCAGCGTAGTTGTCCGGGGAGTAACTTCCTCCTTGAATGGTCAATGTATAGGTGTTTCCGCGCTGTAGCGATGTGCTGTACGTACCGCTGAAGTTGGTGTAGGCCGGTGCCGATGTGCCGCCGCTGTTGGCATTGTTGAAGGTGTTCAACGCCACGCGATTGATGTAATCGCCTTCCGCTGTGCCCACCTGTGCCGTGGGGATGCACGGACCCACCGGAGTGACGCCGCAGGGACCAGGTGTGAGCAGTTGTGAGCGCACACCGGTGAGAATGCTGTTCATGTAGGTGGACTGCTGGTTGGTGAACATCACCGGGCAGTTACTGTAATCCATGTAGTTCTCGTACTGGGTCAGCACACCGCACTTCATCAGGTTCGTGTTGGAGCAGGAGAACGTGGGGCTGTTGGTCAACGGGGTGTCCGTGAAACCGTCGGAGTCCGTGCAATTGCCATTGTCGAAGGGGTGTAGAAGGCCGAGGTAGTGGCCGATCTCGTGGGTTGCCGTGCGTGCACCGATCTGCATGCCATAACTATAGTCGATCACTAGGCCATCAATGGCGCTACCCACCATGCCACCAACGGGCAGATAGGCATAACCGACCGTTACTGTGCCACCGGTAGCGCCACTGGTGATATCGCAGATCCAAATGTTCAGGTAACGCTGTGGGTTCCATGGACTGCGGCCCAAGGGCGCCGATTTCATGTCGTTGGTCTGGGTGTCGGGGTCGAACCAGGTGTCTGTAGTTTGTGTGCGGGTGATGCCGGTGGTGGTATTACCACTGGGGTCCACCTGTGCCAGACAGAACTGGATGCCCGGGTTGCCAATGCTACCATTGAATGCCGGACGAACGTTGGCCAGGTCCGTGTTCGTGGCCGCATAGTCGCGGTTCAGTTCGTTGATGATCGCCTGGATGGCCGCATCGGGAACGTTCTCCGCTGCGGTGTTCCACACCACATGTACCACCACGGGGATGGTCAATGTGCCGCCTCGTTCAACACCTTCAGCGGCCGCGGGCAATGCGCGGAGCACATCCGTGTCCAGCCCTTGCTGCTGAAGCCAGCGCTGGGTCAGGGTATGGGCCGCACAATCGCGATGTCCGTCGGGTTCTTGTGCAGCAATGGTAAAGGACAGCGTAAAGCCGAGAAAGAGGAGTAGTGAACGCATCATGGCGGCGAAGGTAGCCCGCCGCCCTGCAATGGGTCACGCCAATGAGCGGATGGCGGCCTTGGGGTCGTGGGCGCCGAACACACTGTTTCCGGCCACGAGCACATCAGCGCCGGTATTCACCAGCTTTCCGGCATTCTCCATGCCCACGCCACCATCGATCTCGATCAGTGCTTTCGACCCCGTTCGTTCACGCAACGCTTTGAGCTCCGTGATCTTGGCATAGGTGCGCTCAATGAACTTCTGCCCACCGAAACCGGGGTTCACGCTCATCAGGCATACCACATCCACGTCGGCGAGCACTTCTTCCAAAAGATCCACGCGTGTGTGCGGGTTGATGGCCACACCGGCCTTCATGCCGGCGGCCCTGATGGCCTGTATGCTCCGATGCAGGTGCGGGCACGCTTCCAGATGAACGGTCAGGTGGTCAGCACCTGCATCGCGGAACGCACCGATGAACTTGTCCGGGTCCACGATCATCAGGTGAACATCGAACGGCTTGCGGGCGTGCTTGCGGATGGCCTTGATCACCGGCAGTCCGAAGCTTATGTTGGGCACGAACACGCCGTCCATCACATCCAGGTGATGCCACCCTGCCTCGCTCTCCTCGATCAGTTCAACGGCTTTGCGCAGTTCGGCGAAATCGGCAGAGAGCAGGGAAGGGGCGAGGATGTGGGCCATTGGGGGATCCGTGCGGGCATGGCACCCTTTAACGGTGCTGCGAAGGTAACTGAACGCGAAAAGGCCGCTTGGGGCGGCCTCTTCGATGGAAGGGTATGGGCTTCAGCCCAGGTAGGCTTTCAGTACACCGCTTCGGCTGGTATGCTTCATGCGGCGAATGGCCTTCTCTTTGATCTGGCGTACACGTTCACGCGTCAGGTCGAATTTCTGTCCGATCTCTTCCAAGGTATGCGGCTGGTTGCCGGCCAGTCCGAAGTACAACCTGATCACATCCGCCTCGCGGCCTGCAAGTGCGGCCAACGAGCGTTCGATCTCCGTACGCAGGCTGTCCGTCATCAGGCTCTCCAGCGGACTGGGCTGATCGTCGTTGCGCATCACGTCCATCATGGTGCCGCTGTCGCCATCATCACGCAAGGGTGCATCCATGCTCAGGTGCTTGCCCGTGTTGTTCAGGCTGGTCTTCACCTCTTCCAGGGTCATTTCCAGCACTTCGGCCAGTTCATGGGCAGTGGGCGGACGTTCATGTTCCTGTTCCAGCTTGGCGAAGGCCTTGTTGATCTTGTTGATGGATCCGATCTTATTCAACGGCAGGCGCACAATTCGGGCCTGTTCGGCCAGGCTCTGCAGGATCTGCTGGCGGATCCACCACACGGCATAGCTGATGAACTTGAAGCCGCGCGTTTCATCGAAACGGGTGGCTGCCTTGATCAGGCCCAGGTTGCCCTCGCTGATCAGGTCGGGCAGGCTGAGGCCCTGGCCTTGGTATTGTTTGGCCACTGAGACCACGAAGCGCAGGTTGGCCTTGGTCAGTTGTTCCAATGCACGTTGATCGCCTTCGCGGATGCGCCTGGCCAGCTCCACCTCCTCTTGGGCGGTGATGAGCTTGACCCGCCCGATCTCCTGCAGGTATTTATCAAGGGACGGCGTGTCCCGGTTGGTCACCTGTTTGGTGATCTTCAGCTGCCGCATTCGTGCCATGTGCGCGTCTTGTGTTTCCGTGGAATGACGCTTTGAACGCGGCGTTAAGCACAAAGGTTACCGGCAGTCCGAGGGAGTGAAGTGCCCTGAACGGCGAAAGCCGCCCGGTGGGCGGCTTTCGATGCTTTCGTAACGCGGCTCAGTTCTGGGCCGGGTCGGTGTTCTCGTTGCGCGGGCCATCGTGGTCGCGGCGGGGGCGGTCGTCGCGGCGCGGACGATCATCCCGGTCACGGCGCGGACGGTCTCCACGGTCGCGGCGCTCACGGCGGTCGCCTTCCATGGCGGGCTCCCGCTCCACGTAGCCTTCGGGCTTGGGCAGCAACACACGGCGGCTCAACTTCAGTTTGCCGGTGCGCGGGTCCTTGCCCACCACTTGGAACTCGATCACCTCACCTTCCTTCAGCACGTCCTCCACGCGCTCGATCCGCTTCCAGTCGAGCTCGCTCACGTGCAGCAGGCCATCGGTGCCGGGCAGCACTTCCACGAAGGCGCCGTAAGGCATGATGGTCTTCACCTTGCCTTTGTAGGTGGCGCCCACTTCGGCCTGGGGCGGGTTGGCAATGGCGTTCACACGGGCCAGGGCGGCGTCGATGCTCGCCTTGTTCTCGCTCATGATCTCCACCACACCACGGCCGTCCACTTCGTCGATGCTGATGTGCGCACCGGTCTCGGCCTGGATCTCCTGGATCACGCGGCCACCGGGGCCGATAACGGCACCAATGCTCTCTTTCGGGATCTCGATGGTGATGATGCGTGGTGCATGAGGCTTGTAGTCGTCACGCGGCTTGTCGATCACCTTCAGCATCTCGCCGAGGATGTGCAGGCGACCCTGACGGGCCTGCTCCAAGGCCTGGGCCAGCACCTCGTAGGGCAGACCGTCCACCTTCATGTCCATCTGCGTGGCAGTGATGCCATTTGCGGTTCCGCAGATCTTGAAGTCCATGTCGCCGAGGAAGTCCTCGTCGCCCAGGATGTCGCTGAGGATCGCGTGGCGCTTGCCATCGCTGATCATGCCCATGGCGATACCGCTCACTGGGGCCTTGATCTTCACTCCAGCGTCCATCAGGGCCATGGTGCCGCTGCACACGGTGGCCATCGAGCTGGAGCCGTTGCTCTCCAGGATGTCGCAGTTCAGGCGGATGGTGTAGGGGTTCTCCGGCAATCCGGGGATCATCGGCTTCAGGGCACGGAGCGCCAGGTTGCCGTGGCCCACCTCGCGGCGACCGGGGCCGCGGATCGGCTTCACTTCGCCCGTGCTGAAGCTGGGGAAGTTGTAGTGGAGCATGAAGCTCTCGCTGGTCTTCTTGGTGGCCAGGTCCACGGTCTGCTCGTCCATCGAACTGCCCAAGGTCACCAGGTTTATGGCTTGTGTTTCGCCACGGGTGAAGATGGCGCTGCCGTGCGTGCCGGGCATCACGTCCACTTCGCCCCAGATCGGGCGGATCTCGGTGGTCTTGCGACCGTCCAAGCGAATGCCATGGTCAAGCACCACATTGCGCACAGCCTTCTTCTGGGTCTTCTTGAAGAAGCGGCCCAGCATGGCCTTGTCGGCTTTCTGCTCGTCAGTGAGGGTGGCCAGGCAGGCCTCTTTCACAGCGGCGAAGTTGGCCGAGCGCTCTTCCTTGCTGCTGGGCTTCATGGCCAGATCGTAGTACTTCTGGTAGCAGAAGTCGTGGATCAGTTGGCCAACGGTCTCGTCGTTGTTCTCGTGGTTGTAGGTGCGCTTCACCTGGCTCTTGGCCACGGCGGCGCTCAGCTCGTTCAGGACCTTGCAGTGCACCTTGATGGCATCGTGCGCCACCTTGATGGCCTCGATCATGTCGGCCTCCTGCACTTCCTTCATCTCGCCTTCCACCATCAGGATGTCGCTCTCGGTGGCGGCCACGATCAGGTCGAGGTCGGCACGCTCGGCATCGGCGATGTCGGGGTTGATCATGAACTTGCCGTCCACACGGGCCACGCGCACTTCGCTCACAGGTCCGCCGAAGGGGATATCGCTCACGGCCAAGGCGGCTGCACCGGCCAGGCAGGCCAGGCTGTCGCTGTGGTTGCGCTTGTCATGGCTCATCAGTGTCACCACCACCTGGGTGTCGCCATGGAAATCATCGGGGAACAGGGGGCGCAGGGCGCGGTCCACCAAACGGCTCACCAGGATCTCGTGATCGCTGGGACGGTTCTCACGCTTGAAGAAGCCTCCGGGGAAACGGCCGGCGGCGCTGAACTTTTCGCGGTACTCCACCTGAAGGGGGAGGAAGTCGATGCCCTCGCGGGCCTCTTTGGTGGCCACCACCGTGGCCAGCAGGATGGTATCGCCCATCCGTACGGTCACCGATCCATCGGCCTGTTTGGCGAGCACACCGGTCTCGATGGTGATCGCTTTGCCATCGCCCAGGTCGATGGTCTTGGAAATTCCTTGTGGTCTCATCTTCGTCTTCGTTTTTCCTCTTGTTGCCTACATGTAAATGAAAGGGGCGACCGTGCCTCACGATCGCCCCCCTTTCGATCAGGATGTGCCTACTTGAGATGCCGGTGCTCCGGCACTCCCTCGTGTCTTACTTGCGCAGACCAAGCTTCGCAATGATCGCGCGGTAACGCTCGATGTCATACATCTTCAGGTAGTTCAGCAATTGCTTGCGCTTGCCTACCATGGTCATCAGCGCCTTTTCGGTGCCGTGGTCCTTCTTGTTGGTTTTCAGGTGCCCGGTCAGGTGGTTGATGCGCTCGGTGAAGAGTGCGATCTGGCTCTCGGCCCCACCGGTGTTCTTCTCGGAACCGCCGTGCTGCGTGAAAATGGCCTTTTTGGCTTCGCTCGTCAGGTACATGGTCGTTCGTAACAGGCGGCAAAGATAGACCTTTTCCCGATCCGGCCATACCCCTCCCCGAAAGTGGCCTTAGCTCCTGAACATCAGGAAGGTCTTCGCCAGGAAGGCCTTGAGGTCCTTGCGGTGCACGATCTTGTCCAGGAAGCCGTGTTCCAGCACGAATTCGCTGGTCTGGAAGCCCTCGGGAAGGTCGCGGCCGATGGTCTCGCGCACCACCCGGGGCCCGGCGAAGGCCACCAGGGCCTTGGGTTCGGCGATGTTCAGGTCGCCCAGCATGGCGAAGCTCGCGGTTACGCCCCCCGTGGTGGGGTCGGTGACAATGCTGATGTAGGGCAGCTTCTTTTTGGCCAGCAGTGTCAGCTTGGCGCTGGTCTTGGCCATCTGCATCAGGCTGAAGCCGGCCTCCATCATGCGTGCACCACCGCTCTTGCTGATGATGATCAGCGGGCACTTACGTTTCAGGGCCTGGTCGGCGGCCAGGGCGATCTTCTCGCCTACAACGCTGCCCATGCTTCCCCCGATGAAGCGGAAGTCCATGCAAGCGATCACCACCATATGCTTGTCCAGCTTGCCTTCTGCGGCTTTCAAGGCATCGTTCAGGCCGGTGCTCTTGCGTGTGGCCGCAAGACGGTCAACGTATTTCTTGGTGTCCTCGAAGGTCAGCGGGTCACCGGCCACAAGGTCGGCACCGATCTCGGTGTACTTCTGTTCGTCGAACAGCAGGGCGAAGTATTCCGCGCTGCCGATCTTCTCGTGGTGGTCGCACTTGGCACACACCCACAGGTTGTTCTCGTGGTCCTCGGAGGTCATGATCTCCGAGCATTCGGGGCACTTGTACCAGAGGCCCTCGGGGGTCTCTTTCTTGTCCTCCGTACTGGTGGTGATGCCTTCCTTGACGCGTGTGAACCAGCCCATGGTGTACGTTGATCGATGTGTTGGAAGCCGCGCTGTCGGGGATGATCAGGCGATGGTGATCTGCTTGTCCAGGTAAACGTCCTGGATCGCGTTCAGCAGTTGCACGCCCTCGTTCATGGGGCGTTGGAAGGCCTTGCGACCGCTGATCAGGCCCTGTCCGCCGGCGCGCTTGTTGATCACGGCGGTCTTCACGGCCTCTGCCATGTCGCTGGCGCCGCTGCTGGCACCACCGCTGTTGATCAGGCCGATGCGGCCCATGTAGCAGTTGGCCACCTGGTAGCGGCACAGGTCGATCGGGTGATCACTGCTGAGGTCGCTGTAGACCTTCTTGTGGGTCTTGCCGTAGCCGTTCAGGGCATTGTAACCACCATTGCTTTCGGGTAGTTTCTGCTTGATGATGTCGGCCTGGATGGTCACGCCCAAGTGGTTGGCCTGTCCGGTAAGGTCGGCGGCGGTGTGGTAGTCCTTGCCATCCACTTTGAAGCCCGGGTTGCGCAGGTAGCACCACAGGATGGTGGCCATGCCCAGCTCATGTGCATGCTGGAAGGCCTCTGCGATCTCGGTGATCTGGCGGGTGCTCTCGTCGCTGCCGAAGTAGATGGTGGCACCCACGGCCACGGCACCCATGTCCCACGCGCTCTCCACGGTGCCGAAGAGCACCTGGTCGAACTTGTTGGGGTAGGTCATCAGTTCGTTATGGTTGATCTTCACCACGTACGGGATCTTGTGGGCGTACTTGCGTGCGCTGGCGGCCAGCACGCCGTAGGTGGAGGCCACCGCATTGCAGCCGCCTTCCAACGCCAGCTTCACGATGTTCTCGGGATCGAAGTAGGCCGGATTGGGCGCGAAGCTGGCCCCGCCGCTGTGCTCAATGCCCTGGTCAACGGGCAGGATGCTCATGTAGCCCGTGTTGGCCAGGCGACCGGTGCCATACAAGGCTTGCAGGCTGCGCAGCACCTGGGGGCTGCGGTTGCTCTGTGCGAAGCTGCGGTCAATGAAATCGGCTCCCGGCAGGTGCAGGGTGCTCTTGTTGATGGTCTTGCACTCGTGGCCCAACAGGTTGCTGGCCTCGCTGCCGAGGAGTTCTTCGATCTGGCCGGTCTTCAGGGTCTGCATGCGCGTGTTCCGTTTTGAACAGGCGGCAAAGCTAAGGAAAGGCCCCAGCGGGGGGAAAGGATGTGGAAGCCCCCCTTGAAGGAGCGGTCAGAACGGATACCCGATACCCAGGTTGAAGTTGAACTGCGGCTTATAGCCAGCGTAGATGCCGTTCGCTGCTGCCCTCGCCTCGAACTCCTCCTTGGGCTGAAAGAGCCAGCGTTCGCCTTTGGGCAGTGAAGGGTCCTTGGTCTGCAGGCCGAGGTCGAAGCGGACGATCAGGAAGTCGAAGTTGAGACGTGCCCCGAAGCCCGTGCCCACGGCCAGTTCGCCAATAAAGTCCTGGTCGATCCCGCTTCCGGGCTTCGCGGGGTCTTCTTTCCAGTTCCAGATGTTACCGATGTCAGCGAAGAAGGCGCCTTCCAGGTAGTAGAACAGCTTGAAACGATACTCCACGTTACCCTCAATGCGGATCTCGCCGATACGGTCAAAAGCGATCAGCGGGGCACTGTAAGAGCCGGGACCGATGGAGCGCGCACGCCAGGCCCGCAGACCGTTGGCGCCGCCCACGAAGAAGCTGCTCTCGAAGGGCAGCACGCCGAGGTTGCCATAGGGCACCCCGAACCCTCCGGCCGCGCGGAAGGCGACACTGCTTTTGGAGTGGATGATGTGCAGCCAGCGGAGGTCGGCGTCCACCTTCACGTATTCCGCATAGCGCACACCCGCCACGGTGTTGAAGGTGTTGCCGCTGGTGTCCGTGGCCTCGGCGCTCAACCAGCGAGGTATCGGCAGGCCCAGCGGGTGGCCGGCCCATTCCACCGCCAAACGACTGAAGTAGGAGGTGCGCTTGGCGGCCGACCCCTGTTGCCGCGTGTTGGTCACCAGTTGCCCACGCAGACCGGCGATCAAGTGGTCCGTGTAGCTATCGGTCAGCACGGGGTCGTTGGCCTCTTTCAGATAGCGCTGGAAATCGGGGCTCAGCAGCGGTATGCGGATCACGTTCACCTCGGCGGGGAACACGCTTACGGTGCGCGTGCGGCTCTCCAGCCATTCGTAACCGAAGGAGAGCTTGGCCAGGTTGCGGCTGTAGTCGGGCCTGCGCTGGTAGTTGTAGATCGCGCTGAGCAGGGTGCGCGGTGCCGCTTGTCCCGAGAACCGTTCTCGCTTCACCGGCAACAGGAAGTAGGGAAATCTCAGGGTCAGTTCGGGGCCGATGTCCACCGTGTTGAACAGGCCCGAGCTGGTGAGGCTTCCGGTGGTGGCATCCTCCACGGGTTGCGAGGCGCTTGTGAGGCTTTGCTGCGCTTCAAGACCAAGGGTGAACTGCGCTTGCAACGACACCATGGTGCGGAACAGGTTACGGTGCTTGTATGCAAGGCTCACCGATGTGCCCAGAGCGCCGCCCCGGTTGGTACCTGCACCTTCCAGCGACATGCTCTGCGACCTTCCGGGCACCAGGTCGATGAAGGCATTGGCACGGCCTTTCCCGCCGGCATTCGTGGTGTCGTAGGAGATGTCCACCCGGTCGAACACCTGCAGTGCGGTCAGGCGTCGGTAGGTGCGGTCCGCGTTATTCTGGCTGAAGCGCTCGTTGGGCTTCAGGAACACATCGTTCAGCAGTGCGTTCGTCTTGAAGCGACCGAACCGGTCCCTCAAGATCAGGTAGCCGGCCTGTTCCGTCGTGTCCAACACCATGGTCTGCCCACGCACCGGACGGGCCATGGTCACAGAAACGCTGTTGATGGTGTACGGCGTGCCTTGTGAGGTGCCTTCAAGTCCCCTTTCGTTGCGCGGATAGTTCACCCGTTCCAGCCGCAGCGTGATGTCCACCTGATGGTCGCCCACCGTGGTGTCGGCCTTGTAGTTCACCAGTTCGCGGGTGAAGTAGAGGTAGCCGATGTTGCGCAGGTGGTCGGCAATGCGCGATCGTTCCTGATCGAGCACATCGGCGTCGAAACGGGCACCCGTGCGCAGCAGACTGTTCTCCCAAGTGGCCTTCACATATTCCCTGATGAGCGGATCATCGAGCGTGTAGTTGATGTTGCGCAGGTGATAGGGCCTGCCTGCCCGCACATGGAACTCCAAATCACGCTTCGGCGTGTCGTACGGCTTTCCCCACTCACCCCAAAGGCGAATGCGCCGCGGTCGGTCCCGGACGGTGTCCGTCACAACGGCGTTGAACCAGCCTTCCTTGTTCAGGTAAAGGCGCATCTGGTCCACGGATCGTTCGGTCAGCTCGGGGTTCAGCAGCACGGGTGGTTCGCCCACATCGTTCCGCAGCCATTCACCCATGGTGCGTTTGTAGGGCTTGGCGGGTTTTCCACGCTCTACGCGTGCCTCGTTCCGTTCGTCGGTGCGTTGGTCCTTGCGGGCCTTTTTGCGGGCCATGCGTTCCGGGTCCGGCAGCCCGTACATGGCCAGGTGGAAGCGCATGCCCACAATGCGTTTGTTGGGCTTTTGCTTGATGATGGCCTCCAACTCCACCGGGTCCACGCTCTTGTCGTGCATCACCACCCGGGTGCCGTTCAGCAGGTGGCTGCCGACCGGAACACGTTTGGTGGGGTCGCAGCCGGCTAGGAGCAGCATTCCCGACAACGCGGCGGCGATATGGATGTTGAAGGTCCGCACGGAGGGCTGGTCTGCCTATTTTGCGCTCCGTTCCAGCTGCCGCTGAAGGGGCAGCGCCAAAGATATCCGACCCTTGAGCACCAAGGCCGATCTGAAGTTCGTGCGCTCATTGCACCAGAAGAAGGTGCGCGAGGCCGAGGGCCTGTTCCTCGTTCAGGGTCCCAAGCTCGTGGGCGAACTGCTCGCCAGTGGGTGGCCCGTTCGTTCCCTGTACGCCACCGCCGATATGGCGGCGCAACTCCGCTTGAACGACGCCGAGGTGCTGCCCGCGCACGAACTGGACCGCTTGGGCACATTGGAGAACGGCAACAGTGTGGTGGCCGTAGTGGAACGTCCTTCTCCAAGCTCGTTCGCGCCCTTGGGCACCGATGAACTTGTGCTCGCCCTCGATGGCGTGGCCGACCCCGGCAACCTGGGCACCGTGCTCCGCATCGCCGATTGGTTCGGCATCGCTCGAGTGCTCTGCGATCGCGCCAGCGTGGAGGTGTTCAACCCCAAATGTGTGCAGGCCAGCATGGGTGCCGTGTTCCGCGTGGCCGTTCATTATGTGGACCTGGCCGGGGTGTTGGAACGCGAACGTGCCGCAGGTGCCACGCTATACATCGCCAGCATGGAGGGCCGCAGTGCATTCGACCTGCAATTGCGTCGACCGGCCATCCTGGTGCTGGGCAGCGAGTCGCACGGAGTTTCAGCACCTGTGCGTGCCCTGCGTGGCGAAACGATATCGGTGCCGCGCGTGGGTGCTGCCGAATCGCTGAACGTGGCCATGGCCGCGTCGGCGCTGTGCATGGAGTTCACGCGTCAGCGGACCACACCGTAGCGCAAGGCCACCGCATCGGCCACGCGCTGGCCGTCCATCGCCGCGCTGACGATACCTCCCGCATGCCCGCCGCCTTCGCCGCACGGGTATAGGCCGTGTACCTCCACATGCTCCAAGGTGACCGGGTCGCGGGGTATGCGCACGGGCGAACTGGTGCGCGACTCCACGGCCACCACTACGGCCTCGTTGGTGCGGTAACCGCGCATCTTCTGGCCGAAGGCCTTGAATCCTTCGCGCAGCCGCTGCCCGATCTCGCGCGGCAGCAGTTCGTCCACGCGGTGTGAAAGGATGCCTGGCGGGTAGCTGCACTCGGGCAGGTCCGTTGAGAGGCGGCCTTGGATGAAATCCTCCAAGCGCTGCGCCGGTGCGGTCTGCGTGCGCCCACCAGCGGCCCAGGCGGCCTGTTCCACCGCTTGTTGGTAGTGCATGCCGGCCAGGGGGGTGTTGTTGTCGAAGGCACCGCGGGCCTCCACCACCACGCCCGAGTTGGCGAAGGGATTGTTGCGTTTGCTCGGGCTCCAGCCGTTGGTCACCACTTCGCCGGGTGCCGTGGCGCAGGGGGCGATGATGCCGCCCGGACACATGCAGAAGGAGTACACGCCCAGGCCTTCCACCTGCTGCACCAAGCTGTAGCTGGCCGGTGGCAGGTAGGGGTCGCGCACGTTGCAGTGGTATTGTGCGCGGTCGATGATGGCCTGTGGGTGTTCCACGCGCACGCCGAGGGCGAAGTCCTTGCGCTCGATACGGATGCCCTTGGCCAGCAGCAACTGGAAAATGTCGCGCGCCGAATGCCCTGTGGCCAATACCACGGCCGCAGCGCGGTGTTCACCACCGTTGGCCGTGCGCACGCCCTGTATGTGGCCTTGTTCCACCAACAGGTCGGTCACGCGTTCGCCGAAATGCACTTCGCCACCGGCGCGCAGGATGGCTTCGCGCATGGCGGTGATGATGCCCGGCAGTTTGTTGGTGCCGATGTGCGGGTGTGCGTCCACAAGAATGTCCGCGCTGGCGCCATAGGCCACCAGGGTGCGCAATACGCCTTCCACATCGCCGCGCTTGTGGCTGCGGGTGTAGAGCTTGCCGTCGCTGTAGGTGCCCGCGCCGCCCTCGCCGAAGCAGTAGTTGCTGTCAGGGTCCACCAGGTGCATGCGGTTGATGGCGGCCAGATCACGTCGCCGCGAGCGCACGTCCTTGCCACGTTCCAGCAGGATGGGCCGCAATCCATGGACAATGCAGCGCAGCGCGGCAAAGAGCCCGGCCGGCCCACAGCCTACGATGATCACCGGTCGTGCCTTTGATACATCAGCCAGTTCCGGTGCGTTGATCGTGTCGTCCACGAAGCCATCGGTCACCCGCACGCGCAGGCGCACCAACGGTTGTTTGCTTCGCGCATCAATGGACCGCTTCAGTACAAGTGCGTGGCCGTCCATGCCCTTGGGCCAGGTGGCGGCCTCCAGCGCGGCCTCACGCACCAGCACGGGGTCTGCGGCCTCGCGCGGTGGCAGGGCGATATCCACCACCCGCTCCATCGCTCAGCCCTCGAAGGTCAGGGTGAAAAAGAAAGCCCGCGTGCGCAGGCTTTCCAGCGGACGGCTGAAACGCGTGTCGTCGTTGATCAGCACGTTGGGGATGCCGATGGCGGTCTTCAGTTCGATGCCGAACTTGAAGTACTGTAGGAAGAAGTCGAAGCCACCGCCCACTTCGGCGGCGTAGTCGTACTTCTCCAGCTTGATCACGATCTCGTCGTCCAGGGCCTGGTTCACGTCTTTCCGGCTGGCCATGTCGATGCCGAACTTGCCACCACCGATCACATACACCGCGAAGTTGTTGATGCGGTCGCTCCTGAACTTCAGCAGCAGCGGGAATTCCAGGTAGGTACTCTCCACGGGCTTGGTGAAGATCTTCCGCGTTCCGTCGGGTTCAGTGAAGGTGTATTGCAGCTGGCGTTCCTGGAACGAGAGCGAGGGCAGGAAGCGCAGGCTCAGGTTGTCGGTCATGTTCAGCGATGAGATGATGCCGAGGTTGAAGCCCGGTTGCCGCAGGTGGTTCAGCACCAGCAGCGAATCGCGCCATGGCGAGGCGGGGTCCTGCACCACCACCAGATCACTGGTATTGAAACTGAGCAGGAAACCGAAGTGGAACCGCCGCATATCGAAGTTCGGCAGGTTCTCCATCTTGATGCTCTTCTGGGCCTGCAGGCTCATGCCCAAGGGCAACGCCAATACAAGTGCCAGGAACAGCGGTCGTATCAGAGGGGTGGATCGCATCAATGGGGCAACGAAAGTAGCGATCGATCCGTGTGCGGTGTGGAAGAGGTTCACGGAGAGCGCCATTACAGGGCCAGATGCCGTGGCTTGTTCGCAGGCTTGGGCTTTGCTGAAAAAAGTTCCGGGCAATTGGTTGGATCCTTCCAACCTGTGCTTATGTTCGTGATGCTGATGTGCTTGAGCCCGCTGCTCCGAGGGTTCGCTGTTGGCACGGATGTGTTCGTGGACAAGGTGTAACTGGCATAGCCATGGTCGTGGAGCTATTCGCATATCACCCAAGCCCGCAAGGGAGTTCGACCGCCTCGGCCGTTGTGCTGATGCGTCTCTCTCTCTCTCTCTCTCTCTCTACAATGACGCGTCGATCACGCGCAAAGAAGAAGCCCCCGGTGCTACGAACACCAGGGGCCTCGGTCGCTCATGTCCCACCAACCCACTGGTATAGGTAAACGAAACAGAAGCGTTGCAAAGGTAAGGTGCGCCAAGGGCCCGCAAAGGCAGCACCGGACCATGCATACATGGTCTACACACTTGGAGCATTGCCGCAGGCCGCGACGGACAATGGCTTGATAGTAGTGGGTGTGACCGGACATGCGAACGGTCAATACGAACAGAACGATGCGAATTAAGGTAATGGACCTGAGGTGGCTGAGCGTGGGGCGCGGCCTTGTTCTTGGCTGCCTCGGGTTCATTGCTGCCCTTTGCTGCCGCGCTCAGAACCTCGTTCCCAATCACTCCTTCGAGGAGGCTCAGTCCTGCTATCCATTCTCTGGGTTCTATTATCCCGATGAAGGACCGTTGGGCTGGTTCTCCGGAGGTCATTCGCCGGATTACTTCCAAGGACCTGCCTGCGCTGGATATGGGAACGACCGCAGTGCTTCGCTCAACCATATGGGATTTCAATATCCCTTTGATGGTGTTTGCTATGCGGGAGTGGTCAGCTACTATTACTTGCCTCCGGGAAGAGAGTATTTGGTCATTCAACTTGCTGAGACACTCGAAGTTGGCCAGACCTATTACGCCAGTTTTCGGGCGAATGCCGCGTGGGGGGGGACAGCGATCTATCCAATTGCAAGGTTGGCCTCGAGCCATATTGGAATGCGATTCACCACAAGCCCACATCAATGGGTTTGGGATGACCCCTTACCAGTGCCGGTGAACTACGCTCATGTGTATTTCCCGCAGATCCTTGCAGATACGGTGGGTTGGACCCTGGTAAGCGGCAGTTTCGTGGCTGATAGCGCCTATCAGTATGTGATGATCGGAAACCATTTCGAAAATTCGCAAACGGATACGCTGCCTTTCGAGCCGACTATCAGTTTGCCTATGGCCTACACGTTCATTGATGATGTGTGTGTCAGTCGCTCACCCTCTGGTTGTCCACTATTGGTCGGTTTGGAAGGTCATCTCGGCAGTGAAATGGTGCTTTTTCCCAACCCGGCAAGCACAACTGTGCTATTAACAAATGTGGCTGAAGGTGCGAGAGTATTGGTTGCCGATGTGTCTGGGCGCTTGATTTGGTCGGGAACCACAACAGTGGGTACACTGCATTTGAATGTTGAAGCATGGGCACGGGGGAGTTACGTGCTTAAGCTGGATTCACAAGGGCGATCGCGTTCGTTCAAGTTCGTTTTGGTCGATTAACATACGTCCGGTCTTTCGGTTTTACCAACACGAAAGACCATGAGATCATTTGCAAGAAGTGGTGCCTATGCACTAGCGGTGGCGTTATCATGCCTGACCGGTGTAAAAGCACAGGTGTCTGCGCCGAACAATAACCCGCCATTTGGTTCATACGTGGGCCACATGGGAGCCAATGCCAATCCGGTACAGGTGCGGCACAACGGGAACTATCCGATCCAGTGGTTCACGGATAGCATACAGCGGATGCAGTTGTGGAACACGCGAACAGGAACAGTGAATGGTTTCAATGGTATCCGTCAGAACGGATATGTTGGGATCAGTAACCAACCGTTGTTCTTCAGCAGTGCCGCCGGGCCATTCAGTAGACTTCATTTGGTAGATAGCTCGAACAGCAACAGCCATCTGGATTGGGCTCAACAACAAGGATTCCGCCCCTGGATGCGCAATGGAATTACCATGACCGGCAACAGGGACCAGTGTTACGTGGGGCAGAAGTACAATGGTACCGGTAACCACAATGACTCAACGGATCTGGTGCTACAGTGGAGTGACAATGCGGATGGCCAACAGTGGGCTACGGACCGCCTTCGTTTCCTCTTCACCTCCGGGTATAGTCCCGGTCAGCCGTACGGGGCAAGAAGTCGAGAAGGCCTTGAGTCATTTCGGGTCTATATACCCAATGATACCTCTGCGTTCGTCGGTATTGGTGATTGGTGGCGAGCTACGGTTCAGAATGGCGGCGCTGCTGTGGACCCCACCGAAAGACTGGATGTTCTCGATCGTACCATCCGCATCCGCCAATTGCTCCCGGATTACAACAATGACACGCTGAGCCGTGTGGTCATGGTGGATGGCACAGGACGTTTGCATTGGCGCCGGATCAACACATGGCCAAGCTCTGGAGGTGGTGGTGGAACAGGGTGTGAGTGGAGCCTATCTGGTGGCGCGAATGGAAACAACCTATGGACAGCCGTAGGCTCTGGTGCATCTTGCCCCAATGATGACAATCTCGTCGGGATCGGCATTGTTTCGCCGAGCGCAAAACTCCATGTGAAGTACAATGCGGTCGATGGGCAACCCATTGTTCGTGGAGGGTTATTTCAGATCAGCGGCGATCACTTCAGTAAGATTGCTGGTGAGTTCACAACCATTGGGGAGGGAACTACCCACGGTGGGGTATTTGCGCGAGCATCCAGTGCTTTAAGCGAACAGTGGAGCGAGGGCAATATTGCTGTGAGGGCTTGGGCCGTGGCTGATGCAAGTGGATTCACCCATACGAACAGGGGAGTCCAAGCCGGAGCGGATGTGACCGTTGACAATCAGGTCAAGAACAATGTTGGTGTGGATGTTGTGAACAACATAGACTACAACGCAAGTGTTGACTACAACTTCGGCATACGTGCGAAACTGACAACCTCATATGGCAACATCACGGACAACCACGCTGGCCTGTTCGAAGTGTGGACCGATTGCGGCGCAACCCAGACGAACTATGGTTTGAAGGCCCGCGCGGCTGGAGCGGACATTAACTATGGGATATACGCCAGTGCTTCGACTGGCCTATGTGGAACCACTGCATGGGCCGGGTACTTTGTTGGTGACGTTCAAGCGGGAGCTACATACCTTCCTTCTGACGCTGGATTGAAGACTGGAATTGCAGATATGGAACCGGCATCGGCGGCTGATATTTTGGCGCTGCTCAACGTTCATTCATATCACTACAACACAGAGGCATATCCACAAATGGGATTGCCAGAGGGGCCCCAGGTCGGTTTGCTAGCGCAGGAGCTCGAAGTGCAGCTACCTGGCCTAGTGAAAGCCACTATGCACCCTGCTGAACTCGATGATGATGGTAATGTGATCCGTGAAGCGGTTTCATACAAAGCCGTCAACTATACCGCTCTGATCCCCTATCTGGTGGCCGGTTACCAGGCCCAACGCTCAGCAAATGAGGCCCTGGCCGCTCAGCTTGCCGAGCAACAGGCGCGCATGGATCATCTCGAAGAAGCCCTTGCGGCCTGCTGTGCCCGTCCGGTCGGTTCCGATGGCCGCATGCAAGTAGGCATGGGCGAGGTGATCGAAGGCGATGCGCGCAGCTTGAGCATCCAGCCCAATCCGTTCAACGAGCAAACCACGCTGAGCTACACCCTGGAGCGCAGCGGCCGTGCCCAGCTCCTGGTGAACAGCGCCGATGGCAAGCAACTGAAGGCCCTGTACGAGGCCGTGCAAGAGGCCGGGCAATACCAATACACTTGGAACACCGGAGATCTGGTGCCCGGTGTGTACTACGTAACGCTCCTCCTCGATGGCGAGCCTTTGGTGAAGAAGGCCGTGAAGGTGGCGCGGTAAAGTAGGCTGCATCATTGGACACGTGAGGGCCGCAAAGGGCGGCTTTCACGCTGTCCGATCTCACTTCCGCCCGGTATACAAGGTGGCAATGCCGCCGGTGAGCGGTTCGGCCTTGCCTTCGCGCAGGCCGGCCTTGGCCAGGATATCCAGGAAGGCCTGTCCCTCGGGGAAGGCATCCACGCTCTTGGGCAGGTAGGTGTAGGCGGCGCTGTCCTTGCTCACGGTGCGACCCACGGCGGGCATCACGCGGTGGAAGTAGAAGCGGAACAGCTGCTTCATGGGGGCCTTCATGGGCTTGCTGAACTCCAGCACGAAGAGGCGTCCATTGGGCTTCAGAACACGCTGCATTTCGCGCATGCCCTGTTCCAGGTGCTCGAAGTTGCGCACCCCGAAGGCCACGGTAACGGCGTCGAAGGTGTTGTCCGCGAAGGGCAGCGACTCGCTGTCGGCGCGTTGCAGCACAATGCGCTGTTCGAGGCCGCGTTTGGCCACCTTGGTGCGGCCGTGGCCCAGCATGCCCTCGCTGATGTCCACACCGGTAACGCGCTTGGCCTTGGTGGCGCCCAATATCGCGAGGTCGGCGGTGCCGGTGGCCACGTCCAGCAGGTGGTCCACGGGTTCGCGGCCCAGCATGCGCACCACCTTGCGGCGCCAGCCCTGGTCAATGCCCAGCGAGAACAGGCGGTTCAGCAGGTCGTACTTGGGCGAGATGTTGTCGAACATCTGCTCGACCTGCTCGCGTTTGCTGCCTTCCGGCGAATAGGGTGTAACGGTCATGCCGGTAGTTCCAAGCGTTCACATTCGGTGCGGAAGCGGGCCGTGTCGATGGGCACCACGCCCACTTCTTCGCACACCAGCCCGCCCGCCAGATTGGCCAGTTCAACAATGGTGCGCGGGGGCAATTGCTGGGCCAGTGCCAGTGCCGCCACGGTGATCACGGTATCGCCGGCGCCGCTCACGTCCACGATCTTGCGGGTGTGCGCCGCCACGCGGTGTTCGGTGCTGGCGTTGTGGATGTAGGCCCCATGCTCGCTCAAGGTCACCATGGAGGTGGTGTTGCCCAGGGCCTGCTCCAGGCGGGTAACGGCGTTGCGTACGCTGTCCGCGCTGGTGGGGTCCACGTCCAATTTCAGGCCTTCGCGCAATTCCTTCAGGTTGGGCTTGAACAGGTCAACACCCGTGTAGGCGAGGAAGTTCTTTTTCTTGGGGTCCACGGCCACGGGCACGCCGTGTTCCTTGGCGAGGGCAATGGTGCCTTGGATCACGCGTTCGGTGAGCACGCCCTTGTTGTAGTCCTCCAGCACCACCACGCCGGGCCGGTCGTCGCGCAGCACGCGGGCAATGCGGTCCAGCAGGGCCTCTTCATCGCTGCTGGCCAGGTCGTCCTCCTGCTCTTCGTCCACGCGCACCACATGTTGGTGCCCGCTGATGATGCGGGTCTTCACCGTGGTGCGGCGCAGCGGCGAACGCACCAGCGCATCGGTGCGCAGTCCCTGTTCGGCGAAAAGTCGTTCCAGCAGCGCGGCGTTGTCCTCGTTGCCGATCACGCTGGCCACCACGGTGGTGGCGCCGAGCGCACGGGCGTTCAGGGCCACATTGGCGGCACCGCCCAGGCGGGCGCTGCGGCGGGTCACCTGCACCACGGGTACCGGTGCTTCGGGACTGATGCGGTCCACACGGCCCCAGAGGTAGGCGTCCACCATCACATCACCCACCACCAGCACGGTGGTCTCCCGTGCCCGGGCCAGAAAGGTGTCGATGGCTTTCGGCTGGCTCACCGGTGCAGTTGTTCAATGCCGCGGGCCACGCGCTGCATGGCCTCCACGAGCTTGTAGTCGCTGGTGGCGTAACTGATCCGCAGGGTGCCCTCGGCGCCGAAGGAGGCACCTTCCACCAAGGCCACGCCCACGGCGTCCAGCAGGTGCAGGCTCAGGTCCACCGAGCCTTTGATGGTCTTGCCATCAATGGAACTGCGCACGTCAGGCATCAGGTAGAAGGCACCCTGGGGCACGTTGCAGCGCCAGCCGGGGATCTTGGCCACTTCGCGCAGCACCAGGTCGCGTCGGCGCAGGAAGTCGGCACGCATGGGGGCGAGCACGGCGGGGTCGGACTCTACGCAGGCCTTGCACACGCGTTGGGCAATGCTGTTGGTGCCGCTGGTGAACTGGCCCTGCACCTTGGTGGCCGCCTGCGCTATCCACAGTGGGGCACCGATGTAGCCCACGCGCCAGCCGGTCAGGGCGAAGGCCTTGCTGAGGCCGTTCACGGTGATGGTGCGCTCGGCCATGCCGGGCAGGGTGCCGAAGCTCACGTGGTCGCCGTCGAACACGATGTGCTCGTAGATCTCGTCGGCGATCACATAAAGGTCCTTGTGCCGCGCCACCACTTCGGCCAGCGCTTCCAGTTCGGCACGGTCCATCACCGATCCGCTGGGGTTGCAGGGCGAGCTGAACATCAGCAGGCGCGTACGGGGCGTGATCGCTGCGGCGATGCGCTCCACGGGCGGCTTCCAGTTCTCGTCGATGGTGCTCTCCACGATCACGGGCGTGCCGCCGGCCAGCTTCACCTGTTCGGAGTAGCTTACCCAGTAGGGGGCGGGGATCACCACCTCATCACCGGGTCCCACCAGGCTCATCACCACGTTCATGATGCTCTGCTTGGCACCGGTGCTCACCACGATCTGGTCGGCGGTGTACTCCAGCCCGTTGTCGCGCTTGAACTTGGCGCAAATGGCCTGGCGCACGTCCAGCATGCCGTTCACGGGCGGGTATTTGTGCCAGGGGCCGTCGAGGGCCTCGTGGGCGGCCTTCAGGGCGAAGGCGGGCGGGTCGTGGTCGGGTTCGCCAAGGCTGAGGTCGATGATGTCGCGGCCCTGGGCCTTCAGTTCGCGGCTGCGACGCGCCATCAGGAGCGTGGCCGGTTCGGCGATGGCCAGTACGGTCGGGGAGAGGTGCATGGGTGGTCCGTGGCCCCGGTGCATGGCAGAGGGGGCCGCGTTGATGAAGGGGCAAAACTAACACGTGCCGTTCGCGCGTTCCTCTGAATGCCCGGTGCGATCCCGATATTCGTCCACCGGTTTATCAACGATGAACGATCCAGTGGTGCAGGTCCTCGTGGCCATTCTTCCTTCCGTGGTGGTCTTCCTCACGGCTTTTTACCTCATCAAACAGTTCATGGGCGCCCGTGCGTCCGAACGCATGGCGGCCCACCTGACCGATGTGCGCAAGGAGGACCACAAGCACATCCTGCCGCTGCGGTTGCAGGCCTACGAGCGCATCACGCTCTTCCTGGAGCGCATTTCGCCGGGAACACTGGTGTTGCGCATCCACAAAAGCCACCAGAGCTCCGGCTCGTTGCATGGCGAACTGGTGGCCACGGTGCGCGAGGAGTTCGATCACAACGTGACGCAGCAGATCTACGTGAGCGACAAGGCCTGGAGCAAGGTGAAGCAGGCCCGCGACGAGACCATCCGCCTGATCAACCTGAGCTACGAGCAGGTGGGCGATGTGCAGGCGGGCACCGAACTGAGCCGGAAGATCTTCGAGAACACGGCGCGGCTGTCGCACACGCCTTCGCAGGAGGCCATCCTCGCCATCAAGGAAGAGGTGCGCCGCCTGTTCTGAACACGGCGATCAATTCCTCGGCCGCGCTGGCAGGGCTTCGGCGGCCTTCGCGCACATCCAGTTCCAACCGGGCCCATGCGGCCTGCACACCATGGTCGTTCTGTAGAGCGCGCATCAGGCTATCCTGCACCGAGCGCCGTAGCCAGTGCAGGTCCTGTTCCTGTCTACGCTGGTGCAGGTAGCCGCTCCCGCTATCCGAAGTGTGTAACTGCTCAAGGCGGTCGCAGAGCCCGGCGATGCCCTGGCCGGTAACGGCGCTGGTCACCAGCACTTCGGGTTGGCGCCCACTGGGACGCGGTGGAAGGAGGCCGATGGCGTTGCGCAGGTCGTTCACGGCTGCGCGGCCCTTGTTATCGGTGTCCGTATCGCCCTTGGTCAACGCGATCAGGTCGGCGGCCTCCATGATGCCGCGCTTGATGCCCTGCAGTTCGTCACCGGCACCGGCGATCATCAGCAGCAGGGTGAGGTCGGTCATGCGGTCCACTTCCAGTTCGCTCTGGCCCACGCCCACGGTCTCCACCAGGATGCGGTCGAAACCTGCGGCCTCGCACAGGGCGATGGTCTCGCGGGTGCGCCGGGCCACCCCGCCGAGGTCGCCGCCGGTGGCCGTGGGGCGTATGAAGGCCGCATCGGAAAGTGACAGGCGCTCCATGCGGGTCTTGTCGCCGAGAATGCTTCCGCCGCTGCGGGCGCTGCTGGGATCAACGGCCAGCACGGCCACACGGTGCCCCCTATCGATCAGTTCCATGCCCAAGGCATCGATCAGTGTGCTTTTGCCCACGCCGGGGATCCCGGTGATGCCAATGCGCAACGAGCGTCCGGACAGTGGCAGGCAGTGTTCGATCAAGTTGTTCGCCAAGCTGCGGTCACCGGGTCGTTCGCTTTCCACCAAGGTGATGGCGCGTCCCAAGGCCATGCGCCGCTGTGGACCTGGCAGTGTCGGATCCGTGAGCTGTAGCAGGAGGGTGTCGCGCTGCATCTACGTTCAGTAGCCCTTCCGGTAGTTGTCCACCCAGGCACTGTCGCACACATCGTGCAGCAGGCGGAACACGTTCTCGCCCGTGGCCATGCCGTTCAGGTGCATGATGCCGTAGTCGGTCAGCAGAAGCAATTGGCGTTCGGAGGGTGCCTCGCGTTTCTCGGCCCAGCCCTTGCCGGGGTGCTGGCCCTCGCGCTGTTTGTAGGGATACTCCCAGTAGCGCAACTTCCACAGGACGTCGAACACTTCACAGTCCGGCAATACACGCTTGTCCTCGGGGTATTTGCGAGGCAGGCAGAGGGGGATGTTGTACTTGGCAAAGAGGTTCTCGCCCGTGGGGTTGGCCTTACTGGGTGTGCCTCCGCCTGCCTGAAGCATGAAGGTGGTGCGGGTCAACGGGGTGGTGCCGATCACGCGACCCTCGAACTCCTTGATCTCGAAGAGGGTGAAGAGCTCATTGTTCATGCCCGTGCTCAGGCTCAGCCCGAAACTGTGCGTGGCCAGCAACGGATGTGCTTCACCTGCACCTACGGAGGTCGGCAGCCAGCATAGGATCACGAGCAGGGCAACGGCACGCATGGAACAAAGATACCGGAGGCGGGTACCCGTGTAAAGAAAGCCCCCGGCAAGCGCGTGCTTCCGGGGGCTCTTCAGCGATGTGGACGGCCCTATTGCTTGATGAACCTGGTCCGTCCGATCCGGTCGTTGCCCTGGCTCAGCTCAACCTGGTAGGCACCGGCCTCCAGGCCCTGCAAGGGTAGCTCGAACTGGAAGGTGCCGGTGGTGCCTGATGTGGTGCCCTGCTTGGCAATGCGACCGCTCTGGTCGATCACCGTCCACGACAAGGTGCCCTCGCTCGGTAGGTCGAGCGTGATGTATACCAGGTCCATGGCCGGGTTGGGATGCAGGGCTATGCTGGGCGTGCGACCTTGGAAGTAGACCGGTACCGCATGCGAGTAGGTCACCGTGCCGTCCTGGTCCACTTGTTCCAAACGGTAGTAGCTGAGGCCGGGTAGCGGTGCGGCATCCTTCAGCGCGTAGTCCAAGGTCTGCATGGAGTTCCCTGCCGCGTTCAAACGACCGACATGTGTGAAGTTCTCGCCATCGGCGGATCGTTGTACGTTGAACCACGCCGAGTTGCTCTCGCTAACGGTGGTCCAAAGCACATCCACGTGGGCCTCTGCGGCCTTGGCATCGAATTGCAACAGTTCCACCGGCAGGAAGAAACCGCAGGTGAGGATGCCCGTGTTGGAGAAGCTGATGGTGGCGCCCGAGTTGTTCGCCGAGGCATTGCTCACGTAAAGCATGTACACCTGATCAACCCCCACGGTGAGGTTCTGCAGCCATTGGTCGCCACCCGCACCTTCGGTGAGGTCAGCGGCCACTCCGTTCAGGCCCGTGGCACCACCGCCCGCTGTTGAGGTGGCGAACGAGCACCGGATGGGCGTGTTGAACGGCGAGTAGGAAAGTGCCTCGCAGGCACCCGACCAGTTGGTGGAGTCGTTGATGGTATAGTTGAAGGGACCCCAGATGGCGAAGTTCAGGTTGGTGCCTGCCACGGTGGGCGTAAGCGTGAGGCCGAGGGGTCCTGCCGTGGTGGTGGAGAAGGCATACCATGTACCATGGTTCTCGCCGCCCACCAGGCATCCGGTGGCCGGTGCGATCATGTCGCCCACGCTGCCCGAGTTGGTTCCACCCACATTGATGGGGCCGTTGGTGCAGATGATGTTCGCGCCAAGGCAATCCTGGGGGGGCGGAGCGGGAGCGGCGCAGTTGGCCACGAAGGTGTAGTTGCCGCTCACTGCCGGAATGGCCGAGTGGTACTGGGCATAGGTGCTGCCCACCAGGTCAAGCGTCCAGTAGTTGTCCGTGGGGAAATAGCCCACACCACTGTAGGTGATCGAGACCACGTCGCCGACATCAAGGCCCAGCAGCACTTGGTTGAAGGTGCCTGATTGAATGGTGTAGGTGCTCGGTGAGCCGCCGTTGATGGTGACCGTTATCGATGAGCCTGCCCATCCATCGCCGAACACATCGTACAAGCGCAGGGCATAGATGCAATCGGCATTGGGGTTGAAGGCGCTCTGGCATTGCACAATGGCCGACCAGCCCGCCAGGTTCACGATGTCGTCACTGGTCATGGAGACGGTGATGCATCCACTGGGGTGGGTGCTGGTGAAGGGGCCGGGGATCACATTGCCTGTGAAACCTCCGGGACCAAGTGTTTGGTTGCACCAACCCGCCGGGGCGCCGCATGTAGGAAGGCCGGCCGGTCCGATGAACTGGCTGCCGTTGGCGTTGAAGGGTGAGACCACCGGGCCGTTGTACACGTACACATTGTCCCAGCCGTTCTCGATGGCAAAGGAAGTGAAGGTCAGCGTGACCGCATCCCCGGCGATATCGGGGCAATAGGTCTGGCTCCACTGGGTGCCGCATGGTGCCGGCCAGCAACCGTTGCCGCCCACGTTGGCGGGGTTCTGGTTGGTGGCATTGAAGTAGTTGCCATTGGGCCCTCCCGGGTCATACACCGTGGTGCCGCAAAGGCCCGTTGGAGGTGGGGGTGGGGGCGGCGGTGGTTGTGGGGGGCCACATCGTAGCGTGGCTGCCCAGCCGCTGGCCACGATGCTGCCATCAGAGGTAAAACGCAAGGTCAGACAGCCACTGGGATGCGTGCTTATGAATGGACCAGGAATATTCGTGCCTGAGAAGGTGCCCAAGGAGGGCGCAAGAACATCAGGCCCGTTGAAGATGGTCACGAAGTCGAAGTTCTGCTCCGTGGCGAACTGGTTGAAGGTCATGGTCAATACCTCGCCGGGTACGGACGGACAGTAGGTAGTGGTCACGAACGCGCCGTTGGCATAGTTGCCCGCAGCTCCTCCTGGGTCATATACCGTTGTGCCGCATACGCCGTTGATGGCCGGTGCGGGCGGCAGGGGTGGGCCGC
Source organism: Flavobacteriales bacterium (assembly GCA_016788295.1). Lineage (GTDB taxonomy): Bacteria > Bacteroidota > Bacteroidia > Flavobacteriales_F > PHOS-HE28 > PHOS-HE28. The sequence goes on from JAEUSY010000031.1 coordinate 49,594, forward strand.
AGGATACCATCAATTCCCAGCCGCTGTTCACCACGCTGGCGTTGGAGGTGAAGCGCACGGTGAGGCACCCGGTGGAGTGCGTGGAAACGAAGCCCGGGGGCAACTGGCCACCTGAGTACGCACCCAGCACCGGCGATGCCGTGGTGGGCCCGTTATAGATGGTCATGATATCGAAGTTCGCCTGCGTATTGAACGCCACGAAGGCCAGGGCCACCACATCGCCAGGGTTCTCGGGGCAGAAGGTCTGTTCATACACCTCGTTGTTCCCATAGTTGCCCGTGGCGCCACCTGAGTCATAGGTGGTCACGTCGCAGCCATTGATGGGCGTGGCAGCGGTCTGTCGGGCGCAGATGTTGAAGGCGCCCACCACACCGGTCTGGCGCCATACTCGCACATATACGGTGCTGCCGGGCGTCAATCCTCCGAAGAGCTGTTGGGGCATGGCCGCACCGAACGAACTTCCGCCCACCTGGCAGTTCACCGGGGGCACCAAGGCCAGCGTGAGGTTATTGGTGGCACAGCTGCCGCTGGCCACTTGGTAAAGCGCCAAGGCCGCATCGGTCATCACCTGGCCCTGTGTGTTGATCTCCACCTGTCCGTTCGCAGGTACCACAACGCTGTACCACACATCGTTCTGCACGGGTGCACCACAGGCGGGTGCGGGCACGCCCAGCGTAAGGCCGGCCGATTCGTTGGTGGTGGGCACCAGGTTGCACGAGGTGCTCGTGTTCAGCGGAATGGCGCCGCAGGGATTGTCGTTGGGCGGTGGCACGCTCTCGGTCACGCACAGTTCAAAGGTGCCGTTGGTGTTCGCGCCTTGTGGCCAAACGCGCACGTAGATGGTTTCGCCGGGCACCAAGGCCGGTGCAATGGCCGGTGTGGCCGTTTGGCTGTTGATGCGCGGCATGTTGTTGGTCGGTGCCAACTGGTTGTCGTTGCAGGCGATCTGGGTAAGCGTACCGCTGAAGCCGGGCGGGTTGCAGACCGAACCACCGGGGCTCAGGCGGTACCAGGCCATGGCCATATCGGTCAGCGTGCCGGCGAAGGTGTTCACCGTAAAGGCGCCCGTGGCGGGCACGGTCACCGCGAACCATACATCGGCGTTGGGTGCGCCACCGCAGGTGGGGGCGCCGATCGTAAGGCCCGCAAGGCTGGTTGGGGTGGCGTAGGTGGTGTTGTAAAGGCCGGGTGTGCACGTGGTGGGCGTGGGCATGTTGAAGGCCCCGCACGGGTTATCGTTCTGCGGTGGCACCGGCTCGAAGGCGCAGATGTTGAAGGTTCCCTGTTGGCTGATGTTGTTCGGCGCCCAAACGCGGATGAACACCGTGGAACCACCTGCCAACCCGCTCAAAAGCAACGATGGCGGTGCGCTCGCGTTGCAGGCCACGAGGGCCCAGCTTGCCAACGGGGCGCTGCACGAGGGGGCGGTGTACACGGCGATGCCCAGGCTCGAAGCACTGATCAATGAGGTGTTCACCGCCAGGTTGCCCGAGGCGGGTACCACGGCGCTGAACCACACATCGCGATTAGCATAGGCGCCGCAGCCCGGTGCCGGAATGCCCAGCGAGCCCGTTGCCCACGCGTTGTTCCCGGCTTGGAACACGCACGAGGTACCAACAGTCAGCCCAGTGGCCGTACAGGGTTCATCGTTGACAGGAGGGGCTGGTACAGGAGCGCATTGTATCTGTAGAGTGCCGCAATTAGTACCGCTAACGGTACAAGGGTCCAACCATAACTTTATGCGGTATGTGCCAGAGGCTGTGGGGGCAAAGGCCAACGTGGCATGGCCTCCGGCTGTGCCGCAGCCATCATCATCCGTAGTTGGAAAACCAGTAGCCAGAGCAGTTCCAGTCGCCGTGGTCACGGCCAGGTAGGAGTCCCACGTGGTGGCCGATCCGCACATGCTGATCGTGTAGATGTTGCCTACGCACATATAATAGTTAACCGCTTGACCGGCACATGCGGGGGCCGTGAAGGTGGCCGGACATACGGAACAGTTCAAGTTCGTAGGCGTACCGCCACCTGTGGGCGGGTAATTCAGAGTGTAGCCAGGCATTGTGAACGTGTGCAATGCACCACCTGTAACAGTAGCGTTCTGGCTCAGTTGTACGGTGTTGGCACCACACACACCACCAGAGATGAAGGTGCCAACGGGTACGTTGGGACCTGATATTGGAGCTGAGTTGGTTATCAGTACTGGATTACATCCTGAAATTGTCGCCAGATTGCTTCCTGCCGTGGTGGTCATTGTCATCTGCACAGTGGTATTGGGTGGAATACCGGTTGCAGTGAATGCGGCTGTAGAAATTGTGGTCTGACCAGCAGGGGTCGTGTTTCCACCGGTCAGGCAAGGCGGTTGGGCAACCGCGTTCCAGCTAATGCCGATCGAGAGGAGGAATACGAGTGCGTAGCGTGGGTTCATGGGCAGGTGGGCCTTGTACTGCGCGTTGTTCTATCAATGGGAATACACCGTGAACACACGCCTTTGGCGGGCCTTGATCGGTATGGATGCAGGTCCAATTGCCATGTGGCGGTGGTTGTTCATGGGTGTTCCGCGTACCGGTGCCGGTACATGGAACAGGCTAAAGGTAAGCGAATGATCAGGTTATCAACACTTGTGTGTTAGTTCTATCGGGATCCCATCCGCATACCTCTACCGCATAAATGACGAAGGGACCCGTGGAGCGTTGCCCACGGGTCCCTTCCGGACGATCACGGTCTTTCAACCGTTCATCAACGATCGCTACTGTTTCACGAAGCGCATGTTACCGATCACCAGACCCGCCTCATCGCTCACCTCGAACAGGTAGCTGCCCGCATCCACACGGGTAAGGGGGATATCCACGGTGTTCATGCCATGCACGGCGCCCATGCTGCTCTCCAACACCACACGGCCGCTCATGTCCAGCACACGCCAGCGCACCAGTCCTTCGCCACCCAGGTCGAAATTGGCCCTGATGGACTCGGTGGCGGGGTTCGGATACAACTGCAGGGGAATGTTGCCCTTGCGGAAGTTGGCGGTCACCGTATGCGTGTAGCCGGTCTCGCCATTGGTGTCCACCGTTTTCAGGCGGTAGTAGTTCATACCGTTCAGCGGGCGTTGGTCCACAAAGCGATAGTTGGTGGTGATCTGGGTGGTTCCCGCAGCGGCCACCTGGCCGATGGGCTCGAACAGTTCACCCGTTGCCGAGCGCTCCACCATGTAGTGCGAGGCATCTTTCTCGCTGGCCGTGGACCACAGCACGTTCACCAGGTCCTGCTCGGCCTGTGCGGTCAGGCTCAGCATCTCCACGGGCAGCACGATGGTGCAGTCCAGGATGTTGTTCGGGGTGTTGTTCCACTGCAGGGTGAAGTTCACGCCGTTCATGGAGTAGTTGTCCACGTAAAGGATGTACCACTGCCCGGGCAATACATCAATGAAGCGCACCCAACCATCGCCACCGGCACCCTCGGAGAAGTCGAGGGCCGTGTAGCTGAGGCCTGTCGGGGTGGTGGTACCGGCCCATGAACAACGCAGGGGGGGGCTGGGTGGCGGGCAGGTAACACCGCCAGAGAACGGACCCCAGACCGCCCAGTCGTAGTCAGCAGCGCCGGGAGGGGAAACGGTGAAGGCCAACTGGCCAGCGGTCTGGGCCTGGAAGCGGAACCAGACACCCTGGCGCTCATTCGCGGTCAAACATCCGCGGTTGGCGGTGGTAAGGTCAACCACACCACCCGTGTTGGTGGGGTTCTGTGTGATCACCTGTGTATCGCACACGGGCAGGCCGCCTACGCAATCCGATACGGGTGCGGGGGGCACGTTACACGCGGCGTCCACCACAAAGGCCGTATTGGGGCCCGGGGTGGGCGGGTTGGTGCTGCCATAGAGCAGGCCGCCCGTGTTGGAGAGCAGCTGGTAGCCGATCTGGTTCTGGAAACCACCCACGGCCGTGTAGCTCAATGTTACGATCTGGCCGAAGTTGGCCGCAATGGTGATGTTGCCCAAGGCACCGTTGATGGTGTAGTTCGTGCAGACACCGCCCACGCACACCGTTACGAAACTGCCGTTCCAACCGTCGCCGGCCAGGTCGGTCATGCGCAGGGTGTAGGTGCAGTTGCCCGGGGGCGGCACTGTGGTGCGTGCGCAGATCTGGAAGGTGCCATCAATGCCACCCTGGCGCCACACACGGATGTACACCGTGCTGCCCGGGGTAAGGCCGGTCACTTGCCCGGCGGGCATCAGCGCACCGTTGGTACTGCCGCCCACCTGGCACGATGCGGCCACCTGCGTAAGCGCCAACGTACCGGCGCCGCAGTTGCCCGTGGCGGTATACACCGCGAAGGCCCCATCGGTCAACTGGCCGTCATCGGTATCCAATTGTAGTACGCCGTTGCTGGGCACCACGGCCGTGAACCACACATCGTTGGTAGCCGGTGCACCGCAGGTGAGCGCCGAAATGCTGGTATGCTGGCCACCCAGGCTGTTGGGGGTCACCGTGGCGTTCTCGTTGGTCTGGAACCCACCGAACAGGCAGCCCGGGTTCACCGTGAGCGGTGTGGCGCCGCAAGGGTTGTCGTTGCTGGGCGGGTTGTTCTGGAAGGCGCAGATCTGGAAGGTGCCGAAGGCGGTGGTCTTGTTCCACACGCGGATGTAGTACACCTGGCCCACCGCACCGGTGAGCACCAGGCGGGGCATGGTGCTGGCGCCGTTATTGTCGTTACAGGCCACCTCGGTAAGTGTGCCGGACCCGCAGGGGCCCGTAAGCGTGTAAGCGGCCATGGCCATGTCCGTGAGCACACCGGCGGTGGTGTTCACCGTTAGCGAACCCGTGGCGGGGATGGTCACCGTGTACCACACATCACCACCGGCCACCGGGGTGCCGCAGGTTGGCGTAGCGGGCGCAGTGACCGGACCGGCCAGGTTGGTGGCGTTCTGCGTGCTGAAGGTCTGCGGATTGCACGTGAGGTTCACCGTGAGGTTGGTGGCACCGCAGGGGTTGTCGTTGGGTGGGGGCACCGGCTCGTAGGCACAAATAGAGAAGGTTCCCATGTTGGGCAAACCGCTTTGCGGCCAAACCCTAATGTGCACTGTTGAACCTGGAGTTAGTCCGCTAAGGGACACAAAGTCTTCGCAAGTACAACTCGTTGAGATTTGCGTAAGAACCGATGGAGGGCCGGTGTACACGGCCATTGCTAAATTCTGAGCACTTATCTCATTTAGAATAATAGAGAGAGTGCCTAGCGGTCCAATCACAGCACTGTACCAAACATCAACCCCGGAAAATTGAGCACCTGGTGACCCTCCACAAGTTGCTGCGCAATTTGTGGGTGTTGTTGGAGGGTTTGTATTCGTTGCAAATGAAGTGGTTCCGTTAACAGGGGTGCACGTGTTGGATAATGGGTTGCCCAAGGAGATGGCCCCTGCAGGATTATCGTTTGCAGGTGGCGGAGGGACAGGGTTGCAGGCAATCTGCATGGTGCCACAGTTGGATCCGTTCACAACACAAGGGCTTTGCCAGAGACGGATGCGGTAAATACCAGAAGCGGTAGGTACAAATGTTAGCAGGGCATGCCCATTAGGTGTACCGCATCCATCATTATCAGATGTTGGAAAACCTGTCGCTAAAACCGTGCCCGCTGTTGTAGTTAATTCTAGAAACGAGTTCCATACTATGGACGAAGAGCACATAGAAATGGTGTAGGTGTTTCCTACGCACATGTAGTAAGTTGCATATTGCCCAGCACACGCTGGAGCAGTAAACACAGACGGACATACGCTGCAGTTAGCACCACTGGGAGTACCAGGTCCTGTGGGTGGGGCGTTCGAAGCGTAACCAGGTAATGTGAAGGTGTGTGGAGCAGACCCCGATACAGTTGCTGGAGCACTCAACTGGATAGACGATGGACATGCGCCACCAATAATTGATGTGCCAGGCGGAACATTAGGACCGCTTACGGGGGAAAGGTTTGTAAGAATTGCTGCTGGACAGCCAGCAACAGTAACGATATTGGAACCAGCTGTGGTGGTCATTGTTGATGTCCACGAGGTGGTCGGCGGAACAGAGTTGGCCGTAAACGTTGCCGGAGCCACAGCAGTTTGAGGAGCGGCAAATCCTGTATTGCATACCGGCTGTGCCCAAGCGGCGGTGCTGATACCGAAGGCAGCGAGGAGAGCGAGCGCGTAAGTGTGCTTCATGTGCGTTGCGTTCGGGAGGTTCACTGGTTAACGTGGGTAGGCACGGCGGATACTTGCTGGTCGGGATGTGCGGCGTTCCATTCGGCCACGGCCGTTTGGTAGCGCAGCAGGTCGGCGGCGGGGTCGTTGGTCACCAGGTAAACCGGTGGTTGGTCGGTAACGGTAACGGCCAGTTCGGCGGGATCAACCGTGCCGGGGCGCAGGGCCACACCGGCCTGTGCAATGGCGGTGCGCAACTGGGCATCGCTCACCAGTCCGCGCTTCACCTGGATGATGGTCAGGTCATCGCTGTAGAACACTTCGGCCAATGGGTCGATGTCCTGCACCTGGCCCACCACCTGTTTCAGGGCGGCGCGGTCCATGGGGGCTTCCGTGCGGAAGAACACGTAGGAGGGCGCTTGGGCGAATGTGCCAAAGGCCACCATGAGGGCGGCCATTACCGTGAGCGATCGGAGTGTCATATGTCTTTAAGGTTAGACGCGGGTGAAAGATAGATGCAGGTAAGTACGTTCCGCAACCCCGGATGGTTCGTTAATAACTCCAAGAGGCTGGGTTCCTTGCTGTTACGCAAGGAAGACGCGCAGCAAGGTCAAGGGTTGCCTTGGTGATCCAAAGAAGCCTTCAACCTTGGAAGGCCAACGCGAGTTATTGCCTGATGAAGCGCCCGCGGGCCACCGGGTTGCCGCTGGGGTCGGCCACCAGCAGTTGGTAGGCCCCGGCATCGCGGTCGTGCAGGTCCAGCCCCACCGTGTTGTTCCCTGCAGTGCCTTGCAACGAGCGCTCACGCACCACACGGCCCTGTCCATCGAACAGGCGCAATGTGTAAAGGCCATCGGCGGGCAGGTGCAGCACGGCCGTGGCGAACTGGTCTGCGGGGTTGGGCAGCACGCGCACCACTTCGCTCTTGGTGCCCATCCAGGCGGTCACCGTATGGCTGGTGGTCGCCGCCGCGTTCTGCTCCACCGCGCGTAACCGGTAGAAGTTGAGGCCCGAGGCGGGGTGTTGGTCCACCAGCTGGTAGCGCACGGGGGCCGCACTATGGCCCATGGCGGCCACGGTACCAATGCGGGTGAAGTGTTCGCCATCCAGCGCCCGTTCCACCTCGAAATGGGAAACGCCCATCTCCGAAGCGGTGCTCCACTCCACGATCACGCGGTCGTCCGCTGGCGTGGCGGTCAGCTCAAGCAGTTCGACCGGAAGAACGGTGCAATCCAACGAAGCGCCACCACCCAACTGCCAGGAGAGGTTGAAGGAGAGGCCGCTCATGCTGTAGTTGCTGATGTAGAGCAGGTATACCTGGCCGGTTGTTACGGTGAGCTGTTGCACCCATTTGTCGCCGCCCGCACCTTCGGTCTGGTCGGTGGCGGTGCTGTTGAGCCCGGTGGCGCCGCTGGGTGCGGCAAAGGAGCAACGCAAGGGTGCGCCCAAGGGTGGGCAAATGGTGCTGGGGCTGCTGCCGGGCGGGAAGGGTCCCCAGAGCGCAAAGTCGTAGTCGTCCAGCGGGTTCGCCGGATCAATGGTGAAGCCCACCGTGCCGCCGCTGCTGGGCGAGAAGTTGTACCAGGTGCCCTGGCGTTCGAGCGCGCTGAGGCAACCTGCCGAGGTGAAGTTGAGGTCGGCCACGGCGCCGGTACCGGTGGTGTTGTTGCTGAAGGATTGGCCGCTGCACAGGGTTACGCCACCGATGCAGTCCTCGGGCGGGGCGGGTGGCGGTTGGCAGGTGACCACGTTGGTGAACACCAGGCCTGCGGTGGGTGGCGAGCCAGAGGAGAACAGCACACCACCGCCCAGGGTGATGGTGTAACTGTTCTCGCCCTGCCACGCACCGGAGTTATTGTACTGAATGGCCACGATGTTGCCCACGCCCACGGGGATCTGCACCGTGTTGGATGTGCCGGCCACGGTGTACCAGGTGTAGGCACCGCCGTTGATGCTGACGCCCACGGCCGAGGAGCCCCAGCCATCGCCGAAGCTGTCGTTCATGGTGAGCGTGTAGAGGCAGCCACCGGGTGGTGGTGTCACCGCACTTCCGTAGGCACAAATGGAAAAGGATCCGGTGGCGCCGCCGTAGCCCCACATGCGGATGTATACCGTGCTGCCCGCAGCGAGGCCTGTTGCGGAGATCATGGGCATGAGGCCGTTGGCGCTTCCATCATCATCACAGGCCACCTGCGTGAAGGGGCCGCTGCATGAAGGTGCTGTGTACAAGGCCATGCCTCCATCGGTGAGCGAGCCGGTGTTCGAATCGATGATCAGTTGGCCGCTGGCGGGTACCACGGCGCTGAACCACACATCGCCACCGGTATAGCTGGCACAGGTGGGGGCGGGCGGGCCTGTGGTGGCCGTGGCGCCCACGTTGGTGGCGAGGGAGAAGGAACACGTGGTGCCCACGGTGAGCGGAGTGGCGCCGCAAGGGTTGTCGTACGCTGGCGCGGAAACAGGCGCGGTCATGGAGAAGGTGCCCGGGCAGGGACTGTTCGGCGTGGGCCACGTGTCGAACCAGATGTAGTACTGCGTTCCTGCGTTGAGGTTCACGTTCACGGTGGTGGTGGTGCCCGCATTTCCATCGCCGTACACACAAGTGCCGCCGGAAGTGGGGCAACCGGCCCACACCTGGATGGAGCTCCACGCCTGGCCGTTCACGCTGATGGAGTAGAGGCCGGTGGTGGCCGGTGTGATCACGTACAGCGCTTCGTTGCCGTTCTTGTAGCCCGCGTTGTCGCCCGTGCCGCACAAGGCGCCCGGCACATTGGTGGAGTTCAGGTCGTTCGCTGCACCGCACACCAACGCTTGGTCGGTAATGGGCAGCACGGCCGGGTTCAGTGGAGTGGCCCCGGCACACGTGGTTGCACGGGCCTCCATGGCGCACAAGGCAAGCGCGCACACCATCAACAATGCGCACACGCCGGCTGTGCGTTCGGTGGAGCGATCGGTGTGTACCCTCATGGCTATTGCGGGTTACCGTTGGTGCGCTCCAGAAGCATACGGTAGGCCTCCGGATAGGCGGCTATCCATGCGCCCTTGGCGGCGTTGTAGGCGGCCTCGTCGGCAATGAGGTCGCCCGTATGCTGCATCACCGGGAAGGGTGGCACTTCAACAACGCGGTCATGCACCGGCCTCACATCGCCGATGCCCAGCGCATTGAAGGTCTGCAAGAGCTCGGTGGCGCTTATCCGCGAGCGCACCTTGATCAGGTCCTGGTGGGTGGAGAAGCCAGCATCGGGGTCCAGGTCCAGCAGGGCCACATGGATCAGTTTATGTGCCTGTCCACTGGGGCCGTTCGCGAGTTGGAACACCAGTGTGGCCGCTTGTTGCCCGAACAGGGCCGGAGCAATGGCGATCAATAGGGCCGGCAAGACAACACGTGTAATGAACTTCATGCGGACCGTTTTGGATGTTCACCTCCTGCACCGACCGCCCCTCACCGAAGACCAATGTAACGATCTCCGTTGGACATTGCAAAGCATCGGGCGGGGCCTGTGCTTAATGGAAAGACGAAGTGAATTCGGCGACGTTGCCTTGTTTGCACGGTGGTGTGCGGCCATGCTCCGAACGCAACACCGCGCGCACCACCCGCATGTCGGGGCAGTACGCGCGGCGCGCGAAACAGGTGTTCTCCGTTATTGCTTCATCAGGCGTCCGGTCTGCAGCACCGTGCCGTCCGGCGCTTCAAGGGTCATTTCGTAAGGACCAGCGGCCAGTTCGCCCACCCATGTGCTGAAGCGCTGCGGGCCGGCTGCGAAGGACTGCTGCACTACGCGCACCAAGCGACCGCTGGCATCGAGGATCCGCAGGCTGTGGCTGCCATCGTGCACCACATCGAGGTCGATGTTCAGGTCGCCCTCAGTGGGGTTGGGGAAGGCGCGCAGTGCGCCCGGAGCCGCGCGGAAGATCACGGCCACCACATCGGAGGTGGTGGAGGAACCGTCCTGGTCCACGGAGCGCAGGCGGTAGAGGTTGGTGCCGGGCAGCGGTGCGGGATCCACCAGCGTGTAGTTGGTGGTGCTGGTGGCGAAGCCAATGGCGGACACCGAACCGATGCTGGCGTAGTTGCCATCGGCGTTCATGCGTTCCACCACATAGTGTGAACTGTTGGTTTCGCTGGCGGTCGCCCATGCGAGTTCCACTTCAGAGCCGACGGCCTTTCCCTCGAAGGCGATGAGCTCGACCGGGAGCAGCGTGCAATCGATGGAGGCGCCGTTGGTGAGCTGCCAGGTGAGGCTGAAGGCCAGGCCGCTTTGGGAGAAGTTACTGATGTAGAGCAGGTAGGTCTGGCCGGCCACAACGGTCATGGCAGTGGACCACTTTGGGCCACCCGCGCCCTCGGATGGGTTGGCGGCCGTAGTGGCCAATCCGGTGTTGCCCGATATACCGCTGTAGTTGCAGCGGGTCGGGGTATTGAGCGGAGGGCATGATACGCTGGTGTACGGACCCCACACGGCGAAGTCATAGTCGTCCGCCGAGTTCGTGGGTGCAATGGTAAAGGCGAGCGTACCACCGGTGGCAATGGTGAAGCTGTACCAGCTGCCTTGGCGTTCGTTGGCGCCGAGGCAACCCCTGTTGTGTATGTTCAGTTCGGCCGTGAGACCTGTATTGGTGGGGTTGTCGTTGATCTGCTGGGCACCGCAAACGGGTGTGCGTCCCTGGCAATCGCTGGTTGAGGCCGCTGCGGTCTGGCAGTCGGCAATGGCCACATAACGAAGGCCCGTGCCCGGTGTGGGTCCATCTGCATACACAATGCCGTAGCCCAGTTGCAGCACGTAGCGGATCTCGCCCTGCGCACCACCGGCAGCGGTATAGCTGAGCTGAATGGCCTGTCCCACGTTCACGGGGATGTAGGCGGTCTCCTGATCACCGTTGGAGATCGTGTAGTTCACCGGAGCACCGGCACCCACTTGAATGGTCACCGTACTGCCGCCCCAGCCATCGCCCTGGCTGTCCCACATGCGTAGGGCATACACACAGCTGGTGCCCGAGGGCGCCGTGTTCGCACACAAGTTGAAGGTGCCAGTGCTGCCATTGTTCCCCCATACACGCAGGTAATAGGTGGCGCCGGGTACAAGTTCCAACGGTGTAAGCGACATGAAGGGCATATTGCCTGGTCCGCTTGTATTGTCGCAAGCGACCAAGGTGAATGTGCCGTTGCAGGTGTTGGCCTGGTAGAGGGCCATAGTTGCATTGGTTAGCGTACCTGCCGTGGTGCGGATGGTGACAAGTGCCGTGGCCGTGGCCGTGAAACGGAACCACACATCGCCACCCGCGTAGTTGCCGCAGCCCGGTGCGGGTATGCCGCTGGTGGCCGTTGCGTCCAAATTGGTGTAAGCGGAGTACGTGCAGTTGCTGGTCAGTGCAAGATCGATGGCGTTGCAAGGCTCGTCGTTCGGTGGAGGGATGGCTGAACGTACGCAGATGTTGAAGGTGCCGGTGGAGCCGCCATAGCCCCATACGCGGATGTAGTAGGTGGTGCCGGGCGTGAGCCCTCCGGCATTGATCCGGCTCATGAGCCCGTTGCCATCGTCGTTGCAGTCGATCAATGAGAAGGTGCCTCCGCATGCCGTAGCGCTGTAGAGGGCCATGCCCGAATCGGTCATGCCGTTCGCGCCGGTCAGCATTTCAACCGCGCCAGAAGCGGGTGCAACGAAGGTGAACCATACGTCGCCACCGCTGTATGCGGCACAGCCTGGATCGGGAATACCTGCCGTAGCGGTGGCATTGACGTTGGTCGAGGAAGTGTTCACGCATGTGCCGTTCACGGGCAGGCCAACAGCACCACAGGGATCGTCGTTCACGACCGCCGGCGTGGAAACGCAGATATTGAAGGTGCCATTGGCGGCATTGTCACCCCAGACCCGCACGTAGTAGGTGGTGCCCGGGGTGAGGCCGTATTGCTGCACCTGGCCCATGGTGCCGTTGCCGTCGGTGGCGCATGCCAGCAGGGTGAATGTTCCGTTGCAGGCCGATGCGCTGTACAGGGCCACGGCAGAGTTTGTAAGGCCACCGCTGCTGGTGCGCACGGTAACGGCGCCGTTGGCCGGTGCCACGAAGGTGAACCAGACATCGCCGCCTTGGTAGTTGCCACAGGGAGGGTCCGGTACTTCCGTGGTACCACTGGCGAACACGTTGGTGGATCCCGTATTGGAGCAGGAGGTTCCAACTGGCAGGCTGGTGGCGGTGCAGGGCCCATCATTGGCAACGCCCACCACGCACATGTTGAAGGTGCCCGAAGCGCCGTTCTCGCCCCACACACGCACATAGTAGGTGGTGCCGGGTGTAAGCCCGCCCTGACTGATCTGGCCCATGTTGCCATTGCCGTTGGCCGAGCAGGAGATCAAGGTGAACCCTGCGCCACACGCACTGGCACTGTACAGGGCAATGCCTGAATCGGTGAGGCCGCCGCTCACGCTGCGCACGGTAACACCGCCGCTGGTGGGTGCCACGAACGAGAACCAGACATCGCCACCCTGGTAGCTGCCACAGGGAGGGTTCGGCACTTCCGTGGTACCACTGGCGAACACGTTGGTGGATCCCGTGTTGGAGCAGGAGGTTCCAACTGGCAGGCTGGTGGCGGTGCAGGGCCCATCATTGGCAACGCCCACCACGCACATGTTGAAGGTGCCCGAAGCGCCGTTCTCGCCCCACGCGCGCACATAGTAGGTGGTTCCCGGTATCAAGCCACCTTGGCTGATCTGGCCCATGTTGCCATTGCCGTTCGCCGAGCAGGAGATCAAGGTGAACCCTGCGCCGCACGCACTTGCACTGTACAGGGCGATGCCTGAATCGGTGAGGCCGCCGCTCACGCTGCGCACGGTAACACCGCCGCTGGTGGGCGCCACGAACGAGAACCAGACATCGCCGCCCTGGTAGTTGCCACAGGGTGGGTCGGCCACCTCGGAAGTGTGGCTGGCGAACACGTTGGTGGTGCCTGTATTGGAGCAGGAGGAGCCCACAGGGAGGCTGGTGGCGGCGCAGGGGCCATCATTGGCAACGCCCACCACGCACATGTTGAAGGTGCCCGAAGCGCCGTTCTCGCCCCACACACGCACGTAGTAGGTGGTGCCCGGTGTAAGCCCACCCTGGCTGATCTGGCCCATGTTACCATTGCCATTGGCCGAGCAGGAGATCAGGGTGAAGCCAGAACCGCATGAGCTCGCGCTGTACAGTGCGATACCCGAGTTGGTGAGACCGCCGCTCACACTGCGTACGGTAACACCGCCACCCGTCGGGGCCACAAAGCTGAACCATACGTCGCCGCCTTGGTAGTTGCCACAGGGTGGATCGGCCACGCCAGAAGAGGGCGTGGCGTTCACGTTGGTGCCTGCCGTGTTGGAGCAACTGGTGCCCACGGGCAAGGAGGTGGCCGCACAGGGCTCATCGCCCGCAATGGAGATCAGGCAGATGTTGAAGGTGCCTTGTTGCAGGCCTTCGCCCCAAACGCGCACATAGTACGTGGCGCCATTGGTGAGGTTGCCAACGGCCAGTTCGCCCATGTTGCCGTTGCCATTCGCCGAGCATCCCAGCAGGTTGAACCCGCTTGAACAGGAGGTGGCCTCATAGAGCGCCACGCCTGAATCCGTCATTCCATTGGCCGATGTGCGTATGCGCACGGAACGGTTGGTGTTGGCCACGAAGCTGTACCACACATCGCGTCCACCATAGTTGGCACAGGGCGGGTCCGGAACGGCGGTGGTCGCTGAGGCGTAAAGACTGGTGGTGGCCGTGTTGCTGCAGCTGGTGTTCAGGCCGATCGAGGTGGCACCGCAAGGGTCGTCGTTCGCAGGTGCGGCAGGCGTGTAGATGCAGATGGTTCCAGTAATGGCATTGTTACTTGCATTGGCCTGCATGCGCACCATGTAGTTCACCCCCGGTGTGGTGGTGTACGTAATGGTCTCTGCGGCACCATTGCCACCGTTGTTCGCACAGGCTACTTGTGTCAACGATCCGCAAGCGCCGGTGAACAGGTGCAGTATGGGGTTGCCACTTGAAGGCGTGTAGGTGATGATGGTGGTGTAGCCCGTGGCCGTGAACCATCCCCATGCGTCATCGTTGTTACTGCCGCTGCAGCCTGTAGGGGTGAAGGTCTGAGTAAATGAGGTGGGCTTATTGAAGGCCGTGGTAGTGCACGAGGTGCCCACAGGGTACTCGTTGCCCGCGTTGTATCCGCATGCGTCGGTAGCGATCTGTGCCGATACCTGACCCGAAAGGGCCAAGATGGCCACCATGAGCGCCGACCTGGATAGGAGCTTCTTCATGGCGCGCATCATTGTTCGTTGTCCGCTTTAGGAAGATCGGAGTAGCGGACGGGCAGTGCACGAAGTGTTATCCCGTGCAGTGCGGCCATGTTCACGATCTCGGATGTGCTCAGTGGGCGGTAGGCCAGCACTTTCACCAAGCGCGAGGTGCGGTCGATGTTGATGCGCATCTCGGGGTCCAGGCTGCTGATGCTCTCGGTCATGAGCTTTTCGTTCAGCGTGCTTACGGCACTTTCCAGAACGAATTGGTACCTGTGCTCGGCGCCAATGCCGCTGTCCTGGGCATATGCTGCGCGAAGCGTGCCCAGCAGAAAGAGCAAGGCAAGGGTTCTCCGGATCGTTGCTTTCATCTCAGTCGGTCGGACAGGTTGAGTAGACCGGTCCGGGCGCTTCAACGTGATCCGATGAACCAGGGTTACGGAACGACGAACGCCCCTAGGAATGGTCCAAGGGGCGTTCGCGGTCGGTATTGGGAATGTCGTCAGCCCACGGCTTCGGCCTTGGCCATGGCGGCCTTATCGGTGCCGGGGTAGGCGGCAAGGGCCGCGCGGAGGCAATCCACGGCTTTCTTCAGCAGTGGTTGTTCCAACACATAAGCCAGGCGCACCTGCTTGCGGCCGGTGGCGGGGTCGGCGTAGAAGCCGCTGCACGGGGCCATCATCACGGTGTGGCCGTCGTGGCTGAAGGATTCCAGCAGCCACTGGCAGAAACGGTCGGCATCGTCAATGGGCAGTTCGGCCACGCAGTAGAAGGCGCCCTTGGGCTTGGGGCAGGTCACCCCGGGAATGGTGTTCAGACCGTCCACCAGGATATCACGCCGTTGCACGTACTCGCCGATCACCCCGGTGAAGTAGCTGTCGGGGGTGTTCAGGGCGGCCTCCGATGCGATCTGCCCGAAGGTGGGCGGGCTGAGGCGCGCTTGGGCGAAGCGGAGCACGGAGGCGTACAGGTCGGCGTTGCGTGTGATAAAGGCCCCCACGCGTGCGCCGCACATGCTGTAGCGCTTGCTCACGCTGTCCACCAGCACCACGTTCTGTTCCAGCCCGGCCAAGGTCATGGCGCTGATGTGGGTGGCGCCGTCGTAGCAGAACTCGCGGTACACCTCATCTGCAAAGAGATAGAGGTCGTGTTTGAGCACGATCTCGCGCAGGCGTTCCAGTTCGGCCTGGCTGTAGAGGTAGCCCGTGGGGTTGCCGGGGTTGCAGATGAGGATGCCCTTTGTGCGCGGGGTGATCAGGGCCTCGAAGGCACTGATGGGCGGCAGCGCGAAGCCGTCATGGATGGTGCTGCGCACGGGCACCACCTTCACACCGGCCGATAGCGCGAAGCTGTTGTAGTTGGCGTAGTAGGGCTCGGGAATGATCACCTCGTCGCCGGGCTCAAAGCAGGCCATCATGCCGAACATCAACGCCTCGCTGCCGCCGTTGGTCACGATGATCTGCTCGTGGGTGATGTGGATGCCGTGCTTGGCATAATAGCTCGCGAGGCCCTTGCGGTAGCTCTCGTAACCGGCGCTGTGGCTGTACTCGATCACGGTGCGGTCCAAGTGGCGAATGGCGTCGAGGGCCACCTCGGGCGTGGCGATATCGGGCTGGCCGATGTTGAGGTGGATCACCTGGGTGCCACGCTTCTTGGCCGCTTCGGCAAAGGGTACGAGCTTACGGATGGGCGAGGCGGGCATCTGTTGGCCCTTGGTGGAGATCGTTGGCATGGCGCGGCTGGTTGTCGCTGCGAAGATCGGCTTTCGGCGGGGAAGCAGCTTAAAAGAAGAACCCCGCCAGGGTCGCTGGCGGGGTTCAGTGCTTGGTGTTATCGGTCAGTTCTCCACGGGGGCCATGGGGCTGCCTTCCTTTACCGGTGCGGTGGGCGTCTCGGGCGCGGCTGAGACCGTGCCTTTGATCCGCACCACTTTCTCCGGTTCGTTCGTGGCATTGCTGCTGATCGTCACCGTTTTGTTGATGGCGCCCACGCGCTTGGTGTCATACTTCACCGTGATGGTGGTCTTGCCACCGGGCTTTATGGGTTCGGTATCGCACTTCGGCACCGTGCAGCCACAGCTTCCCTTGCAGTTGGTGAGGATCAGGGGCTGATCGCCGGTGTTGGTCACCACGAACTCGCATGTGCCATTGGCACCCTGGGGGATCGTGCCGTAGTCGTGCACGTCCTTGTCCAGTGAGATCTGGGGGCCGGTCTGAGCGATGGCGGATCCGCTGAGGATCAGCAAGCCGAAAGCGAGGAGGAACTGTTTCATGGTCTAAAGGGGCCTTGGTCTGTCGGGTTTGACGGACAAGTACCGTGCCTTAGTGCTTTTCGACCGGGGCCATGGGGCTGGCCTCTTTCACGGGTGTGGCAGGCGTAGTGGCAGCGGCCTCCACGGTGCCTTTGATGGTGACCACCTTGCTGGGTGCGTTGGTGGCGTTGCTGGTGATGGTCACGCTCTTGTTGATGGGGCCTACACGGTTGGTGTCGTACTTCACCGTAATGGTGCTCTTCTCACCGGGTTTGATGGGCTGGGTCTCGCACTTGGGCACGGTGCAACCGCAGCTGCCCTGGCACTGGCTGATGATCAGGGGCTGATCACCGGTATTGGTCACCGTGAACTCGCAGGTGCCGTTGGCGCCTTGGCTGATGGTGCCGTAGTCATGCGACTCCTTGTCGATGGAGATCTGGGGACCCGTGCCGCCAACAGGCTTCGAGGGGGTCTGGGCGAAAGCGCCAATGGAAAGGATGCTGAGCGAGAGGGAGAAGAGGAGCTTTTTCATGTGAAGCTGTGTGGTTTTTCGTTGTTGGTACGCCGAAGGTAGAAGGCTTGTTCCTGGCCGTTATGGACCTTAACAGGACTTTAACAGGGTGAGTTTCACTGTCCGTTGGTGCCGCGTTCGTGCGTGGTATCCATAGGCAACACCACCCCGCGGATGGAGAGCACGATCTGCGGACGCTCCGGATCGTTGGTGGTGAGCGTGGCCGACTTGCGGAAGGGGCCAACGCGGCGGGTATCGTAAAGCAGCCGCACGTTGCCGGATGCGCCGGGCGCAACGGGCTCGCGGTCCCAGTAGGGCACCAGGCATCCGCAGCTGCTTTGGAACTGATGAATGATCAGCGGCGCATCACCCGTGTTGGTGAATGCGAACGAACAACGGCCATCGGACCCGAAGGCGATGGTTCCGTAGTCGTACACCACCTGCTCGAAGTGGATGCGCGGACCGGTGCTCTGACCGGTAGGCAGCGAAGCACCGAGCAGCAGCGGCAGAAGGAGGGAGGGGAGCAGTGTTCGCATGGCGTGGTGCAAGTATCGGTGGGCGCGAATGCCACGGCACGAACATTAACAGGGCGTTGACAGAAGAAGTTAGAACATGTGGTCATGCGAGCATGTGCTCATGTGTTCATGTGGGCATGTGCTCATGGGGCGCTTCGATCGAGCTTAGTGGATAGCCGGTCTGGCGGTGCTTCGGAGCGCGTCCTCGCAGCATGCAGATGCCCTCCTTTGGAGCGGCATTTCATGGACACATGCCCCTACCTTTGCGGCTTCATTTTTCAAGGCATGTCCACCACCGAGATCCCCAAGCGCTTCGAACCCGCCACCGCAGAGCACAAGTGGTATTCCCACTGGATGCAGAAGGGCTACTTCCGCAGTGTGCCCGACGAGCGCGAGCCCTACACCGTGGTGATCCCTCCGCCCAACGTGACCGGCGTGCTGCACATGGGGCACATGCTCAACAACACCATCCAGGATGTGCTGGTGCGCCGCGCGCGCATGCAGGGCAAGAACGCCTGCTGGGTGCCCGGTACGGACCACGCGAGCATTGCCACCGAAGCGAAGGTGGTGCGGCTGCTCGGCGAGCAGGGTATCAAGAAGAGCGCCATCGGCCGCGAGGAATTCCTTAAGCATGCTTTCGCGTGGAAGGAGAAGTACGGCGGCGTTATCCTGGAGCAATTGAAGAAGCTCGGCGCGAGCTGCGACTGGGACCGCACGCGCTTCACCATGGAGGATGATCTCAGCGAGGCCGTCATCGATGTGTTCATCGATCTGCACAAGAAGGGCCTGGTTTACCGCGGCCTGCGCATGGTGAACTGGGATCCTGTTGCCCTTACGGCCGTTAGCGATGAGGAGGTGATCATGAAGGAGCAGAACTCCAAGCTCTATCATATCCGGTACAAAGTGGTTACGAGTGCTTCGGATGGCGAAGAGTACGTGACCATCGCCACCACACGTCCAGAGACCATTCTGGGCGATACCGCCGTGGCCGTTCATCCCGAGGACGAGCGCTACGCCGATCTCAAGGGCATGCAGGTGGAAGTGCCGCTGATCGGTCGCAGGATCCCCGTAATCTTCGATGAGTACGTGGAGCGCGAGTTCGGTACCGGTGCACTGAAGGTGACGCCCGCACACGACGTGAACGACCACGAACTGGGCAAGAAGCACGATCTGGAGACCATCGACATCCTGGAGCCCAACGGTACGCTGAGCGCCGCCGCGCAGTTGTATGTGGGCGAGGACCGCTTCGCCGTGCGCAAGAAGATCGTGAAGGAGCTGGAGGAGAAAGGCCACCTGGTGAAGACCGAGGACATCAAGAACAAGGTGGGTTACAGCGAGCGCACCGATGCCGTGATCGAGCCACGATTGAGCCTCCAGTGGTTCGTGAAGATGGCCGAGCTCGCCAAGCCCGCACTGGAAGTGGTGAAGGACGGCCGCGTGAAGCTGCATCCGCAGAAGTTCGTGAACACCTACACCTATTGGATGGAGAACGTGCGCGATTGGTGCATCAGCCGCCAGTTGTGGTGGGGCCAGCGCGTGCCGGCGTGGTACAACGAGAATGGCGATGTGGCGGTGTGCAGGACCGAGGCCGAGGCCATCGCGCAGTTCAAAGCAGCGGGACAGAGCACCGCCGGCATCAAGCAGGACGAGGACGTGGTGGACACCTGGTTCAGCAGCTGGCTGTGGCCCATCAGCGTGTTCGACGGCTTCAAGGACCCGGAGAACAAGGACATCAAGTACTACTACCCGACCAACGACCTGGTGACCGCGCCGGAGATCCTCTTCTTCTGGGTGGCGCGCATGATCATGGCGGGCATGGAGTACAAGCAGGAGGTGCCGTTCAAGAACGTGTACCTCACGGGCATCGTGCGCGACAAGCAGGGCCGCAAGATGAGCAAGAGCCTGGGCAACAGTCCCGATCCGTTGGAGCTGATCGAGAAGTTCGGCGCCGATGGCGTGCGCGTGGGCATGCTGCTCACCAGTCCCGCCGGCAACGACCTGCCCTACGACGATTCGCTCTGCGAACAGGGCCGCAACTTCAGCAACAAGATCTGGAACGCGTTCAGGTTGGTGAAGGGGTGGAACGTTGCACAGCAGGAACAGCCTGCGGCGAACGCGGCGGCCGTGGCGTGGATGCGCAGTCGCGTGGAGCGCAGCACCACCGAGCTCAACGGACTGTATGACCAGTTCCGCATCAGCGAGGCGTTGATGACCACCTACAAGCTGATCTGGGACGACCTCTGCAGCTGGTACCTGGAGAGCATCAAGCCCGCCTTCGTGGACGGCGTGTCGCAACCGATCGATGCCACCACCTACGAAGCCACCATCACCATATTCGAGGACGTGCTGAAGTTGTTGCACCCCTATATGCCCTTCCTCACGGAGGAATTATGGCACCACCTGCGCGAGCGGAAGGAGGGCGAGGACATCATCGTGGCCGCATGGCCGAAGGGTGGTGCGGGCGATGCGAAACTGGAGGCCGAGGTACAGCACGCCTTCGACCTGGTGAGCGCTGTGCGCAACACGCGCAACGAACGCGGCATGAGCCCAAAGGATGTGTTGGACGTGCAGGTGAAGGGCGCTGTGCCCATGACCCCTGCGGTCGCATCCCTGGTGAACAAGCTGGCCAACGTGGGTGCGATCAACACGGTGGACAAGGCCGGTGATGGTAGTGTCACCTTCCTGGTGGGCACCACGGAATACGCCATCGACCTCGGTAGCAACGTGGATCCCGCCGCCGAAGCGAAGAAGGCCGAGGAAGAACTGAACTACCTGCGCGGCTTCCTCAACAGCGTGGAGAAGAAGTTGGGCAACGAACGCTTCGTGGCCGGTGCTCCTGCACAAGTGTTGGAGAACGAGCGCAAGAAGAAGGCGGATGCGGAGGCCAAGATCAAGGCGCTGGAGGAGCGGTTGGCGGTGTTGCGGTGATCATCGTTTCACGGACCGGTACGTAACGTGGTGAAAAGAGAACAGCTTTCGGTGCGGTTCGAATCACGTATTGAACCGCGTATGCTGCTCGTGCTGTTCGTGGTCCTTTGGTCCGTGATGGCGTGGACTATGTCCGTGGTCCTTGGCTATGGTCTCATTTCCGAACCATTGCGCTTTCCTGAAATGGTGCTCGTATTGCTGACCGTTCTCGCAGCAGCAGTGCTGAGTACCAGTTGGATCATATGGCAATTGAAGGGTAAGGAGGTCTTGGAGATCGACCATGAAGGCCTGCACATCTGGTGCGAACGGTCCTTGTTCAAACATCGGCTTTCCCTTCGGCTTGATGAGGTCGAGTTCATACGGGCTGAAGAGGACCGTGATACGCCTTGGTGGATCCGCCGCCAACTAGGTATCGGCGGGGGGGACATCGTTATCGGGCACAACGGACGAAAGCGTCGCTGGGGTATTGATCTGAACGAATTGCAGGCTGCGAAATCGGCAGAGGAGATACGGCGTGTTTGGGAGAAGCGAACAGCAGTTTTGAATTAGATCTCTTATGGCAATTGCTGCACCCTTACCGCCGTGGGCACCACGCCCCCGATGGTCTGCAGGATGAGGTCGCGGTCGTTGTTGGCGCCGGTGTAGCTCACCACGCCGTTCATGTTCACGTCCGACCCGAAGTAGCCGGTGACCGTGTTCGTAGGCGTGATGCCACCCACGGCTTGCAGCACCACGTCGCGGTCGTTGTTCTGGCCGGTGTACCGCACCACGCCGTCGAAATTGGCGTCGCCGGGCCAGAGGGTCATCGTACCGTTGTTGTTCTTGCGTGCATCGGTTCCCCAAGTGGTAGTGGCGGAGCTGGTGAGGTCGATGGTGGTGGGCGTGGCGGAGAGTGCGAGGGGAGTGGCGGTCATCACCCCAAGGTGGTTGCGGTGGCGGATGGCCACGCGGTAGCTGCCCGCTGGCAGGCTGAAGCTCACCGGTGAAGTGCCATCCAGGCCCACCACATCGCCATCGCGCTGGATCAGGGCGCTTCGGGTGGCGTAGATGGTCGCGGGCTCCAAGGGGTCACGCAGTTCCACAACCACCCAGTCCACGATGGCGTTATTGCCAGTTACGGCCAGTACGGAGGAGGAGACCTGTTCACCGCCGCCACCTCCCGCATGCGCATAGCCGAGCGCGGTGTACGGTTCCATCGCCGGGATCAGAGAGGCCGCGCGGAGCGCGTCGCTCATGAGGCCTGTGCTGAACGGACCATCGAGCATCGCCCGAGCGCTCACCAGCAGCCCAGGTGACGCGGTCACGCCGAACAACCGCGTGATGCGGTTGCGGCCGACACCGTTGCATGCCGTGAACTGCCCGCCGATCAGGATGCGGCCATCGGCCTGCACGGCGGCGCAGTGGGCCACCGCGCCAAGCCCGCTGTTCGGGTTGCCAAGGCCGCTCCCCGGAGCGAAGGAGGCATCCGGCTGGCCACTGGCCGTCAACAGCCTGTAGCCAGTAAGCGCCGGTGACCCGGGAACGCTGAAGAGACCGGCAACGAGGATGCCTCCGCTCCCGAGGTCGATGATCTCATTGACGGCCGTGCCGATGTTGATGCCGTTGTTGAAGCCCGTGTCCTGCGCACCTGTTGGCAGGAGGCAGGCGATGTGGTTGACAAGGCTGTTGTAAGCGATGAGGATGCGCCCATCGGCCCGCAGTGATATCCGCCGGATGTCACCTGGGGCTATTGCATTGAAGCCTGAGTCGCGTGTTCCGTCGCTGTTGAGGCGGATCAGGTCAATGGCGCTGCTGCCGTTGAACTGGGAGAAGTTGCCTCCCACCAGCACCTTGCCATCGGGCTGCAGGCGTACGCAGCTCACTTGGGCCATCAAGCCGCTGAAGCCGCTGCCTGTGTTGAAGGCGGGGTCGATCTGGCCATCGGGCAGCAGGCGCACGATCCTTCCTACAGCGGTGCCGTTGTACGCGGTGAACGCACCGCATGCGATGATCTTGTCGTCGGGCTGCACGGCGATGTCGGTGATCGTTCCGTTGAAGCCGCTGCCTGTGCTGAAGCCAGGGTCCGGGCTGCCGTCGGTGTTGATCCGGCTCACCACATAGGTTGATCCGCCGATCTGGCCCATCACCACCGCCTTCCCGGTGCTTTGCTCTGCAACGCGGTACAATATCGAGGGGATGGCGGTGGATGCCGTGACGAAGGAGGGATCCAGTGTGCCATCGGGGAGCAGGCGCGCCAGTCCGCGTCGCGGAGCGCCGTTCACGTTGGAGAAAATGCCGGCCACCAGCATGCTGCCATCGCTGCGCATGGTGATGCCCTGCACGGTACCAAGTACCCCGGTCTGTCGATGGTACTCGGCATCCAGCGCGCCATTGCTGAGCAGGCGGGCCAAGCGGATCCGCACCGCTCCCTGGCAGCTGGAAAAGGTCCCCATGCACACCACGCGGCCGGAAGTGTCCACGGCGATGTTCCGCGGACCGTCCACCGATGGCGTGGATGGCCCGAACCCGGTGCCCACGGTGAAGGCTGGATCCACGGTGCCGTTCGCTAGGAACTGCACCAGCCCGGGGCGCGGCAGTCCCTGCACGTTGGCGAACGTTCCGCTGCAGAGGATGCGGCCATCGGGGCGAAGCGCCAGGGCGCGGATCTGCTCGCCATTGGTCAAGTTCGCATTGAAGCTCAGGTCCACATCACCATTGCTCTCCAATCGCACCAGGCGGGGCCGCGCTGCGCCATGGTAGGTGGTGAACGCACCGGATACCAGGATACGGCCGTCGGGTTGTACCACGAACCGGCCTATACCGCCGCCACTGGGACCAGGGCAACAGTTGAACGTTCCGTCCTCGCTGCCGTCGCTGTTGAATCGGATCAACCTTCGGGTTCCCGATCCACCTACGTCCATTAGCATCAGGAACTGGCCGTTCGGCAACAATGCAAAGTCGCTGCTGGCATAGCCGGGGTGCGCGAACGCGAAGGAAGGATCGAGTTCCCCGGTGGGTAAGAGGCGTACAACATTCGGGTTGAAAGGTGCTTCCTCTGCCACAGCCAGAATGCTGCCATCGGGTTGCAGTTGGAGGCGACGCACCGCGCAGCAGGCCCCCCCTTGGAACGATGGGTCTTCCGTTCCGTTGGGGAGCAGTCGCCGCACCAACCCATCGGCCACCAGGATCCTGCCGTCCGGTTGTACCACCAGGTCATACACATCGCCCAGCGCGGTAGGGGCGAAAGCAAGGTCCACGGATCCGTCAGGTGACAGCCGCACCAGGTTGTTGCGCTGCACATTATTGAAGCGCTGGAGGTTGCCGCCGATGAGCACGCCGCCATCGGCTTGGATGGCCAGGGCGTTCAGGGCGTTGGTCACGGGGCCATCACCGGCACCGTATCCCACATCAGTGGCATTGAACGAAAGATCCACCGTGCCCGGCTGTTGGGCCTGCACCGGTGCAGTGAAGAGCAGTCCACCCATGCTGATGCATACAAGGGTCATCCATGTGCCGAGCGACCGATCGATCGTGGATCTTGCGGGCAACAGCATGTTCATTTTGGTGGATGGTGCGTGTGCTGGACGTGGTCTGTACCAGAAGAAGATAGCTGACCCTTCGATCGATGCAGCGCTGATCTTGGATCTCCGGGTTGCTACTGTCTGCTAACTATAAGGGACGCACGACCTTTGAAGCGGTTGCTTTCCTGCGGCCGCACCTACGCATTACGGCACCTGCTGCACCCGCACCGCCGTGGGCACCACGCCGCCGATGGTTTGCAGGATGATATCGCGGTCGTTGTTGGCACCGGTGTAGCTCACCACGCCGTTCATGTTCACATCCGACCCGAAGTAGCCGGTGACCGTGTTCGTAGGTGTGATGCCACCA
Organism: Flavobacteriales bacterium; assembly: GCA_016788295.1. Classification (GTDB taxonomy): domain Bacteria; phylum Bacteroidota; class Bacteroidia; order Flavobacteriales_F; family PHOS-HE28; genus PHOS-HE28. Next base: position 74,069 of record JAEUSY010000031.1, read on the forward strand.
ACGGCTTGTAGCACCACATCGCGGTCGTTGTTCTGGCCGGTGTACCTCACGGTGCCATCAAAGTTGGCATCGCCTGGCCAGAGGACCCTTCTCGCGCCGATGGTGTTGAGCGCATTGGTGCCGTGCGCGGTGAAGCCTGTCGCGGTGAAGTCGATGATGGTATTGGTCGCTGACAAGGCCACGGGCGAAGCGGTCATTGCGCCCAGGTGATTACGGTGTCGCACGGCCACGTGGTAGTTCCCTGGAGCGACCGGTATCCACAAGGGCGATAGGCGGTTCACATCCATCACATCCCCGTTGCGCAACAGCACGCCCCGTTTACTCGCCACGATAAGCGCCGGGTTCGCCGCATCGCGCAGCTCCACCACCACCCAGTCCACCACGGAACCATTGGAGGTATGTGCCATCGCATCGGTGGTGATGGTCCCTGATGCGCCGCCGGCCGTGAAGGCATAGCCCAGCGCGGTATAGGGCTCGGTCTGCGGCACCAATGCAGCGCGTCGTAGCGAGTCATGCATGTTCAGCTGTGCGCTCACATAACAGCCTTGCAGGAAGACCTTGGGCTGCACACGCACCAGCGGTGGCGCTGGGGTGAAGCTGGTGAAGTTCAGCTGCCCGAATTGCATGACGGTGCTGAAGCCGCCGCCAGCCAGCAGCCGCCCGCCGACCGCGGCCAGTGCCGAGACCGGGCCATTCACACCGGGATCCCAATCAGTGGCCGCGCCCGTTACTCCGTTCACCACCACCAGGCGGGAGATGTAGGATTGACCACCTGCAGTAATGAAGGAGCCACCAATGCCGATCTGGGTTCCGATCTTGACCAACGCTCCCACCGCATTGTTCGGCGCCGGGTTCCAGCCATGCAGGCTTCCACCGGACAGCGCGGCCGCATGACTGCGTGGCACACCATCCACCTCGGTGAACTCGCCGCCCAGGTAGAGGCGCCCTCCGGCGGTCGTCAATGCCCGCACAACCCCGTTCGGATGCGCTATGAAGCTCGGGTTCGTCCCCAAGTTCATGTCAACGGCAGCGAGGTAGGGGCTGGGTAGCCCGCCGGATAGCGTGGTGAAATGCCCCCCCAGATACATGGTGTTGCCGATCGGCTGCAAGGCGAACACGAAGTCGTTCGGTGCCGGGTTCCAACCGGTGATCGCGCCTGTGCCCAGATCGAACGCAGCCGCGCAGTAGCGCCATGCACCACCCGTGAAGAAGGAGAAGGTACCGCCAATGAAGAGCTTGCCCGCAGCGATCGACATGGCCATCACGTTCGGTCCTGGTGAGGGGTTCCACGCTAGCGGGGTGCCTGTGGTCTTGTCCACGGCGGCCAGGCCGGCTCGCGACTGCCCGGTCATGGTCCAGAAACCGCCACCGATGTACACGGTATTCGTGGTTTGTGCGATGGCGTACACGTGGTAATTCGGATCGGGGTTCCACGGCAGCGGCTCGCCGGTGGTCAGATCGATGGCGGCCACATAGTTCCGCGTCACCGTTGTGAATGGTGGGTCCGGATCCGTAAGGCTGGTGAACAAGCCTCCGATGTACGCCACATTATTCGCGCTGTCCACGGAGATGCACAGCACAGTGCTGTTCGGCCGCCACATGTTCAGCTCGGGGAGCATGTCCTGCGCGAAGGAGGATAACGGCAAGAGGCAGGGCAGCAGCAGTGCTCGGCCCACCAGTTGCAGAAGGTTGTTCGGCAAGATCCTCATGGCAGTTGCTGCACCCGCTCCGCCGTGGGCACCACGCCTCCGATGGTCTGGAGGATGATGTCGCGGTCGTTTTCCGAGCCCACGTACTTGATGCGCCCATCGAGGTTCACATCCAGCGGGCTGTACACCCCGTTGACCACGGCAGTGGGTACCACACCTCCGATAGCGACAAGGACAGGATCGCGGTCGTTGGTACCACCAGTGTACCGCACAATGCCATTGCGGTCCGCATCACCTGGCCATAGCTCGCGACGTGCGTCCTGGATCTGCGAGGGGTTGATCCCATGGAGCGGCGTGGTGGTGGTCCTCACATCCCAGGCAGTGGCGATGCTGCCGAGCGCCATAGGCGCGGCGCTCATCACGCCCAGGTGGTTGCGATGGCGCAGGGCCAGATGGTAGCTCCCCACCGGCGCGTTGAAGGCCACGGGGCTGGTGCCGTCCTTGTCGGTGATGCGGCCATCGCGGCGCAGAAGCGCTGCCCGGCTGTGGAGCACGATGCCTGGCGTTGCGCTGCTGCGCAGTTCAAGCACCACCCAATCCACAATGGCGGTTGGACCCGTGGTGTTGAGCAGCGCGGGCGAAATGTTCTCGCCACCGCCATCGCCGCTGTGATCGTATCCCAGGGCGGTATATGGTTCCACCAGAGGCAGCAGACCCAGTGTCCGAAGCGAGTCGTGCATCAGTCCGGTCTGTTCATCAAAGGTTCCAGCCAGCCAAGCGCGCGCATCCACGCGCAGCGGCGACACCACGTTGAGCACGCTCGGCTCGGTGATCACCGGCGGGTTGTAGTCGAAATAGATGTTGGCGATGTTGGTGATCTGCTGGCCCACCGCGAGTCCTTCGTGCGGGCGGATGCGGAAGGAGACGAAGCCGTGGCTGCGGGGTTCGTTGATGTTGCTGTCGGGCAGGAGGATGTTGGGGAAGATGAACTTCAATGTGCTCACATCGCGCAGCTGCCAGGTAAAGCTGTGCGAGGCGGGACCCACGATGATCGATGACGGATCAAGGTTGGCGGGCAGCGTATCGGTGATCACCACGTTGAAGGCCGTATCCGTTCCGGTGTTCTGGAAGCGGATGGTGTAGTCGATCCACTCGTCCTCATCGAGCAGCCAGGTGCTGGTACTTCCCAGGGAAGAGTATGCGTGTTTGTCGTTGGGGTCGTAGGCGCCAGTAACGATGCGCGAGACGCTCGCACTGTTGTTGCTCAGGTCAACATCGGTATTGGCGCTCGCGATCGTCGCTGTGGAGATCAGTTCTGTCCCCAGCAGGCCCACATCGGGTGGTACCTGGAAGCGCACTTGCACGTTGCTCTGTTGGAAGGCATTCATCAGGCTCAGGGCAGGTGCGGTCCAGGTGAGCGTGTTCCCCGCGATGCTCGTTGGTGCAGGGATCGCGCTGAGGAAGCCCAGTACGGGGTCGAAGGTCATGGAGAGGGTGAGCGTTCCAGTGGCGGCCGGTGAAAGATTGGTGACGGTCAATCCTTGGGTCATTTCGAAACCGGGACGTGCCACACCCGCTGTCATGAGCAAGCGCAGGTCGAGCGGATCACCAGGCGCGCAGCCCACGTTGCGCGTCATGGGCGTGCCATTGCTTACCGTGGCCGAGACAGGGCAGCTTTGCTCCAGCACGGGATGCTGTTCGGTGAAGGTGTACGTACCGAAGGGCAGCGCAATGCTGAATTGGCCGGTGGGGTTGGTGTTGGTGTAGTAAGGGCCGGGCGTTACTTCGATCACTGTATTGGGCACGTTGTTCTCACCTCCATTCAAGGTGCAGTTGCCGTTGGCATCCACGTAGAGCCGTCCGTTCACCAGACCACAGGTGGCGCCAATATCCTCGATCACCACCTGCACCGAATCACGACACGGGGGAAGCGTTCCGTACATGGTGAACTCATCGGTGCTGATCATGGCGTAGTAGGTACCCGGTGCCAGGTTAGAGAAGGTGATGACACTGGGCGATTCGCCAGCTGTGAAATAGGTGTTGCACGGCGACCCCACGAAGGTGCCATTGGCATTCTTCAGTTTGATCGGAAAACCAGTGTTCATGGGCCCCGCATCCACGGAAATGGTAGCGCTCCCGATGGACGAGTTCGTGCAAGAACCCGAAGTAGAGAGCACCTGCAGCTCAGGAAGGTCCACCAAAGGCGGCAGGTAGATGTCGAAGGTCCCAGGGCAGCCACTACCATCGGTGTAGTTCACCGTGACCGACTGTTCCGGGGCGGCGCCCAGGATGGTGATGTCGTAGTAGGAGTACTGAGTACACGCATCGGGTAGTTCCTGCCACCTGGCGCCATAACCGACAGGTGTGAAATCGTACGGCCCAGGACCATGTTGGGTGGGGGTGCCTGGTTGCGGTGGCATCCCGAACTCGGTGCCGGCGAAAAAGATCACGCGCGAATAGGAGCCTATGCATGAGTAGCCCGGCACCACCGTGGAATAAGGGTAGCTGTTCACGTTCTCGATCGTGCCTGATCCGGTGGCAATTTCTCCCATGGCATCGGTCACCGTTACTTGGTATGTGCCTGCTGCCAATCCCGTGAGTTGTGGCGTGTTCTCACCCGTGCTCCACTGGTAGTTGTACGGTGGTGTACCTCCGCTTGCATAGGCGTACATGATGCCCAGGGGCTGACCGCAAATGGCATATCCGCTCACTTGCACATCCACTGTTAGGGCCATCACCAAGCAACTATGGAAGGCCACCAGGATGGCGGAAGTGAGCCGTAGGTGTTTCATCATAGTTCGATCTTGGTGAAGGGCATGGTGAAGGTCCGGGATCCATCGAACACGCGCAGAAAGTAAAGGCCGGTGACAAGTCCGCTCGTATCGAAGGGTCTTTCGTCCATGGCCCTTGTCCCCTCGAAGAGCATGCGGCCGTCACCGGAAAAGATCGCCCACGGACAAGGGCTTGTGACCGGCGTGTGCCAGCGGATGAACAGTTGTTCGTTTGCCGGATTGGGGAATACGCTGGGTGATGTTCCGCGAGCTTGTATACCCGTACTGAACTCCGCCATCAGCACGCTCGGCTCGGTGATCACCGGCGGGTTGAAGTCGAAGTAGATGTTGGCGATGTTCTCGATGGTGGTGCCGGGCAGCACAGGCTGGCGGGGCCGGATGCGGAAGGTGACGAAGCCATGGCTCAGTGGTTCGTTCACGTTGCTGTCCGGCAGTAGGATGTTCGGGAAGATGAACTTCATGGTGCCCTGGCCCTCGATGAGGCGGGAATGGGCATGTGAGGCAGCGCCCCAGATGATGCTGCCCGGATCAAGTGTGGGCGGCAGCGTGTCGGTGATGATCACCGTGAAGGCCGTATCCGTTCCCGTATTCTGGAAACGTATGGTGTAGTCGATCCATTCATCCTCGTTGATCAGCCAGACCATGGTGTTGCCCGAACTGGTGGTGGCGAGCTTGTCGTTGGGGTCGTACGCGGCGGTGATCGTGCGGAGCACGGTCGCGCTGTTGTTCGTGCTATTGCCGTCCGTGTTCACCGTGCTCACGCTTGCTGTGGAGAGCAACACGGTTCCCAGCAAGCCGATGTCGGCCGGCACCTGGGTGGTCACTTGGATGGACTGCGGTGCGGTGATCGGGATATCCGGGAATTCCCAGGTGATCGTATTGCCCGCCACCAGAGTTGGAGCGGGTGTTGCTGATAGGAAACTGAGTACAGGGTCGATCACCAGCTGTACGGTGGCGCCACCCGTTGGCAAGGGCGCATGGTTCTGCAGCGCGATGGCGATCTGGTGCTGGAACCCGACGCGCGCTGCGCCCGCACTCAGCGCGATGCCGACATCAAGTCCGAAGGCCAGGGTGTCAGGGAACTCGATCGAGACCGGAGGCCCCCCAGCGATCACCTCGAAAGGCTGGGGCACCGCATTGCAGTGGTCGAGCCATACAGTGCTTGTTTGGGCCAGTGTGTATTGCCCGGGTGGAAGGTCCATGATGAATTCGCCAACGGCGTTGGTGCTGGCATAATAGCCGCCGGGCTGCACCTCCAGGATCAAGTTCGGAGCACCAATGTCGCCCGTGGTCTGTGTGCAGCTCAGGTCGGCATCGTAGTAGGCCCTGCCGCTTAGGGCGAAGTCGTCCGCACTGCTCAATGGGATGTATTCCCACAGGTCGTTCGCATTGGCAGAAGAAGTGGCGGTGGAACCGTTCGGGTTCAGTCTGCCACAGGAAAGGAATATGCGGTCCGCCGCGGCGAACGCCGTGGCATCGAAACGCCAGCCACCACCTGTTGTGGGAAACACGGTCCAGGCATTCGTATTGGGGTCATACTCGTGGAAGGCGTCCACGATGATGCTCGATAGGGTGCCTCCTAAGCGGTAACCGCGGTTGTTCAACCCGATGGCCGTATGGGTCTGCATATTGTTCGGCGGCTGCAGGCCTTGGGCGCTGGCCCAGGTGTCCGTTACGGGGTCATAGCAACGTACCGCGCTGGTCGCAGTGCTGCTGCCGTTAAGGTTACCACCGCAAATGCACCCTCTGTCCGCCAGCGTGAACGCGGCGGCAGAGTGAACACCTGAAGTATTGTAATTGGCGCGTTGTTCCCAGCTGTCGCTTTGTGGGTCATAGGCCCACAGGTCGTTCTGTCGCACGCTGGCGATCATTCCGGTACCCACGTAGATCTTGCCGTCCAGGCCGAAGGCCACCGGCCGTGACCGTGCTCCGCCGGGCATATCGGCACGTTGGGCCCACGTATCGTTCGCCGGGTCATAGACCCAGAAGTTGTTGGCATCGGTCCCGATCAGCACATAGCCCAGACCGTCCACGGCAGCTGCGGCCTGTACACCGCTTTGCGCTGCAGCGGGCAATGATGCGCGGGTGTTCCAGCGCCGCGCCAGCGGGTCGTAGGCGAAGAACTGTGTGGACCAGCCGCTTGTTGTATTGCCACCACCGAGGTATGCGATGCCATCAAGGGTGAAAGAGAATGGCCGGTCGCGAGGTGCGGCCGGCAGGTAGGGGCGCTTCACCCAGGTGCCCGGCACGAGCGGCGCGGGTGGTCCAAGCTCCCAGATCTCGGCGGCCACCTGAGTTTGCTGCGTGGCGTTGCCGCAGATCACATAGGCTTTGCCATTATGCGAGACCGCCGATGTGTTGGTGCGTCCCCAAGCATCCCACATGGGTTCGGCTTCCGACCAAGTGTTCGAGGCAGGGTCATAGGCATGGAAGGTCCGTGAACGTGTTCCTCCCAGGTAGCCCGTCCCTACATAGCCCTTGCCTTCATACGTGAAGGCCACGGCACCTTCGAGCGCACCGCCGGGGAAGACCGCTTGTGTGCTCCAAGTGTTGCTCACCGGATCGTAGCGCCAGAGCGTGGTGCCATTGTCACGGATCACGTAACCGGCACCGTCCAAGGCGAATGCGACACCACCGCCGATGGCCGCGGGAAGGCTCGCGCGTTGGAGCCATCCGGTCGCGGGTGAGTACTCCCAGAAGGTATTGGTGCTGTTCCAGCCCGGTGCGGATAGACCGCCCCCGATGTAGGCCTTGTCGCCGATCACGAAGGAGATGGCACCAAAGCGTGGTCCACCTGGGAATACCAAGGGTTCCATTGCCCAAAAGCTATTCGCGGCCAAGGTGTAGCGGAAGATCGTGTCATTCGCATCAAAACCAAGGGATCCGCCAAGCCCCGCATACCCGACCTCCCCTATGGAGAAGCCCACGCCTCCAGCTCCATGGTTGAAGGTGGCCAGCCCAAGAAACCCCTGCATACCCTCGAAGGTGTTCGTAGCAGGATGGTACTTCATGAAGTCACCGGTCACCTCGCCATCGGCCTTGCGCCCCATGCCGAAAAGGATATACTCCCCAAGGCTGAAGGCCACGCCATCCTCATGTGCCCAGCCCATCTGTGATGCCACTGTCGGCTTCAGCTTTTCGAACCATTCCGCTTGGGCGTGTACGAATAGCGGTACAATGCCGATCGCTGCAGTAAGGAGTGCTTTCTTCATGGTCTGTCGGGTGAAGTAGTGCTGGTGTGGTCGCGGTCTCATTGGCGCACGAGTCGCGCAGTTGCTCTGCTTCCATCGATCGCCTCGCATTCGATCACGAATATGCCTGGGCTCAGCCCAGCGAGGTCAAGTTCCAACACGGGGCCGAATATCCGCTGGGTCGTTACAACCCTTCCGTCCGCAGCGAACACACGCAAGGTACCGCCCGTGTAACCGGCCCCATCGAGTTGAACGACCACCACACCATCGGTCGGATTCGGCCTGAGCTGGATCATCGCTGATGATGCTTCTCCCATCCCTGTACTGAACTCCGCCACCAGCACACTGGGCTCGGTGATCACCGGCGGGTTGAAGTCGAAGAAGATGTTGGCGATGTTCTCGATGGTGGTGCCGGGCAGCACGGGCAGGCGCGGTCGGATGCGGAACTGCACGAGCCCGTGGCTGCGCAATTCGTTCACATTGCTGTCCGGCAGCTGGATGTTGGGGAAGAGGAAGCGTAGCACGCCCTGCCCGGTGAGCTGCGGCGTGCAGTTGTGCGAGGTGAGCAGCAGATCGAAACTGCCGGGATCCAAGGTGGGCGGCAGGGTGTCGGTGATCACTACGTTGAAGGCCGTGTCCGTTCCCGTGTTCTGGAAGCGGATGGTGTAGTTGACCCACTCATCCTGATCGATATAGTAGAGCGCATCGCTCAGTTGGCTGCTCGTCACGGCCGTCTTGTCGTTGGGGTCGTAGCTGCCGGTGACGGTACGCGTGTGCAGCACGCTGTTGTTCGTGAGATCCGCTTCGGGCTGCGCGATGCTCACCGATGCCGTCAGTTGGAGGTCAGTGCCCAGCAGTCCGGGATCCGGCGGCACCATGAATTGCACGCTGACGGATCGGCTTCCGAAGGAACCGATCTGGGGCAGGGTCCACGTGATGGTGTTGCCCACCACGCTCGATGGAACGGGTACCGCGCTCGTATAGCTCAGCACTGGATCGAAGGTGCAGGTGAGCGTGACGGTTCCCGTACCGCCAGGCGTGTTATGCTCCACGTTGATCCACGCCGGGTACGCGAAGCCGGGCCGCGCGAAGGCCGAGCCCATGGCGATCTCCACATCGCGCGTCACCAGCGCCGTGTCGCCGATCTCGCGCGTCAGGGTCTGCCCATTGAAGACCAGTTCCACCGGAATGGGTGCGCCTACGCAATGCTCCTGCACATCGGGCGCGGTGTGCGTCAGGGTGTAGCTGCCGGTGGGCAGATTCAGCTGGTAATAGCCGTCGGTGCCGGTGAGCGTGGTGTAACCCCCGGGCTCAACAGTGATCACGCTCTGCGGAACGCGCGCCTCCATGGCATTGAATTGGCAGTTCTCGTTGTCGTCCATGTACACGGTGCCGCGCAGGGTGGCGCAGGGCTCTGCCAAGGCCGGCACGTTGAACCAGACGGTATCGGCGCAGCTCCCCGGGAAGCCCACATTGAAGTAGTCCTCCATCCAATCCATGCCCCATGGATAGCGCGGATAGATGCGCAGCCCGTAATCGCCGGGGGAGAGCGTGCTCAATGTGATCGTCTGCGCATACTGGCCGAAGTAGTTCGATGGCGGGTTGATGGTCCCGTAGTTCGAATTCCCTTGGATCAACTCGATGTAATAGCCGTCCTGATTCGGCGACACGCTTGTTTGGAAGGTGACCCCGCCGTAAGCGTTCCCGGGACACGCCGGCTCGACCGAGAGGATCTCGACCTCCGGATAAGCGGGTGGCTGCGGAATGGTGAACTGAATGGTGCCAGGGCATCCGGTTGCATCGGTGAACGGCAGTTGCACCATCGTGCCCGGCGGCGGCCAGCTCCCCGTGGCCTGGATGTAAATGCCCTGCTGCCAGCTCTCGCTTCCGTTGAAATGAAAGACCTCATACGGTCCATTGATGGTGATCGGGGCCATACCGGTCGCATAGACGCTCGTATTGCCGAGCATCCGGAACTCGGAGCCCATGATGCCACCGGGGCAGTTCGGCAGCCCTGCCGCGCCGCCGTAAAGTGGATATTGCTGGAGCACATGTTCATCAGTCGCCTGCTCGCCCAGGCCGTCCGTGACGGTGACAGAGTATGTCCCGGCCGCCAGCCCGGTGATGGTCTCCGTGGTGGCCCCGTTGCTCCATTGAAAGCTGAACGGTGGTGTGCCGCCGGAGACCCATGCAGAGAGCGCACCGACCTGATAGGTGCACACCGTGGGCGCATCCTCGTTGATCTGCACCTCAATGGCCCACGATCGGCTGGGTACGAAGAGGACGAGGAGGGCGATGAGGGTGCAGGCGGGCTTGGTCGTTCTCATTCGTGTGCGGTCTTGATGAAGCGTTCGGTGATGATGCCTTGGTCCAGTTGGAGCCGCAGCGCATAGGTGCCGCTGCGCAACGGCGCAATGGTGATGCCATCGGACGGGAAGGGACCTTTTTCCGAGCGCACCACGCGGCCATCCAACGCAATGATCGACCACGATAGGGCGCTTGTGGCGCTCAAGGCATCCACCAGCCGGATGCGGTCCGTGGCAGGGTTGGGCAGCAGGCCGGTACGTTCCGGCGTGTGGTTCTCCACCCCCGTACTGAACTCCGCCACAAGCACGCTGGGCTCGGTGATCACCGGCGGGTTGAAGTCGAAGAAGATGTTGGCGGTGTTCTCGATGATGGTGCCGGGCAGCGTGCTGTTCACTGGCTTCAAGCGGAAGGCGACGAAGCCCTGGCTGCCCGCCAGGTCCGTTGTGCTGTCGGGTAGTTGGATGTCGTTGAAGGTGAAGAGGAGCGACCGGCCATCACCAATGGATGGCTCGAACGAATGGGAGGCTCCGAGTATTTCCAGGCTGAGCAGGTCCAGCTCATCGGGAATGGTATCGGTGATCACCACCGTAAATGCCGTGTCGGTGCCGGTGTTCTGGAACCGCACGGTGTAGTCGATCCACTCATCGGTATTGAGGAAGAACTGGGTGTCGCTGCCGCTTGTGTTGGCGATACCCCGCTTGTCGTTTGGGTCGTAGCTGCCCGTAATGGTCACATTGAGCTGTGTACTGTTGTTGGAGAGCATTGGCTCGCTGGCCGTGTTGCTCGCTGTGGCCGAGTACGTGAGCAGCGTGCCGAGCAGGCCCACGTTCGGAGGTACGTTCGCGGTGAATGGCAGGGTGACCGAAGCGTACGGCGCGATCACACCGACACTCAAAGGGAATGTCATACTGGCGTTCATTAGGAGCGGATCGTAGGTGAGGTCCACCGTCACGTTGCCGCTGGGAAAGGCGGAGTTGTTGCTCACCGTGACCCACACCTGTGTGGCGAAGCCGGGCCGCGCTGCCGAGCTGGCCAACTGAACACTGATGTCGTGCGGCACCGTGCTGAGGTTGGCGAATTCAACTTCGGTCGTCGGGCTGAAGGCATCCAGGGTGAAGTCCACGGATCCGGACGACGGGCATAGTGCGACCTCATCGGTGAGCGGTCCTTGCGAGATGGTGAATGTTCCAAAGGGCAGGTTGCGGCTGAATTGACCGTTGGCCATGCTCATGGTGAAGAGACCTCCGGGTTCTATACCGAGAACACGGTATGGCAGCGACACATCAAAGTTGTTCTCGATACAATCCTCATCGGCATCGTGGTAGAGGTGGCCAATCAACGTACCGCAAGGCTCGGGCAAGGAAGGGACCGTTACACTCGCGGGTGCTGTGCACCATTCGTCCACGTGGCCACCCGCCCATGGCGCCCAGACCATGGAGGATACGCTGTATTCGCCAGCAGGAATGCCATCCAGAGTGAACGGAGGAAAGCCCGCCATGACGTAAAGCGAATCGAACCCTGTGCCCCACACGCGGAAAACATTGTTGTCCCCCGGACCCGATGTGACGATACTGCCGTTCGCTGCATTGCCACAGGCAGGCTGGGCGCTGGCCATTATCGCAAACAGGTTACCCGGACCCACCGTGGCCTGTATCAACCCGGTGCAGCCTTCGGCATCCACCACGGTTATCGTTGTGGCACCGGCACAGAGGCCTTGGAACGTTACGCTGCCCGGGCCCATGAGCCCCATGTCCAACATGGCCCAGCTGTAGCTGTAGGGCGGTGTGCCACCGAAGCTGTTCTCGTAGGCCGTGGCCCATCCGTTGCATTGGCCATCACACGCGAAGAGCAGTTGCTGTGCCTGCAGGAAGGGCGAAAGGCCAGGCAGGGCATCGATAGTGAAGTCGGCCGTGGCCGTGCCGCCCAGTCCATCGGTCACCAACACCGACCACTGGCCGGGGCAGAGCCCCCAGATCTCCGAAGTGCCTTGCCCATTGGGCGGCGCAGGAGACCACACGTAGCTGTAGGGAGGTACGCCTCCGGTCACCATGGCCTGGGCCGCGCCGTTGCATTGGTTGCACGAGGCGGGGAAGAGCTGCACGTTCACCTGAACGGCGAGCGAACGAGCAGCAAGCAGGATTACAATGCTGGCTGTGGCAAGGCGGCGCATGCGATCACTGTTTGATGAATAGGGTCCGGCGAGCGGTTCCATCCGAGCGAACGGCCAGCAACCGATAGGCACCGGGGGCTAGTTGCGCAATGGAGAGCGCGTGCGGGTCGGACTGGACCCGCTCGGTCAGGACAAGGCGGCCATCCGGTGCATGCACCTCAATCCGCACGAGGCCAGCCCCGCCGTGCTCGGAGATGGTGAGCAGCTGACCGGCCGGGTTCGGGAAGACAAGAAGGCCATTATCGCGCACCTCCTCCACCCCCGTGCTGAACTCCGCCACCAGCACGCTCGGCTCGGTGATCACCGGTGGGTTGAAATCGAAGTAGATGTTGGCGATGTTGGTGACCTCCGTACCGGGCAGCAGCGGCAGGCGCGGGCGGATGCGGAACGAGACGAAGCCGTGGCTGCGTGGCTCGTTCACATTGCTGTCCGGCAGCAGGATATTGGGGAACATCCAGCGCAGGATGCCGTTCCCGCGCATGGTCACCGAGTGCGTGTGTGAGCTTGCACCTGCCTCGAAAGTGGCTGGGTCGAGGTTGGTGGGCAACGTGTCCGTTATCACCACGAAGAAGGCGGTATCGGTACCGGTGTTCTGGAAGCGGATGGTGTAGTCGATCCATTCATCCTCGCCGATGTACCACACGGTGTTGTTCCCACTGCTGGTGCGCGCCAGTTTGTCGTTGGGGTCGTAAGCGCCGGTAATGGTCACACTGTGGTCCGCACTGTTGTTCGTGGTGTTGGCCTCGGTGTTCACCATGGTCACCGTGGCGCTCGAGGTCAGTTCGGTTCCCAAGAGGCCTATGTCCGGTGGCACTTGGAACCGCGGCCAGAAGTGGCGGTCACTGAGGGCGGTAAGGCCGGTGAAGTTCCAGGTGATGGTATTGCCGACAATACTTGCTGGTGCAGGCGTCGCTGTGAGGTAGGTCAGCGTTGGGTCGTAGGTATAGCTCACCGTTCCGTTGCCGCCATTCACGCCGGTCAGGTTCCGCACACGGATGGCATACTGTACCTCGAATCCAGGGCGGGCTGCACTGCTGCTCATGCTCGCGCTCACATCCAGACCGGTAAGGCTGGTGTCGGCCAGGTTACGTGTTACGTTCGGTGTACCAGCGCTGATGGTGAAGGGAGTTCCTTCCACCCCGCAGTGCTCCTGGTACAGCGGGTTCTGGTCGGCCACGGTGTAGGTGCCGTACGGTAGGTTGATGCTGTATTGGCCTGTGGCATTGGTAAGCGCATAGTGGTCGCCGGGCTGCACTTCCACCACCGTGTTCGTCAGATTTACGTCACCCGAGCCGAACGTGCAGTTCTCATTCGGGTCGATGAAGACACGGCCGCTCAGCGTTCCGCAGGTGAAGCCCAGATCGGGCACTTCGAAGGTGACCAGGGTGTCCGGGCACTCGTCGGCGATCATATCGAAATAGGCCGTTTCCAAGTTGGCCACTTGGTACGGTTCCCAACTGGTGTGTTGCACCAGGTGATAGGTGCCGGGAGGGAGGCCTTGAGCGAAATACTCGCGGGCCACATCACCAGCAGTATAGATCGGGAAGGCACTTGGCGTGGTGCTGCTCCACTGGCGATATCCGGTGGGCCCGAAAAGTTTGAACGCGCTCTTCCAGCCGGAGGGCTCGGCAGGGACGAACACGCGAACGCGACCATTGGCCCCTCCGCTACAGGCTCCTTCCACATCCAGTACTTGTGGTGCCAGGTATTGTGGTGGAAAAGGTGTTATCGTCTCCAGGGTCGAGGTACATCCATTCCCATCCACGATGTTGAGCACCAACGGTTCGCCGGAAGCCGCAAGGTCGGGAAGCATGATATGTCCTCCGAACTCATCAATGGGGAGGTAATAGATGGGCCCGGCGTCCGTCGTGAATGGCTCCACCCCGGTGGAGTATATGCTGGCCTGCCCGAACAGCTTGTACTGCGGCCAAACACCTTCCCACTCAATGGGGCAACGGGGCAACCAAATGGCCGAGGTGCCCGGCATGGGCTGGCTCTGTAGTGTTACCTGGTCCGTGGCGACATCACCAAGGCCATCGGTGACCGTTACGCTGTACGTGCCTGCGGTGAGCTCGTAGATGCAGGTCCCGGTGTTCCCTGTGCTCCACTGGTAGGTGTATGGTCCCACACCGCCATTGGCTTCGGCACACAGAGAGCCGGTCGGATAGACGCAGTAGGCATCGGAGTTCACACTGATGTTCACCGTTACCGCGTTCGCGATAAGTGAGCCACCAGCAAAAAGGATGGAGAGTAGTGTTCGGTCCATGCGGTCAAGGGGTCACACCGCCAAGACGCAGCATTGCCCTTGGCGTTGTGTGAAGATCGCCCCTTTTCCGGGAACCGGTGCAACCGTGGCCGGCCTGAAGCTTAGGGTTGCAGGAACATGCTCGCCCCCGGGCCGATCGGAAGTTCCAGCACCACCCACAGGATCAACATCACGCTCCAGCCGATGAGGAACACGATGCTGTATGGCAGCATTGTGCTGATCACCGTGCCGATGCCCGCCTTGCCATCGTAGCGCCCGATGAAGGCCACGATCAGCGCGAAGTAGCTCATCATGGGGCTGATGATGTTGGTGACGCTGTCGCCCACGCGGTAGGCCATCTGCGTGAGCTCCGGAGAGAAGCCCAGCAGCATGAACATGGGGATGAACACCGGTGCCATGATGGCCCACTTGGCGCTTGCACTGCCCATGATGAGGTTGATGGTCGCACTGATCAGCACGAATGCGAGCAGCAGGGGAATGGGGCCGAGGTTGGCGGCCTTCAGCGCACCGGCACCTTTGATCGCCAGGATGAGGCCGAGGTTGGTCCAGTTGAAGTAGGCTACGAACTGCGCCGCGAAGAACACCAGCACGATGTAGCTGCCCAGGGTCTCCATGCTCTTGGCCATGCCCTTCATCACGTCGTTGTCGCTCTTGAAGGTGCCCGCGCCAATGCCGTATGCAATGCCAGCGAGCGAGCTGCTGATGAAGATGATGGTGACGATACCGCTCATGAAGGGCGAGTGCAGCACCTCGAAGGTCTTCGGGTCGCGCAGGAAGCCTTGCTCGGGCAGCAGGCCGGCAAGCACGAAGGCGATCACGCCCAGCACTGCAATGCCCGCGTACAACATGCCGCGCTTCTCTTCCTTGGTGGCCTTGCGGATCTCCTCGGCCTTCTCCGATCCGGTGTAGGTGCCCAGGCGCGGGATCACGATCCGCTCCGTTACCCAAGTGCCCAGCAAGGCGATCACGAAGGTGCTGGCCGCCATGAAGTAGTAGTTGCAGGCGGGGTTCACCAGATAGTCCGGACGGATGATGCGGGCCGCTTCCTGGCTGAGGCCGGCGAGCAGCGGGTCGATGGTGCCCAGCAGCAGGTTGGCGCTATAGCCCCCACTTACACCGGCAAAGGCCGCCGCCAATCCCGCCAAAGGGTGTCTTCCTGCGGCTAGGAAGATCACGGCGGCCAAGGGCACCAGCAGCACATAGCCCACTTCGCTGGCGGCATTGCTCATCACCCCGGCGAACACGATCACGAAGGTGAGCAGGCGCTTGGGCGAGGCCAGCACCACGGCACGCAGCACGGCCCCGATGAGCCCGCTGCCCTCGGCAATGCCGATACCCAGCAGCGCCACCAGCACGGTGCCCAGCGGCGCGAAGCCGGTGAAGTTGGTCACGGTCTTGGTCAGCACCAGGTGCAGGCCCTCGGCGCTCAGCAGGTTCACAGGCACCACGGGTTCGTTGGTGGCGGGATGAAGAGCGGTAAGGCCGGCGGCACTGGCGATCGCGCTAAGCACCATCACCAGAAGCGCCAGTATGGCGAAGAGCGTGGCCGGGTGCGGCAGGGCATTGCCAGCGCGTTCAATGATGGCCAGGAAACGGTCTACGCCGGAGCGCTTGGCGGGGGCAGTGGTCATGGTTGGTCCGTGTGGATGGGCGAAGAAAGCGGATCCCGGCCCAAGTTGGTGCGCCCACCGTTCGTGGGTAGCTTCGCGGCATCGCACGCGATCTCACATACGCTGCCATCGACATCGGGTCAAACGCCGTGCGCTTGCTTATTGGCGAGATCATCGAGCGCGACGACCACCCCGTGGTGAAGAAGCAGACGCTGGTGCGCGTGCCGATCCGCTTGGGCGAGGACGTGTTCGACAGCGGCATCATCAGCAACGCCAAGCGCGATTACCTCATCAAGAGCCTCAAGGCCTTCCGCCTGCTCACCGAGGTGTATGGCGTTACCCACCTGCGCTGTTGCGCCACCAGCGCCATGCGCGAGGCCACCAACAGCGAAGAGGTGCGCACCCTGGTGGAAATGGAGAGCGGTGTGCACATCGAGACCATCGCCGGCCGCGTGGAGGCGGACCTCATCGTGAACACCTTCTGGACACAGGACCTGCTGAAGGACCGCAGCTACCTCTACATCGATGTGGGTGGTGGCAGCACCGAGCTTACCTGGCTGGAACAGGGACGCCGCGTAAAGAGCGCCAGCTTCAAGGTGGGTACGGTGCGCACGTTGAAGGGCAAAGTGAACCCTGGCGTATGGGATGAGATGCAGGCCTTTCTCGCCGATCTGCGCGCACAGCACGGGCACCTGATGGCCATCGGTACCGGCGGCAACATCAACCGCATCTTCAAGGAGAACGGAAACCTCTTCGGCGAGCCGCTGGCCAGGGCCGACATCCAACGCCAGCGCGACCGCATCGGTTCCTTCAGCTACGAGGACCGCATCAAGCTCCTTCGCCTGCGCCCCGACCGTGCCGACGTGATCATCCCCGCAGCGGACATCTTTTTGAAGGTGATGTCGTTCGCGGAGATCGAAGAGGTCTTCGTGCCGAAAGTGGGTCTGGCCGATGGCGTGGTGTTCGACCTGTACATGAAGCAGTACGGCAACAAGCGCTACGCAGGCAAGGACATCCCCGTGATGAGCTGATCATGATCAGGCGAGGGTTCGGCATGGTGCTGGGCATGTTCCTGTTGCAGGGCGTGATGGCACAGGAGGCCGGGCAGCCGTTGTCCCTCGGCCTCCGAGCACACTATGGATTCCTGTGGCCGCACCGCCCCAGTAGTTGGATCTTGGTGGAAGGGCACGCACCGGCGTTCGAGCTTTTTGCGGAACGACAGGTGAGCGGCGCACAGCACTGGCATCACGACTACCTGATGCCCTCCTATGGGCTCGGCCTGCTGTACAGCACACTGGCAAATCCCGCGCGCATCGGCGCCGGCATCGGATTGAAGCCGTACATGTACCTGCCGTTCGTGCGCGGTGAAAGCAGTTCGTTCGGCATTCGACTGGGCTGGGGCATCGGTTATGTGGTGAAGGCCTACGACCGGCGCGACAACACCAAGCAGATCGCCATCGGTTCGCGCATCAACACGGCCATCCAGCTCATGCCCGAGTACCGCGCGATCGTGGGGCGATGGACGCTTTCGGCGGGTATCGGCATCGATCATTGGAGCAATGGGTCGTACCAATTGCCCAACCTGGGGCTGAACTACCTGAGCGTGGGTGTGGGTGCAGGTTTTGCGCTGACCCAAACCGTTCCAATGGCGTCACCACCGCCCATCGAACAACGCGCGGCACCGTTGCGCGAATGGAGCGTGGTGGGTGCGTTCGGCATCAACGAGACCGGTTCGCCGCTCAGCGGACAGTACACGGTGTATTCGCTCAGCACACAACGGAGCTGGGGCGTCTCGCACAAGTCGGCGGTAAGCGCGGGTGCCGATCTGTTCAACAAGGGAACACTGGCCGTGGTGAACCCCGAACTGGCCGATGACGATCGCATCGCGCTGACGCAATTCGGCGTGCATGGTGGCTACGCGCTCTTGTTCGGCAAGGGTGAGCTCTTCATTCACATGGGCGCTTACGTGTACACACCCGAGCCCGATGAGGCACCGGTATACCAGCGGCTGGGCATGCGCTATCGCACGGGGCGGCACCTGCTCTGGAACCTATCGCTCAAGAGCCACTACGCCGTGGCGGATCACTGGGAGTTCGGCGTGGGATACCGATGGTAGCGAAATGGCTCATACCTCTTGGAGCATTGCTCCTTGTTGGCTGCGAACGCGAGCAGTGGGACGATTGCATCACCAGCGCCGGACCGCAACGGGTAGAGGAACGCACGCTTGCAGCGTTCACCGCCATCGACCTCACCGACAAGGTGGACGTGGTGTTCGAGCACCGCAGTGCCAACACCGTGGCCGTTGAGGGGGGGCGCAATCTGCTGGGCCAGGTGGTCACCGAAGTGCAAGGCGGCACGCTGTACATCCGCAACGACAATCGCTGCAACTGGGTGCGGAGCTTCAAGCCGCGTATCACCGTGCGTGTGCCGCTGGAACAGGTGGAACAGCTCACCGTGCGCGGCACCGGCAATGTGAGTTGCACCGATACCATCATCCGTCCGCACTTCTCGCTGCAGCAATGGAGCGCAGTGGGTACCGTGCATCTGCTGCTCGATGTGATGAACTTGGAATGCGGCCTTCACTCGGGCGCTGGCGATGCCGTGCTGGAAGGACGGTGCAACGGCACGGCCGATCTGTTCAGCGGGATCATGGGCCCCATTGATGCATCGCGCTTGCGCTCGCGTTTCGTGAACGTGAACAACAGCGGCGTGGCCGACATCAAGTGCTGGGCCACCGAGCTGCTCAGCGCACAGATCAATAAGCAGGGTGATGTGTACTACAGGAACCAGCCCGTGAACATCACCTCCTCGATAACCGGTACCGGGCGATTGATCCCGTTCGATTGACAGGACCTCGCGGGCCGATCACACCATTGACCTGCTCGAAGACAAAAAGGAAGACGGCTCCCCGATCAACGACGCACCGTTACGGCACGCAGCTCGGGCACATACCGCTGCAGCAGGGCGAAGCCACCGAACAGCGCGGTGCTGTAGACCAGGTCGCCTGCCACAGTGCCGGGGAAGAAGGGCAGGCCTGCGGCGTAGCAGGTCACCAGTCCGCCCATGTCCTGCGCATACATGGTGTTGCCGGGCCAGCAAAGGAAGTTGGAGGCGAGGAAGAAGATCACGCTGCTGCCCAACGAGGCGCCGAGAACACGACCCACGCTCACGGCGCGGAGAGCGAACATACCCATCACAGCGATGCTGGCGTAGATGAGGTACATCCAGCCGGAGCCCTCGGCCATCCACGTGAAGCCGTCGTAGTACTCGCTGTACAGCACGTTGTTGATCAGCAGGTCGCTCAAGAAAGCGGCGGCCACCGGGATAAGGACGGCGAGCCAGCGCTTGCTGAGGTAGGCGCCGCCGAACAGGGCCATGGCACCCAGTGGGCTGAAGTTGTAAGGATGCGGTACGAAACGCGTGGCAGCGGCCACAAGAATGAAGAGCACGGCAGCGCCCAGGCGCAGGTCAATGGACTTGGTGGTAGCGTTCATGGAGTACGGGTCGTTCGGACGACGAGGGGCGAAGATAACGAGGGAGCTTTGAGCAGGGTGGTGGGCCTGTACTTCCTTGTAAAGCCCCGGTTTTGCCATGCGGTCAAAGCCCTGCGGAACAATCGTTTGCCTGACATTGTTCTTCGGTGGCCGCAGGCCGAAGGAACGGTCGGCGCCCAAGCAACTTCCAGACTACCTTCGGACCTCGATCCATTGGGGTCCTTGAACCAACCAGCCCATGCGCGCTCTGCACCGCCTGTTCATTCTATCGGTCTTTGTTCCGTTCACGTTCCCCTTGTTCGCGCAGGACGCCGAGGTGGTGGTGCGCCAGTACCTGCGCGATAGGGCCATCGCCAAAGCCCTCCCTGCGCAGGAGGCCGATGCGTGGACCGTTACCAGCCGCCACACCGATCGCAAGGGCATTACCTACCTCTACATCCAACAGACCGTGAACGACCTGCCCGTTGCGGGAGCAGTGGCCAATTTCGCTGTGCGCGATGGTCGGGTGGTCGCCTTCGGTGATCGTCTTCAAGCAGGCCTCGCCCAACGCACGAACACCTCCTCGCCGGCACTGAATGCAGAAGCTGCGCTCGGCCATGCGGCCAGGGACCTCGGGCTCACGGCCAGCAACGTCCGCGTACTTGCGAGCCGCACACCGGCAGACATCACGCTCGCGCCCTCGGGCATTTCCCACGACCCCATACCCGCCAAGCTCGTCTACATGCCGCTGAGCAATGGCCCGGTACGCCTCGCTTGGGACCTCACCATCCGATCGGTAAGCACGCCCAACTGGTGGCATGTGCTGGTGGATGCGAACACCGGCGAGGTATTGCGCACCACGGACCACATGGTGCACTGCACCCACGCTGAAGGAGCCTATGGCCGCGGTTATTCCGCCCTGAACGATCTGCTGCGTGCCGAAGCCCCGCTCGCGCCGCCACCGCCCGACGGTTCGGGCTATCGTGTGTTCCCTTTCCCCACGGAGAGCCCGGTGCATGGTCCCCATGAACTGGTGTCCGATCCCGCTGATGCGGTGGCTTCGCCCAACGGCTGGCACGACACCAACGGCCTGCCCGGCGCCGAGCACACCATTACGCGCGGCAACAACGTGTTCGCCTTCGAGGACATCGACAATGATGATCTGCCCGGTTACAGCCCCGATGGTGGCCCCACCTTGCTGTTCGATTTCCCCTATGTGCCGCCGCAGGACCCGCAGGACTACCTGGACGCCTCCATCACCAACCTGTTCCATGCCTGCAACGTGCTGCACGATGTGTTGTACCGCTACGGCTTCGATGAGGAGAGCGGCAATTTCCAGTTCACCAACGGGGCCAATGGAGGCGAAGGCAACGATGAGGTGATCGCCCAGGCGCAGGATGGCAGCGGCATGAACAACGCCAACTTCGGTACCCCGCCCGATGGGGATAGCGGTCGTATGCAGATGTACCTGTGGCGGGCCGGCATGGACAGCACGCTCACGATCAACAGTCCGTTGAGCATTGCCGGTGTTTACGTGAACTCGTTGGCCGGCTTCGGGCCGGAGCTGCCCGCCGAGCCGATCACCGCTGACCTGGTCCTGGCCAACGATGGCGTGGACCCGGTGAACAACGCGTGCGAGACATTGATCAACGCGACCGACATCGCCGGGCGCATCGCCGTGGTGGACCGCGGCCAATGCACCTTCGTGGCGAAGGTCCAGGCGCTTCAGGCCCTTGGGGCGCTGGCCGTGATCGTGGTGAACAACGTAACGGGCAGCCCGATCGCCATGGGCGGCACGGATGACGGCACCATCACCATCCCCTCGGTGATGATCTCGCAGGCGGACGGGCTCCTCATCAAGCAGGCCATCGCCGCGGGCACCGTGAACGCCACGCTGGCCGGCGAGAGCGCTGAGGACCTGCTGGACTCGGGCTTTGACAACGGCATCATCGCGCACGAGTATGGCCATGGTGTCAGCAACCGCCTCACCGGCGGGGCCTTCAACGTGGACTGCCTGTGGAACGAGGAACAGATGGGCGAGGGGTGGAGCGATTACATCGGCATGGTGCTTACCATGGAGCCCGGCGATCAGGCCGCTACGCCGCGTGGTGTGGGCACCTTCGTGCGCGACCAGGGTCCTGCTGGCAGCGGCATCCGTCCGGCACCCTACACCACCGATGTGAGCATCAACCCCTACACCTACGATGACACCAACCATCCGGCACTGACACAGCCGCATGGTGTGGGCTTCGTATGGGCCACCATGCTGTGGGACATGACCTGGGCGCTGATCGGGCAGTATGGCTACGATGCCGACATGTACGCGGGCACCGGCGGCAACAACATGGCCTTCCAGCTGATGATGGACGGCCTGAAGCTGCAGCCCTGCAACCCGGGCTTCGTGGATGGCCGGGACGCGATCCTGCTGGCCGACACCCTGAACAATGGCGGGGCGAACGCCTGTCTGCTGTGGAACGTGTTCGCGCAGCGCGGCCTGGGCTTCAGTGCCGACCAGGGCGATCCCTTCAGCCGCTTTGATCAGGTGGAGGCCTTCGATATGCCTGTCGCATGCCTGAGCACCAGTGTCGCTGACCGCCTGCCGGATGCCTTCGCCGTGCGGCCCAACCCGACCACCGGCACCACCACCATCATCCTGCCCCGCAGCGTGTCCTCGGATGTCGTGCTGCGCCTTCGCGGCGTGGATGGCCGCGAACTGCGTGCGGGCCGCATCCCTGCCGGCACCCTGCGCACGGAGCTCGACCTCGGTGGACTGCCCGCCGCGGTGTACGTGGTGGAGCTCACCGTGGAAGGCCGCACCTTGACGCAGCGGTTGGTGGTGCAGTGAGCCTTCGCCAGCGGACGAACAGGGTCCCGTAGGAACGCAAAAGGCCGGTGCATGACGCACCGGCCTTTTTCCTCCCCACACGCATCAGGCGAGGCTGACGCGCTCCTCCACTTTCCTACGCTTGCGTCCGAACCGCTTTCCTCCGACCCGTTCCATCAGCCGGGTCATGATGTAGTACATCACCGGAACGATGAAGAGGGTGAGGATCAACGAGCTGGTCAATCCACCGATGATCACCCAGGCCATGCCGTTCTTCACCTCGGCTCCGTCACCGCTCGCCAGGGCGATGGGTAGCATGCCGAAGATCATGGCCACAGTGGTCATCAGGATGGGGCGCAGGCGTTCCTTGCCCGCCTCCACCAGGGCCTCGGAGAGCGCCATGCCCTCCTTGCGCAGGTGGTTGGCGAAATCCACGATGAGGATGCCGTTCTTGCTCACCAGGCCGAGCAGCATGATGAGGCCCACGATGGCGAAGATGCTCAGTGGCTGCATGGTGAGGGCCAGCGCGAGGAAGGCGCCCACCAGCGACACGGGGATGGAGAAGAGCACCACGAAGGGGTAGAGCGCGTTCTCGTACAGCGCCACCATGATGAGGTAGACGAGCAGGATGCCGAGCACGAGCGCCAGGCCGAGCGAGCCGAAGGCTTCCCCCTGGTTCTTGGCATCGCCGAGGTATTGGATGGTGATGCCCGCCGGCAGCTGCTCCCTGGCCAGGGCCTTCTGGATCTCGGCCACGATGGTGCCGCTGGGGCGACCCACCGCAGCGCTGTTGATGGTGATGCTGTTGAGGCGGTCGGTGCGCTGCAGCACGCTGTTGCCCACGGTCTCGTACACCTCGGCCAACTGGTCCAGGCGGACAGTGGCGCCTTTGGCGTTGGTCACCATCAGCCCCCGGACGCTTTCCACATCCTGCCGGTCGGCCTGGTCCAGCCGCACGTTGATGGGATATTCCTCGCCGGCCTCCTTGAACTTGTTGCGGTCGTTGCCGCGGAAAGCGGTCTGCACGGCCATGCCGATGTCGGTGCTGGTGAAGCCCAGGGCGCCCATGCGGTCCTGGTCCAGCCGCACCTTCACCTCGGGCTTGGGGCTCTTGGTGCTGAACTGCACGTAGTCCGTGCCGGGTGTGGCCTGGGTGATCCGTTTCACGATGCGGGCCGTCTTCCACAGGCTGTCCATCTCCACGCCCTTCACGGCGATCTGGATGGGGGTCTGCGCACTGCCGGTGATGTTGGTCTGCGTCACGGTCACCTTCAGTCCGGGGATGGTGCCCAGCTCATCGCGCAGCAGCGTGCCGAACTCCTCCGAGGTGATCTTGCGGTCCTTCTTCGGCACCAGCTTCACGTTGATCTCTGAGAGGTTGGCGTTCGCGGATCCCGCACCGCCGCCCATCTGTCCGCTCTGGGTGCCCACGTTGGTGAAGGCGTTCACCACCTCGGGGTGCGCCAGGATGAGGCGCTCGGCCTGTTGCGTCAGCTGGTCGGTGGTGCTGAGCGAGGCTTGTGGCGCGGTCTCCAGCTGCACCAGGAACTCGCCGCGGTCGCTGGGCGGGATGAAGGTGGCACCGATGAAGCCCGTGGGCACCAGCGCGAAGGAGGCGATGATGAGCGCGAGGATGCCGAGCAGCACGTAGCGCTTGCGGCGCAGGGCCTTCTCCAGGGCCCGGCCATACCACTGCTGCAGGTCGGTGATGGTCTGCTCGAAGGCGAGCGCAAAGCGGCCCCACAGGGTGTCCTTGGTGAGGTGCTCCAGCTTGCCCCAACGGCTGGCCAGCAGCGGGGTGAGCGTGAAGGCGACCACGAGGCTCATCAGCGTGCTGATCACCACCACCAGCGAGAACTCGCGAAGGATGTTGCCGATGAGGCCACCGCTGAGGGCCAGCGGCAGGAACACCACCACGTCCACCAGGGTGATGGCCATGGCGGTGAAGCCGATCTCGTTGCGTCCGTCGAGCGCGGCGGAATACCTCGTCTTGCCCATCTCCAGGTGGCGGTAGATGTTCTCGAGCACCACGATGCTGTCGTCCACCAGGATGCCCACCACGAGGGAGAGCGCCATCAGCGTCATCAGGTTCAGCGAGAACCCGAGGGCGTACATGGCGATGAAGGTGGGGATCATGGCGCTGGGCAGGGCCACGAGCACGAAGAAGGAGCTGCGCAGGCTGTGCAGGAAGAGCAGCATCACCAGGCCCACGATCAGCACGGCGAGCGCCAGGTCGAACATCACCGCGTTGGCGCTGGAGAGCGTGTAGAGGCTCTGGTCCATGGCGATGGAGTAGTTGAAGCCGGTGTCGGCCAGCTGGGTCTTCAGTTCGGCCATGCGCTTCTTCACACCCTGGCTCACCTCCACAGCGTTGGCATCGCTCTGCTTCACGATCTGCATGCCGATGCCTGGCTGCCCGTTGATGCGGTTGAAGGTGGTGGCCTCGCTGAGCCCATCGGTCACGCTGGCCACGTCCTGCAGCACGATGCGGGAGCCATCGGTGTTCTCGCGCACCACGGTGTTGCGCAGGTCGTCCACGGTGCCGGCGCGGGCATCGAGGTTGATGGAGAGGCGGTCCGCCCGGGTCTCCACATTGCCGGCGGGGAAGGTGCTGCTGTTGGCGGCCACGGCCTGCGCCACCTGTGCGGCGCTCAGGTTGTAGGCCTTCAGCTTGGCATTGTCCATCACCACCTGCACCTCGCGTTGTTGCGCGCCGATGAGGGTCACGCTGCCCACGCCGCTCACGTTGCTGATGATGGGCGCCACGCGGTCATCCAGCAGCTGGTAGAGATCACCGGGCGACAGGTCGCTGCTGATGCTCATGCGCAGGATGGGGATCTCGTCCGTGCTGAAGCGACGCACCACGGGGTCGTCGCTGTCATCGGGCAGCAGGGCGCGCACCTGGTCGATGCGGCGTTCGGCGTCGCGCTGGGCATCGTTCACGTTGGTGCCCTGCTTCAGCGTCACGGTGATGGCCGACACGCCCTCGGTGCTGGTGCTGGCGATCTGGTCCACACCCTCGATGGCGCTCACGGCGTCCTCGATGGGCTTGGTGAGGGTGTTGAGGACCTCCTCGGGCGATGCACCGCGGTAGGTGGTCTGCACCATGATCACGTTGGCCTCGAACTTCGGCAGCAGGTTGTAGTTGAGCTGCTTGTAGCTGAGGAAGCCGAAGAGGATCAGGGTGACGAAGATCACCGTGATCAGCAGCGGCCGTTTGATGGCGACTTCGGTAATGGACATCGGGTAGGGTATGAATGCTGCGGGAAGGATCCCCCCCGCGACACTGAGGTCTATTGTTCGTTGGCTCCTTCGCTCTTCGCGGCGGTGTTCCCTGTCACACGCACCTTGCTGCCATCCACCAGGTTCAGCTGGCCGCTCACCACCACGGTCTCGTTCGGCTGCAGGCCCTTGAGCACCTCCACCTGGTCGCCGATCTCGCGGCCCAGGACGAGGTCGCGGTGGCTCACACGGCTGTCGGCGCCATCGGTGCGCACCACATAGACATAGGGCTGCTTCATGCCCTCGCCCAGCGCGGACTTGGGGATCACCAGCAGGGGCACGGCCTCCCGGTGCTCGAAGCGTGCGTTGATGAAGGTGCCGCTCTTCAGCGGATGGGCCTTGTCGTTCTGCACGGCCACCTCCACCAGGTAGTTGTGGCTGGCATCGCCGCGCGGGCTCACGAAGGTGACGCGGCCCTGGAAGGTCTCACCGGGGAAGACCTCGGTGGTCACGACCACGGCATCGCCTTCCTTCACGCGGTAGGCGTCGCGTTCGCTCACGTGCACCTTCGCCTTCAGCTGGCTCACGTCCACCACTTCCACCACGGCGGTGTTGGCGGTGACGTACTCGCCCACCTCCACGTTCTTCGCCACCACGGTGCCGTTCACGGGGCTCACCACCTGGGCGTCGCGGATCTGCTGGCGGATCTGGTCCACCTTCACCTTCTGGGTCTCGTAGTTGAAGTGGACCTCATCGTAGTTGGCCTCGGGCGCGGCCTTGCCGGCCACCAGTTCACGGTAGCGCTCGTCGTCCTTGCGGAGCTTCTCCAGCGCGAGTTCGGCGGCCTGTAGCTCCAGTTGCTTCTGGGCCACCTCGAGGCTGCCGAGCACCTGGCCCTTGCTCACGCGTGAGCCGAGGTCCACGGTGAGGCTGGCCAGCTTGCCCTGTGCCTGCACCATCACGCGGGCATGCTCATCGGGTTCCAGGGTGCCGGGCACGGTGAATCCGCCCTCCACCGGTGCGATGGCGGTGGTGATCACATTCACCGGAAAGGCGAAGGCACTGCGGTCCACGGGCTGCTTGGCCGCATCGAGCTTCTTCTTGTTGGCGGCCAGTCGCAGGCCGATGCCGAGGGCGAGGAGGATGCCCACGATGGGCAGGATGTACTTGCGTGACATGGTTCAGAGCGAGTTGGCGAAGGGGAGAAGGGTGCCCAGGGCCTTGTTCAGGTCGATGATGGCGAGGTAGTATTGGAGGAGGGAGGCGGTGTAGTTGTTGCGGGCCTCCTTCAGTTGGTAGTCGGCGTTGAGCACGTCGCTGAAGGGTGCAGCGCCGAGGCTGTACTGCTTCTCGGTGAGCCTGAACACCTCTTCGGCCAGGCGGAGGTTGGCGTCGTCGTTCTCCACGTTGGCCAGTGCGGCCTCCATGCGGGTGCGGGCATTGCGCTCCTCCAGCTCCCAGTTCATCGCGTTGAGCTTCAACTGCTGTTGGGCGTTGGCCAGCGCGAGTTGGCTTTGCTTGAGCTGGCTGGAGCGTCGCGAACCACTGTATAGCGGAACGCTCAGCTTCACACCAACGGTGGCGTAGTCGAACCACTGATCGTAGCTGTCGCCGAGGTCGTTGCCCTGGGCATTGGCGCCATAGCGTCCGAAGGCGCTGAGGGTGGGCAGGTAGGCATTGCGCTTGCGACGCACATCGATGCCGTTCAGGAGCAGCGCGGTCTCGGCATAGCGGTAAGCGTTCAGACGGTCCAGGCTGAAGGGGCCCTGGGTGGTGGCGATGAGCTGTCCGCCCACCGGCAGGGTGTCCACCAGGACGATCTCGGTGGCCAGGGGCATGCCGATGATCTGCTTCAGCTGGCCCATGGCCAGTTCCATGTTGGCATGCGCCACCGTGCGCTGGGAGAGGATGTTGCGACGGGCCACCTCCAGGCGGTCCACGTCCAGGGCCTGGGCCACGCCCTTGGCACGGCGCAGTTCCATGAGGGGCACCAGCGAGTCGTATTGGGCCTGGTTCGCATCGAGCAGTTGCACCTTCAGCCGGGTGGTGAGCGCGGCGGCATAGGCGCGGGAGGCCTCGTAGATGAGCTGCTCCTGCGCCTGTTCCTCACGGATGCGGGCCATCTCCCGGTTCGGACCGGCGGCCTGTATGCCGTTGAGGGAGGCCAGGTCGAACAAGGTCTGTTCGGCCTGGATGTTCAAGGTGGTGTTGTACTGCGTGCCGAACTGGACCGGGGTGGGCTGATCGCTGAAGATCCCCGGTGGCAGGATCGTCGTGGGACGTTTCAGGTTGTTGTCCAACTGGCCAGTGGCGTTCACCTGGGGCAGGTAGCTGCTCAGGGCCTCCGTGGCCTGGGCCTCGGCCCGTTCCCGGTCGTTGGCCGCGATCACCATCAGCGGACTGTTCGCCTTGCCATAGGCGATGGCCTCGCGCAGGGTGAGCAACTCCTGTGCGGATGCGGATTGGACGATGAGCACTGCGACCGCGGCAGCAAGGCTGCGCAGGGCGGCCAGGGAAAGAAGACGTTTCATTTCGGGTCGCCGCTATTGGCGTTCTCGTTCATGGTGTTCAGGACCTTCAGGCAGGCGGCGACTTCCTTTTCGCTTACTCCTTCCAGCACTTGCGCGAAAACCTTGCTGCGGAGCTTGGCGACCTTTTTATGGACATCCAGGCCGCTCCTCGTCACCACCAGGTTCTTGCGGCGCCGGTCGTTGGGGTCCATCTGGCGCTCGATCCAGCCGGCCTCCTCCATCTCATCCAGCTGCCGGAGCATGGCGCTCTTGTCCTTGGCGAAATGGTTCGCCAGGTCGGTCTGCACGGCCCGGCTGTTGGTGAGCAGGAAATCCAGCACGCCGAATTGGGGGAGACGGATGCCGAGCTCGCTGCGGTCCAGCTCCAGGGCCACCAGGCGGGCCAGGCTGCGCATGGTCGTTCCGAGGGTGCGGGAGAGTTCTTCGGACAGGTTATCCATGGGAATGGTTGACAAAATCAACGGGACAAAAGTATTGAAAGTTGCAAAAGACAACAGTTAATCTCTGTCAAATGATCTCCGCAGGGGCATAAGCCGGCCCACGCACGGGTACTTTTGCGGTCAGGAACGAGCGTTGTGATGGGCCACGGATCGGGGATGAACAGGCAGCAAGCACCTTTTGTGCTCTCCGGTGGTGGCGCGCGTGGCTTCGCGCACTTGGGCGTGCTGGAGGCCTGCGCGGAGTTCGGCATCGTGCCGGGCGCGATCAGCGCCACCAGTGCGGGTGCCCTGGTGGGGGCCTACATCGCGGCGGGGCTGGCACCCGGCGAGGTGGTGGACCTGATGCGGAGCAAGGTGCCCGGCATCTTCAGCCGCTGGCGCATCCTGCGCGGTGACCGCCTCACGCAGAACCGCATCCGGTCGTTCCTGGAGGCCACCCTGCCCGTGCAACGCATCGAGCAGATGCCCATGCCCTTCTTCGTGAGCACCACCGACCTGGCCACCGGCCGGCAATGCCTGCTGCACGAAGGGGAGCTGGTGCCGGCCCTGTTGGCGGCCAGCGCGGTGCCGGTGCTGTTCCCGCCCGTGGCCATCGGGCAGGGGCGTTATGTGGACGGTGGACTCAGTAACAACCTGCCCATCGAGCCCTTCAACGACCAGCGCTCCGAAGTCATCGCAGTGTATGTGAACCCGTTGGCCCCGTTGAACGGCCGGCTCAATTTCCGGGAGACCATCGACCGCACGGTGCACTTGAGCTTCCGCGAGGTGGTGGCGCGTTCCTCCGAAGGGTGCCGCCTTTACATCGAGCCCCCTGAGCTCGCGGCCTTCGGGATCCTGGACCTGCACCAGGCGGAGCGCATCCGTACCATCGGCCGCGCGCATGCCCGGAAGCTGCTGGAAGCCGCGTTCGCCGCGCAACGGTCGTGAGGCGCCTCGCCGCCTTCAACGGCGCATGCAGTGGGGAACCCGCTACTTTTCGGACGTGGAACTGAAGGAGGAGGACATCCGGCTGATCCTGGGCCTGAAGCTGCGGCGCGCGCGGCAGGCGCAGGGGCTCTCGCTGGCCGAGCTGGGTCAGCGGACGGGTCTTTCCGTGAGCTACCTGAACGAGATCGAGAAGGGGCGGAAGTATCCCAAGGCCGAGAAGCTCGCGGCGCTGGCCGCTGCACTGGGCACCACCTTCGACCAGCTGGTGAGCCTGAAGCTGGACAAGCACCTGGCGCCGGTGGGTGAACTGCTCGAGGGCGGGATCCTGAAGGATGTGCCGCTCGACCTCTTCGGCATCGATCGCGGCAAGTTGGTGGAGCTCATCGCCAATGCACCCGCCAAGGTCTCGGCCTTCATCAGCACCCTGGTGCGCATCGCCGCCAACTACAACCTCTCGCAGGAGCACTTCTACTTCGCGGCGTTGCGGTCCTACCAGGAGCTGCATGCGAACCACTTCGTGGACCTGGAGGAGGAGGCCCTCCGCTTCCGCGCGGTGCATGGCATCGGGGATCGTGAGCCCCTTTCGGGCGACCGGCTCCGCGACATCCTCATCAACGAGTTCGGCTATGTGGTGGAGGAGACCGGACTGGAGGCCTATCCGGAGCTGGTGCACATCCGCAGCGTCTTCATTCCCGAACGGCGCAAGCTGCTGATCAATGCCCGGCTGGCCGATAACCAGAAGGCCTTCCTCTACGCCAAGGAACTGGGGTATGCCTTCCTCGGGCTCACAGGCCAGCGTGCGCTCATGACGCCCTGGCCCCGGGCCACCAGTTTCGACCACCTGCTCAACAACAGCAAGGCCAGCTACTTCGGTGGCGCGTTGCTGCTGCCGTCCGGGCCCTTCGTGGAGGACCTGCGGGCCTTCTTCGCCACGAGCCGCTTCCACAGCGACCGGATGCTGGAGCTGCTGGATCGTTGGAACTCCACGCCGGAGATGCTCGCGCTGCGCATCACCAACCTGCTGCCACAGCACCTGGGGGTGCAGGGCCTCTTCTTCCAGCGCTTCGATCATGACCGCACCGGCGGGTCCGTGCTGCCCATGAAGGAGCTCTTCCTGGAGCGGCGCATGCCCCCGTTGGAGATCGAGATGCTGAACGATGCGGTCGGGAACTGGCTGGGTGCCGGGCTCTTCCCGCGGTTGCATGAGGGGACAGGGTCCGGGACCATGGTCGGTCCGCTGTGCGAGGCCCATCGGTTCCGTGGCCCGGGAGGACAGGTGTACTTCGTCATCGCTCTGGGGCGGCGCATGGGACGTGATCCCGAGCGGAGCCTTGCGGTCTGCATTGGCTTGGAGGTGAACGGCGCCAACGAGAAGGTGGTGGGCTTCCTGCGCGATCCGGCGGTGGGGGAGAGCCCATTGGAAGTAAGGCCCGTGGTGGCCGAGCGCGAGGTGCGCTTCCGCCGCATCGATGCCGCCATGCAGCGGCTGCTGGCCGATCAGCGGGACGAGCGGTGAGCGGTCGGCACGTTACGCCGGGCTGAACGGCTACTTTCGCCGCTCATGCTTCACCCATCCCTCATGAGACTGCTTGCTTGCCTGTTGTTCGGCGGTGTCACCCTCAGCACCTTCGCCGTTGATCGCATCGTGGAGGAGTTCGGCTCCGCACCCACCTATCCCAACATCGCCAGTGCCGTGGCCGCTGCGGTGGATGGCGACCGCATCCTGGTGAAGAACCGCGCCGGCGACATCCCGTGGATCGAGAACATCACCGTGGACAAGAGCCTGCAGTTCCTGAGCTATGCGGACAACGGCTTCTTCGTGGTGCAGGGCACCTACAGCATCGTGCCGGCCACGGGTCGTCAGGTCACCATCATCGGCATGCGCAACACGGCCGGTGGCATCCAGGCCGCCTCCGGCAGTGCCGCTGTGCGCGGCACCCGGGTGCGGGTGATCGACAGCTTCTTCGTGAACGGCGGCGTGCAGCTGGCCAACCAGAACTTCGATGTGGACGTGGTGGGCTGCACGCTGCAGAACGGCACGGTGGGCCTGTTCTATGGCAACGTGATCGGCAACGACATCGACGGCAGCCAGATCACGGATGAGGCCATCAGTGTGACGCCCAACGTCGGTGGCTTCCCGCTGGACACCTGCGCCATCGTGGGCAACAAGGTGAAGGGCCGCGTGAGCTATGAGGGCATCTTCGTGAATACGGACCACCAGGTGGTGCACATCCGCAACAACTACGTGCAGCACGGTTGGATGGGCATCGAGGTGTACGGAGGGAACACGAGCGGTGTGCAGAACCTCATCTGGAACAATACCATCACGGCCTATACCGGGCAGTTCACCACCTACGGCATCAACCTGGCGAACACCAGCTCCGGGGCCATCTGGGAGATCATGAACAATGCCGTTACGCGGACCTGGAGCGGTGAGAACCGGGGCATCAACAAGGATAGCGGCAACTTCGGGCAGATCAACGTGTATTTCAACCACGTGGCCGGCATGAATATCGCCATCAGCACCGGGTTCACCTTCGAGGGCAACAACACCACCACCCAGCCGATCACGCTGAACGCGGATGGCACCTTCTTGAACGCACCCGGGGCGATCAATGGTGGTAACCCCGCTGCACCCTTCTACGATCTTGACCTCACCATCGGTGATGCCGGGGCCTATGGTGCCAGCTACACGCTCACCAACTTCCATCCGCTGCACACCGGTGCCGCGCGGGTGTACATGGCCGGCCATCCCTTCAATGTGCGGCAAGGCAGCACCCTGCGCGTGCGTGCCGTGGCCTTCGATCGTTGATCCCCAACGGCCACGACCATGAACACACGCAACCTGCTTGCCGCGCTCTGGGTGCTGTGCCTCGGCACGGCCACGGCCCAGCGCGTGGACAACGCCGAGTACTTCTGGGATACCGATCCCGGTGCGGGCAACGCGCTGCCGATGAGCGCCGCCGATGGCGCGTTCAATGCGGCCTTGGAGTCGCTGCTGCTCCAGACCACCACACTGCCTTCAACGGGCGTGCACACGCTCGGCATCCGCGTGAAGGACCAGCAGAACAACTGGGGGCCCACCTTCACCACGGTAGTGGAGATCGGTCCTTCCACCGTGGATGTGCCGAGCATCGAGGTGACCCAGGCGGAGTATTTCTGGGACAGCGACCCCGGTGAGGGCAGCGGCACGCCGATGCTGGCCTTTGATGGGGACTTCAACAGTGCGCTGGAGGCCATCGCGCTCGAGACCACCACGCTGCCTGCCGAGGGGGTACATGTGCTGCATGTCCGTTCCAAGGATGTGAACGGCGCGTGGAGCCTGCCCTTCCGGGTGGTGGTGGAGGTGATGGGCGGAACGGTCACCTTCCCGGAGATCCAGGTGGCGACCGCGGAATACTACGTGAACGACGATCCGGGTCCGGGCAACGGCACGCTGATGCTCGCCGTGGACAACGACTTCAACGCAGCCCTCGAGGCCTTGCGGGGTGGAGGCATCCCCGTACCCGTGACGGCCGGTGTGAACGTCTTGTGGCTGCGTGCCAAGGACGTCAACGATGCCTGGGGGCCGTCCTTCGGGATCGTGGTGAACATCGACACCACCATCACCGGCACGGTGGGTGTGGAGCCGGTGGCCACGAACGACATGCGCCTGTGGCCCAACCCGACGCGTGCCGAGGAAGGCTTCGCCATCACCCTGGACCGCGCTGCGGGCCTTGTGCAGGTGCGCGTGCTCGATGCCGCGGGCCGCATGGTGAAGGAACAGCGCGTGCAGCAGGAACGCCGCGTCCAGGTGGCCCTGCCCGGCGCTGCGCCCGGCGTGTACCACGTGGGTGTGTTCGTGGATGGCGTGCCGCATTGGGAGCGCCTCGTGCTGCAGTGAGCACACCCTGAGCGAGGGTGGACGAGGACCGCTTGGGATGAGCGGCAACCGCGCGTGCCGACCGGCACCGGAGGGACCTTGTGCCCTGCGATCTTCGTGATGCCATGGGCAACAAGGCGATCAAGGTCAAGGCGGAAGAGCTGCTGTCGTTCGGCATCCCCAAGCAGCAGGTGTTCGACAACCTGTTGTTGCAGTTCCCCGAGGCCAAGCCGAAGAAGGTGGCCGAGGTGGTGCGGTACATGCCCTCGTTGCTGGCCCGTGAGCGCTACCGCACCCTGCACCTGACCTTGCTGGGCTTGATCGCGGCCTCCGCGTTGCTGCGCCTGGCACGTCCACTGCTGCAGGGTGCGATCGGTCCGGACCAGGCCACGGCCTACCTGAGCCTTGTTCCCATCGCCTCGCTGCTGCTGGGCTACAGCCTGTATCGTTGGCAGGGGCAGGTCTTCGAATGGGTCGGATGGGGCAACGCGGTGGGAGCCTTCGGTCTGCTGAACGACCTGGGCGAGCTGGTGAAGGATGGCGCGGACCTGTGGACCCTGACCGGGCGGATGCTAAGCGTTTCCATCGGAGGGGTGGCGCTCTATCTGGCGCACCGGGTCTTCACCAAACCGAAGGTGGAGAAGGACCCATTGACCGGCGCGGAACGCATGGTGTTCAAGGAGGAGGGGATGATCTGATCCGCCCCCTCGCAGGTCCTTGTCCGTGCTGACCGACGTCAGCTGGTCGCGGCCCCGGCATGCGAACTTCGTGGGATGCGGCACGTGGTGCTCGGACTGCTGATGGTTCTGCTGGCGGCTTCAAGTCTGGGCCAGGACAGCACACGCATCGCTCCGAAATGGGCGCTTGACCTATACCTGGGCGGAGGCGGCAGCATGGACGTGACCGCACGCACAGGCCATGATGACACAGGTACCATCGATCTGGCCGGTTGATTCCACCTGGGCGTTGGCGTGGACCGGCGCATCGCCGGGCGGTGGAGCGGACGCCTCAGCTTCGGTTACGAGATGGGCGGTTGGAAGGCCACCGGCACCACCAACCCCTTCGCACCACCGAACAACGCCGCAGACCGATGGGCGATCGAGGCCGGCGCTGTGGTCCAGTTGTACCGCGCTGCACAGAGCCAGTTCAACCTGCAGGGCGGTGCGCGGCTGTTGTTCGGCATGCACGTGCCCACTACCATCACGCTCGATAGCACCACCACGGCCAGTGACCTGCGCACCCTCACGCTGCACTACCGGCCATCCGTATCGCCCGTGTTGGCGATCGGGTGGCGGTGGCGGCCAACACCGACGTCGGTGGGCGCGCTCAGCACCAGCCTCGGCATCACTTGGTTCCACTGCACCTACGATGGCGTGGAGCTTCCGCATGATGTGCCGGTCCTTCCCGAAGGCCTGTACCCACTGACAGGTACGCACGCAGGTTGGCAGCTGCTGTTCACCATCGGGTACGGCGGTTGGTCGCCGATCTGAGCTACGGCCACAGCCGCCGCCAGCAGAGGAGGAAGAACTGTAGCGCGGCCAGCACACCGGATGCGGCAAGTTCCACCGCTCAATGCGGCAGGAAGAAGCCCCAGTACGCGCACCCGGCCAGCACGGGAAGCAAGAGGACGAAAGCCGGCAGCAGCGGCCAGCGCTCGCCCCGGTGCTGGCGCAGCCGAAGGAACAGCACCACCGCCACGGCCAGCAGCAAGTAGGGCAGCGCGGCCAGCGCGGGATGCACATCGCCCAGGCCGAAGTAGAAGACCTGCTCCAACGTGAGCAGCACGCCCACCAGTCCCACCAGGGCCACCAGCCCGAGACCGGCCAGCACCAGCGGCCAGCTCGTGCGCACCGGCAACCGCCGCAACCGACGTACCCCGTTCACGAGCAGCCACACACCGAGGATGAAGCCCCACAGCACGGCAGCTCCGCCCCAGATCATCAAGCCCTGGAAGAGCCAGCGTTCGTGGAAAGGCGTGCGGTAGGCCTGCAGCGCCTGGAAGGCCTTGTTCGGTGGGAAGAGCGAAGCCAGGTCCACCTCATGTGCGCCCTTCAGCAGTTCCTCGCGCAGGTCGAAGGTGATCTGGTGGTCGTAGTCGTGGTAGAAGGCCAGGTGCACCCGGCCGCTGTCGGGTTCGAAGAGCGTGCTGAAAAAGGTGCCGTTCCCCAGGAAGTCCCGGCAGGACTGCATGCCTTCCAGAACTGACCACGCGCCGTTCACCGTTGGCGCCACACCGGCCTTCAACAGGTCGCGACCCTGTTGCAGGCGAGGGATGGGGATCGCGTCGTGGTCCGTGCCGCCGTTCAACCGCCAGTTGCCCACCGCGAAGTGCGGCTCGTCGCCCAAGAGGATGGTGTCGTTCTGCACCACCGCGTAACGGCCCTGCGCATCGGCCAGGAAGATCATGCTCTTGTGCAGGAAGATCAGGTCATGCGCTTGCAGGAAAGCCACGGCTTCCCGCACATCGCGGCATTGCTCGAGCATGCGGTTGGTGAGTGCATTGAACTTCACCGGCAGCTTGCCCGGCGTGGATGCCACGTCCTTCGGCTGGATCGTGAGCCCGTCGAACACCAGTCCGGCCTCGTTCATGCCCAGCTGGTCCGCCCAGGGCAGGTAGGGGTGGCCCCGCCAACTGCTGAAGTACACCGCGCCCAGCCGTCCAGCCTCGCCGGGCACGAAGCGCATGCGGCCTTCCACGCACCAGGAGTCCTCGTTGTTGCCAACAAATGTCCGTCCCCCCTCGTGGAGGATGAAGGCGGTGCAGGCCAGGGTCCACACCGGAAGCAGGAAGGAGAGGAGGGCGAGGATGCGCATACAGGACCGTAATGCGATGAACGGCGAACGTAACGCGTCCATAGCTTGGTGCCATGGGAATGAAGATCATCCTCACCGGCGCCACGGGCTATGTGGGCGAAGGCGTGCTCTTGGAATGCCTGGCGCATCCCGAAGTGGACCGGGTGCTGGTGGTGGGCCGCCGGAGCTGTGGCCGCAGCCATGCGAAGTTGACCGAGCTGCTGGTGCCCGACTTCCTCAAGCTGGACGCGGTGAAGGACCAGTTCACCGGGTATGATGGCTGCTTCTTCTGTGCGGGCATCAGCTCGGTGGGCATGAGCGAGGCCGACTACACCCGTGCCACCTACGACACCACCATGGCCTTGGCCAGGGCGGTCCATGCGGGTTCACCCCAGGCCACCTTCATCTACGTTTCCGGCGGGGGAACGGACAGCACGGAGAAAGGCCGCCTGATGTGGGCGCGGGTGAAGGGACGCACGGAGAACGAGCTCTCACGGCTCAGCTTCCGGCAGCAGTTCAACTTCCGGCCGGGCTTCATGACCCTCACCCCCGGCATGCGCAACCCGAAATGGTGGATGCGTGCCCTGGTGCCCCTGTTCGGCGTGCTGGTACCCTGGGTCACCTGCAGCATGAAGCAGGTGGGCCTCGCCATGATCCATGCCGTGCAACGGGGCTATCCGAAGAACGTGATCGAGGTGAAGGACATCAAGGCGCTGGCGAAGGCCTAGCCTATTCCTTCACCCACGTCGCACCCATCACCCCACCGCGATCATCACTCACGGTGATCCGATACAGCCCTGCGGGCAGCGCTTCCGTGCCGATCACCGCTCGGGCATCGGTGGTGCGTTGTTGCAGCATCGTGCGTCCCGTGGCATCGAAGAGGGTAATGGTGTGCGGGCCGGGTGGGAGGTCGAGTGTGAAGTGGGTGGTGCCGGGGTTGGGGAAGAGGTTCGTCCGGGAAGGACTGTACATGTCATCCAGCCCGACGAACTGCTCGCATTCTCCCGACGCTACTTGGAAGGAGATGTCATCGTCCGAATAGCAACGCATCCCCATCGGTCCATCGATGATCCAATTCGGGCAGTACATGAACATGTCCCATGTGGAACCGATGCGTTCGTACACACGATACCAGCTTTCGATCTCGATCCAGCGCAATGCCATGCCGTCGATCACGGTGGTGCCGGTATCGGCCACTACGAACGGCACACAGTCCTGCCCCTCCTGCACATGAGCGGCGGTCCAGCCCTGCCCGGGTGCAGCGCCGAACCAATACAATGTATCCCACTCACCTCCCTGAAGGGTGAAGACCACATCGCCTTCAGCGCGCGTGATCACAGCAACTGGCGTGTAGCTCACCGCGGGTGGTCCACTGAAGATGGGGCCCGGAGGAGGTTGCGGATACTGGACGGCGGAATAGCGGTCGATGATCTGCGCGGTGTAGCCGTCGACCAGGGTGTCGCCCGTATAGCTCATCCTGGTGAAGCCGGCCAGGAACATACCGGCTTCATAGGTCCACGTGGCCCCCGGCGGGCACCAGGGTTGTGCCGCAGCCAGCACGGGCAGCAGGGCCAAGTGGATGAGTGCGGCGCGCATGATGAACCAATGTAGGAAGAGGACAGGGCTGGGAGGAGGAATGCTGCCTTGCCTGAAACTCGACATGGACAAAGTGAAGCCGGGCGGGCAGGAATGAAGAATGTAAAATGTAGAATGTAGATGGTGTAACGAACTGAGCGTCAGTGCGCACCGCGCCATAACCGCCACACCGGATCAGCTCAGCCAGTCCCGCAGCCGCGACTTCATCTGTTCCAACGTAGCTGGGCTTACCTCACCGATCGACCCTTGGATCACCTTGTCAGGCAAGGTGGTCAGTTGTGCGACGCGTACCAAGCTGGGGACCCTCAGCCCCATCCGGTCAAAGTCAGGATGCCGCTCATCGATCAGCACATCGAGCCCCTTCACCTCGCGCTGCACCTGCGAACTCACTGCGCAAACAAGCCAGTCCTTGTAGGGCGGGACCTCGCCGAGGATGATCGCTGGCCTGAACTTGCGCTGGCCATCGCCCTGCACAAAGGCCCAGCGGACCACATCACCCGGCTTCATCCGCCGTAGTTGGGGTTCGGCTCCTTCAATTCGAGGCTGCTGATGTCCGGCTCATCATCGCCATAGGCCGTGGAAGCGAACAGGTTGGCTGCGGCCAACAACTCCTCGTCGTGCTCATCCAGCGGACGGTTCGGCTTGGCGCGCAGCAGGTCCAGCAGCCGCTTCACCTTGGTCAATACCGTGGCATCATCGGTGGAGACCAGACGCTGGACCAACTCGAGCTTGAGGGCGTTGATGTTCATGGGTTGATGGCTATAGCGAAGATACGTGCCGCGCCGGCCTACTCCCTTACCCACGTCGCGCCCATCACCCCGCCGCGCTCATCGCGTACGGTGATGCGGTACAGCCCAGCGGGTAGCGCCTCCGTGGTGATCAGCGGCCGGGCATCGGAGGTGCGTTGGTGCAGCACCATGCGGCCCGTGGAATCGAAGAGGGTGATGGTGTGCGGACCGGGTGGGAGATCGAGGGTGAAGTGGGTGGTGCCGGGGTTGGGGAACACTTGACCTGTGGTAGTACCCAGCTCACGGACGTTGGTCACTGAAGTACAGGAATAGGCCCAACCCGGCTCGCGGTATTCGATCTGGTAGTCCGAGTAGCACCGAAGCCTCTCGCCATACTCCACAATGATGCACGAACCCGGCATCAACGTGAAGCCACCGAGGCTACCAAGGCGCTCCATCACGGTGAAGGAACCCCAGATGGGCTGTCCGGTCGCATCGATGTACGATATCGTCCACTGCCGCAACGGTACACCATCGATCAGAACGGTGGAGGTATCCAGCACTTCCACCATACCATCCGTTCCGTTCAGGCAGACCGAATCAGCGCCGGGTGGGAACCAACGATCGCCGATCACCGCGTCGAACCGATAGAGCGTATCCCATGCCGGCTGCCCGTTCCACAACACACGCGTGTACAACACACTATCCTGCACGGAGGTCAAGACAACATTGTCGATGGTCACCGTATCGTTGTTCCAATAGCTGATCTGCTCGCCTTCCTGATGGATACGCTGGGCGACCCAACCGTCCACGAGCGTATCCCCGATATAGGTCCTCACGATGTGACCGTCAGTCATCCAAGCCTGGATCGCGAAATTCCACGTCGCTCCCGGCGGGCACCAGCTCTGGGCGGCGGCCAGCAAGGGGGACAGGGCCAGGGTGAGGAGGGTGGTACGCATGATGACCGAATGTACGGAGGAGACGGGGTGGGGTGAGGGAATGCTGCCTGGGCAGATCAATGAGCGGACTGGTCAAGCACTATTCCGCTGAGGTCCTTCCTGTCCGTAACTTTCGGCCATGGCAACCAAGAGGACAACGGTCCGCACTACGCGTAGAACTGCCAAAGCGCCCCTTACGAGCAAGACCCTCCGTCGCGTGTCTGCCACAGCCACCAAGTCCGCGAGTCGTTCTGCCTTTGACCACGTGGATGAACTGCTGGTGGTGAAGGAAGGCTGGCTGGTGAAGGTGGACAAGTCCGGCAAGGTGACCAAGCGGGTGAAGCGGATCAAGCTTCCTGCTGCCTGAACGGCCATGGCGCGATCGCTGCGCTTGCGGGTGTTCGCCGGTCCGAACGGGTCCGGAAAGACGACCATCATCAATGCGGTACGCAAGGCCCGGGTGAACGGTCGTCCGGTGGATTTCGGTGTCTACATCAATGCGGATGATATCGCAAGGGCGCTCGGTAAGGGTTATGACCTTACCCCTTTCGAGCTTGAACTTGGTGCTGAGCGCTTCCTCGCTTTTGCTGCAGGTTCCGGTCTGTTGGACGACGAGTTCACGTTGAATGACCTGGAGCGTGGCGTGGTCTGGACCAGTGGTCGAGTGCGCTCCAAACCTTCAATTCCCAAGGACCGCGTGGCTCAATTGATCGCGCAGTTCCTTTATGATGAGCTGCTTTCAGCGAAGCGCAAGTTCTCATTCGAGACGGTGTTCAGTCATCCGAACAAGCTGGAGTTGATGCGACGGGCCAAGGCCGCAGGGTACAAGGTCTATCTCTACTTCATCTCCACGGAAGACCCGGCCATCAACGTGCAACGTGTGAAGGAGATCCGCGTGAAACAGGGAGGACACGATGTGCCGAAAGAGAAGATCATCAGCCGCTGGAACCGGACGATGGCGCACCTGCCTGAAGCGCTATCGATCGCCTATCATGCCTACATCTGGGACAACTCAGAACATGGGTCTGCCAAGTTGTTCTGCGAGATGAAGCGGACCGATGTAGGTGCCACATGGAATATCGATCCTGCTGTGGTACCGATCTGGTTCCTGCCTTACTTATTGGTACAACAGCCCGATGGCCGTTACCTCTCCGAGGTCTACCTGAAGGCGATGGAGCGCTTGCACGGTTCAGGTGAGAAGTGATCGTTGTCGGATGTGATCTCCGCCAGGGATGGGAGCGGCAGCCCGGTGAAGCAGAGCGCGAGCAACGGACGGAGCGAGCCTGCCTGACGGTAGGCAGGGAGGCGACCGAAGGAAGCCACCGCAGCCCGATGCGATGCGGCGTGAGGCAAGTCGGCTACAGCGGACAGCCCGTTAAGGCGGCCCATACCTTTAGGAATGTAGAATGTAGAATGTAGAATGTAGAATGTAGAATGTAAAATTTGAAACGGCCTGAGCCTCAGTGCGCACCGCACCGTAACCGCGCCTCCGGTAACTTCGCACCACTCCCGGGCACCAGCCCGCCGCTATAGCCATGTCCACCTTCGTGCAAGCTCCTCCTTACGTTCCTAAGAACAAGATCCGCGTGGTAACCGCAGCGTCCCTATTCGATGGACATGACGCGGCGATCAACATCATGCGGCGCATCATCCAGAGCACCGGCGCCGAGGTGATCCACCTGGGGCACGACCGCAGCGTGGAGGATGTGGTGAACACCGCCATCCAGGAGGACGCGCACGCCATCGCCATGACCAGCTACCAGGGCGGGCACACGGAGTACTTCAAGTACATGCACGACCTGCTCAAGGAGAAGGGCGCAGGGCACATCAAGATCTTCGGTGGTGGCGGCGGGACGATCCTGCCCGAGGAGATCAAGGAATTGCATGAATACGGGATCACGCGCTTGTACCACCCCGATGACGGTCGTGCGATGGGCCTGCAGGGCATGATCAACGACATGCTCGAGAAGGCCGACTTCGACCTCACCGACAAGGTGAACGGTGAAGCGAAGAAGCTGACGCCGCAGAACTGGCCGGCCATCGCCAAGTTGATCAGCACAGCCGAGAACCATCCGGAAGTGTTCGCCAAGATCGCCGACGAGATCCACAAGAAGGCCGAGGCGAACACCGCCCCGGTGCTCGGCATCACGGGCACGGGCGGCGCGGGCAAGAGCAGCATGGTGGACGAGCTCATCCGCCGCTTCATCCTGGACCAGCCCACCAAGACCATCGGCGTGATCAGCGTGGACCCGAGCAAGCGCAAGACCGGCGGCGCGCTGCTGGGCGACCGCATCCGCATGAACAGCATCCGCGGGGAGCGCGTGTACATGCGCAGCCTCGCCACACGCCAGAGCAACCTCGCGCTGAGCAAGCATGTGAAGGAGGCCGTGAGCATCCTGAAGGCCGCGGGCTTCGACCTGATCATCCTGGAGACCAGCGGCATCGGCCAGAGCGATACCGAGATCCTGGACCACAGCGACGTGAGCCTCTACATCATGACGCCGGAGTTCGGCGCGGCCACGCAGCTGGAGAAGATCGACATGCTCGACTTCGCCGA